>OZ252237.1:0-1724560 GCA_965249525.1 bacterium | reverse complement strand
AATTTAAGTCAGATAAATCTTTCCCCTCCACGGTGAGTGCTGTTACGGCTAAATTACATATTAGTGTGGCTACTGTTCATTCCAATCGTATGTTTGATGCCTATGGCTTTATGGCACGCGTATTCGCTTGTTTGGAAAACCATCGGGTGGTGGTGGACCTGGTATCCACTTCAGAAGTCAGCGTATCTTTTACTGTGGAAAATGCTGAATTACTTCAACACGCCCGTGAGGGGTTGGAGTCATTGGGTCACTTGGAAATTAGAAGTAGCCGTGCCATCTTGGCTATTGTGGGAGAGGGCATGCGCGAATTGCCTGGCACTTCTGGACGCATGTTTTCTGCTCTGGGTGAAGCAGGAATCAACATAGAAATGATTTCGCAAGGGGCATCTGAAATTAACGTCTCTTGTGTAGTACGACAGCAAGATGCCGATCGCGCTCTGAAACTGCTGCATCATGCCTTTTTGGAATCCCCTACCCAAACATCCATGCCCTCTCCTGAAGACTCCCAGTGAATTCTCAGCATGCAGCATCCTTGCTGGGTAAGCTAGCTGCTACACATACTCAGCCGCCCAGTACGGAGTTGGTATACACTTCCACCTTTGAATTGCTAGTAGCTGTGATGCTCAGTGCACAAGCTACTGACCGTTCTGTCAATCAAGCCACCCAAACTTTGTTCCCCGTAACTCCTCAAACCCTGCTGGCTATGGGAGAAAAAAAACTGCTGGAACATATCCAACATATTGGTCTTGCCCCTACCAAAGCACGCCACATCATTCGCACCTGCCAATTGTTATTGGAGAGACACCAGGGGCAAGTACCCCCAAGGCGGCAGGATTTAGAGGCATTGCCTGGAGTAGGTAGAAAAACTGCCAATGTGTTGCTCGCGGTGGCTTTTGGCCAATCCACCATTGCAGTGGATACCCATGTCTTTCGAGTGAGTAATCGCACTGGTCTCGCTTCTGGCAATACTCTTCTGCAGGTAGAAGAAAAATTGCTGGCTGTGATTCCTAAAAAACACTTTCCCCACGCCCATCACTACCTTATCCTGCATGGGCGCTATACTTGCAAAGCAAGAAAACCTCTCTGTTTGCAGTGTGTTATTATCAACGAGTGTGAGTACACCCAAAAAAATATCTCGGCTGCTTAATTCTCCATGCGCACCTTCGTTATACTGCTACTGCTTGGCTTGACTCTAAGCGGACTGGTATCGTTCGGCATGCGGCAGCTGGCATTTCAGCATCCACTACAACAAATCAACTTGCTTATGCATATTTGGGCAGGCTTGGCATTTGCGGTGGTATTTCCCTTATATGCTTGGCAACACATCAACCAACATCGTCTCTGGTTGAAACGCTTTTCTCTCACCACCGTTTCGGGTTTAATACAAACCAGCTGTGGAACACTATTAATCCTCAGCGGTATCATCCTCATGCTTTACCATCCTCAAAATCATTCCTTGCTGCTGCAATTGCACCTACAACCCACCATCTACCTGCTTGCCGCTTTGTTGCTGCACCATTGGAGTTCAAAATCTTAGTGGCAGCGATAAATGTTCTTGGAAAAAATCTCACACCCGCCAATATCGCTTCAACCAGTGCTTGTTCCTTTTTAGCAAAGGTGTTTGGGCAATTCTTGTTCTAACCATTGGAGTGTCTGGGTGGCGAAGCCTATTTGATGTTCTAAGCGGGTAAGAAAGGGAGGAAGGGTAATGCAATGGGTGCTGATTTGGTTTGAGGAGGCGAGAGCAATCCAACATTGGCCGTTTTTTTGACTGCGGTGCTGTCCATCTGGGGGTCCTGCCATTCCGCTTTCAGCCAACGCCAATAAGGGACGGGAACTGGTCAATGAGGCTCGCATATGTTGAACAACATGGTTCACCTTGGCTTGACTTACCTGGGATAAATCGATGTCGGTCTGGTTTTCTGATAGATTGGTAAACCCTAGATTTTGTTGAGCTTCTTTGCTGTAGGGGATGTGGGTTTGATGAAAGTAGCGAGAGGCATTGGGAAAAGCAAGCAAGGAATGGGAGATCAGCCCGCCACTGCTGGTCTCGTTGATGACCAGAATCGGAGTCGGTTGCTGATCGAGCAGCAGCTGATGCACCCGGCGTCCTTGTTGAAGCAGCCTGAACCAAGCTTGTGCTAGTTCATGTTGCAAAGGGGTCATGGCTTGATGATGTAGGGCATCTGTTGTGGAAGGGGCATAGGCTTTTGTCAGTTTTTGCACTAATCCACTGCTGACCATTCCTGTGAGGGGGTCGCCAGATTCTGCACAATGGCGGATGGCGTGGCTACTAATTGATAAAAAAGGACGCAGCCATAAAGGAGCTTGTTTGAGAGGGTAACTAAACACTTGTAAGTAGCAATCAAGAGAAGCTGCTCGTTCCTGGGCAGATGATAAAGTCTGCTGCAAACTGTGAGAGCTGCGTTCTAGCACATGCCATTCCAAATGCTTGGCCAATAGTTTCACATCGGCATCGGAAAAAATGGCGATATCGCTCAAGCGATGCAGCAAATCTGTCCCTACCAACCAAGGAATGGGCGTTTGCAATCCCAAAGATTGTAACCATCTCAGGTGTTCAACCATTCGTACAGGGCGGTCAAACTGTAATTCACGCTCCGATATTTCTATTGCCGAATTCAACTGTAGGGACTGACCATAATCATTTGCTGTCTGTGACAAGGCGCTTTTGTCTTTATCTGATGCTTCGGTTAACAGCTGTTTTGCCCATTCAATACGTTCTCTCGCCCCTGTAGTAACATCTGTTTTGTAAGGATCGGGATGAAAGCCGTTGGATATCAACAGCACCACCCGCTGCAGCTTTTTTTGTTGCAACAGCCATTCTGCAGCAGCCAAGTGGTGAAACCCCAAAGGATTGGCCGTTATAGAGTAAAAAGCGGTCTCTTGTTTCCAGTTAACAGTGGGTAAGGCTGGTAAAGTCATGGACTTCGAGCGATTAAGATATCAAGACAGGGTTTTTTTTATTGTTGCAACAGGCTAGCATGGAAATGATGGCAATCGTTAGGAAGCCATGAAAGTAGATAAACCTTGTGGTAGTGAAGCGAAGGGAGTTTGGTGATGAACGACATATTTAAGGTGATAGCTCAGGAACAGCAGGCGGGCAAAAAACAGGAGGACTCGCCAAAGGCACACGAACAGATCATGGAGCGCATTCAACAGGACATCAATGAGAATCCTGTTTTGCTTTACATGAAAGGGACGCCAGAATTTCCTCAGTGTGGATTTTCTGCAGCAGTGGTGGAGATATTAGAAGGACTACAAATTTCTTATGCCAGTCGCAATGTTTTAGAAGACCATGTTTTACGGGATGCCATTAAGAAATTTTCTAGTTGGCCTACCATTCCGCAAGTGTATGTGAAGGGAGAATTTATCGGTGGGTGTGACATTGTTACGGATATGCACATGCGAGGAGAGTTGCGTCCATTGTTAGATAAAGCATGGGGTTAATACCCATGTCAGTAAAAGGAATGTGGGATGTGTCAAGATTTTTCAATGTGGCAGAGGAGGGAGAATTGTGCCATATGCAGCCCAGCAGTTTCTGGTGATAGTAGGACAAGCAGGGGCGGGATTGTTGAGTCAGTTGATAGACTTTTTGAATAGCTTGAATAGCCAGATCTTTTTGCCCTAAGATGGAAATGGCAAAGGAAACCTACACCAATAGAGGTGGGCTTGTCTGAACGTGCTGGCACATCTCAAGTGATGCATCCTGAATCCTTTCAGCGGAAAGTATTGGTACATATATCCGATTTGCATTTTCATCGTCCTTCTTATCAGCCATTACAGTATGTAAACAAGCGTTTCTTAGGTGCGCTCAATTGGTGGTTACGGCGCAGGCGACAGTTTCCCTTAGCCCGCCAACGGGCACTGGTGGATTATTTACAAACGCTTTCATGGGATTATCTTCTGTGTAGCGGTGATTTGACTCAATTGTGCCTGCAGCAAGAATTTCAACTGGCACATCGTATCTTGTTGCCGTTACTAAAAGCTGGACCCCAACAGGTATTTGTGTTGCCTGGCAATCATGATCGTTATGTATCTGAGCCCTCGCCAGGACAGTTTGAAAGTTTCTTTGGCAAGTACGCACCTTCGCAAGAAAACAGTGGTGTTCTGTGGCGGAGGTTAAGTCAATACTGGTGGCTATTGGGTTGGGACAGTGCCCTACCTGCATCTTGGTTTTGCGCCAATGGCTTTGTTCATAGCCATACCTTGCATGAGAGTTCCCGTTTGCTGGCATCCATACCTGTTAAAGGACGCGTGATACTGGCTAATCACTATCCGCTCTTTTTCCCTCCGCTTCATTGCTATCAACCACGTCGAGATCTCCGCAATCATAAAGAGTTACGTTACTGGTTGCTGCAACATTCTCCTCCTATTGCCCTCTATCTGCATGGACACATCCACCACAACTGGCAGTGGAGTCCTCCTGAAGCCAAGGGGTCCCTCACGGTAGTCAATTCGGCTTCTTCCACCCAGCTACCTCGCACCAAGCAGCAATCAGCGTTTCATCGCATCATCTTAGAAGGCAACCAGTATAAAATAGAGGCTATGAAGCTGTCAGGATAATGATATTCCTTTAGTTTTCACCAGCCGCTTAACCGCAAAGCAATGGATGTTTTGCGATCCAAGATATACTCTGTTTCTCCACTGCGTTGGGAACTGACCACTTCTTCCACAGTGGTGATGCGCAACTGATAACAAGCAGGAGAAAATTGAAGGAAGGCGCCGGATTTTTGCAGGCGACGTTGTAGCGGACGGCGATGTGAATCCAAAGCCAGAGTGGCATGACTTCCTCCTGTTAAAAAGCGAGTGAGCGGTAGTTGGATAGACATCTGCAATTGATTCATTTCAGGCTGCCATAGCAATTGTTCATCCAAGTAACGGCGGCGATTAAAATTCCAGGCTAGCGAAAAGTTGGTGTGTTCATTCAAAGCAGGCAAACGAGAAAAGTTGGCAGAGAATCCTGCTTGACTGGTGTCATTGCGTTGATGGTCATGGCGAGCATGGGCATTGAAAGAAATACCTTGCAGCTGCAAATCCAGCTTGGTTATCAATGGCAACATAGGTTTGTTAAAAGTGCCTTCTTGAGGACGATCAGGATTTACTTCCTCAATTGTCTGATGCCGCAGGTCATCATAGCGCTGAAAGAAACTCAAGCGCGCAGATTTACCACTGCTCCAACTCCAACGATTCTCTAATTCCAAATGGTAGATTCTTTGTTGTTCTTGTTCCGTAATGAGTGGATCATTTACAGGTTTGCTCACCTGTTCTTTCCATTTGAAACCTATGGCAGGGATGAATTGATGCAGCAAACGTGTCTCGGCTGTTGTTCTAGCATCGGTATTGGCAAGGTCAAAGAAACGACGAGCCAGTGGGAAGCGGAATAACCCTTGGGCAGAATCTTGATGAAAACGGGCATCGCCTAATTGTTCTGCTGTTGCAGAGGAAGATTGGTACTGTGCTAAATCCGTATAGCGCACCAAGTGACGCTGCGTACTCAGTAGTGCATGTAAAGACCCCATTGCCTGAGCCAATTCTAGCTGTGGTGTCAATTCGGTAATTCTGCCACTTAGAGCTTCCTCAGCGGCAAAGCGAGTCTGTCCTCCTTTCCAGCTGAATTGTAGCTGTCCTCTAGGAAAGGGAGACCATTGCTTGCTGCCTGCGAGTATTATCCGTGGTACTAGCCGTGCTTTTTCACGGGCATTGCTGTCAGCCAAGGTGCGTGCGTTAATGGATTCTTCCCGAAACTCACTCTGGTGACGACCAGCCACTGACCAATCCAACCAGTCTCGTTGCTGACTAAATCCTGCCTGCCATGCCTGTCGTGGACGAGACCCTGATTGCCCTCCATATTGTCTGCGCACCAACCCATCTGAAGAATCCGCATAGGCCAAAGTCAAGCGATTCCGCTGGTTCCATCCCTGTGTATGTTCAAAGTTCATCCATTGCCTTAAAAATTCTCCCTCATAACGCTGCCCTTGCAACTTTCCCTCTTGTTCTTGCCACCAAGCGTAGCGATATTCTAATCCTAACCCTTGTCTGTCGTGTTGCAGCCATTCTGGGGTGAGTGTTATATCCTGTGATGGTCCCAAAGTTTGAAAGTACGGCAATCGCATACGCCATCCCAGTTCCAGTCTTTCATCGGTGGACTCCTGATTTTCTATCTCAGGTGTTAAAAAGCCACTTAACCGCTGATCACTAGGGGGGAAATCTATCCAGGGAAACCAAGCTACCGGTATGTTAAACAATTCCATCCGACTGTTGTTACTATGAATAAAGCCATCAGGCGAGATTTTCACCCGACCAGCCTTCACTCGCCAAGCTGGCAGCGGTGGTGGACAATGGGTGAGCGCACATCGCTGCAATTCCAAACTGCCATCAGCTTTTAACAATGCCCGTTCAGCTGTTACCCGCAAACCATCCTTTTTGTCATAAATAGCCACAGCTTCTAACTCACCCTGCAAAGGGGAGAATTCTAGCCGTATACGACTTGCTGAACCTTCCAATGAACCATAGCGAAACAACACCACCCCTTCTGCTTCCGCATGACTGCGGGCTTCATCCATTGTCAACCGACTAGCAAAAACCGTCCATAAACCTGCCCTCAAACGGGCATCTTCAAAAATATAACTATTGCTATCTGGCTGATGTCGAAGCACAGGTGCTTCCACCTGCACCCCTTGTGCTGCTGCCCAAGTGACTGTCATAACCATGCCCCATAAGGTCATCAATCCTCTTTTGAGGACGCCCTTCATGATTTTTCTTCCAGCCAGCGAACACATTTTCTATTTCTATCAGCTTGCCAAATAGTCCCTTATTTCATCACCCATCAAGCGATGAAGAACAAAACGGGTCCAATTCTGTAGGGTAACGTATAGCCAACAAATGTAACCCCTGTGCCGGAGCTGTCGGGCAGCGTTGGTCACGTTGACAGCTTTCTAATGCACGCAGCGCATATTCAGGCGGCTGCTTGCCCAAACCTATTTCTATCAAACTACCGCAAATAATACGTGCCATGTGCTGCAAGAAACCACTGGCTTCCATTTCTAACCACAGCATTCCCTCTTCCGCCGGGTCGGGACTCATTAGGATATCTATCGCCAACATGGTCTGCCAGGGAGAATTCGCATTACAATCTGCGGAACGAAAGGCAGAAAAATCATGCCGACCCAGCAACGTCTTTGCAGCAACACGCATCGCTTCTATGTCCAACATCCTGCGAATCCACCAACATCGTCTCTGTAACACAGGCGGCCACGGACGGTTGTAAATGCAATACCGATAACGTTTAGCAGATGCACTATAACGTGCATGAAAATCGCTACGCGCTGGCAACAAATTTTTCACTACCAGCTGCAGCTTGCCCAATCCGTTCAATCCCTGGCGCAAACGCTCCGCCGGTAAAGATGTGCGTAAATCTACATGGGCTACTTGGGCATAGGCGTGCACTCCTGCATCCGTTCGTCCAGATCCGTGTACCCGAACTCGTTCACGAGTTAATATCCACAAAAACTCTTCTAGGCGACCCTGCACACTTGTACCATGGGGCTGAAACTGCCAGCCTATGAAATGCTGGCCGTCGTATGCCAAACACATCGCCCAACGAATCAATCCAGACTTCAGCAAATCTAGCCTCCTTAACCCCCTATCTTTACCAGTACACCTGATTCAATACGGTATGGTTCTTCCAGCCAACTCACTTCTTTTTCTTACAGATCATATCTCTATCGGCATGGCTTCTCTATCTGCGGAAGGTTAGTTTTTTGTCTTCATTGCACCAAAATCACCAGCAAAATGATTACTCTAATTGGACAATGGCAAGTATATTAAAAGATAAAGAGAGTCACTGTCCCTTAGCAGGGGCAAGGAATACCTACAATTTTTTAAACATTTACAAAAAGTAGCAATTAGGCAAGGACACGCGTAAGCATTTCGCGGATTTTTTCTGGTTGATTGCCCACCAGCATGTCCACTTGTTGTCCATCCTTAAAAAGCAACAAAGCAGGAATGCTGCGTACACTATAGCGAGCGGGGAGGTCAGGATAGTTATCTATGTCTACTTTGGCTATTTTGAGTTGTCCGTCAAACTCATTGGCAAGTGCTTCAAGGTTAGGTGTAAGTGCTTTGCAAGGGCCACACCATTCAGCCCAGAAATCTACTAAAGTGATGCCCTTGCTGATGGTTTGATCAAAGCTGCTGTCATTAAGTTCCAGAATATTTGCATTCATGGTTGCTTCCTTATTGCTAATGAAAATAGTTGATGCTTGGTAAATAATCATGTTGGTGCGTGGCAATGTGTTTGCTGCCATCAGTAAGATATTAACACTTCTTTTTGAAAGGTTGTTGGTTGAGGTGATATGAGATGCGATAGGAATACGGCATGGCGAAGCTAAGGAAGCTTTTAATAGGAGCGAGTTAGTTGTTATTTGGTGGAGCCTTCGAGGAATGGCATTGGAAAGGGTGGTATGGCAGAGAAAAAAATAAAGGAAAAATTGGATTGGAAGCGTCTGGGGTCAATTGGCTTAGCAGGTTTTGGCAAAGAAGGGAGGGGTTCGTTGGCATTTTTACGGGCAATAGGTGTGGGATCTGTGCATGTGGTAGATGATCGGCGTTTGGAGGCACAAGCGATGGCATATTTTGACAAACAGGAGGATGGAGTGCATTTGCATAAGGTGGGAGATTGGAGTGCTTTAGAACAGTGTGGGTTGGTATTGCGCAGCCCGGGGTTGCGGCCGAATCATGCAGGCTTAGAAGCGCTGCGGCGTCGAGGAGTGCGTGTAAGCACGGCATGTGCCTTATTTGTGGAGTTTTTTGAAGGTTTGACGGTGGGGGTTACAGGAACGGTAGGCAAGGGGACAACGGTGCACTTGCTAGTGGAGGGTTTAAAGGCAATGGGGATAGATGCAGTAGCAGCAGGCAACGTAGGTCGGCCTCCGTTGGAGTTATTACTAAAACCACCGCAGGTGGTGGTATTAGAATTATCCAGCTTTCAATTGATGGATTGGGATACGGGGTTAGATGTGGCGGTATTGTTGCGAGTGGATGAGGAGCATTTGGATTGGCATCAGAATGTCGAGGAGTATTGGGCAGCGAAGGCACGCTTGTTGTGTGATGGTTCGGATAAAGAGAAGTGTTGGCCGCTGGTATATGTTGTAGATGGTGGAATGGGTGAGCAAATAGCTCAGAGACATGTTGGGTTGCGGCTGGCAGCAAGTATCAGAACAGCGGTATTAAATGGGGTGGGTTTGGAGAAGGATGGATGCTTGTGGCGCATGGGAGATAAACGATGGCAAATGGGATGGTTGAAGCATTTGCGATTGGAGGGTAATTTTAATCAAGAAAATGCGGCAGCTGCTTGGTTGGCTGCAGAATTGCTACTAGAGGGTCCTTTGCAAGAAACAGTAAAGGACGACATGAAGGCAGTTGAAAAGGCGTTGCAAAATTTTGCAGGGCTGTCGCATCGGTTGCAGTGGGTGGGGGATATACGAGTGGGAGATACAAAGCCTGGTGGTGCCATGGTGTGTTGTTATGATGATTCCTACGCTACTCGTCCGCAGGCTTCACAAGCAGCGGTGATGCATTTTTCTCAGCCATTGAGTCTGATTGCCGGAGGCTCTGACAAGAAGGTGTCCTTTGTTGCCTGGGCGGAAGCTATGTGCACACATCGGCATTTACGGCTGGTGGTATTGTTGGGACAATCTTCTCAACGTTTGCAGCAAGCATTGGAAATGGCTGCCTGTTCGCTGGGGTGCTTACCACCCCAACTGGCGCATGCCAGTAATCTTGAGCAAGCATTTCAGCTGGCATATCAAGCGCTTGCTCCTATGGGCGGTGTATTGTTACTCAGCCCAGCTTGTGCCAGTTTGGATATGTTTGCCAACTATGAGCAACGCGGCGAATGCTTTCAAGCTCTGGTGCGAAAATACGCTGCAACTTAAATCAAATGCTTTATCAGAGTGTACTTTCAAAATGACAGCGTTCCCTTTCCCATTTTTGGGTAGATAATGAACTACTGGCAATGGATGCTGTTAGGAATCATCCAAGGTCTCACCGAGTTCCTTCCCATAAGCAGTACCGCCCATTTGCGGATTGTTCCTGCTTTTTTGGGTTGGCCGGATCCTGGTGCCGCTCTTTCTGCTGTACTGCAGTTGGGCACACTGGCAGCGGTAATGTGGTACTTTCGCCGTGACGTCTTGTTACTGACATTTGCTGCATGGCGGTCTATTTGGCATCCTCCTGAGCGTGCCAATCCCAATGCCCGAATGGCTTGGCACATTGCTGCTGGCAATCTGCCCATTATGCTGTTGGGTTTGTGGGGGCGCAATTGGATAGAAGGCGACGCACGCAGCCTACCTCTTATTGGTGTCATGCTGATAGTGGTTGCTTTGGCATTGGCTTGGGTTGAATGTCGACCTGCCGGCAAATTCAATAGTCTGCAACTCAACTTTCCGCGCACCATATTGATAGGGTTTTTTCAAGCTTTAGCACTTATTCCCGGAGCATCACGCTCGGGCAGCACACTGCTGGGTGGGATGCTGGTGGGGCTTACTCGCACGGAAGCTGCTCGGTTTGCTTTTCTGCTGGGTATTCCTGCCATCTTGGGTAGCGGATTATTGCAGCTGCTGCAAGTTTGGCAAGCTTTCCAAGATAAACCCTTGCCATTGCTAACCGCCTTGCTGGTTACTGCTATCAGCGGACACTTGACCATTGGCTGGTTACTCGCTTACTTGCAAAAGCATAGCACCCAGCTATTTGTTTTCTATCGGTTGGGATTGGGAATTCTGGTACTGGTCTTTTGGAGACAGTGGCTGCATTAATCTTTTTGTTTGTTTATTTTTTTGTCGCTTTTAGAAGAAGGGGTTTGTGTTGTCGCTTTTTTTGTCGCTGCCCCACTTTTTTGTTGCCACAGTGTATGACATTGGCGGGCCAATAAATTGACTTGTTGCAGTACTTTTATCATCCATTGACCGATCCTACGTCCTGTGCTCTGCCCTACAATGCTAAACACGCGCAAACAGCCAGATCCTATTCTTTGAACTTGCCGCTTCCACCAGGGGGGTTGATAAGTTTCCTCTATAAATTCTTCGGTTTCTTCTTCAACTTGTTCTCCCTTCCTGACAGGCCATGCCAATCCCAGCCATATCAGCTGTAACACCAGTAATGTTGCTGCTATTTCCTTCGCTATCCAGGTGAGTGCTTCTACTGCCACAGGTCCATAAATGTGTGAGACTAATCGCGCTCCCACCAATCGATGCCAATCAACAGCAGATAGTGATGGTTCAGTATCCGTGTTGGCATTTTCAATGGTGAACCTTTGTTGTGCCAGGCTGGCCAGCATGTCTATTAAAAAGCGGGTTTGTTGGACGGTTGTTATCGATTCAGCAGTGTTTTTAGGAGCAGTTCCAATAGCAAAAGGCAGTGTAAATGCGTCTGTACTTACAGGGGGAGCAAAAAGAGTCTCAACCGCTTCACTTTCAGACAACAAAGGCCAGCCAGCGCGACGTGCAGTAAGCCAGCTGTATACCCCTTGCTTTAGCCACCCACTGGCATTGTTTCTGGGGACATCGGGTTGCAGATGTTCTTGAAGGTTTTCAAGGTATTCAGCTTCGGGTGTTGCTCTCAATGCCTGCAGCATGACTCGGGCACTTACTTGATCAGGAAATTCTTCTGATGATGGAATGGCTTTTTGTACAGGAGCTAGTAGCCTTGCTCCTATATGTTCCACCAAAGTACGGCCGTCTGCTTGAATACGGTAAAACGCGTTTGCTAGCAGTTGGTCCGCACGAGTAGCCACCAAATAGCAACTTGTCCAAATCCAAAAAGAGGCAATCCACATCACTAACATGGGTAAGCTGAACCAACGTTGCCCAATCCAACGGCTCAATAATGCATGCAGACCGATGCCAGCCAGGGTTGCCATTATCATCAGCAACGTCCAGGTAGGCCAAGTTGTTAGCACCTGGGCATGCGTCCAGGGATCTGCGAACAAAAACCTGGCCAGAAACGGTTGCATTGCTTGGCTTCAGGTAAGCTGCTAGTCTATGGCAATAGCAGGATTATTTGGGTGCAGCGATCCGGCTATCCATTCTACTTGAAGTACGTTCTGTTGAACTATTCAATACGTTTTGGCCCGCAGACAAGTGAACTTCAGCAAATTTCTCTGCGATTTCATTGCGCCACACGCTAGATGGATAAAAAGTAATCACATGTCTGGCATTGACAGGATGTTCTTTGCCCGTTTTGGGATTTCTGCCTCTGCGTTGTTTTTTGAAACGGACTTTCCAATGTCCGAAACCACTAATTAACACCGATTCTTTGTTGACTAGACGGTCTTTGATAGCTTCTAAGATGTCTTCTACCTGCTTGTTGGCTTCCTCGTGCGTTATTTTTAAACGCAATTCAATCAAACGGATGATGTCGGCCTTTACCATGATATTCCCCTGTTTTGATATGCATAATAACGAAAAATTTCCAAAGACAGACCAAATTCTAATTGGGCAGTGCTTTGGTAGCTATGCAAGCCTTTTGCTGATTGCACAGCGGACTTTAGGTTGGCGATTTGCCTTCCTATCAAAATATCCCTGTCGAAATATAAACAACAGGCTTGGTAGCCTTGGATTTCTTCATATGGACTTCCTTGTAGGGAGAATCCTGTCCACTTTGTGCCATTGTCTACCTGCACCTGGATATATTTGTTCAAACATGCTCATTAGGACTCACTGTTAAACTCATGGCAACAACTTGCCGGTAGTGGTTCTCTGGCATGCTTTTTCTTAGTGCCATTTTGCTATACTCTATGTTGCTCTACTGGCTGTTATTTTTTGCCTCGATTTTTCAGTCTTATTGGTCTTGTAATCTTCATTATATTTGGAGATAGCCCTATGTTAATAAATGAAAAAGGGGGAAGAGGTCAAGCCTTTTTACCAAGGAAAAATATTTTTCGGTAAAATCTTGTTAGCGGAGGGCAGTTAACATAGACAGAGAGTAAATTTATAAAAATGGTATAAAATATGCTTAGTTATGGGGTATTTGCTGCAGGTTGTTTTTTCTTTTGTAAGTTGGTTAGGTTCATCAGTAGTGGTCAGTCACCAAAGAGGGTGCAGTGTGTACAAAAGACATCAAGCGCAAATGGCGTAAATGTACAGATGATGGAGCTACCGTGTCAGATCATAAACGTGATATAGAAGCCAACTACGGGGGTCTTTCGGGCTATAGCTGTAATAAACGCTGGTTCACTCTATATAAAGGAACAGCAAATGAATGGATCACTTAGAAAATTTTTATATATATTAGCAAAGCGAAGTTCTTTTTGGGTGCTGGTATGGATACTTGCCTGGTGTGGTGTGGTGTTAGCACAAGAGCAAAGAAGCCAGGTTCCAGGGGAAGTTTATCATGGGTTGCAAGATAATATTGATTCTAATTTAGAAGGAAAACAAGATTTTGCTGACGGATTCAATAGCCAAAATAAGCGCAGGCGAACAAAGAAAACTAGTGGAAATTCTGCCAAGCGAGAATTGTCTTTTTGGGTTTCTCCTGATGGGCTTCCCCCTTTGTCAGCACGAGAAGCCAAACGGTTGTTTCCCGTTTATCCGATAGTGGAGAAACAGCAGCAATTTTGGATTGCAATATTTTCCAAACATTCTTCCAAGCAAGGGTTGTTGCATGATGGGTTGATAGGATTGCCTGTTTATGAAGAAGTGAATCTACAAGGACTAAGTAAACGCGCTGCTAGACGGATAGTGCGGGTGAAGAAATCAAAAGTATCCAAGAGTTTAATAGCGCTAACTCAGGCGATAGAGCAAGGGCAGCCGCTCAGTGCCTCTCAACGTCGCTTGCGCGCTCTTTTTCCGGAACAAGTTACTTCAGAAGAGCTGCGTGAATCAGCAGCCAACGTACGCTTTCAGCGCGGATTATCTGATCGCTTCCGCCAAGGCTTGGAACGCTCCAGCAGTGTATTGATACACGCTCGCAAAAGCATGAAAAAACATGGAGTGCCGTTAGATGTGGCCTTTTTGCCCCACGTGGAATCTTCTTTTCATAACCACACCTATTCTAATAAGGGTGCCGCAGGAATGTGGCAATTCACTCGTGGTACCGCTCGTCATTACATGACCGTTAGCTATGAAGTAGATGAACGCTTAGATCCCGTAATGGCTTCTGATGCTGCTGCCCGCTTTCTGCGTCAGAATTATGATCGACTGGGCACCTGGCCTTTGGCTATTACGGCGTATAACCATGGCCCCTTGAGTTTGGAACGTATTGTGGCCCAATTGGGCACCCGGAACTTGGGTGTGTTAATTGAAAATTATCATGGCGGACTATTCAAAATCGCTAGCAAGAACTTCTATGCCGAATTTCTTGCTGCACGCGCCATTGCCCTGCAGCCAGAAAACTATTTCCAAGACTTGCAAATTCAACCAACTCTCGCTTTTCAAGAACAAAGGCTTTCATTTTATCTCGATGCCACTTTGGCTGCAAAATTCCTAAAAATTTCTACCGCAGAACTCCGAAAACTCAATCCTGCCTTGCGATATCCTATTTGGTCTAATTCCAAATTCATTCCTCCAGGATATGCCCTGCGACTGCCTGTTGATGTCAATGCTGCTAACTTCCTGGCTTCCATTCCTTCCGACCAGCGCTTCAGTAAACAACGCCGCACTTGGGTGGTGCGTGTCAGGCGGGGTGACACACTCTATAGCATCGGACGTCGCCACAAAGTGAATTGGCGTGAGATAGCTCTGGCCAACAACATCGTCTCATATCGCCGGTTGCGCCCTGGACAAAAATTGGTTATCCCCTACCGTGGAGAAACTCCGCCACCTAATGTGCAAAAAGTTCAACAAGAAATACGTACTGCCAACACCAAAAAGCAAGCATTTCAAGTTACAACTGCTAAGCAACCAGTTAAAAAGGTAACAACCACTTTATCTCAAGGTGCCATCCAAGAACATTGGAAGCTGCTTCGTGTCCTCAGTTATTCTTCACAAACTTCAGAAGCTAAAATACGTGCTGTCCATGGAGAAGTTCCGGGACATTACGCTGACTGGTCAGGCACCGGTCTTAGCCATATCCGACGTCTTAACCGAATCAGTTCCCGATCTAAGATACATTTCGTTCGCAGCTATCGTATACCCCTCAAAGTTTCCAAACAAGTTTTTGAAAATCGCCGCATTGCTTATCACGCACAGCAAGAAGCTGAATTTCATCGCCGCTTTCGTATCATCAACAAAAAAAACCTCATTGTTAAACGGGGGCAATCTGCTTGGACCATTACCCAACCGCATCAAGTACCCTTATGGCTCTTCTTCCGCGAAAACCCTCAACTGCACGAACAGGTGCTTAAACCAGGCATGAAAGTGGTACTGCCCGTCTTAGAACCTGTTGGTGGCTAACATAAGAAAGGAAGGGATACTGTCTGCACATCCCTCAAGCAAGATCTTTCTTAAGAAAGACCTTCATTCGGGTTTGTGAGCAATATGAAGAGCAGAGATGCCAAACAGGTATTCCTTGAGATAAACAGAAGAAAAACCTGTTTGTTGAAAAAGCTTGGTGAGTTTATCTTGAGAAGGGTAGTGCTGGGTGGAATAGGGCAGGTATTCAAACATATCTTCGCCAGGCATTAGCCATGTTCCAATGAGGGGAACAATATGGAACATATAAGCGTTGGTAAATGGTTTCAGCCAGTAGAGGCGTGATTTTCCAATATCTAAGCAGGCAAGTCGGCCGCCAGGTTTGAGGACACGCAACAATTCTTTGAGACAGATTTCTAAGTTGGCGACATTGCGCAGACCATAGCCAACGGTAATGACGTCAAAGGCTTGATTGGCGAAGGGTAATTGCAAGGCATCAGCGATAATCGTTTGGGCAAAAGGATATGGTTGAAGGCGGTGTTTGGCGATAGCCAGCATGGGAGGAGAGAAATCGGCTGCCACAACAATTCCTTGTCCCCTGAGCTTTTGGCAGGCACGCAGGGCGATATCACCCGTCCCACAGCAGATATCCAGCACTCGCATAGAGGGTCGCAGCTGGATTAGATTGATCAAGCTGCGCTTCCAGCGACGATGTTGGGTTTGGGTGATCAAATCGTTAAAAAGGTCATAACGACGAGCGATCCTTCCAAAGCGGTCTTGAACGAAGGCCGCTTTTTCATGTTGTGAAGGCATGCGAAAAGCCATCGGAACAACAGAAAGAGGTTAGGGTGAGAAACACTAATGAAGAAACAAACGAACACCAGTGAGAGCCATGGTGATTCCGTACCCATTGCAGGCAGCGATGATTTCTTGGTCTCGGTGGCTGCCACCCGGTTGTACGATGTGAGATACCGCAAAGCGGGCAGCATGATCAATGTTGTCTCGGAAGGGAAAGAAAGCATCGGACGCTAGACAAACATCGTTCCAGCTATTTATCCAGGGGGCGATTTCTTCTGTAGGAAAGACATCAGGAGGCTTAATGAATAAAGATTGCCAATGGGAACGTTCTGCTGAAGTAATGCGCTGATCTAACCAGTTGATCAAGGCATTGACCTTTTGTTGGCGTGGAACTTTGGGTTGGAAAGCAAGCGAAGTGGCTAGAGGATGTTGTCGCAGCCGCCATAGTTGGGCTTTTTTGCCTGCCAAAAGTGTGCAGTCGATGCGGCTTTGTTGGCCTGCACCGATGCCCACTATTTGTCCGTTCCAAGTGATACCCACTGAATTGGACTGGGTGTATTTGAGAGTAATCATGCTCAGCAGCAAGTCGCGGATGGCTTGGGGCGGTCGTTTGGTGCAGTTGGTAACCAGGTGCTGTAACAAGCCTGCGTGCAGAGCGATGTCGTTGCGTCGTTGGCGAAGGGTTACGCCGAAAATATCTCGGCTTTCCATTATAGGAGGCTGCCACTGGGGATTGGCGCGCAGTACTAAGAAGCGGTGTTGCTTTTTGGCACATAGGATTTCCAGAGCTTGGGGATGATAATCTGGGGCGATAATACCGTCGGATACTTCGGTTTTGAGAAGGCAGGCGAGAGTTTCATCTACAGGGTCGCTGATAGCAGCAAAGTCACCATAGGAGCTCAAAGGGTCTGCAGCACGTGCCCGCAAATAGGCATTAGCTGCGGGGGAAAGATCGGCGGGATTAAGGGGACAGTGGGCAGCGATACCACTAGCCAATTCTCCTTCTAGGGCAGCTCCTGCTGGACTGAGGTGTTTAAAGCTGGCAGCAGCTGGCCGATTTAGTACTTTGTGTGCTTCTTGCGCCAGTTGCCAGCCCAGCAATGCATCCAATACATTAATATAGCCTGGCTCACCTGCCAGCACCTCAAAAGGAGCACCCTCTTTGGAAAAACACAGCTCGGCCGGCTGTTGATGAGGATTACAGCCATACTTCAATGGCTGTACTTGTTGCCTGTGACTACCTGCGGCATGGACAGAATTTGAGTATTTGGACTTCAAGTGCTTTGTGCTAAATTGATTGAAGGTTACTGAATGGCATTTATGCAGGCAAGAGACTATATATTTAATGTCTATCAACTGTCTATTAAATGCTATCTTTAACATGAATATATGCTATTAGAGAATGTGAATAATAGCTTGTGTTGTGAATCCTCTAACGGGTATGGGCAAAGACTTAGGACAGATAGACTGAAGAGGGGATACCATACCAACTGATAAATTTTGTTGAATGATGAATAAGATGCGTTCTTTCTTATTATGTGATGCAGCAGCCAAAAATCTGTTGTGGCTGTCGGTTTTGCTAGTGACTTTTCTGGCTGTTTCTCATCCTGTGGCCTCCCAAAGCCAGCCTTCTTCATCTGTTGCTTGTACAGCAGATTCCGATGCATCTTGTGTGGATTGGAGCGCAGGCACAGCTATGGCAACAGGTGTAGGTACACCTGCTAACTGGGCAAACACCCCCAGGAAAAAGCGTCTCAGTGCTACCCGAGCGGCCAAACTGAATGCCGCTCATGTTTTGCTGGAGTTGTTGCAAGGAATCAACCTTGATGCCGATGATGAACTGGGGACACGCTTGGAAGCTGCTAAAAAGATCAATGCTAGCCTGCAAGGACGCTTGAAAAATCTCCAGCCGATTCGAGGTCCTGAATACTTGGAAGACGGCAGTGTGCGCATCCGCTTGGCTACTAGCTTGCACGAAGTCTTGCCCCGTCGTTGGCTAACTGCTGAGGCTCCTGCGCCTTTCTCTCCTGGTAGTGGTCTTCTACCAACATATAGTGGCCTTATCCTAGATGCCCGAGGGCTCAATGCTGCTCCGGCTCTCGCTCCTCGTTTGCTGGACCCTGCTGGCATGCCTGCTTATACCACTGGCTATGTAGACCGTCGCTATCTGCTTTCTCAAGGTGCAGTTGGTTATTTACGTTCGCTGAAAGAGGCTCAAAACCACCCACGTGTTGGCAATAATCCACTCATTCTTAAACCCCAAGGAGTTAGCGGTCCGCGACAGGTAGATTTCGTGCTTTCTCAAAAAAATGCTGATTTGCTGCGTCGTCTGCACCGTCGTCAAGATTTTCTCAGCCAAAGTCGTGTATTAATTGTATTAGACGGAAGCTAAACTTTCTTTATCTTTTTAGGAGGTGCCCTTATGTATCTGAAATCATGTCCCAGATTGTATCCATCTTTACTGCAAACCTACGGTATCAGTTCTAGGTTAACTCACTTTGAAAACAGACGATGGAAACTGTTCACCCTGGTATGGGTGTTTGCGGTAGTTCTTATTGGCTGTTCGCAAGAAGGAAGGGAGGCAACGGGGCGACTGGATACTCCCGAACACCACGTCTTGCGTGGCCACGATACTGTGGAAAAGGGCGATTGGAAGCGCGCCGAAAGGGAATTTAACCTGGCTTTAGGATTGGATGAAAATTATGCTCCTGCCCACGCAGGCATAGCGATTGTGGCTGCCCACGCCTCTGCAGATCCATTGCTCAGTCGTCGCCAGAAAGAAATTCAATTCAAGCGAGCCCAAAATGCATTAAAGAAAGCTTTTAATGAGGTTTCAGACAAAGCACAGCAGTTGGAAGTACATTTGGCAGCTATTCGCGTGGAGCGTTTTACCAAGGAAAAGAAAAAATGGCTGAAAGAAGCAGAATCCCACTATCGCAAGGCTGTCAAGTTAAGTGCTGCCAACAACCGCGACGCTCGCTCCCATTTGTATATGGCGCGAGCCAGACGGGACGCGTTTCAGTTGCCCAAAGCTGAAGATCTTTATCGTCGAGTACTGGCATTGGATAGTCCTTTAAACGGTGTTGCTGACGATGAGTTGGCTTTGGTACAAAAAGTACGTCGTGCTGCTCCGGGTAGTCTTTATGGCAAGCGCATTGCGTTTGATGAACAGATTACCCGTGTCGATATCGCAGCATTGTTTATCTCAGAATTGCGACTGGATAGACTTTATCGTCGTGGTGGTGGATTGGCTCAATTTCAAGCCTCTACAGCCAACAGTGCCTCGCCCGATGTCCCGCGGGATATCATTAACCATCCCCTTCGTAGCGATATTGAAGAAGTACTACGCCTGGGGGTGGCAGGCTTAGAGGTTTCTCCCAGGGGTCGATTCCTTCCCGACGAAGTCATTACCAGGGCTGAGTTTGCGCTGATGGTAGAAGATATCCTTGCCAAAGTTACTGGTGAAAAAGATTTAAAAACCCGCTTTATCGGGCAAAATTCTCCATTCCCCGACGTCCGTTCGGATTTACCCTATTTTAATGCGGTGCAAACCGTGGTGTCGCGCTCATTGATGGAACCTAAAGATAAGATCAATGGAATTTTTGCGCCTTTGGATCCTGTTAATCCAGCTGATGGCTTGATTGTGATTCGGCTACTAAAAAATGAGCTCCGTTCTTATGTTCGTTAGGTCTCTTTATATTCCTATAGCAGCAGTAGCTTTGGTACTGGTTGCCTCAATGATGGTTGGTGCGCCTGTGCCAGCACAAGAACGCTATTTGACAGCTCGTGGTCAGGCTTCAGTGTCTGTTGTTGAAGATAATCTGGTGAGCGCCAAGCAATTGGCGCTCAGTTTTGCCCAGCGGAATGCTTTGATGCAAGCAATTGGCAGCTTGTTAGCTCCGTTCTGGTTGGAGCAATATCGTACTATTATTCAAAAAGATATTCTCTCTCAGCGCCAGCAGTATATTGTATCTTTTCACGCCAATGTACTGGAACCGACGCGAGACCATACCCGCTACCGTGCACAGGTAGAGATTCAAGCCGATAGAATACAACTGGAAAGTGCCTTAAGGAATCTCTCTTTGCCATTGCTTTCTCAGCCCCTTCAGCAGTTACAGCCGATATTCGCCAAAGATGACCCTATTTTTCAGCAACAAGCCTTTCGCGATGGATTATTACAACGGCTCTCGCAGCGCCTGGAATTGTTTCGTTTTCAATTAGAAACGCCTCGGACCCTGTCACGTCGTCAAATGCAAGCTGCCTTGAGTGCTAAGTCTAATGGCGATCGCAAACGTATTTTGGCTCGTCAACTTCGCAAGCCAGTATTACTGCTTTTTTTTAGTTCCCCCCAACGCAAGCAACCCGCACAGCTTAGCTTATTGCTACTAGCCGAGCGTTCCGCTGTGATAATAGCCGAATTACACATCCAAGCTGATGACCCTTTGTTCACCAACTTTGAAGATGCTTCTCTTGCACAGCAAGATATGTTTTTCCTTAAGCTGGTGAATCCGCTGGTCACTGTCTTACTGCCAGAAAAAGTACAAATACATCCCAAACAATTTACCGTTGGTCAACAATACCCCTTGCAACTGATTGTCAGCGGATTGGAGAGTATTGGCGATGAAGAAACCTTCTCCCGTCTCTTTTTCTCTAAAGGAAGTTTGTTTGAAGGCTTTGGACTCTCACGTATTACAACCAACAGCATCATTTTCAGTGGAGGCTACGGTGGTCTGCAAGAAGATCTCCCTGTACGCTTGAGAAATCGAACTTTTGGCCCTTTTGCTGTTCAGCAAGTACAATTGGTTAATGGCAACCTTGTTTTACAGGTTCGACGTCACCGTACAGGCTATCATCGTTCTCCTACTTTCTCAGGCAATCAAATAGGCAGAGAAGTAGAAAGCAATGGTTGGTTTGATTCAGCTAACCGACTGCCTCTTAAAGTTACCCTCAAGGGAAAATTGGATGCCCGTGCCGATTCAGATTTTTTTATCGGACGCGCTATTGCGGGGAATCCCTTAAAAATCATCTGGCAGCGTGAAGGACGATCTCGCTTGGAACCCGTCTTACGTATTTATGATCAAAAACGCAACTTGTTACTGGAAAGATATCTGAACAGCACTACGGTCGAATTTACCCCTCGTCTTCCGGCTGGATCTGGTGAATTCTATCTAGAACTCGCGGATCGTTTCGGACACGTTCCAGGAGAAGTGGGTGGCTACTTGAAACTCAGTTATCAGCTACGTGTATTTTAAATTTCTGATACTAACCGTTAAGTCAAATGCTGTATCGTTTTGTTTTCTATTCAGCAACATAACAACTCTGCATGAAATTTTCCCACCAGCAATACGAGGTCAATCGGCTGCTCAAAGACGAGGCCTGCCGGTTCTTTCGTAACTCTTGTCTGAATTTGTAGAGGGCTTTGATTTGATGCCTTATGGAGCAGCTGTGACTGTTTATAGCAGTGCACAGGCAACTGAAAAGCATCTCTATTATCACTTTAGTCGTACCTTGGGGAAACGCTGTCATCCTCCTTACTAATTAGAATTTTTTTGACCTTTGTCTATGCCTGCGGAATCTCCAACAGCTATTGTTCCAAAAACAGCGGCTTCTCCGAAAATTTCCCTATCCCATTTGGCTGCTAAACAGATACACCCTGCCAAAACTGCCATGGTTGAGTTCCGTAAGCTTACCATGGGTTTTGGCGAGCGCATCATCCTGAATAAACTGGATTTAAGTGTTCCCAAAGGCAAAGTTACCGTGGTTATGGGGGGTTCTGGTCAGGGCAAGTCAACTATTTTGAAGGTTGTAATGGGGTTTATCCGTCCTTCTGCTGGCCAACTGTGGATTGACGGTGTTGATGTTCTGCCCTTCAAGACCAGCCAACGGCTGGAAGTGTTAAAAAAACTGGGTATGTCTTTTCAATATTCTGCCCTATTTGACTCCATGAGCGTTTATGACAACTGCGCTTTTCCTTTACGCGAACACACCAATCTTTCTGAAGAAGAAATCGCAGAAAAGGTAGAACATACCCTCACCCGTTTAAGCTTACCTGGTATTGGCGGCAAGTATCCCAGCGAACTCTCTGGCGGCATGAAAAAACGTGTAGGAGTGGCGCGCGCCATCATGTTACAACCCAACATTATGTTGTTTGATGAACCCGAGTCGGGACTGGATCCCATCACCACCACATCCATTGGGGAATTAATCATGGAGATGCGCGATTCCTTTGGCATTACTTGCCTGGTCATTTCTCACCATACCCAAAACAGCATGATGGTTGCTGATAAGGTGTGTATGCTTTATCGAGGAAAAATCGTGGCAGAAGGAACGCCCCAACAGATGAAAAAGCATTCAGACCCTATCTGGCAACAGTTTTTACACGGGCGCACAGAGGGTCCCTATCAGTAAACTCAACTGTCTTTCTTGGCATCTGTCTTTTCTCCCCTAGTGACTGCTAACAAAGGTACATCTTCAATTTAACAAACAAAAGGGATAGAACGATGGACGAGAAAGATATTGAATGGGCTGCAATTCGACAGAAATTTTATGGAACCTATGATGAGCGGTCATACACAAATTCCCTACAGTCCATTGTAATGAAAGCAGGACATAAGTTTTCTGAAAAACCATTTAGCAAAAAAGAACGTTTTGACCGTGTTTTGGAGATCGGTGCGGGCACAGGACAGCACTTGCCATTTGTAAGGCATCAATTTTCTGAGTATATACTTTCAGATATGGACACAGAGACTTTGTCAGTAGCCAAAGAAAAGTATTCCAAATGGCCACGAAAAAAGCTTTCTTTTCAAATTTTGAGCGGAGATAAACTCCCTTATAAAGATCAATTTTTTGATAGATTAATTGCTGCCCATGTGTTGGAACATATTTATTATCCGCATAAAATTTTGCAAGAATGGCAGAGGGTTATCAAGTATAATGGCGTGCTCTCCATTTTGATTCCAACAGATCCTGGTCTTGTTTGGCGATTGGGTCAAAAGTTTGGACCACGATCCAGAGCAAATGATCTAGATATTCCTTATGATTACGTAAATGCAAGAGAGCATGTAAACTCTTGTAACAATTTAATTGCAATTCTACGCCATTATTTCCCTGGTGCTAAGGAGGCATGGTGGCCTACGCGCATCCCTTCAGTAGATTTGAATCTATTTTTTATTGCTCATATTACTGTTCATTCAGGATAATTGAACTTCTAAAAATAGCGAGATTGATAAATACCAATCCAAAATTTCTTCAGATCATCAGGGGATGTATCACTTGAAAACGGAGAGAGAGGGATTCGAACCCTCGGTACGCTTTTGACGCACACACGCTTTCCAGGCGCGCACCTTCGGCCACTCGGTCATCTCTCCGGCAGGTCTTTTATGGGGTAGGAACAGGAATATCGCTTTCTAGAAACTCTATCCGTCTCAAGTCTTTGAAAAAAATTTCATAGTTCCCAAACTTTGTTTTGCCGTAGCATTTGCTGGAGCGTTCCACGCCCACCACCAGGGTATCCCCGCTACGCAGAGTCACATTGATAGGAATTTGGCGACCTTCTACCGTGTCAGAGCCACTGGAACGTTCTATCAGACGTAGATTAGAAAAAGGCAGACTAATCACCGCTTTTCCATACTGGGCACGCAAAAAAACCTTGCCTTCCCAGGTTACCCGTTCGGCCTCTACTTTGCGTCCCTGGGTATCTTCCAACAACACGCGAAAGTTTTGTTCTGGAACAGGAATAGCAGCTTCATCTATGCCACCGCCTGATCCGCTTAAGCCCATGGCAAACAAAGAAAATCCCAACACTAAAGCGGCTGTCTGCAACCGCCGCCACCAACAATGGAAAAAATGGCTTATAAAAAGAAACATTGGGACTCACCAATCAATAAACGACCATCACAAAACCCCCCAACCTGCAGGCATTATGTGCCAAACAGAGGTATTTGGCAAGGCAAGCCATTAAGAAAACAGTTATGCCATGCAAAGGATGCTGAGCAAAGACTATGGCTCAACGGTGTAAGCTGCGCAGCCCAATCCTCCTCTGCCAGCGTTGAGGTCATACTCATTTGCAATGTAGTAGATGGTTTTGCCATCAGCACCTGGGTGAGAATTTAGTTCTGCTAGGCGAGCTTCTCCAAATCCACCTACGCCGCTGAATACTCGCGGGGTCGGATTGCTCACTTTAAACAACGGTCCTGTCAGCTGCACTGTTGCATTATCGTCTTGCAGTGTTTCAGTGGAGAGATCCAGCACCCGAATATGCCCATGGAAACCGGTGTACACCCAGGCTATATCGGCTTGTGGCGAAAGAGAAATCCCGTTGGGGTCGCAGCCTTGGCTATCTTCTCTTTCTCCTGAAGCCACACCACTGCAGTTGCTCGCCAGTGGACTTTTTTGGATGTCATTGCTGGCACCATCAAACAGGGTAGAAGTGCTTATTTTCTGCAGGTAGCCGGGTTCACCTGAACCAAAGCTGGCATAACCCGCATTAATAACCACCCACAGATTCTCATCGTAAAGCAGTGCAAGCAGCTGAGGTGAAATTCCTAATTGCACCACATCTCCTACCAACTGTGGGAGACCTTGAGCATCAGGCTGCAAAACCAACAGCCACCCTGCACGATTACCGCCATGACTATTCGTTTCGCCATTCCAGTTGTTCACTATGGCATAGGCGCATCCCCCACCACTAGGTGCGGGACAATCTTCATCCCAGACAAATCCAAGAATACTGGTGAGTTTCTCATTGTTTCTGCGGTCGGCAGGCACCAATTCTTCCAAAGAGACAGAATCGAGGCCATTCATATTTTCCAAATCCACTACAGCAATGGCTACTGTGGCAAAGCTGTCAAAATTGCTGCCCCTCAACGCCACCCAGCCTATTTTATCATCAGAACCCAATATTAGCAGTTGATTGGGATTGCTGTTGGCTCCAAACCTGATCTCACCAGTCTCCAGCAATGTTTGAGGGGAAAAACGCAGCAAAGCATTGGCACCGCCGCCGCCCTCTACCCGTGAAATATAATAGCCCGCATCTGAATCAAACCAGGGGCCAACAGGATCTAGTTTTAAAAAACGGTTGCTGTGGCCGGGGCGATCAAAAACCGTCATGGTGTGACCAATATTGGTGATGCAATACAGGTGTTCACCAGGGGGAATGTTTGCAGGGGCTTGCTGTATTACATTGATGATGCGTGTTTCCCTCGGTGTAGAATCACAACTTGCAAGCATCCATAACATAAGCACTGGTATTACAATTGCCAGCGAAGCCTTCAGCTGTGAAAAGCACGGTATGCCGATAACAACACGCCAGCCCGGGAGCAGCCATGCTTTCAAGGCAGTTTTGTACTTGCGATACTGCTTACCCGTACTGATCGGGTGAAATATTTTTTTATAGAATGTAAACATGTTCCTAGTTCTTCCGTTAGAGGAAGGCCTAGTGTGCGTCATAGATATATCAACAGAATCTGTGACAATGGAGGCAGATATTACTGCTGGCAGCTACATGTAGCTGCATCTTCTACCGTTCGACAG
The DNA here is from genome assembly GCA_965249525.1 of bacterium. Classification (GTDB taxonomy): domain Bacteria; phylum SAR324; class SAR324; order SAR324; family JACQKK01. The sequence continues at coordinate 1,698,863 of OZ252237.1, read as the reverse complement.
CTTTTGTGCTGACACACAATAGAGCCTATGGGCCTCTTTTCTCACCCACCGTGAGATATTAACCAAGAGGCCGGCTGTCGGGCAGATATCCTGACTATGGCGCCAAAAGTATAGATGAAAATGCCTTCCCAGATTGTCAGATCCAGTGGCAAGTCATCCTAAAATATTTGCATTCAGCTAAAGACTTTCCGTTTTTGTCTAATAGCTTGCATATAAGTGCGCCTCACAGTTGCGGGGACAGTTGCGGATTCTCACCGCATTCCCTTTTAAACCCATGAAGGTACCCGAATGAATTACACTTAACTGATTGGTTTTTTGTCTGTCAAGCTGTTATTTGTTCATTCATCAATTCTGGCTTTGCTACTTGCTACTGTTAGCCAAGATGAATGCTTTTTTTGTTAGCGATCAATCATCTCCCCTTCCTCTACGGCGGGTGTTGGTCGTACGTAATGACGGCCTAGGTGATTTTATCCTCACCTTGCCATTGATGGATGCGCTGGCACGTAGGGGTGCAAAAGTGTGGGTGTTGACATCATCTACGGTGGCTCCTTTGGTGGAATGTCTGCCTTGGATAGCAGGAGTGGTGATTGATAAAGGGGTGTTGCTGAAGCGAGATGTTGGTCGTTTTTCTGCTGAACAAGTGCGATGTCAGCGTGCTGATTTACTGAAAGAAGTTCGTGCCTTGCAGGTGGATGCTGCTTTTTTGCCTTATGCTGAATCAGCCTCTGCCCGTTTGATACACCAGAGTGATATTCCAGTACGGGTGGGTTCGTTGAGACGATGGTTTTCTTGGCGTTTTAACCGTTTTGAGGCGATTGGCCGTCAACGCTCAGGGTTGGCGGAATATTGGCTCAATTTGTGTTTGCTGGAGTCGGCAGGTTTGCCTGCTTATTATTACGGCTTGCCTCCGCTAAAAAGCTTCCCGATCTCCCTAAGCATGTGGGGGTTGTCTACTGAGCGCCCGCTGGTGGTACTACATGCCCTGAAATCTACCAATACTGCGCTTTCTTGGCCGCAAACTTCCTTTATTGATTTGGCGCATCGCTTTCATCAAGCTGGATGGCAAACAGTGGTGATAGGTAACGAATCAGAGCGTTATATTTTGGCTAATGCTTGGAAATCCAGCCCTTTTATTAAGTTGTTGACCACGCTTTCTTTGTCTCAATTGGCTGCTCTATTACGGCAGGCAAAGCTGTTCATAGGCAATTCTTCAGGTCCGCTCCACTTAGCAGCATTGGTTGGTACCCCGCACATTGGCTTGTATCCTCAAAACTTGGCGAGCTCTCCAGTACGCTGGCGCACCTTGCCTCTACAACCACATGATGCCCCAGCTCCTTTTTCTGTTTCACCTGAGAACTTGCTATACAGCCGATTCCCAAAGAACTGTGTATTGTGTGAAAAAAATCGATGCCCCTACTTTGACTGTGTAGCCAGCATTCAGCCTCAACAAGTTTGGCAGCGGTTGCAGCAGCTGGGCATCATATAACCATAGCTGCCTGCTTGCAAGGTGCTACTATTTGGATTTGATGGATTCTTTTTTCAAATCTCTGCTTGGTATTGTACGATGAAACATTCCCCGCTTATTTCTGTTACCATTACAGGCCACAATGAAGCCCATTTGCTGCCAGGTTCCTTGGCATCGGCAGCTTGGGCGGATGAAATTGTCTATGTTGACTGCGAAAGCAGTGATGATTCTCAAAAAATAGCCCGCCGTTATACCAAAAAAGTCTATATGCGCCCCAATAACTTGAACCTCAATGTTAATAAAGCCTATGCGCTGGAACAAGCAGTAGGAGATTGGGTATTTTATTTGGATCCAGATGAAGAGATTAGTGCTGCTTTGGCAAAAGAAATTCGGTGGGTGGTAGCTTCCAATCCTCAAGAAAATGCTTTTTGCTTACCGCGCCGCAACCATTACTTTGGTCGCTGGCTCAGGCATGGAGGGCAATACCCGGATGTCCAGCTACGTTTGTTCCGCCGCGGCAATGCGCGATTCCCTTGTCGTCACGTACACGAAAAACTTGAAGTACAAGGCACAATAGGTCGCTTACAAGAAGCGTTGGATCATCACAGTGTTGCTTCTCCACAGGTATCCATCGACAAGATGGATTTTTTTTCTACTTTTGAAGCTTGCGTGATGGTGCATCAGGGTCTACGCCCCAATATTTGGAACGCATTGGGTTATTGTGTCATGAAACCCTGGGGACGTTTTTGGCGTCGTTGGTTGTTCAAAAGGGGCTGCTTGGATGGTTGGGCCGGCTTTGTACAAGCAGTGGTAGGATCTGTGGATTTTCCAATACGTTTCATTAAGTTTTGGTGGTTTTTTCATCATCCTGATCAAATGCCGTCTATATCAGCAAGTTTTTCTCAATCGCCAAAGCGATAGTTAGTATGGCTACAAGCTAGAGAGCCGATGATATTTCTGGCAAAAGTACAACAGAGGCATAGCATGGGGGGTTCCAGGGTAAAATATTTTGGGCTGACCGACAATAATGCGGTTTTCTCCGCTGGCTGATAGTTTTGCAGTAGTAAGACATTCCATCGCATACAGTCTATCCTCCTGTTCCAATAAGGGAGTATCCAAACGTCCTTTTTGCCAACAACCGTCAGGAAACTTATTATCCGAATCACTAGCGAACAATTCTGCTAGATCGCGTTGCTTTTCAGTAAGCAAGTGAACCGCAAAAGTTTCAGTTTCCATAAATACTTTTTTACCACGTACATGTGATCCCAAACAGAACAACAGTTGGGGAGGTTCTAAAGAAAGAGATGAAAGCGAACTAGCGGTAAAACCGTAAGGGGTACCGTCCTTGGCACGGGTAGTGATGATGCTGATACCGGTGCACCAAGAAGCCATCGCTTTCCGAAAAGACTCTACCCGGTAGTTCATCATTGGCAGTTGCTGAGAAATGATGGCCAAACCTAGCCAATAGTTAAGAGAGCTTTTAAGAAAATGGACGATTATTTTGAAGTTTCATCCTGTTTTTTACAAGCAGGGATGATGTATTCATAAAAAAGTTGTTCTACAAGTTCTTTTTCTTTTTCCTCCAAGTAGAAGAAGTCTGCTCCGCGGTCGGTGATTTCCCAGAATTTGCGGGAGGTGACTCCCATCATTTCCTTGTGAATGGCTTGCATGCGGTCTAGCGGTTCTTCGATGATATCCTTCACTATCCGTTGCAACAGGGCATATTCTTGGTGGGCAAGCATAAAACTGCCGAAATTGATTTGTGCCTTGCGCACACTGCGCAGTTCGAATTCATTGGAACGGGTAGCTGGGCTGTCGTCTACTTCCAAGAAAAGGTTCAACATTTGGTTAAGGCTGGGGGACTTCAATAGATAGGCACGTTTAAGGATAGCAACCAGATCAAAACAGACGGTAACCAGAATCAAGGGAATGTTGTAGGTTTGAGCAGCTTGTCCATAAAATTTGAAATAAAAAACGATTTTCTTTGCTAGTTCCTCATCAAATTCCAATACATCTTCGGCCAGCAGACGATACTGATAAAGCAGGTTGTAGATGGCTTTAGGATTGCGCGCATTGAGTGAGTGACGTAGAAAAGTGTTAAAGAATTGGACAGCATCGTTGAGTACTTGGTGATCATCCAGGTAGCAGGCATAATGCCCCATGATTCTGGTATTATTGGCGATGGCACTGACAGCATCTGGCATTTGCTGAACGGCGGTTTTGAAAAGTAAATCCATGTCCATAAAGCCTCTGAGTTCCACCCAGTTGCGTCCGCCTTCAATTTCTTCAAAGAAATCTCTGGAAATGGCGGGAAAGTGATTTTTTTTGGGGGCGAACCATTTTGAGGGCATGCGTTTTTTGATAAGCATGTGATCCACCATCACATCACGTAAAGAATGCAGACTGAGCAAAGCGACGTTGCGATCAGTTTGCGAGACTGCACTTAGAGCAATATCGCTGATTTGCTCCATGGAATTAGCAACATTTTCTTTATGGCGGCTTGATGAACCCCAAATACGTACCCGTCTCATGGAACGAGACGCATTGTAACGAAGATTGCTGAGAATGTTTGCAGGAGTGAGAAAGCGAAACACATGAGAGAAATAGGGCAACAGCATCGTCATTACCAGCATGCTTAGACCCACCAGTGACAAGGCTCCCCAAAATGGCAGAAAGCCAGAGCGTACTGAATAAATCATCAGCACGCTATACATGCTGGTGACCACCATCAGGACAAAATAGGCGAGGTTGATTTTATCTGCAATGAACAGTTCTACTAATTTAGGAGTATAACGCTGGGCGGCTAACTGTACTACAATTGCTACTACAGTAATCACTAAACCCAACAAGGCCACCATCACTTCTGCCATTCCGCCGATGGCATCGGTAACATGATCAGCCTCCTGCAACAAGAACAACTCTGCAAATGAGCGAATGTCTGCAGACATCGAGGCATCCCAAAAGCGTATGCCCACATGCAACATACCGGCTAAAGAGGCTATTAAGATAATTGGTGCTAGCCAACTACTGAAAAAACTGGTTTCTTTTACGCCTAGGTCATTGCTGTCTTCCCGCTGTCGCAAACGGTCCAGATGCGCTAGCTTAGCATCCAATTCAGCAGGATTCTCTTCCGGATTTTTGAGTAAATCCTTAGATTCTTTCCCCTCATTGTTATTTTTGTTTGCTTTCACCAAGACCTTCTTGAATTCAATAATACTATTAAGTATCCCACTGCTAGTGCGGGCTGATGATATTTATAGGCAGAGTGAACCGAAAACCGTCCTCAGCTATGCATTCTAACACGTTCCCCAACTAATGGGATATGGTGTCTTATCGTTTGTACTGACAATTGTTGGCCAATAAATGAGTGCTGCTGTAAATCTTTCTTGTTGCCCGTGGCATCTCAGATAGCTGCCTTGTTTTTAAGCCTTTTCTCAGAATGGATTCTCTCATGTCCGTTTACACTAACCCACATAACGTCTTGTCAGATAAATCAGTAGCAGAGGCTGAAAATGTGGTCAATGCTAATGTCTCAATCCAAGCTGATACAACCATTACAGGTGCAGCAAAAGGCAAAACCATCCAACTAAGTACTTGGATAAACTGGCTGGTGGTTCCTTGGCACAAGCTTCGTGTCGTTTGGTTTCGCATGCTATTGCAACATGTGGACGTACGACCTCGTCATGTAGGGATCATTTTAGACGGTAATCGCCGCTTTGCCTCCCGCCAGGGTATGAAAAAACCATGGATGGGACACATCCTGGGTGCTCACAAGGTAGAACAGGTGCTGGAATGGTTGCGGCTGGCGGGCGTTCGTGTAGTCTCTATCTGGATATTTTCCTTGGAAAATTTCCGACGTCCCCCTGAAGAAGTAGCTGCCTTAATGCAGTTGTTTGAAAGCGAGTTAAAACGGCTAGCAAAAAACCCCAAAATTCAGCAGTACAGTATCCGCGTGCGGGCTTTCGGCAGACGAGAGAGTTTGCCTCCCAGTCTGCGTGAAGCCATCAGCCAAGCCGAAGCCGCTACCCAACATCACCACCGCTTTTTCCTCAATGTGGGCATTGCTTATAGTGGGCAAGAAGAAGTTATCCATGCCATACAATGCTGGCTAAAAGCACAGGCAAAGCAATCTCCATCACCTTCCCTCATCCAAATTGCCCAGAACCTTTCTCCTCAGGTGATCCATCAATATCTCTACAATGCTGAAATGCCAGATCCAGACCTTATTATCCGTACCAGTGGAGAACAGAGAATATCTGGCTTCTTGCTTTGGCAAAGTGCTTATGCAGAATATTACTTTTGCCCTGTTCCATGGCCTTGCATTAGAGAACACCACATACTTAAAGCCATATTTGTCTTTGCGCAAAGAAAACGACGATTCGGTCTTTGATGATATGAAATAAAGTTGAAAAATTTTGTAGAAATTCCGCCTTATCTTTCCAAAACAAAGGCGAAAGAATCTAAAGAGCAATATCAGCTGAGTCCTTTTCAGGATTGCTTTTTACCACAGTTTTAGAAGAATCTTTAGGTGATTTGGGAGGGTTTTTCGTAGCAGTTTCTTTTGGAGACTGAGCAGGAAGCTCTGCTTCTACTTTGATGTTCATTTCTACACGAACTTCGCTATGCAACTTGATAGTTACGTTGTGGTTGCCAAGGCGACGAATAGGGTCGTGGAGAAAGATATGGCGGCGGTCTACGTTTTGGTTGAATTGAGCGAGCAAGGTACTAATTTCACGATTAGTAATTGAACCGAAGAGCTTTCCACCGGGGCCGGCTTTTGCCTTGATGGTGAGTTGCAACTGTGAGAAAGCTTCAATTTGCTGGCGAGCGTCTTGAATCGCTTGGGCACGAATTTTTTCAAGGTGGACGCGGCGGTATTGCAGTTGGGCGGTATTTTGGAGGTTGGCGGCGATTGCCAGACCTTTGGGAATAAGGTGGTTATGGGCATAGCCGCCTTTAACAATCACTTTATCACCCAGAGAGCCTAAATTGGGAATGTCTTGGACGAGAATAACTTGCAGGTTCATTGATTGATTCCTAAACAAAAGCGATGGAACTAGTGTATCAATGGTTTTGAGTATGAATGGTTAGGCTTAGACTTGGTTTGTGCTGCTGAATCGGGAGAGGTGGTCGGCGGTTCTGCCTTTTTGGAGGGTTTGTATGAGGTTTCTGGTTCTTTTGAAATTGGCTTGGGTGGATTTTGGGAAATGTGGCCTTCGGAGAAAGAGAGCAAAGCAAGATGTCGGGCACGTTTGATAGCTATTTTGAGGTTTCTTTGTGCCTGCGCGTTGGCACCAGTAATGCGTTTTGGCAAGATACGACCACGATCTGTAATGTAGTCTTTTAGGAGTTCTACATCTTTAAAGGGGATTTGCTCCATTTGATTGAGGGGCGAAGTTTTGCGCTGTGCAAAAAATAGACGACTGCTGAGACGTCGTCGCTTTGGGTTGCTAGTTCGTTTTTTGTTCATAGAGTATTAGGATGAAGTTGAAAGAATGGGGCTGTCTTCAGTGGAGGTGATCTCTTTAGGAGCAGGTTCTATTTCTTGCTGAGATTTGGCGTTTTCTGCCTTCATTTTTTCAAATGCAGTGAATTCAGCATCCATGTCTGCTACGGAAACCGAGAGCCAACGCAACACCTGTTCTTCAATGCGCAGCTGTTTTTCTAAAGCATGTAAGGCTGCGGGGGTTTGGCTGAGATAGAAGAGATGGTAGTAGCCATGTAGCTGTTTTTGGATAGGATAAGCAAGCCTACGTCGTTCCCAAGTGGTATCGTGCTGCAATTGGCCACCGTGATCCTGAAAAACTGTTTTCAGCTTGTTTAGTAGATTTTTTTTGGTGTCATCATCTAAATGGGGATGCAGTACCAAGATACATTCATAACCAGCATTGGTTTTCTTTTTAGTTTGCTTGGCAACTGACTTAGCACCTTTGGGCTTGGGTGCTGCCTTGACTGTGTTGGTTGTTGTTTGTGTTGACGCAAGCATAGTGTCAGGGGGTTGGTTATTGCTGATTTTCCAAAAGACTGGCTTCAAGAAGGATTAATTTTCTCAGAATGCTACTTAATAAAACTCAGACATAGCTAGCTACTCTAAACAAATAAACATCGCTTAGAAACATACTGTTTGCCAAGTGTTTTTTACAACGCTATCAGCCATGATTTTGGGGTTGGTCGCGCTGCTTTTGGGCGCATCACGAGTTTTCTTGCACTTATCACTAAGTGATTGATTAAGCGGCCACTTTTGATCATTAGTAGAGATACGGAAAGTGTGTGATGGTATAGGGGTATCCTCAGAAAGATTTAGTATACATTGGACAGCCAATTCCTTGGCCACTTTTAATGAAGCCGCTTCATCAACTAGTGGAATTGTCAAGACATAGTCTTTGACTTGAGTTTTTCTGCCAGGATGTCCAATACCAATGCGCAAGCGAGCAAAAGCATTGGTTCCTAGAGATTCTTCAATAGAACGCAAGCCGTTGTGACCGCCACTAGAACCCGAAGGCCTCAAACGCAGCTGCCCCACTGACAAAGACAAGTCATCGGTCAACACCAACAGGGCTTCGGTTGGCAGCCGATAAAACTTTAGTAGGTCAGCAACCGCATGACCACTTCGGTTCACATAGGTTTGTGGCTTGGCTAGCAAGAGCATGGGTTGACGAGAAATCTTGGTAATAAATGCCTCACCGCGTCTTCTCCATGCAGGTGCATTGAGTACTGTTGCTAGTGTGTCTATTACCTGAAAACCCACATTGTGACGGGTATGTTCATATTGCTTGCCTGGATTACCTAGACCCACGATTAACATCATTTTTTCGCTCTATGCCAATCTTAAAAAGCAGTTGCTTTACTGGGCAGCTGACTTTTCACCAGAAGCCCAATGGTTAGTGTATGTCAGCCAGAATTCTTTCTCACTAGGCTAACAAAAACACAAGAAAAAGCAATGGCTTGAATAAAACGGAGCCCAGTATGCAGAATTCTGGGAAACAGATTTTATTTTTCGGCATCGTCCGCTTGCGCTGCTAGATCTGCATCTGCTTCAATTTCTGCTGTCTCAGCTTCATCAACAGCATCTTCGATATCGCCTGTTTTGCGCGGGGCTTGCAGCACAAAAACAGTTTCTTCTTTGTCGCTTGCTACTGAAACGCCTTCTGGTAGTTGTAAGTCTCGCACATGGATGCTATCGCCAATATTCAATGGGCTGATGTCCACCTTCACGTATTCGGGAATATGGGTGGGCAAGCATTCTACCAACACCTCATGCATCACGGTTTGTAGCAGGCCACCGTGCAGTTCGCCCGCAGCTTTGCCGTAAGATTTTACTTCCACTGCAACACGTACCTTGGTAGACAATTCAATTTGGTGGAAATCCACATGCAGTAGCCGTTGCTTTAATGGTGCGGTGTGTATCTGTCGTACCAGTACCTGGCGTTCTCCAGCAGCTTGGCTACCTTCAATTTGAAGTGATATCAATCGTTCACCACCGTGCATGGCTTGAAAACTTCTTTCTGCTTGAAGCATGTCCAGTTCTAAACTCAACGGTTCGCCTTTGCCATACAGTATAGCTGGCAGCCTCCCCATTCGCCGTAACCGCCGACTGGCTGCCGAGCCGTGTTGGGTACGCACCCAGGCTTGCAGGGATTCTGTATCGCTATTTGCCATCTGCTTTTTTTCTCATCAAAACCACCTGTGTTTTTTTGTCCGGTTTTCTTACTCTATTTTAATAATCGCCAGCTGTTCTTTATTATATTAGCATGCCAGTTTAAATTCTCATTTTTTCAATAAACAAAACCTGTTTCAGCTTTAACCATTCTTCGACTCATTGTCCAGCAAACGATAGAATAGGCATCCGCACCATCTTTGCCGCAGAGGATGTTCTCTAGCTGTGGTATACTCAAAAAATGGGTTGATAGGAAGCAATGTCTGTTGTTGACTATCCATAGAGAGGGATGGTTGTAATGGTTTGATATATAAAATACAGTTCTTCTGATGAATATTCCATCTGTGAAACCTTCGGCCAGTTCTTCTGTAATAGTACATCCTACTGCGTTGGTAGATGCTAGCGCACAATTGGGGGCAGGAGTGGAAATAGGGCCATATTGTATAGTTGGATCAGGGGTGGTCATTGGTGCAGGTACAAATTTGCAGGCTCACGTGGTAGTAGGAAATGACACAGTCATAGGTGAGCGCAACCGTGTTTTCCCTTATGCCAGCATTGGTCAAGCTTCACAGGACAAAAAAGATCGCGAGGATGATGAAACCCGATTGGAGATAGGGGACGAGAACGTGCTAAGAGAGTTTGTTACTCTCAATCGTGGTAGTTCAGATGGAGGAATTACACGGATAGGACATCGTAACTGGATTATGGCTTACTGTCACGTGGCTCATAATTGTATGTTGGGGGATGAGATTGTGATGTCCAATGGGACGGCTTTAGCGGGGTATGTGCGCGTTGAAAATGCTGCATATTTGGGAGGATACACAGCGATACACCAATTTTGTGCGATTGGAGAATTGGTCATGACGGGTGCTCATACCATGATTTCTCAAGATGTACCACCGTTTGTGTTGGCTGCGGGAAATCGTGCGCGATTGTATGGGTTGAATCGGGTGGGATTAGAGCGTGCGAATGTTCCGCTAGCAGAAGTGCATCAGCTACAGGAAGCCTATAAGTTGTTTTTTCGTAGGAAACTGACAGCTGAGAAAAGTTTGCCAGAGATAGAAGCGAAGTTGGGTTCCAGCGATTATGTACAGCGTTTTGTGCGCTTCATTCGTGCATCCAAACGGGGTGTATGTCGCTAATTGCAGGTGGGCGATGATCACCGCATGCCATATAGCAGTGTTAGGCATAAGTAAATGGGTAAGTCAGAGGAGACACCCTTATTGCTTCCACGGGGTTTCCGCTGGATGGGCATCCATGCAGGGTTGGGAGATACAACAACTTTAGATTTTGGCGTATGTGCGTCTGAATGTCCTTGTAAGGCGGCAGCCTTATTTACTCGGAATCGCTTTGCCGGTGCACCAGTGGTAGTTGGCAAGGAACATGTCCGTGATGGTCTTTTGCAGGTCATAGCAGTCAACTCGAAAACCGCTAATGCAGGCACTGGTATGCAAGGTATTGCCGATAGCAAGCAAATTTGTCGCTGGGTGGGTAAAGCGCTGGGAATCGCTCCTGAATTGGTGCTGCCCAGCTCTACAGGTATGATTGGCATACCCCTGCCCATGGAAAAATTCCGCCTTGCCTGTCAGGCTTTGTCTTCAGCCCTACAGGCGAGTTCAGAAGGAATCATGCAATTCGCCCGGGCTATCATGACCACTGACACCCATCCAAAAGTCGCTTCTTGCCGCATGGGTTCGATTACTTTAACTGCAGTTGCCAAGGGCTCTGGTATGATTGCTCCCAATATGGCCACCATGTTGGCCTATGTATTCACCGATGCCGATCTTTCTGCTCCACGCCTACAACAAGCTTTAACCAATGCTGTGGAATGTTCTTTTCACCGCATCTCGGTAGATACCGATACCTCCACCAGCGATACCGTTGCTCTCTTAGCCAACGGATTAGCTGGGCCCCCTAATTTTCAGGAGTTTGAGGCAGCATTGAAAGATCTATGTATCCAGTTGGCTCGCCAATTGATATGCGATGCAGAAGGTGCAAGCAAGTTGCTAAAAGTTGAAGTTAGTGGTGCTCCTGACGCTGCACATGCCTTGGCATGCTGTCGTGCGGTAGCGGAATCTCCACTGGTGAAGGTCGCCATTGGAGGCAATAAACCTTTTTGGGGACGCATCTTGATGGCATTGGGCAAGGTTATCCATCCCCAGCTTCCAGGGGAGCAAATTCAGATATGTTTTGGTCCTCCTGAACTAAAACTGTGCTTTGGTCCTGCCATCAATGGCAATGAGGCCCGTCTAGAACAATATTTACAAACCCATCAAGAAGTGTTGCTACGAATTGATCTTAATGCAGGTCAAGCAACAGAATACTTCTGGGGTTGCGATCTCACCCGCGAATATGTGCGCATCAATGCAGAGGAAAAAAGTTAAACTTCAAAAATGTTGCATTAAATAAATGACTGTAAGGATACGTATGTAGTTTTCTGGTGTGTTTTTTTATTTATAGTGTATCTTCGTATGGGAGACATGGTTTCTTTATCTTTGTCATTGGTGCGATATGGTGTTTAAGCATTTGCGTTCGCTTAAAAACGTACTTTCTTGTGATATCGCTATTGATTTGGGAACGGCGAATACCTTGGTATACCAACGGGGCCAAGGGATTGTGATACGTGAACCATCTGTGGTCGCTGTGAAGCGCGACCGCCGCGGCAATAACAAGGTTTTGGCGGTGGGCAATGAGGCCAAAATTATGCTCGGTCGTACTCCTGGCAATATCTATGCTATTCGTCCTATGAAAGATGGCGTCATCGCCGACTTTGACGTGGCTGAAGAAATGCTGCGGCACTTTGTTCGTCAGATACAGCGACAAAATTCCTTTATCAGTTTCAAACCACGGGTAATTGTGGGGGTTCCTTCAGGCATCACCCAAGTAGAAAAGCGCGCGGTGCGTGAATCTACTGAATCCGCTGGGGCCCGCGAGGTTCATCTACTGGCGGAACCAATGGCAGCAGCTATCGGTGCAGGACTGCCTATTACTGAACCTCAAGGCAACATGATTGTAGACATCGGTGGTGGTACCACTGAGGTAGCAGTCATTTCTCTGGCTGGCATCGTTTACAGCGATTCCTCCCGTATAGGTGGTGATCGTATGGATGAAGCCATCATTCAATATATCAAACGGCAGTACAATATGTTGATTGGTGAACGCACTGCTGAAGAAATAAAAGTACGCATTGGTTCTGCCTATTCCAATGGCAAGGTGCGTACCCATGAAATCAAAGGACGGGACCTAGTTTCTGGTATCCCTAAAGTACTGATTCTCAGTGATGAAGAAATTCGTAATGCACTTTCTGAAGTCTATGGATCCATCGTGCAAGCGGTTAAAAACGCCCTAGAACGCACACCTCCCGAACTCTCTGCTGATATTGTAGACAAAGGCATCGTCATGGCTGGCGGCGGTTCGCTGTTACAAGGCTTGGATATGTTGTTACGCGAACGCACCGGGCTACCCATCATTATGGCTGAAGATCCACTCAGCTGTGTGGTAATAGGTGCAGGCAAAGTGCTTGACCAAATGGAACTGCTCCGCACTCTTGCTACTAATTGATGGCTGGGAAAATTGGGCTTCGCCTTATCTAGCTGCAAAGCTTTTCTGATTGATCTCTATCTGTCGCTAGCTTGCCGCAAGATGTGGTAAGAAAACCTACTAGCACCAGCTTTCTGGGAAATCACGAAATTGCTGATGGGTATGATAGAAGCCACACCTTTGTTGTTGCGTGCGCTGCGTTGCCAGCCCACAGAACGGGTGCCAGTTTGGTTGATGCGCCAAGCAGGAAGAAGTGATCCAGAATATATGGCCTATCGGGAGCGCAGCGGGAAGCCGTTAGAGGAATTATTTCGCAGCGTAGAAGACATGGTGGCGATTTCTTTGCTGCCGCGTCGGTTAGGGGTGGATGCCTTGATTTTGTTTCAAGATATTCTCACTCCGCTTGATCCTATGGGCGCAAAGTTTGTGTTTCGTCCGGGGCCGCAGTTGGTATCTTCATCTCTTTCTCCTGGAGAATTGCCACAGCTAAAGCCTTTGTCTTCTCAGCGCCAGCTGACTTTTGTGCGCGATGCTATTTTGGCTGTGTTGGATGAAATTGGAGGAGAATTACCGCTGTTGGGATTTGCTGGAGCCCCACTGACATTGATAGCTTTTTTGTTAGAGGGTGGTAGTCCACCTGACTTAAAACGCACCTTGGCTTTAGCCCAAGACCATCCCTGCGTGTTTGGTGAACTGATGAAGCGACTAACCGATGCCACCATAGACTATTTGCGTTTTCAGATAGAAAGCGGGGTTCATGCAGTTCAATTGTTTGAATCGCTGGGTCATTTAGTACCTAAGTCCGTCTATGAGTGTTTTGTACAGCCCAGCCATCAGCGTATTTTTGCTGCCTTAAAGGGAACTGCACCTACTATCTTATTTGTGCGAGGTTCTCCCTGGTTAGATGCCATGGTTGCTAGCGGTGCGGATGCCCTTAGCGTGGCTTCACATGTTCAGCTTGCTTCTCTGCAACGCTACACCCAGGGACGGATGGCACTGCAAGGCAATATTGACCATCGCTTACTGTGTCAAGCCTCTCTTCAAGATATAGTTCAAGCAGTGCATGTTTGTTTGGAGCAAACCAATGGGCAGGGGCATATTCTCAATCTTAGTCATGGACTACTGAAAGACACGCCATTTGAAAACGTACAGCAATTGGTCACTGCCGTTAAAAATTGGCGACCACAACCCAAGCATGCTTCAGTAACAGTATATCCCGCTTCGTAGGAAGAGCGTTTTTGAACCGCTAGTTATTCCCAAAGTAGCCACTTGGAAAATTTTTCTTCTCTTCAAACTGTAAAGATATCATAGTCAACCCTGGGATCCGCTGCTGTTTTCTTGGCTTAGGGAATGTTGTTCATGAAATTTTTAGAAATGCCAATGACCAGCCTTGCTATCCGTTGGATAGGTATCTTGAGTATTTGGCTAGGATGTACTTCTCCAGGGGTGGCGCAGTCAGTGCGAGTAGGAGTGCTAATGGGATTTTCGGGCACCTTGGCATCCTTGGCACCTTCCATTGAAGCCGGAGCTCAGCTGGCAGTGGAACAGATCAATGCACAAGGTGGTCTTTATGGCTTTCCCGTTACCATGGTGCGTGCTGATACAGGTCTGGATGTTTTCCAAGCCCAACAAGCCATCAATCGTTTAGCTGAAGAAGGAGTGCCAGCTGTGGTAGGTGCGCTTTCTAGCCATGTTACTGCAGGGGCAATCCAGGCTGCCGTGAAAAACCGCATCGTGTTGGTTTCTCCTGCTGCCACTGCCTCAGCACTCTCCAGCGTTTCAGACAAAGGACTTTTCTTTCGTATTGCTCCCTCTGATGCCTTACAGGCACAGTTACTAGCAGACTTGGCTAGCCAGCAAGAAGGCTGTGAAACCGTTGCCATCGTTTATCCTCAAGATACCGCGGGTAGTGTCTTTGCTAAGAATTTTAAACGCACCCTAAAAACCAGAAAAAAACCAAAATTGGTGGGTGAATTTGCCTATCGTCGCGGCCGGCCAGTTTTCTCAAAGTTTGTTACTAAACTCTTACGCAGGAAACCTGAGTTGCTTGTGCTGTTCATTTTTCCCGAAGATAGCGAACTGTTGCTAGAAGCTATCCAACAAAGCCAATATACGGGTAAATTTCTCTTGTCCGATAGCATGAGAACTCCTGCTGTAGCTACTGGACGTTATAAAAGGTTGTTATCAGAAGCACTGGGTACTACGGTTGTTTCTCGTCAAAATGATACTACCCGTCGCTTTGAGCACGATTATGCCCAATTAAAGCAGATTGGACTGGATTTAAAGTCACCTTATCGTGCCGAAGCCTATGACGCTATGAGTTTGCTGTTGTTGGCGATTGCAGGGGTGGGCGAGAAATACTTGCGAATGTCTCCTAAAAAACAGGCTAAAGCTGTTCAAAGACAGCTGCACTTAGTGGCCAATCCCCCTGGGCTACCGGTAAGCTACCAAGAATTTTCTAAAGCCATTGCGCATTTAAAACAGAGGGGATCCATTAATTACCAGGGAGTAAGCGGGGAAATAACCTGGAACAAAGATGGAGACAATACCACGGCTACCTTTGAAGTGTGGCGGATGAGTGGGGGACGTATTCGTACGGTGAAAACCGTAGAATGGGGAATTGAAGCCAGCAAGGATGTAAGTCTGGACAAATAGCAACGACACAAAATACTGCCGTAAAGTAAGTTGCTTCGGTAGATAATGGGTGAATCAGCCGATAAAAAGCCAATGGGTATAAAAATGGGAACTGTAGAAAAAGATTTAAAACCACCGGGTTTGCCAACTGCTGCGTTAGGAAGAGCTCAAGGTCAAGGATATTTAGGAATGGGACGTTTTGAGGACATGAACCATCGGGGAATGTTCAAGTTTCGTTCTATGTTGCACTGGGGAACATTGCCGTTACTAGAAATGTTATCAGCGGGGCAGGTGGGTGCAGATCTTCGATCGCAGGGGTTGGCGCCGGTGGTGTGGATGTTGACGATGGCATTGGGCCGAGGCCCATTTACGGCAATGGGAAAGATGGAAGGTTCTTTTAAGCAGTGGTTGTGGGAGGCAGATGGATATCAGCAGTTGGGAAAGCAGCCATCATCAATAGATAAGCGCTGGTGGTGGGAGGTCCGTACGCGGGTGTATGGGCAGCGTTGGCAGCAAGAGCCGCAGGCAGCAAATCGGGCTAATCAGTGGGGACAAGCAGGCTCTGTGCGTGCGTTGATGGCCATCACAAGGCCACGGGGGGACAAGGGACAGCGGCATCCACAACAGTTGCCAGCAAGTTTGTTGCAGCGACTGCCACTTTATCGTTGGCAATCTGATTGGCCAAGCTGGGAAAAGCTGTCTGTAAAGCCACAGTGCTGGTGTGCGGTGCAGGGAGAGCATCTTGTTGAGCGTTTGGTCTGGGGACCGCAGCAAACTGATGGGTTGGGGCATGTGAATATGAACGAATCTTTGGAGGCAGTAGCACGATATGCCATACGCCTGCTGGCGTTGGCAAATGCACCGCTGGAACAGTTGCAACCAACAGGATTGAGAGCTTTTTTTCGCAAGCCACTGTTTGTTGGAACAATGAGTCAAGTACGGGGCGAACTATGGCAAAACAAGCAAGGCTGGATGCTGTTGGGTGGATTATGGGCTGACGGTCGTGCAGGAGGCACTACAGCGGAGACAATGGATGAATCTCCAGCGTTATTTTGTCGCATGTGCTGGCGGCTACAATTATAAAATAGGCTTATGATAATCAAGACAGTAACTTACTTTTGATGAGCCTCTTTATCCCATGATGTCTTAAAGTTAGGAAAGAAAGATGATTGTACGAAAAAAATTAACAGAAACAGAGATTCAACAGGCACTATCAGATTTGCCCGCCTGGAAATTAGAAAATGGTCAACTGTGTCGGGAGTTTCACTTCCACGATTTTGCAGAAGCATTTTCCTTCATGACAAAGGTGTCGTTGCTAGCAGAAAGCCTCAACCATCACCCTGATTGGCGCAATGTGTACCAGAAGGTGAGCATTTCGCTTTCCACTCATGATTTAGGCGGCTTGAGTACCTTGGATATAGAGCTTGCCCGTCGCATCAGCCAATTGCTTTCAGATAACCAAAACTAATCATTTACAGTTGTTTGCTTTGAGGGGCTGAGATTGGTGGTCAATTCTTTAAGTTAGGTAGTTTATAGGTCAGTAAAAGTGGGGCATGGACAGAAAAAACTAGCCAAGACAGATAAAGTATGAGAATAAGCAATCTGTTGGGAAGCAGAGGCCCAAATGAGAAACCGTTATTGTACCTTGGCTTCTTTTTTTATGAATAGACAGTATTTTTTTGAATCATTTTTGAAGGAGTTTTAAAATGAAGAATTTCTTTGCCTTTTTTGCTCAAAAGGGCAACTGGTCACTTTTGCTGATACGGCTGGTTTGCGGCCTCATTTTGTTGTCAGCAGGGTTATTTAAAATTGGTCAAGATTATGCGGTAACTGGATTTGCCCAAATGCACATCCCCTTGCCATTTATCATGGGACCTTTTATTAGCTTGCTGGAAACAGTGGGAGGGGCGTTGCTGATAGTAGGACTACTGACGCGTTATTTAGCATTATTATTCACCATTCAGTTTTTGGTGATTGTTTTGTACGTAGATTGGTTGGT
The DNA here is from genome assembly GCA_965249525.1 of bacterium. GTDB lineage: Bacteria > SAR324 > SAR324 > SAR324 > JACQKK01. Next base: position 1,681,568 of record OZ252237.1, on the reverse strand, counting down.
TCTAAAGGTGGGATTTGGACCACAACTGCAAATAGGTTTGACCATGCTAGCGGGGTGTTTCGTGTTATTAACGCACGGAGGAGGTCGCTATTCAGTAGACGCATTGCTAGGTTGGGACAAAAACTAGTTGTTGTTTGCTGTCAAGGAAAAAATATAGCAATACAGCCTTGCTTATCAGGTCTTATTGCTTGTCCCCGGACTAATGGCTGGCTTAATGAGAGGCATTAGTGATTGTTGGTATGTTTAGCCACGGGCGGTTGCGCAAGCAAATTATCTATCAAGCGCACTTTTTCAAAATAGGCAGCCAAGCTGATAAGGGTGGTGCCAGTAACCCTGTTTTGTTCTTCCAAGGTTTCAGGGTGGGCAAGACTCAAGTATTCTAGTCTTGCTAAGGGGGCTTGTTGCAAGGTTGCTAGCATTCGTTCTCGAATGATGGAGGCGTTTTGTTCTCCTGTTGCAATAATGCGTACGCCTGTTTGCAGGGTTTGATACAGCACGGCAGCCTGTTGGCGGGCAGTGGGGGAAAGCAAGGCATTGCGCGAGGATAGTGCCAAGCCGTCTGTGTCTCGCACAGTGTGACAAATGACCACTTGGCAAGGGAGAAACAAGTCTTCCACCAATCGGCGGATGACCACGCACTGTTGGGCATCTTTTTGGCCAAAATACACCCTTTTTGGCAAGGTCAAACAGAGAAGCTTAGCCACCACAGTGGCTACGCCCATAAAATGGCCAGGACGATATTTCCCCTCCAGTACCTGAGACAATGGCTCTACTTGCACCAAAGTTTGGGCTTGAGGGGGATACACCTCTTCTGCTGGAGGAGCCAGTAGTATGTTGGCACCGTGCTGTTGGGCAAGGGCAATATCTTGCTCTAACTGATGGGGATAATTGAGTAAATCATCAGCACGTTCAAATTGCAGTGGATTGACGAACACCCACACCAGTGTGTGTGCATTTTCTTCAGCGGAACGCCGGATGAGAGAAAGGTGACCTTGGTGTAGTGCCCCCATGGTGGGGACCAATCCTAAAGAGGGGGACAATTTCGATTGTAAGGCACGCCATTTGGCCAGTGAGCGCAACACTTGCATGGGATATGCGAGGCAAAAAGCGAATAAGGGTAAACAAGCAAAAAACTATTTGGTGGTGTAGAATTACATGCTAAGCGGATAATGCACGAGAGATTCTTATAGCAATAGTAGCAAAGGCAGTGCAAGCGAAGACTGTGAATAGCAGACAGGGTTTTTAATACAAAAGCAAGGGAGGCAATCTTTGGGGAAAATAAAACGATTAGAACCACAAGCCTTGTTTTGTTGGTATTACTTAGGAGTAAATCCTGAGGGCGGATATGGTTTTGTGAATGCCAACCAACTAGCACGGACACTGAATTGGACAACAGCAGAATTAATGAAAGCTTTGCGACAAGGAGAGATGCACCCGGACCAGGTATTGCACACAGATTTTCCTTTGGCGCATTATCAGGTGCAGTTGCAGTTAGCAGCGGAAAAAGAAAGTTCGAGAGGACTGTTGACACAAGCTCAGCAAGCATATGCTGGTTGGCATGCTCGGCGTGGCAAGAAGCGGGATTGGTTAGATGAAATTGAGCGCGAGCGAGAGGAAGACCATTTGCGCAGCAAGAAACAGCACAATGGGTGAATGGGTGAGGACTAGCGAAGGATGAAATCAGATGTCGGCATGGTGGAATGAAGTAACAGTGTGGCAGTGGGTGGGATTGTCTGGGGGGATGATAATGATTCGTTTCCTGGTAGAAAGTGGGCTGGATTGGCTAAATTTGCGTTCTTTGAGGCGTGCACCTGCGAGAGCACCAGCGGGAATGGAGGGAAAAGTATCTGCTGAGGTTGTGCGCCGAGGGTTGGCTTATCATGGGGCGCTTTTGCGCATTTCTTTGTGGAAGCGCATGTGGAAAACCTTGCTGTTGATATGGTTGGTGTTTGGCGGGGTGTTGCCTTGGCTGGATAGTTGGCTGCGAACGAAGGGTGTGGAAGGGGCGCATCATTTTGTAGCCTATTTTGCTTTGTTGGGAATGATTTGGTTGTTGGCCTCGTTGCCTTGGATGTGGCATCACACCTTTGGAGTAGAGCAGCGATTTGGCTTTAATCGACAAAGCACTGGCGGCTGGTGGATGGATATCGGCAAAAGTCTCTTGGTGTCAGGATTGTTTGGGCTGCCACTGGGGTATGCGGCATATGGATGCCTGTTATACAGTGGAAAATGGTGGTGGTTGTGGCTTAGTTTGCTGCTGAGTGGTTGGCAATTGTTGGTAGGCTGGCTGTTTCCTATGCTAGTGCTGCCTTTGTTTTACCAACTACGCCCTTTGCCCAAAGGAGAATTGCGCTCACGTTTGGAAGCGTTGGCTGAGCGCGCCCGATTTGCTTATCGTGACGTGTTTGTGATGGATGCGTCGCGCCGTTCTGCTCACTCCAACGCATTTTTTGCAGGCCTGTTTCAGCCGCGTATCGTACTTTTTGACACCCTGGTAGAAAGAATTTCCCCTCAAGAATGCGAAGCAGTCTTGGCTCATGAAATAGGCCATTATCAGTCTCGCCACATCCCGCGCCAACTGCTGGCAGCAACTGTGAGTCTCACCATAGCTTTGTATATTCTTAGTCTGTTGATCGCTGCTCCACAATGGGCAAACGCATTTGGGTTTGACCGGCCTTCCCTTGCAGGGGAAACCGCCCTGGCACTGTTACTGGCAGGGCCACTGTTCTTCTTCATGCGCCCATTCAGTATGCGTCGTTCCAGACGTTATGAATACCAAGCCGATGCTTTTGCTGCAAATCTTACCGATGGTAGCACTGCCTTGAAATCTGCTTTGTTGTCACTCAGTGAGCACAACTTAAGCAATTTTTATCCCCATCCCTGGTTTAGTGCATACCATTATAGCCATCCTACCTTGACAGAGCGAATGCGCGCTTTGGACGCTATAAAGCCCAGCTTGGCTTCATCTTTGACCTAGACTGTTGCAGCCTTTTATTTGTTTGCTTGTGACTTAAAATAGGTTCCTCTGTTTTCTTGAGAAACGCACACATCCTCTTTACTAAAAGAGATCTTGATGTCATCAATACCTGTTACTGGTGCTAGCGGTAGCGATTTGTCCATGCCTGCGCTGTATTATCAGCGCACCTCTGAGGAGGAACGGTTACGCCATCGGAAAAAATTACTGAAGGCATCTTATGGCAAACCTCTTTTTTCTACTGAGGCGGCAGGGCGACCACAACAACCTTCCCCACATGAAGATGAAGCGACGATACAAAAGATTCAAGTAGAGGCGCTAAAGCAAGTTAACGGAAATTGGTTGCTGGAGGTGTGTACCACCGATTGGCCGGAACCGGGATTGTTGGATCGACTATTTGAGGTGTTGCTGCGTCCACGTCCAGGAGGTTTGAGCATCCAAAGTGCGCGTATGTTCACCAGTCAGACAGGACAGGTGGTAAATTTGTTTCAATTATCAGGGATGGATGGTCTTCTAACTACAGAACAAACCACAACCTTACAGCAGGAATTAAGTGCCGTTCGCCCTGGGGAGCGAGAAACATTGGAAATCGTTCAGCATTTGCGTGCAAAAGCATTTATTCCGCGTTTGCTGGGTCCAGGTACAATGTTTAATCGGCGCTTGGAGGATTATTCCTGTTTGGAATTACGAGCGGAGCGACTCTCGATACGCTTGTGTGGGGTGTTGTTGCATGTGTTGTCGCGTTCTCAATTGTGGCTTCATGTGCAAGTGGCAGAATTTTTAACCACGCCTGATGGCCGAGGGTTATTGCGTTTTTTTGTGATGGACAAAAACCGTTTCCCATTGCGCAATGACGCACTTACCCGTTTAAACATGCTGAATACGCTAGAATCCGCTCAGACGATGGTGCAACGTTTCAACGAATACGCCATACAACGCCGTTGGCGCACTCGCGCTGAACGAGGTGGTGACACATTGCATCATAGCCGTCCACGGGTGTCAGACTGGTTGGAATCTTTACGGGATGTAGAAGAATTGGCGACACAGAAAGGGATATCAGGAGGCTTGGTCGGTTTAGAACGGGTTGATTTGCTTCAAGCTGAAGAACGCCATATTTTGCAACGCATGCGTGCATTTACTATTCGCCATCAATCAGAGCTAAATGCCGTACAAGAAACTCCTTCTCTTGCTCAAGTTCGTCTCTGCCGCACTTACTTTCAGCACCTGCAAGTGGCAGCTCCTTTGTTAGAATCACTCTTTCGCCAATTGCTGGGTTGGTCTACGGATTCCCGTTTGTGCCTGGGTGAAAAGCGCTTGGCATGGTTAGCGGGTGGTCGCCTGCGCCAACTATTTTCTGGTACCATCCCCCGTCGGCGTTTTGTATTGGATAATTCTTCTCAGTTGCAGCTGGAATCCAATGTCCAGCTGAATAAGCCTGAAGATTTGTTAGAGGCTTTTTATTTGCTGGCAGCCACCCACGCCCGTTTATCTTCTCAGTTGATGTTGCAGGGTCGTCAATTGCTTAGTCGGACTGCTTTTCCTACACAGCCTTCTTTGCGCCAACGTTTAGGGAAGGCTTTTTTGTGCTGTTTGACTACTGCTACTCGCCAGGCCAATGGAGCGGACTTGCTCCGTTCCATGCGAGATACTGGCTGGCTGAAATGGTTTATTCCTGATTTTGGAAAAATAGAAGGGCAAATTCATCATACCATTGCCCATCGTTATACTGTGGACGAGCATTCTATCTTACTAGTGGAAATATTGCAGTCCCTTGATCTGTTGCGAATAGCCTTGCCGCCTGGGGCAGTTAAGCGCATGAAAGATGATTATGTGCGTTTAAGTGGTGAGGCTGATCTCAAGCAGTATGCCCTAAAATACGCTTTAGAATGGCGTATGTTGCAACGTGCTCCCATGTTGCGCAACCGGTTGCAAATCAGGCTATTCTTCCAAGTAATGGAAGATGTCCATACTTACAGCCTAGAACACATGATGGCTTTAAATACCCACGTCCACAGCGAGCAAGTTTGTTTGGATGCTTTCAGTGAGTTAGCCAGCATAAGAGATCAGCTGGATCCATTCTTACACCTTTACGCAGACCTGGATACTCCTCGTCAAACCCTATTGATGCTGGCAGCATTGTTGCACGACATCAAAAAACCTGCCCAGCAACATGCCCAATTAGCCGCTCATGCTCTAGATCATTGGTTGCAAGGAATGGGACTGACACTACCAGCTTTAGAAAAAAATTGGCTGCGCTGGCTGATAGAACATCACCAAGTTCTCTTCCACCTGCAAAGATCCGATACCCCTGTTCAAGATATGCATCGCTGGTTGGGAACGGGTTTCCGTCATCCTGTGTGGTTGCAATCTTTGGCTATCTTTACCTATGCTGATCAACAAGCGATGGGAACACACACTGCTAGCCATCACGCCATGCTGCTGAATGAATTACTTTCTCGTCTGCCAGCAAAAAACAAAAAAGCTGAATTAAAAACACTCGCTTCAATCAATTGAGACCAATGCGTATAAAATGGATGCAGGGAATATGGCTTTTGGCTGTGCTGGCATTTTTGCTAATCAACAGTACGGCGCGTGCTGCTCCTAAAGCAAAATTGTGGGCTTATTGGCTAGCGGAAGAACCCCAGTCCACTGCAACCATCAACCACCAACCATGGGAGCAGTTTTTGGGGCGATATATACAGACTGACTCTCCTTTAGGGATACATCTGGTGGCTTATGGGCAAGTTCAATTAGCCGATCGCCAGCAACTGGCAGCCTATTTACAATCTTTGCAAGAAACAAAAATTTCTGAATATCGTCGTCAAGAACAACTGGCATTTTGGATCAACCTTTACAATGCCACTACCATCTGGATGGTTTTAGAACATTGGCCAGTAACATCTATTCGTAAGATTCGCCCTAATTTGTTTTCCCGTGGTCCTTGGCGGCATCAATGGTTGCAAGTGGAAGGGAAAACCATCTCTCTCCACGATATTGAACACCGCATCTTAAGACCCATCTGGAAAGATCATCGCCTGCATTATGTTCTCAATTGCGCCAGTCTGGGCTGCCCCAATCTTGCTTCGCGAGCTTATACTTCCGCCAACACCGAAAAACTCATGGAAGCAGGAGCTACAGCTTTTATCAACCATCCCCGTGGAGTAGATGTTTCAAAATATCCTGCCCAAACCAAAGCTATCCAGTTGTCTAGTCTTTATCACTGGTTTGCCGAAGATTTTGGTGGAAGAGAAAATTTGCGTGCTCATTTGCTTCGCTACGCCAAAGGCATACGTGCACAAAAGCTGAGTGATTGGTCAGGAGACTACGAACATCACTATGATTGGAAATTAAATACTATCGATGCCAAAAATGATGTGGCATTGACAAAATAGATAATTCTATGCGAAACAAGTAGCAGTGGTTGTTTTGAGGATCTTACCTCAGCCATGTTTTTTTGTGCTTATTGGATATTCAACCCAATAATGATACTACAAACTGCTAGAATCTGCAGGAAACATAGCAGGTAGAGAATCTACAAACAATCCTTTTTACGGAGGGACGCACTTTTGCACATTGGTTTGAATAGATAGCCGTACTTTTTAGAAATTGGCCAAATTATTCAAAGCCAGCGGAGTGCTTGAATCAAAAAACAACGGGAGAATTTTATGGAAGCATTGAATAATTTTGTCAGCACAGTCAATGGGTACGTTTGGGGTCCCCCGATGCTGATTATCATCGTAGGAGGAGGTTTCTTTCTAACCCTTGGCTTGCGTTTTATGCCATTGTTGCGTTTAGGTACGGGCGTTAAAATGCTTTGGGCTGGACGTCAACCGCAAGGTAGTAAAGGGGAGATTACCCCTTTTCGTGCTTTGATGACATCGTTGTCCGCAACCATTGGCACGGGTAATATCGGCGGTGTGGCTACTGCTGTGTTTGCAGGTGGCCCAGGAGCGGTCTTCTGGATGTGGATTACTGCCCTGGTGGGTATGGCCACGAAATATGCAGAAGCTGTCTGTGCTGTGCAATATCGTGAAGTAGACAAAAACGGCCATCATGTTGGTGGTCCCATGTACTTTATCAAAAATGGCATGGGGAAAAGTTGGGCCTGGTTGGCTGTGTTGTTTGCGTTATTTGGGGCAATTGCTGGCTTTGGTATCGGTAATGGCGTGCAAGCCAACGCTGTGGCTGATGTACTGAGTACCCAGTTTCAAGTTCCCAAATTGGTCACTGCGGTGGTACTCACTGCCATTGTTGGAGCGGTGTTGATTGGCGGTTTGAGTTGGATTTCCGCAGTCGCTGCGCGCTTGGTGCCTTTAATGGCTGCCATTTATGTCATTGGTGGTCTGGCGGTCATTCTCGCCAATGCCGTTGAACTTCCCCGTGCCTTTGGGCTAATTTTTGAACATGCCTTTACCCCTGTTGCTGCTGCCGGTGGTTTTGCTGGTGCAGCTGTTCGTCAAGCTATTCGTTTTGGCGTTGCCCGTGGTGTGTTCTCCAATGAAGCGGGCTTGGGTAGTGCTCCTATTGCCCACGCTGCTGCTCAAACTCAGGGACCGGTGCAGCAAGGCCTGGTGGCCATGCTGGGTACCTTTATTGATACCATCATCGTTTGTTCTATTACGGGTCTGGTGATTGTTGGCACCGATGCTTACATCAATAGTAATGCAGGTGGTGCTTCTCTCACCATCTTCGCTTTTAACCAAGGCCTAGCCAGTAGTGGCTGGATTGTTGCCATTGCACTACCGCTATTCGCTTTTACCACTATCTTAGGATGGAGCTATTATTCTGAGCGGTGTGTGCAATACCTGTTTGGGGAAAAGTCGATAATGCCTTTCCGTGTTTTGTGGAGCATTGCAGTCTTTTTCGGACCTATTCTTAGCTTGAGCTTTGTTTGGAACATTTCTGACACACTCAATGCCATGATGGCCCTTCCCAACATGATTGGTCTGGTGGTACTTAGTCCTGTGGTGTTTAAACTCACCCAGCAGTACTTCTCCAAGTAATCAAACTGGGACTTCATATAAGCCTGCAAACCAGCTGACAGCTGGTTTGCAGGCTTTCCTACTGGCAATATAAAAATCTTTGTCAGTTTAGCAAAAGAAAGTATTTTGCTATCCTGTTTTGGAATTATGCCGAACGGGCAAGCAATTTGTTAGCAGTTTTGGTTTGAGTTCTGTGGAGTTGGCGAGCATTGCGGATGATACTGGCAAGTACATCTGGTGTGACAGCTTGTTTGGGGTCATCACCGATGCCTTTGGATGGCTGGATGTGTGTTTCTATGATAAGACCGTCTGCACCGTAAGCTGTGGCAGCAAGGGCAGAGAAAGGCACGTAGTTGGCACGTCCCACCGAATGGCTAGGATCCACAATAATGGGAGCCCAAGTTTTTTCTTTTAACAGGGGGGTAATACATTCATCAGGGTGGTTGCGGTAGCCGTCCATAGTGGGGATAGTGCCGCGCGGTGTGAGGGCTACATTGGGGCATCCGTTGGAGACCAAATATTCTGCTGCCAGTATCAACTCGTCCACTTTTCCCATATGCATGCTGCGTTTGAGTAAAACAACGGTTTTACTGTTTTGCAGCTTCTGTCCCACTTGTTTGAGCAAGCTGTAATTGAGGGCATTGCGTGTGCCAATTTGCAACATATCTACACCTGTCTCGGACAACAGATCCAATTGTTCGGCATCCATGACTTCGGTATCTACCGGCAATCCGCTACGTTCACGCGCTTCTAGCAGGATATCTAAGGCTCTGTGACTGCCTTGGTAAGAATGGGGACTAGTGCGTGGTTTCCATACACCGCCGCGTAACATATCAGCTCCAGCTTCCTTTATCGCTTGAGCGGTTTCGTAGAACAGAGAGGGATTTTCAGGGTCAATGGTGCAATGTCCGGCAATCACCAAGAAATGGCCGCTACCTAAGGGTTTGTCACGCACTCTCAAGGTGCGCCCCGCCAAAGGAGAATTTTTGTCCATCAAGCGATAAGGACTCTGTACGGTTTGGACACGTTCTATGAAATCTAAGCCTTCTAGACGTTTGATCATTAAGGAATCGCGTTCATCGCCTTTCATAATGTATGTCACTCGTGTTTCTCCGGGGACTTTGACAAGAGTTACTCCGAATTCAGCCACCATCTTTTTTAACAGAGCTTCTTGTTCAGAAGTAAGTTGGTCTGGTTTGGGAATAATCATGGCGAGATGCTTCTGGTGGTTAACGGTTGTACCTGGGCTTGTAGCAAGGTGCTGCGAATGATATTATTTAGTCAAATCAAAAATCTAGCACGAGTCAAAAAGATATGGCGAATAAATTATAGATAGCGCGAATCTTGATCCGATATTGATAGCTCAACAGATGAAAGTATCTGGCGGAAGGTGGTACAGGAAGCGATGAACATATTTGGCCAGCATGTCGATTTCTAGGTTTAATTTACTACCCAAAGACCGCTTTCCCAGGGTGGTCATGCGTTGGGTATGAGGGGTGAGCATAAAAGAGAAATTTGGTGTGTTGTTTGGGTTTTCTTGCAAGGAAACAATAGTAAGGCTCACTCCGTCCACGGCGATGCTACCTTGAGAAATCATGTAATCAAACAGCGATGCAGGGGCGATGACATTGAGCAGTAAACTACCACCCTCATTGCGATATTCTTTTAGCACGCCCACTCCATCCACATGTCCTTGCACCAAGTGGCCATGCAAGCGGCTTTGCAAAGAAAGCGGTCGTTCCAAATGTACTCCTTCACCTGTTCTGAGTTCAGATAAATTGGTACGTCGTACAGTTTCTGAACCCAAATCAAATTGTAATCGCTTGCCACCAACAGCACTTGGGTATAGTTGGGTAATAGTAAGGCAAATCCCTTGGACTGCCAGACTATCACCAGATTTCATTCCATCCCCTGCATGCTGACAATGTAGCTGCAAACACCCACCGTTATCGTCTGTTTTTAAGGCTTCCACCACTCCAATTTCTTCAACAATACCGGTAAACATCAGTGAACATTCCGCAGTAGCTAAGATAGCCATCAGTCAGCGTAATTCAATCGGCTTGGGCAAATATCTTATATTTTAGGGCTTTGGTATAAGCCCATGCTCTTGCCTATGAGAAAGGTTGCGCCGAAGTGGTATGGCCAGTGTAACCATCACAACCGGTGCAAAATTTTGGAGAACTTAGCAACTAAGGGTTAAATTTTCAGCCAGTCACTACGATGTTTGGGTTCTTTTTGCAGTTCAATTAGACGCTTGATATCACGGTCATCATGATTAATGATCTGTTTGGCCTGGATGATACCAGCCTTTTTCTCAGATTTGAGAAAACGTGAGTGGTGAGGCTTACGGTTAGCATTTTCGGTCACTGTACCTGTCGCACTTTTGGCATTGAGATAATCAGCTTCTCCATTACATAGGCAGAAATAATCTTTGGCGTTGGCAGGAACATCCACCGGGTTGTTGTTGATATCGCGATTCATTTTCTTAGGTTGGCCATCAAACACTTCTCGATAAAATACTGTCCCTTTAATGCCTAAGGTAGCAGTAGGACCTTCTACCAGATATTGCTTGCGACTGGGGACCACTACCAGTGCAGCACCACGCACCAAGGATAGGACGCCTTTGTTTTTGCCATCAATGTGAAAGCTGAAATCTACAGGGCCTTTCAACTGCATGGTGCTGTTATCAGACAAACGCAAGAGCAATTCCCCTTTTTGGGAAGAGGTGATTTGCGCCCCGCTTTTTATCACACTTCCTTTGCGTAGATTTTTCCCGTTGGCGACAAAGCGACCATCCACAGAGAGTACTTCTCCCTTGCCTCCGCGTGGCTTGCGCCTCAACAGAGCCTTCCATTCTGTGGTTTGAGCCAAAGTGCGTTCTACCCATAAGATCGCTGTGGCACCAAGACTCAAACTCAACGCTTTCCATCCCAGAGACAGCACATGTCGCCTACTGGCATATTCAGTTTTTTTGGATTGTGTATTCATGGGGATTTTCCTTTCGTAAAACCTTTTATAAAACTGTTTAGAAACTGTACTGATTACATACCTTACTCTTACGCACTGTATCATATCGTTTCTCATTCATCAAAAAATTGCTCTATACAACTGATTGACTCCATTCCGTGGCATTGACAACTAGAAAGAACAACGGGATGATACTGAAGTTATCACAGCAAAGAGAGATGAAACGAATATTTTCAGCAGCTGTTGTTGACTATTTGCCTCCCTATATCGTTGCTGCAGTTTTTAGACTTGTTGGGGATGATTTGTTGACTTAGCGAGAACATAGATAGGCAATATACAACAACAAGCTGGAGAGGAAGTAGGGGCACCGCTCAAGCCTGGATGGCCTTATGGGAGTTGTTGATGCACAGTACAAAATTTATTTTTATCACTGGAGGAGTGGTGTCTGGATTGGGCAAGGGAATTGTGACGGCCTCTATTGGGGCATTGTTGGAAGCAAGGGGTTTAAGCATCAGCATCACCAAATTGGATCCTTACATCAATGTAGATTCTGGTACCATGAATCCCGCACAACATGGTGAGGTATTTGTGACCGATGACGGTGCAGAAACCGATTTGGATTTCGGTCATTATGAGCGTTTTACTCGTGTGGTATTGTCTAGGCGTAATAATTTTACCACTGGACAGGTTTATCATCATGTAATGGAACGGGAGCGTCGGGGGGATTTTTTGGGAGAAACAGTACAAGTTATTCCGCATATCACTGATGCTATTCGCTCTAAGTTATTAGAAGCAGCTGAAGGGGTGGATATTGCTTTAGTAGAGATTGGAGGAACAGTGGGGGATATTGAATCATTGCCATTTTTGGAAGCGATTAGACAATTTCGTTTTGAGTATAAACAGGAGGACACATTGTATGTACATGTGGTATTGGTTCCGCAGGTAGGCAAAAGCGGTGAATTAAAGACCAAGCCTGCCCAACACAGTGTAAATAAACTGCGTGAGATAGGTATTCAGCCGGACATGTTGATATGTCGTTGTTCTGAGGAGTTGCCGCGGGAATTGCGACGGAAGATAGCGCTTTTTACCAATGTACAAGAAGCGTGTGTGCTTCCGGATGTTGATTTTCCATTGGTGTACCAGGCGCCATTGCGGTTCCATGAAGAGGGGTTGGATGAGCGGATTATTGAACTATTAAAAATATGGACCGGACAACCAGATTTGACACCGTGGCGGGAAATAGAAGAGCGTTATGCCAAGCCAAAAGGGCGGGTACGGATAGGATTGGTAGGCAAGTATATGAACTCGCACGAAGCTTATGAGAGCGTGAATGAAGCCCTGTTGCATGGAGGGTTGGCGCATCATTTGGAGGTAGAGTTGGTCTATATAGATGCGGATGAAATGGAAAAAAAAGGAGGAGAAGCTTTGTTGTTGGGGGTGGATGCAATCATAGCACCTGGGGGATTTGGTAAACGTGGTGTGGAGGGCAAGTTGGCTGCGATTCGTTATGCCAGAGAACAAAAAAAGCCGTTTTTTGGTATTTGTTTGGGTATGCAGTTAGCAGTGATAGAATTTGCGCGCAATGTGGCAGGCATGCCATCAGCCAATTCTACTGAGTTTGAACCTGCTAGCGCATTTGGTGTAGTGCACATGTTGCCTCATAAAGACGCTCGCAAAGGGGGCACCATGCGTTTGGGGGCTTATCCTGCCAAACTTGATTCGCAGTCTAAGATAGCTAAAATTTATGGGGTTATAGAGATTTCTGAGCGCCATCGGCATCGCTATGAAATCAATCAAGCATTTGTACAGCATTTAAAAAAAGCAGGTTTGTCTATAACCGCTATATGTTCGCAAAAGGATTTGGTGGAAGCAGTGGAATTGGTGGACCATCCATGGTTTATCGCTTGCCAATTTCACCCTGAATTCAAATCCAAGCCATTTGATCCTCACCCGTTGTTTCGTGACTTTATCCGTGCTGCTTGGCAGCATGCTTCTGCAACAGACAACCAATCTCTTTCTGGAGTGTGCCGTGAAAGTGCATGATCTGCAGAAAGAGACTGCGGACCGGCACAAGATTGACTGGCGGCCAATTTGTTGGGATGCAGCAAGCTGGAAAAGGCGGGCTGTGTTGTTGGGGGTGATTTGGGGTTATCTAGCATTGGGAGGAGTTGAGGAGGCATGGTCGCAAGATTGTCCTTCGGGAGGACAAGTATGTATATCTGCAAGTACAGCCAGCAGTTTGGATTGGGGGCAAGGAGGGGTGTTGTTTCAAGGAGATGTGCGAGGAATACTGCACAAAGCACGACTAAAAGCGCAAGCTAGACAACTAGAGTTGCGAAGTGTGGGCAAGGGTAAGGGAGTAAGGTTACGATTTAATCAGCAAGTCCAGCTGCAGGGGGAACAACCGTTAATGCGTTTGCAAGCAGAATGGGTGAGTTTGCAATTAGGGGATAATGGGCAATTAAAGGAATTTCATGCTGGTGGTGAGGTGCGGCTTGATCAGACCGCCCGCACCCTTTACGCACAGGAATTACACACAAGCGGGGATTTGCAACTGTTGGTATTGCAAGGAAATGCCCGCGTAGAAAATGGAGGTAATACTTTACTGAACGGCGAGCGGCTAGAAGTAAAGCTTAGCCAAGACGGTGGAGTAGAAGTTCGCCAGCCCAGTCGTTTGGCGAGACTGAATCTGGATGCTACCCGGTTTACCCGAAATTATGGCCTTCAAGGTGACACGCTACGTAATTTGGCACAAAACGTTTTACCCCCACGGGTAGCTGCTAAACTGGCCCCGCTAGCAGGAAAATTCTATCCAGAGCAACAAACTTTTGTAACTGCTGCTAGAAATTTGCTAACTGCTCAAGAAGCTCTACAGTATATAGATCTAATAGAAAATGCTGCCAGACAGCCGTAAATGAAATCATGAAATGTAGCTAACTACACAACAGGAAAGGAAGATTCTTGAACACTGCTGCCAATGCAACCCACGAACTGCGAGCTGAAAGACTGATGAAAAGTTACCGGCGGCGCAAAGTGGTAGAAGATATCTCCTTGAGCGTAAAGCGTGGTCAAGTGGTAGGGCTGTTAGGTCCCAATGGTGCAGGCAAAACCACCACCTTCTACATAATTGCAGGGTTGGTAACTTGCGATTCAGGAAATATTTATCTGGATGGGCAAACCATCACAAGCCTGCCCATGTATAAACGCGTTCTTATGGGATTGGGATATCTACCGCAAGAACGTTCTGTGTTTCGCCGTATGACTGTAGCAGAAAATTTGCGTGCCGTACTCGAATATAGTGGCCTCTCCAAAGAAATTCAAGGTGAGCGTGTGGAACAAGCTATTAGCAACATGCGTTTGGAGGCCATCAGAAACTCTTTTGGATTTCAGCTGTCCGGTGGAGAAAGCCGCCGTGTAGAGGTTGCTCGTCTATTGGTACTTCAACCAGACTATATCTTGCTGGACGAACCATTCGCTGGTGTAGATCCCATTGCTGTCATTGAGATCCAAGAAATCATTGGAAAAATTTGCACCCAAGGCATCGGCGTACTTATTACAGATCACAACGTACGTGAGACTCTCAGCATCACCGATTGGGCTTATATTATCAACCATGGGAAAATGCTTGCCCAAGGCAGACCAATCGAACTGATGGAAAACGAAACCGTTCGCCGTATTTACTTAGGCGAACAGTTTCACTTTTAAACTTGCCTTGCGGTTAAATTTTTTAAGAGCATATGCGGAAAATCAGCACCTTGTTTTCTAGCAGGAATTTAGCCAGTTAAAATAGGAGAAGAAGGAGAATGGGAGGGATTCCGGAGGATTTGACGAATGCGTATCCGTGGTCGGTCGTTGGCAGTTTGTTGAGTGGCTTCCGCGAGTGCAATTGTTTTGTCGCCGGTGGATAGCTGCATCAATCCGTGAGGAGTTTGGTGCAAAGGAATGACCATACCTTCATGAAGATGCAGCAGATCTTTAAAGGAAATCCGTGCTTGTCCGATTTCGCAAATGGCAGGCAAGCGAATTTCCAATAGGGGATTGGTTTGTGGAAAGGATTTTAGGGGCGGATGTTGGTTTGTACCCCGATCGTTACCTTGTCCTGTTGCGGTTTTTATTGGCTGCTGTGGAATATCTGCAATCAACGGTTCTGTGGGAGGTTCCCAGCCATTTTCTTGGTCATCAATCTGGTCGATGCTGTTGATTTGATCTGTTTGAGTTACTTGCGGTGTTTGTCCAAAAGGAGTGGCAGAGACAGTGTCAGGAGGTGATCCTGTGTCAGCAGGGACAGTTTGATGAACAGCATCGTTTTTTAAAGTGAAAGGGGACTCATCATCAGCAAGTGAATCACTGGGGGATGATTTTTTGCGCCGCCAAAAATTTCTCCAGAGAGAAGATTTTTCTGTTGCTGGGACAGGGGCACCTTCCGAGGAAAGAAACTCTTCATAGGTGATTTTGTCTTGCTGAGACAGAGTAGGTGCTACAGGAGTCTCTGCTGTAGCAGGCCTGGTCGTAACAGTGTCTTTAGGATGAGTCTTTTCTATAACAGCGGCTTCATCTGCCTCACTGGTGATGGTTACTTTTGGTGCGATGTCTTCTGTTTCCGAAATGTCCTCTTCCGCCAGCATATCTACTGCCGTTATTTCTTGTTCTTTAGGTATCGGTCTTTCCCCGCAAAAATCGCTACCTATGGTCAAACTGTCGTCATCATCTGGCAAAACAGCAAACATGTCCTCTGAAGAATCTTTTGCAATTGATGCCTCAGCCCCAACTGCTTGTTCTTCTTCTGTTAGCAGGGTGGCGACAGTATGCTCTGTGGCTGCTTCTATCCCGCTCACTGCTGTTTCAGTGTTTTCTTCTGCAGTGGTTTTTTCTACTTGAGGATCAGGAGCTTCAGCTACTGATAAAGGGATTTCCTCATCAACAATGGCGTCTTGCTGATAGGGGATAGGCGTTGCTGGCGTATCTGCTCTAGCTGGATCGGTTATGGAAGTTTCTTCTATAGCGATAGCTTCCTTTGCTTCGCTGGTGGTGATTGCTTCTGGGGTGATGTCTTCTGGGGTGATGTCTTCTGTTTTGGATGTTGTGGGGGTTTCTGCTACTGATAAGTTCTCTTCCGCCAGCATATCTGCTGCCAGGTTGACGACAGTGTCCTCCGTGGCCGTATCTGGCTTGCTCACTGATGTTTCATCGATTCCCTCTGATTGGATATTAAAGACCTCATCTTTTGTTAAGGGAAACTCTTCATGGGTAATTTTTTCTTGCTGATTGTCCTTAGGCGTTGCTGGCGTATCTGCTCTAGCGGGATCGGTTATGGAAGTCTCTTCTATAGCGATAGCTTCCTTTGCTTCGCTGGTGGTAGCTGCTTCTGGAGGGATGTCTTCTGTTTTGGATGTTGTGGGGGTTTCTGCTGCGGATATGTCCTCTTCTGCCAGCATATCTGCTACCATGCTAGTGACAGTCTCATCTGTGGTTGAATCTGCCTTGCTCACTGCTGTGCCAGTGATATCTTCTACAGTGGTTTTTTCTGTTTCAGGATCAGAAGCTTCAACTACTGATAAAGGGGGTTCCTTGTCATCAATGGCATCTTGTTGATGGGGCGTAGGGGTTTCTGATATGTCTTCTTCTGCTGACATTTCTGGGTCTTTGGGTGCCGGTCCTTCCCAGAAGGCATCAGGATCTTTGGCATAACTCTCTTCATCCGATAAAACAGCAAGAATGTCTTTTGAGGGTTCTTTTGTAAGCGATGCTTCGGCCTCAGCTGCTTGTTCTTCTTCTGCCAGACTGGTAGTTTTCTCTGTAGTCGTGTCTATTTCGCTGGTGATGGTTGCTTCTGGGGTGATGTCCTCTGTTACAGAGGGTGTTGTTGGGGCTGTATCTTTGATTTCCTCTATGGCTGTTTCTACTTCGTTCACTGCTGTTTCAGTGATTTCCTCTACGATTTCTTCTTCGGGTTCTTGGGCAGAGGAAGCTTCAACTGCTGTTACAGGGGGTTCTTCGTCGGCGGTAGTAGTGTTTTGCTGACGGGCAGGTGTTGCTTGGGTGTCTGTTGTAGCAGCCTCGGCGGTAACAGTGTCTTCAGGACGAGTCTCTTTTGCAACGCTAGCTTCCTCTGCTTCGCTGGTGATGATTGTTTCTGGGGGGATGTCCTCTGTTACAGAGGGTATTGTGGGGGCTATATCTTTGGTTTCATCTATGACTGTTTCTGCCTCATTTACTACCGTTTCAGTGATTTCCTCTACGATTTCTTCTGCAGGTTCTTGGGCATCGGGAGCCTCAGCTGTCACAATTCCAGTCGGGAATGATTTTGCTTGGACTTTTGTACTGATGTCGTCTTCATCTGCTTCTAATTTGGTAACCAGCATTTCCAAATATTGGTTGGATTCATATGGGGAAATATCTGAGGCAGCGGGATGAAAAGTTTCTTCTAGCTTGCTGGTTGTTGGAGGTGGATCGCTGTCGGTCAGTTCGGTAGGGTCTTTGCTGATGGTTTCTGCAGTAGCAGCTGTTTGTTGGGAGGTGGTGTCTTCGGCAATGTCTGGGGTATGAGGTTCTTTTTGCGAAGCGGCTTTAAGGGGATTCATTTGTTGCCAGAAGGGGTGTTCGGGCAAATCGGGTATTTTTTGGGCAACTTTTGTTTTAGGAGTAGTGCTGGGGGAGAAGGATTGGGGTGCAGTTTGATCTGCGGATGACTCTTCAAGGACATCCGGCAGTTCTTCAGGCAAGCTTTCTGATAAGGGCAAGTTGGTCTGCAGTGCTTCAAAGTCTTTCAACAAATCGTCTGTTGGTGGAATTGGTGGTTTGGTTTGCTTACGTTTCATGGCGGTTGATCTGGATGAAAGACGAAGATGTTGTAGAAAATGAGCTCTAAGCGGTTGGTATGATGCGTTACTTGGTTGGGCTAGTCGTGAAGGAAAGTGGTGTATTCCTCGTAGATGTGGTTTTCACTGAGTAAGGATTACCCTAAAAAATTTTATATGGGATGTCCCCAATCTATTTTACCATGAAGACGTTCCATAAGCAGGTAGCAGGTAACGGCATCAAAGGGAATGGTTGAAGGTGTCTTAGGATTCGCGGTAGCTGAGGTTGGCGAATTTGGTGCGACTTGGCATAAAAGACAAGCGGATGCCGTGTTCATTGGTAGTGATGGGCCCATTGCGATGTTTGGCGATGTGCAATTCTGCGATTCCTGTAAACTCGGTATGGGGATTGTAAACTTCATCGCGGTAAATGAACATGACCAAGTCAGCATCTTGTTCAATAGAGCCTGATTCTCGGAGATCTGAGAGGCGCGGACGTTTGTTTTGTCGTGTTTCCAGCATGCGATTGAGTTGGGCACAAGCAATAACAGGGACCTGCAAGTCTTTAGCCATGGCTTTCAAACTGCGCGAGATATGGGCAATTTCCTGTTCTCGATTATCGTGTTTCAGTTGGCTTTGCATCAGTTGTAAGTAATCCACCACCACTAGGGAGAGGCTATGCTCAGATTTGATGCGACGGGCGATAGCACGAGCAGCAAGAGGGTTGATTTCTGGGGTATCGTCAATGAAGAGGGGAGTACTGGCCAATTCACTGGTAGCACGGGCAAGTTTGTCCCAATCGTCTTGGTCTAGTCGGCCGCTTTCCATTTTTTTAGTGTTGATATTGGCATGTGAGCATAGCAACCGCTTGCCCAACTGTTCTTTGGACATTTCCAAGCTAAATATCAGTGCGGTTTGGTTGGTGTGATGGGCAATGTGTTGAGCCATGTTCATGACGAGAGAGGTTTTGCCCATGGATGGTCGTGCAGCCACGATGATGAAATCAGAGGCTTGTAGACCATTAGTGAGGGTATCCAATTCAGCAAAGCTGGTAGGCAATCCACTCAATTTTCCTTTGAGGGTTTGGGCTTTCT
This sequence comes from bacterium, assembly GCA_965249525.1. Lineage (GTDB taxonomy): Bacteria > SAR324 > SAR324 > SAR324 > JACQKK01. The sequence continues at coordinate 1,662,754 of OZ252237.1, read as the reverse complement.
CTAGTTGAGTGAAATTGGTTTGTAGGATGCTTTTCAAGTCGTGGTAGCTGCGGCGAACAGAACGATTAGCCAACTCCAAAAATACATGTTCGGCTTGTTGAATCAGTTCTCCTACGTTTTCAGTATCTTGGCGTCCTTGGTTGGCGATATTCACTGCTGAGTCAATTAGCAGCCGTAGCTGATATTTTTCACGAACAATGTCTGCATATATCATGGCATTGGCAGCCACTGGTGCTGCTTCGTTGAGTTCGGCTAAATAAAGGACCCCACCGGCTTTTTCTAATTCTCCTCGACTGCGCAAGTGGCTGACCAAGGTGATATCATCAATGGGTTGTTGGCGTTCGGTCAGAGCCTGCATGGCATTGAATATCAAGCGGTGTGCGGGAGAAAGAAAACTTTCTGCCTGCAACACGTCAGCCACCTGGAAAAAGGTTTCGTTGTTTTGCAAGATAGTCCCCAATACGCCCTGTTCAGCTTCTTTGTCGTGAGGGGGCATTTGATGGTGATTGGCGGTTGCCATAAGTGTTCAAAGGCCAGGGGTTTATGAGAAGGAAAAAGAGATATGGAAAAATATCACGACGAGCAAATGGTTTGCTTCACACAGTTTATCAGTTGATTGCTGTTGGTTTAAGAAAAAGCATGGATGATGCAGTAGCCTTTGCGTTCTACGAATTCGCGGAAATCGTTGCGCTGTTTAGAGTAGGCATAAAGCAATTTCAAAGCAATGGTAATGATGTGGGGGGGGTAGTTGCGGATGACAAAGCTGGAAGCTTCTGGTCCGAGGGCTGACTGTAAAAGCTTTTGATGTGGCAGAGGGATATCTGGATGTTGTTGGTGAAGCTGCCATAGTTTTTGTGCGATGCGATCATAGTCAGCGTCACTGATTAGGGGCTGTTGCAGTTGGCTGTATAGAAAGTTGTGCAACAGGTATTGTAGTGCCAGCTGTTGCAGCTGCTGCTGTGTATTGTGTGGAGATGCAGTGGTGTGGTTGCTTAGCAGAAAATACATGGTTTATGGCTGAGGACATGGGTTTTATGCGGGCAAAGTTTTGGTGGATTGGTCAATTTCTACTTGTACTATAATTTGAACTAGCGCAGTCATGTTCTGCTGAGAAGGTTGTGCGGCTACCCTTAATCCGTGAAGGCGTGCGGTTTCTGAGGTAATGCTGCCTAAACAAGCGGTGCGGGGGTTATATTTTCTGAGTGCGTTTCTGGTGGCCGAAGAGAGGGAATCAATAAAGTGACTGACAGCTTGGGAACTGGTAAAAACCAGCCAGTCCAGGCGGCCTTCCATGATAGCAGATTCTGCTTTGGCAAGACCGCTTTTGGGTGGTGCTGTTTGGTAAACGGGGACGATGTGTACTTGATGTCCAGCTTGTTGGAGGCCATCTTCCAATACAGAACGTGCTTGGAGAGCGCGAGGAATCCAAAGGGTGGAAGTTGGAGGCAAAGATTGTAATAGATGTTCCAGCAGATTTTCTTGTTTGGATATTTTGGATATGAGGGTGGCTTTCAGTTGATATTCTGCGAGGGTTTCAGCAGTGCTGGGGCCAATGGAAGCTAGAGAGGACAGATTGAGTTTTTCTAGAGGTTGCGTTTGTTGGATCAATCGTTCTGCCAAACGCTTAATGGCGATGGCACTTGTGAAAACTACCCAGTGTTCGGGTTGGAGTTGTTGATAGAATTTATCGCAAGCTTCCCATGAGGAAGGGGGTTTAAACACCAGCATGGGACATTCCAAGACTTCTGCATCTTGTTCAGCCAATAATTTGGTGAGACTTTGGGCGATTTCAGCGGGACGGGTATTAAGTACAAGTTTGCCCGCCAGAGGTTTGCGAATGTTCATCGGCGTTTTTGATAGGATTCCAGAGTAGTTGTGGGTGAATCGGCATTGGTGGGTTGCTCTTGGGTATTATTTAAGTCTAAAGGCTGTAACTCAAACAGTTCTGCCAGTGCTTGGGCATGAGAGAGGACAGGCAGTTGGGATAACAGTGGTTCGCCTGTCTCATGAAGAAAGGAGTCTGGTTCTGCAGGCAAGGCTTGTTGAGCCACCAGGCGTTTCAATTTGGTTGAAGGGATATGTAACAAGTTGCGAATAAAGCGGTGCATCATTTTTCTGAGATTTGTTTCTAGCATGCGAGCAGCTGAAGGATCTTGATGTCGTAGAGCAGTCAAGGTGCGTTGCAGTTCGGCTTCTCCCAGTTGGGTTACATGATTTCGCAGAGCACGTACCAGAGGTGCAGCACGCATTTCTTGCTGGCGTTCCAGCCAGAGATCCAATTCTATTTCCACCAATTTTAAGGCTTTACTGGCTTCTTGTTCTCTAGCAAGACGGTTTTGCTGTGCCAATCCTTGTAAGTCCTCCAGATCGTAGCGATAAGCGTTGGCCAGGTTGTTCACAGCAGGATCAATGTCATGAGGCATGGCAATGTCAATGAAGAAAATCGGCTGTCCTTTGCGTGTTTTTAAGGCATTAGCGGTCATGTTTTGGGTAATTAGTGGATAGGAGGCGCTGCTAGCTCCCAATATGATATCAGAGGCAGCCAAGGCGTTATCCAAATTGGCGAAGCTTAAAGGCTGACCTTGCACCTGTTCTGCCAATGCTTGGGCCTGAACAAGTGTGCGGCTAGCTATCCGCAAATGTCGTAAACCATCCTTTTTCAATTCCAATGCTGCCAGTTGAGCCATTTCCCCTGCGCCCAGCAGCAACAAGCATTTGTCCTTTAGTGAACCGAAAATCTTGCGCGCCAATTGCGCAGATACCTGGCCGATAGACAATGGATTGATAGCCACTTGAGTTTCTGAACGTACCCGCTTGGCTGTATGAAAAGCATGCTCCAACAAAGAATGTAATACTGGGCCTAGCGTTTTTGCTTGCAAAGCTTGACGATAAGCTTGCTTCACTTGACCGAGAATTTGGGGTTCGCCCACCAACATGGAATCTAAACTAGAAGCTACCCTTAGCAGGTGTCGTGCTGCGTCCTTGCCGCTTAAATGCAGGCATTCCTCTCTCCAATTTTTGCTGGGCAAGTCAAACTGAGCTGTCAACCATGCCGCAAAGCGAGCAAACGTCTCGTTTGCAGCTGACTGACAGACCATATAACACTCCACCCGATGGCAAGTAGTTAGCCAAAACACCTCTTTCCATTCGCATGCACGAATAGTTTCCTTTAATAGTCCTGTCATATTGCCTGCGGGAGTATACAGCGTCTCTCGCAGTTCTGAGGTGCTATTGCGAAAATCAAAACCAAGCAAATGCAGGTACATCAAAATTTTCCTGTCAAACGCCTAAATTTAAAGTGATTTTTAGCAGCTAAAATAAAGTCTTCTTCGGCAACTGCAAATCAACCATTTAGCGTGGGAGAGAAAAAAATGTTGGTTTATGCAGCCAGAAAGAGCTAATATTTTCTTTAGAGATGAATTCTCAATCATCTGAATGACAACATTATCAACATGGGTCAGCCAAAGAAAGAAATCCAAGGCAGGTTTTCTATCTGCTGTCCCGGTTGAAAAACGACACACCGAAGTTTTCATCAGCCGGTTTGTCTTTTCCAATACTAACCTGTGGCTAGAAACTTGGCAATTGGCTTTTCTATAGAGACACAAGCGACGAAAAACCGACCATGAGAACTACTTCTGCTAACAGACATGTCAACAAAAGGACATCATTCTCCAACTGGAAACAGTTGATTACCCCCAATCAACTAACATTCTCGCGGGTGGCAGCATTGCCACCGTTGTTAGTTTTGTTGTATTTGGATGCGCCCATATATAATTGGGCAGCATTGGTACTGTTTATATTGGCGGGACTGACAGATATTGCCGATGGAAGGCTGGCGCGTGCAAGCGGGCGGTTATCACAAGAAGGAAAATTATTGGATCCGTTGGCGGATAAGCTGCTGGTGGTAAGTTTACTGGTGAGTTTGGTGGGATTGCGACGAATAGAAGTGCTACCAGTAATACTTATCTTAGCGCGGGATTTAAGTGTATCTGTACTGCGTCAGATAGCAGCTTTAAAAGGCTGGGCGATGGCAGCCAGCAAATTGGCCAAAACAAAAACGGTTATACAGATGGTTGCGGTGGGTACATTGCTGGTGTCACATCGTCCTTTGGGGTTGCCTACCGACTATCTGGGGCGTGTTCTACTGTGGATTAGTGCGTTGCTGGCTATTCTCAGTGGACTGGAGTACTGGTTCTCTTTTCAACGTGCGCGTCAGGTAAACATTCCAAAAAATAAAAAAAATGACTAATGACTTTGATTTACTGCAAGAGTAATTCTTCAGCGTGAATGTATTTATTTGATTGGCTGCAGTTGTAGTCGTCGTTGGTAGGCTTGGGTGGATTTTTGATGTTCTCCGAGGCGGTAGTAAAAGCCGCCGATTTTATCGAGTACTTGGGCAATATCTTGTTCGGGTGCTTGCTGAGAACGTAGGTGTTCTTCTAGCAACAAGTGTGATTTGAGCAATTGTTGAGGAGAGGTATCGGGACATTGTTGTAATTGCCAACAAATCTTTTGCAGGATAGCGGTGGCTTCTTTCATATGAAGATTGCAGTGACTTTTAGAAAAAGCTTTCCATGCGGCGTTGGGTTGATTTTTCTGCAAGTATGCTTGTGCCAGTAGCAGTGAGATCCAAGATGGAGAAGGAGAAGATGAAGGCCAGTTTTGGATGGCGGTTTTAGCTAAATCGAAAGCTTGTTGTTCGTTTATTTGCCAGAGACAGCGTGCAAGCAGTGCTTCTAATTGGGCGATTTGGTCGGAAGGAACTTGGTGTTGTTTTAGCCAGTCCAGCTGAGTTTGTAGGGTAGACAGCAACTTGGAGGGTATGGTGTTGTTCTTGGCTGTATGTTGGTGAAGCTGGAACAATTGCTGACAGGCTTGAATAAGTGATTGGGGATGTTGAAGATCTTTGGCAGCTTGTAGCCAATGTTGGATAGCGGTTTTGGCTTTAGAGAAAGAGTGTAGAACAAGCAGGCTTTCGCTGAGGATTTGATGCGCATACAAAAGCTGGTGGCTGGTGGTATTGGTATTAAGGTTGGATTTAGAGGCTGTGTTTTGTGCTGCGGGATGCTTTAGGGCTTTTTGTGCCAGATATATAGCGGCTTGCCGGTTGTGGATTGCTGATACCTGTTGTGCCATGCGCACCAAAGCAGAAAGTTCCATAGCTGCTAGTTCTGCTGATAGCGACTGCCTTCGTTGGCGGCATTGTTCAATGGAACGCAACAGGCAAGCGAGCAGTACTTGCTCACAGTGAACTAAAGAGACAGAAGTACTGCTTGCCATGAAGCATGGCTTTAGCTGTTGATACAAACTTAGCAAAGCAGGAGCTTGCTTTAATTCCAGCAGCAGCAATGCTAGCTCGCAGATGTTGGCTTGTTGTTCTACTAGCAAGGTTTGCAATGGTTGGAGGCTTTGGGTATCGGTGTGTGGAGATTGTTCTCTCAAGAGCGATAACATCGCTTCAAGCAGAGAAGTACAAGCTTGTTCTAAAGAGGTTTGGTTGAGCAGCTGTTCACTCAAGGGGTGACGCAGTGTACCTGATAAACTCCACATTTGACGATTGTTCAAACTCTGTAGCCAGCCGCGTTTTTCTAGTTGCTCTAATGTCGTTTGGCATTCTCTTTCCTGTACTGACCGCTTCAATAATTCCACATGCAATGGAGCGGGGCATAGACTGAATAGGATCAATAACTTCCGTTCCAACATGCTGAAATGTGGCAAAGCGGACTGCACCAGCCAATACAATATCTCCTTGGATGCCTCTAATTTGTTTGTTTCCCCTGTGGTTGGGTCAGTTGCTCTCTCACAAAAGAGCTTGACCATTTTTGATGGAGGCCAATCCAATGCACTAGACAACAACCGTCCCAGTAACAAATGCTCCGCACACAAAGCTCGCAGCTGTTCTGCATCAGAACGTGTTGCCAGTGCCTGAAGAAAAAATGGACCAAATACATAACCAAACCCTTCCTCATCCAGCGGGTTCAGTTCAATCACTGCTTTGGAATTCAAGGTCTCCTCATCGGTGCGGGTCAGCACCAAGGCACGATGACTTCCCCCATTTCTTGCCAATACATCAGCCACTGATCGCCATTCCTCCCGATGTTCCACATGCTCCATCACCAGCAACGTGGGCGGAGCTTCTAACCAAGCTGCACGAAAATCCTTGCTAATTTTCATGGGCGTCTCATCGTCAAGCTGTGTTTGCTGGCTGCCTGGTTTTTTTTCCGACTTACAATTTTTAGCCTCTAACATGCTTTTCAGTGATTGCCACAAAACGACTTCATTGTTGTTGGTGTCCTGATGTCCTATCACAGACTGCAGGCCGCTTTCTTCCAAGCTGGAAGGCAGGTGTTTGCCATCCACATACAACACCTGGGCATATTGGGATGCTAAATGGTGAACTGCTTCTTGCACCAAGATGGTTTTACCGCTGCTGGCTGGAGCTTTCAAATGTACCAAAGGAGCAGAGCTTTGACTTTGAGGATCCAAGTATTGCAGTAGCCCCAGTAATACCAGGTGGCGATCTGCACAGCGTTGGCTTGAACGTTTCGAGATAGTCGGTAATGGGTGTTGTTGGTGTTGCCGCCAGAACTGTTGCCAGTTCAATTGGTGATTGTTTTGGACTGTGGCGGTTTTAGTAATAGGCGATGAAAAGAGAAGGGATTGCAATAAGCGCAGGTGTGCCCATTGACCGTGATGTCCTCCCCATAGTGCTACATGTTGGATAGCATTTAGGTGACTGCTAGCAGGACAATAACCGGCGGTGAGACCTGCCAGTAACTGTTTCAAATAACGGGATTGCACCGTTGGTGAAAGCATGCCCCGAACACGCACCAGGTGGGGGACGCCACTGCCTAGCAGTTCAATATCGGTTTTGTGACTGTGTGCGGGGTAAATCCAACTGGAGGAATCTTGCAGTAGCAAGAGTTTTAAACCGTTGCGGTTGGCGATTTCTAGTTGATGTTTAAGCGAAGCGGAGTTAACAGTTTCCAGTCTTGCCTGGGGTGATTCCAAGTACCAACCATGTTCATCTGCATAACTGCTTAACCAGAACACGTTGGGTGAGGCTGCCAGCAATTGTAACAAATTGCTGCGTCCCAAGGGATCCAAGGTACGGTAATCTACTGGGGGATGGTCATTGGTGGATTGTTGGGGAAATGACCGCCATGATTCTGGTAGATTGAGAAAATCAGGAGGCAGCTGTTTTTGCATGCGCCGCAAACGTGCAATAAGTGCCTGGTTATCACCTTGGGCGGGGGGTTGAGCGGAAGTAGTCACCATGCGCAATGGTTGCTCAACACTGAAATTTGGTGCAGTTACACTGGCTACCTGAGGAATGGATGAATATTGGCTGCTGGCAGCGTTGGCGGGAGGCAGCCGAATAACTCCTTGGTGTAATCCCAGCCACATGCGGCCATCATGCAGCAGTTCCCAAGGATAATCTGCCCAAGCAGGATCCTCTATTTGTAACAGCAAAAAAACATTGGATCTAAGGTGCTGCCGCCATGCAGTACCATTGATCCAAGTGAAAAGCGATTCTCCTAAATTTCGGAATACCCGTGCAGCCTCTCGCTGTTCTTTTGGGAAAATAGACCGCCAGGCTTCACAGTATAAATGTTCACTCCAGCTTGCCAGTTGCTCACGCAATTTGCGTGAAGGTTCGGGCAAAGGATACACTATTTTTTGGGCAGGCAATTCCACCTGTTCAGGGTGCAGTCTTACCCAGTGAGCGGAAGAAGAAATCATGAAAGCTGCAGTTACAGTCCATTGAACAGCGCTTTAGAGCAACAAGCAGTTCAAACCACACATACTTGGTCTGATAAGCTTTTCTATCGCTAGTAGGTTTCTTTTTGGCTAAGCGGAGTGTCACTTGAAAGATTGGCTGATCAAGCATCACCTGCGAGAAATCAGATTGGTATTTTCAAATTGCCTAACTCTACCTAACTACCTGACTTCATGTAGTCTAACCGATGCATCAAGTTAAAGGCAAGATAACATTTCAGCTTGAAAGATGGTTTTCTTCTGATAATTTTCCCCTAGCAAGTAAAGTATGACATGGCTGGCAAAGCGAACAGTAAGACAGGCAGCAAGGCAAATAATAAAGATCGTCTTGCTAAACAAAGCAAGCAACATTCTGGGAAAGTAGTATCCTTGGACGGAAGGCGCGTACAAGCTCAATCATTAAATGTACAAGATGCGCAGCCAGGAAATTTATTTTGGCTGCATTGCCCCCAATGCAAAACGCTAGAGTACAGTGAAATAGCCGTGCCAAGTGGTCGTCGACACAAGTGTGGGACGGTAGTGGAAGAGGTAGAGGTAAAAGTGGATTTGCGCGCGGAAGCGTCAGTGGCAGCGTTCAACCTAAAGCATCTGGAAGCTTTAAAAGTATGGTTAGAAGCTGAGCGTGATCGTCAGCAAGACTACCTCAAGCGGCTAGAAATAGCTGCGGGTGGAAAGCTATTTCCTTATCCGTTGGATCCGCAGACTTTCAAGGATTTGCCTTTGCGTGCTATAGGAGCACACGGTACGCTGCTGAGTGATTTCTTGTATCAGCCCCAACGAAGGTTTCCTGATTTGCAAAAAGAAGAAGATAACACATCTTGATCCCCCGTCCATAAAAGAAGATCCCCCACACCGTTGATGGAAATACTGCCTGTCCCTCAGTCTGCAGGACTTGCTGTTGGCACCAACCTGAAATTTCAGTTGTTGGCTGCCGATGGTCAAGCCCGTTCTGGAAGGTTGCTTACTGCTCGCGGCGTGGTAGATACACCTGTCTTTATGCCGGTGGCTACCCAAGGTGCGCTGAAGACCGTGCCTATTTGGCAAGTGAAAGGATTGGGCGTAAAGGCTTTATTGACCAATAGTTATCATCTCTACCTAAACCCTGGTGATGGGTTGGTGCATGCTATGGGGGGAGTACATCGCTGGATGGGTTGGAATGGGCTGGTGATTACCGATAGCGGTGGATACCAAGTGTTTTCTTTACCCAGGCGAGAAATTACCGAAGAAGGGGTGGAATTCTCAGTAGCCAACGGGAAACCACTGTTACTAACTGCAGAGAAAGTAATGGCTATTCAGCAGCAATTGGGATCAGATATCGCTATGGCCTTTGATGAATGTTTGGCTTATCCGTCTTCTTATCAGAAAGCGCGTCAATCAATGGAGCGTACACTGCGTTGGGCGAAACGTTGTGTTGCAGTACACAATGCTGAACAGCAGGCACTTTTTGGCATTGTACAAGGGGGTGCCTATGCGGATTTGCGTCGTGGATGCGCAGAGGAATTAGCAGCATTCAATCTACCAGGGATGGCGATTGGCGGATTGAGCGTGGGAGAGGGACTCTCGGTGATGGCAGAGGTGTTGGGCTATACGGTGGAGCATTTGCCAGCAGATCGTCCTCGTTACTTGATGGGAGTGGGGCTGCCAGAGGATCTTTTGGCGGCAATAGAAGCAGGAATAGACATGTGTGACTGTGTGATTCCTACCAAATATGCTCGTTCTGGGGTGTTATTTACCCGTGTAGGCCGACTGCGCATCACCCGCAGTGAGTATCGGAAAGACTGTTTCCCTATTGATTCAGCTTGTAGCTGCAAAACATGTACGCAGCATACACGTGCTTATCTGCATCATCTGTTTCGTTGTGGGGATCCGTTAGCCCAAACCCTGGGTACTATTCACAACTTGCATTTCTATTTATGGCTGATGGAAGAAGCGCGCCATGCCATTATTCAAAAACGTTTTCTCGCTTTTAAGCGGCAGTTTCTTTTCAATTATCAACGCGAAAGCAAGAAGCATTCTCGGGTCAGCTGATGCCATTAGGAGTGAGCAACAGAAGCGGGTGTACCGGATATCTGTCAACCAACCAGCAAACCGTGCATTCTGCAAATACTGTCTTTAGTGATAGCACTCACAATAGATTGAAGAAGTTTTTTGGAAATATTTACAAAGAAGAGCGATCAGTATTGATGTTTTTGATGGTATTACAGAGTTCCTGAAATGCTTGTGGTTGTTGGACTGCCAAATTGGCTAACATTTTGCGGTTGATGCGCATGCCAGCTTGTTGGGATTGGTGCATAAATTGGCTGTAACTCAACCCCAACTGTCTGCAGGCGGCATTGATGCGCACAATCCACAGACGACGGAATTCGCGTTTTCTTACCCGTCGATCACGGTAGGCATAGCTGTGGGCGCGATCCACCGCATTGCGTACTGTGCGCCACAGACGTCGTCGTCCTCCACTGAAACCTTTTGCAGCCTTAAAGTAGTCTTGTTTACGTTTGCGGGTGCTTACCGCCCGTTTTACTCTGGCCATGATGTAATCAAGAGAAAAATAGAAAAAAGCACACCAACATCATCTTTGCTGTAAATAGCATATTTTTGGGGTGTATGGTCAGCATCAGCGGTAAGGGAGTAACCGTTTTAGCAAAGGAACATCAGCAGCAGAAATATAGCCCCGATTACGCAAATGGCGTTTGGATCGCATGTTTTTGCGACGCATGAAATGACGCATGCCAGCACGTTTGTGCTTTAGCTTTCCTTTAGCAGTAAAGGAGAAACGCTTGGCAGCAGCGCGATTGGTTTTCATTTTGTATGCCATGGGTAGTTTGCTAAGGGTTGAAAAAAGCGGCCGTTCAATGAGACTACATCCTTACTGATGCAGGTGCAATGCGCAAGCTATTTGGGCTGTTGTTTGTTGTCAACGAAAAAGGGATAGGTAAGATAATTGTGCCAGTTATTTTTTGCTGCCTTTAGCAGGAATAAGCACCATAGAGAGGGTACGGCGTTCTAGTTTGACTTCCCCCTCTATTGTTGCAGTTTCTTCTACTCCTTCAGAAAAGCGGGCAATCAATTGTTCTCCCAATTCACGGTGGGTGATCTCACGCCCTCGGAACTGTACAGTGACCTTAACTTTATTGCCGTCTTCAAGAAATTGCATGGCATGCTTGAGCTTGAATTGGAAATCATGCTCTTCTATTTTTGGACGCAGCTTGATTTCTTTCAGGTGCACCACTTTTTGATTTTTTTTGGCTTCGTGCTGGCGCTTGCTGAGTTGGTACTTAAACTGGCCATAATCCATGACACGACATACGGGAGGTTCTGCCTTGGGAGCTACTTCTACCAGATCTAAGCCAGCACTTTCTGCATGCTGCAAGGCATCTTGGAGTTTTAAAACCCCTAGTTGTTGACCCTCAGAGTCAATAACAAACACTTCGGGCGCAACAATAGCTTGATTGGCACGGATGCGGGGTTCTTTGCCCCGTTGCGGCAAGTTGCGAGGAGCAGCGATAGCAGGATTCCTATAAAATCAGTGCAAACAGCAGTTTAAAAAAGGCAGGTGAATATTTTTGTTGGCTGCCTGGTTCCAGATAAAAAAATTATAAAATGTTGGTGGAGCTTGTCAATAGATGGGTTGGTAGAACAACGCATTGGGCACGTGCTTGAGCAATTTCATAAAGCACTTGGGGGTTAGTTTCATAACGGACGGCACGTTTTAGCCAGCGCACGGCGGAGCGGTGTTGACTTTTGGCTAGCGCCCAGGCAGCAGCTCCCCGTACCAATGGTTCTGGTTCTATTTGGGAAAGTGAACGGCATAATACACCCACTGCTCGGCGATAAGTAGCTGCTTTCAGCTGGTGGTTGCGTAGTTGGTTGCCTAAAGCCACTGCGGCATTGCGTAGCAAACCGCATCGTTTGGCGCGCGCCAGAGGTGTTCGCTGAAAGCGCATTCGCCAATTATATTCATTTAACTTTAGCAATTCTAGTAAATCTGACTGTACTTGTGTGACCTGTGGGAAAAAGCCCGCTTCACTGGTAGAGGTACTGGTTCGATTCCAAGGGCAAACCTTTTGGCAGATGTCACACCCAAAGATCCAGTTGTCCATCAATGTTCTCAAGTGTGCAGGTAGTGGGCCCTTATGTTCAATAGTGAGATAAGAGATACAACGGCTGGCATCCAATGTTTTGGGTGCGCCCAATGCTTGGGTAGGGCAGGCATCTAAGCAGGCACGGCAGCTACCGCAGCTATCTGGTATGGGTAGTATCTGAGATAGTGCTTGAGAGGAATTTTGCTGATATGTTTCAGACCCAAGAGACTGTTGTGCAACAGTAGATGCAGGAGTGTTTTTAGATTTGCTAGCAGTCTTGGCAGCAGTGAAGTTGCAAGGGAGGGGGCAATTTACCAGCAATTCTGCCAGAAACCACCAAGATCCATGACGGTGATGGATAAGCATGGCGTTTTTGCCCACCCAGCCCAATCCTGCACGAGCGGCAAGTTCGCGTTCCATCAAAGGCTTGGTATCCACACAAACCAAATGACGCAAAGGATATGGCAATTGCTCGCTGATCCAACAAGCCAGTTGTTCCAGTTTATCGCCGAGTATTTGATGATAATCCAATCCGTGGGCATAGCAGGAAACCAATCCGTGGGTGTTTTTAGTCGTTGTATCACGATAAGCTTGGTTTGGTGGGGATACAGCCTCATGGTGACAGTAGGGGTGGGCCAATACCAGCACCGAACGAGCCCAGGGTGCAAAGTGAGATAGATCTTTTTTCCATGAGCTGTGACGATGCAGATACTGCATGCCAGCGGCGGAGCCACGTTCTAGCCAATCTTGATAAAAAGTATGGGTGTGACTTGGCCCTACCGCTACCACTCCCGCTTCTACGAATCCCAGTCGTTGTGTCTCTGCTTGAAGCTCTTCCCACTTGACCGTTGCAGCAAGGTATCGGTTTGAGGCAATGGGCGGAACGGGCATCGCTGCTGCGCTATTGGCGTATGGTTTTGCTGACATGGATGGGTGTTTTATAGCCTCAGTATTGGTAAAACAGCTCCTTCGCTGTGCTTTATGGGATTTGGTACCACGAAGCTAGTTAAGCCTTGCTGCGATATGATTTTCAAAATGCTTAAGTAGCGGGTCTCTATCGGATAAGTTCTTCCAAAAAGTGAGGGAATGGGTTAAGTCTCCAAACCAGAATTCAATTTCACGCCTGTACCTTGGTTCTTTTGCAATGCCATCGCAAAATATTAGCCAAAAAGGATAGTCATCTTGGCGGATATTTCCAACTTCCCTTCCTGCTTTTATGATTCCGGGTGAAAAGTATTTGCATACTCTTTCATGCGCATTGCCACTTGCTCTTTGTCTCTTAATTTCTGTAAAAATCATTCGCCCTGTAATCTTATTCTTTATAGCGTGGTCAGGTTCTATGCCGTGATGTTCAGCATAAATAGCCTTCAGGTTCTTAGGTTTTAGCACCACCTCATAATCTTTGTTGTCAAAGTAGCCCTCAAATATTGCAAAAAATATCTTCTCAGGGGCTTCTCCCCTGGCACCAGAATATTTTTGCCAATTGTCACGCTTGGATAAATGTTCTCTCATAATTCTAAGCCCCACGGTGTCCATCCAGGCACCCGCTTTCTGGCAAACAGTTCTATTTTGTCTAGCTGAGGAAACATATTGTCTATCCGCCTTCTTACTTCTTCTGGTTTTGCACTGTGTTGTTGACGAGGTGCGATAACCTGTTGGCGAACATTTCTTGCTCCTCTAGGGCGGGGAATCTTGCCCCTTTTTAAGACCAGGCAGAGTTCATATTGGGAAAGGGTATAAAAACCTGGATTGGTCTTTTGCTTGTCCCACACAAAAGCAACTGTAGCCCAATTAAAACCCCATTCTTCGCCTAGCTTCACTGCCTGGTCAAGGTGTGGTGAGGTAGCCCACAGGAAAAGGAGACAGTCATCGTCTGCAATATCAGCAACAGGTAATTTCATGAGGTTGCTGGTTTCAATGGTGGAATAGTGCTTAATAGCCCCGCCGCTGTCACCATTGCCAGCACCAGCATGTTGCAGTTGCCCCTTATAATCCCATGGGGGGTCTGCGTATATGATGGGAAATTTTCTTTTCGGCAGTGGATTATAATATAGGATTTCTTTATCAAGAACATCTGGTTTCCCCATCCTGTATCAAACTCCATTTCAATAATAATATCACCCCCATGATGTCTCGCATCTTCTTTTGTTTGCTGGTGTGGCGGTTAATTTCACTACTGTTCGTGCAGGTTTCTTCCATGCCAACAACGTTCCCCAGCTTCTCATTGGCTTCAGCATAGGCATTTTTAATACAATGTAGCATCTGCCAGACTGTTTTTTTTGTGTCTTCACCCCTTACTGCATGGATAATATCCCTTCGCCTGCCGTTACCACAAGATAAATTGTCAGCAGCCATTTCTGATATGAAACCTGGAGACGCTCCATCAGTAAAATATTTAAGGCAATTGCTAAAACGAGAACCCCCTTTCTTTTTTAGGGGAGTTAGCATGCGTTTGAATGATGATGTTTGACTAATCGTGGCTTTCGCGTGCCAAATTGCGATTCCATGCTGGAATTTCCACCACCAGGTCTTTGCTGCCATCTGCAACACACTGACAGGATAAGCGAGATTGCATGGTCAGTCCGGGAGCTTCATCCAGCATTTCGTCCTCCTCATCAGAAATCTCATTACAGGTATCGTAGCCCTGACGAATAATCACATGGCAAGTGGAACAAGCTGCGAATCCACCACAGGCATGATCAATGTCAATGCCGTTCTGAATAGCGAAGTCCAATACCGATCCTGGTAATCCTTCATGATGAACGTCCTTATCTGCTACCGGTCCAGCCTCCACCACTTTTTTCATGGGCAAAAAGGTAATTTTAAAAGTTTCACGAGGGCCTTCTATTTTTGTATTCAAACGAGAAAGCGAACGGTCTTTACTGGTTTCTGACATGAAATTGGTTGCTGACAAAGACTAAAGACCGTAGAGATATTGGTGCAGTGGAACAATACAAGAATAATAAGGAATGTGAACTTCCAAGCCATACTAGGTGCTGGGAGAGTGACTGTCAATTGTTAAGGATGGAGAATTCAAGATTCCTAAGGACTTGTTGATAGTAAAGCCAGGCATACTCCCCAGCTTGCGGTCAATATCAGCCATAATGGCCATAGATAAAGCAAGGAACGTTTTTCCAATAATAATGGCAAAAGCAACCCTACCAGGGAGGAGGGTACCAGCCAATACCAATAGTTCTGTTCCCATAGCAGAAGCAATGGCCAGCCAAGAGCAAAGCCGGATTCCATCAGCAAGGTGCGTATCCCGAAAGGAGATCCGCAAGTGCGACAAGTTCCTTTGAGTTGCCACCAGGAGATGATGGGCAGATTGTCTTGCCAACGAAGCGGTTGATGACAAGCCAGGCACAGGGAGCGCAACGGATGCCACCATGTAAGTGGATGTCCAGCGATTTGTTGCGGTCGTCTGCCTTTTGGGCTGCGATCCACGCACTGGTTAATAAAGCTTCCCCAGCAAGCTCCTGCTATGGCTGTAATAAGTAAAGTGCTACTTTCTGTCCACCAATTTGTTGTGGCAAAAATCATGTTGCTGGTCGCTTTGTTTGTTGGACTGCCTGTTGCTGCATAATATGGGCAAAAATATTTCTACCCACCCTCCAGGGCAGAAATCACCATGAGCTCATCGCTGTCTGCTAGGGGACTGTCAAGACCTTGCAAGTTTTGGCAATCGATCCCATTTACCATCACCACCACCATGGAATTCCAACGCTCTTGCTGCCAAAACAACCTGCTTAGGCTTGGATGCAGTTTTACCAGTGCTTGCATCGCTTGTAGTACTGTGGCAGCAGGCAATTGAAACTGATAAGCACCGCCCGTGAATTCTGCTACAGCAGAGGCCAATTGAATGCGTGCCATGTTTAAGAACTTGTTGCATTGTTGCTAGCAGCTGCCTGCCAAGCAGGCACCAGTGTCTCTATTTGAGGATCAAATACCGCCCATACCTGTTCACTTAATTGAGCAAAAAACTCCCGTGATAGAAAATTCTCAAAACCCAAGTGGGGATTGGGTTCGCTGAAGACTATCTCCGGTAAAGTATATTCACTGTGTTGATAGCCCTGACGTTGTTCCATCCACAAACCCAACAAATAGCACCGTCGTACCGCATCGGTTAACATGGCTTCGCTTACCTCCAATTCGCCGCCGCAGCTTACAGCTAAAGCTGCTTGTTGGTGGTTAATGCCCGCAAACTTACAGATGCCAATCAAATCATCACGGACTTGCAACAGACCACGCTCAGTGATGGCAGTAACCCAGCCAGCCAAACTGGTTTCCCTGTTAAAAGCCAATAGCATAAAAGTCGCCATACTCATATGTCCTCCAGCAATTGCCCAGGCATAGCCAGGATTGGTTTCCGGCAAATAAGCGGGTAGTTCTAACCCTTTCACTTGCATGGCGTAGTGAGCCTCATCGGTTTTTTGCGTTAAGCGAGCCAAACCTTGCCCAACTTCTTTCAATTGACCTCTGCCAACCTGTTCCACCAATTCCCTAATCGCTTTGGCATCACCAAAACGGGCACCATTAAACAACCTTGCCTGCGGATGACGCTCATTGTAATCCAACACATAACCCAGGGTGGTTCCTAGAGAAATGCTGTCCATACCTAACTCGTCCACCAAATGGATCAAGCGACCTATTTCTGCCGCATTTTCCAATCCCAAGTTGGAACCCAGTAGATTAACCGGCTCAAAGTCAAACTTAGCCAAATATTCGCCCTTCCCCGTATCTGTCTGATAATACAATTGTTTGTGGCAATGGATGCCACAACGCAGGCAAGATTCCGCCTGGATGTGCCAGTGAGGTTCTACTTGTGGGCGGGAAATGCGCATAACATTGTCTGTTCCAGAAGGACGGAAGTTACGTTCTGGGATGCCGAAAATCTGATGCAGAGGAACATAATTGCTCCATGTCCCACCCATGCCGCCAGTTTTTACTTCTCGGAATTTTGCCGAACCTGGCCCACGCGCAATCTCACGGTTGAGGTCACGCAAGGAGGGTTGCAGTGGAGAGAAGTTGTCATCTGCTTGCGCAACGATGGCTAACAGGTTTTTATATCCCATCAAACTACCCATACCACCTCGACCTGCCCAGCGCGGTTTGTTTTCTGCGGTTTTCAGTTGAATGTCGGTGCTCAGAGCCACTGCTCCCATGTAATTGGTTTCAAAATTTTCGCCTGCAGGTCCAATGACAGCAAAATGTGCTTTGGGGTATTCCTGATGCAGCCTCATGATTTTTTCATGGGTGCCCAAGCCCCTTAAAAAATCAGCTGGACGTAGTTCCAGTTGCGGCAAGCCGTTTTGTTGACGTATCACCAAGCAGGTGGGCTGAGATGCTCGTTCTTCTATCACCAGTTCATCCAGTCCGCTCCAGCGAAATTTGCTGCCAAAATTGCCACTACCTGCAGACCACATCGCTCCAGGCTGTCCAGCTTTTGAAACTTTCAGGGGACTATAACCGCAAAAAAATGTACGTAGACCGGTCATTACATTGCTAGCGGTCAATAAACCTGTGTTTACTATCAGTGGATTGTCTGGATGGTAAGCTGTAGACAGAGGCGGTCGTTGCAGCAATCGCAAGAATGCCCTCCCAAAACCTCCTAATGCTTCATCCAAAGTGCCACAAGGTTGTTCTATGATACGTATCTGTCCAGAAGCTAAATTCACTAGTCCACAGCGAATGCGCACTTTTCTTGGTGGCGGTGGCATAATAGCAGTTGCAACAGGTGCACCCATTAGTTCCTCTTATGTTTACTACTTGAATTTCCCTGTTTCCTTAAGGAATGCATGCCCAATTTGATTTTTATTTTTATCTTTGTCAAATAATGAAGACAAATCTTTTTATGGTTGATTCTTGTGGTTAAGATACCATTGTTATTGATGGCACCTGAACGGAGTGGTTGGGGATTGTTGATGAAAAATTTAGAGAACAATGTCTTTGTTTACTCGCATCATTAACCGGGATTTGCCGGCAGAAATCGTTTATGAAAACGAAGAAGTAATTGTTTTTATGGATATTTACCCCAAGAGTCCCGGCCATACTCTGGTGGTGCCAAAATTGGAAGTAGCCAATTTTGATGAGCTACCTGTTTCGGTTCTCCATCCACTGATTGAAGTGGTGTCTCAGGTAGCCAAAGGTCAAATGCGTGCCTTTGGGAATAAGGATTACAATTTAGGGCTTAATAATGGAACGCTAGCAGGTCAAGAAGTATTTCATGTGCATGTGCATGTGATTCCACGATATGAAAAAGGCAAAGAACCTAGGGGAGAGCTAAAGAACCTGGCCGAGCAGCTGCGCAAGGCATTTTGCTAAGAGACAGAACAGCATGATGGCAGCAGCCAGGGAATGCCAGTGGGGAAATGGGAATGGCGAACAAGAGGTAGAGAGGGTGTGGGTGCGGCGTCAGTTGGTGAGGGCTAGTCCAGTGCAGCAGCGATGGATTGACAAACATATTCCAAGTTGTCGGGGGTGAGTGCAGAGACATTGATTCTTCCACTGTCTAACAGATACACTGCAAAACGCTGGCGCAAGATATGGGCGCGTTGGGCAGAAAGACCAGTGAGAGCGAACATGCCGTTTTGCTGGGTAAGGAACGAGAAATCTATAGGCACCCCTAAATTATGCAAACATTGAGCGAATTTGGCACGCATGGTATGAATGCGGGTACGCATTTGGGTTACTTCTTGCTCCCACAAAGTTTTCAGTTCGGGGGTAGACAGTATCAGGGCTGCGATTTTTCCACCGTGGGCAGGTGGATTGGAGTATTGTACACGGGCGCACAACTTGGCTTGACTTAAGGCATGTTGCGCTTGGCTAGCAGTTTGACACACCAAGGTGAGGCTGCCAGTGCGTTCTCGATAAAGACCCATATTTTTAGAAAAAGACTGAGCGACCATGAGATCCAGTCCGCTGTGAGCCAGTAATCTCACTGCTTGAGCATCTTGTGCCAGTCCTTGCCCAAAACCCTGGTAGGCAAAATCCACTAGTGCTAGAGCGCCATTTTTTGCTATCTGTTTGGCAATCTGTTGCCACAGTTCTGGCTGTATGTCCACGCCGCTGGGGTTGTGGCAGCATGCATGTAGCACTACCAGATCTCCAGTTCTAACCTGTTCCAATGACGCCAACAGGGCTTCCGCACGCACACTGTGGGTAGCAATATCCAGATAAGGATAACGTGCCAGCTTCAATCCAGCTGCTTGAAAAATACCGCCATGATTGGCCCATGTGGGTTCACTCAACCAGGCAACCTGGCTTTGCAAACGACTATGAGCCAAATCGGCTGCAAGTCGCAGTGCTCCAGTTCCTCCAGGAGTGTGCAAGGTTACTGCATGCCCGTTACCCAACAGTTGGTGTTCTGCACCAAACAACAATTCCTGCACTTGCATACCATAATCCATTTCTCCTTCAATGCTGAGGTAGGACTTGGTTTGCTCATTTTCCAGCAATATTCGCTCAGCCTGCTTTACACTGACAGGTACTGGATCCACCCCCCTGTCGTTTAAGTATACCCCCGCACAGAGATTCACCTTTTGCGGGCGAGTATCTCGCTTAAAGCTTTCGGTCAGACCAAAAATCGCATCAGGTGCTGCGGCTTCTAAAACCGACAAAGGATGTTCAGATACATGACTGCTAGAAGACATACACTTTTTATTTTTTTGTTTAGAACGCAATCTTGAATTTTCTATCTATTGTCTACCCATTTGAACTGGCAGAAGTGAATTCAACCACCTTGTCACCACTGCCCATCAGTACCATCTGTGCCAAGCCGCAAAAAAGGCCATTTTCCATTACCCCTAATACTGTGCGCAATTTTGCTTCCAACTGCGACGGGTTAGAGATTACTCCTAGGGAACAATCTAGAATATAGCCACCATTTTCCGTTGTCCAAGCATGATCATTGGCAGTGCGCAATTGGAAAGGTATTCCCATGTTTGCCAGACGTTCAGCCGTTTGCTGCCAGCCAAATGCTGCTACTTCTATTGGCAAGGGAAACGCCCCCAGTTGCCTCACTTGTTTGCTAGAGTTTGCAACAATCACCATTCGACGGGAGGCTGAGGCCAATAATTTCTCGCGTAGCAATGCCCCGCCACCGCCTTTGATCAGATTCAGTTGTGCATCAAATTCGTCCGTGCCGTCTAAGGTGAGATCAATGCCACCCAATTCAATGGCTTTCTCCATACTCAGTAATGGAATGTTTGACTGACGAGCCAATATGAAGGTTTCCTTAGAAGAAGGCACCCCTCCTTTTACCTGCAAACCTTTGGCAATGCGTTCACCCAAAGCTTGTATCACTCGCGCTGCGGTGCTGCCGCTACCCAATCCCAGTACCATACCGTCTTCTACGAGCTGTGCTGCTTGGAATGCAGCCAAGGTTTTTTCTTGATCTAACTGGTGGGTTAAGTTCATTGTTCCGGGTTAATGATGGGAACTACCGCCAACTTGGCGGTTGCGAGCAGGAGATTTGCTTGAAGAGACAGGAGCACTTTTTGCTACCCGAGAACCACTGGACTTGCCGGATTTTACCTTTGATTTTCCTGATTTCACCCGTTTTGAGGATTTCATAGACGATGGTAAGCGGTCATCCGATGTATCCAGATGGCTGTCTATTTCCTGTTTTACCTCTCGTTGTAAGCTACCCCATACTTCCACCTCTTCTCTTGTTTGTTGCTTTAATTCATTTAATCCGGACTCTTGCTCCAAACGGTCTGCTTCTTCATGCATCAAATCACGCAGTTCATTACTTGCCCGTTGCAACTGTGCCAGCATGCGGCCCAACCCTCGTGCCACTTGCGGTAGCTGGCGGGGTCCAATCACCACCACCGCTACCACACATACCAGCAGCAATTCTTGTAGCCCCATGCCAAACATGTTAATGAGCCCTCAACAAACGGTGGATATTTTTTCCTCAACATGCGCTTTGCCATCAGTAGGAAAATAATTTCAGTCTGACTTTCTTATGATAGCATGCCCACATAGCAATGCTATGATTGCTTTTTTGTGTTTTTCTCTTTTGTTGCTATTGTATTCTCTTTGCTGGATCTATGTCATTAAATACTGCTCAACCCGTTACAGATTTGCTCCCCGATCACCAAGCCATGGAGTGTTTGCATCTGTTGTGGCAGGCTGCTCTGAAGGTAAAAGCATTGCAAGTTGCAGCCTTTGATGTACGTTCACGCACCCCTTTGATGGACTATGTACTCCTGTGCAATGGGCGCTCTCAGATGCATGTACGTGGGATTGGCGAGCAAATGCTTAGCACACTCAAAGAAGCCCAACAACCTTGCCAAGGCGTGGAGGGCATGACAGAAGGCAGCTGGTTGTTGCTGGATTGCGGTCTGGTGCTGGCGCATGTGTTTCATCCAGACACTCGGCACTACTATGATTTAGATTCATTGCTGGCAGAATGTCCCCGTTGTGTACTGGGCGAATTGCCCATTGAGCAAGTCCAGCTAATAAGCCGATAATATTGCTACTGATAGTTATCAAGCCAATATATGTACTCGCTTCATAAAATCTACAGGCAATTGCCGGCACAGCAACTGGTGAATCTGTTGGCGACTGTAACGCATGGAAAAATGCTTTAATACAATGTGCCGATTTTTCAAACGTTGTGGATGCTGCTTGAGAAAATTTGCCAATTGCTCCACATGTAAATGACCGCGCTTTTTTGCTAATTCTCGTTCGTCATCCATCAAAAAGGTAACTTCCAAAAATAAAATCTGGGCTTCTCCCAATTGTGGCAATTCATAGAGTGTTTCCTCTGAGCAATCGGCAATAAAGGTCAATTTAGCGTGGTGCTCCTCGGTTTCAAAAGCCACGCCTTTGCGACGCAGATTGGCCAATGCTTCGGCTGACATGCCCTGATAAGCACGATTGAGCTTTTTGCGTACCTCAAGCAAGGTATAACCTAAGGAAGGCAATGTGTGATGAACTGCAAATGTCTGTGCCATCAGTTGTCGGTGTAATATGACCTGGTCTCCTGATTTCAGAGGATGAAAGAAAGGAGGCTGAAACTGGGGTAGCTGTTCTAATTTGGCCCAAGCTTGAGCAAGGGCGTGAAATCCTTCCAAGGAGGCTTGGGGGACATAATAGGTAGCGGCTTTCATGTGCATCATCCTGCGTAAAGCATGGTGTCGCATCAGGCAGCGGGTATGATCCCCGTGGGCATGAGTGATAAATACATGATCCAACGGCAAAGCTTCCAACAGGCAGTCCCCCATATCAAAAGCACAATTGAGCCTGGGAGCTAACAGATAGGTGGATAATCCGGCAATAGAAAAAGCCAGTAAGGGCTCATTATCCAGATTCAACTGATGTGGCAGACCAGGGTTGTGTAGCTTGGGGGGCATCAGAAAACAAAGCTCAAGAAAATAGGCATTTGCTGGCAATACAATAGATGCAGACAGGAAAACCTATTTCACATCGCGGTCTCATTATTGGCAAATAGCCATTGATTAAGATACACCTTCATATCTCTAGAACAAGCTGAACGGATTTTCTGTAAATAGTTTCCCAAATGCGTCCTATGTTGGGGCGTATAGGAGTAAATTGTGGGGGCAAATGCTCAATAGATACCCATTCTTCTCAAATATCTCAATGGTATCTGCGATTTTTTCTAAGGAATGGGTAAGGGAACGCGGGTCTTTTCGGGAAAGGATTTGGAGCAAAGGATGACGTTGTTTGAGCATAGCAGAAATGGGTGCGCTGCTAGGGGTGATACAAAAGCAGCAGTATTTGCTGCGCTATGATTTTAGATGTGCCTGGATAAAGCTTCGGCAAAAAACCCGATTGGTTGTGGAATGGAATTTTTGAGGGGCTTGTTGTCCAAATTTTCTTTGGTGTTTTTGATATGAGGGCTGTTTGAAAGAACAAGGGCTAGGGAACGGTGGGATTTTCTGTAGATGGGGAGGGGGTTTCTGGTGCTGTTTGTTGAGAGGGATTCAGAGGAGTACTGTCTATAACAGATTCGGCTGGCTTGGTTTGATAGAAAATAGCCAAGGTAATGGAAGTGGTCATGAATATCACAGCTAAAATGGCAGTAATGCGGGTGATAGCCGAGGGTTGCGTGTTACCGTAAGTGGCTTGTCCTAATCCTCCAAAAGCTGCACCCAGTTCCGCACCGCGCCCAGATTGCAATAACACCACCAGTACCAACACGATGGCACTTATCACGTGAAGGATAATCAGGGCATTCAACATGGCTTATATCTTGTTGGATGTGAATGGTTTATTAATGTTGTTTCTTGTTGGTTATCGCCCTTAGCAACAGTTTGCTTGTTTCATTCAACCTTTGATCAAATAACAGGACTTTAGAATAACCATATGAGTTTCGGATTGACAAGCAGTTTTGAGAACAAGCAGGCAGGAGAAACAAGGATATGGTTGTTTTGGACAATGGCTGGACGCTTATGCTGCGCTAGCTGCTTGTATAATAGGCCAGAAGGCTTCCCAGGTAAGAGAGGCTCCTCCCACCAATGCACCATCTACATGGGGTTGGGTAAAAAGAGAGACAGCATTGTCACCTTTTACGCTGCCGCCATAAAGAATGGGGATGTTTTCTGCAATTTTTCCCCATTGTTGTACCAACCATTGATGGATGCAGGCATGCATTTCACTGGCTTGTTCGGGAGTGGCATTCACACCAGTGCCAATTGCCCAGACCGGTTCGTAAGCCACTAATAATTGCTGGCTGAAAGACTGAAGCCCCTCTAGCACTCCCAGTTGTCTTTCCACTATTTCCAGATGTTGATTAGTCTCGCGCTCCCTTAGCGTTTCTCCCAAACACAACACTCCCCACAAACCCCCTTGAAGAATAGCTGCTAACTTCTTTTGTACCACTTTATCGGTTTCTCCAAAAAGCTGCCGCCGTTCAGAGTGCCCCGCCAAACACAGTTGTACACCTACTGCTTTTAGCATTGGCACACTCACTTCACCTGTAAAGGCGCCTTTCTTTTCCCAGTGGCAAGTTTGTGCCCCTGTAATGACTGCAGCAGTAGTGTTCCATTGGCTGGCTTGTGCCAAAAAAACCAGCGGCGTACACAAGCCCACTTGAGGCCAGTTACGGCTTACTTGTAAGTTCCTATTCAGCGTGTCGCATATGGCTTTCAATCCCGCAGCATCCCCATTCATCTTCCAATTGCCTATTACCCAGCGTGTGGTTGTCATGATTTATCAAAAAAGCGGTGTGTCAAAAAAGCGATGTTGCCAGTCAGCAGACATTGGCGAGCCATGGTTGCCTGTTTTCTGGTGCATGCTCAGGCTACGGGTTGCGTAGTATCAGCTGCCATTTAAACCAGTGTTCCAGGGGGATTGTCAAGCAACTGGGCTGGACTGCTTTTTTATGTCGGGGCTGTCATTTCTAGATAAGCCGATATCATTTGCTTGGTACATGCTTGCCAGCCCAATGGTGTACGGATTTTAGTGGAGAATGCCGGAATCGAACCGGCGACCTCCTGCGTGCAAAGCAGGCGCTCTCCCAACTGAGCTAATTCCCCAGAATAGAAAAAAGATTAGACAGATACATAGCCTTTACAGCACAGAAGAAACATGGGCCTGGAACGAGTTGAACGTTCGACCTCACCCTTATCAGGGGTGCGCTCTAACCAACTGAGCTACAGGCCCTACATCAGCAGATTTAACATCAAAATCCACCGCTTGTAAAACTTTGCGCTTTGTAGCTCAAGCACTTTTTGTTTTGAGAGGTGTTCGACTGTTCAAAGGAGTGTGAGCATTCCAAATGATGTTGTAGCGGTCTTGGGGATGCAACTGGGATTCATTGGCTTCATCATGCCAGTAAGAACCATCTAGTGAGGCGTTGGCATAATGAGGTTTTTTGGCATGAGCAAACGGGCACCAATAGTTTTCTACTGCTTTTACTAAATAGCTGTGCCATTCCAATAAGGCTACACTGGTGGGGCAGTACCAGGTGCAGTTGAAAATCCAATATAGGCGAGAATGTGTCCAAAAAGCCAGCTTTGGTGTCCCCCGTTTGACGATTTGGGTTTTCAAGTTGTAACGATGTGTTTCACGAGCAGGCAAGAAGTGGCCCAGATTTTTCAAACCATGAGCCCCAATAAGACGCAAATGCAAGTACACCAATCCCCCAGAGAGCAAAATAAAAGGAAACAGCAAGATGGGACTATAGATAAAAGGCAAAGCAAAAAACACCCTAACAGGTGAGAGGCGGCTATAGTGGGTGCGAATGGCAATTCGTTCGCATTGGAGACAAGCTTTCATGAGGATATACTTCTTATGAGTTTGATAAGAAGCTATGGTCTCTCCCGTATCATTTGGCAAGCTAGATGTGGAGAGAAACCGTAGCAAAAGTTTTTTGGGGCAGATTTAACGGCTGACGCGTTCTCTTACGAAATGAATGAGTCTCTCCCAGTTGCTGGGACGTGGGCCTTGAACTTCGCTTTTTTCTGTAACGATGCGATAGGCTTGTACTGTGTTTTCCTTTAAGGCAAGGTGTGTTCCCCACAGATACAAATGAAAAGCACGCCACATGCGTTCTCCGCACATCGGTATCATTTTTTTTCTGTTGGCTTCAAAGCGTTCAGCCCAGTGTTTCATCGTCAGGGCGTATTCTTTGCGTTCATTCACCACCTCTTTTATCTCAAAGCCGTGGAACAATAATTCCCGCACAACATCCTGCAGGCACATGCAAGAATGCGGTCCTGGATAAATAAAGTTGTGCCCGAAATCTCCGTGACTATATTTGATTTCTGCAGCCGAACCATCCAAATACATTCTTCCTCCAGGTCTCAAGCATTCCCAGACCTTGGCAGTAAAACGCTGGTAGTAGGGAATGTGTTCAATAACTCCATGATTCACAATGGCATCATAGGGGGCGTTGGGTTTGTAGTCCAGAAAATCTGTAAAGATCACCTGCGCTTTTTGCTGCCATCCTTTTTCCTTAATTAATTTTTTCATATAGTTTTGAGAATTTTTTGCCAGGGTAAGGGTGGTGACATCTACCCCGCGAGGAACACAGTAACGAGTCGTTCCACCCCAGCCGCCGCCAATATCTAAAACCCGCATGCCATTTTTTAATTTGAGGGCGGAAAAGGTGTTTTCCATCTTGTGTATGGCGGCTTGTTCTAAGGTTTCTTTAGGGTTTTTGAAAAAGCACTGGGAATAGAAATGGTAGTTTTTGTCTGTAAAGCTGAAGAAGAAATCATCGCTAAGGCTGTAGTGGTGGGCAATGGCTTTTTTGTTGGCATTACGAAAGGAACTTAAGAAAATTTCAAGATTTAACCCCAGCCGAGACAAAAAGGTATAATAATTCTCTTTGATATGATTCCTCAGACCGGCAAAGGCTGTCACATCTCCTTCAATATCAAATTTCTCTTCTATGTACGCCCGTCCCACATTAAGTTCATTGATGCCTTTCAAGAGAAAGTTGCTGGAATGGAAAGTTGCAGTGAAAAGGGGTTTTCCTTTTCCAGCTGTGATGACTTCACCTCCGGGTAATTTAAACCGAGAGGGAACATCTACGTTTTCCATGAATTTTGCCAGCATTGTTGCTGTTCGGCTGGGAGAGGCACCATTCTGGGTGGCAATGACGGGAAGTACTTGTAAAGGCAAATTACTCATGATCAATTCTTAACTATTGATTGGAGAAAGCTAAGATTTTTTTTGGCTGGGATTTAAAACCGTGGCAGAAACCCACAAGATGGCCAAGAATAATCCATGTTCACGAAGTTCGGCACGGTCGCCAAAGATGACGTCAGCAAAGCTGAAGATAATGAAAGTTAATCCGCTGAAGAAGAATCCCCAATTTAAGGCGAGGGTTGCTTCTTTGAGCAAGTGCTGCTTTTTGATAAGCGCCCAGATAAATAAGGCAGCGATCCCCAGTTCCCAGATGCCAGTGATAATCAGCAATGGTTGAATAAAGGCTTCTGAGACATCTATGTTTTTGAAGTAGTTACTGAATTGTTCACCGCGGTCTTTTCCCCACCAGTCAAAAATTCCTAGGCTATGTCGGTTTAAAAATTTATCTAAACCGTTTATTAGCCAGAACATAAGCCAATAAACCACCACAAGCATTCTCATGGAAATGAGATGGGATAGTTGGTTATTTCTCACTTTGTCATACCTGTTATTGATATAGAAACAAAAGAGTCGGATTTGGATTTTCTCAAAGAAGCCATTTATGAAAGACCAAGGTTATTGTACCTATTCTTAGGTAGATGGCTAATGTAGCCATTTTTCCTTAGAAAGGAGGTGATCCAGCCGCAGGTTCTCCTACGGCTACCTTGTTACGACTTCACCCCAGTCATCAACAGAGGCTTGGACGCCTGCTTCCTGTGAAGGTTGGCGCAGCGTCTTCTGCCGATGTCAACTTCCATGGTGTGACGGGCGGTGTGTACAAGGCCCGAGAACGTATTCACCGCGCCGAGCTGTTGCGCGATTACTAGCGATTCCAACTTCATGCAGTCGAGTTGCAGACTGCAATCCGAACTGAGACGCCTTTTTTGAGATTCGCTCATCCTTGCGGATTGGCAACTCATTGTGGGCGCCATTGTAGGACGTGTGTAGCCCTGGGCATAAGGGCCATGAGGACTTGACGTCATCCCCACCTTCCTCCGGCTTATCACCGGCAGTCTCCTTAGAGTGCCCGGCATTATCCGCTGGCAACTAAGCATAGGGGTTGCGCTCGTTGCGGGACTTAACCCAACATCTCACGACACGAGCTGACGACAGCCATGCAGCACCTGTTACCGCGTCTCCGAAGAGAAGGCCCCGTCTCCGGGGTTAGCGCGGAATGTCAAGCCCAGGTAAGGTTCTGCGCGTTGCGTCGAATTAAACCACATCCTCCACCGCTTGTGCGGGCCCCCGTCAATTCCTTTGAGTTTTAGTCTTGCGACCGTAGTTCCCAGGCGGAGTACTTATGCGTTAGCTGCGATGCACAAATCTAAAAAGCGATTCACACATCTAGTACTCATCGTTTACAGCAATGGACTACCAGGGTATCTAATCCTGTTTGCTACCCATGCTTTCGCGCCTCAGCGTCAGAAAAGTCCCAGCAGGCCGCCTTCGCCGCCGGTGTTCCTCCTGATATCTACGAATTCCACCTCTACACCAGGAATTCCACCTGCCTCTAACTTTCTCTAGATGTACAGTTCCAGAAGACACTCCGCAGTTGGGCTGCGGTCTTTCACCCCTGGCTTGTACATCCGCCTACACGCCCTTTACGCCCAGTAAATCCGAACAACGCTTGCACCCTCCGTATTACCGCGGCTGCTGGCACGGAGTTAGCCGGTGCTTATTCCTGGGGTACCGTCATACTCTTCCCCCAGAAAAGGGCTTTACGACCCGGGGGCCTTCTTCACCCACGCGGCGTTGCTGCGTCAGGCTTTCGCCCATTGCGCAATATTCCTCACTGCTGCCTCCCGTAGGAGTCTGGACCGTGTCTCAGTTCCAGTGTGACGGATCATCCTCTCAGACCCGCTAAACATCATAGCCTTGGTGAGCTGTTACCTCACCAACAAGCTAATGTTTCGTAGACCCCTCTTCCAGTGGCAAGCCTTTTAACTGCAACACATATGTGAAGCAGTGTTATCCGGTATTAGCCCCTTTTTCAAGAGGTTATTCCAGGCTGGAAGGCAGGTTGTCTACGTGTTACTCACCCGTGCGCCACTTTACTCACCCTCCGAAGAAGGCTTTCTCGTTCGACTTGCATGTGTTAAGCACGCCGCCAGCGTTCGTTCTGAGCCAGGATCAAACTCTCGAGTTGAAAAACAAACACCCACTTGTATTACACAAGCAAGCTTTTTTCTTGTTTTGGTCAAAATGACTCGAAGCTCTTACAGGTTTTTCAACTTGTGAAGCTAGTCAATTTTGCCCGATTGTTTCCCTGGTTCTTTCACGTGGCATTTCATACAGCCGTGAATGGCTGCATGTTGTTACTCAAATGGTTATTGAGGGAGCAGCCTTTTAACACAATAAACACCAGAATTTCTAGTGTAAAAATTGTATTATTAGACTGGTTCCACCAAACCGACTCTCTTGTCAAAGATCTTCTGCTGGCTGCTAAGCCTGCCTAAGATACACTTCAAAAAGAAGCGTAACCGAAAAGATAACAGATGCTGTGAAAGAGTCAAGTATTTTCTGTTGGGAATCATATACGTGAATCCAGCAGCCATTGTTGAGACATTTACCAAAGTTTGAACTGTGATGATGCCTTAATATGTCCGACACGCTTTAGTGATGAAGTAAGTACCGATGACAAATAAAGCGATTCATAAGTGACTTCTGATCTACCTAAAAGCGTTGCCTGGGTTGATCTACCCGCACACACTTCCAATTGGGTCAATTTCAAGCAATCTGGAAGTGCTTTCCCGTATATCTTTGTACCAGTTCTGCCATCGTAAGACACAGCGAACATAACGCTACGATCGTTGAGCTTTGACAGCTGGTTGCAGAATTCATCATGATCAATTGTTGGAAGATAACGTTGATCTCGGTTGCTGCAAACGCCTTGATACGGCGGGTCCATGTAGACGAGATCTTTCTTGGTGCAGTTATTGAGAACCTTTTTATAATCCCAAAAGGTGAGTCGTGTTTGCCCATGTAATAGAGCAGCAGCACGATTGATCCGCCGTCGCATTTCTGATGGGCGGGCTCCCTTGCGTCTATTGTCTGGTGTGTTGTTGAATTCGCCGCTTCGGTTGTACCTAATTGCAGCCTTGGTACAACGGGCAAGCAAATACAAGAAGTCAGCCGGTTCATGCTGATGGTTAAAGCGACTGCGTACCTCGTTAAAATATTCCCTTTCACGACCAAGTTGATCTTTCCATAGGTGGGTGTATTTGTCGGCAATAGCTTTGGGATGGTGAATGATCTCTTGCCATAATTGAATAAGCGGGAAATGTGCATCGTTGATCCAGAAGCGATCAGTACAGCGACGCGCAGCAACTGCAATGGACATTGCCGCAGAACCAGCGAATGGTTCTACGAGACGGTGTAATTGGGATGGAAAATGCTGCAAGATGGCAGGAGCGATACGGCGTTTGCTCCCCTGGTAAGGTATTGGTTGAGGGACATCATAAGAAGCTTCCATGCTTATGTCTCTTTCTCAAATCCTGTTGATAGATGCTCGGTTTGCCAGGTTCATTTCTTACCTAGAAGTAAATATAATTGCCTTTTTCATTATCAGTACAGTCCCAAGCTTTTAATAGCTGGATTCAGTTTCCATGGAGACACGGCGCAAGTGAAATTCCCTGCAGACCAGTTCTACAGCCATATCCAAGAAATCTTTGGGGATCTCTACGTAAAGTTTTAAATGATCCAGCCTCCAGCGGGTTTCCTCTAATGCCAAGTTATGAACGCTGACACCGTCATAGTTATACCACTGGAAGATATGCAGATACTGCAGGCGCGTGGCTTTGAATATCTGGCCGTCTGCATTTTTTAATAGGGCTAGCTTATGACTTTGGCGTACGCTTTCCAGTGGCTGCAAAAATAAGCGGAAATCTTTTTTACCCCAAATGAAGTGTAGGCGCCAGAGTCCCTGCTGCTGAGAAGTATCAAAAATGGTGAAGTTATGGATGCCGATTGTTTGTATTGGCATGCGGTTGTTACTGGGCGAGGGATGTGTGGGGAAGTTATTCACGGGGGTTTCTCCTGTTATCTATTAAAACTTGAAGAGAAAAAATGGCTATCAGGGAGATAGTACCAATCAACAGCTAGAAGATGACCTGCTGTCCTTTTAAAAACAGCAGGCTGCTTGGACAGAACAGTTCTTAGTAAGCATCTCATAGGGTTTTTTTGTTTAAGGAGGCTAGCGTGCTGAAATAAAAGCATGCGCTTGCTGCAAGGCTTGCTTTATGCCTGGAGTAATAGCATCTGCCGATTCAGAGGTGGATAGCCAACAGGTGGCTAGTGTTCTTTGCGATTGGTAACATCTGCAGGGCTGTTCAGGATTGCCAAAGCCATGATGACGCAGCCAGGTTAGCTGTCGTTTTGCCAATTGGCAAGTGCGGCGGGTGATGGTATCTGCCAGCTGTTCGGCTGGTAGATCTTTTTTAAGGCAAGCCACTGCCTGTCGGTATCCCACTGAGCGTAAGGGAGGCGCATCGGGGCTGCAGCCGCTGTCCAATATGGCGCGGGTTTCTTCAAGCAAACCTTTTGCCAACATGTGTTGGGTGCGTTGTGCAATTCGTTGATACAACACAGTGCGTGGCCAGCTGAAACCAAAAGCCATTACGACCGCAGGCAATTTTTGAGGCGGGCGCTTTTGATAGGTGCTTAACGAAGTGCCATCAGTCAAGCTCACTTCTAGGGCACGAGCGATGCGCTGTCGGTCTTTGGGAGCAAGTTTCTTGGCGGTAACTGGGTCTCGCTGTTGCAATAGAGCGTAGCAAGCCTCTGTGCCTAGCGCAGCCATTTGTTCTGCAGCTTGGCGGCGAATGATAGAAGGAATGGGGGGCATCGGTGAAAGACCTTCCAGTAGCGCTGCTAAATAAAGTCCCGAGCCTCCACAGAGTATGGCTACCTTTCTCTGTTGGTGCAGCTGTTGCAAGATGGCTCGAGCATCACGGGAAAACTGACCTGCTGAATAGGGTTTTCCTGCTTCTAAGAACCCCACCAGATGATGCCGCACCCGTGTCTGCATCTCTGCAGATGGCTGTGCTGAACCGACCTTCGCTTGACGATAGCATTGCACCGAATCTGCGCCCACCACTTCTCCCCCCAAGGCTTCTGCTAAAGCTACTGCCAGCGCACTCTTGCCACTGGCTGTAGGGCCTACCACTGCCAGTACACGCATCTTTGCAGCCATCACTCCTCCCCATTCGTAAAGTACATCTTCCTACTCCTCCTCTGCCAGATGTTTTTTCATCACTTCCAGGCAGTCGCCGAAGTACAGATCATGAAAAGGAGACACGGTCAGCCTCCTGTATAAGCGGCGGTGAGCAAAATGGTATCATTGGCTTGCAAGGGACCGTCCAGTTGGTGAGTCAGACCGAGGATAGCACCATTAACCACTACTTCTATGTGGGGACCAATGGTTGATGGAGTGGCGGAATCCCAGAGAATATCGGCAAGCTTGGGGTATTTTTCACTGAGAGCGTTTAAGGCATCACGCACGCAGGCTGCGGCAGGCAGCTGCAGCGATTCTTTTAAGGGTGAATGCTCAGCCACCAACCCATGCACCCAGGAAGCGAATTCTATATGCACGGTCAAGGGTTTCACAGGCTGGGCTTGGCGGCGGGGGTGGCATCGAGAGGGGTGCCCCACAGATCTTGAAGCAATTCATCCATGCCTAGTTGCTGCAAGAGTTGTTGGCTGGGCAGTCCGCTTTTTCGGTCAAAACGGGTGAGATTATACCAGTGTTCTATCATGGTCTCCCAATTCTCTAAGGCAGATGTGCCCTTGGCTGGACCATTGTGAGGTTTAGAGGCATAGCGGCTGGAAGGAAGTTCGGTGTTGGGAAGAATGCCGCAGCGAATGTTAAAGGCGCGCAGCCAGCAGGCGGTGCGCTTGCCCATACGCATGGCTTCTTCTACGGTAAAATTCCAGCCGGTAGCAGCGTTGATAGCTTGACAGATAAGAGATATTTCGGTGCGGGTAGTGAAGATACATGCGCCGATAGAATCCTCAAAGTGACGGCGTCCCAATAATTTGGCTACTTGGGTGGCTACTTGATGGGGGTCAAAGGGATTAATGCGGGCGGGCAGCCCGAGTTCGTGTGGCGCCACCAGCAAACCTGCTTCCAGTGTGCCGGTACTAGCCACACAGGTATCCAGCATTTCATCCCAACGACCGCGGTGGTCATGTCCGCGAGGAGAAGCCCCTTTGTGGGTGTATATGGCAGCTGCTTGGGCTTTTCCGCCCAGATATTCTGCTGCATGCTTGGTCCCCTCAGCCAGCACATCGCCAAAACCACCACGGTGCACCATCATCTCCAAAAGCTTTAGGGCAGAGTGGACATCCCCCCAACGAGGCTCTAAGCCATCCAACAAATCTTTAGACACCAGGTCTTTTTCAAAGCACTCCATCATCCAGCCTGCTATCCAACCAAACTCGTTAATGTCTACACAGGCTCTATCTATTTGATTGTTCAACCATGAAATATGATTTTTGTCGGTCACCCCCAGGGTAAAGCCTGCCCCAGACCAGCCTTCATACTCGGGTTCATCCACCAGCTGCCCCTTGCCTGGTCCTTCGGTAAGTACCTGCTGCTGGCAATGATGCATGCCACAAGAACCACACTGATGTCCCCGATGCTCAAATGATGACCGCAGGGCAGCAGCTTCCCATTCATCAGGATTGGCTTCTGAGGGAAACTCGTTGGTAGTATAGTTTTTGATAGGCAGCACTCCTAACCGTTGCAAGTTCATCACTGCTGGCAACGTGCCATATTGAAAAACCCCACGGCTGCTGGCATCGGTGCGCAGCTGATAGGCTACTTGATCTGCTGCGCGCATCAAACCATCAGCATCATGCACTCTTAAAGGAGTGTCTCCACGGGCTGCCACTATTGCCTTCAAACGCTTGGCTCCCATTACCGCTCCGCAGCCGTTCTTGCTGGCTACGTGTCCGTAATCACAATGCATGGCAGCAAATCGCACCCGATTTTCTCCCGCCACCCCGCTGCTGAACACGCTCAGCTGATGACCGTGCCAACCAGTATCCTCCTCTAATCGCTGCTGCAGCTGCCAAGTATCCAAACCCAATAGTTCGCGTGCATCGCGCAACTCGGCATGCTGCTGGTGAATCCACAGCCATTGCCATTGGGCTGCCTGCCCTTTAATAACCACTGCATCATAGCCACTAGACTTCAAATTCACGGCAAAAAAACCATTGGCTTGAGAAGAAGTTGCCCCTCCTGTCATCGGGCCACGCGTGACCACAGTCGTACCGCTGCCTCCCCACACAGGCAAACCAGCCAAAGGACCTGTTGCTAGCACCAGTAAATTCTCAGGGGCATCCCAACCATGTTGTGGCTGCATCGACTGATACAACAGCCGCGCACCCAAGCCCACACCCCCTAGGCACTCGCGCCATAACTCTTCAGACGGATGCTCTTCTGAGATCCGACCACTGGAAAGATTCACTAGTAATATGGCACCTGCATACGCTTTCATACCATTAAGTGTATAATGGATAGTCCGCATTTTTCAAAGTACTATAGTGTTTTTTTCTTCCAGAGACGGGTATGGGTGTACCATCAAAGAGAGAGGCATATGTGGCAGTTATTCGTGAGAATGTGCGGGGATATTTTGTTGTAAAAGCTGAAGGGGCTTGGACAGTACATCCGTATTAATTGAAAACCGCAGCAGCTATCAACCTTGCTCATGCAGTGTTGGTCTTTTGGTGCTTTGCTGGAGTGGAAATTCGCCGTGCCCACCAAAAAATCCAAGGCACCATAACCAAAGAGGGCAATATCCAAACCAACCATGGTGGCCCTAAGGAAACATTCACCACCATCACTGCAGTTACCACTGCAATTGTGCCTCCCATCATGCGTGCCATGTGCAGGCGAATCCGCAAACTTCCCACTGCACCCCGACGCCTGACTTCAAAATCTTTCCATGCCAGCAATATTCCAATTAATCCAAAAAACAATAACGCCAACCCCAAGCTGTTATTTCCCAATAGCATCTCCGTTCCTCGCCAAATCATCCAGATGCTCACCACACCCAGCATTGCTGTTACCCAGGTATCCAACCAATTCGCCTTTTCATCACGCAGCCGTGCATAGCGCCATCCTGCAAATACCTGCGCTCCACTAAACAAGGCGATGCTCAACAAAAACACATTCGGTTCCACCACTGCCAAAGCTACCGCTGTTATACATACCACTGCTATCCCCCCTACAAAAAAACGGCCACACCCAACATGCATCTTTTCACCCTTGCGACTTGCCAAAGCCCCCATGGCACACAACAAAGCCAAAGTACCACCCGCTATATGCAGCCCCAGCAGCACAACCTGCAATCCTTCCAATGTTTCTTTCATCTTTTGCTATTCCTTATCAATGTCAATCCAGATTACTGGCAGCTATTCTTGATATATAAAGAATAGCTATCATAAAGATATATAGACCTACTTGGTTATTCCCCAATCTTTGTGCAAGAAGGCAGCTAATCTATGAGATAGGAAAGGTGGGAGTGGTCGTTGAAACTATGGAGCACCCAGCTGGTGGGGGTTTGAATGAAGCGGGTAAGACAGCAGGGTGTGAGCTCAAAGTCATTGATGCGATGTTTGGGGAAATGCATCAAGTGTTGCATTAGCGAGAGAATAACATCCCCGTGGATGACGAATAGCAGGTGTCGTTCAGG
Source organism: bacterium (assembly GCA_965249525.1). Lineage (GTDB taxonomy): Bacteria > SAR324 > SAR324 > SAR324 > JACQKK01. Next base: position 1,627,596 of record OZ252237.1, on the reverse strand, counting down.
GAAGCGTTTCAGCCAGCTTTCAAAGGCAGGGATGGTGCGTTCTTGCAGATCTTGATAGGATTCTCCCCTAGGATAACGAAAGCCAAAGGGATCTTTGTGCAATTGGGATATCCAAGGTTCTGGAGGGGGGCGAGGCATACGACCTTCCCATTCGCCTTTGCTAAGTTCCCAGAAGGCATTTTCTGAATGAAGGTCAATTTGGAGGGCTTGGGTGATAATTTCTGCGGTTTTCATGCAGCGTACCAAAGAGGAGGCTACAGCTACTGCTGGTCTTATTTGGGACAGGTTTTGGGTGAAACGCTTGGCAAGTTTTTTGGTTTGTTGAATTCCAGTATCGGTGAGTGTGGATTTTGGAGAACGCCCCATGAAAACCTGATGTTGCAGGTTGTGTTCGCTTTCCCCGTGTCGCACCAAAAAGATATGACGTTGTTTGGTAGACAAAGATTCTCTTGGGATGAATTAAGAAATATGGCAGATAAGATGGAATGCTGCTTGATAATAAACCACCAGAACAGTTTTTTAAGTGTAGCATGTTTCCTTTTTGATTGAAGGGTTAGGCTTGCACGGAGTTTGCAATCATCAAAGGCTGAAGGAGAAGGGTGGCATCAATGGGAAAGAGAGAGAATGGTCATGGCTGGTGAACGGTTGGTGTTAAAGGTGGGTACGAATGTGGTGACCCAGCCGGATCAGCATTTGGATTACAATGTGATTCATCAGTTGGTAGAGGACATAGGAGAGTTGCGTGCGCGAGGTCATCAGGTGGTGTTGGTGGCATCAGGTGCAAGAGGGTCATCATGGAAGTTGGTGGATTTTGGGGATGAGAAGGACGGTCAATTGCAGCGTAGGATGATGGCAGCGGTGGGGCAACCCCGTTTGATGCAGTTGTATGGGGAATTTTTTCATGAGCAAGGGGTGGTGATTGCCCAGGCGTTGTTAACACGCCATGATTTTGGTCATCGGGAGCGTTATTTAGGTTTGAGAGAGATGTTTGAGGGGTTGCTAAAGCGGGGGGTACTGCCGGTGGTGAATGAGAATGATGCGGTGAGTGGAGTGGGATTGTCTTTTGGAGATAACGATTATTTATCAGCGGCTGTGGCGGCGAACATTGGAGCGCAGCGTTTATTTTTGCTGACTTCTACCGAAGGTTTTTATCTAGGGGGTGCAGTGGAGCATCATACTGAGGCGCGGTTGGTAAAAGAAGTGTGCGGAATTGACCAGGAAATGTGGGATTCTTGTTCTGAAGAATTTTCATGGGGGGGTCAGGGGGGGATGCGTTCTAAATTGAAAGCAGCAGAGATTGTGACGGCTTGCGGGATAGATGTGTATATTTTGTCTGGTCGGCAAGCGGGGGGAGTGTTGCGGGTGTTAGAGGGTGAGGCAGTGGGGACGCATATTGTGGCTGAAGGAAAGCGCCCGCGTTCTTTTCAGCAGTGGCTGCGTGTGGGAGCTTTCACCTGGGGGCGGGTAGTAGTGGATGCTGGTGCCGCAAAGGCTTTAGGCAACAAGAAGAGCTTGCTGCCGGCAGGCATTGTGGCCGTAGAAGGCAAATTTTCTCGCGGAGAAGTAGTGGAAATTCATATGCAAGGAGGGGCCAAGCTGGGTTTGGGGGTAGCGGAATTGGATTCTAGAGAATTGATGGAGTTGCTGGACAGCCATGTCCGTGGTGGTCGTGAAGCTATCCATCGCGATCGTTTGTTGTTGCTTTAGCGTGTACTTGTCTCTTTGTTTTTTTTTGCGAAAATAGTAGAATAACTCGTAACATCCTGTAGAAATAGATAAATAAAATTATCCAAACCTGCCAGGAATCTGCCTGAAAGCTTTTTAATATAGGAGCATCATTTTGTTGGAACGCATCTTCGGCGTATTGGGGGATGTGCTGATGCGCATGTGGACCAAGGAGAGCGACCGCAGCAGCATGCGGCGCATGTTTGCCTTGATGTTCCATTATAAAGGGGTATTTCTGCTAGCCCTGCTGGGTATGGTAGCCTACAATTTCTTCAATGCCCTGCCAGCTTGGTACTCTAAAGATATCGTGGATGGCCTTCGCGCAGGCAAAGTGCCCACCCTAGATCGCTTCGGACTAGTAGGATTAGCAATTTTTGTGATCTTCTTCATCAAAGGAGTCTTCTACTTTATTCACAATTATCTGCTAGGCTGGATAGGACAACGCATGATCTATCGTTTGCGCGAACAACTATACGCACGCCTCCAGTCCATGCCTTTCACCTTCTTTATACGCAACCGACCAGGTGAACTGATATCCCGCTTTACCTCCGACTTGCTAACCCTACAAAATGCTATTCGACTGAGTCTAGTAGGACCATTTCGTGATTTGCCCATGATTTTCGTCTTTATTGGCATCTTGGGCTATCGCAGTTGGCAGTTGCTGCTGGTATCCGGAATGGTGATTCCTTTGGCTATGGGATTAATTTATATCTTTGGCCAACGCAACAAACGCGCTACCGGGCAACGTTTAGAAAGCTTTGGCAGAATGAGTTCTTTGCTCACCGAGACTATGGGCGGCATTCGGGTTGTAAAAACCTTTGGTATGGAAGGATATGAACGCCATCGTTTTGATCTGGTGAATAAAGAAATTATGAACAAATATATGCACACCGTACGAGTGTCCTCTTATTCACATCCAATCTTGGAAGTTGTTGGAGCCTCGGCAGGATCGGTGATTATCATGGTGGGCGGCTATTTGATTATCCAACAGGTGATTACTCCCGGCGACTTTGTCTCTTTCCTCCTGGCGTTTTTCATGATCAACATTCCTTTAAGGCGTCTGAATGGCTTCAATCTTAGTATTCAAGAAGGCTTGGCTGCGGTCCAACGCATTTTTGAAATGCTTGATCACCCAGAAGGTGAAGAAGACAGGCCTCAAGCGAAGATTCTCCCCCCCGTTAAAGAAAGCTTACATCTGCAAATACGTCTTTTCCAGCACACCAAAAGCGAAGCTTTTCAACTCCACGATATTGATATCCGAGTATCCATAGGCAAGATGATAGCTCTGGTAGGACCCAGTGGGGCAGGCAAAACCACCTTGGCAAACATGATTCCGCGTTTCTTTGAACCTCAAGACGGCTGCGTGATGATTGACGGGGTGGATGTGCGCAATTTTTCCTACGCTTCCTTGCGTAGCAAGATCGCTATGATTAACCAGGAAGTCTTTCTCTTCAATGATACCGTTGCCAATAACATCGCTTACGGCAAAATTGACTGTCCACATAAATCTATCATTGCCGCCGCCAAGGCAGCCCATGCCCATGATTTTATCATGGCACTTCCCCAAAGGTATGAGACCATGATTGGCGAAGGGGGACTACAACTCTCCGGCGGTCAACGCCAGCGACTTTGTATCGCCCGTGCGCTCATCAAAGATGCCCCTATCCTCATTCTTGATGAAGCCACTTCCGCCCTAGACAGCGAATCTGAACAAGCTGTCCAGCTGGCTATCAGCAATCTCGTTCAAAACCGCACCACCGTGGTTATCGCACACCGTCTCTCCACCATCCGCCAAGCCGATTACATTTATGTCATGCGCAACGGCACTGTGGCAGAATCCGGTACTCACCTAGATCTTTTACAAAAAGGAGGTTCATACACACGCATCCATCAAATCCAATTTCAAGAACAAGCACCTTTCACGCGATCTGTTGCCAATTGGAGACAGTGGCTGGCTGAAAAAATGGGTAATGTCTTTCCAGAATTTGAAAAAGAAGAAACACCCAAACGCCGTGCGGTGTAATGTTATTGCAGCCAGAACAATGTTTCTCTACAGCTTTCATAGCAATTTAGGTAAGCCATTCCTATCTGTTACTTCTTCATGAGGGAAGAGCGCATGCTTGCTATCCATGGGCTTATTGGCAAGTTGCACCTCAGGCAAGGGGAAGTTTAACCCAGATTTTATTGGGTGGAGATGAGAAGCCCATATTGCCGTTACGCATGTCTAGAATTTTTTCGATGTAGAGCAGATCCACCAGCACTTGTGAAGTGGTGGGTCTGGTGAGAACAGCAGCTATCACGTCAGCTGGTACTGCCTGGTTGATGGGTTGTGCGCCTTGAAGCAAGATTTCTAGGGTGGGTGGTTGTGCAGGTGTTGCGGGCTGCAAGAGAATATCGGTGAGGTCTGTAAAGATTTCAGAGGCAAAGGCAGAAAGGGCAGAGACCATGGTGAAGAGGCAGGCTGGTGACAGGCTGAGTGTGTCGGGAAGGTTATTGGTGCGTACGGGGATATCGCGAGAGCAACTGGCTTTTACTGCGGCAGCCAACTGTTCTGCTAATGCGGCTACGGAAACTATACTATCTTCTCCGCTGAGGCGTTCTTCTAATAATTGGTGTCGTGAGGGTATTTGGTTGAGGGCGAGGTGAAGTTGTCCTGCTTGAATTTGGCAGCCTGCTATTTCTTTACGAAGGGTGGGATCGGGTATTTCTTGGGCGGTTTTTTCTAGTCGTGAAGCCAATTCTGCGGCACCTTCTCCCAGTCTTCCGACTACTTGGGGCATTAATGCTGTTGTTTGGAACGGCGGGGTTTTTGGGGTATTTGCTGGCTTTTGTTGACTGGCGGCTGCGGATTTTCTTTGGGAGGAGAGTTGGTGCTGCAGGGCATCTAATTGGCGTTTGAGGTTGTCAATGATGGCATCGGCTTCATCTCTTAGCATCAGACCTTGGCTGCTTTGGCGGGAGGCAGCTTTTGCAGATGCTGGAGGGGTGCGGGTGTTCATCGGGGAATATCAAAAAATGGCAATAAAGCATAAATAAAGGTTAGGGACTCTTATTTAATTCATACACTGTATGGGCTAGTTCGGGCAAAATCAGTTTTTTCATAGCTAAGCGGACGGCAGCGAGTGATCCTGGCAGAGCAAACAGTAATTTTTTGTCGTTTGCCCCTGCCAAAGCGCGACTGAGCATGGAGGCTGCTCCTACTTCTTGGTAGCTGAGCATACGAAAGAGTTCACCAAAACCAGGCAACGGCTTGGTGATGAATGTGGCTACAACTTGTGCGGTGACATCGCGTGGGGCAATGCCGGTACCGCCGTTGGCAATTATGGCTTGTATCTCAGATGCTGCCAACATCATTCGCAGTTTGGATTCGATGGCTGACGCTTCATCGGCAACTAACGCACAAGTCATCACTTGATGGCCTGATTTTTTTAGCAGGGATTGAATCAATTTGCCACTGTGGTCATCGGTGGGGCTGCGGGTATCGCTGATGGTCAGTACGGCACAGCAGACACTAGCCGGGGCCTTTTTACGGTGTAGTTGGTGAGAAGCTTCGGTATCCGTCATATTCATCATCCAAAAACCACTGCCATTGCATCAACCATGAGGCTCGGCACTTAAAAAAAGCCCCTGCCAGCAGTGTAACTGGCAGGGGGATAAGAGGCAATTGGACCATGCAATAGACTGCATGACCCGCAAGACAAGGGCATTACTTGTTGGGTTGTGGGGTAATGCGCAGATAGGGTTTGGGCGCATTCCAGCCTTTGGGGAATAGCGCTTTAAGAGTTGCTTCATCTTGAAGGGCAGGAACGATAATCACATCATCACCGTCTTTCCAATCAACAGGAGTGGCTACTTTGTGGCTGTCGGTCAGCTGCATAGAGTCCAGCACCCGCAGGATTTCATCAAAATTTCGGCCAGTGCTGGCGGGATAAGTCAATATCAAGCGTACTTTTTTATTGGGATCTATGATGTATACCGAGCGCACGGTTAGGGTATCGTTGGCGTTGGGGTGAATCATGTCATAAAGAGTGGAGACCTTGCGGTCTTCATCGGCAATGACTGGGTAATTTGGCCTAGCACCTTGGGTTTCATAAATATCTTCTGCCCATTTTTCTTGGTCATTCACATTGTCCACACTAAGCGCAAGCACTTTCACCTTGCGGCTATCAAACTTTGGCTTCAACTTGGCCAGTTGTCCCAGTTCAGTGGTACAGACGGGGGTGAACACCTTGGGGTGTGAGAACAAAATCGCCCAGTGCCCTTCAATGGCCTTATGGAATTGGATTTGTCCTTCGGTAGAGCTTTGGATAAAATCGGGTGCAATATCTCCGAGTTTGATGCTCATGAAATGTTTCCTTTCTTATGGAGGGTTTTATGAGAGAGAGCACTTTTTCGTTTCTATTTTATGAAAAAGCGACAACTCTTTCTTATGCTAGAAAGAGTAAGCAGAAAAAGCTAGCAAACTGTGGGTTGACAGCAAATAACTGTCTACGGTAACAGAATCACAAGCCTTTGGGAGTGTTGGAGAAAGTGTTGACAGTGCAACTGCTTTGTATATGATAAAGAAACAAGGGATAGTAGTAAGGATACGTATGCCAAGAAACAAGTGGCAAACTGCTGTGGGTTGTACAGAGGAGTTCTCTTCAACTAGCAGATTTGGCGAAGGCTGTTACAAACAGTATGAAGAAAGAGTTGCGTGATGGTTGAGAAGCGAAAACTCAAGCCTGCCAGTTTAATGACTCATGTGGGCAGCGATCCTGGCAAGCAATCTGGCGGGGTTAATCCCCCTGTGTATCGGGCATCCACTATTATTACGCCTGATGTAAAGACTTTGCTGAAGATGCAGGAAAGGCAATACCAGCGGAACCAGGTGTATTATGGAGCCTATGGGGGGGGTTCCACCATGCCGTTGTGTGATGCGATTGCAGCCCTAGAAGAGGGTTATGGCACTGTGTTGTTTTCCACAGGTCTGTCTGCAGTGACCTTGGCATTGATGGCTTGGTTAAAATCGGGAGATCATGTGTTGCTGACCGATGGCATTTACGGACCTAGCCGTATTTTCTGCAATTCGGTATTAAAGCGGTTTGGAGTGGAAGTGGAGTTTTATGACCCACTGATAGGTGCAGATATTGCCAGGCTCATGCGTCCCAACACGCGTATTGTGCACCTTGAGTCACCCTCTTCGTTGAAGTTTGATGTACAAGATGTTCCTGCCATTTGCAAAGTGGCTCATCAGCACGGAGCTTTGACTCTGCTGGATAACACTTGGGGAGGCCCGGTGTTTTTTCCGGCGTTTCGCCACGGAGTAGATGTTTCCATTATGGCTGTAACCAAGTATATTGGTGGGCACTCTGATCTGGTGATGGGAAGCGCAACGGTGAAATCTGCGGAGTTGTTTAGTCAGATCAAAAAATGCGCCATGGATTTTGGCGACGTACCAGGTGCCGATGACTGCTACCTGGCATTGCGAGGCGTTCGCACCCTGAAAGTACGCATGCAGCACCAGCAAGAATCAGCTCTGAAAATAGCCAAATGGCTGCAGCAACAGCCACAAGTCAAACGGGTTCTCTACCCCGCACTACCAGAAGATGCGGGCTACGCCATCTGGAAACGAGATTTTCTCGGTGCCAGCAGCCTCTTCGGTGTGTGGCTAAACTCCAATGACGTCAACGCCGTAGAAAATATGCTCAAAAGCTACCAGCTGTTCCGTATAGGGCTTAGCTGGGGAGGATTTGAAAGCCTCTCTTTCCCCTCTTACTGTCAAGGTGCAAATGATTCTCCTCGTAACGAGAAAGACTGCCTGCTGATTCGCTACCACGTGGGTCTGGAAGACGTAGACGACCTGATTGAAGATCTCAAACAAGGCTTCTCTCATATTTAATTGGTTGTTTTTCACTTAACTCCCACAACCTTTGTGCCTTCTAATGATTTTGGGAGAAGCTGCGTTGCAGTGATTGTTTTGTTTGGTGGTATTCTTTGGCGAGTTGGATGAGGATATGCAGCAGTTTGGGGTAGGGGATGCCGGATTTTTCCCAGAGTTTGGGATACATACTGATGGGTGTGAAGCCGGGAATGGTATTGATTTCGTTAATCAGCCATTTGTTTTGGGGTGTAAGGAAGAAGTCAATGCGAGCCATGGCTTGTATTTGCAGGGTTTCAAAAGCTTTGATGGCGAGGGCTTGTGCTTGTTGGGTGAGTTGGGTTGGCAAGTTGGCTGGGATGTGAAGTATGGCGGCTTGGGGGTCTAGATATTTGGCTTGGTAAGAGTAAAAGTCTTCTTGGGGTTGGATTTCCCCCAGGATGGAGGCTTGGGGTTTTTGGATGGAGCTGTTGGGACTGCCAAGGACAGAGCATTCGAGTTCACGCCCGATGATGGTTTGCTCAATGAGGATTTTGTCGTCGTATTGGAGGGCATCTTCAAGTGCTTGTTGATAGGAGGCGCTGTTTTGTGCGTGTTGGACGCCGACAGATGAGCCTAATTTGGCAGGTTTAATAAAGACATCGGCTCCAAGGGTTTGTGAGACCTGCTGCCAGGTTGGTGGGGTCTGGGGGCGTTGGAAAGAAAGCCAGGGAGCGCAGGGAAGGTTGGCTTGTATCAGCAGTTTTTTGGTGAGTTCTTTGTCTATGCACAGGACAGAGGGGGCGACATCTGCACCGACGAAGGGAACATTGGCCAGGTTGAGCCAGCCTTGCAAGGTGCCATCTTCGCCGTCTGTGCCGTGAATGAGAGGAAAGAAGATTTGGATATCAGCGAGAGATTGGAAGGTTTGGGCATCTAAGAAGCGTATGCGCCCATTGTTGGGAGCGGGAAAGCAGGCGGGGGCTTTTGGAGAGATGTGGATGGAGTCTGTTTGTTGTTGGTTTTTGAGGAGCGAATGGGCGTTGCCGATGCGCCATTGTCCGTCTTGATCGATGGCTGCAAGCAGGGGTTGGTAACGTTGTGTGTCAAGAGCTTGGCTGACTCCGAGAGCGGAGATAAGAGAGACTTGATGTTCACCGCTGCGGCCGCCGCAGAGAATGCCTATTGTTTCAGTCATATGAGGGTATTGCGCTAGGGTATTTTTGAAGGAGCTGCTTGCTGGGATTGAAACAGGTTGGTGTTTTCAGGGAGTGGGTCTGAGGGTCGGGTGTAATAGGTGCTGACAGCGGGGCATTTTGGATAGACAGGCAGGGCATCGATGTCGCAGAGTTCTTTTGCTTGGAAAGGTTGGGCGGGTATGGGAAATGTTTCTTGTGGTTGAAATGCGATGATATGCTGCATGAATTCTTTCCAGATTAAGGCAGGGGCTTGGCCGCCGGAAGTGTTCGGCAGCAGGGAGTTATTGTCGTTTCCTATCCAGATGCCGGCGGCTGTTTTGGGGGTAAATCCGATGAACCATGCATCTCTGGGTCCGTCATTGGTGCCGGTTTTGCCAGCGGCTGGGGTGGCAGCAAGGCGAGCACGCCAGCCAGTGCCTCGGGTAATGACACCTTGAAGCATGTGTCTTATTTGAAAGGCTAGCCAGGGAGAAAGGATTTGTTTGGGTTTTTGGGGTATGTATTGATAGAGGGTATCCCCTTGGGCATTGAAGATACGTTGGATGTAGCGGGGAGGGTGATATTTTCCTTGGTTAGCGAAGATAGCATAAGCAGAGGTGAGGTCTGCGAGGCTGGCTTCATTGCAGCCTAAGGCGGTGCAAAGACCGCGATTGCGTCGGATATCAATACCGACTGCGCGGGTGATTCTTTCTAGTGGTCTAAAACCAATTTGGTTGAGCAATTGAACAGCAATTACATTGCTGGAGCGTTGCAAGGCACGCAAAAGGGTCATGTGATGGTCAACAGAGGAGTTTTTTGCCTTTTTTGGGGGAATCAGTCCATAACGGTGTTGATTGTTACGGGGTGTGTAGACTCGAGAGCTGTCTTCTTGGATAAGAATTTTTGCTTCTGGAGAGGATAAAGTGAGGGGGTCATCTTCAAGATTAAAGGGTGCGGGTTCTTTAAGTTGAATGCCAAGTTCTTTATTCCAGTAGTAAGAAAAGGGACGATCTTCAAAAATGGAATAGGGATAGAGTCCTTCTTTTAGCGCAGCAGCATAGAGCAAGGGTTTGAAGGCGGATCCTGTTTGTCTCCTAGCTTGGGTGGTGCGGTTAAATTTGGAAGTGGCGTAATCGCGGCCGCCGATCATAGCACGTACAAAACCGCTTTGAATATCGATAGCAAATAGTCCCAGCTGTATTTCATTGGGGTTTTGGTTAATCCAGTTTGATACTGCGTGTTCGGCAGATTGCTGCATGATCAAATCCATGCCTGTATGAATTCGCCAGCCTCTGCCAGAAATACGCTGAACATTCAGCAGACGGCGGGCTTCTTTTTTCACTTCGTCTACAAAGTAGGAAACTTGTGAATGCAGGTTGACTGGTCGATACACCCGAGGATACTGGTTGAATGTTTCCTCATAATCTTGGTCACTAATCCATCTGAGGCTGCGCATGACTCGCAAGGTTTGGTGATAGCGTTCTATCAATGTTTGCAGTTGTGTCACATCTAGTTCTGCACTGAATTCATCTTGCAAGGACTGCAAATAGCCCTCTGGTTTTTTAATCAATGCAGCCAAAAAAACTGCTTCAGACAAATCTAAATCGGCAGCGCTCTTATGAAAATACGCCCGCGATGCTTGTTCTACCCCATACACCCCGTTGCCCAGATACACCCGATTGAGATAAAATTCCAACAATTCTTGCTTGTTATAGACTCGCTCTACCGCGAAAGACATCCAAATTTCTTTGAATTTACGCGATAGTTTCCGTTCTGGTGTCAGCAGTGTTAGTTTAACCAGCTGCTGGGTGATGGTGCTGGCTCCCTGCCCATAACTAGTTGTTTTAATATTGGAAACAAGCGCACTGAGCATTCGCAACGGATCCACCCCGTAGTGCCCAAAAAATCGATGGTCTTCAATGGCCACCACCGCTTTTTGTAAAAAAGGGCTTACTTGGGGTAACCGCACCCGTTGACGGTCTTCCAGTCCTTCTACTGTTGCTATGGAACGGCCTTGTATATCCAATACCACGGTGTTATCGGCAGATTCACTGACTGCCGATTCAAACTTTTTCACCACATTGCTAGAAAATAGGGCAAATGCCGAGATAAAACCCAATATTCCTGCCAGTGGCAGCCAAACTACCCACCGAATCTTGCGACCCATCCTGTGTCTCCCATCTATTAACTCAGATTCCCGTCCCATACTGCTGTGTCCCTGCCCTTATTTTCTAACGCTTTCTTTGTTTTGGGCTTTGCTTACTGGGGGGGCACTTTTATCATGCAGTTGTTGTGTTCAGATAACAACATTCTATCAAGCTCCCATGTTCTAGCCAGAAAACGCATGCCAATATCATCACCCAATCATGTTGAAGTACAATGGACACTGTTAGCAAGGAAGGGACAGGTGATTTTTCTCTGAGCATCAGCTGCTGGACTACCTGAGTTCTCTATTTTTTCTTTTGCCTGCTGCCCCGTGTCATTTCCTCCAGTTAAACCACTATCGTCAGCTATCTGCAAAAAATTGGCAGATGCGCTAATCATCTGGTTTTCTCAAAACCAACGCCCCTTACCCTGGCGACCTCCTAAAAGCCCCTATTCGGTTTGGGTTGCTGAAACCATGCTGCAACAAACCCAAGTCCACACAGTCATTCCATATTACCAACGCTGGATGCAAAAATTTCCCAACATCTCTGCGCTTTCCTCTGCTTCGCAACAGGCTGTACTTAAATTATGGGAGGGCTTAGGCTACTATTCTCGCGCTCGCAATCTGCACCAAGCAGCCCAACTGCTCCACTATCAGTACCAAGGCTGTATCCCCAAAGATATGCAACAACTTCAAAATTTACCAGGAATCGGTGCTTACACAGCTGCTGCTATTCTCAGCATTGGGTACAATCTCCCTTTTCCTGCCATTGACACCAACGCAAAACGTGTCCTCGGTCGCCTGCTCGCCTTGCCATCCTCACCCCTTACCAACCCAGGCAAGCAAGATCTCCAACAGCTTGCCCAAACTCTGCTTCAATTCGCAATTCCTCGGCAACTCAATCAAGCCATCATGGAACTGGGCGCACGCATTTGTCGCCCACAACCCCTTTGCTGCCAATGCCCGTTGCAAGTCCATTGCCGCGCTGCCGCTACCTCCCAGCCCCATGTCTTTCCTCCAAAAAAAGCCAAACCAATCCCCAAACCCATCTATGCTGTCCTCTACCTTGTTTCCAATTCCTCAATATCTCAAAAAACTACTTCCAACCACCAATGGCTACTAAGACAAAGGCCCCAAAACGGTCTCTGGGCTGGATTATGGGAATTTCCTTGGTTAGAAGTTTCCCTCCTCAGCATGGGCCATCATTACGACCGCCGACACATCCCGGATTTGTTGCAGCCTCTCGGTATCAAACCCTTACAAGCCCCTGTTAACCTAGGACAACTTTCTCATGCCCTCACCCATCGCCGATTTTATCTCAGTTGCTGTTTCATTCATTCTTGCTCGTCCCCAAGTCTCCTTTCCTATCCATGGCAATGGTACACTACCGACCAACTACAGCAACTGCCACTTTCTAGGATGGCCCACAAAGCCTTCCAACTGATATCTAAACAACTGCTCCCATCGCTCAAACATGTCTGACATTCCAAGCTGTTTGTCTAAGTGATGTTTCCCAACATCACCATCTTTCACTGTAGGTATAGTAAATGCACTGCCATCGGAGATGGAAGAAGACTGGAATGTCCCGGTCCGACTGAGGCAAGAAAAGAAGATGTAGGGAAGGTTTTTTTAGAGAAAGTCTCACATACCTACAGCTGCACGAGGCAAGCGTTGTTGGTGGAGATGTTCTTGGGACAGTTCCTTGCAGGTTTCCCGCATCACTTCCAGCACTACCACTTCTTCTATGGTTTTTGCTTGTTTCTCTAAGTTCTCAAATGCTTGAGAAAAAGAGGTTTTTTTGCGAGAAATTTTTTCCAATTTCCTGCAAAATCGGTGGACAGTATTTTCAATTTTCATGCGGATCTCCTTGTGGCTTCATGCCACCTGTTCGCTGCCTGCGGCGGGATTCTTTTTTGCTTTCCCGCGGGTCAAGAAGAATTTTCTCTCTCTTGATTTAGATATCAAGAACACCCGGCGATGGTTTATGCACAAAAAGGGCCAATTGTTGCAGATAACAATTGGTGTTGTTGCCAAAAAAGGAACTGGCAGCAGAAGGGTAAAGGAAATGGAGGTTATCAGAAGCGCCAATTCCAGCCAATTTGCGGATTGGGACCTTCTAGATTAAGGTTAAGTCCTTGTGATGGAGCCTGCAGAAAGCCGATTTCTTGCGGATTTTCCTCTTCGTAATTAATTTTTGGTCTACTGAAGTAAACGAAGGTGCTGTAGAGTCCATAGACACCTAAAACAACAGCAAGGCTTTCGTTTTGTCTGTCAGCACGACACTCGCTACCTTCGTGGTAGGAGTAGCCGGATAGACAAGAAACGCTGCCGGAGTCGTCGCGAATTTGGGAGATTTCTCCTTCTTCTTTTTTACGTGTGTCATTGAAGCTTAGATAAGCTGTGATACCCACGGGTGCCAAGAGCATGGTCCAAGTAGGAGGAGTACGGACTAGCTGTAAAAAGAATGGCAGGGTACTGGTCACTTCTTCCTCTTTTGAGCGACGAATGACAAACTGCTGCGTAGTAGATTTGCCAATGCCATTGGTGGCTTTTACTTTGATGACCAAACCGTTCTCAGGGAGAGCCAGTATTGTTTGCAAATTGACCACAGTCGTTTTATCTATCTGCTGTTCTTCACCATTAATAAGCACACTGACGATACGGTTGGGGTCTAATATCAAAAGATTGACAGCGATATCTTTCACTTCGGCATCGGTAATCGTCTGGTCTTCAGAAAGACCTGCGGCAATGATACGTGGACGGCTGTTTTGGGCATACGCATTGACAGGCAATACCTCCAACCACAATATCGCAGACAGCATTATGGCAAAGCCCCAAAAAATACAACGGTGCAAACTGCCTTTTTTTGCTCTTTGTAGGTTAATTTTCATCTTTCTGCTCTTCTGTCATAAACTCACCAAACTACGCTATCATCCTTATGCAACATTTGTTGCTTGTTCGTCTTTCATCAATACTAGCAGAGATTGTTCATCTGCTAAATTTCCCCGTACGCAAATCTTCAATTACCATCATTGACATATCTTACTGGCTGGCTGTTGTCTAGTAATCCATTATGGAAATTCAAACCCATTTTTTATAGTTGCTTTTCAATGACATCGCTTCATCCATTTGACATTGGATGCAGCCTCACCTCTGATAAAAAAACCAAACAACCATCTTCTACCTGCAAATGCTCATTCCTTCTTTGGCATCCACAACTTCACCTCCACCAAGTTGGATCCCCTGGCAGCCCAACTGGCAAAGGATGCTGGATAACGCACTTTGCCTGGAAGGCAAGGGCAACCTCTACGTCATTGCAGACTCCCATCTAGGCTGTTCCCAAGCCCCCGTCAAACCATTCATCCACATGCTCTCTCAACTCAACAATCCTGCAGCCATCCTGCTGCTGGGCGATATCTTTCATGTTTGGCTTGCCCCCCCACGTTTCTGGGACTATCAGATCAAGCAGGTGATGCAGGCATTGCAACAACTCCGCAACAAAGGCACCCGCATCTGGTGTGTTGTCGGTAACCGAGATCTTCTCATGCCTCCTCAAACTACTAGCTGGCTGCCTTTTGATGCCTTGACCCACCAAATGTTGCTTGTCCGCTGGCATAATATCGACTATGGCTTCAGCCATGGCGATCTCGTTAACCGTTATGACAACCAATATCTCTTCTTTCGCTGGCTCATGCGCTCCCGCCTCATACGCGGGGCATTTCACCTCACTCCTTCCCCTCTTGCTAAAAAAATCACCCGCCAACTAGAAAAGGCTGCTGCCCAGTCCAATATCGCTTTCAAATTACAACTTCCCCAACAAGAACTGCAAACTTTCGCAGAATTTATGCTCCCCTATATCCAAAATCTCATACTAGGACACTTCCACATCTCAAAAACTATCTCCTATCAACAACATACTCTCCACCTAGCACCCTGCTGGATGAAACAACAATACCTGGGCATCATCTCCCATAACCAGCCACCCCGCTGGTTCCAATTTCCTCACCAAACCTCACCTAAACGCCCACCACCAAAGGACTAATCTTTTGGAAACCCAGTTGGTTTTACAAATAGTGCTGACATCAATGCCAGCAGCAACTGCTTCGGCAGGGTTGAGACAACGGTGCTGAAATTCTGGTGGAGATTTTTTGTTATAGGGGATATTATTTGCTATATAGGAGGGTAGGGGATTGTTTTAAGGTTCAGGTTTTTAGCACAAGTTGTTTTGGTGCAGATTATTTTAGCGCATGGAGGCGTTGAAGGATGGGTGTAAAGCACTATCGGGGAATAGATATGCGTGAAGCATTGCAGAAGATACGTCAGGATTTAGGCGAGGATGCGGTTATTTTGTCCACACGTCAGGTGCGTGGGGAAGGGTTGCGGTTTTTTGGGCGTTCGTTATGGGAGGTATCTGCGAGGGCGGGGGGTGAAGATGATGTAGGAGTTGATTTTGAAGGTATGGCGGAAAAAATGGGGCAGATAGAATTGGATATGGAGGGGAAAGTTGGCTCGGCTGCGGTACTGCCAGAACGAGATTTGGCAATGGAGGGATTACGAAGTGAGGTATCCCAGTTGCGCAAGATGTTGCGAAATTCAAGAGATGGTGAAGGATTGAATGGTCAGGCAATGCGCCAGTTGCGTCATGAATTAATAGATATGCGCCAAGCAGTGGAGGCTTTGCAGCACAAGCGTTTGGGTGAAGGGTTGGAATTGCCGGACACGTTGGTGGGTTTGCATCAACATTTGGTATTTCATGGGATGGAAGAAAAATTTGCTCGGCGTTTGATAGAACAAACGGCTGAGCGCATAGCGCCGGAGAAGCGAGAAGATTTTACCTATGTAGAGATTTTTCTGGCACGTATGTTAACCAGACTGGTGAAAACTACAGGAGGATTAAAAACTACTGAAAACAAACAGACAGTATTGGCTTTGGTAGGATGCACCGGAGTGGGCAAGACCACCACTGTAGCCAAACTAGCCAGTGAACAGGTGCTGCGCTACAAACGTAAGACGGCATTGATTACGTTGGATACTTTTCGAATAGGAGCTTTGGAGCAATTAAAGGCTTATGCTCGCATTATGAATTTGCCCCTGACTGTGGTGGGGGATCGTACTGCTTTTCATGAAGCATTGGATGCAGCAAGAGAGCATGACGTCATTTTGATAGACACTGCCGGTCGTTCACAGAACGATGTTGCACAAATGGAAGAACTCAAGCGACTTTTTCAAGACAACCAACAGGTGGAAATTTGTCTGGTGTTGAGTGCTACCACCAAGGATGCTGAATTAACAGACACCACCCGCAAATTCGGCTGCCTGCCACTGCACTCAGTGTTGTTTACCAAATTGGATGAATGTTTGCATTGTGGGGCTTTGTTCAACCATATTATTCGCTTTAAATTGCCATTGCATTATCTTACTACAGGACAGCGTGTCCCCGAAGATATGGAAGTCGCCACTCCCGAAAGACTGGTAGACTTATTGCTACAAATCTCCAGCGAATCTTAATTTCTTGTCCGTCTGTGAAAACTGATTCGTCGCATTCCAACTTTGCTGCTGATGGACTTAATGCTGCCGCCACTATGCCCTCAGATCAAGCCGCAGGACTCAGACGCATTCATGCACTGAAAAGCTCTCCCGCTGTGCCAAAACCGGGGCGAGTTCTCAGTATTGCCAGTGGGAAAGGAGGAGTTGGCAAAACCAATATTGCTCTCAATTTAGCCCTCGCACTTGCCCAACTCCAAAGACAAGTTACCCTCATTGATGTAGATCTCGGCCTGGCCAATATCCCCCTGCTGCTGGGACTCCGCCCACCCCGCACCATGGAGGACACCCTCCAAGGGCGATGCTCCCTAAAAGATATCGCCATCAACGGTCCCTGGGGAATGAAAATTCTCCCTGCAGCCTCAGGTGTGAGTCAGCTGGTAGAGCTTGACCCAGCAACCCAAAACCTGTTCCTGCAAAGTCTCGCCCAACTCCCATGGAATACCGATGATTGGATACTGGACACTGCTGCAGGAATCTCATCGCAAGTCATGCGCTTTAATGCGGCAGCCGACCAAGTCATCGTTATCGCTAATCCCGAACCCACCTCTTTCACAGATGCCTATGCCCTTATTAAACTGCTTTACCTGGAGCATCAAAAAAAACAATTCTCTCTCATTATTAACCAAACCCGTTCTCCACAAGAAACACAGCATGTCCACCAAAAACTCCAGCAAGCCTGCGGGCAATTTCTCCGCATCCCTCTGCCTCTTCTGGGCGATATCCCCCAAGACCCCGCAGTTCCCAATGCCGTACGTTCCCGACAACCCTTCTTGCGCGCTTACCCCCAATCACCTGCAAGTCTTCATATCCAACAAATCGCCGATACCCTCCACCGACAATGCCCCCCGCAACCCAAACAATCTCCACAACCATTTCTTCAAGCACCTGCCATTTCAGCTTTTTGGAAGCGTATCTGGCAGCAGCAGGCTTCCGCTGATTCTTAAAATCCCTTGAGCGGAGGTTTTGCAGAGAGTACAATGTCTTTTTGTACTAGGCTTTGGGAGAAGGACTTGCGATTGGATGGTGGTTAGAGTGAAGTATGGGGTAAGGAGTGTTTAGCGTGGTTAGAGTTCTCAACAAATACAGTCGTTTAATTACGGGCGTGAAGTCTCAAGGTGCTTCGCAGGCACAGTTGTATGCGGCGGGGTTGAGTGAGGCTGATTTGGCTAAGCCTCAGGTGGGCGTGTGCAGTGTGGGTTGGGAGGGCAATCCGTGCAATATGCATTTGAATGGTTTGGCATTGGAGGTGAAACGCGGATTGGTAGAAGCAGATTTGGTGGGGTTGATTTTTCATACGATTGGTGTGAGCGATGGGATTTCTATGGGAACACGGGGGATGAGTTACTCGCTGCAATCGCGTGATTTAATTGCGGATAGTGTAGAAACTGTGATGGGAGCGCAGTGGTATGATGGATTGGTGGCACTGCCTGGTTGTGACAAGAATATGCCTGGGGTGTTGATGGCGATGGGGCGGTTGAATCGTCCTGCGTTGATGGTTTATGGGGGAACGGTATTGCCTGGAGCGAGCAAGAGGCATGCGAAGTTGGATATTGTTTCTGCGTTTCAGAGTTATGGGGAGCATTTGGCGGGGAGAATGAATGAGGAAGAGCGCAGAGAGGTGGTGCGGTTTAGCATTCCTGGAGCAGGTGCGTGTGGGGGAATGTACACGGCAAATACGATGGCTTGTGCTATTGAGGCGATGGGGATGAGTTTGCCGTTGTCGGCATCAGCACCTGCGGTGTCTGAAGAGAAGCAGAAGGAGTGTGTGACTGCGGGAGGGGTGATGCGGATGTTATTGGAGCGTGATATTAAGCCTCGGGATATTTTGACGCGGGAGGCGTTTGAGAATGCGATGGTGGTGACTATGGCATTGGGTGGTTCAACCAATGTGGTGTTGCATTTAATAGCTATAGCGCATGCGTGTGGGGTGAGGTTGCAGTTGGATGATTTTCAGTCAGTGAGTGACAGGGTGCCGTTTTTGGCGGATTTAAAGCCAAGCGGTCAATATGTGATGTCAGATTTGCATGCGGTAGGAGGCAGTGCTGGGGTGATGAAATATTTGCTTGAACAGGGTGCTTTATGTGGGGACTGCTTGACAGTGACTGGCAAGACCTTGGAGGAGAATTTGGCAGGAGTGCCATCTTTGAAGGCAGGTCAGCAGGTGCTGTTTCCTTGGGATTCTCCCTTAAAGCAGACGGGTCATATTCAGATTTTGCGGGGTAATTTGTCACCTGGGGGTGCGGTGGCAAAAGTGACAGGCAAAGAGGGTGAGCAATTCAGCGGGCCTGCGCGTGTATTTGACTGCGAAGAGGACATGTTGAAGGCTTTGGAGGCGAGGGGCATTTCCACTGGCGATGTGGTGGTAATTCGCTATGAAGGTCCCAAAGGCGGTCCTGGTATGCCAGAAATGCTCACTCCTACTTCTGCTATCATGGGTGCGGGTTTGGGTAAAAAAGTGGCCTTGTTGACAGATGGACGTTTTTCAGGCGGTTCTCACGGCTTCTTGGTGGGACACATTACCCCAGAAGCTCAAGAGGGTGGTCCTATCGCCTTGTTGCAGAATGGTGACCGCATCACCATCAACACCCAAAAACGAACTTTGCATGCCGAAATCACTGCTGAAGAATTCCAACATCGCCGCCAACAATGGAAACCTCCTCCGCTTGCTGCCCTGCAAGGTACCCTCTACAAATATATCCAGCAAGTCAACGATGCTTCACAGGGCTGCATCACCGATGCTTAAATTCCCCTCTGCCATGCATCCGATGCCAAGACTACAAGCATATCGTTGCTTAATGGTCTGCATCTTTTCTCTAGCAGTGATGTTGGCTGCCGCAATAGCACAGGCACAACCCAGGTTCTATGTTGGTTCCACCCAAATACCTTTAGAAATTAAAGGATTGCGCGACCTGTGGGTGAATAATCAGGCAGTGTTCGTTCCCCATAGCCAAAGCCCGGTCAACTTTTCCTCATACAACCAACAAAAAAATACCCACCAAGGTATCTCTGCTGGCATTAGCGCACCCTTAACTGGTCAGCATCAGTCTCTCTGGGAGATACACTATACCAAGGTTTCAACAGTAAAAACCTACTTGTTCAATAGTGGATACGGCTATCGTTTTGAGTTGGGAGCGAAGAAACGATGGGAAATTACCCCTATGCTGGCCATCGGCTGGGCGTTGGTAAATGTGTCTGAGAATCTCAACAGCAAAATTTACTACTTGGATGAACATCAATCGCTACTTAGCTGGCAAGATAATGCACGGGTTAGCATAGACATCAGTGGAATCGCCACCAGCAGTGTTTTATTGCTGGAAAGTGCAGGCAGCCGTACAGGATTCTATCTCCGCCTGGCCTACCAGTCAGCCAAATTGGACAGGGTCAGAATGGAAATAGATGGACGCAGTGTCAATGGCCCCAGCTACCGTCGCTACTTTGATCTTGATACCAATGGCAACAGTATCATCGATATCAGTGAAGCCAGTGCCAATATCAATCCTGCTGAAGGAATTTCAGCCAGCCTTAGTGGTTTTACCTCTGCTGCCGGCATCAGAATTGCGTTTTGAACGCAACGGTGATTTGCTCACCGCTACTTCTGAAATAGGCACGGGAATCGGGGACTGTATCAAATCCATAGGCTTGCGATATCCCTCAGATTCCCAAGAAATAGAAGGGCTGACCTTGCCACCTACCGCTTCACTCATGGCAAACACCGCTAAAAACGCCTGTTCATCACACTCAAATACCAACTCTTTTACCCGCCCTAACTCGTGTAAATTCACAATACAGTACACCACTTTAATCGGTTTGCCAGAATATGCTCCTGATGCATTGAAGAAGGTTACCCCACGATGCAAACGGTCTATCAACCCCTGAGCCACCTGTTCTGGCTTGCTGGTAATAATCTGCACTGCACGCTTTTTAGAAAATCCCGTTAGAACTTGCGTGAAAACCACCCCAAACACCCACATGAACAACGCCGAATACAAAAGCAATTCCAAATTGGCATATAACAATGCCCCCACCAAATTTAACCCGTTAATCATGTTAAACGTGGTGGCTGTAGGCACCGAAAACTTCTTTCTTAAGAACATCGCCAGAATCTCCTGCCCCCCGCCAGAACCGCCAGGACGCACCACAGTTCCCGCTGCTATTCCCAACATGATGCCCCCCAAAATACAAATCAAAATAGGATTCTGCGGCAATTCAAAACGTATATCGCGCGTTGCCTCCAGCAACCCGCTCAACATCAACATCCCGATAAAAGAAATCACCAATGGGCGCAAAGGATATTCCCGCCAACCAAATAAAAATATAGGCACATTCAATATAAAATAAATCAACCCCAACGGAACTTCCTTCCCCAAAATGTAAAAAAGCAATATGGCTGTACCACCCAACCCCGTAGACACCAAACCAAATGGCACTACCACTGCATTGGTGGTAATTCCACCCAGAGTCATTCCCGCCCCCATCATAGCTATCAACGCATAAAAACGCCCTGTCCGCACATAACCATACAAATCTTTCAGTTCATACCGCAGCCGTTTCATAAACAAAGAAGGCATCGCAAACTCTCAACCTGTAAAATAACCACCAGCAAAATTTACCCAATGCCACCGCTTTCTCTTATCCTACACCTTGCCACAAAATCCCCGCACTTTGTGGCAAGGTGATGGTATAGAAGTATGGGGATTTGGGAGTTTGATTTAATGAGGCTGTTTTTTGTGGGGATTGGTCGTCGGGAATTGTTGCGTTTATTGGGTATTGCTGCTGGTGGTGCGGCAATGTGGGAAGTGAGTGGACGGTTGGTGGAGGCAGTGGTTCGCGAGCCACGGCAGTCAGAATTAGTATGGTTGAGGGGAGTGGGGACGGAGGTGTCTTTGTTAAGTCAGTTAGGTTTACGGCATCCTGATTTTTTGCAATTGGTGCGCTTGGAGTGGCATTTAGGAGGGTACGATGGTTTAAGCGGTATTAGGGGAGAGTGGGATTTGGAACAACTTACTCAGGGGTTGGTATTGGTATTGGAAGGGACTCCTAGCGAGAAAGAACTGCAAGAAGAGTTATGGAAGCGTTTGTTGTTGCGGGCACGGACAGCGATATTGTTGGGAACGGATGTGTGTTATGGGGGAGTGGGCGAGTCTTCTGTGG
Source organism: bacterium (assembly GCA_965249525.1). GTDB lineage: Bacteria > SAR324 > SAR324 > SAR324 > JACQKK01. The sequence continues at coordinate 1,606,010 of OZ252237.1, read as the reverse complement.
GGTTGCGTCTTTTGGAACGGAGTTTGGGGGATGCTAGAGTACCTGTGGTAAAGCTGCCTGGGGTGCCGCCGCCACCGCAACATTTGCCTGGGGTATTGGCTTACATGCAAGAATTGGGTTTCCCACGCTTGGATAGTCATCTTCGTCCGCTGTTGTATTACGGTCGAACGGTATGTGAAGACTGTGAACGTCAAGGAGATTTGCAGCGGGGAAAATTTGCCAGATATTTGGGAGATAATGGCTGTTTGTTGCAATTGGGATGCAAGGGACCTGTGACCCATAATAGTTGTGCGCGTCAGCGGTGGAATGGAGGTGAGCAATGGTGTGTGGGTGTGGGGGGGCCGTGTACAGGATGTTCTGAACCGGAATTTCCTTACCATAATGGGTTGGGTTTGAATGGGGCTATTGCAGCAACCAGGGTAGAGGGTGTTTCTTGGTGGTGGCGGAATATGCGTCAGGTGGGTTGGGGATTATTGGGTTTGGTGGGGATAGGGTTGGGAATGCAAGGGCTACGAGGTTGGTTGCTGCTTGACAGGCAAAACGGAAAGGAGAAAAGGTAGTCATGGTATTTTTGGTGCAGACATGGTTTCGCAGCATGCGGGTAGAGGGAGGGTTGGAATTTGCGGAGGATAATGGGGGTGCCCTGCGATTGGGGGGAGGACGTTGGAGAGGCGTGGAGCGTTTGTTACGGGGTCGTGATCCATTGGAGGCGGTACAATTAACGCAACAGATTAGCGGGGATAGTGGGGTGGCGCATGGATTGGCTGCTTTACGTGCTTATGAACAGGCGGCAGGGATAGATCCATTGGAAGAAGGGTTGCTGCTACGGGAGCTGTTGCATGCGTTGTCTCAGTTGCATGGGCATGTGCGGCATTTTTACTTTCAGGTGCTGCCGGATTATTTGCCTGCGGGTGCGCTGAAACGGTATCGGGGACGGCATGCGATGTTGCGCAAAGCAGCTGAACGTGCAGCTTCAAGCAAGAACGCCTGGAAGGAAAGCGATTTCCCCTCCGCACTGACACAGACTGAACAGCAGCAGTTACTGGAGCATCAAGCCGATTGTCTGGCAGGTTTGGAGCGCATTCAACGTATGCTGGCAGTATTGGGGGGCAAGTTTCCTGTGGTCATGTCGCTTGCTCCCGGTGGTCTCACAGCTCATCCTGGAGAAGCAGGTCTGCTGCGACTGAAAACTTTGTATCAAACACTCCCTCAATTGGTAGAAGATATGCTTGCAGCAGATGTGGAACTGCTGCTGGCACGCCATTCCGAATTGCGCTTTCAAGGTCAGGTTCCTGCTGAATTTCTCAGTGTTGGCAGCGAAACCGCTGCTTCTGCTCTTAATATCAATCCCTTTGCTGCGGGCAGTTTTATCAAGGACAATCTTCAACCATTTCAGCAAGACTTCCTGGAAGACATTTCCAATAGCTTTTATCGCCTTTCTATTAAAGAGCGCAACCTAACTCCACATGTCCAAAAGCCTAACGCTTATGCTTGGATCAAAGCTCCCAGACATCAAGGACATCCTCTACAAACCGGTCCTCTTTCCAGATTGGCTATCGCTAGTCTCGCAGGTAGCAATCTGCCAAGAAGATCCTTGCTCAATCAGTTCCAAAATTCCCTCAAACAACCCCCCCATCAAGCCAACCACATCGCAGGCAGGTTGCTTGCCCGTTCCATTGAAAGTCTCATGTTGCTGCATCACGTCCAAGTCTTGCTCCAACGAATCACTTCTACCCAACCCACCTCTATTAGACACCGCCTCTCTGCCAAACAAATCCAAGCATGGGGATACGCCGAAGCACCCGCAGGTGCTGTCAGCCATCACCTCGTCTTACAAAACGGACGCATCCAGCACTATGACATCATTGCACCCAGTACCTGGAACGGGTCCCCCCTTGATGCCAGTGGACAAACAGGACCCATTGAATCCGCACTCAGTCAAATTAAACAACGTGGAATTGTCTCACAACTTACCGCTTCACGCATTATCCACAGCTTCAGCTTCAGCATGAGCGATGCCGTACACTAACATCATGATTCCACACCATCCCCACGGCAGACTGCTAGCTCATCTCCCTATTTTGCGCGCATTCCTCTGGTGTGAAAGACTACTCAAATACCTCTTCCGATATGCCGAATATGTTTCCCTTGTTATCATCTTCCTTACCGGTGAACTCCTCCGAATCGCCCAGTACTTTCATAACCATCACTCCTACCAACTTATTCTTGCTATCCATATCCTCTCAGGCAGCTTCTTAGCTATTGCTCTCATTAATCGCTTTATTGGCTACTTAACACGCCTGCTACTCAAACGTCCCCAAAAAACGGCACCTCTCTCTTTTCTCTTCAAATTCACATTGACTCTGCTTGTCTTCTCAGGTGGACTTCGTGTCCTCCAACTCCAGACCAACCTTCATATTCCCCTTTGGCCTGCCCCATTTCATGGAATTCTTTCACCTTATGCCTGGATACTTGCACTTCTACTGCTAAAAAAGCATTTTGGGACTAAAAAATAGCAAATCTTAACTTAAAAAATAAAAAAACTTGACACAAAATAATTTTTTGTTAATCTAACTTACAATTAAGGGCGCCGGGCAACAAGGAGGTTGTCCACCAGGCGCCTTTGTTATGGTGGATGCTAGAACAATAACCTGCCTCCATTCCCTTACAGGGTTGGTATAAAGTAGGGAATATCTCCCCTACTTCATGCAGCGGGCTGCAAACCAGTTGACCAAATAAAAGAGACAAGTAAGATGAGACCCTCCTTAGCCGATATAATCAAAGGTAGAATTGCCGAATTGGGCTATAGCGATTTAAAGCATTGCGCCCGCGATTACGATATTCCCTATGAATTGTTGCGCAAGGTAGTATCTGAGGGGCATTTGCCCAAGGAAAAAACCCTATTGCTATACGCCGAAAAATTGGGAATACAGGCAGGCTTATTATTAGAAACCACCTATCGTCAACGTGCTCCCGTTCCCCTACAAGGTTGGCATACAGAGGGTATGACGTCAGCCAAGCCTGCCGCTGTTGAACGAGGGCTGGCCCCTGTTTTGGGTTATGCAGCCTGTGGTCCATGGTTGGAATCACAAGCCATTCCACCCGAAGAATATGCTCCAGTAAATATTACAGACCCCGATGCTTTCTTTGTTGTCGCTGAAGGCGACAGCATGACTGGTGCTCACATTCCAGAAAAAGCACGTCTGCTGGTTTCTCCAGCTGCTGCTGTCCGCAATGGTGATATCGTATTAGCCAAAAATCACCAGGGCGAGTACACCGTGAAAAAGCTCTTCAGAAAAACCGATGGCTCCAGCATCTTACAACCCCTCAACCCCGCTTATGAACCTCTACTTATCCCGCCCAATCAACCACTCTCTGTATTCCGCATTATAGAAGTTCGCATTCTACTCTAAAAAACACTATCAATATTTTTATAAAAGGGACTGAGGGTTGTTTTGCGATGGCAAAGCAAGGGTATGGGTTGCACAGGCGAATATACTTGCCTACTTAGTTGCGATGACAACACCTTGTTCTCTCTTGGTGGATTAGTCATTGAGTACTAGCTCTAGCTAGCGGAAGCCACCAGTTATCTGCTTACAGGATGTTGTCTGCACTGTTGCAGCACCTTTTTGCTGCGCTGGGTAATTTTGACTATTCCAAAGGGATACAGTATTTTTTGCATACGGTCGTTCTCGTTTTTCAAAATATATGAGTGGCTTCCTTTTAAAATATGATAGAGCCTTTTTACAAAGATAACGGAGTAAAACTGTTTAATGGAGATGCGGTGGGGGTTTTAAACTCTTTGCCTGAGGAAAGCGTTGATTTAATTTTCTCTGATCCACCTTATAATCTTTCCAACGGTGGCTTTAGTGTTCATGCTGGAAAGCGTGTAAGTGTGAACAAGGGGAAATGGGATAAAAGCAATGGAATAGAAAAAGACTATGAGTTTCACTATAACTGGATTAATGCATGTCGCAGGGTGTTAAAAGAAAAAGGTTCTTTGTGGGTTTCAGGGACTTATCATTCCATATATGCTTGCGGCTTTGCGTTACAAATTCAAAAGTGGCATTTGCTTAATGAAATTTGTTGGTATAAGCCGAATGCGGCTCCCCATTTAGCCTGCAGAATGTTTGCCGCAAGCCATGAGACTTTGCTTTGGGCAAGGAAAACAAAAGAAGCAAAACATCAATTCAATTATGGGTTGATGAAAAAAACACAATGGCCTGGAGATTTTTTAAAAAAACCCGACAGACAAATGCGTAGCGTGTGGGCAATTAATACTCCAAGACCTAGGGAAAAAATATACGGCAAACACCCAACACAGAAGCCCGAATCTCTTTTAGAGAGAATCATATTGGCTTGCACAAACGAGCACGACGTAGTGCTAGATCCTTTCTGCGGAAGTGCGACCACCGGTGTGGTGGCATTGCGGAACAACAGAAATTTTATAGGGATTGACACCGAAAGAGATTATCTTGCAAGTATGGCAGTTAAGAGAATTGGTGATGTTATCAAACAGAAAATTTTGCCTTTGAGTTATGTCGTGAGATAAAAATCAGCTGTAAATTGATTTTTTAGCGGTATCTATGATTGACAAGCGCGCCCATGGGCAATTTTACACTCGGGGCAACCCCTTTCATTTAAAACCATTCCGTCAATGGGCAAAGAAAGCAGGGCTGGCTAATCAATGTGTTTTAGAGCCATTTGCGGGTGCTAACCATATCATCAACACATTGAAGGAGATGGACTTGTGCAGCGCTTTTTGCTCTTACGATATTACCCCTGGGGATCCGCAGGTGCAGCAGAGGGATACCATCGCTGATTTTCCTAAGGGATTTCAAGTATGTGTTACCAACCCTCCTTGGCTGGCACGCAATTCTGCCACCCGCAGAAGGCTGCCTTTTCCTAGCCAGGGGTATGATGATCTATACAAGCATTCTCTTGAACTTTGTCTGAAGCATTGTGAATATGTGGCAGCGTTGGTGCCTGCCAGTTATCTGCAAAGTAGTTTGTTTCAAGACAGACTAGAAAGTTATCTGCTGCTGCACGATGATATTTTTGACGATACAGAAAACCCCGTAAGCCTGTGCCTGTTCAATCCTGAAAAAACCCAGTCCATAAGCATTTATGACGGTGAAAAGTGTTTGGAAACCTATGCGGAACTGTCAAAACACCTGCCAGAAAAAAAAGAGGATAAGCGGGTAAGGTTTAATGACCCAGCGGGCGAGTTGGGTTTTATCGCCTTTGATAATACCAAGGAGGCCTCCATCTGTTTTTGTGCGGCTGCAGAAATAAAGGAGTATGCCATTAAAGTGTCATCGCGTTTTAGAACACGCATCAGTGGGGACTTGGGAAATGTCTCCAAGCTGATAAAAAGATTAAACATGGCAGTTGATGAGTTCAGAGAGAAGACTCACGATGTATTTTTGACCCCTTTTAAGGGGAAGCGAAGTGATAAGAAATATCGTCGGCGTATGGAATTTTCCATGGCGAGGAGATTCATTAATGCCGATTAATTATGAAGAGAAATTTAAGACAGCGTATCAACACAATGTACAAAATGTCAGGGAAGCAGTAAGGCAGGGAAAGTTAAACGGCAAAATAGATAATTTTTGCAACCTACACGGTTTTACACGGGAGCATTTAATACAGCAGATTGAATCAAATCATGTGGTGGCTGCTTGTTTTGCAATAAACCCAAATAAACAAAACTTTTATGAGAAGATGGCCGCTGATTTCATAAAAAATATTAAAGGGGTAAAGAACTTTGAGATGTTGTCCAATAATAAGTTGATAGTGCAAAATGGAGCGGTCATCCCTAAAAGTGCATTAGAGGGGGGTTATCCATCTGCTAAGACATTAGATTTTCGATGGATGTATCAGGACATGACTTTTTACGCTTCGCATAAATACACAAAACAAGAGGGTGGTTCTCAAGAAAACCAGCATAAAGATTTGCGAGAGTTTATCTCACAAGCTGCGCCTACATCGCTGAGAGACACTTATTTTGTAGCGATTGCAGATGGTGCGTTTTATCAAATGCAGGATAAGCAAGATGGAATGTCACGCATTCAAAAACTCAAAAGTTTAGCCTCTAGCGATAAGGTGTTTGCCTGTACGATAGGTGAACTTGAAAATTTGATGAAGCAAATAGTAGGTAAATAAAGAATAACTGAATCAGCAGCAAGAATTGTGAGGGTAACTGTGAAGCAGTTGGGTTGCGATGCGGGGGAGATTATTTTTTTGTAGTTTCCAAGCTTTCAGGGGTGCTGGAAGGGGGTATGAAGATGATGCGGTTGCAGTGGCTGCATTGGTTGAGTTTTCCATTGCTGGAAAGCAGGAGGTTGTATTCTCTGGGTGGCAATTCCATATGACAACCACCACAGCATCCTTGAATAACCGGTACAGTAGCAGGACGTTTACCCAGTTTGACCAATCTTTCGTAACAAGCGTACAAACTGCGGTCTAATTTAGCGATTTCGACTGTTAGGCTTTTTTGTGATTGAGAGAGCAGTTTTTGTAGTTCTTTACGGGTATTTTCCATACCTTCACTATGGCGTTTGAAGTCCTCTCCTACTTCTTGGTGTTGTTGTCGCAGCATTTCTAATTCGCCGCGCATTTCCAGCTGTTTTTCACGTCTTTGTCGCATTTGGTCTTGCAGCAAATCATAAGCTCGCTGAGCTTCTTCTATTTGCTTGCGCGCTTGCGTGCGTGCTTCCTCTTTATTCAGACGATTCAAGTGCGACTCAAAACGTGCGGCTGTCTCTTGTGCCACCGTTGCTGTTTGCTGGCAGCTGTGAATCTCTTTTTCTAGTTCTTGGTAAGGAATCTCTACTTCTGATAACAGCTGCGATGCTTCATCTAGCGGACGACGTTTGGCATCTAGTTCAGCATTTAATCGGGATAATTTTTCCATCAAGCGAAATACATATCCATCCTGCTCACTCAACTTACTTAACGCCAATAACTGTTCCATCCTCTACCAACTCAATCTCTAAAAAAGCTTTGTTCTTTCTTCATGGTTCAATCCATCATATGAAAATCTCGCCTTTTCTGCAATGCTCCTTTATGTCCTCTTTTCTTGATAACAATCTGGCAGGTATATTGAGATGCTACCTGCCAACATGGTTATTTTCCAATACAGAAGCGAGAGAAGATTTGTTCCAGCAGGTCGTCTGGGGTGGTGTGTCCGACGATTTGCCCAAGGGAATGAAGGGCTTGGTTGATGTCTTCAGCGAGGAGTGCGTGGTATTGGGGTTGGCGGATGGTTTCAAGGGCTTGTTGAACAGCTTGTAGGGCTTTTTGTGCTGCTTGGAATTGTCGGGTGTTGGTAAGCAGGGCGTGTTCGTATTGTGTTGTGGTTTCATCTTGGACGAGTTTTTGCAGTTGTTGTTGGAGTTGGTCAATGCCTGTGCCGTTGAGCGCCGATATGGCAAGCCAGCGCCAAGATTGGAGTTGTGTTTGCCAAGGGATTCCTTGAGGAAGGGCGATGTCTTGCTTATTTATAAGAACGAGGGTGTTTTGGGGATGGAGTTCTTTGAGGAGTTGTTGGCTTTTGGGGTCTAGATCTGTGGAGCCGTCAAGTACCAGCAAAACGATATCTGCCAGCTGGGAGGCTTTTTTGCTGCGTTGGATACCTGCTTGTTCTATTGGGTTTTGGGTGTCTCGGATGCCAGCGGAGTCTATGAGTTTGAGGGCAAGACCATTGATTTGGATGCTTTCTTCAATGGTGTCTCTGGTGGTGCCAGGCTGTGCGGTAACGATGGCACGTTCTTCGGCTAGCAGTCGGTTAAACAAGCTGGATTTTCCTACATTAGGAGCACCTATGATGGCAGCAGCCAGACCATAGAGCATCATGCGTCCTTTAGGAGCGTCATGTGTCATGGCGGATAAGCGAGAGTGGGCTTGTTGCAGACGTTGTTGGATTTCTTGTTCTGAGGAGAAACGGACATCAGATTCATCAGAGAAATCAATGCTGGCAGCCAGGTAAGAAGCGGCTTCTTTCAGCAAGTCTCTAAGGTTGTGGATATCTTGTTTCAGTCGTCCACGTAGTTGGTCAGCAGAGATTTCCAAGGCTTTTCGGGAACGGGCTTCTATTAAGCTGCCTACTGCCTCGGCTTGGGTAAGGTCCAGCCGCCCGTTGATAAAAGCCCGTTGGGTAAACTCACCCGGGTTTGCTAATCGTGCACCTGCCTCTAATATGGCTTCTAAAACAACTTGCAACAATAATGAACCTCCGTGACAATGCAGTTCCACCACTTCCTCTGCGGTATAGGAGTGTGGAGCCCGCATTACCACGGCCATGGCCTCATCCAGTATCTTGCCATGGTGTTTTAGGTATCCTAATACCAGCTGTCGTTCTTGGATTTCGCTTAGTGATTTTCCATTGGCGGCATCAAACACAGCTTGAGCAATGCTTATGGCATTATCCCCGCTTAGTCGTACCACGCCCACGGCTCCTATTCCGGGTGCGGTGGCGATGGCAGCAATGGTGTCATGCGAGCAAATTTGCATTTTGAAACCCTCTCACGCACACAATAAGGTATTATTTTGCAAACTATCTTGGGTGGGGGATAAACATTACTTGGATTTGCAGACCGATGTTTTTTGTTTCATGTTTTTTAAGATGCCTTTTTATCCCAAACAACCGCAAGTAAAACCCCTATGAATACTGATGCATCTATGGCAGAAGAAAAATTCTGGAACAATCCCTTGCGTGAGGGCTTGGAGGAGGGCCGTCGTGTCCAACCACAGGCCATAGTGATTTTTGGGGCATCTGGTGATTTGACACGACGCAAGTTGGTGCCGGCCTTGTATAGTTTATATCGCCAGCAGCAATTGCCTTCAAGATTTGTGGTGTTGGGGGTGGCGCGTTCGCCACAGTCGCCAGCCAATTTTGTGAAAAACATGCAGCTGGGGTGTCAAGAAAATGCTCGAATACCACCCGAACATACCCGTGAATGGCAGCCCTTTGCGCGTATATTGGACTATCAGACCATTCAATATGAAGATGCCAACAGTTACCAGCAGATGGCTGCTAAACTAAAGCAGCTGGATGAGCGGTTTGGACTACAAGGCAATCGGTTGTTTTATTTGGCTACACCGCCATCAACCTTTTCAGTGATTGCAGAAAACCTACGACAAACGGGATTGATTAGCCGAAGCTCACAACCTTGGTCTCGGTTGATTGTAGAGAAGCCGTTTGGGCGAGATCTGTCCTCGGCTCAAAAACTGAATCGCACCTTGCTGGATTGTCTTTCAGAATCGCAAATTTATCGGATTGATCACTACCTTGGTAAAGAGACGGTTCAGAATCTGTTGAGTTTTCGTTTTGCCAACGGGATTTTTGAGCCGTTGTGGAATCGTCGCTATGTCCATTGCGTGCAGATTACTTCTGCGGAGTCTTTGGGTGTGGAAGGTCGTGGTGGTTATTTTGAAGAGGCGGGGATATTACGAGACATGGTGCAGAATCATTTGTTTCAAGTGCTGTGTTTATTTGGCATGGAGCCGCCAGCTTCCATGCAAGCCGATGCGATTCGGGATGAGAAGGTAAAATTTTTGCGCTGCTTACGTGCTATTCCAGCGCAAAGGATAGATGAACATGCTGTACGCGCTCAGTATGCTGGAGGTCATCTGTGGGGCAAGCCTGTGTGCGGTTACTTGGAAGAAGAAGGAGTACATTCCAGTTCCACCACTGAGACCTATGTCGCCCTCAGGTTATATGCAGACAATTGGCGTTGGAGCAAAGTGCCTATTTTGCTGCGGGCAGCTAAGCGTATGCCAAAAAAATTCACCGAAATTGCCATTCTCTTTCATCAAGTTCCCCATTGGCTTTTCAATGGCACCCATCTTCCTCACAATCAACTCACCATTCGTATTCAACCCAATGAAGGCATTGCTCTGCGATTTGGCTGCAAGATGCCAGGCCCGCGCATGCATATTTCGCCAGTGGAAATGGAATTCCGTTACGGTGGCTCCTTTGGAAGAGAGCCACCAGAAGCTTACGAACGTTTGATCCAAGATGCCATGGTGGGCGACAACACCCTTTTTATTCGCAACGATGAAACCGAAGCCTCCTGGTCTTTTATCAGCGACATCCACCAAGCTTGGCAGCAGCAACAGCTTACCCACTTGCCCCAATATGCCGCCGGCAGCTGGGGCCCTAAAGAAGCCGAGCAGCTGGCTGCACGCGATGGTATTCGCTGGCAGCAGCCCTAGTTCCCTTTTTTCTAAAAGCTGCGCTGATCATCAAGATGAACCTTGCACCTCCCATGTCTTCTTTTGGCTTGCACCAACAAAATTGGCCGCAGCCTGTTGCCCCCGAACAAGTGGATGCTATTCTCAACATGCTTTGGGGCAAGGCTGCCAAAATCGCCGCCAGCAAACAAAAAATCCTCACCCGCTCGTGCAGTTGGAACATTGTTTCTCCCAATTTCCTGCAGCTGTCAGGTGATGACTCACATACCCGGCAGCAATGGTTGCAGCCATTCATACTTTCCATATCCTGCCGCCTGATTGAACTCGCTCCCCCCAATGCTGTCCATGATTCATCCGCTGCAAAAAATTCCACAGAAATACTGGCTGCAGTAGAAAATTTCTTCCGCACCACTGAAAGCGGAGAAATGCAACTCTGCGCAGAACACATTCAGCTCAGCGGCACCCCCCTGGACAGCTCCCGTCTTCTTGTTGACTTACTGCGCGCCCTCAAAGCTGAATATCTTCCCCTAGCTCTGCTTTGCCTCCAGCTTCCTCCTGAACCCCAAGGTGCGTTCCAATCGTTGCTGCAAGAAAGCGAATTGTTGCTGCTAGACACCGACGCCCATCCCCAAGCCCTAAAAAAAGCTGCACTCTTGCTCAACAACACACATGCCACCATCCAAGACCTTGCCTGGATGCGCCTGCTGCCCCTGCGCCTGCTGCTAGCCTCAGAATTCGATGATCCCAGCCGCCTTCCCCTGCTAAAACAACCAACCCAACTTCATATCCAATACGCATCTCAACACCCAGCTGCTGGACGCTTGCTGATGGCTTGGTTACTTGCCTGCTGCCTCCCACAAAAAAATACCACCCTCCACATCAAACCAACCACTTCAGACAAAATCTCCACTGCTCAACACTGCCAAATTGTCACACAACAACACCAACTCCACATCTCCCTCCAAGCCATCAATCAATCCACCCCCGACGGCATCGTCTCCCTTCATATCAAGGAAGCCAACCAACAACTCCGTATAGAACGTTCCGCTCCCGATACCATTACTATTATCACCAATAATCATTCCCGCACCCAAACCCTCGCACCTCCCGAAGCACCATGGGAACAACTTGTACGTGCTCTCTCCAGAGAAGTACGACATACCACCTATGCCCAAAATCTCCATATCGCAAGGCAATTGCCTGCTCCACTCTAACCATTCATAGTTGCTTTATGTCCACCCCTCAACTGCACATCCAATCCGAAACAGAGACACTGATAGCAAAATGTGCTTTGTTTTTAAGCCAATCTGCGCAGCAGGCCATCCAACAACGCGGCCGCTTTACCATCGCCTTGTGCGGCGGCAACAGCCCCAAGCCCCTGTTTTCTCACTGGGCACGCACCAGTCCCCTTCCATGGAAACATCTCTACTTGTTCTGGGGTGATGAACGCTGCGTACCTCCCGATGACCCACAATCCAATTTCCGCATGGCAGTAGAACACCTGCTCGCCAATCTTCCGCCTGAGCAACACCCCCAAATCTTTCGCATTCACGGGGAGCGACCCCAACCTTCTTTGGCTGCTACCCACTATGACCGCCTTTTGAAAAAAATCCTTGGACCTCAAGGAAAAATGGATGTCGTTCTGCTTGGAATCGGCACAGACGGACACACCGCCTCACTCTTTCCCCACCAAACTCCAGCGCTTGAAGAACAAAAACTCTGGTGCAAAGCCACTATTAATCCCAGCCATGACATCCCCCGCATCACCCTCACTTATCCCCTGCTAACCCAAGCACGCCAGCGTGTTTTTTTCGTTCCCGGAAATGACAAATTTTCCATCTTGCGACAACTGCTTCTTTCTCCATCCCAGCCGCAGCAATGGCCAGCCCAACCATTGCTCACACTTCCCCATACCCACCTCTTCACCAATATCTCACCCTTATAAAATCCCTCTCTCACAAAAGAACTGCAAACAGGATTTCCTCCATACCAAGTCCGCCCAGGATGCACAGCAGGCTTTGCTTCCCACAATCTTCCAGCAAAGTACTTGGTGCTTTGCAAACCCGATGGGTATTGGTGCAGTGTGCAAGTGGATTCTGTACTGTTCCAAACAGGTTTTGTTTGCAGGGAAAAAGACCTCCCTTGCGGTCCTTGTCTTATTTGTTTACGGAAGGGTAGTTTTTATTGGTGGAGGAATTGGTAGGCGTTTTGGAGGAGGAGCAGACCGTGGGGGGTGGTGTTGCCTTGCTTAGCTGTCCAGCTGGGATGATGGGTATGAAGATGGGCGGCTTCGGGGTGTGGCATGAGCCCGAAGATTCGTCCATTGGGGCTGCAGAGTGCAGCCATGGCATTGGGGGAACCGTTGGGGTTGTGGGGGTAGCTTTGGGTGGGTTGTCCTTGTGGGTTGGAGTAGAAAAGAGGGCAGAGGTGTTGTGCCTTTTGAAGTTGTTGGGTGTTTTTGGGGAGCAGTTGTCCTTGGCTGTGTCGGATAGGGAGTTCTAGTTGGGTGAGGTTTTTGGTAAAGATGCAGGGGGATTGGGGGTTGACGGTGAGGTGTATCCAGCGATTTTCGAAGCGGCCGTTGGTGTTGTAGGTGAGGGTGAAGCTGGGTTGGAGGTGTTTTTCGGGCCATGGCAGCAGGCCGAGTTTTACTAATAGTTGGAAGCCGTTGCAGATGCCTAGGATGAGTCCGCCTTGTTGGATGAAATCCAACAGGTGTGTTAGGAAGGGTCTGCCATCGGGGAGTGATTGGTAGCGGAAGCGATTGACGCATGCGCGTGCGCATCCTAGGTCGTCTCCGTCTAGGAAGCCGCCGGGAAAGATGAGGAGCCCGTTTTGTTTTAGTTGGTTCGCTCCGTGAAGGTGGAGGGTTGACAGAGGGATGAGCTCTGCTCCCTTGGAGCCTGCTTGGAGGCAGGCATGCTGGGTTTCTGTTTCACAGTTGATTCCCAAACCGCTGAGAATCCAGGTATCAGGGGGCATAGGTTTATGGGGGTGTTATTATTGGAGCGCCAGGGTTTCTTGCCAGGCGTGTTTTAAGGTTTTTAGTGGAGCGTGCACCCAGGTGTTGTTGTTGCCGTATATGGTGAAGTATTGTTTTTTGGTGACTTTTCCTAGCAGCCAGAAGGGGATTTTTTGGCAGTGATGTTCAAAGGAGGTTTTATGTTGAGGTGCGACGGTGACCACCAATCTGCCTGGGGTTTCGGCAAACAGGAGTTGTGACGGTGAGAGTTTTTCTGCGTTAGCCAGAGTTTTGAGATGGAGTTCCATTCCCCAGCTCCCTGCGAAGGCGCTTTCTGCTAGGGCGACTGCGAGACCTCCATCAGAGCAGTCGTGTGCTGAGTGAAGCCATCCTTTTTGAATGGCTTGGTAGAGGGTTTGGTAGGATTGCAGGTGCTCTTGGGGATGGAGCTGGGGGGGTGTGTCATAAAGGAGAGGATGGGTTGTGGCGGAGGATTCTGTGGGGGATGTTGGTGGGAATTTTGAGAAGAATTCAGCCAAGAATTCTGATCCTCCTAGTTCGCTGCGGGTGTGTCCGATAAGATAGACCAGGTCGTCGGGCTGCTTGACTTCCATGCTAAGGGATTTTTGTACATCGGGGAGAACAGCTGCCATGGTAATGAGTACGGTAGGAGGAATGGAAAGACGGAGGTCTGCTTGGACGAAATCGTTTTTCATGCTGTCCTTGCCTGAGATGAAGGGTATCTGGTAGGCGATGGCGGTGTCATAGAGTGCGCGTGCTGTGCGTACTAGTTGGGCGGTTCTATGTTCGGCATGGGGATTGTTGGCAGCAGGCAGAGGGTCACACCAGCAGAAATTGTCTAATGCGGTTGTTTGACTTGGGTCCGCCCCTACGGCAACCAGAGAACGCAGGGCTTCATCCATGGCACATGCACCCATGGCGTAGGTATCCCAATCGCCGTAACGGGGACAGATGCCATGTGAGACGGCAATGCCCAAGTCGCTATCCAATCGTGGTCGCAAAACAGCAGCGTCACTGGGACCGTCTTGCTGGGGTCCGCATAATGGTTTTATTACGGAACCACCTTGGACTTCGTGGTCATATTGGCGGACAACGTATTCTTTGCTGCAGATGTTCAAGCGTCCCAATATTTGCAGCAGCCAGGGGGTGAGATCATCTTGGGGAAGGGGATGTTCTTGCCATGGATTTTGATATTTTGGGGTATGCCAGTGGGCTTTTAACAGCATTTGCGGTGTACCCCCGTGCAGAAAATCTATCCCCAAGCAGCCCACCACTTGGTCATGCCAGTAGAGTACCAACTGTCCAGATTCAGTGAATTCACCCAGCACAGTGCATTCTACTTGCATGTCTTTGGCTAGCTGCAGCAATTCTTGCTGATGTTCGGGCGGTACAGCCAGGGTCATACGTTCTTGTGCTTCAGACAGTAGAATTTCCCAAGGATGTAAACCGGCATACTTCAAGGGAGCGCGTTCCAGGTGCAGCGTGGCACCACCACTCATACAAGCCATTTCCCCTACTGAAGAAGACAAACCACCTGCGCCATTATCGGTGATGGCATGAAACAGCTGTTTGTCACGGGCAGACAGCAGGAAGTCAAACATTTTCTTTTGTGTGATGGGATCGCCAATCTGTACCACGCTGAGGGGCATATCTTGCTGCAACGCTAGCGAAGAGAAGGTGGCTCCATGAATACCATCTTTGCCAATGCGTCCCCCGCACATCACGATGCTATCTCCCGCACAGATCCACTTGGTATGTCCACTGCGCTTTCCTAATTTTCTGGGTAGCAAGGAACCACTTCCACAAAACACCAGAGGCTTAGCAAGAAATCGTTCATCAAAGGACAACGAACCATTCACCGTAGGTACTCCAGACTTGTTGCCCCCGTGTTCTACTCCCCGCCGAACCCCTTCCATAATGCGCTGTGGATGCAGCAGCCCTTGGGGACGATGAGCTGTATCTTGCGGAGGAGCAAAACAAAACACATTGGTATTAAACAACAACCGACCGCCCCTGCCGGTACCAAAAGCATCCCGATTTACTCCCACAATTCCCGTGAGTGCTCCTCCATAAGGATCCAAAGCCGAAGGAGAATTGTGGGTTTCTACCTTTAAAGCCACACTCCAGTTATCATCCAAACGCATCACACCCGCATTATCCTCAAATACCGATAAACAAGGATCCTTTGCCCCCAGTTGTTTGCGCACTTCAACTGTGGCTGCTTGAATGTAAGTACGAAACAACGAATCAATCTCAACCACTGCTGCATCGTCTTCCCGATAGTGGATACGGGCGTTGAATATTTTGTGCTTGCAGTGCTCGCTCCAGGTCTGTGCTAGTACTTCTAACTCCACATCGGTCATGCGCTCATCCAAACCCAGCATAGCCCGCTGTTGTTGTACTTCTTGGTTGCTAAAGTGGGCAGCCAAAGCCTCCGCTTCTTCTTTAGAGAGTGCCAGCAGGCGTTCTTTGGAGAGTCGCAACAGCGTTTGGGCGTCCTTTATTCTCCAGCGTTTTACCATAGGCTTGTTTTTCAAGCGTACTTGCGGCAATGCAAACAATGGTGATGTAGGCTTCTCCTCTTGCAATGCTGCTATGATTGCATCCTCATCAGCTGAGGAAGGCTGGATATTGGCCAGTTGTTCTTCAGACAGCAGCGTGATTTGATGCACCAAGGGATTGGCTAGCCAGCCAAAAGCTACCTGTTCCGCCTGCTTGCGCGATAGTCTGCCGCTGAGAAAGTATGCGGTGGTACTAAACACCTGCTGTTCAGCGGGCAAATGGGTGTTTAGTAGCCAACTGAGGCTTTCTTGGGCTGTTCGTCCGACATTGTCGGTGACTCCATGCAAAAAACCCACCTCCACATACCATTGAAAAGGAAGGGCTTTGAGCAGTTCACCATTCAGGCAGCATTGTGAAAGTACTGCATCGGCAAATAATTCTTGACCCAATTGACGCAGTTTTTCTGGCGGATGATCTTTTAAGGCAGCAGCTGCGATTTTGTAGACCGCTGCTGTTCGCAGCCTTGTTAATGGTGGACCTCCTTCTTTTATAATGCGACACAGCAGGGCTTCTGCTTGTGGGTCTGCATGATGTGGGTGGGTGATAATCTCCAGCCTTTGCATGGATATCCGTTGCCTGGGCATCTGTTAATGATCATCCATGGTGAAGGTCAGGTGTGGGATTGACTCATTGTTTGCTGTGCCTAACCAAGACAAGCTGAATGGATGAACTTAAGAAACAAAGCTTTGTCGTCCGTTGAAAGCTTGGTCCAAGGTGACATCATCTGCATATTCCAGGCTGCCTCCCACCGGCATCCCTCGCGCCAAGCGGGTCAAGCGCAATCCTTGTCTTTGCAGCAAACTCGCTAAGTGCAAAGCGGTGGCTTCGCCTGTTACAGAAGGGTTGGTGGCTAGAATAACTTCACGCACTGCTGATGGTGCGGTCTCAACTGTGTCGCTGTTGGATTCTGTTTTAGCTACGGGGGTGATGCGCTTCAACAATTCGGCAATTTTCAGCTGATCTGGACCAATTCCATCCAGGGGTGAGATACTGCCCAGCAACACATGATAGACTCCACGGAACACTCCGCTTCGTTCAATCACATAAATATCTACGGGTTGTTCCACCACGCAAATGCTGGAATGATCACGGCGGGAATCTTGGCAGATGCTACACAACAGATTTTCTGCATAGCCAAAACAGCGGTTGCAAAAGCGGATATGGCGACGGGCTTCATTGATGGCATCAGCTAATTGTTCAGCCAGGCCGGAATCATCACGCAGCAAGGCGAATGCCAACCTTTGGGCGGTTTTGCGCCCTACTCCGGGCATGCGTGCCAAGGAGGCAATCAGTCTTTCCAATGCCAAGGGGATGCTCATAGGGGCTGTAACAGGTGGGGGACTATCAAATAGAGGAGGAAACTTTTACAGATGGAGGTGTTTTTCATGCTGCTGCTTTCTGGAAGGGTGTGTTCTTGTTCATGAGGGTTCATTTGCTTCTATTATTTTTACATCAACAATGGAATGCGAGGGGAAAAGGGTTTGGGCTTTTTGCACGACAGGATGCTGCAGGGCAGCTTGTTCTTTTGTTTCTTTCAGTTGTTGTTTTTTATGGTTTTGTACTGCTGCCAGGGTGTGTTGGGAGTGGGGTGATCCAGTTTGCCAGCTAAGCGAGGGATGTGTTCCCCAGGCTTTTTCTGCCAGCTGCTGGAGGGTTTTCCGCTGAACAGAGGAGATAGCAGGAGTATCTGATGGAATCACCAGAACTTCGTCTTCCTTCCAAGAGGTGACTTCGCTGTGTCGCACCAACATAGCAAGTGCCTGGCTTTCTTGTTCTGCCAGTTTTGCCAATTTCAGCCAACGAGGGTCTTGGCAGGGTGGGGGGGAGTGAGAGGCAGATGATTGTTTAAGGGACTGCTTGCTGGTGGATGCGGAATTGGATGACAAAGCAGGATCAGTGGGAGTTTGGGTTCCACTTTCAGCAGGCGACTGCACTGGAAGATGGGTAGGATTTTCTTGTCTGCTGACTGCTGCCCCCAAGTTCTGCTTAGAAGACTGGGGGAGTGTTTTTGATGGTTGGCTGCCAGACTCATCGCTTGAAGGGATGCTTTTTTCTGCTGCAGCCCGCGCCTTGGCCAACAAATCTTCCACGCCCACCAATGACTCCAATTGGCATCCTTTCAATATCGCCATCTCTAAACACAGCTTCTCAAACCGACTCTGGTGCATCTGTTGCTCTGCCTCTAAAAATACATAAAACAATTGCTGCAATATATCTGCCGATATTTCTCCCTGATGTCCCGACAAAAACTCCTGTGCCTCCACCGATGCAGCTGTTGCTGACAAGGCTTCCGCATGGCTTGTACCAGAAGCATTGCCTTCATTTGTTGCCGCCAGCAACATGCTTAGTCCACTGACTTCTTCCATCAACTGTTCCAGCAAACTGTTCAATGAACCTCCACGACGTGATAAGGCTT
Source organism: bacterium (assembly GCA_965249525.1). GTDB lineage: Bacteria > SAR324 > SAR324 > SAR324 > JACQKK01. Next base: position 1,587,852 of record OZ252237.1, on the reverse strand, counting down.
CCAAGGCTGCCAATGCCTTGCCAGGTTGCTTTAATAATATGGCTTCCAAAACTTTCCACACTGCGCCAATTTTCATCAATCCCAACATCTGCATCATCTCTCCTTCATCAGGGTGTTTGCCTTGAAATACCAACACCTGATCCAATCCCACCAATGCATCTCGCATGCTGCCACGTGCCCGCCGTGCTAAAGCCAGCAAACTCCGCTCCGATAACTCAGCCTCCTCCTGTTTGCATATCTCTGCCAAACGCATCGCCATCTGTTCTGCCGACAGCCCCGAAAATTCAAATCGCTGGCAACGAGAAAGCACTGTTGCTGGCAGCCGCTGCACCTCTGTTGTTGCAAAAATAAATGTCACATGCTGTGGTGGTTCTTCCAATGTTTTTAACAGCGCATTAAAAGATTCTATCGTCAACATGTGCACCTCATCCACGATATACACCTTGCCAGATGCCTGCGATGGGGCGTATTTCACGTTTTCTCGCAATTCGCGAATGCTGTCTATCCCACGATGAGAGGCAGCATCCATCTCATACACATCTGCACAAGCATTCTGCAGCACCGCTTTGCATATCTTGCATTGATTGCATGGTTCACCCCCGTCTCCTCGTTCTTCACATAACAGCGCACGAGACAGTATGCGTGCAGCACTGGTCTTGCCCACTCCACGCGGCCCACTAAACAAAAACGCTTGTGCTATACGGCCACTGCGCAACGCATTGCTTAACGCACGACTTACCAACTCCTGACCCAATAACTCTCCAAATAATCTGGGGCGCAGACGCTGTGCCAATCCTTTATTGTTATTCATTCCATCACCTTATTTCTGCAAAGCTACCATATTTATCTACTACGCCATCCTTTCACATCCTCCTCTGATTTTCCAGGATGCATCTCTTTATGGTTGAGCTAGAGCTTTTCTATCTCTCTGTTGGCAATCCAAATAGTAGGTGCGTATAGTATCTATTGTCTTTAACAGGCGTTGATTGGGTGAAATACAGAGGAATTCACCTTAAAGGTTAAGGGCATGCGCTTGCCTTGTCCATTGGTAAGGGGGAAAAGGATAGTGTCAGAAAAATTTTCTTTAATGATGGAATGATGATGAGGAGTTAGTTTTATGGGTGTGTTGGTTACGGGAGGGGCAGGTTTTATTGGAGGTTATGTATGTCGCATGGAGTGGGAGAGGGGGACTGAAGTGTGTTGTGTGGACAATTTTCATACAGGGAGTAAAGAGAATGTGCGTGATTTGAAAGGGAAACGGTTTCGGTTGGTGAGAGGGGATGTGTGTGATGGAGTAGATGTTCAAGGGATGGATGGGGTGTATCATTTGGCTTGTCCTGCATCCCCTGTGCACTATCAGCAGGATGCAATAAAAACCTGGCGGACAAGTGTATTGGGTTCGTCGCGTTTATTAGAGGCGGTGCGGGAATCTGAGGAGAATGTGCGGGTATTGTTTTCCTCTACTTCTGAGGTGTACGGGGATCCCTTGGAACACCCACAGACAGAAAGTTATTGGGGAAATGTGAATCCAGTAGGTGTGCGAGCTTGTTACGATGAGGGCAAGCGTGCGGTAGAGTCATTGATGATGGATTACCATCGTCAGTATGGAGTGGATGTCCGTTTGGTACGGATATTTAATACCTATGGTCCTAGGATGCAGTCTGATGACGGACGGGTGGTAGGCAATTTTATACTGCAAGCATTGCGCAATCGTCCCTTGACAGTATATGGGGATGGGCAGCAGACTCGGTCATTTTGTTATGTGTCAGATTTGGTGGAGGGTTTGCGGCTGATGATGCATCAAGAAGGTTTTTTAGGTCCAATAAATTTGGGCAATCCGCAAGAGGTGAGTGTGTTGGAATTGGCAGAATTAGTGCAAGATTTAACCAATTCACGCTCTGAGATAACCTATTTGCCTAAGCGGAAAGACGAACCGATGCAGCGTCGTCCGGACATAGCATTAGCAAAGCGAGAGTTGGGTTGGTCCCCCCGAGTCAGTTTGCGTGAAGGTCTAGTACCTACGATAGCTTTCTTTGAGAAGTTTATTGGTGGGTGAAGGCTGGATTATTCAGATGGGTGCCCTTTTTTAGGTTCAGTTCTGTGCAGGCGACTGGTAGGATTTGCAACTGGACCAACGACCACTGTGGAGGCGGGATGTATTTTGGTAGTTGCGATTGCGGAAGGGCGAGGTGGAGTTTTGTGCGGGTAATTAATGGGATTTGCAACTGGACCAGCGACCACTGCGGAAGCGGGATGTATTTTGGTAGTTGCGATTGCGGAGGGGCGAGGTGGAGTTTTGTGCGGGTAATTAATGGGATTTGCAACTGGACCAACGACCACTGTGGAAGCGGGATGTATTTTGGTAGTTGTAGGTGATTTTTGCGGGAAGGGAGAAATCATTGTGTCTGAAGCAGGTGTTGGCCTTGGCTTGATATGGTAGATAGGAGAGATTTTTCCGCCGCTATTTTTTATCTCTTGGATTCGTTTCCAACAACGATGCATTTGCAAGAGGGTAGGTTGGTCTTTTGGATAGCGCTTTTGGCAACGTTTTAGCAGGTTAAAAGTTTCAATATAGTCGCCAGACTTAAAGAGGGTCAATGCTTCTTCATAGGAAGATTTGATGGCGATTTTGTTGATGCGAACTTCTTGAGATTCGGCATCCAACACTTCATAGATATCGGTGGGATGTTCATACCCTTTGATAACGATACTGTCCAAGTGTCTTAAGAAATATTGATAGGGGTTGTTCAGACGACGGCGGGTGTGTTCAGTAATGATTACAGCGGATTTATAAATACGGGTGAGTGATTCTACATGGGCAGCCATGTTGACTGCATCGCTGATCACGGTGCTTTCTAGACGATCACCTGTGCCCAAGATGCCAATTATACTGGGACCAGAGTTAATGCCTACTCCAGCTATGACTGGTGCTGCTTCTTTGTCAGTGCGCAAAAGGTTATACAAGCGCAAGAATTTGTTAACGGAAATGGCGCAATCAATAGCATCTTCAGGCTTGTGACCAAAAATACCCATAACGGCGTCGCCGATGAATTTATCAATAAAGCCGTGATGGCGGTACACGATCTTCCCTATGCGGCTAAGGTAATTGCTAAGGAACTGGAAGCTTTCTTCCGGTGTCATGTTAGCCGACATTTTGGTGAAGGATTGGATATCAGAGAACAGCAGCGTCACGTCTTTTTTCACGGCTTCTCCGTTGGACATTTCACTAATTTCTTGTTTGCTTAAAAGATCCAAGAATTGTTTAGGTACGAATTTTTCAGCAGTACGAGTCATCAAGTCTAATTTTTCTTTTCCAATGTGCACATTGCTCATGGCATCCTCAAATCTTTTCAAGACATCCCCCAGCCGAAACATCATTGCCAGACCACCGAAAATGAAAGCAGCATCTGCTAGGTAAAAGGGAGTTGAACCAATAACTGACAATGTTCCCAAATCTTGCAACAGCCAAAGAAAAGCTGCCAGAGTAGTTACTGACCAACTAACGGTCAATATCATTTGCGGCATAAAACGAATTTTCTCTGGAGAGGATTTTTGTTCCCTGCGAAAGTGTATGAAAGTAGAGATGGTGATAACCAAAGAGAACAAAATGTGAGCCGGGGGACTCATGATGAATGGACGTGCAATCTCTGGCAAGAAGATGCCAAGGAATGCACTAAATATGAAAATACCCAGCACTCCCTGTTGAATGGATTTCCATATAGAACGATTTTCCTTGGAGAACTTCTGTACTGCAAACAGCAATATTACTGCGCCCAATGTAGAGACAGCAAAATCCCAGTTTTGACTTTCAAAACCCAGAAACCCCTGAAAAGTATCTAAGGGGGCTAGACCCAGCAAATAGAATCCCCAACCTATAAAAAATAGAGGGAAATAGATTTCCCGAAGACTACGTACGAATGGATAAAACGCAAATTGATACAGTGCTATTAGCATCAAACCAAGCTTTGCCCCTAGCAATATTAAGGGTAGCCATCTACGCTGGTTAAGGTTGGCAAGAATTTGTATCTGCAGCTGTTCAATATTTGCCGCCGGTACGCGGATATACAATTCATCTGCGGAATCTTCTTTTATCGGCTTTAATAAAGAAAATCCTGACCGCTGTTCGACCGATGCGAGATCTTTCTCAGCATTAATGTCAACTTGCCTGAACTGTAATGGCACTTCCCTCAAAGTGCTGGTCTGGGGAATGTATTGATATATATCTAGTTTACGCGTTTGAATGCCGTTGATAGTCAGCACATATCCTTCTGATACCTCCTGTAAAGGAGGTCTCACCCGCATTCGAATCCAGTAGTCTCCACTTGCCTGATTCTGGTGTCGGGAAGGTCTGTATGACTCAAATGGCCATAATGTAAAGCGCTGAGGCGGTGTCTGATCACCTGTAGGGTCGTAGTATATTTCTAGCTGCTTATCTATAAAGGTCTTGTTGACAACTAGACCTTGTCCCCATGCTGATACAGGCAACAACAACACCAACAAGTAACAATAACACCAAGCCCACCGCAGAAAGAAACATCTTCTACAGAGATCAGTTTTCTTTTTTGCCCTGTCCACTTTTCTGTTTCCTTTGTACTGATTCTATTGAATTGTTTTTTTGCGCAGGTCTTTTCTGCTAGTAATATTCTGTAATAGCCCTCGTGCCTTTGTTCGAGAACCATGATCAAAAAATTCCAATATTCTCCTGGAGGAAGCTAAGTCTTGCTATAATAGAGCAAACTCGTTGGCTACTCTATCGCATAATTTTTGTGATGTCAAAGGAAACTTGTACATCAAAAAAATTCTAGTTAGAAATACTTCTCTCATTAAAGCAAAGAAAATGCCAAAAGAACTTATTTTGAGGCGGTTTTAAGAAGCGCATGGATAAAAGTGGACAATTGAAATACTGGCTATTGTTGGCTTTGTTGGTGAGCGGACTATTTTTGTATCTCTCGTTGCGAGGTATTGAGTGGGAAAAATTATGGGCGGTTCTATTGTCGGTGCAGTTGTTCTGGCTGTTGCCATTGTGGCTGGGGTTGTTGGTGTTTGTATGGTTGACAGGCGTACGTTGGAATGTATTGTTGTTGCCCCAGCGACGCTTGGGTTGGTGGGAGAGCGCACCTGCGTTAATGGCAGGTTTTGCTGGTAACAATATATTCCCTGCGCGCATAGGGGAGGTGCTGCGGGTGGTGATGCTTAGTCGTGCCAAGCAGTTGTCGTTTACGGGTGTGTTGACCACGGTGGCAGCGGATCGTTTGTTTGATGTATTGGCGATTGTATGGCTTGCGCTAGCGACGCTGCCATTTTTGCCGCCGCTGCCTGACACACTTCGCTTAGGCTCAGCTTTTTTGCTGCCCTTGGCTGTGGTGACATTGGTTAGCATGATGGCTTTGGTCTGGAGACCACAAGCCACCACTTCATTGTGGAAGGCATTCAAACGCTGGCTGCCTGGCAGAGTTGCCCATAAAGGAGATACACTGCTCAATCAGTTGCTTCAGGGCATGCAAGCCCTCCGCTTACCCAAAAATCTTACTTGGGTATGCTTGCTCTCCATCTTCAAATGGGCAGCCTATGGAGCGATGATTATTTGCTCTATGGCTGCTATCGGAAAAGCTATTCCTTTTCAACAAGCCATATTGGTTCTTTCTACTGTAACCTTTCTCTCCAGCTTTCCCAGCTTGCCTGGCTTCATCGGTGTGACTCAATTGGGATTTCTGCTGGCACTGGAGTGGCTGGGCATATCTAAAGAAGAAGCCTTTGCTGGCAGCGTTGTTTTCTGGCTGGGGCAATGGGTGCCTCTTACCATCATCGGTGGTGGCATTGCTCTTACCCAATACTTGCCACAAAAAAAGCAGACTTCCTTATAGGCTTTCAGCATGGGAAAGGAAGGGGAGTAGGGGTGAATTGCAGAAAATCTGCAGATGCCAGGGTGTAAAAAATTCCATTGTGCCATCCTTTTGGGGCCAGTTCCCATTCTTGTGGGAAATGAAAGTGCCCGTAGGTGATGGAACTGACTTGGTATTGCTGGAGCAGCTTGTCAAAGGGAGTGGGTTTGCCTTGGGAGTCCCATGGTGAGAAATGAAGCAGTACGTGAATGCCATGTATTGGTTGAAGTTTCTTGGCAGCTTTAAGGGCTTTTTCTAGCAGGGCGAGTTCTTCTTCAAATGGTGAGCTATCATGTGCTTTGGCGTAGGGATCTTGGGGAGCAATCCAGCCGCAAGTACCGCAAAAAGCCATGCCTTGATAGGCTAGAGCTGTACCCCGAAGTAGCTGAAGGGAGTGTAATTTTTGAGGTAGTGTGCTGTTGGGAGGCCACCAGTGATCGTGATTGCCTGGAACAATAATTTTGCGTACGCCCCTTCTTTGAGCAAGCCAGAGCAAGTCATGACGTGCGTTTTTGGTAGTGCGAGCCCAGGAGAGGTCGCCAGGAAGCAAGATCACATCTTGGGGTTGGATGCGTTCTTCCCAAACTGCGGATATTTTCAGCCAGTGTTTGCGCCAATGTTCACCAAAAATATGCATCGGCTTGGTAACCCAGCTGCAGCTGGCATCGCCAAAAGAGAGATGCAAGTCTGATATGCTCCACAGCTTCATGGATGTTTTTCCTTAGGGGGTGGCATGATGTTAAAGTTATTTATAAGGAAATGGGCATAAACCAAAACATTGGTTTTGTGAGACAAGGCAGATAGCTTATGCGTATAAGTGTTGTTTGTCCAAAGCATCTAGCGATTTGGGGATGGCTGGGGGGTATTGTGATGTTGTTTTCAGGCGGGATAGTACAGGCTGCCTCTCCATCGGGTTGCGGCGAGGGGGAAGCCATTGCGGCTGAACGCAGGCAGTATTTGATAGAACGTCTGCATGCAGAAGGATTTGCCAAGCCCTGGCTCAAACAGGTGTTTGATGGAGCGAAATTGTGCTCTGCTAAGCAGGCTGTCCGATTTAATGTGTTTAACCCAGAACGCATTTCCCATTATCGCCAGTTCACCGAAGCTTATGCCATCAATTTGGCGCACAGATTTTTAAGAAAGCAACGAGGAAACTTGGCAGCAGCAGAGAAACGCTATCATGTTCCTGCAACCATCATTACTGCCATCTTGCTGGCAGAAACCGCTTTTGGAAGAGCAGCTTTGCGCTACTCCGCTCTCAATGTATTTGTTTCCTTAGCTGTGCTAGACCCGCGGCAAGATTTGCAAGCCTATTGGACGGAATTTCGCACCCACCAACCCAACCTAGAACGAAAATGGCTGCAGCTGAGACTAGAACAAAAATCCCGCTTTGGATACAATCAACTCACCGCATTACTCAAACTCAATGGCTCACGACCAGCTGCCATTCGTCATATTCGCAGCTCCTATGCAGGTGCACTCGGCATCCCCCAATTCCTGCCCACCAGTCAATTGCAATGGAGCATAGATGGCAATCAAGATGGAACGGTTAACCTCAACCATATTCATGACGCCATCGCCAGCGTTGCCTATTACCTGAACCAACACGGCTGGAAACGCAACACCACCTACCAACAACGTTGGAAAGCAGTCTGGGGCTATAACCATTCTTCTGATTACGTCAACACCATCTTTGAAATCAGCAAACTCCTTGAAGCCAAATGACAGCACCTCGGCTTAAAGTGAAGAGGCATGATCATGCATGCTGGTGATGGGCGCCTAGTATGTTTAAGCAGGCGCTTGGAGGATGCAGGCGGTGGCAGTGCGGTCGTCTCCGCCCATGTTGAGGGCAAGAGAGAAGACTGGGGGCGAGGGGATTTGATAATTTTGGCAGAGTTGGAGTGATTGTTTGCTGAGTTCGGCGATTTGTTTTACACCGGTTGCACCTACGGGGTGTCCAAAGCCGATGAGTCCGCCTCCGGTATTGGTGGGTTGGGGTCCTTGGATGGAGGTGTATTGGTTTTTTAGCAATTGGACTGCTTCTCCTGGTTTTGCCCATCCAACAGCTTCATAGGCGAGGATTTCGGCGATGGCAAAGCAGTCGTGGAGTTCAGCTGCTTGGATTTGGCGGGGTGTGAGTTTGGCGTGTGAGAGGGCTTCTTGTGCGGCTTTGGCGGAAGTATCCATTTGGAGAGGGGATTGTACTTTTCCTAAGGGGTTGGTGGCGATGGCGTAGGAGAGGATTTGGCAGCAGTCTTTTGGGGAGAGTTCTAGTTTTTTCAAACCGTTGGGGGAGGCTAACAAGATGGCAGCTGCGCCGTCTGATACGGGGGAGCAGTCGCTGATTTTAAGGTGGGGGTGGAGTTGGGGATTTTTTAGGAAGTGGGGGTTGTCATCTGAAGTTTCTTGGGCTTGTTGTGGAGAGAGTAGGGTATGGTAGCGATGCGCCAGAGGATTAAGGTTGGCGTTGGCATAGGCTTTGAGGCTGACTCGAGAGAGGTCGGCATCAGTGATGGAGTAGGCTTCTTTGTAGGCTTTGGTGCGTTTTGCCATTAAAGCGGGGAAGGTGAAGGGGTCCAGGCTGCGTTCGGTGGGGTAGTGGGCTGCGCGGGCGAGGAAATCTGCTCCTTCCCTGGCGCGGACGGTGGTTTGCACTTCTACTCCTACCACCAGCACTAGGTCTAAGCCTGCCTGCAGGGCTTCTATAGCACTAACGACGCTGACGCCGCCCGAAGCGCAAGCAGCCTCACAGCGTACAGCACCTGTGCCACGGAACCCGTCTGCTATACGGGAGAGCAATCCTCCCAGCATGCCTTGTTGGCAGAACAACTCTCCTGCAAAATTGCCTACCACTATCCGCTGAATTTGCTGCCAGAGGGTTTCATCCCAACCCCGCGATTGTAGCAAAATCCGCAGTGCCTCTGCGGTAAACTGTTCTATGCCAGGTTCTAAATCTGCACGAAAATACCGATGATCGGCCCCCTGATAATCTTTACGACCTTTTCCTAGAAAAGGGGTTACTGCCTGTGCGGCAACAAAAATGGGAATGGTTGGCTTCATCTTGCTATTTTTTTCAAGTGTTTCAAATCGGGTGCATGAAGAGGTGCTCGGGTCAGCTTAAAACAGGGCTTGTGATCTTTGGTATGGATGATTCTAAGAAATGCCGAGGTGTTCTTTTTTCAGCTGGGAGATTTCATCGCGGATTTCTGCAGCTTTTTCAAATTCTAGTGCTTTGGCAGCTTGGTGCATATGTTTTTCTAATTTTTGGATATTGTTCAACCATACTTTGCTGTTGAGATTACGGTTATTAGCGCTGTCTGCAATCGATCCAATTGCTTTTTTGGTTTCAGGAGGAGCATCTTCTGGTATGGCTGCTACCAATGGTGCCTGCATGCTGCGTTTGACAGCATGCGGGGTAATGTTGTGGGTCTGGTTATAGGTTTGTTGAATGTTTCGACGGCGGTTGGTTTCATCTATTACAGCCTGCATGGAAGCGGTGGTGCGGTCTGCATAGAAGATGACACGTCCTTTTTCATGACGGGCAGCGCGTCCACAGGTTTGCATGAGGGAGCGTTCAGATCGAAGATAACCTTCTTTGTCTGCGTCTAAAATTGCCACTAAAGCAACTTCTGGCAGGTCTAATCCTTCTCGCAGCAGGTTGATGCCCACCAACACGTCAAAGCTGCCAGCACGCAGGCTGCGCACAATTTCCGCACGCTCTACAGCATCCACTTCTGAATGCATCCAGCGCACACGCAAACCTAACTTTTCGTAGTATGCGGTGATGTCTTCTGCCATCCTTTTGGTGAGGGTCAGCACCAAGGCCCGTTCGTCTTTTTTGCTGCATTGGCGTAATTCTTCCAGCAAATCGTCTACTTGTCCTGTTACCGGACGCACTTCAATGGAGGGATCCAGCAACCCCGTAGGGCGAATTAATAGTTCTAGAGCGTGTTCTGGGCTGTGTTCCAATTCGTAGGTGCCTGGTGTGGCAGACCAATAAATGCTTTGCTCTATACATTGTTCATATTCCTCAAAGGTCAAGGGACGATTGTCCAAGGCGCTGGGCAGACGAAAACCATGCTCCACCAGTGTTTGTTTACGCGCCCGATCGCCTTTGCTCATTCCCCCTAGCTGCGGAAAGGTCACATGGCTTTCATCTACAAACAGCAGCGAACGCTTAGGAAAGTAGTCTATCAAGGTCGGTGGTGTACTCCCCGCTTCACGATCTTGTATCCAACGGCTGTAGTTTTCTATCCCTTTACAAACTCCTGTTTCTTCCAACATTTCTAAATCAAACATAGTGCGTTGTTCTAATCGTTGGGCTTCAAGCAGCTTGTTTTGGGTCTGCAAATATTGCAGCCGCTGCCTCAACTCTTGACGAATGGCATCCAATGCCCGCGGCATTTCATCTGGCGGCGATACATAGTGCGATGCCGGATATATCACTGCCTTGCTCAACAACTCCAATTTTTTCCCCGCCACCGCATCCACGCGACTAATCGCTTCTACCTCATCACCAAAAAACTCTATTCGCACCGCATGCTCGCCTTCCGCAGGAAACACCTCTACCACATCCCCGCGCACCCGAAATACACCACGGTGAAAATCATAATCATTCCGCTGATATTGAATATCCACCAAGCGCCGTAATAGGGTGTCTCGCGACAACTGCTCGCCCAATTGCACATACACCAACATCCCTCGATAAACCTCCGGAGACCCCAATCCATAGATGCATGACACACTGGCTACAATCACCACATCTTCACGTTCTAGTAGAGCCCGTGTTGCCGATAAACGCATGCGATCCAACTCATCATTGATGCATGAATCTTTCTCTATATATAAATCTCGCACAGGCACATACGCTTCTGGCTGATAATAATCGTAATAGCTGACAAAATATTCCACCGCATTATCCGGGAAAAAATGACAAAATTCCTGATACAACTGAGCCGCCAGTATCTTGTTGGGTGCAATCACCAAGGCAGGACGCTGCAAACGTTCCATCATATTGGCCATCAAAAATGTTTTTCCTGAGCCAGTGACCCCAGCCAATGTTTGATGCTTCACCCCCGCCAAAAATCCTTCGCACAGTTGATCCACCACTTTCGCCTGAGGAGCAGTCAAGGAAAAATTGGACTGCAAGCGAAACTTATCCATTTTCTATTACCTCTTGAAAAAGCGTCTCTTGAACAAGCACCTCTTGCTGCATATCCCCCACAGTCCTTTTCAATGACGCTTTCAATAAAAAATATCCCATCCAATTCTTCAATTATTGTGGGCAGAGGAAGTATATAATGTGATGGGAACAGTTATGGGGAGGGGGTGGCTTGCTGTACTGAATTGGGAAAGATGGATGTTACGGGTATTTACTATCGCAGCGCGGGTGATATTGGGGTTGATGTTTTTATTGCCTGGTTTAACGGGTATTACGCGTGATATTCCAGCAGGTGTGCTGCCGTTATTGGAGGCGCTGTCGGCGATGCGCTATTTTATTCCATTGTTGTCGGTGGTGTATGTGGCTGCGGGTTTGATGTTGGTGAGTGGTTGGTTTGTGCCATTAGGATTGCTGTTATTGGCACCGATATTGGTGAACATTGTATTGGCACATCTGTTTTTGGATTTGCAAACGATAGGCGAGCCTTTGCTGGGGGTCTGTTTGGAGTTGTGGTTGTTGTGGCGATATCGCAGGTGTTTTCGGGGGGTGTTAAGTTCGCGTGGATGGGAGCATGAAGAAATAAGGGGAGAGAGTGGAGGAAGCGATGGCAAAGAAGGTGCAGGCGGGGAGTGATTTTTACAAGATTTGGCAGACTTCATCAAATTCTAGGCGTGGTCCGCGTGGGTGTAATTTTGAGGTATCGGCGTATCCGATGTTGCAGAGGAAGTTGGAACGGATGGAAGAATTGGGAAAGAAGGTTTGGTTGACCAATTTATTGTCAAAACCTGCCATGGGGCCGCAGCCTAGGCCTAGTGAGCGTGCGGCGAGGATGAAGTAGCCAGCTTGAAGATTACCGTCTCTGTTGGCAGCGTGTTGTGCTGCTTGGGGATTGTTTTGGTACAGGTGGGTGAGATCTAATTGTGGAAGCAGGCGAGGAAGCGCACGCCAGAATTCTAGGTCATAGGCTAAGATGGCTGTGGCAGGTGCCTCTTGGGTAGGTTTGAGGTTGCCTTTGCTAAGAGTGGGCAGCAGGCGTTGTTTGGCTGATGATCCAGTGACAAAGACAATGCGTAGGGGGCAGTCGTTGTAGCTGGTGGGACCCCATTTGGTTAGGTTATAGAGTTGTTGTAGTAAGGATTCGGGTAGAGGGGCAGGAAGCCATTTTTTATAGGAGCGCGCTTCTAAGAAGAGCTGGTTGAGAGCGTGTTGATCTAGGGGTTGTTTGGGGGGTGTGGGTTGATTCATGGGAGATATCGCAGAAAAAGTTGGAGGTTATTGGTTTTGCTTGGGCTGTGGCCAAACGAGCGTATCATGTACCCAAATATCTTGTTGATAATAGTCCAGCTGCAACCAATTTTCTTGTTGTTTGATGACGCGGAAGGGAGTGTTTTTTTCTATTACGAACAGCAAAGGGGCTCGTGAGGATGGTCCTTGGCGAATTTGTGCAGATGGTTTGGCAATGGCGATACATGGGAATTTGTTGGACACCAGGCGGACAGCAATCCAATGTATTTCTTGATTAAGGTCTTCAACTTTTAACCAGGAGCCTTGTTGGGCTAGCAGCTTGAGGGGCATGTGGCGATTGATTTGCCAATTGATACGATGTTGCAGGCCTGGCCCTGCGCGCAGGTTGGCGCGAGGTGCGCGTACGCAGACGATATCATTGATTTGCTGAGAGGAAGCAGAGGATGAACCCAGCAAAATAGTAAAGGTGAGAATGGTCAGGTATTTGATGCTGTGGGCAGATGGCAGGAGGCAGGACGGTTGAAGCATGGTTAAAAACATTTTGTGCAGGAAGTTGGGTTGAGTATAACCCAGTATAGATGAGAAATACAATCGGTCGTGGTCTAAGGCAGGCGGGGAGGGATTTTATAGGGGATTTTTATGGGGGGTGGAGTTTTGCTTGTTGGCGAGTTGATCCAAGTTGGGAAGGATTGCCAGCGAGCGGGGTTGGCGTTCTATGTGGTGGTGAAGGTAGGCGCTCAAGGCATTCAGTAATTGTTCCAACCAGGCTTTTTGAGGCTTTTGGTGGGGCTGTCCGCTTTGCCAGGCGATGATGAATGCCAGGGATAGTGGGTCTATTAGGGGTGCGTTAGGGGTTTGATGTACACACTGTGGACAAAGAATGCCACCCATAGAAGGTGAAAGTCGGGCTGTTTTAGACCAGGGAGGAGATGTGCCGCAGTGCATGCAGATTTTCCAGTTGGGTTGAATACCCATCAATCGCAGGTATTTCAATTCAAAACGCAAGCGCACCAAAGGCAATAAGCGAAGCTGTGTTGCTTGCAAAATTTCTTTGAGCCCCTTGTTAAGCAATTGATAACAGTCAGATGCTTGTTCTGTAGCAATCGGACAAAGCTCCATTAATTCAGCTAGATAGCTAGCGTAGCAAAATTTTTCGTAACTTTGGGAAAAATACCAGCCCGAAGTAACACCATCGCGTTTACGTATATTCACTAATTCACGGGTGGGATGTTCGCTGTAATACACTATGCCCATGCTAAGAGGTTCAAAATCGCCTATGCCGCGTGAAGTCAATTTACGTGATCCCCGCACTATTCCCTTTAACAAACCACAATGCGGTGTCAAAAAGGTAACAATCCAATCACCTTCTTGAAACGCACGCCGTCTCAGTAAAATGCTTTCTGATGACAACAATTTCATTTAGCCGCCCTTTTTATTTCCTTCTTCTGGGTTCTCTTACCAGTTTTTCCCATTTTATCTCTAAATTTGCCAGCATTACGGGAGAAAACGGCGCAGCCAGCTGAATTTGTCAAGGTTGTTGAGGCAATCGGCAGTGGAGGATGCAAGGGATCTCCCTTGATTTGCCTGGTTGTGGCTTATGGGCTGCGGAACCATGATTTGAAAACAGCAGAAAGGAAGGTATAAGATAAGAGTTGGTATTTTTTCAGGTTGCTTGTATTGAGAATGTGGAGATGAGTAGCGTTAATCGGGGTGCGTTTGGTATCCCTGGGAGGGTGGGTTTGTATCATCCTGGACATGAACGGGATGCATGTGGAGTGGGTTTTGTGGCGCGCATGGATGGTATTCCCAGCCATGAGATGGTGCGTCAGGGGTTGGAGATTTTACGGAATTTGGAGCATCGGGGAGCAACGGGAGCGGATGCGTGTGTGGGGGATGGTGCGGGAATATTGTTGCAGTTGCCGGTGGAATTTCTTGCTAAGGAATGCGGGAGGTTGGGGATAGAGCTGCCGCAAAGGGGATGCTGGGGAGTGGGGATGATTTTTTTACCTGTGGATGGGGGGGCTGAGACCTGTAAAGGATTGGTGGAGACATGTGCGGTGTTGGAGGGTTTGCGGGTTCTGGGTTGGCGTGAGGTGCCACTGGGCGATGCGGGTTTGGGTCGTGCGGCACGGGAGACACAGCCGCGGATTGAACAGGTATTTATTGGGGTGGGGGAAGGCTGGCAGCCAAAAGGGGAGCAAGAGGAAGAGGGTTTTGAGCGGGTGCTGTATTTGCTGCGGCGTCAGATAGAAAATCGCGCAGAAAAAGAAGGATTGCAGCTGCACATTCCCAGTTTTTCTGGGAGGACGCTGGTGTATAAGGGCATGTTGACCTCACAGCAGCTGGAGCCTTTTTATGCTGATCTTTCTAGGCCAGAACTATTGTCTGCAGTGGCTTTGGTACATGCCCGTTACAGTACCAACACTTTTCCTAGTTGGCCGTTGTCGCAGCCATTTCGCCTGCTGGCACACAATGGGGAAATCAATACCTTGCGGGGCAATGTCAATTGGATGCGGGCGCGTGAGAAAATCATGCGCTCAGAATGGTGGGGGCATGATTTAAAACGGCTGTATCCCATTGTCAATTCCCAAGATAGCGATTCAGCAGTACTAGACGCAGCCATGGAGTTTTTGCTGCACAACGGACGGTCACTGGAACACTGCATGACCATGATGATTCCTGAAGCATGGGAGAATCATCCGCAGATATCGCAGCAATTGAAGGACTACTATCAGTATCACGCCACCTTGATGGAACCTTGGGATGGTCCCGCAGCTGTAGCCTTTTGCAATGGACGCAGCGTGGGGGCAGCTTTGGACCGTAATGGTCTGCGCCCAATGCGCATCACTTTGACTTATGACGGCCGCTTGATTGCTGCCTCAGAAACTGGGGTGTTGCCCTTAGAAGCGGAAAATATTAAACAATGCACTCGGCTGCGCCCAGGAAAAATTATCATGCTGGATCTGACCAACAAGCAGATAAGCAATGAAGCCTCCCACAGTCCCCTGCGCTTTGATGCACAAGTGAAGCAGCAACTGGCATCGGCATGCGACTATGGCAGCTGGGTGAAAAAACACATCCATAGTGTATCAGAATTGCCTGCAGCTGCCGCTTCATTGCGCAGGCAGCGCAGCGACCAGGTTACTGCCAGGGGGCTGCCCCCTGCTGAACTTTCAGCAGCACAGCTGCTTTGTTTGCAGCAAACCTTTGGTTACACCAAAGAAGATTTTAAATTCATTCTTATTCCTATGGCTACTAGTGCGCAGGAACCCATTGGTTCTATGGGGCATGACACGCCGATTGCAGTACTGTCCAACCGTCCGCGGCTGCTGTTTGAATACTTTCGCCAGAATTTTGCCCAAGTGACCAATCCTGCCATTGACCCCATTCGGGAACGGATGGTGATGTCATTAGCCACTTATATTGGCAATGAGAGCAACCTGCTGTCTGTGGATGGTTCGTCTGCCAAGGCTTCAAGTGGCAAGCCGTCTCATGAGCAACTGCCTGAGGGAGATACAGATGTGCTGCGCTTTGAGCGTCCACTGCTGAGCGATGAAGAGCTTGAAAAGCTGCTGGGGCAGTCAGAGCAAGGATTCCGTTGTGAAATATTAAGCAGTTGCTTTGCGGTTGCAGAAGCAGAGGAAGGATTTAAATCCAGCTTGAATAGGCTCTGTCATCAGGCAGAGCAAGCGGTGAGTGCAGGGGTGCGGGTGTTGGTATTAAGTGATATCGGAGCGGACAAAGAACACGCTCCCTTGCCTAGCTTACTGGCGATATCTGCGGTGCATCATCATTTAATTGGCAAGGGTGCGCGTGGAGGTGTGGGACTGGTGTCACAAACGGCAGAAGCTCGTGAAGTTCAGCATGTGGCAGCGTTGGTAGGATATGGGGCATCTGCGGTGCATCCGTGGCTGGTTTGGAAAACCTTGGAAAACCTCCACCAACAACAGCCCCAGCCTAAAGAATCTTTGGAAGCCTGGCAAAAGAACTATGCCGATGCCATTGACAAGGGGCTGTTGAAGGTGTTTTCCAAAATGGGCATTTCCACCTTGCTAAGTTATCAGGGAGCGCAAATTTATGAATGCTTGGGCTTGGACAAAGCGCTGGTTGAACGCCATTTTTGTGGCACCCCCTCACCTATCGGCGGCATGGATTTAGATGGTCTTTATCAGGAGATCATCAAGCGGCACCAGAGTGCGTTTATCAGCACTGGCAATCCTTTTTTGGATTTGGGTGGTATTTACCAATACCGCCGCGACGGCGAGTACCATGCTATCAATTCTTCTACAGCCCATAACCTGCAATTAGCTGTCCGTCACGAGGACCCCCAGGCATACCAACGCTTTTGTAAGCTGGTACACCAAAAAGAACACCATTTGGGCACCTTGCGTGCCTTGTTTGATTTCAAACCAAATCCTATTCCCATAGCAGAGGTTGAACCTGTTGCTGATATTGTGCGGCGTTTTTGCAGCGGGGCTATGTCCCTGGGTTCTATCAGTCGTGAATGCCATGAAGACCTGGCGATTGCTATGAACCGATTAGGCGGAAAAAGCAACACCGGCGAAGGAGGCGAGGACCCCGTTCGCTTCACTCCAGATGCAAATGGAGACAGTCGCAGCAGCTACATCAAACAAGTGGCTTCTGGTCGTTTTGGTGTGAGCAGTTACTATTTGGTCAATGCACGAGAGTTGCAAATAAAAATTGCCCAAGGGGCAAAGCCTGGTGAAGGCGGTCAGCTTCCGGGTTACAAGGTAGATGACTATATTGGCAAGATGCGCTTTACCACCCCAGGCGTAGGGCTGATATCTCCCCCTCCCCATCACGATATTTACTCTATTGAAGATATCAAGCAGCTGATATTTGACCTGAAGAACGCCAACCCCCAAGCCGATGTTTCGGTGAAGCTGGTGGCTGAAACAGGGGTGGGTGCAGTGGCTGCGGGCGTGGCAAAAGCCAAAGCCGATGCGGTACTCATCAGCGGGCATGAGGGTGGAACAGGCGCTTCTCCTTTGAGTTCCATCCGCTATGCTGGCATTCCTTGGGAAATTGGACTGGCAGAAACCCAGCAAACTCTTGTCTTAAACAATTTGCGTCAATCCATCCGCGTGCAAACCGATGGTCAACTGAAAACCGGTCGCGATGTGGTGGTGGCAGCCCTCTTAGGAGCAGAAGAATTCGGCTTTTCCACCCTGCCGTTGATCACCCTGGGCTGCATCATGATGCGAGTCTGCCACCTCAATACTTGCCCCGTAGGCGTGGCTACCCAAGACCCCCGCCTTAGAAAAAAATACCAGGGCAAGCCAGAATACCTTATCCGCTACTTTCAATTTGTCGCCCAAGATGTTCGCAGTTGGATGGCACACCTTGGTTTTCCCACCATGGATGAAATGATTGGACAATCTCATGTGCTGCAATTCACTCCCGCCCTCAAGCACTGGAAAGCCAAAGATGTTGACCTTTCCCCCATTCTTCAACCAATTCCTGTGCCCAAGAATACTCCCCGACGAAATACTCGGAAACAACAGCACGGCTTGGATACAATTTTGGATAACCAACTTATCCAACTGGCACAACCAGCATTGAACGAGCGAAAGCCTGTGCGACACACCTTGCAGATCCGCAATACCAATCTCACCATTGGCACCATGCTTGGTTCTGAAGTCTCCAAAACCTTCGGTGCTGATGGCCTGCCTGATAACACCATCCAATTCCATCTGCATGGTTCCGCAGGACAAAGTCTTGGAGCCTTCCTGCCCAAAGGGATTACGCTTCATCTCCACGGAGAAAGCAATGACTACACAGCAAAAGGTCTGTCAGGGGGACATATCGTGGTGCAGCCACCTGCTGGCGTGCGTTTTCAGCCCCAGGACAACATGATTATTGGCAATGTCGCTCTCTACGGTGCCACCGCAGGCAAGGCTTACTTCAATGGGCAGGCAGGCGAACGCTTCTGTGTCCGCAATAGCGGGGCAGAAGCTGTAGTAGAAGGCGTGGGAGATCACGGTTGTGAATATATGACAGGCGGTCGGGTGCTAATCCTCGGATCCACGGGACTCAACTTTGCAGCTGGCATGTCTGGCGGCATCGCTTACATCCTGGATGAAAATGGCAGCTTTCCTCAACGCTGCAATACCTCCATGGTGGAACTAGAACAACCAGAAGCAGAAGATATGCACTGGATACAGCAAATGCTTCAACAACATACCCAGATCACGCAAAGTCCCAAAGCACAGCAGCTGCTGCAAGACTGGCAGCATACCCAGCAGCTGCTGGTTAAAATCATGCCTACTGACTACAAGCGCATTCTTCAGCAGCGTCAGCAAGCTGCTGCTCCTTAGCAGCCATATTTCTTAGGTGAAAAAGGGTTTTATGAGCTGAAGGCATGTTTGGCGAGGGAGAATCCTGCCAGCAGGAAAAGGATGTCGCAGGCGAGCAGGATGTGCAGCCAGGGTTGGAGTTGGCTGATGGGGTATCCGTCCAGGGTGAGGCTGGTGGCTTGTACACCTGCAAGGATGAGGGGGATGAGGAGGGGATATAGCAGCAATGGAAGGAGCAGTTCTTTTGCTGGGAGGGAGGTGGTGAGGCAGGCGAGGAGGGAGCCGAGAGCGGAGAAGCCAAGTGTGCCGCAGGCGAGGATGGGTATAAGCTGGGGAGCAGTAATGGCAAGGGGGAGTTGCAAGAAAAGTGCGGAGGCGAGGAGTGCCAGCAGCATGATGGTGGAGAGGGCTAGGAAGTTGGCGAGGCATTTGGCCAGCCAGAGGGTTTGCCTGGGAACGGGAGTGAGCAGGAGGGCGTGCCAGGCATTGTGTTGTCTTTCAAAGGAGAAGGAGCGGTTGATTCCCAGTATACCGCTGAGAAGCAGCACCACCCATAGCAGTGCGGCGGCACTTGATTGAAGTGTGGAATGTTGGCTCCATTTCAGGAGGGTGGCACGATCTAGTGGAGGGTGAAAGGGGGTTTGGTATGCTTTGGCAGCCAGGTTGAAGGCATTGACCCAGCCTTGGGCGTGGGAATGGGTTTGTCCTTCTATGCTTTTGAGGATTTGGAGTTGTTGTGGGGTTGCGCCTATGAGGCTTGCGCGCTTGGTTACCAGAGGGGTGGTGCGGAAGGTTTGGGTATTTTGGCTGTGGAATGCAAGAGCAAAGATCAGCCATATCAAGAGGGTAAATAGAGCTATGGCGGGCAGGTTTTCTGTGCGTCGCCAATCCATGCGTATATCTTTGATGATGAGCAGCAACAATTGACTGAACATGGGATGGCTTGATAGAGGGGATTAGCTGGTAGATGCTTGTTGATTTTGCAATTGATTTTGCAATTGATTTTGCAAATTGCGGAAGGCTTTGAGGAAGTTGTCGGCGTTTTTTTGTTCTATCACCATGGTGCAAAAATCTTGATAGAGGGCTGCGGCAGCATGCAGCCAGGGTGCTGTGAGTGGTGGAGGCTGCTGGCGGAGTTCTGTTTTCACGATGGTGGTCCAATCGGTTTGCGCACGGGATTTGGCAAGGAGACGGCCTTCATCAATAGCCTTCATCCAAGGGGTGGAAAGATAGAAATCTCGCAGGAATTGTTTGCTAAACGTGGCTTCTTGTTGGCTCACACGCAGTTCATCAGGTCCGATGCTGTCTACCAGCAGAAAATCGTCGTCCCAGCGAGCCCATTCCAATTTGCCATCCCATAGTTTCAGACCACATTCTTTCAGCAGGATTTTTAGTGCCAGTGCCACGGCTTGGGTTTTGCCGTGCAGGCGTGTGAGGTCTTGGGTATCTCCACCCATGATGAGGCAGGCTTCTTGATAAGACAGTATGCGGTCTTTGGATTCTAGCTTGGTGGAAAATTCAATAAGGGAATTTTCAAATTCTGCTCCTTCGTGGATAGGAAAGGAATACCAGTGGCTGCGCTTGAGCAGGCTAGAACCTTTGGGCACACCAAAGCGAAAAATCACTTCCAGGGGGATGAGTTGGCGTGTCTGTTGGGGATAGGCATAGTCGTAAATAGGGATGTTGGCTATTGTGCTTGGTTGCAGCTGAGGGATGTCCACACGGTGTACCAGTATGGCGGATTGCTGTCGCTGCAAGAAGTGGTGGCGAATGGGCAGGCAGGGCGAGATATCTTTATGGTTTTTCAGACTGGGATGCGTCCATAGTTGTTTGTCTGCCAGCCGTTCAAACAGATACTCTGCCAGCCGTGCCAGTGCCTGGCCTTTGCCAGGGATGGGGTCTGGCATTTTTCCCCAGTCAAATACTGAGTAGTCATCGGTAAATTCAAACCAGAGTTGGTTAGGGTCTTTTGCTTGGCGCAGGTTTTTCACGCTGCCTTGTCGCAGCAGTGCGCCTGGATGCAGTACGCCTGGCTGCAGTACGCCTGGCTGCAGTACATTTGGGGGGTGTTCTTTGATGTTCACTGTGCTTTGGATGACTGGAACGGATTCAACATGGTTATTCTGTCTGAGATATATAACTTGATCCGTACAATGACCCATCAAGCAGGGCCAATCCATGAGAGATTGACTGTGCTTGGAGGCAAAACCTTGGGCAAGGCTGACTTTGCCAAAAGATGACGCCGATAGCTAGCATATATCTTTTCTCCTTGGGTATTTGTCTCACAAAAAGAGCATTGATCCACTTGGCGTATCTGTTCGTTTGCCAGACCATACTCCTTTGCTTGGGTGCGCAAAACCGCAGCCAAATTCAACCAATAACCACCTGGATGTTCTTTCACCGCCCCCTCCAGCCACCGGGAAGGAAACTGATCCAAACACTCCGTTCCCACCTGAAAACAACACCCACAAATATGTGGTCCCATTGCTAAACGCACCTGCTGCAACCCTCCCTCCTTTTTCCAATGCTGCAGCAAACGACTCAAAAACCCTTTTGCTGTTCCTCGCCAACCTAAATGAAGTCCTGCATAAAGTCCCTGCTTGCCATCCACCAACAATATAGGCACACAATCCGCTGTCTTTATCCCCAGCCGCAGCCCCCTTCCATCTTCCAGCCATCCTACCGCACCATCACAACAAGGCAGTGCTTGACCTTGGGCATCATAACCAACAACTTCCCCTGTTTCTAGCCATGCCGTCCCGTGCGGTTGTGTCAACAATTGCACAGGCACCGATGCCCCCTCTCCCCAGATGCCTCCCAAATGCTGTGCCAATTCCCAGTCACTCTGTCGGGGCTGTGCTTTACCAAATCCACACTGCAAACCGCTTACCCCCTCTTTTAGCCATGCTGTTGTTTCCAGTATATCTTCTGCCACACCACCTTCGCTTTCCACAGACAAAACCTTGTCTTCTTTTCCTAACCGACATGTTTCGCTAGGTCTGCTTCTTCTTTGCTGCCTGGTTGTTGGTGCCAAATCTTCCTATCCTAGTCTCCCTGTCCTGGTCTCGCTTGTCATGGTCTCGCTTATCCTTGTTCCGCTGTCCTGCTGGCTTCTGGCATCACCCGCCCATCCCCTATACTTGCCAGCCAATATATCACGCCACTGGGCATCTTATGCCCATTTTTTATCAGTCTCTCCAGCTTGTTTGCCAAATTTTGGTTATTTGATTATATTTTGGATTGCTATTTGCATTCATTGCTGTTGGCATTCGTTGAAGAAAAACTGTCTCCACAGAACGGCTATTTCCAATTTTGGCACACAAGAACGGGTTGCAACAGTATCAGTAACTGACCACGATAAGTTTCTAAGAATTTTTTCCCTAATATTGCCAAGTAGTCTTCATTTTTAAGGACAGGTTACTATGAATATCCTGATTGCACTGGGTACTTTTGCGGCATTGATTTTATTGTTTTATGCCCTAGCGCATGTAACCGATGAATACTTCATCCACAGCCTGGAACATCTTTCCAATCGCATGAAGCTCACCTCAGATGTGGCTGGAGCTACATTGATGGCTATGGGTTCCAGTGCTCCTGAGTTTTTTACCTCGCTGATTGCGCTCTCCAAGTCAGTGGAATTGGGCGATCTCAGTGCGGGTACCATCGTAGGTTCGGCTATCTTCAACGTCTTGGTAATTGTCGGGGCTTCTGCTTTGGTGACTGGTGCTATGGTCAGTTGGCAGCCTGTGGTGCGCGATCTGGGTTTCTATCTGGTTTCTATTGGGCTGTTACTTTGGTCTTTCTCTGATGGTCTCATCGTCATGTCTGAGGCACTTATTTTTATGGGATTTTATGTGGTATATCTAATTTCTCTGCCGCTGTGGCGGAAAATATTCCCCTATGAAGATCAAGCCGACAATCTGGAAGATATAGAAATAGAAGAAAAAAAGAAGCCAAGCAGAGATGCTTTGTGGCAAAAGGCTTGGGGCAAAGTTACTGGGATGATTGACGGCATTTTCCGCATGATTATGCCGGCTGGAAAGAACACCAATCAAAC
Organism: bacterium; assembly: GCA_965249525.1. Taxonomy (GTDB): domain Bacteria; phylum SAR324; class SAR324; order SAR324; family JACQKK01. The sequence goes on along the minus strand of OZ252237.1, from coordinate 1,565,190 downwards.
TTGGCTGTTTATTGCTTCTGTAGCCAGCATCAGCGTTCTCAGCTGGTTGTTGGTGGAGTGCGGTGTCCTGATGGCAAAATCACTAAGCGTGCCTGAAGCGGTGATTGCGCTGATTGTACTGGCGGTGGGTACATCTGTACCAGACTTGCTCAGTTCTCTCTCTGTTGCTCGTCGCGGCAAAGCCGATATGGCTATCAGCAATGCTGTGGGGAGCAATATTTTTGACATCCTGGTTGGCTTGGGTGTGGTCTGGGTGTTTATTATTGCTATTCGTGGCGAAGAAATACCTGTTGGCAATGAAAACGTTACTGCCTCTAGCATTCTGCTATTATGCACGGTTGTTGCGTTGCTTATCTCGCTTATTGCTAGCCGTTGGCGCATGGGCCGTGCGGGCGGGATGCTTTTGCTGGGGCTTTATGCTCTTTACTTTGTTTCACAAGTGCTGGACACGGTGGGTGTTATCTCGCTGAGTGCCATGCTGGGTTCATAATGAGGGACAGTTGCTGTTTGTGATTATGGCAGGCAGCTTGGAGGGTTTGGTAGGTATGTGTTTAAGTATTTCTCCTATCATCCAGAAGGAACCTGTGGCAACCAGGGGAACCTGTGGTTGACTGGAAGCTTCTTGGAGTGCGGAAGTGACATTGGGGAAGGTGAGGGTGGGAAGCTGGGGATGTGATGGGTGGAGAAATGCCTGGAGTTGCTGTGGGGGGGCAATTTTTTCATGCATCAGTGAGGGGAGCAAGAGACGTTGCGCACGTCGGAGGATGGTATTGAGCGCACGGCGGATGGGAGGATGGAGGCGGTCTTTGGAAAGAACAAGAAGCAATTGGTATGGTTTCAGGTTCCATTGTCGGATTTGATGCGCCAGGGCGCAGAGTGCTTGGGGGTTGTGAGCGCCATCAAGCAATATTTGTTTGAAAACAGGTGCTGTGTTTGATGGTGCTGGGGGTAGTGAAAGGGATTGGTTTTGTCTTAGATCTAGCCGTGCGGGCAAGTGGGTTTGGCAGATGGCTTTGAGCCAGTTTTGTCGCTGGGTTGGAGTTGGGTTTGGCCAGAGGGTCCATCCTGCGGCGAATGCATTGGCGGCGGCGGAGCGCCATGGCGGGGTTTGTTGTTGTGGAAATAAGATGGGGCTGGAATTGGAGCTGCCGTCGGGCCAATGGACGTGAATGGTAGAGTTATGCAGACGGAGCTTGATGATACGGGCCTTGGTCGTGTGACATTTCCAGGCGTTCAAACGTCCTGTGATCCAGTGTTCCAAGGTGGGAAGTTGTGCGCCGAGCACCACTTGGCCTCCCTTGGGTGCGATAGCCAGTTTTTCTGAGGCGATGTGGCGCAGTGTGTGTCCAAGGATGGCTTGGTGATCCAACCCCAAGCGGGTGATGATGGCGAGTTGTTTGTTGATGGCGTTGGTGGCGTCAGCGGCGCCTCCTATGCCAGTTTCCAAGACTGCCCAGTGGACTTTTGCTTGGGCGAATGCCCATAGTGCAGCTGCGGTGAGCAGATCAAAAAATGAGAAATGCATGCGAAGTCGGCGGGCAATGGAAAGAGTCTTCCAGGCTGCTGCTGCGAATTCTTCCTCGCTGCTGCTGCGACCGCCAAAAGCGATGCGTTCACGGATCTCGGATAAATGGGGTGAGGTGAACAAGCCCACTTGAGCACCTGTGTGTTGTTCCAGTAGGCAGGCGGTGAGGTGGGAGGTCAATCCTTTGCCATTGGTGCCAGCCACATGCACCACTTTCAGGTGACGCTGAGGGGAGTCCAATTCTTCCAGCAGCAGACGTACAGCCTGCAATCGTTCAGGCGCAGCACGTCCAACAGCACGGGCGGCCATCAATTCTTTTTCCAGCCGTCGGTATCCAGGATGACGCATTCAGCACCTTTGCTGCTTCTTATAGCAGGCTTTCATCACTGCTGTTTTAAGCTTTTGCCATACTGCAAGTCTGCTGGCTGCCCAAGCTCCTTTCCAGTACAGCCACAACATCAGTATCGCCCAGCTGGACAGTGCCAAGCGCTGCCACCACACCCGATGACGCGCATAAAAAGAGGCTTGTTCTGGCAATTCTAAACGTGCCCGCAGCACCCCCTGGGTATATGCAGGCAGAGGCTCACCCAAACGACGTCCCTGGGCATCTATGGCTAGACTTTCACCATTTTGCGACAACAACACCATCGGGATGCCAGCAGCAATTGCCCGCAGACGCATCAAAGTTTCCATCTGACGGCTGATTCCACTGTCTCCAAACCAAGCCAGGTTTGCCATCACCACTCCTACATTGGCACCAGCTCGCCCCATCTCCAAGGCTGCTTGACGATGCAAAATGTCAAAGCAAATCAGTGGCGCCACTGCTGCTGCTGCTGTTAAGCGAAATACCGTGTATTCCTGCCCTGCTTCAAATTCACTCACTTGTGGAACGATGCGCTTGAACAGTCTTCTCCAGGAAGGAAACAAGCGTCCCAGGGGAATGGTTTCGCCAAAAGGCATAAGGGTGATTTTATCATAGCGCCCGGCAGTACTTCCATCTGCTCGCACATGCACCGCAGAACCATAATAACGGGGCTCTTCTTCTGCTGAGGAAAATTCTGTATGCAAGGTGTTGAGTATTATTGGTACTTCTAATCGTTTTGCCAGTGCTTCTACCTGGCGGCGTGCTGGCAGGTGGAAAAAGTACTGCGGACTAAACACGGATTCCGGCCACACCAGCAATTCGGTGTTGACTGGTGCGGTTTGTTCTGCTGCTTGCAAACGCGTACTGCGTACGGCGTTTTCCGATTCTTGCACCAGTTCTGTCAGGTTTCTCAGACGTGCTGCTGGCAGCAACTCAGGATGAGAAGCCAGCCGCGCCAAAGAGAGATTCGGCTGCATGCCGATCAATTGCAGGGATGCTGGAGGGGGGTTTGTTTGAGAACGCTGTGGTCGCAATGCCTGCCTGCCGTCTACAGTCAGCAGCAGCAGCAGCGCCAGCACTGTGAACCCCAATGTTAACAAAGGTCTCAGTGGAATCTCTGCAGGTGTCCACATCCGCCGTACTGTTCCATACAGCCAAAGCTGCCAGCCCAAGAACACCACATCCAATCCTTCTGTACCCATCCAACGTTGTGCTTGTATCAAAGAGGGTGTGGTGTACATCAGTTGTCCCGGGCCCCAAGGAAACCATATGGGACTCAGCTGCTGGATGGCTATCGCCCACAGCGGGATGCCCACCAAGCCCAGTGCTGGTCTATGCCAAAACAGCCCAAATGGCAGTGCCAGAGTCAACCACAGCGATCCTGCTATAAATGATCCAAACCCCAGCCATACCACGCTGCCTGCTAATAGCTGCGGCAAGCCTCCAAACACATAGGCGGAATGCACCACCCAGTCTGCGGTCAGCAAGGCATACAAAATTCCTACTGGCCAAGTACACAGCCAGCAAAGTCCTATTCGCTTTATCCAATTAGCGGGGTTGTGACGCAGAGTGAAATCTAAAGCCAGCCACAAAGGCAGCAAAGCTATGGTCCACAAGCCAGGGATGCTGTGGGGAGGCATGCAAAGCGCAAAAAACACCCCCGCATGTACGCACAACAATAGTATCAGCCAACGCCGTGTGCGGCTGCTGACGGACAAGAGCTTTAATGCAGGAATGGATGGTGGCAATGAGTCTGTCATGGTTGCGGGCTGTGTGTTTATGAAGCCAAGAAAGAACAAACGCAGGTTGCAGCCCCTACTATGGCTGCAAGTGTTACTCACGCTGCAGGCGTGGATGAACCCAACGCAGTACGCCTGAAACAATGGATGCCATCAAGCCGCCTTTCATGCCCATATTTTCATAGGGTGTCCAGCCACACAGGCTGTAGATTTCGTCATCCCCCTGTCCGATGCGCCATTGCCACTGAGGGTCAATCAGCACCAAGTCGGCATCGGCACCGATTGTTAGACGTCCCTTATTAAGGTTAAAATAGCGAGCAGCATTGCCGCTGGTCAACTCTATCAGGCGATGGATATCAAACCATCCCTGTTGCCACCAGTTGATGGCGTGAGCGAACAAGTATTCCACTCCTGGCATGCCGCTGGGTGCCAGATAATAGGGCAGTCCTTTTTCTTGCAGGGTATGGGGTGCGTGGTCGCTGCCCAAGCATCCGTGACAACGCGAGAGAATACCAAGCAGTTCTTGCTGTAAGAAACGTTCTCGCAAGGGGGGATTGACCTTAAAGCGATTGGGCAAGGGTGCTGGAATGTCTTCCTCATTAAATAGCAAGTGGTGCGGACAGAATTCTATCATGACCTGTTTTTCCATCTCTAGGCTGGTGATCCAGTCCAGTGGTTCTGCACAGGTGGTGTGTGCCAAATAGAGCTTGACGCCAAATTCGCGTGCCCACATCAATGCCAGCCGCACTGCCCGCAGTTCAGCCCTTGCGGGTCTCAGTTGGTGATGGTGAGATACATGGGGAGGGAATCCGCTTTCGCAGGCTTGGATGGTTTCCAGATCTTCGGCATGTACCATTACTGGCAGCTGCAATTCCCCCGCCTGCCTCATGTGTTCGCGTACAGCTTCCATTGACAGGGCTGTCTCCCCAGTGGAAGGTCCCATGTATATTTTGAGCGCGCGTATTTCTGGGCGGTCTACCACCTGTTTTACTTCTGCCAAGTTGTCTTCTGAGCTTCCAAAGTTATACAACATATGGCAGGGAGCATCTTTGCCCAGGGTCACTTTTTCATCTAGGTTTGCTGATGTGGTGGTGGAAGGAGAGGTATTGGGCATATCTGCACAGGTGGTCACTCCACCTTTCACAGCAGCATTACCGCCTGAAACCAGGGTTTCTTTGTGTTCTCCTCCTGGGGTGCGGAAATGTACGTGCATGTCAATTGCACCTGGCAGCAGCAACCAACCGCGGCCTTCCAGCAGGTCTTCGTCAGCTGCTGCGGTCAGTTGGGGGGAGATTTCTACAATTTTTCCTTCTTGGCAGCGAACACAAGCCGACTGGCCATTGGGCAGGCGAATTCCATGCAGCACCAGTGGATGTTGTTGCAAAAGGGGCATAAGTGGTTCTTTTTCCTGGCAGAATGTTCAAAAGCAGCTTGAATGCATCATAGTGTTCTTTTACACAATCCCATTTTTTTAGGCAGCTTGCATTATGTCCTTTCAAGGTAATACGGCAATAAAGTTGGTGTTTGTTACTTCCAATAAAGGCAAGTTGCAGGAGGTACGGGATTGGTTGCTGCCCAAGCTGCCAGCATGCAGTGAAGTAGCAGGAAAAGCACTGAATCTTGAGGAGTTGCAGACATTGGATTTGAAAGCATTGGTACGAAGCAAATCCCAGCAGGCAGCTTCTCAAATAGTTGCTCCGTTATTGGTGGACGATACCGCACTGTGTTTTGATACTTGGAATGGTCTTCCGGGGCCATTTGTACGGTTTTTTATAGACAGGCTTACTCCACAAGGATTGTTTGAGGCGTTGGATGCTGGGTCTAATTGTAATGCCAAGGCTATTTGTGTACTGGGTTATCATGATGGTCATCAGATCCATTGTTTTCAGGCACAAGTTGCGGGGAGTATTGTTGCTCCGCGAGGAGAGGGTGGTTTTGGCTGGGATGCACTGTTTCAGCCAGCAGGCAGCAGACAAACGCTAGCAGAGATGACAGCAGCAACCCGTCACCAGTTTTCCATGCGCGCCCGAGCTTTAGAGCAGTTGACGCAGCATCTGTTGACACAGCATCTGTAGCTGAAGGTGCGGTCTTAGGCTAGCAAATATTGTCCAGACCAGCCAAACAGCTGTCCTAAACGTACCAGCAAACCTCCAGCACATAAAAATGGCGCAAACGGCAGCGGGGAAGCCCACAAGGGCTGCTTATTCCATAGCAGCCAAACAGGCGCCACTAGTAGTGCCAACCCACTAGAAAAAAATATTACCCATAAAATTCCGCTTGTCCCAACGTGCGCACCGATGGCCGCCAACACTGCTGCATCCCCTTCGCCTAATCCCACCCGTCCTCGCAGCCAGCGATAGAAAAATCCTACCAAAAATAACAAACCCCCTCCCAGCAATGCTCCTTGAAGACCCTCTAAAAAAGCTCCCGTTTCAGCAAATGCCAACCAACCCAATCTTGCCAGCAATGAGCAGGCTATCAGTAAAGGTTCCACTGTCAAGGTTCGCATATCCATCACCGCCAATGCCCCCAGTGGCAGCACCAATGTCACTGCTTCCAAACGACCCAGCGGCACCGCTACTGCCCAACCTGCTGCCAATACTCCCAACAGCAGAGGATAAAACCAGCGCGCTTCTCTTCTCATACAAACCCCCAAAGACAATAAGTGTCTATGCAGCAACACCCCTGCCACCCAACCACTTGCCCCATAGCCCAATCCCCACCAATCGCTTATATCCAGTAATGCCGTCATGGTTTCTTATCCTTGCGCCTTTGGAGTGTTTTTTAGCATGGTTCTTGCTTTTCTTAGCCCTCCCCTTCGCCACAAAGACCAGCCTGTCACCAGCCCCAACGCTCCCAAATAAAATCCCAGCAAGGTCTCAGCAGACCAACCCAGATCATGCTCCAATACCAAAAAAGATCCATGCAGCCGCAGCCATTGCACCAAATCCAGCCATCTCTCCAACACCCAACCCAATATCACAAATACCGTCCATTCAGGCCACCATCCCACTGGCGCACCCAATAACACCAAACTCGTCACCATTGCTACCAAACTTATAGGCAATATCACCAACCCCAACAACGGCGCCACCAATAAATTACCTGCAAATGCCAGCAAACTCACCCGACCAAACACATAATTCGTCAGCGGCCACAACCCCAAAATAATAAACCCACTGATCCATAAATTCATTCCCAGCAACCGTCCAGCACGCATAGCCAACCTCTTCCAGGTGTTTTCTGCTCCACCCTTTCTGCGGGGGAATGACTCCAAACCCACCGTGAGAAAAAAATAAGCTAAGAATGATAACTGAAACGATAAAGCATAAACTGCACTTGCATCCCATACCAACAGCAACAAAGCTGCCACTGCCAGCAAATGCAACCGAGAAATCCGCAAACCCGCTAAACTACCCCATAACAACAAACTTCCCATCACTCCCGCTCGCACAGCAGGTGCAGGAAATCCAATCATCACAATTTGCGCCCATACCAAACCCATCGCTAGCCATCGCTGCCAACTGAGACCAGCTTCAGCTTCACGCCACACTACCCACCAACGACGCAGCCAGCCCAATCCCAGCCAAAAGGCTCCAAATAATAAACCCACATGCAAACCACTAATCGCCAACAAATGTGCCACTCCAGCCTCCCGAAAACCATGCACCACCTCCCGACCCTCCGGAGTATCCACTTCCCGCAAACCCAACATCACCGGTCGATATACCGCATGCGCTCCAGGCCCCAAATAATATCCTGCCCGCAAACCCAATCGCCGTTGAATACTTGCCCCCCATCCCACCTCTCTCGGCAATGGACGCCACACCGCATCCTTCACCGCTATCTCCAAGCGACTCCAGCCAGAAACCATCTCCAATTTACCTGTTCTCAGCAGCAAGGGTCTTCCTATACGCACCCGCCAACGCTCATTACCCTTCGTAGGCAAACGCAAACGCAATTCCACCGCACGCGCTGTTTCTCTTTCCGTCCCCCAATCTTCTATTCCACGCAGTTTCACCTGACCCAACAACAGATCTGCTTGAGCACTTCTTCTCTCGCCCGTCTCCAAGCCTCGCACCACCCCCTCTATCCAAACTCCCTTATCCGAAAACCGCTTCAGTAAATCAAACGCATCCATCTGCCACCAACACAACTGCCATAATAACGGCAGCACCAATAATCCCGCACACAAGCCCTGCACACCAAAACCACATCCCCATAACCCAAACGCCAAACCCAGACCTCCCAATAATACCAAGCGCACATCTAACCCGCCCAACCCCCACACCAACCAACAAAACACTCCCGCCACCACCGCCAAAGGCAGCCAGCGAACATAACGCTTCCATCCCCAGCTTTTAAAAAATTGCCAAGCCACCGTTTCTTCTCTTCACCGACCCATCTCTTGTTATGCAACCCGCTTGCCTTAGCAACAACCCCCACAGTATCCTGTGAAGCACCAACTACTACCAAAATACAATCCCCGCTGCTTTATGAACCCTGTTAGTTATCATCGTCCCGACTCTTACTCACGCCAAGCCAAACAGACAGGCTATGCTGCCCGTTCCGTCTTTAAACTGATTGAAGCTGATCGTAAATACAAACTGTTACGTCCCGCTATGCAGGTGCTGGACTTGGGCTGTGCGCCCGGTTCATGGTGCCAATATGCTGCCAAACAGGTGGGTGAACGGGGACACGTTCTGGGTGTGGATATCAAACCGATTTCCATATCACTGCCCCAGCAAGCAAGCTGTCACCAGATGGATATTTACTCGCCCAAACTAGCAGAATTGCTCCAACTCCATGCCCCCTTTGATCTCTTCCTCAGCGATGCTGCCCCCACCACCAGCGGCATCCCCAGTGCCGATGCCGCACGCTCTGAACAACTTGCCTCAACTGTATTAGAACTTGCACTCATATGGCTTAAGCCAGGCAGATCACTCTTCACCAAGATCTTCCAAGGTCAACAAACATCCATACTCTATAATCGCTTTCAACAATGTTTCCAAGAGGTACGCATTGTCAAGCCCAAAGCATCTCGCCCCCATAGTGTAGAAGTATTTTTGCTGGGGAAACGCCTAAAATATAATAAAAAACCATTTGCCGTTTCTGCTAACCCACCAACCATCAATGGATAAACACCCTTTTAGTATATGTGTGTTCTGTGGTTCTTCAAGCGGAAACCATCCCCAATGGGCAGCCTCTGCTCGCATACTGGGAAAAGCTGTCGCCCAACGCCGCTGGCGCTTAATCTATGGTGGGGGAAGAATAGGATTGATGGGGGAACTGGCTGATGCTGCTTTGGAAGCAAATGGAGAAGTCATAGGAGTGCTGAATCATAGATTGGCTGAAAAAGAAATTGCCCACCAGGGTTTAACAAAACTCTTGTTGGTAAAAACCCTGCTTGAACGCAAACAACAAATGATGCAACTGGCCAACGCTTTCATTATTCTACCTGGCGGTGCTGGGACACTGGATGAACTCTTTGAAGCTTTCATCTGGCTCATACTAGGTGAACACCAAAAACCCTGCATGCTCATCAATACCAACGGCTACTGGAATGAACTGCTAGGATTTCTGCAGCAAGTTTCTATCCACGGCTTTCTTAAACCCAAACATCTCAACCAATTGAAAATATACACCACCCCCCAGCAAGCCCTAACAGCACTCACACCACTGGCACAACAACACATAGACAGCCCAACCTAATCCCATCACACACCTTTCGCCATATCTTTTGGCAGAAGGGGAAGTTCCCCTGTGCTGCTTTGCGGTATTTTTTGCGAAGAGGCAGTTCTTCGCTGGGTATAAGCAGGGGAATCCCCTTTGCAGGGTCGCTCTCTTGGAAGTATCACAAGTATGCTATGTTAGGGACTGCGGCGGGTTCTTGTTTGTTATTTTTTGTTGTTTTATGTCTTTTCCATCTAAAGCAGGGGCTGTGCTTTATTTTGAGCCGTTGGGGGGCATTGCAGGTGATATGACTGTGGCTGCCCTGTTGCATTTGGGTATGTCTGTGGATGTGTTGGGAACTGCTTTGGGGGGGCTGCAGATTAAAGGGTTGGATTTTGAGAGTTGGCTGGAAGAGCGTCATAGCATTCAGGCTATGCGTTTTCGAGTGAAGTTAAGCGGGTCTCAACCTCATGGTCGTTCAGCCCAAGAGCTGCGAGATGTGCTCATCAGGGCTCGGTTGGAGGAAGGTGTAAAGCAGCAGGCGCTGGAGGTTTTGAAGCGTTTGGCTGAGGCTGAGGCGGTTGTGCATGGGGTACTGGCTGAGCAGGTGGTTTTTCATGAGTTGGGTGGTTGGGACACTTTGGTGGACATTGTGGGTGTATGTGCGGGGCTGGCGGATCTGGGGGTGGAGCGGGTACTTTGTGCGCCTACTCCTTTGGGTGATGGCTGGGTGGATACGGCACACGGGCGCATGCCTGTTCCTGCGCCTGCTGTTTTGGCATTGATGCAGGGGCTGCCGGTGATAAAGGGAGGTCCTGCTGTGGAACGCACCACTCCTACAGGTGCAGCACTGTTGGCAACATTTGCTGAAGCGGCGCCTCAGCCTTTTCGTTTTACTCCTTTGAAGATTGGCTGTGGTGCTGGCAGCCTCAAACACCAACAATTTCCCAACCTGCTGCGTGCGGTTCTTTGTCAGCCAGGGGACGGCATTTCTCTTGCTGCTGCTACTGTTGCTGCTGCTGCTACTGTTGCTGCTACTGCTACTGCTGCTGACAATGCAGTGCAGCTGTGGCAAGAAGAAACCATCTCTTGTGCTGAAACCAACTTGGATAACGCCAACCCTGAATGGCTGGGCTGGCTGATGGAATGCCTCTTTGAAGCAGGAGCTTTGGATGTGGCTGCCAGTCATCTTCAAATGAAGAAAAATCGTCCAGGCACCTTGTTGCAAGTCTGGTATCACCCTGCACATCACCAACAAATCCTCAAGCTGCTATTCTCTGAATCCAACACCCTTGGCATTCGCTACCAAACCTGCCAACGTGCTGTTCTTCCCAGGAGTGCTTTTACCCTTGAAACATCCCTGGGCAGGATCACAGGAAAACTCATCCACTGGAACGGGCAAACACGCTTCTCTCCAGAATTTGAATGCTGTAGACAACTGGCTCTCAATCACCAACTGCCACTGCCCCAAATCTATGCCCAGGCACAGCAAAGTTTTCTCAACCAGCAGCAAAAACCTTCCCAAAAGAAATCATGATCCCTGGCTTCTTTCATGCAAACTGCCAAAGGAGTTTCTTCTGCTTGGCAAACAGGCGCCAAAAGCAGCGTGAGGACATCATACAGCTGAGAAGAAAGCCCATATGGGGGATATGGGTATTTTTGCTGTTGTGTGTACCTGCTGCTTTATATGCACAAGCTGTAGAAGATACCGCAGCCCAGCAGTTGTATCAGCGAGGTTATCGCTTACAGCAGCAGCGCAAAACTTTGGAGGCATTGGAGTTGTACCGTCAGGCGCTGGTGAAGGATGCGCAGCATGGGTTGGCGCATTATGAGATTGGTTGGAGTTATTGGATATTAGAGCGATGGGGGGAGGCAGCCAAGCATTGGCAGATTGCCTCAGAGTTAAAAGTGGGGCACCAGGGCTTGCCCGACTATTTGCAGCGCGCCCGCCAGCGCGCCCGTGGCGAAGTGCCTCAGTTGAAACGTCCCGCCATCAATACCCAGGTAAGCAGGAAAGGTCTTGGGCTGCGATTGACCGCACGATTTCAGCATCACACCCCCCGACCAGCCCATGCCAATGATCGTTTTGATGCACATGTGTTTTCACCCAAATCGGTTCAAATTCATCCCAGCGGAGAGAAAATTTACGTCCAAGCCTTAGAGGCACAGGCTACTTTGGTGTACCATGCGGAAAAATTGTCCAAATTAAAGGTTATTCCCCATCATTTCTCAGCCAAAAATGCTGCTTTGTTTCATGCTGGGGACAACCCGCTTTTGCTAAAGCGTTTGCAGGGCAATGGTGTCCCCAAGCAGTTTAATCATTTTTCTGGCAAGCCAGTAGAGGGAGTGTTTTCTCATGGAGGACGTTATTTGTGGGTGTCCCTTTACCGTCGCAGTTACGACACACGTGCCGCACTGCCTTCAGCGGTGAGCATCATTGACACCCGCAGCGACAGCATTGTGCGGGTGATGCCAACAGCTGCTATTCCCAAAGCTTTGGCAGTGTCTCCTGATGGTCGTCAATTGGCTGTTGTGCATTGGGGGGAGAATACTGTGGGGCTGATAGACATTAGCGGTCAGGAACCTCAAGATTTTCGACAAGTGGGGGAAATTGCTGCTGCTGCACCATTGCGTTTAGATCCCCATGGTCCCAAATACAACAGAGATAATCACTGCGGGCTTTGCCTGCGAGGTGCAGTGTATAGTGCAGACGGGAAGCATTTGTTGGTATCCCGCATGAAAAAGGGTGGTCTGGCAGTGATGGATGTATTCCAGCAGCGACTGCTGGGCAATGTGACAGGCATGCCGCATGCGCCGCGTCATTTGGTGCGTTCTCCTGATGGGCAATGGTTGTTTATTGCCTCCAGTCGTAGTGGCAGCCTTAGCAAGTACAAGCTGGCTCAGCTGATAAAGGCGGCAGCCAGCGACAAGCAGCACTTGCCTCCCCTGGCGCAGGTTTATGTGGGGCTGGATGTACGCACAACCCAAATCACTTCTGATGGTCGCTGGCTGCTGGCTGCCGTAAACAGAGATCAACGTTTGGCACTGGTGGATGCCCAGCGTATGAAACGCATGCTTTACATTGCTGCAGATCCCTATCCGGTAGGATTAGCTATTGCTCCAGACAATTCCCATCTGTGGCTTACCGCCCAAGGTCGCAAGCAGCAAGGAGGAAACGCTGTTTTGCGCTATCAGCTGGAAATCCCCGTCCGTTAATCACTCTCCCCTGCTTGTGGACCGCCTGCGGGAAATCTCTCTGCCTTAGCTGCTTCAAACCATTCCCTTAGTCGCTGAAAAGGGTAAATCCCGCTGCCATGACCATCGCTAAACCGCAGCCGCAGGGCATAGTTACCCACATACTCGCAGTGTTCTGCCCGCAGGCTGCTTTCATCCCCCTGCCAAGAACGACGCACCCCGCTTAACTCATCCACGCACCCTGCGCACAGACAATTGCGACGCAAAAATCCATAAGGGTACACACTTCTCTGTCCATCTGCCCAATGCACCCATAATCCATCTTTGCAAAAGACCTCTCTGGTTTGTATGCTGCGTGCGTTTGTTTTTATGCTTGTCATTTTCTAGAAAAGTCCACGCCACAGTCTATGCCGAAACCGCTGGTGCTTCTATCCACTGCGGCTGAATAGGAAACCATCATAACATTGGTATGTACCCATTGCTTTCAGACAGTTTTGCGGTCTGATGGAACACTATCACGGATGTACTGTTGGGCTGCCTGCAAGTTTGGGGATAAGGAATGGCAGCGTCGTGGAAGGTTTTGCAGGCGTTGCAAGGAATCTGGAAATGGGAGAGGTTTGTTGGTGGCTTTTTCTACTGTAGCAGCAAATTTGGCAGGATGGGCTGTGGACATCAGCACGGTGGGATTTTGCAAATTGGCTTCGGCTACTTGCCAACCCACAGCACTGTGGGGGTCTAGTAGGTACTGGTAACGCTGCTGCACTGAAGCTATCACTTTTAAGGTGGTATCATCATCCACACTTTCAGCTAGCAGCTGTGTTCTCATCTGTTCTTTGCATTCTGATGGTAATTCAACCTTTGCGCCACTTTCTAGCTGCTGCATCCATTGGCGCAGTTGGTTGCTGTTGCGCTTGCTTAGATCAAACAAGTAGCGTTCAAAATTGCTGGAGATTTGGATATCCATAGAAGGACTCAAGGTTTGCTGGACGATTCCTTGGCTTAGGCGACCTTGTTGGATGGCATGATAGAGAACTTGATTACGGTTGGTAGCCACCAGCAGCTTGGAAACCGGCAAGCCCATTCGCCAAGCCAGCAGGCCGGCATAGGCGTGACCAAAGTTTCCCGAAGGGATGCAGAAACAAACAGGTTGACCAGCCTGTACTACTTTTTGCGCCACCAACTGACCGTATGCATAAAAAAAATAGGGAATTTGCGCCATCACACGTGCCCAATTGATGGAATTCACCGCAGCCAGCTGAAATTCATCACGAAAAGTCTCTTGGGCAAACAGTCCTTTGACCAGTGCTTGGCAGTCATCAAAACTGCCTTCCACCGCTACCGCATGGACATTGCTGTCGGCAACTGAGGTGATTTGCTGCTCTACCAATGGAGCAATACGTCCCTTAGGATAGAACACAAAAGTTTCCACTCCTGCACGACCACGCAGAGCCTCTGCAGCAGCTGCTCCTGTATCTCCAGAGGTGGCTGCCACAATGGTCATGTGTTGTCCCCGACGGCGCAAAAAATACTCAAAAAGACGACCCAGCAACTGCATGGCGATATCTTTAAACGCCAAGGTAGGACCATGAAACAACTCGCATACCCACATCGGACCCACCTGTACCAAGGGAGTTACCTCTGCATGGGAAAATTCGCCATAACTGGAGCGCACCAATCTCTCCAGCTCTTCCTTATCAAGTGTCTGGCTGCTATACAAACCCACAATCTCTATCATCCAATCCACAAATGATTGCTCTGACCATTGTGACATGGGGGTTCTCAGCCGAGGCAGCGTCTCTGGCACATACAAACCCCCGTCCGCAGCCAAACCTCGCATCACTACAGATTCAAAATCACTCACTCCCACTTGCCCCCGCGTACTCAAATACCGCATCGGCTACTTCATCATTCTCTTTTCATTACTGCAGTACCAGCTTCTATCTCTGCTATCAATGCTGCGCCACAATCGCTTGAAGCAATTAATCCCATATTGAAAGCCATTGGCATGTAAAGCTCCATATGATATATTGCAAGAAGATTATTATACCTGTTCTTGTCTTATCGATTAGAAAGCAATCCAGTGCTTATTTGTTGCAGAAAAATTTTTCACACTCTTGTCCCATTCTCTACATGGCTGTTCAACTACATCATACCACTCCCCTTCCTGCTACAACCACAACACAAAAAAGGTTGGAAGGCTTTCTGCAACGTTGCCGAAAGACGGGCTTAAAAGTCACTGTCCAGCGCATCGCTGTGTATCGCACCTTGTTGTCCAGCCAAGGCCATCTCCCCACAGAAGACATCTATCTGAAAATTCGCAAAGAACAGCCCTCTATCTCTTTGTCCACGGTCTACAACACCCTTGAAGCCTTCCACCAACACGGTCTGCTGAGCAAAGTGTTCTGCAATGATCAAGCTGCACGCTATGACACCGTCACAGATCCACACCAACACTTCGTTTGCAACAAATGCAACAGTATCCAAGATATCCATCTTTCATCCAACCAGCTGCCACAATACCAACACTCCCAAAACAAGACCCTAAGTGTGGATATCTATTTCCGTGGCTTGTGCAAAGATTGCAGCCAGTAGTTTCACTTTCAACCCAGCAGCTTGCAGGGGAACATCCCCCGCCAGCTAAAAAAATTAAAGGCTGTAGAAGACCACCATGCGATTTTGGTAGGGCTGAAGCAGGAGGATATCGTCTTGATTTGCGCTGTCAAAATCGGTGATGTGAATACTGCGCATAAAAGAACGGGTGCCGATAACACTGCGCTCGTAGGTGAAGCTGGAACCGCTGCCAGAACCTTTGAGAATGCCAACTGCGCGTCTCAAGTTTTCAATAATGGCGAGGTCTGGCTGACCTGTGGCGTCAAAGTCGCCGCTGGCCACAAAGGTAACATCACGGGTGGTGCCGATGGAACGGCTGCTGGTTACATTGCCACTGGCATCAAACAGCAGGGCACTGATGTATCCCAGGTTGCGATGTCCAACCAGCAGCAAATCTTCTGAACCGATGCGGCCTGCCGCCAGCATGGTTTGGGGGCGGCCTCCTATTTCATAGCTGGTGCTGGTGTAGCTGCCTCCAGATTCTTGAAGAATCACCAAGCTTTCACTGCCAACGGAGGATACCACCACATGGTTATTGATGGTTGCAATATTGGCAATGCTTGAACCGATGGAGAAGCGATTGTTTTCGGTGAAGGTGCCAGAGTCGTAGTTCATGATGAGGACTAGTTCGTTGACCGAGTCAACGGCGGCGAGGGTGTCGTTATCCACAGCAGCTAGCCTGCTGGGACGGAAAGAAACACTCTGAAGCGCAGTATCTGGCAAGGAGGATGGGGGGCTGCTGACATCCAGCAAGCCGATTTGGGTTTCTGCGCTAAAGGCCAAAGCGATGGTATTGCCGCTGGGAAAATGGGCGATATCCAGGGCAACATCAGGCAGGTTGACGGTGTTGGTGGCGGAACAGCCGTTGGAGGCATTGAGGGTGCAGATGAATATTCGGGGGTTTTGGGTGTCCAGTACGGGGACGACGGCATAGTCGCCAACAATAAGGATGCGTGCAGCTTCTCCGTTTACAGCAGCACCACCGATGCGGGTAATGTTGCCGCTGGATTCTCTTTGCATCACATGGAGTTCTGCGCTTGGTTGTCGTTGGGCATTTACTTGGGTGAGGATAACAGGTCTATTTCCCCAGAGTTCCATGCTCCAGGGACGGCTTGCGGAGCTGGAAGGGGTGGCATATTGGGGAGTTTGGAAGGTGTTATCGTTGGTGGCAAGGGGCTCAAAGGGTTCAGGAGGTTTCTGGTCGCCGCAGGCAGACAAGCCCAAGACGCAAAGCATCAGCAAGCCTGACAACAGTTGCACCTGCGTGAGCGAAGGTTGTGTTAGACAGGGTGCGGGCATGGAGTGGGAGGGCTTTTTGGGGAAAAGCATTAGACTTTTGCCGAACTTTCTAAGGACAAATCACGGCGGTCTGCGCCACTCAAATGTATAAAATCGCACATTTCCAACAAACGGGAATAAATTCTGGAACCCACCCGTTCGCACAAGGTTTCTCGCATTTCTAAAGGTTCGGCTTCGGCAGGAGTACCAGCAGGTCGTAGGTGTTCAGCAAGGGTAGAACCCCGTTTGGTGGTGTAGTTGGTGGTGAACACACACATGCGGTTGGCATTGTAGCGGTGAGAAATCACCGTATCTAAAATGTTCTGTTCCCAAGGGGTGTTGCGGCCTTTGCCTAATTCGTCTACCACCAACACCTCGACTTCCACCAGGGGACTAATTAATTCACCTTCGGGCAATCCTTGTGAATAGCCAGATTTTAAATCACTCAACAAATGAAAAAAATCACGGAATACCACCGGCACGCAGCGGTGCACAATCAATTCATGAATGAATGCTGCCGACAGCCAGGTTTTGCCCACTCCCGCAGGCCCCATCAGCAAAATGCCCTTGTGTCCAGTATGGTATTGTTCTGCCAATAATTTTAAGGTGCTAAATGCCTGCTTGTTTTGCTCGTCCTTAAAATCTGAATCCAATCGTGCATATGCATATTTGCTTGGCACCCTCGCCAGATTATACCGCTCCACCGCTTGCCGCACCAAGGCACACCTACACCACCTAGCAAACTCCTGACCATACGCATTCTTTTCCAGCAGCCGTCCGCGATTCTTGCACTCCTTGCAGTAGCGTGTACATTCACACAACTGCGCATGCGCCCAATTTCCCTCAGGATCTATCAACAAGCCTCCCCCCCCACAGCGTCCGCAGGAAGCATCCTCAAACGATTTCTTGTTCTCCACTGCCTGCAATAATTTCACCCAAACAACAGCCACTTATACTAAAACACATCTGCTAAACAACATACCACATCCCCTTACACATTCTCATTGAGAAAAAGCCTACTTGCAAAAAACTTCATGAATAAATTTATTGCTTCCCGCCACGCTATGACTCTTCCACAGCACCCCCCTCAGCCTTCTGATACCGATGGGTAAAATTATCGCTTTTCTAAGCAATAGACCCAGCGAGTGTAGGGGAGGTGCAGCCGCTATAATTTGCTGTGTTGATGTGTGCAGGGGGACTCTTTGTGTTTCTACGGAGAAAGCGCTATGGCTTGCATGTTGTGATAGGGAATTTCTTGGTTGGTGATATGTTGATGGATATGCAGTGCGGTATCTCGTCCTTCTTGTATGGCCCAGACAACGAGTGATGCGCCCTTAACACAATCTCCTGCGGCAAAGACATTGGGGATATTGGTCCTGTGATGTGAATCTATTTGGATGGTTTGTTTAGGAGCGAGCTCAGTTTTCATTTGTTCAAGCAGGTGGGTTGAAGGACCAAGGAACCCCATAGCCAGCAATACCAGGTCTACAGGTTGGACGAATTCTGTTGCGGGAATTGGTTTCATTTGTGGTGGTTGACCAGGGGAAGCAACCCATTCTACTTGGGTGGCTTTTAAGGCTTTTACTTGGTTGTTTTCTCCAAGGAAGGCTTGGGTGTTGATGCTCCAACGTCGTTCTCCTCCTTCATGGTGGGAGTGGCCGGTTTTGGGGTTTTTTGGTTGAGGGGTAATTTCCAGCTGATAGACATGCTGTGCTTGTTGTCGGATAGCGGTGCCTAGACAGTCAGCCCCGGTATCACCTCCGCCGAGGATGACCACTTGTTTATTGTGGGCGAGGATATCTGGAGGATTGGGGAGGGGTTCTTGGTAGTTGCGGCGGTTTTGCTGGGTAAGGAAGTCCATGGCGAGGTGGATGCCATCAAGGTTTTTTCCTGGGAAGTCATGGGGCAAGGGGCGGGGTTTTTCGGCACCGATAGCCAGTAAGATGGCATCAAAGTTGGCTTGTAATTCACTGATGGGGATATTCTGCCCGATGTGGGCATCCATTTGGAATTGAACCCCTTCTGCAGTGAGTTGAGCGATGCGTCTTGCGACCACGGCTTGTTCCAGTTTGAAGTTGGGGATTCCATAGGTTAGCAGCCCTCCGGGGTAGTGGTTTTTTTCAAACACGTGCACGCTGTGTCCGAGTCTGCGTAATATTTGGGCTGCAGCCAAACCTGCGGGTCCACTGCCTATGATAGCCACACGTTTGCCGCTTTCATTTACGGGAGTTTGAGGTAGCACCCAGCCTTCAGTAAAGGCATGTTCAATAATAGATTTTTCAATGGCCTTGATGGTCACCGGGTCATCGTTGATGCCAAGTACGCAGACTTCCTCACAGGGGGCAGGACAGATGCGCCCTGTCCATTCTGGAAAGGGGTTGGTGCGGTGTAACTCTTTAATGGCCTGCTTCCAATCCAAGCGCATCACCAAATCATTCCAATCAGGAATCAAATTCCCTAGTGGACAGCCCCCTTCTCCATGACAAGTAGGCACGCCACAGTCCATACAACGCGCGCCTTGTTCAGATAACAATGTATCAAGCCAAGGCAGCTCAAACTCTTGATGATCCTTTACACGTTCAGCAATTGCACGTTCCAATGGACGCACACGTTTGATTTCTAAAAATCCAGTAGTCTTTCCCATTAGCCGCTATACTGGCATGTCCTTACTTTTCACCTGCTAGCTTGCGCAAAGATTTGACTATGGCGTCAGCATCCAACGGTACAATTTCATCTGCCAAATAACGCAGTGTAGATAAACGCTCTCCAGAACGACGTTCCACTACCAGTATTGGCATTCCTTCTGATCTGGCTACTTTGATTTCCTTTTTTATCGCCTCGCTATTCTCTCCAAATGCCCCGGCAAGCAGTATAAAGATGTCACAATTTTTGATACGTTCTTTTATCTTCGGCCATTCTTCCCGATTGATTGGACGAACACTTTCCACTGCATAATCATCTATACGATGAAAATGACGATATTCTAACATTTTCTTTAATGCCTTGAAGTCTTCGACAGTAGTTTTTGCATGTGCGATAAAAAATTTAGGTTGCATAGACCTGTTCTCCTTCTCTGAAAAAATTATTAAAAAGCCCTCTAAAACAACATCTTCTTCATGTCATAAACCATACCATTTGATGCCTTTTGTCAAGAATAGGCTATCAATATCAGTTTTTCTTGAAGGTTCAGTCCCTGTCCACTTAAAGGGATTTGTCCTTAATGAAATGTTCTCTAAAGCTTTTGCCCATTTGGCTGGGACAGGCAACCCTTTGGTATGAACTTAGCGCGATTTTTGAAGCTGAAGGTAGGGATAGGTATTTTTAAGTTCTTTGTTTGTTTGAATGATATTCCAAGGGGTTTGGTTTTTGTTGTTTTTAATATGGACAGCTGCTCCAGCTTTAAGCAGCAATTCAGCTACTATTGGTGTTTTTCTAGAAACGGCATGATGCAGAGGTGTGCTGTTGTTGTGGCTTTTGACGTTAGGTTTTGCTCCGGATTTGAGAAAGATTTGAACGATGGTGGAGTCATTATAAGCAGCCGCCCAGTGTAGAGGTGTCCAACCATCTTTATCTTTGGCTGCCAGGTTTGCCCTTGCTTGAAGCAGGGTTTGAATGACAGCAGGGGTTTGGTTATCTTTGGCTGCGCGATGCAGGGGTGTGAGACCCTCCTCATCTTTTGCTTCCAACTGTGCTCCTGCTTGAAGCAGTAGCTGGATAACCATGGGGTTGTGATTGAATTTCGCAGCCCAATGTACAGGTGTCCAGCCCTCGTCATCGCGACCACTAGGGATTTCACCTGCTTTCAGCAAGCTTTCCACCATGGCGGAGTTGTCATTGGTGGCTGCAGCGTGCAACAAGGTGGCATTATAGCCATCGCGCACCTTCCGTTTGGCACCCATCGCCAGCAGCACTTTGAGCATCACAGGCTCTTTATTATAAACCGCAGCCAATAAGGGCGTACGGCCCCATTTGTCGCGAGCCTCCAGCTTGGCACCAGCCTTCAGCAGTCGCTGTGCAATTGCCGCATTCTGATTGAACTCCACTGCCCAATGCAAAGGCGTTCTCCCCTCCTCATCCCGCATATCCAACTTGCCTCCTGCCCTTAAAACTACTTCCAATACATCCAGCTGACGACTGTAACCCGCCACCCAATGTAACGGCGTATTCCCCGTGGTGTCTGTTGCCAGTACCTGTTTTTTGCGCTTTAATAACTGACGCACCTGCTTGGCTGATGCTGTTGATACAAACGACTGGCTGCATAAACGTCCGCATGACTGTGCCCCCGCAGGTACAGCCAAACCCAATCCCAGCAATAAGCATATCCATCTCAGCTTCATACTATATGAACACCTATGCTTTCCATACTGCATTTGCTTCTTCATCATTAGTATGACTCCAAGAATCGTGGTATTCAAATCTCAATGCATCAATTCCCAGGAGTATACAGGACGCTTTCTGTCCAAGTGCAACTGGAATGAACTGGGCATAGTACTATACCCCGCAAGCCCTCGCAAATTTTTGCAGGGGCTTAGCCGAGGTTTTCGGCATAGATGTCAAAAAATGCATGCAAGCTTTGTTGCAGTTGGGATTGCAGCTGTGCTTTGTCACCGTTGATGGAATGGATGGTGAGGTGGTGGTGTTGCTTTTCTGGCAGGGGGATGGTGAGGCGGTGGTGTGGCAGATGGAGGAGTTGATTGGGGAGGATGGAGATTCCATAAAGCAGGGTGTGCTGGGTTTTGATAAGGCGCAGATGGGGAGTGTTCATGGTGATGGTTTAGGGATGGTGTTCAAAGGGGAGGAGATTTTCGCAAGCCATGGCAAAGGCGAGCAAGTTTTCTTCTTGGAAACGGGGAGCTACCAATTGAATGGCAAGAGGTAGGCCATCTTGATTGCGGGCGAGGGGCAAGCTGATGGAGGGCAGTCCCAGGAAAGAGAAGGGAAGGGCTGCGTTTGATTTTCCTGTGGAGGAGAGGCCTTTGGGAGCGGCACCTGCAGCAGCAGGGAGGATGGCTACTTCTATGCGATCCATCAGGGAATCAAAGGAGGCTTGGAGATTTTGTCTTTCACGAGTGGCTTCTAGGTATTCAACAGCGGTGAGTTTGCTTCCTTCTTCAATGAGGCTGTTGATGTTGGGAGGATAAGGTATGGCGCTGTTGCGGCGATTGAAGTGGTGGACGGTAGCGGCTTCGGCAGCCATGATGGTGTGGTGGAGGGAGGGGATATTCTTCATTTGGGGCTGGAGTTTTCGTTTAACGAAAAGACTGTCTTTTGCGGACAGCATGCGACAGAAATCCTCCATCAAGCCCTGCATGTCGCTGTCGCAAGGGCCAGATAGTTCATCCAATCTCCAGATGCGCTGAGGGATGCGTGATTCTAGGCGAGGGAGTTTATCTGTGAGCAATGCTTGGGGAGGTTTTTGGGGACGGATGGACTCCCAGAAGAGCCAGATATCCTCTGTGCTGCGTGCGAACAGACCAAGGTGATCCAGCTGCCAGCTAAGGGGGATAATGCCATCGGTGGGCAGAGCGCTGTGGCCTGGTTTAAATCCTACTACGCCATTGTAAGAAGCCGGACGAATGATGGAACCATTGGTTTGTGTTCCCAAAGCGATTTGGCAATGGCGGTCTGCCACGGCTACTGCTGATCCCGCACTGGATCCTCCAGGGGTGTATTCTGGATGCCAGGGATTGCGGGTAGGTGCGGGATCTGTGAAAGCAAAGGGGCAGGTGGCAGTTTTTCCCAATATTATTGCACCGCCTTGGCGCATGCGGGCAACTACTTCTGCATCAGTGGAGGCTATGTAGGAAGGATAGGCATCGGTGCCTGCGCGGGTGGGCAGACCTGCTACATCAATGATGTCTTTCACTCCTAGCGTAATTCCGTGCAGCGGACCGCGCCATTTTTTTTCACTAGCTTCTTGATCCAGCTGCTTGGCGGCTGCTAGGGATTTCTCTTGGTTAACTTCCACCCAGGCTTTTAACGCTTCATTCCTTACCGCTATACGCTCCAAACAAGAACGCACCAGCTTCTCGCTGGAGACTTTTCCTGTCCGTATGCCGTGGGCGGCTTCGGTGAGAGTCAATTCACGAAATTCTGGCATGAACTCCTCGTTTCAAGAGGCACAAAAAGCTTTCCTTGTTTTGTCTTGTATCTGGTAGCATGGCTTTTCTTAGCATATAAAATCGGTTTCTGGAAACTTTTTGCCTTCATCTGCCCCAGAAAAAACGCTTCTCACGGCAGCATCTTCTGCATGGACAGCAAGATGAGGAAACTTCCTCGCCTGCCAGCAATCTGCAGACAGCACACCAAAAGCTGCAGAACGCGCCCTGCAACTCTCCATCCAAAACATTAAACCCGTTTTGCTGCAAAACCAACCACCACTTTGGCACATCAACCCCACCCAAGGGATGGCAAAGCACACAGCCAGGAGGGTGCTAGCCTCCCCTAATTCTTCTCTTCTTCCTTTAAGAAAGGAAGCATCTCACAAATAGCATCAGAAATACTTTTACAGCGACTGTCTATGAATTTTTCGTAGTGTTCAGCAAGGTCTGTAGGCTCTTTATCCAGCTGGTCTTTCTTTATGTCAATTAAATGGTGGTCTTTTAAGCATCTTGATAGTTCTGAATTTCTTTTTTCAAAATCCTCTAGGTATACATGGGGAGGTTTTTTCTTAATTTCCTGGTTTTCTCCTGCATTCAAAAATATGATGTTTGCAATATGTTCTGCCCCTTTCTCCATCCCGTGTTCTTTCATATATTTCTTTGGAAAGAAATGATGAAAGTTTCTGCTGTTGGACCGACTAAGATTCTCATTACTAAGGGTGACTGGAGTATCTTTGCTCTCAAGAGAAGTGGGTTTTTTAGAAGCAAGCACACACAAAATCGCCTTAATATAAGCGTCACTAGGAGTAAATTTTCCTTTATTTTTTACATCTTCTGGTGTTATTGAAAGATATCCATAATCAAACTCATATTGATTTTTGTTAATAATCTCCTGCATTCTCTTAAAATATTCATTTATTTTTTTTCCAGATCCAAAGTATTGTTCTGCAAAAATGGTCTTCCAAAAAACCTCCTTTAGATATTCATATTGAGTTTCATTTATATTAGTCTTATTCTTGTAGAAAAAGTAAGTGAATGGAACTAACAGGACATTGTAGGGTAACAGCCTTGATGAACTTACTTTATAAGAATTTCTAAAATGATCAATAGCTTTGAAAAAAGCTTTTTCTACCTTATCCCATTCTTCTATAAATTCTTCTTTGTTTAAATCTAAAATTTTCTTTCTGCTACAATTACCCTCTATTACAGCCGATACAGCCTGTAACATTGTTACCCCTTTTATGGTAGCATAATCACTTTTCTCAAGTTTTTTCTCTATTTCATCCCATTTTTCAGCAAGATCAAATTCTTGTGGTTTAAAAGTTTTTGCAGCTATAATTTCAAATATATTTAGATCTTTACCTTTAGAATTAATTCTAGTAAAAATTTCTGTAGCACGGGAAATTTCTGTTTCTTCTATCTCAATGGTTGATATTTCATATTCTTCAATATCCTCTTTTATATTATAATCCATGACCTCTCTTATCTTTCTTTTCGATAAATATATGCCGTCAGAATTCCATTGAATAAATTCTTTTAAGGGGACATATTTCTGTTTATTTATATTTTTTTCGTAAACAACATTGTCTTGATCTTCTGCTGGATGTAAATCAATTTTAATATTTGAGAAGTCATTTATCTTTCCCTTCCATTTTTCGTTTACTCTAGGATTCTTCATAGCACAGTAAATACTCAGAATTCTTTGTTGCCCATCTAAAACATAATTAAAATCTTCACCTGGTTGGTGTTTAGGAAAATCAAGACCAATTATCTCCTTAATAATTCCTAATTCTTCTTTTGTTTTCCATAAAATGAAAGTCCCAATAGGATAGCCTTTTAAGATGCTATCCATTAAACTAGCAACATCTTTCGCCCCCCAAACAAATTCTCTCTGGAAGCGAGGAATTTGTATGAGCCCCTTCTCTATCTTTTGTAGAAAATTAAATAAATTTTCAGATACAGGCTTAGGCAAGCTCATATCATTCCTCCTTTCTTATTTACATCCAGCGAACCCCCGTCTTCCTCAGACAATGTAGCAGCTTGCGGTATTAGCAGCCAGAGTTCTAAATTTTTAGCTGGCCAGCAGTTTTTTGACTTTCACAGAGGCTTTTGCCATATCCACGCCTGGGGTGGATTTAAGCTGCGCCATCACTTTGCCGATGTCTTGGGGAGAGGAGGCGCTGCTGCTTTGCAGGGTTTTTTGGATGAGGGCGTCCAGCTGGGCGTCATCCAGTTGTTGGGGCAGCAGGGTTTCTAATTCAGTGATGATAGCTTGGTTGGCGAGATGGTCGGTATGCTGGGGTTGGAGGTATTGGTTGGCTTCTTGGCGTTCTTTGAGTTCTTTTTGGACGATAGCCAGCCATTCTTCATCTGAGAGTGGTGCTTGGTTGCGACCAGGGGAGGTCAGTTTGGTGGCAGCTTTGCTTTTGATGGAACGCCAGCCGGCCAGCAGATGATGTTGCTGTGCTTTGAGGGCGGTTTGGATGCGTTTGTCTATATCCAGCATGGGCTAGCTAATGCGTAGTTTGCGTTCTTGGACGACTTTGGGGCGTCTGGGGGTGTCTTCAAAAACCATCAGGGGTTCGGATTTGCGTCTGATGACATCAGGCGAGATGACGATTTTTTTCAAGCCGCGCATAGAGGGGATTTGGTACATAACTTCCAGCATGGCACTTTCTAGGATAGCACGCAGTCCGCGTGCCCCTGTGTGGCGGTTGATGGCTTCATCGGCTACGACTTGCAGAGTCTCTCGGGTGATGTCCAATTCTACTCCTTCCATTTCAAACAGCTTGCGGTATTGTTTGATCATGGCGTTTTTGGGTTCGGTGAGAATGCGCACCAGGTCTTTGTTGGAGAGTTCTTCTAGTGTGCTAATGACAGGGATGCGTCCTACGAATTCTGGTATCAGCCCGTATTTAAACAGATCTTCTGGTTCGGCGTGTTGGGAGGCGCGAGCTTTGGGAATGTGGCTGGGCTGTTGTTCTGCACCAAAGCCGATGGTTTTTTTGCCTACGCGCTGCGCAATGATTTTCTCCATACCCACAAATGCCCCACCACAGATAAACAGGATATTGGAGGTATCTACTTGCAAGAATTCTTGTTGGGGATGTTTGCGCCCTCCTTGGGGGGGAATGTTGGCGACTGTACCTTCTACGACTTTTAGCAAGGCTTGCTGTACCCCTTCGCCTGAGACATCACGGGTGATGGAGACATTTTCGCTTTTGCGGGCGATTTTATCAATTTCGTCAATATAAACGATGCCCTCTTCGGCGCGTTCTATATCATAATCGGCGTTTTGCAGCAGTTTGAGGATGATGTTTTCCACATCTTCGCCTACATAGCCTGCTTCAGTGAGGGTGGTGGCATCAGCCATGGCGAAAGGTACATTGAGCAAGCGCGCCATGGTCTGTGCCAGCAGGGTTTTACCGGTGCCGGTGGGACCAATAAGCAGAATGTTGCTTTTTTGCAGTTCTACATCACTGTTGGAAGCCAAGCGGATACGTTTGTAGTGGTTGTAGACGGCTACAGAGAGCACCTTCTTAGCGTGGTTTTGGCCAACCACGTAATTGTCTAGGATATTTTTGATCTCATGAGGTTTTAACAGGGTGCGTTCTTGTTGTTCACCTTGTTCTTTTCTCCACTCCTCCTCCATGATGTCATTGCAGAGTTCTACGCATTCATTGCAGATATAGACGGTGGGACCTGCAATGATTTTCTTCACATCATTTTGTGATTTGCCGCAAAATGAACAGCGAAGCGCATTTCCACTATTTCTAGACTCACTCATGGGGGGGACTCTCCTTTGATATAATAGGTTTGTTTTGTGGCATACGATATCGCCATTCAATGCAAAATAACGGCCGCAGACAACTGTTTTTTTATGCTAGCACAATCCGTTGGCAGATAAGGTATGGGTGGCAGTAAATGTCATATCCATTTCTCAATGGGGGCAAGTTGCCTGGTGTTCTACAAGGTGTGGGATGTGGCATCAATCCAAAATATCTGTTGGGGTTTCCACTGGGGGAAATTGTTCAAGCCAGGGTTTAAGAATGATGGCAGTTTGTTGTTTGAGGACGCCTTCTATGACGGTGATATTGGCTTGTCGCAGTATGGCGGTGCCTGCGCCGCGTACTTTGGGATGGGGGTCTCTATGGGCAATGACTATGCATTGGGGGGCGGCTTGGATCAGGGCCTGGGTGCAGGGTGGGGTGCGACCCTGAAAGCAGCAGGGTTCAAGGGTGATAAAGATTTCGGATTGGCGATGGGTTTTGGGGGGTACTTGTCTGAGGGCATGGATTTCTGCATGGCAGCCATTGGGCTGGGTGTGTCCTTCAGCGATAATTTTACCATGAAGGGCAATCACGCAGCCTACGGGGGGGTTGTTGCCGCTGTGTCCCATAGCCAGCCGTGCTTGGTTGAGGGCGGCTTGCATCAATTGTTGGTAGTGATGGGAGGAAGTATGGTTGTTCATGCCTTCTGGGCAGTGTTTTGCAGGAAAGCTTGGATGATGGGTGAGAGTTTGTGCTGGATAATTTCTGGCAGTAGAAAGAAGTCATGTCCATAGAGTTCTTTGATGTTGACCAATTGTGCATCAAGATGGGCTTGCTGTGCGGCACGTTGAATGACGCGCGAGAGGGAAGGGGGGAAGAGGTTATCTCCGGTGGCACATATGGCCAAGATCCGTACTTTAGCGGGGGCCAGTGCTTGGGGAAGTGAGTGATATTTGTTATTCAGGTCAAAGTGGCTCCAGGTTTGCAACAGGTAGATCATGCTATTGGCATCAAAATCTTGGGTGAAGTCATTGGAGACATAGCGCAGGTAGTTTTCGGCTTCATGAAGGCGCAATAGGTGAAAATCGGCATCAGCGGCAGGTGCGCGTCGACTTCTGTGGTATTTAACGAATTTGCGTTCCATCATTTGAGGGGAAATAAAGGTGGTATAGCCAATTTGGCGAGCCACCATCAGGCCTGCCAGTGGTTCCTTGCCAGGGAGGTAATGACCCTGTTGATAGAAAACATCGCGCTGGATGGCTTCAATTTGTGCGCGATTGGTCATGATTTGAAATTGGGTGGAGTAAGGTGCTGAGGCAATCACGATGATGTTGTCCACCATGTGTGGGTAAGAGATAGCCCACTCCAGTGCTTGGAAGCCACCCATGCTGCCACCAATGATACAGTGGAGGCGTTGGATTCCTAGAGATTGTAATAGCAGATACTGGGTGCGTACCATATCGCCGATGGTGACCATGGGAAAATGCAGCCCGTAGGGTTCTGGGGTATCTGGTTTAATGGAAGCGGGACCGCTGGTGCCTCCGCAACCACCGAGCATGTTGATGCAGAGTACCTGAAAACGGTTGGTGTCAATGGGTTTGTTGGGTCCTACCATGTCAGGCCACCAGGGGCGGGTACTGCGGAGAGTTTTATTTTTAGGGAGGGCTTGAGGGGAGGGATGGTTGTCGGTGCAATGGGTATTGGCGCTCAGGGGATGGCAGACTAAAATGGCAGGGTGCGAAGGGTTCCCCCATGATTCGTAAGCTACTTCTATACGGGGGATGTATTCTGCTTGTCCCAGCCAGGAGGTTTCAAAGAAAAAAGGCTGGGAAAAGGTGAATGTTTTGGCATGGGGATGTTTATTAAGAGGCATGATGGGTAGATGGTGTGGTAAAGACGCAAGAAGTGGTAAGAGAGTGTTTAATATACAGGTAAGAGGTGGTACTTGCGAAGTGAGATTGGCATAAGAAGCGGGTTTGTGAGAACATGAGAAAGAGTGGTTTGCTGAGGCATGGCTGTGGGGGGCATGCATGCTTCTATGGTATGAACAGAAGCGAATTGTAGTAAAGCGATACAACAGTGGCAGGCAAGATAGAACGCA
The DNA here is from genome assembly GCA_965249525.1 of bacterium. Classification (GTDB taxonomy): domain Bacteria; phylum SAR324; class SAR324; order SAR324; family JACQKK01. Next base: position 1,536,834 of record OZ252237.1, on the reverse strand, counting down.
AAGAGCTCAAACGGGATGAGTTGGGTGAATGGCTGCTAAGACAGTGGCAATGGTTGGTTAGGCATCGGAAGTGGATGTGGGGAGCTTTGGTGGTGTTGGTATTGGGTGTGGTGGGTGCGGGAGGAGGATGGTGGTGGTTGCAGCAGCAGCATTTGAAGTCAGCAGCAGCATATGTGGAAGCAGAGTCGGTGCTGCGTGATGCAGAGAACAATACAGAGTCATTAGAGGTGCATCAAAAAGCCTTGGAAGAATTTTTACAGGAATATGGGGGTTCTGTGCAGGCGCCTGGGGCGTGGATGCGCTTGGCAAGGCTGGCGTGGGAAACTGATGATTTGGCAGCTGCACAACAGGCGTTTCAGCAGGCAGCCTCGCATCGCAAGGTGCTTCCCACACAGCGTGCAGTGGCTTGGATAGGTCTGGCAAAAATCGCAGAACGCCAGCAAAAACCAGAAGATGCTGCCCGCTACTATGAACAATTGAGGAAAAACAACCACTTGTTGTTGGCAGCCTGGCATCAGGGACATGCAGATTTCCATGCAGGGCGCAGCGAACAAGCCCGTAGGCAATTTGAGATACTGCTGCAGCAAGGCAGCCGCACCCCGTTGGAAGATTTTGCCTCAGAATTGCTGCGGTTTCTCCCTTAGGGGTAACAATGGTTTTTAAAGCAATGGTTTTTAAAGCGAGGGTTTTCAAAGCGAACGCCACAGTTCTCAGGCGATGAGTCCTTGCGTATTTTTATTGACCAGAAGACGATATCTTGTTGTACTTAAACGATTGCCTTGCTGGCTTTTTCTGGTTGTGCCAGATGTTCTGCTGTCTCAGTAAGTTAAAGAAAAAAACCAATTCCAATGGTGTTGCAAATGTACCCTGAAAATGAAAAAGAAGAAGTTGTCTCCACCAGCATGGATTTGGCTGAGGATCATCGTCATAACAACAATCAATTTACCGTTTATGAAAAAGTACTGGCAGCTGCCCGTCGTGCCAAAGATTTACACAATGAGGGGCGTGTGCCGTTGGTGAAAATTCCTATGGAAAAAGCCCCATTACTGGCATTGGCAGAATTGCAGCTGGATAAAATTGCTATCGCCCAAGAAGAAATGGCGCCATCACCCTTGAAAGATCCGCAGGTAAAGGCTGATAGTGACACTGCTGCCGATGCAGCCACTGCCAAAATGAATAAAGCAGCCGAAATCAAAACAGAGACCACAGCTGAAACTTCTACTGATGCGGATCCACCGTCAAACACAGACAGCCAAGCTGTCACCCCTGCTGAAGACTAGTCCCCTGCCCCCGCAGAGCTGCTGGCGTACTGGCTGCCAGTATGCTGTGATGGCAGCCGTGCTGCTGTTGTTGGCTGCATGCCTGCCAGAAGGAGTCAGTTGGCGTGCTGGCTGGGGTTCTCGTCAAGTGCGGGTGGTCATCAGCGATGAGGAAGGGGGGCAGCTTTCTTATGCCTTGGGGGTGGCGTACAAATACCACCATACCTTCATACGATTGGATGGGGCTGAAGAAGGGGGTGAGGAGAATTTAGCTCAAAAGGTGGGACAGGATGACGGTCGCCCCTTGCGGCGGATTAGTGCACAGGTGCTGCGTCCTGATGCCAATGGTGTTATGGTGATATCCATGCCGCCTGATGTGGTGGAACTGGAGATGCTGTTTATGGCACCGAGACGGCTAACAAAAGTGCTGCGACTGCGTCACCAACTGGGATTGGGCGATATATTTTATCAGGCGCAGCTACAGTCCATGTCAGATTGGCGTTCACATTATTACACTTATTTGGTGCCGCGTTTGCAGCCATTGCTAACCGAAGAGGGCTATGGTTTATCTCCTCGGAGTCAGCAGTTGCTGGGGGAATGGTTATCGGATCGTCAACAGGTTTTGGAAGCGGGGCGGTAGAGGATGAAGAAAAGATGGAAGATGTATTAAAGCAGTTAAAGGAATTGCAGCAACAGTGCAGGCATTGGCGGTCTGCAAAGGAATGGGAGCAGCTATTGGAAGGAGGACGTCGGGGGACAGAGTTGGAGGGCGGTCATCCTCGTTGGCGGAATTGGATAGCGGATGCTTTGGAAGGGTTGGGGCGTTTTGAGGAAGCAGAGAAGGAGCGTGCGGCGGCAAGAGCATTGGCAGATGAACGATGGCAGCGTCAGGTGGAAGCAGAGTTGCGGGGACAGCATACGGTGTTGGGTGCTGGGGGCTATACGTCTTTGAAGCAAGAAGACTAGGCGATGGGTGATGTATCTGATCGATCGCTGCGTTTGTGGGTGGTGGCCGGGGAGACTTCAGGAGATGTGCATGGAGGGGAGTTATTGCGGGGTTTGCGGGCTTTGCTGCCGGGGTTAGAGATAGAAGGTGTGGGAGGCAGGAGCATGCAAGCTGAAGGATTGGTTTCGTGGCTGCCGTTTGAATCTTTACAGGTGCATGGATTGGTGGAGCTGCTGGGGCATTTGCCTAGGTTGCTAAGGGTATTGGACAGGCTGGAGGCTGGATTAAGAGAGCGACAGCCTCACGGATTGTTGTTGATAGATTACCCTGGGTTGAATCTGCGTTTGGCGCAGCGGGCTAAACGCTTGGGGATACCGGTTTGGTATTACAGCGGACCGCAAATATGGGCTTGGCGACCTGGTCGGATGCGCTGGATAAAAGAAGCTGTCCAACTGATGGTGGTGCTGTTTCCTTTTGAGGAGGATTTATATCGGCAGGCAGGGGTGGAGGCGCACTTTCTGGGGCACCCATTGGTTGGTCAGCAGGCTTCTGCAAAGGAGTCCGACAGTTTCAAGCAATTGCTGAACGGCTGGCAGGGTGATGTGGTTGCCCTCATGCCTGGCAGCCGCCACAGCGAACTGCAGCGACACCTAGAACCCATGCTGGATGCTGCCAGTCTGCTGCTGCAAGACGGACTGCAAGTACGTTTTGTGCTTCCCCTAGCCGAACAGCTTAACCAAGCCCGCCTCCGCAGCAAAATCAACCAAGCCATCCGCCAGCGACAACTGCAAAATCACCTCATCGTCGCTGAACACTGCTTCCTTGCCCTGCTGAATCGGGCGCAACTGGCGGTTATTGCTACTGGCACCGCTACCCTTCAAGCTGCACTGGCACAACTGCCCATGGTTTCTATTTACCGCGTTCATCCCCTCACTTTTTGGTTGGCAAAACGCATAGCACTCCAGCCCCACATGTGTATTGTCAACATATTGGCTAATGAAACCCTGGTGCCAGAATTGCTGCAGCAACAACTCACCCCTCACCGTATTTATCAAGAACTCAAAAAACTCTGGCCGCAGCAACAAAGACAACACATGAAAACCCAACTCAAAAAAATCATCCCCCAACTAGGACAACCCCAAGCATACCAGCGGGCAGCGCAACTCTTTGCCCAAAAACTCCAAGCACAACGAACACCTTAAAATTTCGCCGCTATCATGACTATCCCCCCGCCCCAACGCATATTGGTTATCCAACTGCGCCGTATTGGCGATGTCTTGATGACCACCCCTGCTATCCGCGCCCTCGCACAAACCTTTCCACAAGCCCAAATAGACTTACTTAGTGAACCTCCAGCCTCCCAGCTCTTCGCCCACCACCCCCATCTTCACCAAACCATTACCGCTCCCGCTCAACCCTCTCCCCTCCAACTCCTACGCCTTATCCAACAACTTCGGCAGCAATGCTACCAAGTCGTGATTGATTGCTTCGGCAATCCACGCTCCGCCATCCTCACACTCCTCAGCAAAGCCCCCACACGCATTGGTTTCAACTTCCGTCAACGACAAATCGCTTATACCCATCGCATCTCCCTGCCACAGCAGCACCCCTATAGCGCACTCCATAAAGCCGCACTTCTCCAGCCGTTCAATATACCCCTCCCCCAACCCCAATTAGAAATCGCCCTGCCCCCCAACCATCGGCAAACGACTAACCAACAACTCCGCTCCCTCAAAATAAATCCCCAACAACCACTCGCCGTCTTTTCTCCCGTCTCTCGCAAAGGTTACAAACGCTGGCCTCCTCATAGGTTTGCACACCTCGCCAATTACCTGGCACAAACCCACCAATTTCAAATCCTCATCGCCTACGGAAACCATGAACTCCCCTACGCCCAGCAAATGGCACAACACACCCACACCCCTTACACCCTGCTTCTCCCCCAAAAACTGCTGGACTTTGCTGCTATCCTGGCACACGCTAGCCTCTTCATCGGCAACGACAACGGCCCCAGACACATCGCCATCGCCCTAAAGACTCCCACCCTCGCACCCTTCCTCAACCAACAGGCACAACACTGGACACCGCCCCATTCTCCACAACACCAAACCATAGAAACTAACAATATCCAGCAACTTTCCACACAAGCCATGCTCAACACCATGAAGCAATGGCTTCAACAAGTTTTGTGATGAACACATTCTCCCATGTCTGCAGTCCCTCGGCAGCGGGATGCCAATCTTCTCATAGGAGACATAATGGGGCTGCAGTGCTACTGGGCTTCTATTTTTGGTGGCAGGTGTGGTTGTTGGGAGGTGTTGGACCAGTCTAGATCTTGCAGGGATGGGAGATCTTGAAGGGATTGGAGGCTGAAAAGGCTGAGGAATTTTCTAGAAGTTTTGTAGAGCAGGGGTCTGCCTGGTGAGTGGGCTTTTCCTGCGATTTTGATGAGGTTTTTATCTAGCAGACCTTTGAGGGTGTGGCTGGCATCAACGCCTCGCATGAATTCTATATCTGCGCGTGTGGTGGGTTGGCGATAGGCGATAACAGCCAGTACTTCTAAGGCTGCTGAGGAAATTTTGATGGGTTTGAGTGGTTGGGATTTTTCCAGCCAGGTTTGGTATATGGGCAGGGTGCGCATTTGAAGTTGGTCGCCGGTTTGCGCGATGGAGAAGGAGCGTTCCGTTTCTTGATAGGTTTGGTTGAGTTGTTTTGCCAGCAGGCTGATGGTGCTGGGCTTGATGTTTTGTCCGATGATGCGGGCCAATACGGTGGTAGAGAGGGGCTCTGAATTGGAGAACAACAGAGCTTCTAGGATTTTGGTGAATTTGTTGTTTTCCATTCCCTTATGCTCCTGGGAAGTTTTGATTTCTGGCGATATATTGAGGAGATGGGGTTGCCAGAAAGAGAGCGTGGTATCAGTCCTTGAATTTGTAATGGATTAAGCTAGAGATTATAACATGATTTTTTTTAAGGCAAGTGATTAGCTGTTGAGATTGGGGGAGGCTTGAGAACGCAGCTGTTGGGTGATGTAGAATTCGGCGGCGCGGTAGGAACTGCGGACTAGTGGTCCTGAGGCGACATAAGCGAAGCCCATACCCAGTCCTTTTTCTTGAAGGGTCTGGAAGTGTTCTGGGTGAACGAAGGAGTGGACTTTGAGCTTGTGTTTATCTGGCTGGAGGTATTGTCCAATGGTGAGAAAATCCACATCAACCGCACGCAATGCTCGCATGGCTTGCAGGGTTTCATTTTCGGTTTCTCCTAAGCCGAGCATGAGTGAGGATTTGGTTTTCATTTTTGGATTGAAACCTTTGGTATGGCTGAGAACGGCGAGGGATTGTTCAAAGGAGGCGCGCGGGTCTCTGACTTTGGAAGTAAGTCGTTCAATGGTTTCCACATTATGTGCCAGCACGGCAGGTTTGGCGCGCAAGATGGTTTCCACATCATGCATGCGGCCTTGGAAATCAGGGATGAGTACTTCAATTAGAAGATTGGGGTTGGCAAGCTGGGTGCGTTGGATGGTTTCTGCAAAATGGCAGGCGCCTTGATCTGGGAGGTCATCACGGTTGACTGAGGTGAGCACCACGTAATCCAGCTCCATGGCACGAATGGTTTCTGCGATATGGATTGGTTCTTGATTATCTAGGGGATTGGGACGCCGAGCAGTTTTTACTGAACAAAAGCGGCAGCCCCTGGTGCAGGTATCGCCCATGAGCATAAAGGTGGCGGTACCGCCGTTCCAGCATTCGCTGATATTGGGACAGCGGGCTTCTTCGCAAACAGTGTGCAGGTTGAGACTGCGAGCGCGTTGACGAATCCAGTTATAGCGTTCGCCAGTGGGCACTGGCACTTTTAGCCATTGCGGTTTGCGTTCAGGTTCTGGTGTGGTGCTAGTAGCATGATAAAAAGACATGGTGATAATCCAATGGCATATCTAATTTTAGCTGTTGCTAAAGCTTGGAAAGAAAGAAAACAGCATAAAAAACAAAAAGCTGGAAGCACATCTTATCCAACTTATTCAGCTGTGGTAAAAATCTGCTTTCAAAAAATGTCTTTTGCAACAAAGAGGGCAAATGCTTCTTGTTGGGGACTGTTAGAACCTCAAAGACATGACTTGTAAAATAGCATCCAGGTATTCAATATCTAGAAAATTGACTTTGAATACTTCCGGCATGCCATTAATTTTGTTGATTTGTATGGCATCTTGGTAAAGTTCGTAATTTTGTAACCTGGCATAGGTCAGATGGATGGTTTTCTTATTTCCCACAAACGAGATACGCTTATTGGTCAAGTAAAAGGTGCCCTGAGCCACTTCATGAGAAAACCCATCATCATCTTTATAGGGTGCAGTTTGGGCGCGATCTACTCGTAAACGCAGGACACCTGCAGAACTGATATCACCAAAATTGCCGCCAACAAAGCCATCGTTCTTGCGAAAGCGACGCAACTGTATCCAAGTGGAAAAACTAAAATGATAACAAATTTCACCAGGTGAAAGATTAATGCCTGATTCTACCGGCTCCAGCTTGAACTCACCGTAATTTTCTAATTCCCACAAACGGCGGCTAATTTTCAGCTCTTCTTCCAAGAAAGAGTTGATGCGCAAATTGCGCTCTAACTTCTTCAGTTCCTTCTCATCATATGGGCTAAAACGATTAGAATCCCGCACCCGTCGGAGGACGGGCTGAATAGCCTCGTCAAAATACTCGTTAATTAATTCTTCAACATATTCATCCTCAATACCTAGATCAGCTTGTATTTTCTTGATTTGGGTAATTTCCTCGTTGGTCAAAATCCCGTCTGCGAGGGCATCCATCACTGTTTTCTTGATTTCGCGCCTTTTATAAAAATCTGGAGAGGACATGACAATTTTTTAAATAATTCTTATCTTATTTATATCTGCACCCAAGCAGCATAACCCGACAATAAGACTCAATGTTGATAAAAACCAAAAAAATATTCTTTTTGCACCCTACCATCTCTGCTTGTCAAATAAAAAGAAAAATCTCTATCTTCCTGCCTTGCACATTTCTCACCAAGCGTCTGTTTCTATAGGAAAGCAGTTGGTTTTACTAGAGGGTGGTTTTCATGAGGCGCGGAGGGATTTGCTGAGAAGATATGGGGAGGTAATCTCCCTGCAGGCAACCTTGGGTTTATAGTGCAGTTAAAGAAAAAGATTTAAGCTTGTTGCCCTCTTTTGTAAAGGTGTCCAACGAGGTTTTGGTAGCCGTTGAGGTATTGTGTAGGAATGCGTTCTTCTGTACCGATATCGCGTTCAAAGGCTTGTGACCAGCGAGGGTGGGGTATTTGGGGGTCTACATTAGAAAAGAAGCCGTATTCTTGCGGGGCTAGGGTATTCCAGAAGGTTGCTGGTTGTCTGCTGGTGAGGGTGATACGGACGAGGGATTTGATGCTTTTGTAGCCGTATTTCCAGGGGGTGACGAGTCGGATAGGTGAGCCGTGTTGTTTTGGGAGTTGTTGTCCATAGATGCCCACGGTCAAGAAGGCGAGGTCATTGTTTGCTTCGGCGAGGGTAAGGCCTTCGGTATAGGGCCAGGGTTGTGGAGCGAAGAAACCTTTTTTGGATTGTGCAGGAGCTTCTTGGGGTCTGAGGAAGGTTTGCATTTGTACAAAGCGGGCGCTGCTTTGTGGTTGCACCCTTTTGAGCAGGGCTTTGAGAGGGAAGCCTATCCAAGGTACCACCATGCTCCAGGCTTCTACACAGCGTAGACGGTAGATGCGTTCTTCTAGGGGCATTATTCGGATAAGTTTATCAATATCCAGGGTTTGTGGTTTGCTAACGAGTCCATCTACTTTGATAGTCCAGGGTTGGACGGTAAGTTTTTGTGCCTGCGGCCAGATATTTTTTCGGGAGTGGAATTCATAGAAGTTGTTGTATTTGGCAGCGATGAGTCGGGGAGTGATTTTTCGTTTAGCGGAGAAACGGGAATTTTTTTTGGCGGGGAGTGTTTTTAAGTTTTTGAGAGTGTCTTCTACAGTGAGGCGGGCATATGCGGATGGTGCTAGACTGAGTGCCAGTGCCCCTGTGCCTAGAAAGCCCATATTTTTGAGCAATTGGCGTCTTTGGAGAAAAATGTGTTCTGGCGTTATGGCGGATTCAGGAAGTTGCCACTGTTTGGGAAGGATAATATTAGCCATAAAGCGCATCAACGGATAGAGGGAAACCAATCTGTGTATATGCTAACACAGTTTTGGGTAGCGGTATGACAGGAATTTGGAGGATATTTTGTGGGTAGTGGTTTAGGGAGAGGAGCTGCTAGCTTGGGCTAATGAGGAAGGGATTTGTTCTAGGGTTTGGATAGCATTGATGAGGGGGACTCTGATTCGTTGGTTGTGGTTGGCGGTGAGGCTGGGGCCTTGTCCTTTGGTGATGATGAGGGGTTTGAAGTCTGCATCTTGTAGTAATTGTTCTGTTTGTTGGAGGAGTTGCTGGACATTGGCGTTATGGGGTTGGTTGAGAAGGATTTGGAAATCTGCGTTGAGGGTTTTTATGAGGAGATGTGCTGTGCGTATAGCGCCGCGTGTTTGGTAGAAGCGATCGTCTATTTGCTGGGAGGGCAGTTTTGCCAGAGATGTGGGAGCAAGGGATTGTGCATGTGTGTTGAGGATTTGTGCCAGTGCTGTGAGGGATGCCTGCAAGCTTTGGGATGTAATAAGGAAGTTGACTTGGTTGTTTTCTAGGCTGCTGCGGTAGCGGTTGATGGAATCTATGCCTCGTGCATAAAGGCGTTCGGCGGAAGGGTTAGACCAGCGTTGTGGGTCGACAGACCATGAAGAGTAAGCCAGATCTATTTCACGATTAATGGGAGCTTGGGGATGGGGTCGTGTGGCGTAATCGCGCAGGGCTTTTAGCAGAGGACGCATGACACTGAGCATGCCCAGTTGTTCATGGGTGGCATTGTCAAGCCATTTGCCTGGTCCGATGGAGCTATCGTTGGGAAGCCAGCCGCCGGGTGGTTTGAGTTGTTGGTGCATCAAGTTGGCCAGCATGGAGAGGGTGGCATTGCCTGGGGGTTCAGCGGGTAGAATTAAAGGGGGCTCGGGTCTGCGGCTGATAATTCCCATAGCCAAACCCCAGAAGGCTATCAGCACTAGCAGCAGGCGAAGGATTTTCATCATGTTGGTTATCACAGGGGGTCTTTGTTGTTGGGTTGGTGGGCGAATTGTATGGGGGATGTTTGAAGATAGCAAAGATTGGGCTATGAGGTTGTTACTCAAAATGTCTTGCCAGTGAGCTGGCATGCGAGGGGCTGATTTTTTTCAATACCAGGTAGTGTTTTTTGGCTTTGGTGCGTTGGAAGCGTTTGAGGTAGAAGACCACCGATCGTTGGCGCAGTTGGGGATCTATGGGACGGAGGTGTATCAGGCTTTCCAGTTGTTTATTAGCAGTTCTCCAGCGTTTTTGTGAGGCAAGCAAATCTACCAGTTGAAAGCGGAGGTGATGTCGTTCGGGGAAGATTTTCAGCAGTGTTTCCAGGCGTTTGGCAGCTAGTTTGGGGAGTTGCAGAGAAGTTTCTAGGGCAAGCAGAGTTTGCAGGAGTTGAGCATCTTTTGGTGTGTATTGCAAGGCTTGCAGCAAGTAGGGATGTGCTTGTCGGGGGTGGTTGAGTTCCAGCAGTAGCAGGCCGGTTTCTTTGTTGAGGGAAGGGCTGTTGGGTGTTAATGCCAGCAGTTGTTGCAGGGTTTGCAGGCGTGGTTGTTGGCGATGAAGGTTGCGTTGGATTTGCAGCAGCAATTGCAGCTGTTGTCGTTGCAGCTTTTGGATTTGATTTTGTTGATTGCGGTTGGAGTTTTTGGGAAGTGGAGGGGGTTGTTGGAGCAGGGAGGATTCGGCATTTAGCGGTTGTTGCAGCCTGAGGTATAGGCGTGCGAGTTGGATTCTTTGGGTGAGGAGTTCTGGATGGTTTTCAAGTGCTAAGCGCATCAATTCTGCTGCTTGTGGCAGCAGTTGGGATTTTTGTGCCAGCGAGGCTGCGGCGAGGCGGATTTCGGTATGAGCGGGTGTGCGCAAAGTGAGTTCGATAAGTTGTTTTTGCGCTTCTGAGGAGTTGGGTTTGCGTTGATAAATTTTCCAGTATTGCTGGAGTGCTTGGGGGAGTACTTTTTGTTTTAGGTGTCCACGTGCAAGTTTGGTTGCCAGATGGAGAGGCAGGGGTTGGAGATTGTCTGCGCGTTGTAGCAATGTGATTTCACGCTTGGGTTCTCCCCACTGGGCGTGTGCGTGTGCGGTTTGCAGCAGCAGGTGGTGCGAGTAAGGCTGTGCTGTGAGAGATTTTTCCCAGTAAGTGAGGGCTTGGGGGTCTTGTTTTGCTGTGAGCAGTTCTGCCAAACGTTGGAGATTGGGAATTTTTTGGGGATGGCGTTCCGCCAATTCTCGGCGATAGGCGATTTCTTCTGTGGTGCGTTGTTGCTGTTGCAGCCAATTTCCCAGTTCTTGCAGCCGTATTGTTGGGAGTGCTTTTAAGTGAGGCTGCCAGAGTTTTAAGGCGTGTTCATGTTGACCACGGAGCCAAAAAGTTTCTGCCAATGCCAGTGCTTTTTCTGGGCCATCAAACAGTTGTACATAGGCTGTGTATGTCTGCTGTGCGGCTTGCTGGTCTCCACTGGCTTGCAGGATTTCTGCCATCAGCAGCAAGACTTCGTCTTGCGTAGCCCATGAAGAGGGTATGCGCTGCAAATGTTTTACCGCTAATTCATAATGCCGACTGGCTAATTCCAATCGTGCCAAACCCAGTAGACGGGATCCCTGCTGCTGTGGGCCCAGTTGTTCTCTAGGAAGTTGTTCCAGTTCTGCCAATACCTGCCTGCGCAGCTTGGCTTTGCTCAAACCAGTTTGGGTCAGCACCGCGATGGCTTCAGACCACAACCCATGTCGGCGCAGCCATTCACCATAAGATATGTGTACATTTCCTGCTTCAGGCTGCAATGCTAGCACTCGCCCAAACAGTGCTGCTACCTCTGTTTCCACAGGCAGTGCGGCTTCTTTGCTGTCGGCATCCACTTTCAGCAGAAGTGTTCCCACTTTATCAAAGTATCCCAATTCAATCGCTAATCCTGCTTGCAGCAAACCCACTTGTTGCACCAACTCCGCATCTGCTGCAAATTCTCCCTGAACAGGATTGGCCACCAGCTGTGCCAGCCGCTGGGCTTCTGACCAAGCCTCATGCTGCTGGCCGCTTTGCTGCAGGTATTTCAACAATAGCAAATGTACCCGATGCGCCCGCGGCCGAATCTGCAAATACCGCCGATACGCATCCACCGCCATCTTTGTTTGCCCCAAACCATGAAACGCCCGCGCCACCCACAATTCTGTCTCCGCTAGTTCAGGGTGGCGATTGCGCAGTTGTTCAAATTCCAACAAGGTTTGCTGCGGGGTACTGTGGCGAACAATCAGCTGACCAAACAGGGTTAAATTGGCCAACGTGGGTGTCAATTCAAATCTTTCTGCTGCTTTTTGCACCACACTGCGCCTTCCTCGCAGTGAACGCAGCACCCCTGCCAAGCCCTTCTGTGCCTCCAAAAAGCCCGCATCATGGTGCAATGCTTCTCTATAAGAATCCGCTGCTTCTACCAGATTCCCTTGTACTTCCAATATCCGTCCCCGCAGCCAATGCAACTGTGCATTGTTCAGCTGTACACGTTCTGCCAAATGCAGCTGCAGCAGCGCAGCTTCCGTATCCTTTCTTACCAGCGCTTCTTCTGCCAAGCCCAACCGCGCCCCCACATGGGAAGGGGCAAAGCGTAACACGGCTTGATAATCCTCCCGCGCCCCCGCCCAATCGTCCTCTTGCTGTCGTCGTTGTCCCCTCTGCCACAGCACCTCTATCCCCAATCCTGCTTCCCCAATTTCTCTCCCTTTCAACGGGGCTACTCCTCCCACAACTTGCGCATTGACCTCACCACCGCCAACAACAAATCCCCACAAACCCACCCATACCAACAACCAGCCAATCCCCTTCTCAAAAATCCAGGTAAAGGACATCTCATTCAGCCCTTGCTCAACTGCTATCACAGAAAACTTGCTTTGCTGCCAGCTATCATGCTTAACCCCTCACTCACCCTGCACCTTTTTCCATGATGTGGGAGTGTACGTCTGCAAGGAAAACGCATGCACCTCTTTGCCCAGTTTATCTCCCAATGCTTGATACACCATCTGATGCTGACGCACCCTGGACTGATTTTCAAAACGTTCAGATACCACAATACATTGAAAATGGTTGTTGTCCTGCATGGGACTTTCCAGCAACACCGAGCCATCAGGAAAGGCCGCTTCCAATAAATGCTGCAGTTCTTCTACAGGTATGGGCATAGCAAACTCTTTCTCATGGGCGATTGCATACAGGCATTCTGTCTTTATTTTTATTATGTTAATCAAACAACAGCAACCAAACAACGCCAATCCAATAATGCAAGCAGAAATTTGTGCCAGCGATCTTCCATCTCAAGCTATTCAGGGTAATTCTTGCAAAACAATAGCTTCTTCTGCTAGCAGCACCGGGATATCATTGCGCACAGGGTACAACCAGCGACTATCTAAATTCACTAATCCTTCTTGCAGCGGTGTTTTCACCACTTGTCCGCTGCGGTTTTTCAGCTGAGAGTTGGCAATGGCTGCATTGAGCTTGTCTATGAGTTGTTGTGGGGCTAATTGGAGCTTGGTGTGGTTTTCTGGGCAGACCAGCAGTTCCAATAATTGGATGTCCATGGTTATTGTCATGAAAGCAGGAAAAAAATAAGAGAATGCTGTTGCGGGTTGCAAACAGCGTTCCTACTAGATAGTTTCCATGTTAGATTAAAAATAGGGGTTGGTAAAAGAAGCAATGAACATGAAACAACTCACTCAAGATGCTTATAGTTTCCTTGCCCGTTGTTGCGCAGGTGGGTTGCAGAAGTTTTTGTATACTACAGCAGCAGTGTTGCTGCTGCTGCCAGCGGTGGTGTCTGCACAGGCGCGTTATTCGCCGACGGATGTGGGGTACATTGTCCAACGTTTTCAGCAGACACATCTTTCTCGTCAAACTTATGACAAACGCATGGCAAGTGCCACCTTGCATCATTTTTTTAACATGCTGGATGCCAATAGGCTGTATTTTCTTAATGCCGACATAAAGGAATTCAAACGTGCTTCAGTTAGCCTCAGCAAGGACTTGCGCAAGGGGAAGCTGGATATTGCTATGGCAGTGCATCAGCGCTTCATGGAACGCTTGGACGCCAGAAATGCTTTTATTGAAAACACCCTGAAGAAACCGATGAAGCTGCCATCCCAAACATTGGTGTGGTTGGATCGTTCTGAAGCCAATTGGCCAAAAACCAACAAAGAAGCTGAACATCTATGGCGCACCAGACTCTATACCCAACAATTAGAAGAAAAATTTTCTGGCAAAAGCCAAAAAGAAGTCTTGGCAACACTGCGTCGCCGTTACCGAAGCATTCAACGGCGCTACCAGCAAATGGAGCGCAACGATATCACCAGCATGTTTCTTAATGCTTTTGCCCTTTCTTATGATCCCCACTCTGGCTATCTCAATCCGGATGACTTGGATAACTTCAATATTGCCATGCGGCTCTCGCTGGAAGGCATCGGGGCTACTTTGCGCTGGGAGGATGGCCGTACCACCATTGTTGCCATTGTCCCTGGAGGTGCCGCAGCACGGCAAGCATTCCTTAAATCAGGCGATAGAATCATCGGAGTGGCACAAGGCAGAAAAGGCAAAATGGAGGATGTTACCCTTTGGCGCCTAGAAGATGTAGTCAAGCGCATCCGAGGCAAACGGGGCACCACTGTTAGGTTGCGCTTCTTAAGACCCACAAAAAAAATCAGTAAACCTATGGAAATCAGTATTCGACGCGATAAAATTCAACTTCGTGACAGCGAAGCTAAAAGCAGCGTTCACCAAATTTCTACGCTCCAAGGCAAAGTCAAAGTCGGTGTTCTTACCTTGCCCTCCTTCTATCAAGACTTTGAACAAAAAAGACAGGGCAATCGTAACTACAAAAGCAGTACACGCGATGTAAAAAAACTGCTGGTACGCTTTATTGCAGAAAAAGTGGGTGTTGTGGTACTAGACTTACGCGGAAATAGCGGCGGTGCACTGGATGAATCCATCAAAATGAGCAACCTCTTCCTCCCCAAGGGTGTGATGGTGCAAGTACGGGATCTGCAATCTGTCTCCCGCTTTGAAGGCCACCAACCTATACCCCTCTACCAAGGTCCTCTGGTGCTACTCACAGATCGCTTCAGTGCTTCTGCTTCAGAAATCGTGGCAGGTGCCCTCAAAGACTATGGTCGAGCCGTCATCGTAGGAGACCGCGCCACCTTTGGCAAAGGCACCGTACAAAACATTATCCCTCTCAAGCGCAATCTTGGTGCCCTAAGAACCACCGTCGCACAATTCTACCGACCAGCTAACACCTCCACACAACAACAAGGAGTCTCTGCTGATGTCGTCCTTCCCTCTATCAACAACCATCTTCGTATCGGTGAGTCCGCACTTGAAAATCCTCTGCCCTGGGACTCCCTGCAATCTAAAAATCAGCTTAACCCCCCAAAATTAGATGGCTTCATCGCAAGACTCAGAACCAATTCCAAAAAACGACAACAATCCAGCCCCTATTTCAAAAAAATCCAAAGCAATATCCGCGAATACCTTTCTAATCGCAAAAATAAACAAATCATCACTCTTGAACAATTTGAAGCCGAATACCAACAATTTCAAAGCAGCCGTCCAGAAAATCCCAATCCCCAACGAACCACCAATACACTTCAAGAAGATCCCCATCTGCGAGAAGCCCTCTCTATTGCAGCAGATTACTTCCAACTTCTGCAAAAACAGAAACCCCAAGCGACCAAGCAAGCACAAAATTTTTGACCAAATGCCCTCACTGCTGGTGTAGAGGGGAGAGCAAATCTCCTGCTTGAAGACCTTGTGAAGGGTTTTTTTAATCGGGAAAGCTGATTTTTCCCAGTGCGGTGGAGTGGTTGCTGCTGCCGCAGAGGGTTTCATTGGCGAAGGCAGCAAACAGCAGAGCTTCTTTGGCTTGTGGGGGAACCTTGAGTTGTTGGGGATTTTGGAGTTGAAGGTGGGGGAGTTTTTCTTGCAGCTGGCGATGGAGCGCCTGGAGGAGGTTTTGGTTATGGATACCGCCGCCTGTAATAAAGAGTTGTGTGGGTTGTACGGGGAGGTTTTCCTTTTGCAGGGCTTGGGTGATGGTGTGAGCGGTGAGTTGGCAGAGGGTGGCCAGGATGTCTGGCGGGGAGAGCTGTGGTGCCAGGGGTAGTTGTTGGGTGAGGAAGTCTTCCCCGAAGGTTTCTGCCCCTGTGCTTTTAGGAGGAGATTTTTTGAAGTAGGGATGTTGCAGCAGGGTATGGAGCCATTTTTGGCTGCAAGTACCTTGTTGTGCAAATTGACCGGTTTCATCCCATGGGGGGTTGTGTTGAGGCCAAAAGCGGCGAAAGGCTGCATCTAGCAGCATATTGGCGGGACCGCTGTCTGCATATTTTGGGGGTTGCGGCTGGTGTTTTGGAGGCAGCCAGGTGTAGTTGGCGATGCCGCCCAGGTTAATAAAGACCCGTGGTTGTGATGCGGAGAACAGCAGGGCTTCGGCGAAGGGGGCAAGGGGAGCGCCTTGTGAGCCTTGTGCGATGGCTTTTTGTCTGAAATCAGAGAGGGTGATGATGCCGGTATGGACCGCGATGTGGTCGCCGTCAGCCAGTTGCAGGCTGGCGTGACGGGTTTGTTGTTGGTGTTGCCAGCTGTGGGGTGCGTGGTAAATGGTTTGCCCGTGTGAGGCGATGCAGTGTACTTGATGTGGATTGATGAGCCAGGTTTTTAGGGCTTTGAGGATCATTTCAGCGAATTGGATTCCCAGCCAGCTGTTGAGTGTGGTGAGTTCGGCTAGGTTGGTTTGGGTACGGAAGGCGGTTTTTCTGATGTTGGAGCGTTGCTCTGGGGAGTAAGGGAGGCTGAGGTGATGCAGGAGTTTCCAGCGGGTGTGGTGTCCATGCCCGCTGAATTGGCATAAGGCGAGTTCTAGTCCATCTAGGGAGGTGCCGGACATCAATCCCAGTATGTGGCGGGTGGGTTGAGAAGCCAGCTGTACCAATTGTTGCAAGCGGTGGTTAAGGGTGGAGGGGGTGTTAGTGGGAGGCATGCGGGTTTTTTTGACTGGGATGGTGATGTGCATCAGGCCAGGGCTGAGGAGGGGGGTTTTTGCTGTTGTGGGGGATGCGGAAAGCGCGTTTTAGCTGGAGAGGCAGGACGGTATGTCTGAGCAGAGGGCGAGCATTATGAACCGCCATACCGATGGCTTTGGGGCTGCCTACCAGAATAGCCAGCTGTTTGGCGCGGGTGATGGCAGTATAAAGCAGGTTGCGTTGCAGCATCATGGCGTGTTGGGTGACCATGGGGGTAATGACAGCAGGATATTCACTGCCTTGGGCTTTGTGGACAGTGGTGGCATAGCCTAGGGCGCACGATTCCAATTGGCGGCTTTGGTAGACTACCTGAGAGCCGTCAAAATTGAGAAAGGTTTGATCGCTTTGGGGATGATGGCTGGTGATTTCTCCAATGTCGCCGTTAAACACCTGGTTTTCATAGTCATTTTTGGTTTGCAGGATGCGATCTCCAACGCGGTATTGTTTGTTTCCACAGCGGAAGGGTTGTCCATGGGGATTGAGTGCCTGTTGCAGCATCAGGTTGAGTTCTTCCACGCCTGCCAGCCCTTTTCTCATGGGTGCCAGTACTTGGATATCTTTGCGTGGGTTGAGGCGGAAGGTTCTTGGGATGCGTTCTAAGACGAGGAGGCGGATTTTATCAGCTGCTTCTTGTGGGGATTGGGCAGGGATGAAGAAGAAATCTTGCGGCTCATCAGGGTTGGGATTGGCAAGAGAAGGATTGCGTCCTTTTCGTACTGCGTGGGCATTGAGGATAATGCGGCTAGAGCGTGCTTGGCGGAAAATGGTTTCCAGGCGAACAGCAGGCAGCAGTCGGCTGCTAAGCAAGTCATCCAGCACCCGTCCTGGACCTACCGAGGGCAGTTGGTCTACATCACCCACCATGATCAGATGCGCCTGTGCTGGCAGGGCGCGCAGCAAGGCATGCATCAGCGTGGTATCCAGCATGGAGCTTTCGTCCACAATCACCTGTGCCACTTCTAACGGACGGGAGCGGTTGCGAGCAAATCCTTGGTGGGAGGCTTCCAGCAGACGATGAATGGTTTGCGCCGGATGCCCCGCAGCCTGAGAAAGCTGTTTGGCAGCTTTTCCTGTGGGAGCGCACAGGGCCAGCTTGCCTGCCTGCTTCTGTGATAGTGCCAGAATAAAGCGTACAATGGTGGTCTTGCCAGTACCGGGACCGCCGGTAATCACCAGTACCCTGTGTTGAAATGCCTGCTGGATGGCTTCTTGCTGTTGGGGGCTTAAGGAGATAGCGGCTGCTTTTTCTATGCGCTTTATGGTCTCAGAGAACTCTCCTGGTTCAGTTTTTGTGCTTTTGCCAGCAAGCCTTGCCAGCATCTGTGCCAATTCGCGCTCGGTGCGTTCCATCTGGCTGAGTTGCAGCCACTGTGGGGGCTGTGCTTCCCGCCCCCCGACGATTTCGCTGGCAGTACTGTCGCTGGCAGTACTGTCGCTGGCAGCACCATGCAAGTGCTGTTCTGCACTATCCGACTGCAAAACCTTCAAATGTCCTGAGTCGCACAAACGTGCTGCTGCCTGGTTGATTTGTTCCAAGGGGACTTCCAGCATTTGGGCTGCTTGCATAACGGCTTGCTGATGCGGCATGGCAGTGTGTCCATGACTGCGCCAGTCCTCCATGGCATAGAACAGTCCTGCCTCTAATCGCTGAGGATGATCTTGCCCCAGCCCATTGTGGCGTGCCAAAGCATCCGCACTACGAAAACCAATCCCCTGCACTTCCAGTGCCAGTTGGTAGGGATGCTGCTGCATCATTTTCAGTGATTGTTCTCCATACTCCGCATGAATGCGCTGGGCAAACAAAGGTGACAGCCCTGCGCTATGCAAGAACAACAGCACCTCTCTGCGTTGTCGGTGCGTCTCCCATCCTTGCTGCAGTGCTGCAATGGCAGGCTTGCGCAGCTTGGGGACTTCATTTAAGCGTTCGGGGTGCTGATCAATCACATCAAAGGTTTGCTCGCCAAAGGCTTTTACAATGCGCTCAGCGGTACGTACGCCAATGCCCTTAAAGCCAGAGGACAAATAGCGCACCATCCCCTCGCACGAGTTGGGCGGCAACGGCAGAAAACTTTGGGCGGCAAACTGCGCTCCATAGCGCGCATGCTCTTCCCAACAACCACAAACCTGTAACCGCTGACCCTCCCGTGGATCGGGCAGCACCCCAGTAACCGTGCAGAGTTCTCCATCAGTCTCGCTGCAAAAGCGTCCCACCAAAAACCCATTCTCTGGGTTGTGAAAGGTCACCCTTTCCAACACTCCCACCATCTCTTGCGGTTTTTTGTCAGATACTTGACCAAACAGCGAATCTTGTCTGCTTTCCATTTGAGCTTTCACCGCTGCTTAAAAATTTCTCTACAACGCTATTGCTGCCTGTCTCTGGCTTGCAACAAGTTTTTATACATGACACTTTCATAAGCATATGCCATCCGTGCCTGCTTCGCCATGCGCAAGATGGGAATGCCACCAAGGGAGTTCCCTTTTACTCTCAATCTCCAAAACAGCAGCATCCCCTTTGTGAGCGATTTTGTCGAGGCCATTGCCCAGCTGATAATCCCCCATTTGGGGGACTCGAACGAGTCTGTCAGCACGCTAACAGAACGCCTGCAGCAGCCTCCAGAAACCAGTATGGGACACTACGCCCTGCCTTGCTTTCTATTGGCCAAAACTTTCAAGAAGTCTCCCCAGACCATCGCCTTGGGGCTGTCTCAGTCTCTTGCTGCGGATATTGAACACCAGCCCCTGGTGCAGCGCGTGAGTGCCCAAGGCGCCTACCTCAACTTTTGGGTAGATATGGCACAAATGGCACAGCATGCTGTCGCCAGTATCTTGGATGGCAGCATGTTCACCGTCGCCTCGCCCAGCACTCCTCACTGCGTGATGGTGGAATACTCCCAGCCCAACACCCACAAAGGCTTTCATGTGGGACACATGCGCAATGTAGCCCTGGGAGATGCTTTGAGTCGACTGCTGGCTTACCAAGGAAACAGCGTGATTGCTGCCAACTACATTGGTGATGTGGGCGCACACATCGCACGTTGCCTCTGGATGATGCAGCGCCGTGAACAACTCGCCCCACAGCTTCCTGCTATTCCTCCTCCTAGTACAGACCCCCACTTGCGCGGTGAGTGGCTGGGAAAGGTATACACCGCTGCCACCCAATACCTAGAACAGACATCCCCGCCAGAGAAAGAACGCTGCCAAGCAGAAATTAACCAAATCCTGCGAGAACTGGAAACCCATCAAGCACCATACTACCCAATTTGGCAAGACACCAGGCAGTGGTCTCTGGATGCTTTCAATGAAATCTATCACTGGCTGGGTGCTCACTTTGATGTGGTCTTTTACGAATCGGAGATAGAAGCCTCTGGGCGTGAAAAGGTTTTGCAATTGCTGGAAGCCAAAAAATTGATACGTTCCCAAGGTGCTGTTGGTATAAATCTGGATGATATTTTCCCCGATAAAAAACTCGGGTTTTTTCTGCTGCTGAAAGCCGATGGCAGTACCCTCTATGCCACCAAAGACCTGGCACTTGCTGAACTCAAATTCCAACGCTTCCATATTCAGCGCTCCATCTATGTGGTGGGGGCAGAACAATCTCTTTACTTTCAGCAGCTCTTTGCCACCCTGGAACACCTCGGCTGGGAACAAGCCCGTCAATGCGAGCATCTTTCCTACGGCTTGGTTACCCTTCCCCAAGGTAAAATGAGTTCCCGTGCAGGCAATGTCATTCTCTTCTCAAAACTTCGGGAAGAAATGAACAACTACATCCACACCCACTATCTCCATGCCCGCCAAGGAAAATGGTCTGCCAAGGAAATCCAAGAGGCTTGTCGCCGCATTGCTTGTGCTGCTATTCGCTACCAAATGGTTAAGCAAGACCCCGATAAACCCCTGGTCTTCTCTTTGCAGTCTTGGCTTGTTAGCGAAGGCGATACTGGCGTCTACCTCTGTTACGCCGCCGCCAGATTAAACAGCCTGCTGCAGCAAGCCAAAAAACACCGCATTTCACCCTCTCCGCAGGCCGATTTTCACTCCCTCCAACACCCCATAGAACACACCCTTGTCCGACAACTCTATGACTTCAATTCCATGGCACACAAAGCTGCACAACAACTCAGACCAAACCTGCTGGCCAACGCCCTGTTTCAACTTGCCAAAGACTTCCACCGCTTCTATGCCTCCTTGCCCATCATCCAAGCCCCACCCCCCACGCAGCTCGCTAGACTGACCCTGGCTGCTGCCGTCCAAAAAACCCTGCTGCATGGACTGCAGCTCTTGGGCATTACCCCCCCTCAGCGCATGTAGCAGCCCTTAGAGGCTTGAAGGAAAACTGCCCCCCTTCTTCTCCTCCTTTCTCCTCCTTGTAAAGGCAAAGGCACTGGCAAGGGGGTAGCTTATTTCACATAGCTTATTTCACATAGCCCATTTCCATGAGGCTGACATAGCGTTTTTCGCTGATAATGATGTGATCTTGTATCGGAATACCCAGGGTTTCTCCTGCATCAATTAGTCCTTGTGTTACTGCCAGGTCGGCTTTTGAGGGCTGGGGATCTCCTGAGGGATGGTTGTGGACGGCAATGATGGAATGGGCATTGTGTCGGATGGCGGGGTTGAAGACTTCTCGGGGATGAACGAGGCTGCCATCCAGGGTGCCTTGGGTGATGAGTTGTTCGCCAATGAAGTGCCGTTTTTTGTCTAGCATGACTACGAAGAATTGTTCTTGTTTGAGGTGACCGATTCTGGCTTGGAAGTGTTTGAAGATATCCCATGCGGTTTGGATGGTGGCGCCCAGAGGAATGGATTGGGTTTCAAAGCGGCGGCAGATTTCTAGGAGTGCACGGATATGGTTGGGGCTAAGCTGAAGGGTTTTGCACCAGGTTTCCAGTTCTACGGGGGAGAGGTTGGCGAGGTATTTGAGTTGGTTTGTGGGGAGGTTTTTTGAGAGGAGATGGGTTTGTTCTGGGGAGAGTTTGAGCAGTATTTGGAGTAGCTGCGGCAAGGAGAGGTATTGTTCTTTTGCAGCGGAGAGTAGAGCGAGGGGGTGATCGTGTGTTGGTGGTTTGGAGTTGAACCAAAGGCATGAATGTTGGAGAGAGCAGTGGTGGCAGAGTGGGTTGTGTTGGCAGGGTCCGTTGATTTTAAGGGTTTGGAATTCGCCTCCGAAGCAAGCAAGGAGGAATTGGATGGCAGCCAGGCTGTGTTGGGGGTGCTGGAGTAATTGTTGGATTTGTTGGGGAAGGGAGGTCAGTTTTTGCTGGAGGATGTTTTGGGCTGTTGACAGTGGTGTAATGATGGGTTGAGGGCTGTGGAGTTGTCCGTGAAAGAATCTGGAGAGGATTCTGGTTGAGGCGGGGCTGGTGGTGGGGAAGAGACCTGCGTTCTGAAGGATGGAGAGGCTTTGCAGTTTCCATTCTGGAGGGAAGCAGTCTAGCCAACGTTGGGTGTCTTGTGGGGTAAGGCATGAAGCAGGGAAGGAGCTGGGAAAATTTTGGCTGTTGAGTGAGAGAAGTTTAATAAGGGTTTGTTCTGCGGTTTTGTGCCAGCGGGCTTCTAGTGGTTTTAGGGCGTTTTTGAGCTGTTCAGGGGTGATGTAGAGGGGATTGATTTCATGATAGAGGCGAAAGAGTGCGTTGCATTCTCTATGTTCTGTTCCTGGGGTGTGTGGGGTATTGCTCCAGTTGAGCAGTGAATTGGCGAAGGCATGATGGAGTTGTGCTTGGAGTTCACTGCGGCTGGAAGGAATGGGTTTCAGGCAGTGGTGGGCAAAGAATTGTAGTACAGCAGGGGTGTGTTTCCAATTGGCAAGCTGCTCAAACAGCAGGGAGGGGTCTGGGGATTGCTGCGGGGAGGCGGGTTGGTTGTTGCTGGAAACGGCTGGATGATCTGCAGCGTGGTTTTTGGCTGCAGGCGATGAAGCTGCCTTGCGGCTGCTGGGAAGAGGATGTTTGCTGTGGTGATGTTTGGCATCAGTGCTGGCGCCCATATTCCCTTCTTGCCCGATGATGGGTATATAATTTTTGGGATGGCTAAGCGGTTTCTACTTGTAATACAGAGGGGAATTCATCAAGGAATTCAAGCAACAATGGCCATAGTTTTTGTGGAGAAACCCTTGGCTGAATGATGGCATGCCCAAGCTGTTTCAGCAAGATAAAGTTGAGGCTGCCGTGGGAAGCTTTTTTGTCACGCAGCAAGAGTTCACAAAAGCGTTTTTGGCTGAGTGGTGGTATGGGGATGGGTGACATCAAGGGCAAAAGGGCTTTGCGTATCTGAGTCAGTTTTGCTTCGGACAGGTGCTGCCAACGATAAGACACCCATGAGGCAAACAGCATGCCTGCGGCCACGGCTTCTCCATGAAGGCAAGTGCGGTATTGGGTGTGGGTTTCAATCAGATGCCCCAGGGAATGTCCAAAGTTTAAGATAGCACGTATTCCGTGTTCGCGTTCATCGGTTTCCACCACTGTTACTTTTACTTCGCATGATTGTCTTACCAGTGTTGCCCAGGCGTCGGAGGAGATATCCTCAAACGCTTTGGTTGAGGGATATTGTTCGGTGGCTTGCTGAAACAGACTGGCATCCCGAATTATCCCGTGTTTGAGCAGCTCAAACCAGCCATTGCATAGCTGGCGTGGAGGCAGGGTGCTGAGGAAATTGGTTTCCATCACCACCCCCACAGGCTGTTTGAAAGCTCCAATGGCATTCTTGCCCTGGGGATGGTTGACGGCTGTTTTTCCACCGATGCTGCTATCCACAAATGCCAGCAAGCTGGTGGGAATCTGCAGCAAGGGAATGCCTCGCATAAAGCAGGCAGCAGCAAATCCGCCTAAATCTCCGGTAACCCCTCCTCCCAAGGCTGCCAGCACACTCTGTCGGTTGGCTCCCAGTTCCAGCATGCCATCCAGTACCTCGCTTAGTGTCTTTAGGGTTTTGTACTGCTCGCCTGAGGGCAGCTTGAGAATATGCAGCGGCAGCTGCAGCTGTTGTGATACCTGCTGCAATATTTTCTCTGCCCAATCGTGCAACGGCAGCACCCTCTCATCCGCAACCACCACCAACCGCTCTGCTTTCAGTGGCGCCAATAGTTCTATCAACCGATGTTCTAAAATACCCGCACCAATAAAAAGCGGATATCCTCCTTCAGGCAGTCGCACCTGCAAGGTTTGTTTAGCAGCAGCAAGCATGAGACAAGTGAAAGAACAAAGGAAAATTTGCGGGCAGCAAGCGGATGTCTCACATACCCTTGATGCCTATGCAGCGCATGGGGTACTTATGCGCCCGTGAAGTGTTTATGAGACATTATACATGGTACTATAAGCTAGCGGTGACTGCATCCTTTGCTGTGTCAGTTCATTTTCTCTTGGGAAGACCATCATGCCTGTCTCTTCGTCATCCACAGACTCCCCATCCGCAGATACAAACCCCCACCCGCTGGAGCAACTCTTTCATCAGCTGCCCCAGCAGCCCGGCGTCTATTTGCACAAAGATGCTCAAGGACGTGTGTTGTACATCGGCAAAGCCAAAAGCCTGCGCCACCGCGTACGCAGCTACTTTCAGCCATCAGCTAAACTGGAACCCCGCCTAACCGCTATGGTGCGCCAGGTGCGCGATGTTGAAACCCTCTGCACTGCTTCAGAAACCGAAGCCCTTATTTTGGAAGCCAATCTCATCAAAAAACACCGTCCCCGCTATAATGTCCATTTCAAAGACGACAAATCCTATCCCTTCTTCAAGCTCACCGTGGGAGAGCCCTATCCGCGCCTTTATCTTACCCGAGAAAAACGCGAAACCAATGCAGAATACTACGGTCCATTTGCCAATGTCTCTGATGCCCGTGAAACCCTGCGCGCCCTGCAGAGACATTTCCGTCTGCGCACTAGCAAAATGTATCTGGATGGCAGCAAAACTTACCGCCCCTGCATCAATTACCAACTGAAACGCTGCTTGGCACCCTGCAAGGGAGATGTTCCTCGCCATCAATACCAGCAGGCTGTCAAAAAAGTGCGTCTATTCTTCAGTGGGCGCGATAAAGAACTGCTCGCTCACCTGCAGCAAGAAATGCAAAGCTACTCAGAACACCAACGCTATCGGGAAGCTGCCCGCGCCCGCGATGCCCTCCACGCTGTACAACGCTTATTGAAGCGTCAGCGGGTGGTGCTGCCAGATGAAAAAACCGAGGTGGATGTGTTTGGATTCTCCCGTCAGTATGGGCTGGTTGGCATACAAATCATGTTCGTACGGGGGGGCAGGCTGTTGGGATCAGATTTTCAGTTGCTGCAGCCCGGCTCAGAACGGACAGATGAACAATTGCTGGGGGCTTTTCTCAGCCGTTTCTACAGCCGACCCCATATTGTGGCACCCAAAGAAATCTGGACAGCCATATCCTTTGCTGATGCCCCCATTCTCAAAAAATGGCTGCTGCAATCCAATGCCCAGAATGTCAAAATTCTTACTCCCAAACGCGGTAAACGGGCAGACCTGCTGCGTCTCGCCCAGGAAAACGCTGCCCAGCAACTCAAAAGACGTCTGGCAGGAAAGCTTGAAAATGAACAGCTGCTGCAAGAGCTTCGTCGCACCCTTAAACTGCGTCATATTCCCCAATACATTGAAGCCTGCGATGTCTCCAACCTGCAAGGACAACACAGCATCGCTGCTGTTGTCTGCTGGCATCACAGCCAGCCCCTCAAATCACAATATCGCTGCTATCGCATGCACAAACACCAGCCATCACCCACCCATACCCCCAATGATGTGGCTGCTGTTTACGAAACCATCTCACGACACTACCAAAAGAAACTCCAGCAGCAGCAACTCCTTCCCCAGCTTTTGTTGATAGACGGAGGCAAGGCGCAAGTCAACGCAGCCCTCCAAGCCCTCAAAGACCTCCACATCCCTCCCGCAGCCATGGATATCTGTGGTCTTGCCAAGGGACGCAGCCTGAAACGACAGTTGAAGAGCAGCCCCAGATACTCCTCAAGCAGCATACAAAGCGAATACCTGGTCTTTCCCCTTCGCAAAAATCCCCTGTACCTGCCCGCCAATTCTCCCTGCCTGTTCTTGCTGCAGCGTATTCGGGATGAAGCCCATCGCTTCGCCCTGCATTCCCATCAAAAACTGCGTTCTAAACACACCCTTACCAGTGCGCTGGAAAAAATCCCTGGTATTGGTCAACAGCGTGCAGTCTTGCTGCTTAAAACTATCGGAAGCCTGAAACGCATCCAGACCGCCTCTCTGCAGCAATTGGAAGATGTCCCTGGCCTGCCCAAGTCTTTGGCCTTAAAGCTCCACCAACACTTTCAACCAACACTTTCATCTGCAGCAGTGAAGAACCCTGCACGATAACCTGTGCCTGTGCTTTCTCCCGTGCCTTTTATACGGAAAAATGGTAGTGAGTCTATGGGGTTGGTTGTTTTTTTGATATATCAGCAGTTTGGCGATGAGTTCGGCAAGGAAGATACGCAAATTTGAGACAGCGGGGGGCTTGAAGGGAAAGTGTGTGCACAGCCCGTTGGAGGTAAAGGACGCATTGGATGAGGTATGGAAGCAGTTGCAGCAGTATAAAGGGGGGTTGTTTATCAGCAATTTTGAGGCGTCGGCGCGTTATGCCAGGTGGGACATTGGTTTTATTCGTCCCCCGTTGGAGTTGGTATTGCGGGGATGGGAAGTGGAATTGCGGGCTTTAACTGGTGAAGGGCGGCGATTGCTGCAGTTATTGGTGCCTTTTTTGGAACAGCATGGACACTTGGAAAAGCAGCATGGGGATGAGGAGCTGTGGCAGGGGCGGATTGTGACTGCGGAAGGATTTATTCGTGAGGAAGAACGCAGCCGTCAGCCCAGTTTTTTATCGGTGCTGCGCGCCTTGTGGGAGGCATTGCGTTGTGATGAGGGGGAGTTGGGTTTTTATGGAGCGTTTGGCTATGATTTGGTATTTCAATTTGAATCGCTGCGCCGTCGCCATCGCCGTGATGCGTCACAGATGGATGCCTGTCTTTTTTTGGTAACCGACTTGGTGACAGTGGACAGGCAGCAGGATTTGGCCTGGCGCAGTGTGTACCATTTTGAGACTGCGGATGGGGATAGTTATGCAGGAGGTCAAGAAAGTGAGCGTCTACCAGCGACGGTGAGTCGTTTGGGAGGAAAGTGGAGTTGTGACCATAAAGAGAGAGAGTTTCAGCAGAAGGTGGAGTTTATTCGGCAGGGGTGTCAGGCGGGGGATTTTTTTGAGGTGGTGTTATCACAGACATTTTCTGCCCCCTGTGGTTTGCAGGCAACGGAATTATTTAAGAAGCTGTGTACCTCTAATCCTAGTCCTTATAGTTTTTGCTTGAATTTTGGGGGAGAGCAGCTGGTGGGGGCTTCGCCGGAGATGTTTGTAAGGGTAAAGGGAGATTTGATGGAGACCAGCCCTATTTCTGGTACAGCCCCTTTGGGGGATTCTCCTATGGAGACGGCGGCGGGCATCAAGAAGTTGATGTCTTCTGATAAGGAGGAGTCTGAACTTACCATGTGCACCGATGTGGACAGAAATGATATGGCGCGGGTGTGTGTGCCTGGGTCGGTGCGGTTGGTGGGGCGTCGGCTGCTGGAGCGTTATTCTCACTTGGTGCATACCGTAGACCATGTGCAAGGGGTGCTGCAGCCCCCTTATGATGCGTTGGATGCCTTTGCCACCCATTTGTGGGCGTGTACAACCACAGGTGCGCCCAAGCCGGTGGCCATGCAGGCCATAGAGGACTTAGAGAATTCTCCACGCCGTTGGTATGGAGGAGCGATTGGTTTTTTCGGTGCCAATGGTGATTTAAACACCGGCATGACCTTGCGCACGGTGCATTTAGAAAAGGGTATAGCCAGCGTGCGTGCTGGGGCCACCTTGCTGTATGACTCAGAACCCCAAGCAGAGGAACGGGAGACTCGCACCAAAGCAGCAGCGTTTTTAGAGGCGGTGCTGGGTGATGACCAAATGAACCAGCAGCCAGAAGCTGTCAGCAGCAGGCAGCGGGTGGAAGTGCACAGCCGTGCTGGTGAGAACAAACGGGTGTTATTTGTGGATTTTTTGGACAGCTTTGTACACACCTTGGCATCTTATGTGCGACGTGCAGGCGCCCAAGTGGACACAGTGCGGGCGGGGTTTCCTGAAGCCCTGCTGGATGAACTGCAGCCAGACTTAGTGTTCTTATCTCCTGGACCAGGCACCCCCAAAGTACGAGGGGTGGCGCGGGTGTTGGGATACACCCTAGAACGTAAATTGCCTACCTTTGGCGTTTGTCTCGGTCTTCAAGCCATGGCTGAGTATTTCGGAGCGCGCTTAGAAACCATGCCTACACCCATGCATGGCAAATCCAGTCATATCATCCATAACGGACAAGGCATCTTCAACAACTTGCCCAACCCTCTAGAAGCAGGACGTTATCACAGCCTGCATGTCCCCAGAGAAAGCCTGCCTTCCTGTCTGGAAGTCACCGCCCATACTGAAGACCAACTGGTCATGGCACTGAAACACCAAGATCTCCCGCTGCAAAGCGTACAATTCCATCCCGAATCCATCCTTACCCTCAAACAAGAAACCGGACAGCAACTCGTCAACAACTTGTTCACCCACTTCCTCAACCCGCTCTCCGTTAAAAAACCACTCAAAAAATCATCCTCCGCATAAACCTTCTCGCATGCCCCCCGAAAACCCTGCCGACAAACCCATGTCCCTGGTGGATCACCTGCGCGAACTCCGCAAGCGCCTGGTGATTATCCTCTCTGTCCTGGCTGTGGTTTTCCTCGCTGCTTGGAGCTTCAGTGAACACATCCTCAACTTGCTGCAAAAACCACTCAAACCCTTCAAAACCCAACTCCAGTTTGATACCCTCACCGACCCCTTCATCTCACACATCAAAGTTTCTTTCTACGCTGCACTGCTGCTGACCTTTCCCATCTTGTTACTGCAAATCTGGCTTTTCATTCGTCCTGCGCTCTTTAAAAAAGAAAAACACACTGTCTGGCCATTCATCTTGCTTTCCTATCCCCTCTTCATCGGAGGATCCCTCTTCTGCTACCTCGTGGTCTTCCCCCAAGCCGTCAGTTTCCTGCTGCGCTTTGACCCCAACTTGCTCCCCTCACTCCGTGTAGGAGATTTCCTCAGCTTCAGCGCACGCATCATGTTCGTATTCGGTCTGGTCTTTGAACTTCCCCTCCTCAGCCTGCTGCTCACCAGGGCGCAACTCATCACTCCCCGCCTGCTGTCAAAAAACCGCCGTTATGCACTGGTGATTGTCTTCATCGCTGCTGCCATTCTCACCCCTCCCGATGCCCTCACCCAGCTGCTGCTGGCCATCCCCCTGACCTTGCTGTATGAGATCAGCATCTTCGTCTCCTGGCTCGCCCTGCCACGCAAGCCCAAAAAGAAGAAGTCATGAACCACAAGGCATCCATGTGCTATCCTCTGGGTAGACCCATGGCAAGAAGGTTTTGATGGAGGAACAATCATATGTTTGCTTGGCGTCGCAAGCACACCCTGACTAGCTTGGCACGCACCTGTGGCTGAGCAGGCAAGCTTAGCCCGGTCGGGTTAAACGCATTACTAGCACAATTGCCCTCTGCCCAATCTGCGCAGGTGTTGGTGGGCTTAAAAAGTGCAGATGATGCCGGGGTGGTTCGTTTGACGGATGATTTGGCATTGGTGCAGACAGTGGATTTCATCACCCCGCCGGTAGATGACGGACGGGTGTTTGGAAGCGTGGCTGCCGCCAATGCCTTGAGTGACATCTACGCCATGGGAGGCAAGCCTCTATGTGCGCTTAATCTGGTGGGATTTCCTCAAAGCAGGCTGCCCCAGACCATCTTGCAGGATATTCTCCAAGGAGGGCAGGAACAATTGGATGCTGCTGATGCCTGGCTGGTGGGGGGGCATTCGGTGCAAGATGAAGAACCAAAATATGGTCTGGCAGTCAGCGGGCTGGTTCATCCCCAAAAAATCTGGCGCAACCAAGGCGCACAACCCCAAGATAAACTATTGCTCACCAAATCACTGGGATGCGGTATTCTGCTCAACGCCGCCCGCAGTAAAAAACTCACTTCGCAAGAAATACAACCCTGTTTGCAGTCTATGCAGACCCTCAATCGCAGCACGGCTGAAATCCTGCACCAATTCCCCGTTCATGCCTGCACCGATGTCTCAGGATTCGGCCTGGCAGGACACGCACTGGAAATGGCAAAAGCCTCAAAAGTCTCCCTGCATCTCAGCCTTTCTGCGCTCCCTCTTTTGCCCAAAACCCTAGACGCCATGAAAAAAGGCATTACCACCCAAGCCACCCCCAGTAACCAACAATTCGTCCAACCCCACCTCCAATGGACAACATCTCCCCCCTCTCCCCTAGCAGACATACTCTTTGACCCCCAAACCTCTGGCGGCCTGCTGGCAGCCCTGCCTCCAACCCACGCCCCACAAGCCCAAGAAAAACTACAAAAAGCCGGCATCCCCGCTGCCATCATCGGCACAGCCCAGCCCCTCAACCCAGAACAACCCCACACCTACCTCATCTGCAGCCCCAGCTAGCATCCCTCACAAGGCTACGGGGGAGGGTCAGTCTTTCTTGGGGGAAAAAGTATAGACTTTTGTAAGTAGCTGGGCGTAGTGCCTTTGTCTCTTTATACAAAGTTCTCCACTCCAGTTTATGTGCGTATCACCAAATTCTTTAGTTGGCTGTAAGGAAGATCTTTTATATATCTCCCTTTTTTCTGCAAATGGCTTATCGCTGGCTTCCTTATTAAGCTTATGATGCAATAAAACTTTATTTCCTAGCCACTCGCGATCTACATCTGGGTGACTATCAAAATTTTTATATGCTTCCTTTGTTCTCTCTCTATTAGAATCAGGACGAATATGTTCAAGTGTTAAATATATAGTAGAATCTTTCCTAAGTTCTTCTTTATGAATGAAATTGTATATATCTATTAATATCCGTTTATGATGGTATTTATTCTTGCTGCCCCTATCAGCTACTTCTTTTTTGAATTCAGCGTCATCAAATATATATCCCCATTGATAACCCTCAAAAGTATTTTTTATCTCAATAAATAAATCCTTTGATGAATTAATAAAGTTATCTGTTATCTTATAGGCAATTTTAGAAAAGGATTCACTCATCTCAGTAACTGGGATGGTTCGTACAGCTCGAACTCTGCAGATAAAAGCCCAAATAACACGGTATGCAGGTAAGATTCTGTCTGGATACCTTTCTCTCCAATTATATAAAATACTAAAAATTGTTGGGTGACAAACTGTTATATCATTTAAGAAAGGAAAGAATTTCTCTATTTCTTTATATTCTTTAGGAGTTAGAAACTTCCAAGTATAAGAGTCCCGATTACCATTTATTGGAGCTTTCGTTATATATTTATCAATGATTTCCTCTGAAAGAGCATCATCAACAAATTTCTTTGCATTGTTTTTTGCATTTTCCTTTCCATTTCTTTCTATATATTCCTTAAATCCTGAATAGAAATATCTCGTTTTTTTCTCATTGATAATTTTATCATTTTTTGTTTCAAGATATACCATGAGATAATCTTCAATATAATCTTCAATGGTTCTCTTATTGTTTTTTATCTTCAATTTCTTTTTATCAAATTCTGCATGCTTAAAGTAATTCCATTTACGCATAGCGTCTTTTCCAAAATCTACATCAAAATACGAAAAAAGTTTATTTTTTATCAATTCTGATGCACGAAGAGGTTCTCCTTTGGCATTGAGTATCTCAAAAATCTCATAAGGATCAGTATCCTTGAGAGAACTAATACAAATAATACGAACATTACTTATCAAGAATTTATAATAACTTTCACGGTATTCATCAGATTTTTTTTCAAAGAAATCTTTTATTTCATTATTTGTCTGTGATAAGAGCTTTTCCCTGTTATATGATCTTTCTTCTCCATTTTCCTCTATAATAGACCTGTATATATTACTAGTATCTCCGCTGCCCTGCCATATAAGTCTTAATTTACTTTCTTTCGCAAAACCTGTTCCAGTAAATAAATATTTTTCCAACTCACTGTAATATTTTTTCATTGAATTCAGTAAGAGGAGTTGTTTGAATATCAAACTTATTACGGTTATTCTTTGTTGTCCATCAATAATGTCATAACAATTTGTCTTTCCTTTATCTTTCTTATTTTCTCCTATAAATACAGTTCCAATAAAGTAACAATTTTCGAGGCTTCTACCCTTTTTTTCTGCATTCTCAATGTCTTTCAAGAGATCCTCGGTTTCTTCCTTTCTCCATACAAAATCTCTCTGATAGAAAGGAATACGATAGGTATTCTGTGTAAAAAAATACTTGAGAGAACATTCTGTAACTGGAAATTGCTTGTCTATCGTTGTATCTTCCATTATTTATACCCCATAATTTTATTGGTTATGCCGTCTACTTTCCAAATGTATTTAATCTCTGTTTCTTCTATTTCTTGTATCAATGACATACTCACCTCTTTTTCCAGTTTCTTCAGCTTGTTAAGTATCTTTTTTCTGTATTCAATTTTGATAGGACCAAGAATTTTAGATCCATCTTTTTTCTTTTGTATCCGTCCATTCCTGCGGGTTTGCATGCGATATTCTTCTTCCCTGAATTGCAACAGCCATTCTCTAAAATCCACTAACGGTTCCAGATTCTCGTAGCCTGAATCCACCAAGCCTTGCAAACTGCGATCTTTACTGACCACAGTACAAGTCCAGCAGCCAAAACGGGCTGAACCAGTGCCGCAGGAAGGGGCGTCTTCTTTGGACAGCACCAGCGGGCATTCCCCGCCCTTGGCATTTTTGTACAGGGTAATCAGCTGGCGGTAGGTACCGCCCCACAGGGGGCGCAGCTGCAGCAGCAGCATCCATACTTCGTTATCGGTCAATTCGGTGATGGGGGTAAATACCAGACAATTTTTTAGAGAGTGGTGTTCACTGATTTGGGGGCGTTGGTGTTCACGCTTTTCAATGGACTGTTTGCGGTTGCTGGACTCTGCCTTGCGCACCCCCAATGCCATGATGACTTGTCCGCTGCGGGAGACTTGTTCTAGTACATAGCGGGAGGTGGGTTCAATTTTCATACGGTCGGTGCACCAGCGAAACCACCTAGAAGGTGGAGCGTAGCCACGACCGATGAGGTTGACCCAGAAGGTTTGGTCTATGTAGGGGGTGGTTTTTTTGATGGTGAGGGGCAGCTTTTCACGCTTGGCGTATTTGCCAATTTTTTCTAGGGTGGCGTCTAGGTGATCCATCACCAGAGGGGATTCGACGAGGGTGTCATTGGAGACCACATGGATGGGTCGGGTGCGTTCTTTGGGGGGGAGTTGCTTTAAGAGTTCTAGTGTCAGGTGGAGTACCAGGGTAGAGTCTTTACCGCCAGAGAAGGCGATGACCCAAGGGTAGGAGTTGGGGTGAAAGTATTCTTCTCGGATGAGTGCCTGTGCTTGGCGCAGTTTGTCTACTGCGTGGCGTTCCTCTGTTGCCCCATTGAGGCTGAGAGCAGTTTGGGGAGGCATGCAGTTCCTTCTTGGAAAATGTTAATATTAGGGGCATGATAGTAGCAATAATAATTGTCGTCAAGCGAGGATAAGGCGAGATGCAGGAGAATTACACAGACAAGGCGCAAAGTGCTTTGGAGGATGCGCAGAAGCTGGCGCTGCGGATGCGGCATGCGGAGTTAGGTACGCTGCATTTGCTGATGGGTTTGTTGGAGCAGTCTGGGGGGTTGGCTTCTCGTGTGGTAGAGCGAGCGGGGGGGGATGCGTCTGCGATGCGTCAAGCGGTGGGACAAGTGTTGGAGCGTCAGAGCAAGGTGGGCGGAGGGGGTCAGCTGCGTCCCAATCGTGCATTTAGTCGTGCTTTGGTGGAGGCGGAGTCTGAGGCGAAGAAGCGGGGGGATGGGTATGTGAGTACGGAGCATTTGCTGCTGGCGTTGGCAGCTGGAGATGCGGGAGATGCGGCGGGGAGGGCGTTGAAGCAGGTGGGTCGTGATCGTTTGGCGGCTGCGGTGGATGAGATGCGCAAGGGACGGAAGGTTACCAGTGCCAGCAGTGAAGATTCTATAGATGCGTTGTTGAAGTATGGGATTGATTTAACGGAGATGGCGAGGGAGGGCAAGTTGGATCCGGTGATTGGGCGTGATGAGGAGATTCGTCGTGTGACGCAGGTGCTCAGTCGGCGGACGAAGAATAATCCTGTATTGATAGGGGAGCCTGGGGTGGGCAAAACGGCGATAGTGGAAGGATTGGCGCAACGTATTGTTCGTGGGGATGTGCCTGATGGTTTGAAGGACAAGCAGATTGTGTCGTTGGATATGGGGTCTTTGGTGGCGGGAGCCAAGTTTCGGGGGGAGTTTGAGGAGCGCTTAAAAGCGGTATTGCGTGAGGTGAAAGATGCTGCGGGAGGGGTGATTTTGTTTATTGACGAGATGCACACGGTGGTGGGTGCGGGGAAAACGGAGGGGTCAATGGATGCGGGCAATTTGCTGAAGCCGATGTTGGCCAGAGGGGAGTTGCATTGTATTGGAGCGACGACACTGGATGAATATCGCAGGCATGTGGAAAAGGACAGTGCTTTGGAGCGTCGTTTTCAGCAGGTGATGGCTTCTCAGCCTAGTGTGGAGGACACGGTGTCTATTTTGCGTGGGTTGAAGGATCGCTATGAGGCGCATCATGGGGTTCGCATCAAGGATACAGCGTTGGTGGCTGCGGCGGAGTTGTCCAATCGCTATATTTCTGATCGTTTTTTGCCTGACAAAGCCATTGATTTGATGGACGAGGCTGCTGCCAAGCTGCGTACGGAGATTGACTCAATGCCGGCAGAGATGGATGAGCTGTCGCGGCGTGTGATGCAGCTGGAGATAGAGAAGCAGTCTTTGTTGAAGGAGAAGGATGCGGCATCTAAGGAGCGTTTGCGGGAGTTGGATAAGAATTTGGCGAATTTGAGTGAGCGTTTGTCAGAACAGAAGGCGCATTGGGAGAAAGAGAAGGAAAGGCTGGGCTTGCGACATCAGTTAAAGCAGAAGATAGAGGAGACCAAGCATGAGATGGAGGTGGCGGAAAGAGAGTACAATTTGCAGCGGGTGGCGGAATTGAAGTACGGGGTGTTGGCGGAGTTAGAAAAGCGTCAGACGGTTTTAGAGGGTCAGCAATCCGGTGGTGAAAGGTTGCTGGATGAAGAGGTGAATGAGGAGGACATTGCGCAGGTTGTTTCCCGTTGGACGGGGGTGCCGATATCACGGTTGAAAGAGGGAGAGAACAGCAAGCTGCTGCGATTGGAAGGGGAGTTAAAAAAGCGGGTGATAGGCCAGGATGTGGCAGTGGGTATGGTGGCGGATGCGGTGTTGCGAGCGCGTGCGGGGATAAAGGATCCTTCGCGCCCGATGGGCAGCTTTTTGTTCTTGGGGCCTACGGGAGTAGGCAAAACAGAATTGGCACGGGCCTTATCTGAACAGTTGTTTGATGACGAAACGCATATGGTGCGCATAGACATATCTGAATACTCGGAGAAGCATTCATTGGCACGCCTAATCGGTGCGCCGCCGGGATATGTGGGATTCGAAGAAGGTGGTCAATTGACCGAAAGCGTCCGCCGACGACCCTATAGTGTGGTGTTGCTGGATGAAATAGAAAAAGCCCATTCAGATTTGTTCAACTTGCTGTTGCAGGTGCTGGATGAAGGTCGCTTGACCGATTCCCACGGACGCACAGTGGACTTTAAAAACACTGTACTGCTAATGACTTCCAACCTTGGTTCACATATCATCCTGGAAGCCCAAGAGCGCGGTCGTGATTCCAAACAGGTGACGGACACAGTGATGGAAGAAGTACATCGCCACTTTCCCCCAGAATTCATCAATCGGCTGGATGACATCGTGGTGTTTGAGAGCCTGGGACTGGAACAGCTGAGAGAAATCGTAACCCTGCAGACGGCAGATCTCAGCAACCGCCTGGCTGCACAACGCATCGCCTTAGAAGTGAGCGATGCTGCCAAGAAATGGCTCAGCCAACACGGACAAGACTCTCGCTTTGGTGCAAGACCGTTGAAGCGGCTGCTGCAAAAAGAACTGGAGACACCCATCAGCCGTGCCATTGTCAAAGGTCAAGTACGCCCGGGACACGGTGTGCTGGTGGACATAAAATTTAACCGCATTGTGTTCAAAGACTTGCTCCAAGCAGCCTCTTAGGTTTGCTTCACCAGTTTCCACTTCTCTTATTCTGTCTAGTGCGCTTCCCAAAAAAATGGCTGCCTTATCTGTTGTTCAGTCTTTTGCTGACCTGGAACAGTCTGGTCTGGGTTAGCCCAATTGGGGCGCAGTCTCCACCAGGGGAAATCCGAGGACAAATACGCATCTCCCAAGGTCAAGCTGCCAATGCAGAAGTCTGGCTGATGCGCTTTGTCCTAGATGATCAGCAACGTCTCCAAGGGGAAGTACTGCAAATCGCCCGTGCCGATAAACAAGGTCGCTACCGCTTTACCAACATCACCACCACCCAGCGCTCCGTCTTCCAAGTATTCGCACGCATTGCAGAGCAAGTCTGGAAAAGCCAACCACTGGCATTCAGTCAAAACCGCTTGATAGAAGCCGAAGTCTCTCTGCCCACCGAAAGCCATACTGTCCCCACCCCTCTGCCTCCACTTTCGCTTGCCAGGGTGGTACTGGCAGCAGAACCACAGGTAGCAGGAATCTGGATAACCGAAGTACTTCATCTCCAAAACACCCAGTCCTCCAAAATCTGGAATCCCCCGCCCATCCCCCTGCCCCAAAAAGCACAATATCCCCAATTCCTTGACCAAAACCCAACACTCTCTCCAAGCTTTCAAAATAATGCCCTCACACTTTCAGGCAGCTTCCCCAAAGGTCAAACCATCATCGCCTACCGCTATTTTCTCCCTGTCTGGTGGGGGGCAGTCACCATCCAAAGACAATTTCCCCTGCCCATCGGACAATTATCCATTATCGCCCCCCCAGGTCCATTCCAAGCCCAAGGACCAGCCGTTCAATCGGCACCACCCCGACAAATAGAAGGTCACAACTGGAATGCCTGGCAACGCCATAGTGTCCCTTCACAAACTCCTGTTATCCTGCACATGAATCACATCCCCAGACCCCAACAGATCTGGCTGCTGCTACTGCCCATTGTGCTGGTGCCTGTTTTTCTACTGGCTTGGCATTCACAGCGCAAACGCCACTAAGCCTTTGATGCAAAGGGGAGTTGGCACAAGGAGGTGTCAGCGTTCTACCAGCCTTTGGAAGGAGTCATTCATCGGATGTTGTTTGTTGGGGTTGTTGCTGCAACCAGTGGAGTCCTGCTTGGAGTGTGGAGAAGCGTCCGTCTAGTTGCGCTTGGAAGGCCAGTTCTAAGGATTTTCCCAGCTGGATTCCTGGCTTCATGCCTTGGGAGAGAAGGTGTTTGCCTTGAATGAGGGGGGTGGGTGGCTGTTGCCACACTTGGTATTGCTGTGCTTGTGTTTTGAGCCATTGGGGGAGTGGAGGTGCTGCGGTAGCGGTGAGCAGGGTGTGGAGCAGTTGGATGTTGGTGCGCAGGCTGAGTCTGCGGATGGCTGCTGGAATTTTGATTCCTGGACTTTTGATTGCTGGGTCTTGTATTTGTTGTGAGTGGATCCATTGGGGCGTGAGGGCATCTTGGAGGAGTTGGAGGATTTCTTGTGAGATGCTTTTTTCTTTGAGGAGGTATTGCAGTGTGGAGCGAGCGTTGGGGAGGTTGTCTGGGGTGCGTGGGATGGGTGTGGGTGAGGGGTGTGCATCCATGTGGAGGCAGAGGCAGGTGATCATGAGGGAGAGTTTTTGGTTGGTATGGAGTTGGGGGAGTATTTGTGCGAGGGAATCAAGGGAGGACAGGGTGCGTTCCCAGGCTTTGGAGTTTTGGTGGAGTTGCTGCAGAGGCGGGAGTGCTTGGCAGATTCCCAGTTTTGGAGCCCAGCGGAGTCCATGTGAGGGTTGGGGGGAGAGGAGGAGTTTTTTCCATTCTTCCCAGATACGTTCTTGTGGGAGTTCGTGGAGGTTTTGTTGTTGGCAGATGGTTAGGGTATCTGGTGCGATGAGGAATTGAAGGCGGGCCGCCAGCTGCATGGCGCGCAGCACCCTGAGGGAATCTTCAGCGAAGGCGGGACCGATATGTTGCAGGAGTTGTTTTTTTAGGTGTGATTGTCCTTGGAAGGGGTCTAGCAATTTATCTTCTAAGAAGGCGTATCCCATGCTGTTGATGGTAAAGTCGCGGCGGGAGGCAGCTTGTTGGTAGGACATGTGGGGGTTGAAATCTATCCAGAAATTTTTGTGTCCTGGTCCTGTGGAGCCTTCGCATCTAGGGAGGCTGAAGTCATAGTCGCCTTGTTTTCCTGTCATTTTGAGTATGCCAAAGCGTTTTCCCACAGGGTATACAGGACCAAAGGTTTTTAGCAGGCGGTGCAGTTTTTTGGCAGACATGCCAAAGACTTCTACATCGTAATCGGTTCCGCTGGGTAATTTCAGCAGACGGTCACGCACCCAGCCTCCTACCAGAATAGGGCGGCCGCCGGCTTTTTGCAGGGCTTGACCGATGTGTTGCAGTTCGTCGCTAACAGCTTGTTTCCAGTTGATGGTTTCTGCTTCGCTAGG
The DNA here is from genome assembly GCA_965249525.1 of bacterium. GTDB lineage: Bacteria > SAR324 > SAR324 > SAR324 > JACQKK01. The sequence continues at coordinate 1,498,797 of OZ252237.1, read as the reverse complement.
ATCCATGGCTTTTTTATTTGAGAGAGAATCAAGAGGGCATACCTAAGAGGTCATCCGCTTTTAAGGAGATGCGATGCTGTGGGGAGTTGCTTGAAGGGTTGGCTTAGAGTGCCCTGCGGTTGGGATTGGCAGCCTGTTGATGTAACAAGGTGAACAGCTGCGCCATTTTTAGGGCGCTTGTCATAGCATCTGCCCCTTTGTTGCCAGCTGCGCCTCCAGCACGTTCCAAAGCCTGCGACAAAGAATCCACCGTTAATACACCCAGTCCAACAGGAATCTTGTGGGTATGGGCTACCTGACTTAGACCTTTAATGGCACTACTGCTGATATATTCAAAATGGGAGGTTTCTCCCCGAATGACCACTCCCAGGGCTACCAAAGCATCCCACTTGCCTAATGCTGCCAGCTTGGCTGCAGCTTGGGGAAGCTCAAACGCCCCTGGAGTGTACACCACATCCAGCTGGGCGACATCTCCGCCATGATGCAAAAAAGCTGCTCGCGCTCCCTCCAGCAGCTTTTCGGTAGCCTCTTTGTTAAAACAGGAAACTACAATGGCTATTCTCAAGCCACTAGCTGTTGCTGATGCAACCAAATCAACCATGGCATCACCTCCAAATTTCCACAAGACCATCACAGGCCCCATCGGTAGCTAAGGGCTTCCCTGCACCTTGTTAGAGCAAATGACCTAACTTTTCTTTTTTTACCTGCAAATAATTGCGGTTTTCTTTAGAGGGACTGACTTGCAAGGGTACCCGATCCATAACTTCCAGTCCATGACCAGAGAGTCCCACAATTTTGCGGGGATTGTTGGTAATCAACCGCATTTTGCCGATACCCAAATCGCTCAAGACCTGCGCTCCAATGCCATAATGGCGCAGATCTTCACCAAATCCCAGACGGTGGTTGGCTTCTACGGTATCTGCGCCTTGTTCTTGCAAAGAGTAGGCGCGGATTTTATTCATGAGCCCAATGCCCCGACCTTCTTGAGGCAAATACAACACGACACCTTTGCCAGCTTGGGATACCATTTTCATGGCAGTGTGTAGCTGCTTGCCGCAGTCACAGCGCGTAGATCCGAACACATCGCCGGTGAGACACTGGGAATGTACACGCACCAATACGGGTTCATCTGCTGTCCAACTTCCCACAGTGAGGGCAACGTAATCATCTTCGGTGCTTTGGTTTTGGTAGCCAATCATTTGAAATACGCCCATAGTGGTGGGTAGCTGACATGAAGCCAGACGCTGTACGGAAGTTTCTTGCTGTTTGCGCCAGGCAATCAAGTCAGCGATGGTGATGAACTTGATGCTATGTTCATCAGCAAACTGGCGCAGACGCGGATAGCGTGCCATACTGCCATCTTCGTCCATAATTTCACACAGAACACCCGCAGGGCGAATCCCTGCCAGCCTGGCCAAGTCCACCGCACCTTCGGTTTGTCCAGCGCGCACCAATACCCCTCCGGGTTCGGCGCGCAAGGGAAACACATGTCCTGGTGAAACCAAATCTGTGGGACTGGCAGCTGGTTTCACGGCTGTGCGGATAGTATGGGCACGATCATAAGCAGAGATGCCAGTGGTTACCCCATCACGCGCCTCTATGCTTATAGTGAATGAGGTGCCATAGGTGCTTTTGTTTTGCGTCACCATCATGGGAAGCTTGAGTTTCTTCACCAGGTCTGGGTGCAGTGCCAAACAAATCAGCCCACCTGCTTTACGCGCCATAAAGTTGATAATCTCTGGTGTGACGCACTGGGCAGCACAAACCAGGTCGCCTTCATTTTCGCGATTTTCGTCATCGGCCAAAATCACCATTTCTCCGCGACCAAAAGCTTCTATGGCAGCCTGAACGCTGTCAAAGCGGCGGGAACTTGGTGGTGAGGCGGTGTTGGTTGAGGTGGTTTGCTCTGTTGGCGTATTTGTTCCAGCAGCAGGGTCGGGAAGGAGTGAGGCAGTTTTGCGAGGCATAGACAGTTATTGGTAGGGGAAACAAATGTGAAAGAATCTTTGATACCTTGATTGTTCCAGCAAAGCGATAGGGTTGGCAATCTTATTGGGGAATCTATCTGGGTTGTTGGACTTGAGGGTAGGGAAGAAAGCGTGCCAGCAGGAAGAGGTCTTCTCCCATGGATTGATGGAGGAAAAAGCGCAGACGGGGGAGATGTGCCATGCCTGTTATGCCGAGGGCCTGGCACCAGGCGGGTGCTTGTGGTTGTCCCATAAGGGAGGGGGCAAGGTAGAGGGCCAGGGCATCGGCTGAGTTGGAACGGATGAAGCTGGCATGGGTGTGTGCACCGCCTTCCACCAGCAAAGAGTGCAGGGGAAGTTGGTGCAGCCAGCTGAGCAGATGGGGAATGTGGGGCTGGGGATGTTGGGTGTCTTGCCATATGCGCACACCGATTTTTGCCAGCGCCTCCAGATTTTTTTGGGGAGCTTGGCTGCCTGCAGCCAGAATAGGAGGCTGCTGGGTATGGTCTACTTTCATCCATGCTTGGGGTTGTTGGGCTAATTGGGCGTAGGAATCCAAGACAATGCGCACAGGTTGTTGGCTTGATGCTGAGGAGGTTCGCACGCTAAGTTGGGGATTGTCCTGTTGGATGGTTTCTCGTCCCACCAGAATGGCTTGGTGTTCTGCACGCAGTTGGTGTGCGTGTTTGCGAGAGATTTCTCCACTAATCCAGCGGGAATCGCCATTGTCGGCAGCCAATTTACCGTCCAGGGTGATGGCAGCTTTAAGGGTAACAAAGGGGCGATGGGCAAGAGAAGAATTTCTCCAGTCGGCAGGTATGATGGTGTTTTTTTGTGGTGGCAAGTTGGGGGGCATGGAAGTGCTGAGGATAAAATGGGGTGAAAAAAGGGAAGTGTTTATTTTTTAGATTTTTTTGGTATACTATAAACAATCATAGGATACACACTGCTATTAATATCTACTTATTAATATCTACTGCTAATATCTGGAGAAATACCTACTGCCAATATGCAATGATGCGCAATTGGATGGGTTCCAAGGCTTGGATGTCCAAGGAAGGTGATGGTTTCTAAGGAGGGAACGATGGGTATGAAAGCGCACGTTGTCAGCCAAGGTTTAAAGAAATCTGCTGGTAAAGCGGGGGGAAAACCACGTGCTACAATGCAGATACAGACATTGATGACCGAAGGGGGAGAAATAGAAGTGGTGGGGGTAGGTCGGGTGCGGGAGGTGAAGGGGGGAAAGGTGGTATTTGAACAGAAAAAGCTTTCCAGAACTGGTGCTGCGAGGATGAAGAAGGGGATGTCCAAGATGTCAGCAGGTGCGTAGGCTTGGGGAACAAGCGCTAAAAGCAAGTGAAAGCCGTGGAGTGCTTGAGAGGTGTTGCCCTTCGTTAGTGGGAAGACCTAGGGTGCTTGGGAGTGATATGTGCGTAAATGGCAGTGGATTCTCGCCTTTTGTAGCCGAAGAGTCGTTTAATGGCATCCAATTCCACACCATCTGCCAGCAAGTGGGCAGCCGAAGCATGTCTTAATGTGCGGGGTGTAAGTTGGGAGGCAATTCCTGTTTTTGTTGCATAGCGTTTTACCAAGCGCCACACGCCAATTCTCTCTAGCCGTTTGCCGCCAATTCCAGGAAACAGCCAGGCAGCTTCGCCTTCTTTGATCAGTTGGGGGCGTGCCTCGCCAAGGTATCGCTTCAATAGTTCACAAGTTTCCACAGACAAGGGAATTAAACGGGCTTTTTTGCCTCCTACCCGCAAGGCACGGGCGGAGAGCAGCACATCTTCTTGATTGAGGGCAGTCAATTCGTGCAGTTTCAATCCGCAGCGATACAGCAGTTCCAGCAATGCGGCATCCCGCAAACCTTTGGCGTTGTGAAGATTGGGAGTGTCTAGCAGCAAACGCACTTGTTGATCCCGCAGCAATTGCGGCGGCTCAGGAGGCAAAGCAGGCGCATGTAAACGCAGGGCAGGATTGTGCTTAATCAGCTGATGCGCCTGAAGAAAACGAAAAAATAACCGTAAAGAAGCTACATGGCGGCCCACAGAGCGCGGTTTCAATCTCCCAGACAAATGGGTGCAGTAACGATGCAAATCCCCGTGCTTCAAGGTCTTCAACTCTACTGGGGTGGATTTGCTTTCAGTCTCTAGCCAGTCCATGAAACCTTTGGCATCCAGTTGATGACTCTGGAGACTATTGGCAGCATAACCTACGACCTCCATCCAGGCAGAAAATTGCAATATCAAGCGATTCACAGGCATGTGCTTTACTCCTGTTGGGTGTATCAGCTGGCAGGTGGTGTTGCCTGCAACCCTTCTTGTCTGCTTATGCTAAGGAAGAAACACATCCCCTTTTGTAATTGCACTAGACTAAAAATAGAAAGGGTAGCAGACTATAAAAAGATTAAGTTTCATGATTCATCTTACTTGGGTGGGCTGTAAAGATAGCTTTTTATACAGGTGTGTTGATGTCTACCACGGAGTTTAAGGGAGATTCCCCGCCTATTCGCAAGGAAGCGGATTTGTGCCAGATGTTTCTTAACGGTGAAAAGCCGCGCCAACGCTGGGGAGTGGGAACAGAACATGAGAAGCTGGGCTTTTTGTTTGATGGTTCTCCCTTATTATACCATGGAAAGAAGGGGCAGGCAGGAATAACCACGGTGCTGGAGAAATTTGCCCAGCTGCCAGGCTGGAAAACTGTTGAAGAGGCAGGGAATCTGATTGCCTTAAAGGGGCCTAGGGGAGAAGCCATTACCTTAGAACCGGGGGGACAGTTGGAATTAAGCGGCTCAGTGCTGCCGGATGTTCACCATACCTGCAGTGAGTTGGGAGCGCATTTGAAGCATGTGCAGACATTGTCACAAAAAATAGGGGTGTGCTGGATGACAGCTGGCTGCAGTCCTTTTGCTGCTCGTGAAGTTTTTCCTTGGGTTCCCAAACAGCGTTATCAATTGATGCGACAGTATTTGTCTACCCGTGGGTCACTGGCCTTGGACATGATGCAGTATACTTGCACCATTCAGGTGAATCTGGATTATGCCGATGAAGCCGACATGGGCAGAAAATTGCGGTTGCTGTTTCTACTTAGTCCGTTGGCGACTGCGTTGTTTGCAGCATCTCCGTTTATGGATGGGAAGCCTTGCGGCTGTTTATCGCAGCGGGCTTTGATTTGGGAAAAGGTGGATTCACACCGTTGTGGTTTTATCCCAGGTGCCCTGATGCCGCAATTTGGATATGCAGACTATGTACAGTACGCCTTGGATGTGCCAATGTTTTTCATTCAGCGTGATGGTCGCCACTTGGACTGTTCAGGTTTAAGTTTCCGTACCTTTTTGGAATATGGTTTTCATGGGGAACAAGCCTTAGAAGAAGATTGGACGATGCACCTGACCACACTGTTTCCGCATGCCAGGCTCAAGCAGTTCATTGAATGGCGTCCTGCGGATATGGGTCCCCCTAGTATGGTGTGTGCGCTGGCAGCTTTGGCACGGGGTTTGTTGTATGAAGCCAGGGCTTTGTCAGAGGTGGAAGCATTGGCGACCGAATGGCCTGTAAAGGAGATAGTGGAGTTGCAGTCCCAAGCTGCCATCAAAGGGCTGGAAGCTTTGTTGCTGAAACGTTCACTGCGTTGCTGGGGGCGTGAATTGCTGGAGATAGCCTCAGGCGGGTTGCAGCGTCTGGGGAGAAAAGACCCCCAGGGGGAAGACGAAGTTCGTCATTTGAACCCGCTGTGGGAAGTGGTGGAAGGCTTGACACAGGCGGAACGCATGCTGGATTTATGGCAGGGGGCTTGGAAAAAAGATATTAGCGGTATTTTTGAATCTGATTTTGTGCTAAGCGACCAGGAAGAAAGCCATCAAGCTATAGCCAATTTGGGTTAGCTTGTTGTAGGTACTTCTCTAGCAATCACACAGCAGGGATTGTGCATGGGCAACACTGCTTTGACTTCATCTGCCAATGTTCATAATGCCAGCCGTTGGCAGGTTTTGCTGCCAGCAGCATCTGCTGGCAGGCTGCATCAGGCGTTGGTGTGCTTGGAATTGTGTGAACTGCGTTTGAGCAGGCTGGAACGGCTGCTGCATGCGCTGGCTGCGCAATCTGCATCCGCTGGGTTTGACTGGCTGGAATCTCCTCGTGCGGTGACTGCGCTTGCCAGGCTGACTTGTGCGGCACCCTGGCTAATAGAACAACTCATCAAAACTCCCCAAGCCTTTGATGCCCAGGCACTCACCCAGCCTTTTCCTGGCACGCTCTGTACAGACCCGCTTCCTTCTTTGCAGCAAGCCTTTCAAGCTGAAAGCCGCCTGGCTCCACTCTCGTCAGATACTGCTGAAGAAGCCGCTTGGAGTACTGCCATTCGCCGCTGGCGCAATCGAGTCTATTTGCACCTCACGGTGGCAGCACTGATGGAAGAAATGTCCACGCAGGCACTTTGCTGGTGGTGTTCACACACCGCAGAACATATACTGGTGCGCTCTTGGGGATGGGCATTTGAGCGCCTTTGTCATCGCCACGGGCTGCCCCTGAAAGCCAACGGTCAGTTGGCAGCCGGCCTGGTGGTGGCTATGGGAAAACTGGGCGGACGTGAATTGAATTATCTGTCAGACATAGACCTGATTTTTTTGCACGAAGGCGACCAAACCCCCTGCTTGGCTTGGGATGCACAAACCCATCCGCTCAATCTGCAGCCAGCCATGAAACCAGGCGAATGGCTGGACGCTTCTGCAGCACATTTTTGGGAAAGTTGGCAGGCTTTGGGGCAGCAGGTTAGCTCCAGCAGCAGCCATGCAGCCCAGGCTTCAGCGCAGGCAGCCAGCCGTCGCTTGGATTCTCAAGAGTTCTATCAGCACTTGGGTCGGTTGATTATTCGGCTGATTGGTGCGCCGGCTTCGGCAGAAGAGGGCATTTTTTTAGTGGACTGCGATTTACGCCCCTTGGGAGGCAGCGGGCTGTTGTCCCCCAGCGTCACTTTTGCGGAATCGTATTATGAGAATCAGGGTCGGGAGTGGGAACGGGCAGCGTTATTGCGTTCCCGTTGTGTACTCGGCACACAGGAATTGATCAGGGCGTTTAAGGAAGCTGTGCGCCCTTTTGTCTGGAGGCGATATCTAGATTTCTCTGCGGTAGAAGGGCTGATGCTGATTAAACAGGAGATTGATCGTCAAGGAGGTATGCATCAATTGGAGGATATCAAGCTGGGGCGTGGCGGCATTCGGGAACATGAATTCTTCATACAAGCCTTGCAGCTGCTGAATGGAGGTCGCCGCTTGGGACTTAGAACCAGCAGCCACCAGGCAGCCATTCAAGCCTTGGCGGCTGAAGGATTGCTCAGTTGTGAGGAGTCCAAAACCTTGTCCAAAGACTACTGGCTGCTGCGTGAGGTGGAAAATCGTTTGCAGATGCAGCATGGCTTTCAAGCTGCTTCTCTGCCCAAGAATAAAGACGGCTGGCTGACGACTCTGCACAATTTTGAACCGCAGTTTTCCCAGCAGCTGCTGCAGGCGAAAGAGCGCTTGCAGCAGGCTCGCCAGCGTACAGCCGAACGTTTTAGCGGTTTGTTTCAGCCCCTGCAAGTCTCGCACAATCTGCCAAACCCTCAAGCCTGGCAGGAACGTCTCAATCCCCTGCTGGCTGATGAGGCAGGTCAGCAGCTGTCCCAACGGCTGCACAACATTTTTTCTCAGCTGATGCGTTCTCGGGAAGGAGAACGCTGCATACTCAAGTTGACGCAATTGCTTTTGATGCTGCAAATCACCCCATTGAACCAGCCTGACGCTTTATCCGTACCCCTGGGACAGCAAACCCTGCTTCACTGGGTGGAATTGCTGGAACGCATCGGTTCTCGCAATGCCATCTATGGCTTGCTGGTAAGCCAGCCGCGCATCACCGAATGGATCAGTCGGCTGTTTATGGATGGTGGATGGCTCACGCAAATGTTAAAACGTCATCCCCAATTTTTGGAAACTTTCTTGCTGCTCAGTCTTTCCTGGCAAGAAATACTGCAGATACTCAGACAGCCTTCCTCCCAAGAAAAAGACCAGGAAGCCCTGTTGTTGGAATTGCACCAATGGAAATCACAAGCACTGTTGTTTGTTTTTACCGCTTGGCGTGACAGCTGGGTTGCTGCTACTCCTCAGCTGCACCACCAAATGCTCACCGAATTGGCAGAAAAGGTGGTGCGCTTTTGTCTGGCTATTTGCAGGAATAACTCCCCCCATCACCAGTTTTGCGTCATGGCACTCGGGCGTCTGGGGAATCATCGCATGCACTTCGGTTCTGATTTGGACCTGGTTTATCTCAACGCACAGCCAGGTCAGGATACCCGACTGGCAATGCAATTAAACAACCTGCTCTCTTTCCCTACCCAATATGGCAGCCTGTATGCACTGGATAATCGTTTGCGCCCTTTTGGCAGCCAAGGACAATTGGTACATTCGCTGGAGGGATACATCAATTTTCTGCAAAACAAGAGTACAGCTGGCAGCAAGATATGGAATTATCAGGCTTTTACCTCCATGCGCCCCATTGCTGGTGAATTCTCACTGGGAAACACGCTGCTGCATGAGGTAGCCAAAGCCTGGCAGCAATTTGGGGTGACCCCCCAACAATTGGCAGCCTCCGTACAAGAAATGCTGGCAAAGCTCACCCAGGCGCATCCACAAGGGGAGTCAGGAAAAACCCTCCAGCTGCGCTACCAGCCAGGAGGCACCACCGCCGTGGAATTTTTGGAACAAGCCTGGAAACTCTACGCCCGTCTGAATGGAACACCAGACTGGACAAATCCAGCCCCAGCTGAGATGATGGCGTCATTGCAAGAAGATTATACCTGCCTGAATGCCGTCTCAGAATGCCTTTCCCTGCATAACAAAGACACCAACCATCTGCTGCATCGTGATCACTGGCAGCAAATTCCTTTATTACAGCAACCTTGGGATTTTGACGCTGTGCAGGCTGCCAGCCAGCGTATCCAGCAAGGGGTAGCCCAAGGATTCGCTCAATTGGCTGCAGCAAAAACCCTTTAAGCATCTGTTTCTTTCTATGTCTGTCAATGCTTTATCTCGTTTATGGCAGCGTTGGTTTCATCGGCTGAGAGGCCTGGATTCCACCTCGCTGGATCTGGCTGTCGGCAGTTTTTCTCAAGAGTGTATTCAGATAGAAGGACTCAGGGTGGATTGCATTGTGGGGGTGTTGCCTCATGAACGCAAGCAGGAGCAACCCTTGCTGATAGACATTAGGGCTGCCAGCGATTTTTCACAAGCAGCTGCCAGTGATAACCTCCACCACACTGTGGATTACGCTGCGGTAGCCGAAGAAGCGCAGCGTTTTATTCGCCAAGGACGCTTTCATTTGTTGGAGACCTTGGTGCGCCAGTTGGCGCCCCACCTGTGCGCTCAATTTAACTTGTCGGGGCTGCAGCTGCAGGTAAGAAAACCCCAAGCGATTGCCCAAGCCCAAGAGGCAGCTGTCAGCTTGTGCTATCATGCTTGGAAGCCTAAAGGGGGTTTGTCATGACAGTCAGGCAAAGGGTGGTGCTGATTACTGGTGCTGGTCGCGGGTTAGGAAGTGCGCTGGCACGACACTGGGGCAAGAAGGGCACACGGCTGCTGTTGCACGCCAACAGCAGCCTGGAGGGTCTGCAGGAAACTGCCAATGTCGTCAAACAGCAAGGGGCGGAAGTATCACTATTTCAAGCCGATTTGGCCAGCTGCCAAGCCCGTGAAGCACTGTTTCATCAAGTGCAGCAGCACTGCCAGTACCTGTCTGTGCTGGTGAATAATGCGGCGGTATTCAGTGTAACCCCGTTGGAACAGTTAACAACGCAGGCGTTTTCACGCACTATGGAAATTAACTGTATGGCGGTGCATCATTTGACGTTACTGGCACGAGAGCTGCTGTCTGGTGGCGCACCTGCCCAGGTGGTGAATATCGGTGACTCGGCTGCTGACCGTATCACTGCTCGCAGCAACGATGCTGCCTACCATATCTCTAAATTGGGGGTGCATATACTAACCCGCAGCTTTGCCAAACTGCTTGCACCAGCAGGCATCCGCGTGAACATGGTATCGCCTGGCATGCTGCAAAACAGCATCAAGGACCCCTCCCAGCCGCAGCCCAGCAGCCCCTTGGGACGGACAGGCAGCTTTCAAGACATCATCGCTGCGGTGGACTATCTTTGTTCTCCCCAAGCAGCCTATGTCAACGGCAGCAACCTGGTGGTCAGCGGGGGCTGGAATCTGTGAAACACAACCACTCCTCGCTGTATCTTGCAAGGGAGGATTGCCCCCCCTTGCAGCACACACTTAGGGGCGGGGGTCGGGTCCATCTTTCATTACACCGCTTTCTACGCGGATGATGTCTACAATCGGGCGATAATCGCCTGCTCGGATGGAATCCAGCGGTGTTTTGCCCCCCAAAGACGCATGGGGTTGTCTTAGCCAACTATCCACTTTGTCACGGTCGCCGTGATGAAACATGAATACCAACTCCAGCAACTCTTCTAGTTCTGAGGCTGGTTTCTTAGAGGGGGGCGAATCGGGCATGAAAGACTCCTGGTAAAAAATTGATAGAAAATGGGAACATGGAAACAATGGAGAAAAGCAGGAAAATGTGAGAGATATACCATCTTGGGGTTGTTGGGTGCCTTGAAAAATCGGCTGTGCTGGCTTGACTTTTCAGCGAGGATGGCTTTAATTTAAGAGCTAATGGTATGCGGGAGTAGCTCAGTTGGCTAGAGCATCAGCCTTCCAAGCTGAGGGTCGCGGGTTCGAGTCCCGTTTCCCGCTTTTTGTCTTAGGGTGTTAGTTGGGTGTTAGTTGTTTGTAAGCCAGTCTTGTGTGAGTGTGGAAGCTCTGCTGTGAGGATAAGGTTTTTCAAGATTAGCTTAGAAGCGATGTGTTTGCCAAGCAGGATGTGATTTGCCATGTTGGATAGTAGTATCAAGGCTGAGGGAGGGGAGATTTTGTTTGGCAGGCTGTTGGATTCTCTTTGGACAAAGTGAATCAGCTGCGGTGCAGAATGTCCATTTCTTACAAGGCAGGCAGGAGAATTGTATGCGTGTTTCAAAAGCGGTTTTTAAGCGGAGGGAGTTGTTAGCCGCTATGTTTTGACGCGGGGTAGAGCAGTCCGGTAGCTCGTTGGGCTCATAACCCAAAGGTCGGAGGTTCAAATCCTCCCCCCGCTACCTTTGATGAGAGGGTTGTAAGGAGAATTGTAGGTGGCTGGGGGGCAGCAGAATGGAGGGGGAGATGCTTGCCAAGGAGGTAAGCATTTTTATCAAGGGGTCAAGAAGCAGCATCTCATCCAGGCTGTCAATGGCGATTGTTTGGTGAGTTGCTTGAGGTAGCCAGGAGGCAAGATGTTCCAGGAAGGGTAAACAGAGTTGTGCGGTTGGTGGTAGTCTTTTAGAAACCTTTATCTGGATAGTGTCTTTACCATGCTTTCTTCTGGTATTTGGAATTTATTTCCTGGTATTCGTCGTCAACGCAGAGAGAGAACCCGGCGGGGGTCTGTGGCTGTGCGTTCTCGGCTGCGGCTGCTGAAGTTGTTTCAACATCAGCATAGACTGCTGCTGGAGGCATTTTATTTGGGTTGGGTGGCTTTGTTAAGCGTGCTGCTGACAGCGATTGCTTTGGTGGGATGGGGAGTGCAGCATTCTCTATGGTTATTTTATTTACCCTTGGTGCTGTTGTTGCCGCTGACCGTGGTTTTGTTGCGTTTTTGTTGGCAGTTTAGGCGTTATCTGCACAATTGGGACAGGCACTGGACTTCCCGCAAAGATGGTTCTGATTTCTCACCTGCGGAGTTTATTCAGGCAGCTGATATTAGAGAGAAAGCGTTGCTAACGGCATTTCGTCGCAAAGGAAGTTCGCAGCGTTGGGATCTTCTGTCTTGCAGCCGCTGCGGGCGCACTGTGGATATGGCAGCGTCTTCCTGCACTTATTGCGGCCAAGAACAAAAGCTTTATCTGCACAATTAAATGCCATGATAAAAAATGATGCAATGTCCTATGAATAGGTTGGGGTGCCTGTTGTTGATGAAGTGTCGGCTTTGCTTTGTTGGTACAGTTTTTTTGAGATCCATCCATGGCGGAGTCCGTGGTTTTTGATCCACAGACGGAGCAAAACCTGGGGGCATATCAGTACAACCTGCCTGCAGAGTGTATAGCACAGTATCCCTGTAAGCCGCGCGATGCTGCCCGCATGATGGTATTGCCGCGTGCCAAGGATGGCTGCTGGCATCATCGCTTTCGGGAACTTCCCTGGCTGCTGCCTGCAGATTCAGTCTTGGTGGTGAACGACACCAGGGTGCTGCCTTGTGCTTTGCGTGCACATCTTCCCAACGGCAGATTGCTGGAAGCTTTATTGACCCAGCAGCGCACGGCTGCAAGGTGGCAAGCACTGGTGAAGGGTGCCCGTCGCTTAAAGGCAGGCATGCCATTGCCCTTTGCTGAAGGTGCACTGAATGCCACAGCCATAGAACGCTGTGGTGAAGATGGCGAGCAATGGCTGCTGGAATTTGAGCAGCCATCCACATTGCATGCACGTTTACAACGCCATGGCTTTGCTCCTCTGCCCCCTTATATCCGACGCTTACGAACACAGGCAGTTTCTGATGCCCATCACCCCCATCTATCTGTAGTGGATGCCGCTGCCGACCCTGCTGCTGCAGAAGATAGGTTGGACTACCAAACCCTATTTGCTCAGCATAGTGGTTCGGTGGCTGCCCCCACGGCAGCCCTGCACTTTACTCCAGACACCTTAAATGCACTAAAAAAAAGAGGGGTGCAGCTGGTTACCCTCACCCTGCATGTAGGGGCTGGTACATTTTTACCTCTCTCCCAGAACACACTGGCACAAGACCAATTGCCGGCTGAATGGCTGCAGATAACATCCGCCACCTCGCAAGCCATCTTACGCGCCCGCAAAGAAAAAAGATGCGTAGTGGCTGTAGGCACCACCTGCGTTCGCGCCTTAGAAACCTGGGCTGCCCACCAATTCCCATCCTCTTTCCAATATCATAGCCAGCTCTTTATTCGCCCCGGTCATCGCTTTTTGGCTACAGATGCCATAGTCACCAACTTTCATCTTCCCTGCAGCAGCCTGTTGCTGCTGGTAGCCGCTTTTCATGGTGGTGACCGCTTGCTGAAGGCTTACCAAGAAGCCATCTGTCAAAACTATCGCTTTTACAGCTATGGGGATTGCATGCTGATTCATTAAAGACTTTTCTCTTCAAGTTTTCTAAGGGATGATATAATGTTACGGGTGAGGCAAGAAGTTTCCGTTGACTTATATCAAGACGGGTGGGCAAAATGAAAACAGAGATGAAACAGCAGTTTATGGCCAATAGATTTTGGTAAATATGGCAGTATCCGTGAGAGACTAGGCATACGGTCTTGGGGAGATTTTTATGAATAAACGCAATCGCAATTTTCTGCTGGGGTTGCTGATAGTAGTGACCATGATTTTGTTGCTGAACGCTTTGGCGGATAGCAAAACTGGTTCTCGGGAGATGGCGTACAGTGATTTTGTAGCGCAGGTGAAGCAGGGTCAGCTGAATGAGGTATCAATTGCGGGGGATCGGATTACGGGTCGGTTAAAAAATGGTCAAAATATTGAGGTAGTGGCGCCGGCAGATACTGGTTTGGTGCCATTGCTGCGGAGTCAAGAAGTGATAATTGCTGCGCGTGATCCGGATACTGGGCAGTGGCCGTTGCGCTTGTTTGCGCAATGGGGACCTTTATTGTTGTTGGTAGGGGTGTTTATATGGTTTGCGCGAAAGATGCGTAGTGGTGCGGGAGGGAAATTATTTTCTTTGGGGAAGAGTCGTGCTCGTCGGGTGGATGGCAGTGAGCAAACTGTGACCTTTGCGGATGTGGCTGGTGTGGAGGAAGCCAAAGAAGAATTAGTGGAAATTATTGAGTTTTTGAAGACACCCAATAAGTATCGGAAGCTGGGAGGACATATTCCCAAAGGCGTATTGTTGGTGGGTCCTCCGGGGACGGGGAAGACCTTATTGGCTAGGGCAGTGTCAGGCGAGGCGAATGTGCCGTTTTTTTCTGTGAGTGGTTCGGATTTTGTAGAAATGTTTGTGGGAGTGGGAGCCAGCCGAGTGCGTGATTTGTTTGAAAATGGTCGGAAGAATGCCCCCTGCATTTTGTTTGTGGATGAAATTGATGCGGTAGGCCGCAGACGTGGAACGGGTTTGGGAAACGGTCATGATGAGCGTGAACAGACTTTGAACCAGATTTTGGTGGAAATGGATGGTTTTGAGACCAGCGAGGGGGTGATTGTTCTGGCTGCCACCAATCGTGCGGATGTGTTGGATCCTGCTTTGTTGCGTCCGGGGCGTTTTGATCGTACGGTAGTTGCCCCGTTGCCCGATTTGCGTGGTCGTGAGCGCATCCTGGCGATTCACTCAGCAAAAGTGAAGTTAGCCAAGAAAGTAGATTTGTCGATATTGGCGCGAGGCACCCCGGGGTTTTCTGGAGCCGACTTGCGCAGCTTGGTGAATGAAGCTGCCTTGTATGCTGCGCGTTGCGCCGGACAAACGGTGGGATTAAAGCATCTGGAATGGGCGCGCGATAAGCTGTTGATGGGGCCAGAACGCCGCAGCCTGATAATGACAGCCAGGGAACGCAAAAACACCGCATACCATGAGGCAGGTCATGCCATTGTGGGTGTGTTGTTGGACAATGTAGATGCTGTGCACAAAGTTACTATTGTACCTCGGGGGCAGGCACTGGGTCTCACCAGCTTTTTGCCTCAGGAGGAACAGCACAATTATCACAAGGACTACCTGCTGGAAAAGATTGTGGTAGCTATGGGCGGTCGTGCAGCCGAAGAGTTGGTATTTGGAGAACGCACCTCTGGTGCAAGTGGGGATATCATTCAGGCTACCCAAACGGCTCGCAAAATGGTCACCGCCTGGGGTATGAGCAGACTAGGCCCTCTGCACTTGGAGAGTACTTCCAAGAATGTTTTCTTGGGGCGCGATATTGGTGTAGAACGTCCCTATGGTGAAAAAACTGCAGAAAGTGTGGATGAAGAGGTGAGCAAAATTATCAAATCCTGCTATGAAAAAGCTAAAAAATTGCTCTCAGAAAATATGGAATCCCTGCACACCTTAGCAAAGAACTTGATAGAAAAAGAAACCATAGGAAGCAAAGAGTTGCTTCAACTCCTCAAAGCTACCTAAGCTTGCTTTGCGTTCGTTCCTTTACTTGCATCACCCAGCTACTTTTGTACCCAAAGCCCACCTGCTTGAGCACAATTTGACTGTGATGCTTGTTGCTTTCCCTTAGCCTTCCTTAAAAGCCTTCTTTGTGTGGCGGCCTTTTCTGTATCGTGCACTGTTTGCTTGTTTGCCTAAACGCATCCTCAGCCGCGTAGTAGGTCAATTGGCATCCGCCTCTGTTCCTCGTTGGCTGCTACACCCCATCATCCGTGCATACGCTGGCTGGTTTCGCATCGTTCTCAGCCAGTTTGAAGCTCCACCGCCAAGCGGCTGGGGCAGCTTTAATGCCTTTTTTACGCGGGCATTCTATCCACAAGCCCGCAAATTTGCCGCCCCCCCTGCACTTTCCGCCCCTTGCGACGGTCGCATCATCCAATGCGGCACCATCAAAGAAGGACGTTTCTTACAAATTAAAAACCAATCATGCCCCCTAGGTGGTCTCTGGGGAGAAGATCTGCTTGCTGATGTCCCAGCTGCGGCAACCTTTGAAAATGGCACCTTCCTTAGCATTTATCTCAGCCCCCGCAACTATCACCGCTTTCATCTCCCCTGCTCTGCAAATATGCGTTGGAGAGCGCATCTGCCCGGCGACCTTTGGAGCGTCAGTTCTCTGGGGCTGCGTGCCGTTCCTGGACTCTTTCTACGCAATGAACGCTTGGCATGCGGTATGCAATCTCGCTTTGGGCAATGGGTATTTATTGCCATCGCAGCAACTGGTGTAGGCAACATCCAACTTGCCGCACCTTCCACACCCACCAACCGACCCTTTGCTAAACCTAGCTTTCAGTATTTTTCCTCAGCCCACTCCTTTAAACATGGCCAAGAATTGGGTCGCTTTTTGCTGGGATCAAGCCTGGTACTGGTATTCCCTGCCGATACCATTCGCATCTCTTCTCATCTACACCCCGGGGACCCCCTGCGGTTAGGAGAAGAAATTGGCCGCATCCTCTGACCTCTCTCAGCCCAGCAAAAGCAAACCAACTTATACATTTCTGTAAAAAAAAATCTAAAAATACTTGACATCAATCCCTTTCCTCCGTTTCATACATACAAATAATACGTGCATTTGCATAAATACTAGTCTAAAGTATAAAAACTGTTGTGAAGAGTGCTAAAAGTAGCGATAGTGAAGTTTTTCAACAGTGCAAATCATCCACTGCTATTGATGGCTTAATGACCATAGAACACCATTGCTGATTATCCCGGCTTAAAAGTGTTCAACCTACAGAGTCCCTAAGAGTGAAAGAGTGTACAAAATGGAAGTAGAACATGTAGTCAAACACGCCGAAGAATTAGAAAAAGAGCATCAGCGTAGAGTAAGCAGCTTGCTAGGTGCTTTGAAAGAACCAGACTTTGTCTCTCCGGAGCTGTCTGTGAAAAACAGTCCACTGCATCAGGAAGCACTGCATGCAGACAAGGAGGATACTTTCCATTACATGCGCATGATGGAAATGCAAAAACGCATGAAGCAGCGCCGATTGATTGCTATTGGGGCGGGATCCCTCTTGGTGGCTGGAGGAATTGCAGCTGGATATGCTGTCTACAAAAATCCTCCTCCAGAGTTGCGGGATTTCCTTGGATTTTCTGAACCTGCCGTTTTGGTTAGTGATAGAGGTAGGGATAGTGATAGAGGTAGGGATAATAATGAGCAGAATGCTCTATTCATCCAAGATGGCTGGAAAGGCGGAAAACACAGCGTAGCATCTGGTGATTCTTTGTGGGTTTTGTCTTTGAGGTGGTATCAGGAAGGGTATTTGTGGCCGACTATCTTGCATGCAAATCCTGATCTGCAAGATCCCGATCTGTTGACCCTGAATACTAATTTGAATATCCCTGCTTTTGACAACGAAGAGGGATATTCTCAAAGAGATCTCGCTTTGACAGCAGATGGTTATGTGAGTGCCTACAAACGCTACAAAGCGTTAGAGCGATCTAGCTATCTGGTTTATCTGTGGGTGGCTCGTCTGCGCGACCCCAGCGTTGTTGAAAGAAGGCAAGACGACATAGACAGCGGTGATTTGGAGCAAACCGAAACCAGTCCTCTGTTGTCTGAAAGGGAGGAATCTCCAGCTGCTGAAGATGTTCTAGAAGCAGAGACCACGGAAGATGCCGAGGACCAACCTGAGGTTTTAGTCCAGTGAATCTTTTGTAAAAAGCCATAGCAAGCGTGCCCCATCAGCCCATGCGGGCTGTGGTATTCTACAGTGCATGCTCTGCTGGGGGGATATCACTATAACCATTTGTTGCATGCCAGCTTGTTGCCTGGCAGCTGCTCTGGCACCACCATGCCAAAGTTCCTTGCTGGGTATCATTTGTCTTGAAAAGAAATGTTGCCTGCTGTTCGCTTGAGGCACATCCCCTGC
Organism: bacterium; assembly: GCA_965249525.1. Taxonomy (GTDB): domain Bacteria; phylum SAR324; class SAR324; order SAR324; family JACQKK01. The sequence goes on along the minus strand of OZ252237.1, from coordinate 1,481,232 downwards.
ATAGTTATCTGCAGAGGAAAGCAATTTTTGCGGAATGGTTGGTGAAAGGCGCGCTGATGTGTCTGTTCACCATGGCTATTATTTTGTGTTGCAATCTCCAAGGATGGGATTTTTGGTGCAGCGTTTATTGAAATGTATCATGCTGCGGCTCTCGCTATGGGTGGGGGCGTGTTTGTTTTGGGCGATGCTAGCTGCTGGAGTGGCTGCCTCTGAGCTTGCCACCTTTGAGAGCAAAGCAGGTAGGCTGGAAGCTGGTTGGTGGGAGGGACAGTTGGTGGTGGCTGTGCTGCCTCGGCGCAATGAGGGTTATATTCAACTATCTGTGCGTTTGATTGGCGATTCCCAGCGCGCCGATAAACTGGCAAGTTTTAATGGCAAACGACCTGTGCGCTTGGGGAAGAAGGTGCGCATTCCTTTGGAATGGCTGCCGATCTCCTTGCGTGGGATGGCATTGCGGGCGCTTTATCCTGATGATGAATTGACCGAACGCGGTTGGGCGCATGTAGTGTCCCACCCCCACGAACACCTGATTAGTCTGACAAAGGCTTATACTGGTGATGAACGCCGTTATCTAGAACTGGCGGGATATAACAAGCTTGCCAATCCCGATGTGCTGATCTTGGGGCAGCAAGTGATGATTCCCTTGCGTTGGATACCCGCTGAAATGGGTTTTGCACCTGTTGGTCTAAAAGCCCCTCTTAAACTGGAGCGCGATGCCTCAGGAGAACCCTTTGCCAGCTACCGCGTACAACCCAATGATTCTCTCTATCATCTGCTGGAACGCTTTACCGACCGCGAACGCGCAGATGAATTTCATCGCATGTCACTTCTGTTGGCTAAGCAGAACCACATTGCCAATCCGCAGCATCTGCTGGTGGGGAAAAAATTGCACATTCCACTGGAATGGCTCAGCGATGACTGGCAGCAGCAGTCATACTCCACAGCAAAAAAACAGCCCGCCCCCAGCAAGACAACTGTTTCCAGTAAGACCACTGTTCCCAGCAAACCCCCCACAGCCTCCGTCCCCCAAAAAACCCTCCATGTCTTGATTGATCCAGGCCACGGGGGTAAAGATCCAGGGGCGGTCTATCGTCATCCCAAGAATAAAACCTCCCTCAATGAACATGAAATTGTGTATGATATTGCCCTTCGGTTAGAAAAACTGGTACGTGCCTCCGGCCATCGTGCTTATCTCACTGTGCGTGATCATCGCCAAACCAAACCCCTGCAATACCTCCAGGCCGCCATGCATGGCAGCGAGCGGGTACAAGTCACCCCTCCCTACCGCATGGACTCCTCACATGTGGCTGTGAATATGCGTGTCTTCCTGGTCAACGACCTCTATCGCCGCCTGCGCAAACAAGGCATTCCAGCTGCCAATATCCTGCTTATCAGCATTCATGGCGATGCACTCATCCCCACTATGAGAGGTGCCATGTTCTACTACCCCGACCACCGCTTGAGCGCCGAAGAATTCTTTCCCAAAGGACGTATCTATCAACGCAGAAAAGAAGGCGTCCCCACACGACTGCATTTTTCTGCCTCCAATGCCCGCAACAACCAAAAACACAGCCAGCAATTGGCACAAAGCATCAAAAACAGCTTTCAACATCACCGACTCAGAGTGAGCCGCCGCAAACCCATCCGCGGCTTTTATTACCGTCAAGGCGAACGCACCCTGCCAGCCATTCTCCGCTACAGCCCCGTGAACTTCTCCGTACTGATAGAAGTCGCCAACCTCAATAACCCCCAAGATCTCCTCCTCATGACCACTTCCGTCGCCCGACAAACTGTGGCCAAATCCATCTATCATGGAATTATAGCCCATAACCCCCGACCCTGATTGTCGCTGTCTTCTTCTTCTTATTCTTCTTCTTCTTGCATAAAGCCCAGCAATAGAGCCAATCTTTTTTTACATCGATAAAACACCAGGCATCGGCATATTGTCCATACTTAAACCATCCATGCAGCTCAAGCTGTTCAACACCCTCACTTGCAGCAAGCAAGTATTTCAACCACTACAAGCCGACCATGTCGGCATCTATTCTTGTGGTCCTACCGTGTATGCTCCCGCGCACATCGGCAACCTGCGCAGCTACTTGTTCCCAGACCTCCTCAAGCGCGTACTACTGTCCTTGGGGTTCAAGGTGTATCATGTGATGAACATCACCGATGTTGGTCACCTTACCTCCGATGCCGATGAAGGGGAGGACAAATTGGAGCAGGCTGCACGGACACAGGCACGTTCTGCTTGGGAGATAGCCGAGGAATATACTGCCTGCTTTGTGCGTGACATCAAACGGCTGCAGATCTTGCTGCCCGATGAGATGCCGCGGGCTACGGATCATATCCCTGAACAGGTTGCTTTGATTAAGCGTCTGGAGTCCAAGGGCTTCACCTACCGCACTGAGGATGGCATTTATTATCACACGGGACGTTTTGGGGATTATGGCTGCTTGGGGCGGTTGGATATTGAGGGTTTGCACTTGGGGGAACGGGTGGCAGCAGGGGGCAAGCGGGAGAAGACGGATTTTGCACTGTGGAAATTCACACCTGCTGGGGTAAAACGGCAGATGGAATGGGACAGTCCTTGGGGGCGGGGTTTTCCTGGCTGGCATATTGAATGTTCTGCCATGGCTATGAAATATTTAAGCGAAGCGTTTGATATCCACACCGGTGGAACAGACCATATTCCTGTGCATCACACCAATGAAATTGCACAGTCAGAGGCAGCCACCGGCCGTCAATTTGTGCACTATTGGCTGCACGGGGCTTTTTTGGTGGTAGAAAAAGGACGCATGGGGAAATCGGAGGGGAATATGCTGGGACTGGATGCGTTGGTGAAACGGGGGATGGAACCCTTGGTGTTTCGCTACTTGGCTATGAACAGCCATTATCGGCAGTTTTTGCATTTTTCTTGGGATGCCTTGCAGGCAGCAGATACAGCTTTGATGGGGTTGAGGCGTTTGATACATGCGGCGGTTGAGGCAAGCGGAGGTTCTAGCGAAGTGTCATCTCCTCAACCCGCTGGTGATGCATTGCAGCAGGGGATGATGGAGGCACTATGCGATGATTTGAATGCCCCGCGCGCACTGGGTTTGTTGTGGCAGGCGCTGAAGAATGACAGCTTGGATGCAGAAGAAAAGTGTCAGTTGGCGGTGTGGGCAGAAGCCATATTAGGACTGGGGATGTTGGATTTTTCTCGTTTGCAGGCAGCTAAACAAGACATTCCCCAAGAGGTCGCCGCACTGGCAGAGTCTCGCTGGCAGGCAAGGCAGCAAAAAGACTGGAAAAAATCCGATGAATTGCGCCAGTCCCTGCTGAAAGCAGGCTATGCGGTACAAGACAGTCAGCAAGGCTACCGACTGGAACGCCTCAATCCGAAGCAAGAGACATCGTCTGAATTTTCGCCTGTGGAATAATCATTCCCCTGCCAAGCACAGTCTATCAAGTACAGTCTATCAAGACGGAGGGCTGGCAGTAACAAGCTGCCCCCACAGCTTGTCCGCTGTAAAACCTTACCCAGCTGTCAGACCAGAAAGGCTTGCATAAAAAGCTTGCACCACGGCAGCTATTATTCGTTATGTTTGGGCAGATCTTCGTGTTTTGCTTGATAGGCTTTTATCTGGACTTCACATAAATCACGGGCGACTTCTTCAGATGGTACAGTCCCCACACATTCACTCGAATCAAACTCCCAGCCTGCTGTACTATGTTCCTTAAGAGCCTCTGCTAATTCCTTGTTGGTGAAGCCTATGTAAACGATTTCGCTTCCTTTCATTAATTTGTAGACGCGATGATCACCCATATGTTCCTTTTTGTTAATAGGTAGCAAACAAAGTTAGCTGCTGTGAAGCGTATGCAATTGCCAGCACAAACCTCAATGGAATATTTGTTGATAAGGATTTTTATGTTCCCAAGGTATTTTCATTTGGCTGACAAGAACACCTAACGACATGTTTATTGCAGTACTAAAAAAAACATATCTCACGCAATAATTTATATCCTATAACAAACATACCACAAGTAAATTTTGTGTGGGTTTTAAGCATGAGGTACAGGTTGTGGGGATTTCTTTTTACTGGATTTGGCATGCCTGTTGTTGGAAGATCTTTTTCCGCCTAGCATGCGCTGTAAATCTGCCAATGCGCCTGGGATAAGCGGCTGCAGATGTTCCAAGGAATCTAATGACACCCAGCGTACCTCAGACGCTTCTTTGCCATCAGGTTGAAGAGCGGCTTGGTAGTCGTCCAGCACCACTTCCATCCAAAACAAGTCGTATTCTCCACTGTAGCTGCGGGTGACTCCCAGCATAGAAGCAGCACGTCCGCTGATGCCTGCTTCTTCTTGCAATTCACGTCGGGCGCATGCCCCTGGCAGCTCGCCGTCTTCTATCAAACCCCCTGGCAATCCCCAGCAACCCGGCGCCCGTGATAATCCCTCCCCGCGCTTTATCATCAGTACTTGCTTGTTGGCATCGCGCACCACTGCCAATGCTCCCCTAGGGCAAGTCAAATCATGACGCAGCAAATATGAGTCTTCATTTCGCAGACGAATTTCTTTTAACGCCTGATAACGTTTTCGTAGTTGTTCTACTTCAGGGTGCGTTGAATTCAATCTCGGCAGTGGCGGCAGCCTAAAATTGGAAAATTCTCCCTTGCTGAGCGTTTTTTCTATCGACGCTTGTAACTGCAAGGCAAAATCCCACACTGTTGCTGCTGAGGCACCTTCTAAAGGTGCACGCTTTCCTTGAGAAGCACGTCTGGCACGCCGAAATAAACTCAACAAACGCTCCAAATACTCCCGCTCCCCTAAATGCTCATCATCCAATGATACTTCCTCCCAGCGACCAAAAATATGCAGCAAAGAACCCACATCCTGAAACAAATACCGATGTACCACCTCTGGTATGGGTACTTTGCCGTCTTTGCGCAGTACATCAGTCAGCAGAAAACTCACTTTACGAGAAGTCAGCTTGTCCTGGCGCTCAATGCCAAACAATTCTTCCAGCCTCTTTAAGGAAATCTGGTCTCGTCGGGTGCGTTTCTGGAATTCGCATTTTAAATCTAGGTGGGCAATGCCTTGCAATGCCGCCGCTGCTTCTAGGGGGACACCGTATTGCTTGATGCGCTGCTTTAACCAGGGGATGTCGTTGTCTGTGCCAGAAAAAGACAGCAAAGAAGCATTGGGTTGCTGAAGCTGGAATTCACGCAGTTGCTGCAAAAACCAGTTCACCAACTTGGCTTCTTGCTGGCGTGAATTGATGCTGGCGATGGTGCAGCACAGTGATTGCTGTTTGGCGTCATACACTCCCAATCCCACCATGCAGATGATTGGCGCTTCTCCTACAAATGAATTGGCCATTTCTAAATCAAAGGCCATCAAGTTTTTCCCAAGGGTTAAAGAATGGCAAGGTTCTGAGTAATGTTTCAGCCGCATAAAGGTTAAAAATGGAAGTGGGTTGGGAACATCAGCCAACAAAAAGGGAAGTATCTTTAAGGGGAAGTATCTTTAAGGGGAAGTATCTTTCAACTGAGAGGTGATAACATTTGTTCTATCAGCACGATAAAGTAAGATATATCCGTATGGAAGAAATGAAACGCTGATGAATTTGGTGATTTCTATCGCTTGGCAGCCATGATGTGGTGGTGAATAGTAACATACGGACAACCAAGAAATAAGATTCGGCATAGTGTTTTATTTTACTCTTTTGGCTGCTTGAATACAACTAAACGATGCCCTTGAAGCCAATATGAATAATCTCAGCGAAGACAAACCAGCACCACAGCAGTGGGTGTATGAAGCAACCGAGGCGGATTTTCAGTCCAAGGTGTTGGAACAATCTGTGCGTACGCCGGTCTTGCTGGATTTGTGGGCGCCTTGGTGTGCTCCCTGTCGTACGCTGACACCGATACTGGAGAAATTGGCTGCTGAGTACCAGGGTGCGTTTCATTTGGTGAAGCTCAATATTGAAGAGAATCCAAATTTGGCGACCATGTTGGGGGTGCAGAGTATTCCTGCGGTAAAGTTGCTGCGCCATGGGCAGCTGCTGGGTGATTTTATGGGGGCATTGCCCGAAGCCGAGGTGCGTCAGTTTTTGGAACGTCATTTGGGTGCTGCGGTGTCGCCAGGGGAACAGCTGCAAACTGTTGATGAAGCCCTGCTGCGCTGGCATCAGGGAGAGCGCGCCCAAGCGGAATTGGTGTTTCGTGAGACCTTGGAAAAAGAAGCCGCCAATTCAGCAGCCCACATTGGCATGGGATTGCAGGCACTGCATCAGGGAGATTTGGATGCTGCCAGCGCATCTGCTGAGGCTGCTGCCAAGGGAGATTGGGACAGCCTGGAGGCATCTGATCGTCGCCGTTTTCTCAAAAGCCAACTGGGTTTGCTGCAAGGGATGGTGCTGTTGTCGCAAGAGGTGCAGCATCCGCCTGCAGGCAAGGCAGAGGAAAAAGCCGCGGTTCAAGCCTATCAAAAAGCCTGCCAGCAAGCCTTGCAAGGCAGCTTCCAAGATGCGTTGGAACAATTGTTACAGCTGATGAAATCGCATGCGGACTATGGCCAGCAAGCCCCCAAAAAAGCCATGCTGGCTATTTTTCAGCTATTGCCTCCAGACTCCGAACTGGTGAAAACATACCGACGCAGGCTTTCCAGCATGCTGTTCCAATAGCCCCAACAGTTTGACAATCTCTGGTGGCTGTGACACATTTTAGCAGTGCCCTCTTCAACTCTTACGAGCCAAGCTGCCATAGCGATACCTTGCTGGGAGGGGTGGGTGAGTGGTTGAAACCGGCGGTCTTGAAAACCGCTGAGCCTTTCAAAGGGCTCCGGGGGTTCGAATCCCCCCCCCTCTGCTTGAGTGGAAAGGGAATGCCAGGTTCGCTTAGCGGGAAGCTTGGTGGTAAAAATTTCCTTCGTAAACCAACAAAGGTGTTCTTGTCACTTGGTGAATGGGGGCGTTTTGTTTTAAGATTAAGGCCAATGGAGAGGTGACTGAGTGGCCGAAAGTGGCAGATTGCTAATCTGTTGTGTGGTGAAATCTGCACCGCGGGTTCGAATCCCGCCCTCTCCGCCTTTTCTGCTGCAAGCAATCTTCATAACTTATTTAGGGGGGATAGTATGCTGTTTTCCATAGAAAAAAATGACACTGTAAAGAAAATCCCCTCTACCGAGATTAAGCTTGAGAAATACATACAAAATGTCTTTGAGAAAAATCTCAGCAAAATATTGAATATTACTTTTCTTGCCTCCGAATACCAAACGACCAATGGACGCATTGATACACTGGGGATTGAGGGTGACGGGACGCCTGTTATTATTGAGTATAAGAAAAAGCAAGACAGCAGTATTATCAATCAAGCCATTTCCTATTTGAGATGGTTGAAAGACCATAAAGCCGATTTTGAGGCTTTGGTACAGCAAGCCAAAGTGGATATTAAGGAGATTGATTGGAGCGCCCCTAAAATAATTTGCATAGCCAAAAGCTATAATAAATTTGATAGGGACACTGCTGATGAAGTATCACATATCAAAATAGAGCTTTTGGAATTTGTCATTTACAAAAACAATATCCTTTGGCTTGATAGAAAATTCCAGCAAGAAAGTTCCTCTGCAAAAAAAGTTTCTGACAAGGAAAAAAAAGAAAAACCAGCCAAAGAATATACAATTAAAGATCACCTCAGCAATAAACCCCCAAAAATTAAGAAAATGTTTGGGGAAATCAGCCAAAGAATAATTGAACTTGATTCATCCATTAAAGTTGAACCCAAAAAAAGTTATATTACCTACAAACTGGTAACCAATTTTGTGAATATCTCTTTACAAAAATCTGCTGTCCTGGTGGTTCTCAATGTTCCCAATGGTGCCTTAGATGATCCACATAAGATTACCAAATATTCCAAAAGACATTTTGGAAATGGTGATTATGAAGTCAAGCTGGAAAAAGAAGAGGACATGGATGCAGTTTTTGAATTGATTGAACAAAGTTATCATCACCATAAGTAGCCTGGGGAAGTTCACCTGGTGTGGGGGTGGATATGGAATATGCCATTTGGATGGATTAGTTGATGATGGCAGCATGGCGGGAGGCCTTGGGGAGGGTGTGGGGCAAGTTGCTGCGGCCTGGTTTTGTGCGTGATTTGTGTTGGTATGGGGGTGTCAACGGGATGCAGGCACTGATTCCCTTGGGCTTGCTGCCATTGTTCACGCGCACGGTGTCGCCGCAGCAGTATGGTCTGTATGGCTTTTTTATAGCAGTGGCTTGGTTGTTTCATCCTTTTGTGCGTTTGGGATTGGACAGTGCGGTGCTGCGGCGGTCATTTGATTTGCCTGCGGGGCGTTTGGGGGAGTATTTGGGCACGGTGCTGCTGCTGTGTTTTGGGATGGGTTTTTTGTTAGCAGGCGGGGCTTGGCTGCTGCCTGATGTGGGAGGGTGGCTGCTGCGCGGTGCGGTTGAGGAGGGGTTGGCGGCAGGAGGGGTTTTGCTGCATTGGTTGGAGTTGGTGATTGTAATAGCGCTGTTGGAAAATGTGCTGCACATTTTGCGCATGTTTGCCATTGCCAGGGGGCGTCGGATTTCTTATGCGGTGATGTCTTTGGGGCAGCGGTTGTTGTTGGCTGTGCTGGCGATATGGTGGGTGGTGTTGGGAGGGGGTCAGGCTAGGGGGTTGTTGTTGTCTCAGTTGGGGTCATTTATTTTGCCGGTATTGTTGGGGTTGGTGTGGCTGCGTTGGGCAGGATATTTGCGTCCTGCCATGAAATTGGGGGATGTCTCACATGGACTAAAACACGGCTTGCCTCTGGTGCTGCAAGTGTTTGCCCTCAATATGATTCAATATGCCGACCGCTTTTTTTTAAAGGCTATGGTTGGTTTGGAGACATTGGGTGTGTACGTGGCTGGCACCCAGGTGGCTTTGGCTTTTTTTATTGTGGCGGCTTCTGTGCAGTCCTTATGGCATCCTTGGGCCTTGGCACGGCTGGCTGGTCATGATCCAGCCTCGCTGCAGCGATTAAAATCTGCGCTGCTTCTGTTGTGTACAGCTTTCCTGCTGCTGGCTCTCATTGCTGCAGCCCTGCTGCCTCTGCTCACCAAATGGCTCACATCTGGGGTGTTCTCCCAAGCCAGCACTGTCGTCCCCTGGCTGGTGATTGCCCATGCTGCCCATGGCTTCTATCTCATCTGTTCGGTTTTTCTGCTCCACCAAGAACGCACCCTCTCCGCTGCCTCCATCGCTATGGTCGCTTTCCTCATCAACCTTGCCCTCAATTATCCCTTCATCTTGCAGCGCGGCATCCTCGGTGCTGCACAAGCCACCCTTCTGGCACAAATCGCAGCTGCACTCCTCTGTGCCTTGCTGGTATTTAAAAACGGCTGGAATAAAGCCACATCCTCTTTAACTCCATAAAATCTCCTGCCTGCCCATATTTCCTACAATAGACAGTCATTCTCTCTTGCGTTCAGGCTGCCCCGTTGCTATTATCAACTTTAATATATCAATATATGCACATATACTCACTTGTTGTTAAACTCTTGTATCGCTTTTGATTCACCATCATTGCTGTCTCGCTAAGGCACTTCTGCTGTCATCAGATCTTGCCTGTTCATTGTGCTTATTCGTTTCATTTCTTTATTAAGACACCTCCAATCAGCATCTCTAATCAGCATCTCATGGGCATTCATCAATTATTTCAGCCAGGGCGATGCGTCTTTTCTGTGGAGTTGTACCCTCCCAAAACTCCCCGCGGCCAGGCACTGCTGAAGCAAAATCTGGCTGGTATTGTTGATTTCAAGCCAGATTTCATTAGTGTCACCTGTGGTGCGGGTGCTAGTGGGAATTACTCCAATCTGGAAATTTGTGCAGTCCTTTTGGCTTTGGGGCAGCGTTCTATGGCGCATGTTACTTGTGTTTCCCAAAGCCGTTTTTGGATGCCCGGCTGGCTGCGCAAATTGGACAAGGCAGGCATCAGCAACTATATGGCTTTGCGTGGAGACATCCCCACGGATGATGCCAATTTCTCTCCCCAAGAACATTTCCCCTATGCCTCAGATTTGGTCCGTCTGATTCGTTCACAAAATGAAGATGCATCTATCGGTGTAGCAGGCTATCCAGAAGGCCATGCGGAATCTCCCGACTACCAAACCAGTCTCAAGCACCAAGTTGCCAAAATTCGTGTAGGGGCAAATTTTATCATCTCGCAATTTTTCACCCAAAATGACTATTTCTTCCGTTGGCGGGATGATCTTTACAAAAGCGGGGTTCGGGTGCCTGTGGCGGCAGGTTTGCTGCCTATTTTTTCGCTCAGTCAAGTACAACGCTTTGCCAGCTTGGGCAAGGTAGAGATTATGCCGAAGTTAAGGGCAGGCTTGGAGCGTTTCCAAGACCGACCCCAGGATTCTGAAGCATTTGGCTTGGAATACCTGCACCGGCAAACTGAACAGTTGTTGGCTGAAGGAGTAGCAGGCATTCATTTGTATGCCTTGAATCAGGTTAAACCCATCCAATTCGTGCAGTCACTGCTAAAAAACAGCGTTTCTCCCTTGCCCGCCCCCATTGCTGCGGGAGATGTCTCCTAGGCAGGGGTCTCAAGGGCTGCATCAAGGCTATGGGGAGGGTTGTTGGGTGGCTACTGGTGCTAGGAGTACCATCAGGTCTACTTGGGAACGTTGGCTTTCACTGGGGGTCATGCGACGCACCAGTTGGGCATTGGGCAGGGCTTGTGCCAGGACAAAGGCTTGTTGCAGGTGTTCATCACGACGGAAGGTGATTTCGGTAAATTTTTTGAAGTGGATTTCGGTAGACAGGTGTACTATCTGCAAGGAGCGACCTGTGGTGCGGTAAATAGCTGCGTGCGCTTGTGCTTCTAATTGCCGCCAGTTTTGTATTCTAAGAATTTCTTGGTCTGCCGGTCCTGCAATGGCGATACGCAAAGGGGGAAGCTGTGCCAGTGCGGGGTCATCTATGCCTGGGACAGCAGAAGAGGCGATGGGCTGTGAAGGTTGTTTGAGTATCTCAGGGAGATCTGTCTTGGAGAGGTCAGGGGGTTCGCCAATTGTTCCAAATACACCTTGGATGAGATCAGGAGATTCTGCATCCGATGTGGGATTATCCTCTATGTTTTCTGGTATTTGGCTGACGGTGCTGTCTTTGGCAGTGCTGACGGAGGTTTGTTTATTAGAGGGGGTGCAGCCCAGTATCAGCCCTGCTGCCAGCAGGGTGGTGGCGAGCAATGTGACAGTCTTTGGGACTTGGCGGGGCAGTCTAGATGCTGCCAAATGTCCCTTTATTTTCATGTGAGAGGTGGTGTGCATCATGGTTTCGCCTGGTTTTATCTTGTTTCGCCTGGTTTTATCTTGTTTCACCTGGTTTTACCTTGTTTCGCCTGGTTTCATTTGCTGATGTTTGGGTGTGCAATGCCCACGCCAATTTATCTTTTTGGGAAATGGGGTATGCTGGAGGGAGGATAAAGTGGGTTTGATTGCATACCGTCTGTGCCTTGGCGTATTGTGAAAGGGCTTCATAGAAGCAGTCTTGTTTTATTGATCTTATTTGTTTTGCTGCATGGAAGTTAAAAACAATGGGTTGTATCTGGGCGGATGCTGCGTGCAGGCATTGGCAGAAGCATTTGGTACCCCTTTATATGTATACGAAGAAGAGGTGCTGCGCAGCCAATGTCGCACCTTGAAAAAATGTTTTGCCCAAGCCCCTTGTGATGTGCATTACGCACTGAAAGCCAACTCCAATCCTGCCATCTTAAAACTGCTGCACCATGAAGGCATGGGGGCGGATGCAGTTTCTCCTTTTGAAGTGCGTTTGGCACTGGACTGCGGCTTTCTGCCCGAGCAAGTATTGTTCACGGGCAGCAATTGTACAGCTGAAGAATTACAGTGGGTGATCTCGCAAGGAGTGCTGGTCAACGCTGGTTCTCTAGATGAACTTCATGCTTTGGGACAACTCAAGCCCGATTCCAGTGTGGGCATTCGCGTGAATCCAGATGTCGGCAGCGGACATCATCCCCATGTGATTACCGGTGGACCCCAGTCAAAATTTGGCATTTATCACAACCAGCTTCCCCAGGCACGCGAGATCCTCAGGCAGTACAATTTGCGGGTGAAATGTCTGCATTGTCACATCGGGACAGGCATTCTCAATCCAGAAGATATGCTAGGGGCTATGGAACTCACTTTAAAGTATGCCGATTTTCCAGAATTAGACTTTGTGGATTTCGGCGGCGGCTTTGGCATCCCCTATCGTCCAGAAGAAGAAAACCTGCCGATAAAAGAACTGGGCCTGAAAATGTGTGAGCGCTTTAACACCTTTTCTGCCCAGTATGGTCGTCCCTTGCGCATGAAAATTGAACCAGGACGCTTAATCACAGCCCAGGCAGGAGTCTTGCTGGTCAGTGTTACCAGCATTTCATCTACTCCAGCCCACACCTTTGTGGGCGTCAATAGTGGCTTTGGGCATTTGATGCGCCCCGTGCTGTATGGCGCCTATCATGAGATTGTCAATGCTTCTCGCATGGAGGGTGAGGCGATTCAGGTAGCTGTTGCGGGCAATTTGTGCGAATCAGGCGATGTCTTCACCCAAGACACCCAAGGGATTACCAACCACTCCCTCACCCAAGCCAAAGTGGGAGATATCCTAGCCATCTTGGACTGCGGAGCCTATAGTATATCCCTTAGCAGCAACTACAATCTGCGCCCGCTGCCAGCAGAAGTGTTTGTACATCAAGGACAATCCAAACTTATCCGCCGCCGCCAGCGTTATGAAGAATTGCTGACACAGTTTGTAGAACTAGAAAACGACTAGCCCTTAGCCGTTCAAATCAGCACCCAGAAAATTGCGCTTGACTTGAAGGCTTGCCCGCCAATCAAAATAGCTAAACCTGTATATCGCAGCCAAGAAAATTGCGCTGAGATTGGCGACAAGCTTCCATTACAGAAAAGCTTCCAGCTGCTGGATCAACGATAATATCTTTAGGATTGGATACAGCTTCTATTAACTTGGTTTGTAAACCAATCGGCTTATTATGCGGGTATCCATTGCGCTTCACTTTTTCTTCCCATACTTCTAGGACTTCTTCCCATATTTCTGGGATTTCTTTCCACACTTCTGGGATTTCTTCATGTACATCTGGGATATTGTGTACACTCCAAACCCCCTTTGCCCGCAGCGGTCTTTTTTGCAGAACAACCAAGTACTCACTCTTTCTGCGGGTTCTGTAGCCCATGCCTATTCTTCCTTTGTCCCAGGTAATTAAATCAACAATCCCCAGGCTGGTTTTCTCAATCCAGTTCTTAACCGACCCCTGACAGAGATGAAACTTGTCTATCCACAAGAACAAATGTCCACTGGGAATCAACACGGCTTCAATCCCCTGAATAAATTGAATAATATCATCGCTCCTCATTTGCCTTAAAGCACAACGGGCTTTTTCCCGCTGCTGTCCCTCATTGCCGTACTGCATTTTGTCCAAGATGCCTCGGTACTGGGGGTCAAAAAAAACTGCGGTGATGCAGTCTGCTGGCAGATCTTTCAATAACTCCCTGCCATCCATTTGTAAGGGCTTATTCAGCTTCAGCCTGCTGGGCAGCTGAGGATGGGGCGTAACCAGTTCACGCTCTGCACTGAATACAGAGGATCGCTGCTGCTCCTGCTTCCTTGCCTGGGGCATGTCTCTATACTCGGTTTCTCAATATCAAAAGGAGTTCTTTTTAAGGTGGGGAGAGCCAATTCCCCCTGCAAAAGTTAGCTTCTGATGGAGGGGTTTTGGTAAAAGGGTTTTTTGACAACTACGGCGGCGATTGGTTTGCCGCGGATTTCTACTGCCAGCTGGGTGCCTTGTTTGGCTGCGGTTCTTTGTACTTTGGCTAGGGCGATAGATTTACCTACGGTGGGAGAGAGGGAGCCGGAGGTTACGATGCCTACTGGTTGTCCTTGTTGGAGGACGCTGCACTGCTCTCTGGCGATGCCGCGTTCGGTGAGTTCCAGGGCGACGGAGCGGTCATGGGTATTTTCTTGGCGATGTTTGAGCAAGGTTTGTTTTCCGATGAAGTCTTCAGCTTTGTCTAGTTTCACAGCCCAGCTGATACCGCATTCTAGGGGATGCCAGTCTTCGGAGAGTTCGTGTCCGTAGAGTGCCATGGCAGCTTCCAGGCGGAGGGTGTCGCGTGCAGCTAGCCCGATGGGTTGAATGCCCAGCTGTTGGGTGAGTTTTTGCCAAAGTGTCACAGCTTGGGCTTTGGGGACAGAGATTTCTACGCCTGGCTCGCCGGTGTAGCCGGTGCGTGCAACGAAGACGGGAATATCAAACACGGAGGCATCCATCCAGGTGTAGTAGGCGAGTTGTTTCGGTGACTGGCTGCAATGGGGGGCAAGTTTTTCCATGACAGCGGGACCTTGAACGGCAAATAAGCAGTGATGGGGGGAGACATCTTCTATTTGTACTTGATGGTCTGATGCCAGTTTTTCCAGCCATTGGAAATCTTTGCTGCGGGTTGCACCATTGACGATCATGCGCCAGGTGGTGGGGTTTTGGCGGTAAACGATAAGGTCATCCAGCACGCCTCCATCTTGGCGGCACATGGGGGAGTAGAGTGCTTGGCCATCTTGCATGATGCTGACGTCATTGGTGAGGGCGTGCTGCAAGAGGTTTTGGCAGTGTTCTCCTTGGAAGCGGAATTGTCCCATGTGCGAGATATCAAACAGCCCGCCTTGCTGGCGAACGGCTTGGTGTTCAGCGATGGGCTGAGAGTAGTAAAGAGGCATTTGGTAGCCTGCGAATTCGCCCATTTTTGCACCGAGGCTGCGGTGTTCGGCATCTAGTGGAAGCAGTTGCATGGCGAGCCGTCTTTCTATAAGAGGGGAGGAAGCCAGTGAAGGAGGCGGGGAAAAAAATATGTTAAGAATGCTCGGCTGAGGGCAGGGGGGCTTCTTGCATGGTGGGGGGAGGATTGGAGTCAACGGCATGCTGCTGCAGCCATTGTTGGGCGATGAGGACATCGGAGAGGGGTTTTCGTTGGTGATTGATTTCTTGGAAGGTTTCGTGTCCTTTTCCTGCGATGAGTACCACATCGCCAGGGCGTGCGCGTTCTAAGATACGAGCAATGGCGGTTTTGCGGTCAACGATGTGTTCTGCGTTAGAGTTTTGCAGTCCTTGTGCGATTTGCGCCAGGATCAGTTCGGGGTCTTCGCTGCGGGGGTTGTCTGAGGTGAGCAGGATATCGTCTGCACCTTGACGAGCAATGGAGCCCATGAGGGGGCGCTTTTCGTGGTCGCGGTCGCCTCCACAGCCGAACAGCAGTCGCAGTTGTCCGCCTGGCTTTACCAGGGGGCGGGTGTCGCGCAGCAGAATTTGCAAGGCATCAGGGGTATGGGCGTAATCTATCAGTACTTCAAATGGCTGACCCAGTGCAATGGGCTGCATGCGCCCTGGGATGCTCTTGCAGTGTTGGGCAGCCTGGGCGATTTCTGTCAGGGGTTCCCCCATAGCCAGCAGCAGTCCTGCTGTGGCAATAAAGTTTTCCAGTTGAAATTGTCCTGGCAGGGGAAAGCAAAATGGCACTTCTTGACCTTGGAAACAAAGCAAGCCCTGCTGATGTCCTGAAGAGGTTTGCTGCATGTTTGCCACAGAAAGCGATGCCTCTGCATGGCCCCAGCTGATGATATTGCGGCCTGAGAGCTTTTGGCACAGCTGTTGACCAGCAGCATCAGCGATATTCACCACTGCTGGTGCGTCTGTAGACAAGAATGGGGCAAATTTGGCTTGTTGGTAGGCTTCCATGCTGCCGTGCCAATCCAAATGATCTCTTCCCAAATTGGTAAAAGCCAGTGCAGCGAAGCTCAGTCCGTCGCAGCGATGCTGTTCCCAGCCGATGGAACTCACTTCCATGGCAGCGTAGGGGAAATGCTCCCTCAGCAGGTCTGCCAGAAAGCTTTGGGCATGGGGTGCTTCAGGGGTGGTCAGTTGAGGGGGAAGCAGTGATGAGGTGTTGGGGGCGTCTATAGCTGGGGTGGAGGGGTTGTCGCTTAACGAGGGGCCATGCAGCCCTAGTGTGCCTACCACCCCGCAGGGTTTTTTCATAGCTGTCAGCATATGGCTGAGAAAATAGGTGACACTGGTTTTGCCATTGGTGCCTACCACGCCCAAGAGCTTTAATTTTTTTGAGGGATGCTGAAAGAGTTCGGCAGACAAGGCAGCCAAAGCGCGCCTGGGGTGTGGGGTGAGGAAAATACCTTGGAGCTTTCCCAACTGTGGCAGCCAGCGTTGGTAACTTTCTTCATCTTCTAAAAACAGGGCAGATGCTCCGCGCTGTAATGCCTCTGCTGCATACCTGCGACCATCCTGACGCATCCCTTGTAAAGCAAAAAAACCACTCCCAGCAGTCACTTCCCGAGAATCCACATGCAGCATTTGCAAAGTACATTCCCCATCTGCGTACTTTGCTCGAGACACCAGGGAGTGCTTGGCAATAGCTTCCAAAGACAAATGGTAGCCTTTTGTAGATACAGCTTTCATAACCCCTATTCTGCTTGAATTGTTTTGATAAAGCAAAAAGCTATGCAAATCATAACGCATCACTATCCATCCCGTTGTGGCAGAATCAGCTGTGATCAACTGATAGCTTGACAAGCTTCCCTGTTCTTTTCTACATTGCCTGATAATGTCCTCGCAGGCGATGGTTTTGCAATCGCCAGCACAGCTAAGCTAATGACAGTGCGAGACATTTCAATGGGGCGTAGCCAAGTGGTAAGGCATCGGGTTTTGATCCCGACATACGCAGGTTCGATCCCTGCCGCCCCAACTTTGTACTCTAACTTTGTACTCTAACTTTGTACTCTAACTTTGTACGCTAACAGGGAGTTAAGGCAGTATGCGCTGCCAAAAGCCTTGTTGGATTTTGAGGAAGAAGGTTTGTCTTTGGGCTTTGCCGGAGGGTTGGTATCGTATCCAGCCAGCAACGCCCCGAAAGGCGCGGTTGCTTTTCAAGGCTTGTGAGAGTTGCCATCGTGAGTGGTTGCGCGGGGAAGCCAAGAAGGCTTGTAGATGGCGGAAGGTATCGTAAGCGGTGATGGTGTAGTAGCGGGGTGCTTGGTACTGGGTACGGTGACCGAACATGAGGCGATGCAAACGCAAAAAGTCTTGGAAGCGGGGGTTTTGTTGGCTGTGGTCTAGGGTGTGCCCGATTATGGCATTTTGTAAGCTGCCGCCTTCTAGGGAAAGCATTCTGGGATGGTGCCAAAAGCGGTTGCCCAGCAGTTGTACATTTTCTGCGTCCACGGTTTGCGGGTAGCGGGCGATTTGCGTCAGGTCGTTGACCTCGTTGGGACCGATAGGGATGAAGAGAGCGTCAAAATCCACAATGGGGTCGGGATGCGAATCTCCGGCATCCTTGAGCAGTTTTTGTTGGGTAATATTTAAGGGACGCTGGAAGCCGGTGAAGGCTTCAAAGTGTTCTTTAAGTCCCAGACCTTTTCTGGCGGCGTGTTTGCCAAGTTGGCTGAGGGTTTGAAAACTGCCTGCAGCCACCATACGGCCGCCACGAGAGGAAATTTCTTGCCAGAAGATGTCTCGCATTTGGCGTCCTTGGGTGGTTTCTGGATACAACACGGCGAATTGTCTGAGTTGCAGATACTCTGTGGCAAAGGCAGCTAGATTTTTGGCTTCTTCTATGGTGGAGCGGCTGTTTTGGAAGGTAAATTCGGCATGTGAAGGGATGTCCATAGTTGGTGAGAAAGCGATCAGGGGCACCTTTTCGCTTTCAGCAGCTTTGGCAGCTGCTTCGGATTCTACTTTTGCCAGTGGACCGATGATGGCGATGACTTTTTCTTTTCTGGCGAGTTCGCTAACGAAGCGGAATGCCTGGCGGGGTTGGTTGGCGGAGTCGCGCAGTACCAGTTCAATGGCAGGTGATGTGTTGAGGGGTTGTCCTTGGGAGAATGTGTGATTGGCTGCTTGTGGCAGTATGAAGGAGAGCTGACTGGGGGCAAACAAGGGGAGTTGTTGAGGATGTGATTGAACGGCCATGCGCAGGCCATCCAGCAGTTGTGCAGCGAACTCACGCAATTGGGGGCTGTTGCTGCTAAAAGGGAGCAATACACCGATGCGGGTAATTTGGATGTCTTTGCGCAGTTCGCGGAGTTCGCGAGCCCAGTTTTTTGCGAGTTGTTTATCTTGATCAGATCGCTTTTCTATGTTTTGCAGCGCTTGTTGGGCTTCTTCTGTTTTGCCGGCATTGAGTAAAACGGGGGTGCGCAGGTTATGGGCTCGTTTGTTGAGCCATGATAATTGCGGGTGGTTTGCCAGAAACGCTTCCAGGGTTTGGGGGTCATCCAGTTGACTGAGCAGGTGTTGGATGGTTTCTTGGATGGCTGGGGATTGAGGCAGGGGAAGTTCTTGAAGTTTCAGCAGCCAATTTGCAGCTTGGGTGAATGCTTCTTTGCGTGCGTCTATTTCTGCTCGCATCAACAGCCAGCGTTCTTGCTGCCAAAGCGGAAGCTTTTGTCTATTGCGGTCTTTTTCTAGGGGGCTGGGGTCAAAAATCTTCCCTTGGCGGAAGAGTGCTTGGTGCAGATAAAATAGTGCTTCCAGGGCGAATGCTGTTTTTGGCGGCCTGCGCAGCAGATCTCTGGCGAGTGCTTCTTGGACAGTAGGATGCAGCCAATTGGGCTGTGTTTGCGTATTTTCCAGTATGCTGAGGACACACTGTAGTTTTTTGGGAGTGCTGGCAGGCTCTCTGGTGCCAGAGAGCGGTTGGTTGGCATCTATTTTCAGCAGCTTTAAGCAGGAAGAATTACCATTGGGGTTATTCTCTGCGGTGAGGGGGGATGGAGAGGAAGATAAGGGGGGTGCCTTTTTTCTTTCCATTTTTCTTTCCATTGTCTGGGAATCTGGCAAGGGAGAGAGTTGCCAGGGTTTGCTGAGAGCGCTTTGTGCTTGTACCAGGGCTGGCAGTGCCAGCATGAGTGCTGTAACCAGCAAGCATGGAATCAGTTCTGCCAGGCAACGCTTGTTGCTGATGCACCAGCAATACCAGGACGGATACGCCCATGAATCAGAATCAGGCAATGATGAACAATCTGCGTTAGATTTCATAAGGCAATAAGGCAGCAGGAGCATTTTAGAGGGGGTCATGATAAAAGTAAATGGTGCAACAAAGCTATGGAGGGTCATTGTTGCACCTGAACATCGGAGCGGTTGCGCAAATCCAGCAACAGTTTTTGCAATCGTTGTTGTTGTTGGTGCTGACGAATTTGCTGACTGAGACGTTGTCTTTCTTGCAAGGTTATCTGGTTGCAGTCTCGTTGTCCTGCTTGGCGGCGATTGAAAACCATAATCAAATGCAGCCCAAATCTGGTTTTCACAGGCGAACTTACTTGGCCTGGTCGCAGTGCGAAGGCCGCTTCTTCAAAAGGCAGCACCAACTGGCCACGTTGGACATATCCTAGGCGCCCTTTATTTTGCTTAACGGAGGGATCTTCTGAATGCCGTTGGGCCAGGGCAGCAAAATTGGCGCCTGACAGCAACTGTTGGCGCAGTTGTAACAGTCGCTTACGCTGTGCTGCGGAGCTCTCTTTGCGCAGAATATGTCCTACATCCACCTCGTAATTTGCTGAAGAATCTTCCTTGCAGGCAGCTGCTACCTGTTCTTCAGATACCAATATCTTTGCTGCCACCTCTTGTCTCACCACCCGCTGACTCAACAATTGCCGCACCACCAACTGGCGTGCCTGTGCTTCGCCCATCTTTTTCAATATTTCTGCACTCCTTTGGCGCAGCAATTCCATCTGTCGTTCTACCTGGCTGTTACTCACCGATAACGACAACCGCTCCGCATGATCCTCCAACAGCAAACTTTCTACCAATTCCTGCTGTAAATTCTTGCCCAAATTACGCAGCTGTTCTTGTAATGCTCTGCCTTGCAGCTGCTGGCGCAGCTCGCGTTCACGCACCTGCTTTAATAACTGAAACTCTCTTTCGGTAATGGCTTTTTTATTGACTGCTATCTTGATGCGATCTACCAGTAATGGTGCTGCCCAGGTCTGCTGGGACATGGGGATAACCAACCACGCCCATAGTATGCCAGCAGCAAAACCCCCCAATGCTATCCTAGCGATCATTTCTGACCTCCTGGCGCAGACGCTGCATAGGAAAATCTTTTAACGGAGGGTTCACCTTAAAACTCAGCACCTGAAATTGCTTAAACAGTATGCCATTCAGTGTATAACTCACCCGAGAAGGAAAATATGCCGTTTGTGTAAGAAACAATTTTCTATTGGTGAACAATAGAAAATTTTCATAGTGTTGCGCTAAAGCATATTCCCCTTGCTTGCCTTGAATCCTGGTCTCTAGCCGCACCGGCCGAAAAGGCTTTTGATTCAGCCACAAAGCTTTGTGGGCATTTTCTGCTAGCAGCAGCAAATATCCCAGTTGTGGATGATTACCCAACAGTGTTTGATGCGGATTTACCCCCCAAAAACCCAAATGAGACTGCCAAGCCTCGGGACTATTCTCTAGTAAATCCAAATATGGCGGCATCACATCCCGCATACTCCAGCGTTTCCTTCCCAAACGCTGCTGCCACTCTTGGTCACCCTCTCGCAAATACAAATGCAGTTGTTCTCCATCGGTAGCATTGGTTTCCACTGCTAAAAACTCTCCTGCTATCCAGTAAATAGTCTGCTGCCAGTTGCGCGAGGGTATCTCCTGCTGTAAATCATCTTCTCCTGAGGATTTCCCAAACACCGTGGTATGTGCTGTTATAATGGCGCGTTCTGCCACTAGCGAACGCTCTGCCACCCAACTCCAGACCGTGTCTATATCTGGCAGATATCCTTGTGCCTGCTGAGGGCTTGAGACTTGCCAACACCATACAGCCAGCATCAACCCCACTCCCCGCCTGAACCATGGCTTATAAAAAATTGGCTGCAATTTCCAAATGGGCTGCTTCATAAAATTCCTTAGGCTATCTACCATCCAACTAGGGGTTTGCCAGATATTTTGCTGTGACTGTTTCTCTTCTCTTCCAGTTTCATCTGGTTGTGCTGCTGCTTTCAAAGTTTATCAATGCAGTTTATCCATGCAGTTTATCAATTTTGATGGGCTGCTGATACGCTCTTTCTGGCATCAGCCATTATGGCTAAGGCATTTTGCTGGCGTAATTGGCGAGTCACTTCGTTTGCCAAAAGCTGCCAGTCTGCGGAGGTTCCCTTAGCCCTGGCAGATGCTGTTTGCTGACCATCAAGCGATGTCACCCGCCCCCACAATTGCAGCTGATGCTTTTCTATCCAGGCAAATGCTCCCACGGGGGCAAAGCAGCCGCCACTCAGGTTGGCCAGCAAACGACGTTCTGTCCTTACACAGCATTCTACAACCTCGCTGCCCAGGGGGGCCAGCATGCGCAAAATATCTTTGCGTCCCCCAAGGTATTGGCATGCCAATGCTCCTTGGGCCGGAGCAGGCAGCAGAATTTCCAAATCAATGTAATCGGTAATGTGCGCCTGCATTCCCAGCCGATGTACTCCTGCTGCTGCTACCACCACCCCATCGCATGCCTCGCTGCTGGCTTTCAGTGCATGTTCTACCCGTGTATTCACATTGCCCCTCAAGGGGGCGAACGATAAATCTCCTCGCCAGCCGCTCAGCTGACTTTGTCTGCGCAGGCTGCTGGTGCCTAAGCATGCCCCTGGGGGCAGTTGTTCCAGCCCCCTGTGCTGACTTACCAACACATCCCGTACTTCTTCTCGTTCCCCCACCGCACACCATTGCAATCCCTGTGGCGAATCTGACTCAATATCTTTGCATGATGCCACCACCACATCCACTTCATCGGCTAATAAGGCTTTTTCCAAAGCACTATGGAAAACCCCCGCCCCTTGTCCTGCGTGCAAAGCTGCAACCGATGTGGCTGCAAATTTGTCTCCTGCCGACTCCAACACGCAAATCTCACAATCCAGCTTGGGCCAGGCATCACGCAGGCGGGACGCCACCCAGCGTGTCTGCAGCACAGCCAACCGACTGCCTCGTGTCCCCAATCGCAGCGCACCTGTCAACACCTCATCCTCCGCCTGTTTTCATCCAGCCCTCAAGAGGGGTGCTATTTAGTCCGCTAGCCTTTCTTGATTGATGGTTTGATTTCAATCCTTAAGTATTCCAAGAACCTGGTTAATGAGGATTTCATCATCGCAATCATTTACTTGAAAAAACAACAGAAGATAAAGGCAATTATTAAAATAGAATATAGAACTAACATAAAGATAAAAATTTTTCTTTTTTCACTAACAATAGTCTCTATCATTCTTTGTTGTGATTCAGCGTTTAATTCTATAATACCATAAACTATTCCTAATGTTTTTGTGCCCATAGCTTCTTTTAAAGTAGCATCACTTGGGGATACAATTTCTGGCTTCATTTAGCAATTTCATCCTTAAAAGTTTTTCTCATATCTTCATGCTGTATTTTTGTTTCTTTATTCTTTTTTGCTTCCGCCCAGGGAGTACCAATATCATGTGTTTTGTACACCATATCCCATTCGCCTAAAACTATGTATTTATCATAGTATTTTTCTACAATAGAATAAAATTTCTCATCTTTTCTTGATATTATTTCTATATTGTTATCATTATCTTGATAAAGATTGGTAATATATTCATGCTTAAATTTTTTGAATTTATGATAAACATCTGGAATAACAGGTCCATAATCCCATACCTCAAAATCTTCATCAATCAGCTTATCATCATGTGTAGCAAAATAAAATCCACACATAAAGAAAAGCATCTTTTGTAATTTCAAATGCGTCATAGGAATGCCCTTGTCATCTCCTATTTTGAGAATGGTATTTGCAATAATGTATCCTTTGTAACTCATAAGCCTTTTCTCCAATATATTTGTATAAAACAAGCAACCAAAATATTATAACCTATTGAACGGCAAAAAACAAAAAAATTTTGTTCTGGTAGCCAAAAAGATTGTAAAATCCAAATAATATGTTGTTTCAGTCAGTTAAGTAGTAAAATTTCTTTGTAATACCCTAGCAAAAGCAACTCCCTGGCGGCAGTTCATTACTTATATACCACAATTGTCCTTGAAAGCCTTTCTATGGGGCATGCTTGTACAAGGTTTTTGCTGTGGTTTTTGCTGCGGGGGTTTTTCCTTAAAAGGGCTTGTACAAGAGCATACCAGCCACCTTTTCCACTGAGGGATGTCCCAAGGAGAAATGCAGTTCAATCAATTGCTGCTGAGGGGTGCAGTGTTTGATGCAAAAGGGGATGGCAGGCTCGGTTATGGCCACCACCTGGGATTTTTTTAGCAATTCCAAGGCATGCTCGGGGGCTTCCAAATTGGCACAATTAAAAGAGATGTTGGCGGGGGAGGCATCTTGTATTTCTTTGCCGATGACTTCTTCTGTGTTGGCATCATGGCAAATGAAAATCAGCGAGAGTTTGGCGTCTATGATGCTCAGTTGTTCTTTGCTGGCAGGATGCAGCTGAAAGGTAAGGGCATGAATACGACGTTGCTGCTGATGTAAGAGGGTAGTGACTTCGTCATAGTGAAAAACACTGGTGATGACATGTTTTAGGTGGGTGCTTAAACCTGTTGGATGCAGGCGCAGGTTTTCCAAGAGCACATGTTGTACGTGAATGCCCAAATGTTCTGAGAGAGTTTTTGACATTTGTTGGGATTGGTGCTCGGTGCACTCCACAAAAGCAGCGATGGGCTTACGGATGTCGTGGTCTGCAGCCTTTTGTTCTGTCAGTCGACTGAGGGTGATGGCATTAATTCCCAGGGTGTTGGCTTCATCAAAGAAACCTTCAATCAGTTGGTCCAATCGGTGCAGTTCGGGTCGGGAGATGGGATGGGCAAGATTTTCGCTGACACAGACTCCTTTTCCTGGCAGTGATATCAACAATCCGCTGGCTTGAAGTTCCAGATACACCCGATGTACTGTATTGCGATGAATGCCCAGTTGTGCTGTGAGTTCGCGGATGGAGGGCAGTAATTCTCCTGGACGGTAGCTGTTGTTGAGGATGGCGTAACGGATTTGTTCTTTTAGCTGTACGTGTAAAGGGACAGACGACTGCTTGTTCATTAAGAAGTGAGACAATTGGGGCTGCGGCTGGGATGGCACCTGGGGCCCCTTTTGTTTTAGGAGATTGGCTGATGTTTTAAGCGAGACAGGATTTTTTGCTGCTAGGAGGTTTGTGGGCATAGTGCAGGTATGATAGAGGGGTAAAAGCCATCAATGGGCTATAAAGATAAGGCGGTGAGGATGTATCAGATTTTGAAAGATTCCGCCTTGAAAGCGTTATTATAGCTTTATTGCAGTGTTATTGCCTGTTTTTTTGTAATGGTATCCATATGAGGACGAGAAAGGAATGTTGTGAATAAGCTTTATATAACAGAATTGGAAATGCAAGGTCTACGGATCTTAATGCGGGTGGACTTCAATGTCCCGCTGGATGAAAAAGGACAGGTAAGCGATAACACCCGCATTGTTGGTGTGCTGCCCAGCATTCGGCACATTTTGCAGCAGGAAGGGAGGCTGGTGCTGATATCGCATTTGGGGCGTCCCAAGGGGGAGCGGGTGGAGAAGTACTCGCTGAGACCGGTGGCTGAGTCCCTGGGAGATTTGTTGCAGCAAGAGGTAGGTTTTTGTGCTCACACAGTGGGTTCAAAAGCCAAGGAAGCGGTGGAAAGTTTGCAGCCTGGCCAGGTACTGCTGTTAGAAAACCTGCGTTTTCATGCGGGTGAAACTGCCAACGATAAACAATTTGCCCGTCAGTTGGCAGAATTGGGAGATATTTTCGTAAGCGATGCTTTTGGGGTATTGCATCGCGCCCATGCCTCTACCGATGCCCTGCCGCGCTGTTTTAAGCAGGCTGCCTGCGGCTTGCTGATTGCGCAGGAAGTACAATTTTTACACGGAATATTCCAAAAACGCCGCAAGAAGCTATCCATAGCTATTTTGGGGGGAGCAAAAGTGTCTGACAAGATAGGCGTCATTCGGGCTTTGTTGGCGAAAGTGGATACCGTGATGATCGGTGGAGCTATGGCATACACTTTTCTCAAATCACAAGGCAAGGGCGTGGGAAAATCGTTGGTGGAAGAAGAGCAACTTGGCTTGGCTGCGGAATTGTTGGCAGAATGCGGCCCACAGGGGAAGTCATTGTTGTTGCCGCTAGATCATGTGGTTGCTCCTGCTGTGGAGGCCTCCGAGCAAGCTATTGTCTGTGGGGTGGATATTCCCCAAGGCATGATGGGGCTGGATATTGGTCCCACCACCCGTTTGGCGTACACCAACAGCATCTCACGCGCCCAACTGATACTCTGGAACGGTCCCATGGGAGTGTTTGAGCAACCAGCCTTTGCTGAGGGGACATTGGCTATTGCCAAAGCCATGGCAATCTCTAATGGCACCACTGTGGTGGGTGGGGGTGATTCCGTGGCTGCTATTCGCCAAATGGGCTTGGCTAAGCAAGTTACCCATGTCTCTACCGGTGGTGGCGCCAGCTTGGAATTTCTAGAGGGGAAAATCCTTCCAGGACTGGCCGCACTGACCGATGTCTCCCCCGCTTAAAACAAGCGTTTTTGCTGAAGGGGTGCTTTTGCAGCAGCCAGCAGCAGCTACTTCCCAAGGGCTATTTCTACAGGGGCTATTTCTACAGGGGCTATTTCTACAAGGGCTATTTCTACAAGGGCTATTTCTACAAGGGCTATTTCTACAAGGGCTACGCCTGGTGAAATTCTTATTGCAAATGGATGAATATTCACTGCATGCTTGCCTTGCCCAGTTAACATCAAAGTTTGCCACCCACATGGGTATCCATTGGCGGATGTGGGCAGTCCTGTATCCTGTCTGTTTATTTTTTATAACCTTGGAGATCTATTTATGACTGCTATTGGTATTAACGGATTTGGGCGCATAGGACGCAATGTCCTGCGTGCTGCCCATGGTGAAAATGGTTTTGATATTAAACTGATTAACGACTTAGCCGCAGTAGAAACTCTGGCACACCTGCTTAAATATGACTCCAACTACGGAGTCTTTAATGGAGAGGTACACACAGAAGGCAACCATCTGGTAGTGGACGGGAAAAAAATCCTGGTTACTTCAGAGACGCAGCCCGCCAAGCTGCCCCTAAAAGAACAAGGGGTACAAGTGATGTTGGAATGCACTGGCCGCTTTGCAGACAAATCCTCTGCCTCCGCTCATATACAGGCAGGCGCACTCAAGGTGCTCATCTCTGCCCCCGCCAAGGAAGTGGACTTGACCATTGTCAAGGGAGTGAACCTGGACAGCTATGATGCCAACCATCACCATGTGCTGTCTAACGCATCATGCACCACCAACTGCCTGGCGCCTGTGGCAAAAGTCCTGCACGAGCATTGGGGGATTGAAAGCGGTCTGATGAACACCATTCACGCCTATACCAACGACCAACACACGCTAGATCAACCCCACTCAGATTTAAGACGGGCACGTGCGGCGGCGCTTTCTATGATTCCCACCACCACTGGGGCAGCGCGCGCCATTGGCATGGTCATGCCAGAACTCAAAGGAAAGCTGGACGGCTTTGCTATCCGTGTGCCTACCTCCACCTGTTCGGTGGTGGATCTCACCGTTACCCTGACCAAGCCCGCCAGCAAGCAAGACATCAATGCTGCCATGAAGGTCGCAGCCCAAGGTCAGCTGAAAAATATTTTGCAATATTGCGAAGAACCTCTAGTATCGATAGATTTCAAAGGCAATCCCCACTCTTCTATCTTGGATGCCCTCTCTACCAAGGTGGTGGGAGGTCACCTGGCAAAAGTACTCTCCTGGTATGACAACGAATGGGGCTATTGCAACCGTATGGTGGAAGTTGCCCTCAATCTGGTGAAATAACCCCCAAGGCGTTGGTCGCTCCTTTGAGTGTTTACCGACTATAACACGCAACCCATAAAGCATTAGGGGCGTGCCACCAGAAGCTCATTGTTTTGCTCATCGGATTCAGGGATAAGATTATCTGGATCTACCCGCAGCCCCAAACGGAAGACTGTTCCTGCTGATTCAGGAAGGTTGGCGTTGATCTCCACCCAGATGTTTTCTCCTGCAGACAGCTGGCGGATTCTTATAAAATCTTTTAAGGTTTTAATGCTCTTGGGCGATTCAGCATTGGCATACAACCCATGAAGCAAGATTTGCTGGACAGGACGGCCTCCTTGATTAGATAATAGAACTCTTAAACGGAAGCCATCCGATTGGGATGTAGGTGCAACTTCTATTTTTTCTAAAACCAAGTCAGGGAGTTCTGCATCGGTACGGATTTTGGGAAACAGCTGCGATTCTGCTAGTGTCATAGCCTGGGAGATATCTTCTATTCCGTGGGGGCTAACAACAATGGGAATGATATAATTAACTCCCGCAGACAATAAGGAGTTTTTTCTTTGGGCATCAAACATATTCACCTCCACCTGCCAGGCGCCGGATTGTTGGGGTGTGGGGAGGTGTAAGAACACTTTTTGACGCAAGAGTGGTTCCAGTTGAATTTCTCGCCAGTGGTTTCTCAAGGTTTGGCCATTGCCATAGTCTTGCTGGGGTTGCAGTTGTGCGGAAACCCACACTGTGACGGTGCGGTTTTCTCTATTGCGCAGGGAGACTTGCAGCAGTATTTCAGGTTGAACAACCTGTTCTTCAGAGAGGGTGAGTCGTTCAATGCTGACTTGCGGGAGTTTAACAGGGATGGTCGGTTGTGCTTGAACTGGCAGAGGAAGGTGACAGAAGATCAGAAAGCCCAAGACTGCTGCCCACAGTGCCTGGAGGCTAAGGGGTGGTGAACAGGTGAACAGGGTCGGCTGCTGTGAGGGATGCAGGCAAACCGTGGTAGCAGAGGTGAATGGCATGGGTGGTACTATTTGCTAGGGGATAGGGAAGGCAAGGGTCTACACCAAGGGTCTACACCAAGATACTTGTTATGCATGCCAAAAGTTTGCCAAGGCTATGATAACATTAGATGATATGAATTCTGAAGATACAGCATCTTTATTAGAAGCATTGGGTGGTGAAACTGGTATTCGGGAGTGGGTTGAGTGCTTTTATGACAAAGTAGCGGTTCATGTGTTATTGGGTTCGTTATTTCCTAAGGATTTAACAGCAACACGGGAGCGTCAATATGCGTACTTTGTGGAATTTTTTGGTGGGGCACAATTGTACAGCGAGAGATATGGTCGTCCATTTTTGCGTTATCGGCATCGTCATGTGCGGATTGGCATACCTGAATATGATGCGTGGCTGGAATTAATCATGGCAGCGTTAAGGGAACAAGGGGCATCAGAGTTGCTGTGTGAGCGGGTGCGTCAGCGGATAGCACCGTTGGCCAAGGCCATGATTAACCATCATCCAGAGAAGAAGGATGCGTATTACTTTCAATAGTTTGGTTGGCATAGGCTTGAAGAGCGGTCTGTGTGTGTGCTTGTTGTTGGTTTTGTGGGGTGGTGAGGTGCGGGGTGCGGACTGTACCGCCAGGCATGCAGCTCAGCTTTCAGAACGGGCGCGTCTTGCGGGAAAGCTGTTGCCTATCCATTTGCGGAAGGTGCAGCAGGATTATCGGGAGCTGTTGTGCTTGGAAGGACAGGGGGAATATAAGAAAGCATGGGGTTTGCAGCAAAGCCTGTCTAAGCGGGTGCCGCAGCTGTCTGGTTTTTGGCTGTGGATAGGCGCACGGTTACTTCATCAACAGCAAGAATATGAAGCTGCACGCAGTACCTTGAAGGATGCACTGCAGGTATCACCGCCCTACCATGTACGTACCAAGGTGCGACAGTGGCTAACAGAGCTCTTGTTGGCGGAGGAAAGTGGGCAGGCAACGCATCAATTGCAACCTGGTAAAGCATTGCTGGATTATATGGAGGTCTGGCTGGAGACTCTTGTTCCCCAGCCAGTAGACCGAACCATGTTGTGGCAAGCAAAGCGACTGGCAGGCACGCAGGCACGCACAGATTTAGCACGCCAGCTGAATGTGGCATTGTGGCGCAATCCTACACAGCGTTCACATGCGCACCAGCGGTTATTGCCTGCAGGGGGTGAAGCGCTGCTTAAACCTCAGGACTGGCTGGGGCGTGGTGAACGGCTGCTGCGGTTGCGATTGTATACCTTGTTAATTTCAGAGGTAGATCAAGCACATGCCAAGGGTTGGTTAAAAGGATTTGATAAGGAACAGCGGAAGGAGTTGGGTGGTTTGTATTATGGCGGGCGGTTGCGTGCAGGACATAAATTGGCACGCCAAGGGCTGATGCTGCTGCAAAGCAGCAAGGAGGCACGTTTTGCCATGAGCAAGGAAGGTGGCAGCGTGTGGCAAGCGCGCTTGCTGCTGCGACTAAAAGATGCCGACAGTGCAGCAAAGTTGGTGAAGGGCATGGATGCTCACGCTGTGGAGGAATGGCCTAATCTGGCAAGAGAATTAACACTGCTTTATGGCAGATTGGAACAGCCCGTCCCAGCACAGACCTGGCTGCGGCGTTTGTCAAAACATCATCCGCAGTATGCTGAGATTGCTGTGGCTTACTGGGATGTCATTTGGCGCGCCTGGCAAAACAAAGATTGGCAAACCGCCCATGACTGGCTGCAAATTGCCACCCAACATCCTGCCATAGTGCATCCTGTCACTGCAGCACGCTTTACTTACTGGCATGGTCGCAGCCTGCAGCAATTAGGTAAAACCACCCAAGCACAAGAAGTGTGGCAGCAGCTGCTGGAACGCTGGCCTTATAACTTTTACTCCATGATGGCCAAACAAAAAATGGCACAGGAGTTTCCTCTGGCTGTGTGGCAGCAAGCAAAATCATCCTCGCCCATCACCCCCGCCCTTTCTCAACTCTACGCCGTCTGGCAAATCCCCCAAATTACCGCTGCCATTCTGCTGGATGCTATGGATGAACCCTCCCTCGCCCGACGTCACCTCCTGCTGATAGTTGCCGACCCCAGGCCTCCAGGTCTCATCCGAGAAATCACAGTGGTACTTGGCTATCTACAAAGACGCTTCACTTTAATCAAACTTGTCGGTCACCAATACCTTCCGCAACTCAGACAACAATCCCCCCAGTCCAATTCCCTTTGGAGAAAAGCTTTCCCCAGACCCCATTGGAAAATTATCCAAACCGCAGCCAAGCAATACCAGGTAGATCCTTTCTATGTAATGGCTATCGCCAGAGAGGAAAGTCGCTTTGACCCGCAAGCTGTCTCAGTTGCAGGTGCACGCGGATTGATGCAAATTATGCCCGCCACAGGCAGATGGCTAGCCAAGCAGCTGAAACAGCCATATCAAACCCAGCAGCTGTTTGACCCAGATGTCAATATCTCCTTGGGAGTCTATTATCTTGGACAACTGCTGCAACAGTATGGTCGCAGCCCTGTTTATGCTGCTGCTGCCTACAATGCTGGTTCTCGTCGTGTGAACCGCTGGCTCAAACAGCAGCCCACGGAATTGGATGAATTTGTGGAAAATATTCCCTTTGGCGAAACCAGAAATTATGTACGCCGAGTGTATCTCTCTTACGCTGTTTATCATCAGGTGTATCTTCCCAAGCGTTGATACAATTAATAAAAACAACTTGCAAAAGGCAACTTGACGCAGGCAGGCTGTGTGACGTAACTTTCTTTGTAAGTAGCTTATGCACGACAGGGGTTGCTAAGCAGCAAAGTCCTGTGGCAAGTGTTGTATACTTACCTGTTTATGCTGCGACATATATGTGGTTGGAGTCATGATAGAAGTTGATAAACTTTGCAAGCGCTATGGATCGTATACTGCGGTGAACGATATTAGTTTCCAAGCAGAGGCTGGAAAAGTGCTGGGATTTTTGGGTCCCAATGGGGCAGGCAAGTCCACTACTATGAGGATGATTACTGGTTTCTTGCTGCCCACAGCAGGGACTGTGCGTGTAGGCGGTCATGATGTGGTGGATAGGGCTATAGCAGCACGGAAATTGATAGGTTATTTGCCCGAAAGGGCGCCGTTGTATGGAGAAATGACCGTGGGGGAATTTTTGGATTTTGCAGGGGAGGTGCGTGGTTTTATCGGTCAGGATTTACAGCGGCGGGTGCAGAAGGTAATGGAGTTAATTGGTCTGGAAGGCATGCGGCATCGCGTTATAGAAACCTTGTCCAAAGGGTATCGCCAGCGGGTGTGTTTTGCACAGGCATTGATTCACGATCCGCCGGTGATGATTTTAGATGAGCCCACCGATGGATTGGATCCTAACCAGAAGCACCATGTACGGGAGGTGATTCGGCGGATGGGCAGAGAAAAGACCATTGTGCTGTCCACGCATATTTTGGAAGAAATGGAAGCGGTCTGTGATAGAGCAGTGGTCATTCATGAGGGTGGGATTGTCTTTAATGGTACGCCGCAGGAAATGGCAGCGCGTTCCAGGTTTCATCAGGCATTGGCGGTGGTGACGGCATCAGCGGATGATGCGTTGCGGAGTTTGTTAAGATCTGCGCCTGGTGTTGTTGAAGTGCACAGCGAAGAGGTGCTGGGGCAAGGGCGTTGGCGGCATTATTTGCTGCCCAAGCAGCGTCCTGCGGCTATAGATTTTTCCAGTACGGTGGAGAGTTGGCTGCGCAAGCAGCAGGTGAAGATTTTGGAAATATATACCGAGCGTGGTCGGGTGGATGAAGTGTTTCGTGCCTTGACGATAGGGGGGCTTGCTGATGGCTAAAGGCCAGGATTTGTTGCAGCACATTAAGAGAGGGTGGGGCTTGCTGATGGCTAAGTGCCAGGATTTGTTGCAGCACATTAAGAGAGGGTGGGGTTTGTTGTTGGATAAGCTGCGCCTTTGGCCGGGGCTGCCGGTAATGAAGCGCGAATGGATGGCTTATTTTCGTTCTCCTGTGGCGTATGTGTTCATTGTAATTTTCCAGTTGGGTGCGGGTGGCATGGCTTGGTATTTGGGCAATTTTTACAACTCAAACCAAGCCAGTTTGGATTTATTCTTTTTCTTTCATCCTTGGTTGTATTTGGTGTTGGCGCCTGCGGTGGGCATGCGTTTGTGGGCTGAGGAGCAACGTGCAGGCACCTTGGAATTATTGGCTACTTGGCCTGTGGGTTTGGGTCATGTGGTGCTGGCCAAATTTTTGGCAGCCTGGCTGTTCATGGGGTTGTCACTAGCGTTGACTTTCCCCATGGTACTCACCGTATTATTTCTGGGTGATCCAGATGGCGGCGTGATGATAACAGGTTATTTTGGTAGTTTTCTTATGGCAGGTGCTTATTTGGCTATTTCCTGTTTTACTTCCACCCTCACCAAGAATCAGGTGATTAGTTTCATCACCAGTGTGTTGGTGTGTTTACTGTTGGTGATACTGGGGCTGGGTGTGTTGAATCAGACTTTGGCGGGTATTTTTCCTGCTGGGGTTGCACGTTTGATTTCTGCATTCAGCTTTAGCACGCATTTTGATTCTATGCAGCGCGGTTTGATTGACTTGGCTGATGTGAGCTACTTCATTTCCATCATTGTGGTGATGTTGTTGAGTTGCCTATTGGTACTGGAGCGCCGTCGGGGTTAGCTGGCTTATTGATGTATCTTGAGTGGATATGTTTGTTATGAATTTTTCTTCTAAGTTATTCTATCGTTGGCTGCCATCCATGAAAGCCGGTCGCTGGAGGCTGTTGATAGCAGCCAGTCTGTTGCTGGTAGGATTGGTAGCCTTTAATGTCCTAAGCAGCGTGTTACCGCTGCGATTGGATATCACCGAAGGCCGCGTGTTCACCCTATCTGAGGGGTCGCGCCAACTGCTTGCCAATTTGGAGCATCCAATCACGCTGCGTTTTTATCACTCGCAGAGTTTGGAGAATATTCCTATTCCGCTGCAAACCCATGCCAGGCGGATACGCGGGTTGCTGCGCACCTACCAATCGCATTCCAAAGGCAAGGTAAAAGTAGAGTTGATAGATCCCAAGCCAGATACCCAAGAAGAAGAATGGGCATTGCGTTATGGGCTGACACCTTCTCAATCACCCGCAGGCAACAGACTTTTCTTTGGGTTGGTGGTCTTGCAGCAACAACGTGAAGCTGTGCTTCCTTTTCTAGACCCGCGTCGTGAAAGCTCGCTGGAATACGATATCTCTGAGACCATCGTACGTGTGACCAGAGAAAGTTTGCCTCGGGTGATGGTGGTGTCGTTCCTGCCTGTGGCTGGCGTCAATTATGGTGCAGGGCTGCCGGCACTCAATAAACCAGCATGGGCCTTTATCAGTGAGCTTTCCAAGAACTACCAAGTAGAAAACATTAGGGCAGGAGATCTCATGGTAGCGCCGCAAGATGTGGATCTGATGCTGGTGATCCATCCCAAATCAGAGAGCATGTCGCCGCGCAGCCTGTATGCCATTGACCAATATTTGCTGGCAGGCGGTAAACTGATGGTGCTGCTGGATCCCCTCTCCACCAAAGATTTGTCGGGGCAGCCTGGTTTTAACACCCAGCCCTCCAGCACCTTGTCACCACTATTGAATGCCTGGGATGTAGAATACTCCTCTACCCATCTCTTGGGCGATGTTTCCCTCGGTACGCCCGTACGCACTCCACAAGGTGTACTTAATTATCCTTTTTGGATCAGTCTGGGATCCAAACAAATGAATAAAGAAGAACCGCTTACTGCCCAGCTAGAAAACATGTTGTTGGTGCACAGCGGTTCATTTTCCCTCAAGAAAGGGTCTTCCCATCGCTTGGTGCCGTTATTGGAATCATCTGATAATACAGGAAGGGTACAAGTTGCATCCTTTCGGCTGCAAAACCCACTGGCACAAACCCGTCTATTACGTACCGATGGTAAAAAACGGGTACTGGCAGCCTTGCTTAGCGGTGAGTTTAAAACTGCCTACCCAGATGGGCCGCCGGATTTGCGTCCCGGCGAACGCAGCAGAAGGGATGATGCTCCACCAAAACTGCCGCCCCATCGTGCCAAGGCAGAAGCAGAAACTTCTATCCTGTTGGTGGGAGATACCGATTTTATCTCTGATGAATACTCTGTCCAACGTGCCCAGTTCTTGGGCAATGTGTTTTTGCAGCCGTTGAATGACAACCTCAATTTCTTCTTAAATGCAGTGGAATGGCTGAGCGGCGGGCAGGAACTTATTGCTATCCGTTCTCGGGGCAAAACAACGCGCCCCTTTACGCGCTTGGTCAATTTGCAAGTGCGTGCCGCCCGACGCTTCCAAGAACAGGAGAACCTGCTGAATGTCCGTTTGGCAGAAGTGCGAGACCGACTGAAACAACTGCAAGAATCACAAAGTGACTCCGCTCTGTTGGACAAAGCCCAAGAAAAAGAAATTAACCGTTTCCGACAAGAAGAGCAAAAAACCCGCCGCGCTCTGCGTGAAGTACGCAAACTGTTACGGGAAGATATTGAACGCCTGGGAGTATGGCTGTTGGCTTTCAATTTGTTACCGGTGCCTGTTATGGTGGGCGGATTTGGATTTTGGTTCATCTATCGGCGTACCCGTCGGAGCGAACAAATGGGAACCAAAAAGCGCAGCTAGCTGTGTGAAAAGTTTGCTGTTCGTCAATGGGGCTGCATAGATGTGGTTTGTGTTATGTTAAAAAGTCTATCAAATAAGCCAGAGGTGTTGTTTACATGAAGCTGAAACCGTTGATCTGGGGCGTGACAGTATTGGTGTTGCTGGCTGTGTTGGCTTGGGGAGTACAGACGGTGGTACGGTGGAGGGCAGTTTCGGGAGGGAAAAATAAAGGTTTGCTGCAGGGGGTTGATTTAGAAAAACTTCACCAGGTGGTGCTGTTATCAGAAGATGAACAGATCCATTTGGATCTCAGCGATAAAGGTTGGGAGGTGCGTGAACAGCAGGGCTATCCTGCCGATGAGTTGAAGCTGCGGATGCTGCTGTCGGCTGTCAACCGTTTGAAGTTGGATC
This sequence comes from bacterium, assembly GCA_965249525.1. Lineage (GTDB taxonomy): Bacteria > SAR324 > SAR324 > SAR324 > JACQKK01. The sequence continues at coordinate 1,446,325 of OZ252237.1, read as the reverse complement.
GCCAGGTGAGTGAAGGGGAAGAGGCCTTAGAGGCTTTGGGATTGATACCTCCTGAACGCTTGTTGATGAAGGGGAAAGCGTCTGAGGATGCTGTGAAGGCAGACAAAGGGGATAAAGCAGAGGAGGCTGAATGGTTGGGGCAGCAGTTACAGTTGCTGGACAAACAAGGGAGGCCTTTGTTTGTAGTAACTGTGGGGGAGCAACGCAGTTCCAAGGGGAGTGCGGGGGTATTTGCGGGGCAGTATTTGCGCATAGGTGATGAGAGTGTTGCTTGGGTAACAGGTACCAGTCTTGCTTTGGATGATTTTTCATTTGCGTGGGTAAAAAAGCGATTGTTCATGAGAGGGCTGGGCGATGCCCTGCGTTTGTTGCGTTTGGAGCGTGGAGGCCAGTTACTGGTAGAAATTGAGCGAGATTCAGCCCAGGAATCATGGCGTTTAAGCGGTGTAGAGGGTGAGTTGAATATGGCGGTGGTATCAGAGTTGGTGAGAACTATGGACAGGCTGGAATTAGTGGGATTGGAACATATGCCGCCTCCCAGGCGACTGGGTTCTGGTCGCTCCATGCGCTTACAGCTGCAGCTGGCTGATGGTCTAAGCTATGATTTGCGCTTCAATGAGAATCCGTCCAAGGTGCATGGCACCCAGCATTTGGCAGGTCTTTCGGCTGCTGCAGGCAAAGATGCCGATGAGAACATTCGCCAGCAGGTAGTAAGGCTGAATGAAGTCCAAGCACAACATACCCTTAGGCTTAGCCGCTGGGATATGGAGCGCCTGCCTGCAAGCCCGCAAGAACTTTTGAAAAAAAATAAGCCCAATGCCAAAAATAAAACCCCTTAAATTTTTGCTGCTTGTCATTCATCCTGCTGGTATATTACAGTAGCTTTTCGGGTTCTGCTGCCTGTTTTTCTAAGACATTATTGGCTTATTTCTCCGTGCTTTTTGACTATGGGTTTTTGTTGGTAGGTTTCAAATAAGGGATTCATGGCATCACGCATTGCTCAGGATGTATTTCTGGAAGATGTTTCACCTTGCTACAACCAGTACACACTGCCACTGTTGTGGCAGCAGCCCCAAACTATTTCTCCAAGGCGGTGGCTGCGGGTGGTGGTAAAAGAAGGCAATGTCTCATTGATTCTCCACGATGGCAGACCTCCTTACCATCTCGATGCCCAAATGCCTGGCATCATAGGACCTGAAGAAGTTTTTCATCTGCAGCCCGTGGGAGACTGCCGTTTTTATGTAGAATACTATCACCAATCCATCCTGCATCAACCTCCCCATCTCAGTCGGGCTTTCTCTCAAAGCGAATAAGTCTTAACTTAGTGCTATACCAAACTGAATGCAGTAGCTGCATGTTTATTTTCCTTGGGTATTTTTATGTCTACAAATATGCGATCTATAATAAAAATTGTGCTGCTGCTGGCTGTGGCAGCAGCGGTGGCAGCCTGGTTTCTTTTGGTACCTCAAGGCAGCCTCAGCTTTGAAACATTGGTAGAAAACCAAGCCCGCCTGCAGGCAGCAGTAGATCAACAGCCGCTGCTGGCAATAGTAGTCTTTGTAGTGATATATTTGGTGTCGGTAGCATTGGCTTTACCACTGACCACTTTATTTTCACTGGCAGGAGGGCTGCTGTTCGGACTGCAATTGGGTCTATTGCTGGTGGTGACTTCAGCTGCTGCGGGGGCAGTGGTGGCGTTTTTGTTTGCACGCTTTCTGCTAGGTGATTGGGTGAAGCAGCGTTTCCAGGGTAAGTTGATGCAAGCCATCAACGATGGTGTAAGCAAGAACGGTCTCCATTTTTTGCTTTTTGTCCGCCTGGTGCCCATCTTTCCTTTTTTCCTTATCAACCTGGCGGCAGCTTTCACCCCCATGCGTCTGAGTGTCTTCTTTTTGGGTACAGCAGTAGGTATTATTCCAGGCTCATTTGTGTATGTGAATGCCGGCCGCGCCTTGGGGGAAATTCAGCAGCCCTCAGATATTTTATCAGGCACCGTGTTAGGAGCATTTGCTTTGCTGGGTTTGTTTGCTCTGATTCCGGTGTTCTACAAAAAACTGCGCTCTTCTTCTTAGCCTGCCATCTGCATTATTCTTCCTCGTGTCTTTGTTTATCCGGCTTCGCGCTTTGCTGGCGTTATGCTTTCAATTCTTCTTTATCCACCTGCTGACCTGTCTGTTGTTCCCAGTCTTTCTGGTGATGCGATTAGCGGGAAAACACCGCCAAGTGGAACATATCGTCCGACGTATAGTGCTTTTTTGGGCGCGCTTGATGCTATGGCAAAACGGCTGCAGCGTTCTTACCAAAGGGCAGCAGCACATCCCCTATCAAGAACCCTTTGTGGTGGTGGCCAATCATCAGTCCCTTTATGACATTCCCATCTTGGTCCTCAGCATAAGGACTGCCATCGGATTTGTAGCTAAGCGCCAGTTGTTCTACATACCTGCTCTCAATTTCTGGATGCGGAATATCCACAGCTTGCGCCTGGATCGCGATGACCCCCAGGTCGCCGCTGCCGCCTTACGACAGCAAGCCAAAAAAATGCGCAAAGCAAAAACAGGTGCGTTGGTGGTTTTTCCCGAAGGCACCCGCAACCGTCGTCCCTGGTTGGGACCCAGACCTTTTAAACCAGGCAGCATGCGCTTGATTACCCAAGAAGGGCTAACAGCCTTGCCTGTGACCATAGTGGGTAGTGAGCACGTTGGCCGTTGTCGTATGAAACAAGTAGAGGTGCATATCCATCCTCCCCAGCGTCTGCAAACTTCCAGTGCTCTCCAGCGGAGAGCTTTTTCTCAGGCGCTTTATGCCACTATCAGCGACAGCTGGCACGCCTCGTAGCAACAAACTCAATAGCGGAGGTGGGTATTTGAATCATTCTCAATCTTGGTCGGCTTTGGTGGTGCTTCCCGATATGGGAGGTCGCATGCGTCTACAACGATTGCTGATGGAGGCAGGGGCTTCACAAGTGCACCAGGCTGCCAGTGCCAGCCAGGCACTGCTGATGCTGGGGGAAGGGTTGGTGGATGTAGCATTCACTGTGTGGAAGACAGCTGAGGGTCCTCATGGGGAGGTCTTGATGAAGAGATTGCGTAATCATCGACAAAATCGCAATGTCCCAGTGGTATTATTGGATGATGGCTTAGCGACAGAAGAGCGGGTGCGTGCAGTGAAGGCGGGTGCCACAGGACGCATTCCCCTGCCTGCCCAGTGGCCTATGCTGCAAGAGGTGCTGCAATGTTTGAGTTTGTTGTCTGCTAGGGAGCAGCGCAGGTGATCTTTGCAGATGGCTGAGTTTGCCTGTATGCTGAATAATGGTTGTGGGGCGGAGAGCATCGCAGGTGATAAGGTGGGCAATCAAGTTGACCAGGCAAGTATTTAATTAGGCAAGTATTCAATCGGCAAGTATTCAATCAGGCAAGTATTTAATTAGGCAAGTATTTAATTAGGATTGACAAGCTGTGAGTGACATATCAACAGGGATGGCAGGGATAGAAAAGATTTTGCTGGCAAATCCGCGAGGCTTTTGTGCGGGGGTGGAGCGGGCGATTTGGATTGTGGAATTGGCGCTGGAGCGATTTGGGGCGCCTGTGTATGTAAAGCATGCGATTGTGCATAATCGTCATGTGGTGAAGCGCTTAGAAGGAATGGGTGCGGTATTTGTAGAAGAGTTGTCAGAAGTACCTGAGGGGTCGCGGGTGATATTTTCAGCGCACGGTGTTCCTCCCGAGGCCTATACCCAAGCCAAACAGCGTTCTTTAGAGGTGGTGGATGCCACTTGTCCCCTGGTAACCAAGGTGCATGTGGAAGCGCGCCAGTATGCTTCTCAGCGGCGCACCATTTTTTTGATAGGACATAAAGAGCATGTGGAAGTGGTGGGGACCCGTGGAGAAGCACCTGAATATATTGTGGTGGTGGGCAATGTAACAGAAGCAGAACAGGTGCAAGCCGTTGACCCTGATAAAGTGGCTTTTCTTACCCAGACCACGCTCTCTTTGGACGATACCCAAGATATTCTGGCAGTACTCAAGCGGCGATTTCCCGCCCTGACTGGTCCTCGTAAAGAAGATATCTGTTATGCTACCCAGAATCGGCAGAATGCTGTGCGGGAATTGGCAAAAAAATCCGATGTAATATTTGTGATGGGCTCAAGCAATAGTTCCAATTCCAATCGTTTGGTAGAAGTGGCTTCTCGCTGTGGGGTGCCGGCCTACTTGGTGGAATCGCATCACGATATTCAAATCGCTTGGCTAGAACAAGTACAAGTGGTGGGAATCACTGCGGGGGCTTCTGCGCCCGAGGAGGTGGTGCAGCAAATGGTGCAATGGCTAGCTAGTGTCAACCAACCCCGCATAGAAGAATTCACAGTGGTGGAAGAAAATGTTTCCTTTGCCTTGCCGCGCAGGCTGCAATCGCCCGATTCCTCCGCCCCATCCGCCAGAAATTAAAACATTCCCAGCTGCGTTTCTGTGTTTTAAGTGTTTGCTTTTAGGTCTTTAAGAAGGAGAAATCATGTCCATCAACCTGGCGTATGCTTCATCACTGCCTGAAAGAACCGAGTGTTTTGCTGCTTTCATTACTGAAGCATCTTCTGCCCAGACGCCCACAGGGCTTCCTTCTCCGTTGAAGCAACTCTGTGCACAGGCACTGGAAAGTGGCATCTTTCATGCCAAGCCAGAAGAAACCCTGGCCCTGCCTGTAGATTCCAAACAGATCCCCCGCCTTTTGCTGGTGGGCTTGCCCGCCAATCCCAGCCATGAACAATTGCGACGCTCAGCCGGCTTGGCAGCAGCACATCTTGGCAAAATAGGGGTCTCCTCTGCGGTGCTGCTGCTGCCTGAGAACCTGCCTGCCCCAGCTGCAGATGCTATCCGTGCCCTGGCTGAGGGGGCAGTACTGGGCAGCTACTTGTTTGATGCATACAAAAAACCCCCCCCTCCCCGCCAAAAAGACAAGCCCAAAAAATCTCCCAAGCTGGAGCAGCTGACCATCTGTGATCCCCTCAAGCTGGCTTCTGCGCAAACCATTCAAACCGCACAAATACGTGCCAACGGCATCTGCCTGGCTCGTGACTTGGGCAACCAGCCTGGCAATATGCTTACCCCCTCCCTGTTGGCAGACCAAGCCCAAAAAATTGCCAAAAATCATGGTCTCAAGATACAGGTCATGGATGAGAAAAAGCTGCAGCAAGAAAAAATGGGACTGCTGCTGGGAGTGGCACAAGGCTCAAGGCAGCCTCCACGCCTGATTGCTATGGAATATCGCCATCCCCAAGCCAAGCATACCCTGGCTTTTGTGGGCAAGGGTGTGACCTTTGACTCTGGCGGCATTTCTCTCAAACCTTCTCCCACCATGGACGAAATGAAGTTTGACATGTGCGGGGCTGCTGCGGTTTTGGGGTCCATGGAGGTAATCGCCCAACTGAAACCTGCTTTGAATGTGATTGGCGTGGTGCCTGCCACAGAAAATCTGCCTGGCGGTCAAGCCACCAAACCTGGCGATATCCACACCTGCTGCAATGGCACCACTGTAGAAATTCTCAATACCGATGCCGAAGGACGCCTGATTCTAGCCGATGCGCTGGCTTGGACAGTGAAAACCTTTAAGCCAGATGCTGTGGTGGACTTGGCTACCCTTACTGGTGCCTGTGTGGTGGCATTGGGACACTATGCCAGCGGTGCCATCACCAATTCTGAGACCCTGCAAGAACAGGTGGTAAAAGCTGGCAAACGGGCAGGAGAAAGTGTCTGGCCGCTGCCCTCCTTCCCTGAATACCAGCGCGAACTCAAAGGCAAATACGCCGATTTACAAAACATCGGTGGACGCTGGGGAGGCGCTATTACCGCAGGGCTTTTCCTGAAAAATTTTGTGGATGAAACCCCCTGGGTACATGTGGATATTGCTGGTACTGCCTGGGATGTCAAACACATCGGTCACATTCCCAACTCTGGTGCTACTGGTGTGGGGGTGTCCTTCCTGACTGAATTGGCACTGCATTGGCAGCCCCTTTAAGTCTTGAACTAGTAAATTTCCTCTTGGCAAATTTGTGGTTCTTACCCGAGATGCACCCAGGGGCATCATGTCCTGCTTAAAAGGTTTTTTAAGGATGAACCTTATACAGAGCTAGTCTGCAGAGCTAGTCTGTTTGGGCGTCTTGGTATTCCTCATACCAAGCCATTTGAATGGCTTCAAGCTTTTTCTCGTTCAGGTTCTCTGGGCTGTCATCAAAGTCTGGCAGCGACAAGACCTTGTCGCGCAAATCGGTAAAGCGCACCGTGAGCGGGTCTACATCTGGTTCACGCTCTTGCAGCAAAATACCAATGTCTTCAATATCTGTCCATTTTAGAACCATGGTGACTCACAACAACAGGTTAGAGTGATACTCTTGGTAAGAGTATGCACCATTATCCATCATACAGCCAACCCCCCAAGCAGCCAGGAGCTAAGCAACCAGGGGCTAAGCAGCCAGGGGCTAAGCAGCCAGGGGCTAAGCAGCCAGGGGCCAAGCAGCCAGGGGCTAAGAGGAATTCTCTGATTCAACCTCGGCATCAGCATCAGCCAGGGCGTTGGGGGAGCGCAAGGCTTGGAGGGCAGCCTGGCTGAAAATTTCATCTGCCAGTGGTCGCGTTAACTCACCTAATGCATCCAAATTGCGCCGCAGCATCATAGGGTCATTGCCTTCCATGGCAGTACGCACGGCTGCGGTGTGCTGCTGCAGTTTTTTCAATTGGGCAGTGGTGAATAAACGCTTTGCCTCTGGCCAGGATTTTTCCAGCCCCTTTAGCACCGATTGCGCCGTATTGGTAAAATCCACCATCATGCGCTGCTGCATATCATCTTGGGCGTGGGTGAGGGAAGCTTCCATTATAGCGTCAATTTCTCCTTGGGTAAGACCGTGAGAAGGAATGACCTCAATGCTGGTTTGTTGCCCGCTGCGTTCTTCGGTAGCGGTTACAGTAAGGATGCCGTTGGCATCCACCAGGAAGTTGACCTTGATTTTTGCCAGTCCAGCAGGCATGGGAGGCAGCCCGCGCAGACGGAAGCGCCCCAAGCTGCGACAGTCTTTCACCAGTTCACGCTCTCCTTGGTAGATGTTGATATCCACCCCAGTTTGATTTTCTACATGATTGGTGAATAGTTCTTCTGCTTGTGCAGGGATGGTGGTGTTGGCGGAGATGAGTTTGTTAAAAGCTCCGCCCAGGGTTTCAATGCCCAGGGAGAGGGGGAGTACATCCAGCAGCAGGAAGTCGCGGCGCCCGCCTGCCAGCAAGTGTGCTTGAATGCTTGCCCCCACAGCCACAGCTGCATCGGGGTCAATGGAGATGTTGGGGCGTCTTCCAAAGAGGGACTCCACCTGCTGTCGCACCAGAGGTATGCGGGATACTCCTCCTACCAGCACCACTTCATCCACATCGCTGGCTTGACGCTGGGCTGCTGCTAGGGCTTGTTGGCAAGAGTTCAAGGTGCGTTGTACCAGGGGAGTGATAAGGGCTTCAAACTGGCTGCGAGTTATTTTCCCTTGGGCTTGCAGGGGAGATGGCGAGGCAGGCAGGGTTATTTGCCAGCGGGTGAAATCGGCATGGCTGAGGTCATTTTTGGCGAGTTCAGCCACTTTGCGCAGCAGATGGCGCGCCAGGGGGGAGGTGCAGTCGGCTTGGGGATGCTGTTGGCGGAATTGCTGGCTGATCCAGTCTGCCAGCAGGCTGTCAAAATCGTCTCCGCCCAAGTGGGTGTCTCCGTGGGTAGAGAGCACTCGGAACACTCTGTCGCTTAACTGCAATACAGAAACATCAAAGGTGCCGCCGCCCAGGTCATAGACCACAATCAGACCATCGCTGCCCTCATCCAGCCCATAAGCGATGGCAGCTGCGGTGGGCTCATTGAGAATTCGCACCACTTCTAGTCCTGCCAAGCGGCCAGCGTCGCGGGTGGCTTGGCGTTGGGCATCATCAAAGTAAGCAGGCACGGTGATGACCACTTTTTTTACGGCTTTTCCCAAGGCTTCCTCTGCCTGCTGCTTGACGGCTCGTAAAATCTCTGCCGACAATTCTTGTGGGGTGAAGCGTTCTTCACCTATCACCACCTGCACCAAACCCCGTTGGGCAGGTTGGATGCGGTAAGGCAAGCGATCCAGATACTCACGCAGATCTTCTAGGTCGCGTCCCATCAAGCGTTTGATGGAAAACACAGTCTGTTCAGGATATTCACTGGCCAATTCCTGAGCAGCGTGACCCACCACCCAGCCACCCTCTTGACGGCACAGTACAGATGGCACCATGCCGTCTCCAGGCTTTTTGCCCAAGATTTCTGCCCCGTGAGGAAATACCGCAGCCGCCAAGCTGTTGGTGGTGCCCAGGTCAATACCAATCACCCCGCCGATGTCAGAGGCGGTATCTTTATCTGTATGCTTGGCAGGTTTATCCCCGTGCTGCCTGGCTGTGGATTGAGATGGAGGCATAGGTGGATGGACTTGCTGGCAGTACACATTAGGGACTACAACTGGCGTTCTTCGCCTCGCAGGCTTTGCAGCAAACGGCGGAAGTAGCGTTCACAGTTGAGATGGTCTTGAATGATTTGCAGGGTTTCCAGTGGTGCTGGCTGGGAGGCTTGGGCTGCTGCAAATAGTTGGGTGCGTTTATTCAGCAGGGCCTGCAGGCGTTGTTCGGTTGCTTGCAGCAGGGTTTGGAGGTCTTTTTCAGCCTGGGATTTTTCAGCCTGGGATTTTCCAGTTTGGGATTGTGGGGCAGGGACAGTTTCCAGCAGTTCATTGGCTTGTTCTTGCAGCAAGAACATTTCGTTGAGGAAGCCTGGGGGCAGCTGGTCAGGTTTTAGGGAGCGTTTTTCCAGCAGCAGCAGCAGCAGCAGTTCTGCGCGCTGGGTGTCATCGTTGAGGGTTTGGTAGGCTTGGTTGATCAAGGCGGAGCGTGCCAAGGCTTCTTGTTGGGCTGGTGGATTTTCATCAGCCAGATCTGGGTGAGCCTGCCAACTCATGTGCTGATAGCTTTGCTCCAGCTGTTTGCGGTCCAGCGGGTATTGTCGGGGCATGCCGAGTAAGGAGAAGAAATCCTTTCCATCAGGAGACATGATGAAGTGTCTCCGTGACAGGGATGTGTGGGGAGGCATGCAAGGAGAATGACGCCGGCACGGGAAGAAGGGCTTCGGGTGCTCAAGAGCAAAGCAGACTAAATCAGCCTGGTGACAGAAGGTATGGGCGATCTGCCTGCTGGGTGAGTCATTTGCTGGGCGATGCGGCTGCTGGGCGATGTGGCTGCTGGGCAATAGCCAAATAAGCACCTGCCATGCGGTTGCTGGACGATAGGAGAGAGAACTGCTGCCATTAGGTCGGGATGTGGGGCTAAGACTGGGATTTTTTCTTGTAGTCAGCGATGGCGGTTTTGATGGCATCCTCAGCTAGCACCGAGCAGTGAATTTTTACAGGAGGAAGCGAGAGTTCTTCCACAATATCGGTGTTTTTGATGGTGAGGGCTTCATCTATGGTTTTGCCGCGAATCCACTCGGTAGCCAAACTGGAACTGGCAATAGCACTGCCGCAGCCGAAGGTTTTAAAGCGGGCATCTGTGATGCGCCCCTCTTCTACCTTAATTTGCAGCTTCATGACGTCGCCGCATTCTGGGGCACCAACGATGCCAGTGCCGATATTGGAGTCTTCTTTGTTCAAGCTGCCAACATTGCGGGGATTTTTGTAGTGGTCTAGAACTTTTTTACTGTATGACATGGGATTTTCTCATGAAAGGGTTGGGGAAAAATTTTGATGGGGTAAATGATATTCCAATACGGATAAAAGGGCTTAGTGGACATTCCATTGTACGGTGTTGGGGTCAATACCTTCTTGAGCCATTTCATAAAGGGGTGACATTTCTCGTAGTCTTGAAACTTCTTCTACCACACGTTTAATCACATAGTCAACTTCTTCTTGTTTGGAGAAGCGTCCTAAGCCGAAACGGATGGAAGAATGGGCGAGATCTATGCCAAGTCCCAAGGCTTGCAGTACATAAGAAGGTTCTAAGCTGGCAGAGGTGCAGGCAGACCCAGAAGAGACAGCGATATCACTAATCCCCATTAACAAACTTTCTCCCTCCACATAAGCGAAGCTGAGATTAAGGTTGCCGGGATGTCGGTGTTTGGGGTGTCCATTCAGTTTGATGTGGTCTAGTTCCTTGCTGATGCCTTTATGCAGGCGAAGGCATAGGGAGGAGATATATTCTTTTTCTGTTGCGCCTTGTTGGAGAATAAGTTGGGTAGCTTTTCCAAAGCCTACAATGCCTGGGACATTGAGGGTGCCTGAACGCAAGCCGCGCTCATGACCACCGCCAAAGATAAGGGGTGAGAGGCGTACACGTGGTTTGCGTCGTCTGATATAAAGTGCTCCCACGCCTTTGGGTCCGTAGATTTTGTGTGCGGTGAAGGAGGCCAGGTCAATGCACATCTCTTCTATGTCTATTTCCATGTGTCCCACACCTTGGGTGGCGTCGGTGTGAAAGAGGACTCCCTTTTCTCGGCAGAGTTGACCAATTTCCTTTAAGGGGTGTGTGGTGCCGATTTCATTGTTGGCAGCCATCAAGCTGACCAGGATGGTGTTATCTGTGATGCTGTCTTTCAGTTGGTTGAGGTTAATGCAGCCATCAGCATCTACATCCAGCAAGGTTACTTGAAAGCCTTTGTTTGCCAGCATGTGGCAAGTATCCAGTACTGCTTTATGTTCAATGGGGCTGGTGATGATGTGGTTGCCTTTTTCCTTGTAAAATTCGGCTGCGCCAGCAATAGCCAGGTTGTTAGATTCGGTGGCTCCGCTGGTAAAGATAATTTCTTTTGCCTCGGCTTTCATCAATTGGGCAATGTTTTCTCTGGCCGCTTCAACTGCTTCCTCAGCTTTCCAGCCAAAACTATGGTTGCGGCTGGCAGCATTGCCGAAGTATTCAGAGAAATAAGGAATCATGGACTCCAGCACCTTGGGGTCCATGGGGGTGGTGGCGTGGTTGTCCATGTAAATAGCAGGTTTCATTGCTTTAAGTAACCAAGAAAATAAGATGAAACGGAACTTGCATCCTAAACGGATATGAGCAAAACAATCTTAAAGAGAGAGATGAAAATCATGTCCCTCTTAATTGAGAAGTACTATTATCTTTACCATAACATTTATAAATTGGTAAACAAGTTATTTTTATGCAGGATTCTCATATGAAGAGGTTTTTTTGGGGTTATTTACAAGAGGGGTAGTTGCAGGCGTGCTTGATTGGCAAGGGTGTCGCAGCGTTCATTTTGAGGGTGGCCTGCGTGTGCCCCTGTCCAGTGCCAGTGTACCTGTCGTTGTTGACAGAGGTGGTCCAGTTTCTGCCAGAGTTCTTGGTTTAAGACGGGTTTACCATCGGCTTTGTGCCAGTGTTTCTTTTTCCAGCCTGGCAGCCAGAGGGTTATGCCATCAACCAGATAGCGGCTGTCTGTGGTGAGGTCAATTTCACAGCCGATGTTGGTGCGCTGTAAAACTTGAATAGCGGCGGTGAGTTCCATAGTGTTGTTGGTGCTTTCATGGGCTGCGCCGCTGAATTCGTATTGTTGACCATCTGCCTGGATAACCACCCCCCAGCCGCCCATGCCGGGGTTGGGAGAACACGAGCCATCACACCAGGCTTTTATCTGGGTGGCGGGGATAATAGAGGGGGGCTGTTGGGGACTGGAAGACACTATAGGATGCGGAAGGTGGTGCTAAAAGGCAGGGGTTTGACTTGTTATGTTTGTAGCAGGCAAGTTTTATAGAGACAAGAAGGAGAAAGTTCATGCCCCTGTAGTTTAAGCGGACAAAACAGGGCTTTCCTAAAGCTCAGTTCTGGGTTCGAGTCCTGGCGGGGGCATGTGCTTGCTGCTGGTCAGCTGCCAGGCAGAAGTTGTGTGCGTTGTTTCCCAAAGAGGAATTAGGCTGCCAACAGCAAGGGGGTGCTAACTGTAGCCAGCCTTTGGCATCACCCAGCACCAAGTTCCTTGGTCTTGCGCCCCTAGGCGTTGGTATCAGCAGGGGTGCGCAGCAGCAAACAACGATAGGTTTTGTAATGTTGAAAATTGCTGGCACTCCAGGTGCCAGAAAGATAATGTTTTTCCACCTTGGTTAAATGCTGCCCCAACAGCCAGCGCATCAATTTGGAAAGCCACGGGTGACGACTTTGCAAGTAAATGCCCACAATTTTCCAGGCGGGAATGATGTCGCGCTCAAGCCAGGTTTCCAACAGATCTAAACTGGGAGCAGTTTTTGCGGTGATGTCCTCTTCGTATTCAACTTTAAAGGGCATGGATTGAAGCACTTCTTGGCATGCTCGCCATTTGTGGCCTCCTCTAATCGGTGAATGCTTGGCATCGGTGCCGAAGAAATCACAAATCAACACCCATCCCCCTGGCTTGGCTAGTGCCAGTGCCCGTTCTAAAGCCACACGCATGGGAATGTATTGAAAACTCTCACTGAACAACACCGCATCCCACTTGGTGGGACTGGAAAAATCCTCAAACTTTTTTAAGTGTACCGCAACACCTTTGCCCAGACGATGTTTCGCCGCTACATTCAGCGATTTACTGGGAGAAAGGCATTCCACCTCATATCCGCGTTTTACCATCTCCTCTGCCAGCATTCCGGTACCGCAGCCCACATCCAACACCCGCTTTACTCCCCTGGGAAGCTTCCCCAGCAAATACATAGCATAACGATGTTGCGCCTCTGCCAAATTCTCCATGCTTATTTTCAATCCCTTATCCCACCACCCATAATGCAAATGCCCGCTGGGTGATATCAAAACTCCCAACACCAGCCCCACCTCACGCGAGGAGAGGGTCCCCTCTTTGGCTGTTTCTCGCAGCGCATCCACCAACAACTCGCTGTCCAGAGGACGATTAGTAGCAGTCATGGCTTCTTAATTCCTTTGGTAAAAATGTGGTGTCTGTCCAGTTCATCTTAGTGGCTGTATCTTAGTGGCTGTATCTTAGTTGCTGCATCCTAGCTGCCTGGACTTTTTGTCCCCATGCCTGCTTCTTGGCTTGTTTTTCATACTTGCTGCGTCTCAGCTGCTGCATCTTAGCTGCCTGGATATACTTTTTGTCCCCATGCCTGCTTCTTGGTTTGTTTTTCATACTTGCTGCGTCTTCACGGGTGGGCTTTGGGTAAATCAATAATTCTCCCCATAGGGTTGCCCTCACACACACATATAGTGTATATACTTTCTGAGAGGGTTTGAGAAGTCTCTGGCTAATCAGTGCAAAAACCTTTGTGCGAAACCCGTTGTGCGAAACCCGTTGTATCAAACCAGTTGTATCAAACCCGTTATGCAAAAACCTTTGTGCCAAACCAGTTGTATCAAATCCTTTGTGTCAGATGCTTCTTATTGCAGGCAACTTGCCTTAGCTCCGTATATGAGGAAAACTCTCCGACAAGTCAAATGCAGGTTATCGTTAATGGATTCTTGCGGGGATTTGACGCTAGTTGGTTTTTTAAGAGGGATTTGTTGATAAATGGCACGCCCGCGTTGGGTGGGCATTTCTGTCTATAATTTTTTGTAAGAGTTCCCATGCGTTTTATTCCCAATAGTGAACAGATTCAGCAGCAGATGCTCAACGAAATGGGAGTAGCCGACATAGAACAGCTGTTGGAAGCTGTCCCAGAACAGGCGCGCTTAAAGCGCCCGTTGAAGCTGGAAGACGGCATGCCAGAAGCCGAGCAATTGGAATGGTTTCAGCACTTGGCTGCCAAGAACGATTACAACCGCTGCCAGTCGTTTTTGGGTGCCGGCAGCTATGAGCATTTTTCGCCATTGGTGGCGGACAGCATTATTTCACGCGGTGAGTTTTTTACTTCATATACGCCGTATCAGCCTGAGGTCAGTCAAGGGACATTGCAGGCCATATTTGAATTCCAAACCTTTATGAGCGAATTAAGCGGCATGGAGGTGTCCAATGCCTCTTTATATGATGGCGCTTCTGCCTGTGCGGAGGCATTGTTGATGGCGGATAGACTGGGCAAGAATCGTTCTACTGCCTTGGTGGCGGAGAGTCTGCATCCGTTGTATCGGCAGGTGAGTGCATCATATTTGCGGTATTTGAATATAGCCTTGAAGGATGTTCCCTTGGAGCAGGATTCGGGTCGGCTGGATTTGGGGAAACTGAAGGGGGAACTGAATGATGAGGTGAGCTGCCTGGTGGTTCAACATCCCAATTTTTATGGTGTGGTGGAAGATCTTGAGCCTTTGGCGGAGGCGGTGCATGCAGTGGGTGCGCTGTTGGTGGTGGTGGTGAATGAACCGCATAGTTTAAGTGTGTTAAAGCCGCCGGGGGCATGCGGAGCGGACATTGTGGCGGGTGAGGCGCAGGGTTTTGGGATTCCACAGCTGTTTGGGGGTCCGTATTTGGGGTTTTTGGCAGCGCGTCAGAAGCATGTGCGTCAGATACCCGGTCGTTTGGCAGGGATGGGGAAAGATGCGGATGGCCGCCGTGGATTTATGTTGACCTTGGCTGCGCGGGAGCAGCATATTCGTCGTTCGCGTGCCACCAGTAATATTTGCAGCAATCAAAATTTGGTCATGGTGGCATGCCTGGCGTATCTCACCTTGATGGGTCGTGCTGGTTTATTAGAGACTGCGCACCAGAATGTCAGTCGCATGCACTATTTCTTGGAGCGCATCAAGCAAGAAGCGCCGAGCTATCAGATGGCGTTTTCTGGTGCTGTGTTTAATGAAGTTGCCTTGGAGTGTCCGTTGCCAGCAGCCACGGTGGTAGAGCGCTGTTTGCAGCGGGATTTATTGCCTGGCTTAGATTTGAGAAGTTTGCGCCCAGAAGATGCCAATCGTTTATTGGTGGCGGTGACAGAAGTGAAAGACAAGCCCCAATTGGATGCCTTGGTTGCTGGATTGAAGGAGGCTGCTTCATGAGCAACGACAAAGTCAGACCGCTGGGGATGATTCAAGAAGAACCACTCAGCTTTGAATACGATGCAGGAGGGGAATGCGGGGTGAAATTGAAGCCCTTGGATGTACCTGAGGTGGAGCTGGCAGCAGCCATGAAAGGTGCTGCCTTGCGTGAGGATAATTTGGCAGGGCTGCCCCAGTTGTCAGAGTTTGAGACTGTGCGGCATTTTACCCGCCTTTCCAAGATGAATGTCTCCATTGATGCATCCATGTATCCATTGGGTTCTTGTACCATGAAGTACAATCCGCGCATCAATGAGGTGGCTGTGCGTACGCCTGGGCTGGGGAGGGTGCATCCGCTGGCACCAGAAAAATTGACCCAGGGCATGCTGGAGGGGCTGTGGATTTTGCAAGAGGCACTATTGGAGATGACAGGGTTTCACTCGGTTTCTTTGCAGCCAGCTGCAGGTGCGCAGGGGGAATTGACCGGCGTTTTTCTGATTCGCGCCCGCCTGGATGAAAAAAATGAAAAAAGACCCATCATGCTGGTGCCCGATAGCGCCCACGGTACCAACCCCGCCAGTGCCGTGATAGCTGGCTTTGAAGTCAAAGAACTCAAAAGCACCGAACAAGGCGCCATGGACACCAACCATCTGCTTGATCAAATGAACGATAATGTAGCAGGTTTGATGCTGACCAATCCCAATACCTTGGGTATTTTTGAGCCAGAAATTAAAAAAATTGCTGATATTGTCCATTCCAGAGGCGGCTATATCTATTGTGATGGCGCCAACATGAATGCCCAGGTAGGGGTGGCGCGTCCAGCAGATTATGGCATGGACGTGATGCATATCAACCTCCACAAAACCTTCTCCACCCCTCACGGCGGCGGCGGTCCTGGTGCGGGTCCTTGTTTTTGTACCAAGGAACTGGAACCATTTCTTCCTGTTCCCAGCATAGAACGTTCCAATGGCAGCTACTGTTTCAATTGGGACAAACCACAAAGTGTGGGCAAGGTGTCTTCTTTTTACGGTAATACGGGCATTTTGCTGCGGGCGTTGTCTTACATCAAAGCCATGGGCGGGGATGGTCTCACCCAAATGAGTCGTGTGGCGGTGCTTAATGCCAATTATCTGCGGCACAAATTGCAGCCATTGCTTCAACCCAGCACCACGCTGCCCACCATGCATGAGGTGGTCTTTACCGACAAAGGTTTGGAAGAGCGCGGCATCACCACCCTAGATCTCGCCAAACGGCTGCTGGACTACGGTTTTCATCCTCCCACTATCTACTTTCCCCTCACTGTACACGGTGCATTGATGGTGGAACCCACCGAATCTGAACCCAAGGCAGAGTTGGATCGTTTTGTAGCATCCTTGCATGCCATCTTGGCTGAAGCCGAAGAAGACCCCGAGTTGGTAAGAAATGCCCCCCACCTTACCCCCCGTCGTCGCATGGATGAAGCTGCTGCAGCACGCAATCCTGTGCTGCGCTGGCAAAAAGGGGATGCCCATTCCAAACCATGAAACCCTTTGCTGTTTCATGACTGCCAATCTCCTGCGTCATGCTCATTGCTTGGCTGTTCATCGCTGTTCATCATTGGCAGCAAAGCCAGGTTGTCCGCCTGTCTGCCTGTCTGCCTGTCTGCCTATCTGCCTCGGTAGCTGTTGATCTAAGCGCATAGGAGTTTTGCTTGTTTGCTGGGCTGCATATTTTTGTCTTCAAGCTGCTGGAGGATCGCCGTTCCCCTATTGCGTTGGCAGCGGTGGTGCATTGGTCTTTGATTGGATTGATAGCAGTCAATTTTCTGGCTGTCATGCTGGAGAGTTTAGCGGAGGAAAGGGTAAGCAAGGTGTGGCTGCAGCGGGTGGAGACTTTCTCTTTGGTCATATTCTTGGGGGAGTATTTGCTGAGAATCTGGTGTTGTACGGCATTCAATATACGCAGCCGTTGGAAAGGACGGCTGCTGTTTATACTGCATCCCATGATGTTGATAGATTTGGTGGTGCTGGCGCCGCTGTTTTTGCCGAGTAACATTGATTTGCGGGTGATTCGGGTATTGCGACTGGCACGGGTATTTAAGCTGGCGCGCTACAGTGTGTTGCCTATGCTGATGAACAACATGCTGCATCAATTGCGACGAGAAATATGGATGATTGTTATGTTGTGGCTGTTTGCGATCTCTTTTTCTGCCAGCTTGATGTACTATGTGGAAAGCGGTGCCCAGCCGCAGGTGTTCAACAGTGTTGCAGCTGCATTTTGGTGGGCAGTTACCACCCTGACCACAGTAGGTTATGGAGATATGTATCCCATCACTCCTTTGGGGCGGCTGCTGGGGGGGATGATTCAGGTGCTGGGGGTCATGATGCTGGCGTTTCCAGCAGGTTTGTTTGGGGCTACCTTCATCAAACAGCTGGAGGGATATCGGGAACATGAAAAAATGGCACACAAAAAGCAAGACAGACGCCAAGGAGAAGAGAAGCCGAGCAAGCCTTCCCTCAAATGCCCGCATTGCGGTGTTCTGCTGGCTGCCAATGCCCCAGCAGTAAAATTGACTGTGAGAAAATAGGCAGCCAATGCTGCACACCTGGGAAATATGTTCTGTCAGATAAAAGAAAAGACCATGGAAAGCGATTCAACAGCAGGAAATTTGCGCTCAAATAGTCTGCGGGTGCATTACCATTTGAAAGATGTTCCTCAGCTGCAGCGTGCCTATGCGGGAGATGCGGGGTTGGATTTAACTGCCATGCGAATGGAACAATGGCGGCCGAGTTTGTTTGCATTTGACTGCGGACTTTCGGTGCAGCCTCCAAAGGGGTGCTATTGTGAAGTGGTGGCGCGTTCTGGCTTGTGCAAACAAGATTTTATTTTAGCCAATGGGGTGGGAGTGATTGACTCGACCTATCGGGGTGCTATTTTGGTGGTGTTGCGTTATTTGGGTCATCTGGATGAAGCATTTGCAGCGGCTGAAGCTTTGAAGGGGCAGCGGATTGCCCAGTTGCTGGTGCGTCGCTTAGAAGAGGTGTGGGTGGAGCGTGTTGCTTCATTGGATGAGACGGCAAGGGGCGAAGGAGGCTTTGGCAGCAGTGGAAAATGATATTGGTGGAGTGCTAAGAAACACATATGGATATTTCTAGATTGCAAAGGCTGTCGTTATTTGAATTGTTGAAGCTGGCGGGGGAGTTGTACGGGAGACATTTGCCATTGTGGTTTGGGGTGGCGCTGCTGTCGCAGGCGATGGTGTTGTTGATGGCCTTGCTGCTGAATCTTCAGCAAGAACAGATTGGTGCGGGTACACTGGGATTGTCTTTGTTGGTGTCGGTGTTGAGCGATGGGGTATCGGTGATGCTGCTGACCTTGGCAGTGGGCTTTGCGGTATGTAAGGAAGGGGGAGGGGAGAAGTCCAAGGGGGATGCCCCGCCCTTGGGAATGGTGGGCTTGTTGAAGTTTGCAGCAGCAGCACCTTGGGTGGGGGTGTTGCTGACCTATTTGGCAGCCAGTTTTATTGGGGTGGTGGGTTTTATACTGATGATTATCCCGGGGGTGTTGTTGGGAGCTTTGTTTCAGTTGGCAGTATGTGTTGCGTTGTGGGAGACGCCGTTGCCGCATGCGGCATTGGCGCGCTCAGCCAGTCTTACCCGCGCAGATTTTTTCACCAGCTTGGGTTTGTTTACCAGCCTGTTCTTTGTGGTAAAACTGCTGCCGCTGATTTTGGTATTGATACAGAATAGCTGGTTTCCTGGACCTTTTTCCCCGCTGTTGATAGTCATTTTCTCCTCGTTGGCAGCCCCTTTTGGGGTGGCAGCACAGGTGCTGTTTTATCTATCGCGTTTGCAGATGCAGCCGTTGAAAAGCTGGCAGCAGCAGATGCACTCAGCGGTCTAAGCAGCTTGTGGGTGCTGCTCATGAGAAAAAGGATGAGATGTCTGCTAGGCGATTGGTGCTTTTTGATATAGACGGCACCCTGCTGCGGCTGCGCGGAATAGGAGATCAAGCCCTGCGTGGTGCGCTGGAAGAAGTATGGCAGTGTTCTACTGCTGGCTTGCAATACGATTACAGCGGTAAGACAGAGCGACTCATTTGTCATGAACTATTAGCCATGGCGGGGATTAGTCGCCATGAGGTGGAAGTGCGTATTGATGGATTCTGGGAGGTGTACGCACGGCACTTAAAACAGCTGCTGGATTCAGTCAGGGTGCATGTGCTGCCCAAAGTGCCAGAGTTATTATCCGCAGTGCAGCAAGAAAAAAATCTGGTGATGGGACTGCTCACAGGCAATTGCTCCCAAGCAGCCCAGCTGAAGCTGGAAGCAGCCAATCTGGATGGATTTCAGATAGGGGTGTATGGCGCAGACCATGAAGACCGTCGTTTGCTGGGTCCGTTGGCATTAAAGAAGGCAAAGCAAGAATTAGGATGGACACTCCAAGGCCAGCACACCTTGGTGGTGGGCGACACCCCTAATGACATCACTTGCGCACGCCACATTGGAGCTGTGGCTGTGGCTGTTGCTACGGGAAGGTATTCCTTTCAGCAGCTTCAAGATTGCCAGCCTGACTTGTTGTTTAAGGATTTTTCCTCTACCCAGCAAGTGCTGCAAGCCCTGATGCAGTGACTCAGCTGCAGTGCCTAAGCTACAGTGCCTGCCTGCTTATTCTCTCTCTTCGTCTGGTTTCTATTTCTTTCTATATGCTTCCATGCTGGTGTTTCGTCCCAATGTTTGTGCTGTGATTACCAATAGCCAGCACTTGCGTGTGCTGATGTTTCGTCGCCTGGATGATACTTTGGAACATCGCTGGCAGTTTCCTCAGGGAGGGCTGTTACCAGGAGAAACCCCAGAAAGTGGTTTGCGACGTGAACTGGAAGAAGAAATCGGTGCCACACAGGTAGAAATTCTACAGCAGCTGCCACAATTGCTGCGTTATCGTTATCCTCCAGATGTCTTACAAAAGATACAGCAGCGGAATCCACAAGCACGTCACCACGGACAAGAACAAACCTGGTTTCTGGTGCGACTGGCAAACGATGAACGAGACATCTCACTTGCCGATCGTCCCCTTCCTGAATTTGATGCCTGGCGCTGGGTTATGCCTGTCCAAGCCATAGCTGAAGTTACTCCTTTTAAGCGAGAGGTCTATCAAAGTGCACTCAGGGCTTTTTTCAAAGATGCAATTTTTTAGGTGAAATGTTGTAAAGTGCTTTTGTTATAGATTTTTTATCTTCTCCTTTATCCCGCCATTGCTTGCTTCTATGCCCAAGCGCCCAGATTTAAACAGCATACTGGTTATCGGTTCTGGTCCTATCGTCATAGGTCAGGCGTGTGAGTTTGATTACAGCGGTACACAGGCATGCCGCGCCCTGCGAGAAGAAGGTCTGCGGGTGGTACTGGTGAACAGCAACCCCGCTACCATCATGACAGACCCTGAGCTGGCCGAATGCACCTATGTAGAACCACTCACAGTTGCCTCTTTGGAAGCCGTGATTGCACGCGAACGCCCAGATGCCCTGCTGCCCACCGTAGGAGGGCAAACTGCCTTAAACCTCACCCTAGAACTACATCAGCAGGGAATTTTAGAGAAATACCAGCTGGAATTAATAGGGGCGGGGGTGGATTCCATTAAAAAAGCCGAAGACCGTAAACAATTTCATGCTGCCATGCAGCGTATCGGTGTCAGTGTTCCCCAAAGTGCCATTGCAACCAATGTAGAAGAAGGTGTGGCATGCGCCCGCCAAATAGGCATGCCTGTTATCGTACGCCCCTCTTTTACCCTAGGGGGTGCTGGCGGCGGGGCTGCCCACAGTGAAGCTGAATTGACCTCTTTGTTAAAACTGGCACTGGCAGCTTCTCCCATTAGACAAGTCCTGGTGGAAAAATCTGTGCTGGGATGGAAAGAATTTGAAATGGAAGTCATGCGTGACTCCAAAGACAATGTGGTGATTATCTGCTCCATTGAAAACTTTGACCCCATGGGACTGCACACTGGCGACAGCATCACTGTTGCCCCCGCACAAACCCTTACCGATAGAGAATATCAGCATCTTCGCGACCTCTCCATTGCCATCATCCGTGAAATCGGTGTGGATACTGGGGGTTCCAACGTTCAGTTTGCTGTTAATCCTCAAAATGGTGATATCCACGTAATTGAAATGAACCCCCGCGTCTCACGCTCCAGTGCTTTGGCGTCCAAAGCCACAGGCTTTCCCATTGCCAAAATTGCTGCCAAACTGGCGGTTGGCTTCACTTTAGATGAACTCCCTAATGACATCACCCGCAAAACTTCTGCCTGCTTTGAGCCTGCCATTGATTACGTGGTCACCAAAATCCCACGCTTTGCTTTTGAAAAATTTCCCGCAGCCGCCCCACAATTGGGTATACAAATGAAGTCCGTAGGCGAAGTCATGGCCATTGGGCGCATCTTCAAAGAAAGCCTGCAAAAGGCCCTGCGTTCGCTGGAACTGGAACAAGATGGTCTTATCCCGCCACCGCTGCCAGCAGACTCCTCGCAGGCAGAGGAAAGTCTCAAGCAGGAATTGGCCAGTCCTACTTCCCAACGTTTGCTCAGTCTGGCAGAAGCCATGCGCCGAGGATTCTCAGATCTTCAGCTTCAACAACTCAGCGGCATTGACCCCTGGTTTATCAACCAGATACGCCAGCTGGTAGAAGAAGAATCACAGATTGCATCAAACACCCTGACTTCCATTCAGGCTGAGAAAATGCGCCGTTGGAAAAGCTGGGGCTTTTCGGATTCCCGACTGGCGACACTGCTGCATGTCAAAGAAAGCCAAGTGCGTGCATACCGCCAAAAACTGGGGGTGCGACCAGTGTTCAAAAAGGTGGATACTTGCGCAGCTGAATTTCAAGCCGCCACCCCCTACTTCTACTCCTGCTATGAAGAAGAAAATGAAATAATAACGCTCCCTGGTCCCAAGGCAGTGATTTTAGGCAGCGGACCCAACCGTATTGGACAAGGTATAGAATTTGATTATTGCTGCGTCCATGCTGCATTTGCCCTGAGAGAAGCCGGCTGGAAAGCCATTATGGTCAATTGTAATCCAGAAACCGTCAGCACCGATTATGATGTTTCTCATCGTCTCTATTTTGAGCCTATTTGCTTAGAAGATGTGCTGGAGATTTTAGAACAAGAAAAGCCCGACGGCGTGATTATACAACTGGGCGGACAAACCCCCTTAAAGTTGGCTAGGGATTTGGAAGCAGTCGGGGTTCCCATTTTGGGTACCAGCTATGACAGTATTGATCGCACCGAAGACCGTCAGCGCTTTGCTGATTTGGTGAGGAAGCTTAATTTGCTGCAGCCAGAGAATAGAACGGCATCATCACTAGAAGATGCCCAGCAAAAAGCGCAGGAGATTGGCTATCCCTTGATAGTGCGTCCATCTTATGTGTTGGGAGGTCGTGCCATGGAAGTGGTGCGGGACAGGGCAGATTTGGAGGGTTTTTTCAATCAGGCGATGCAGGCATCGCCACGTCACCCGGTGCTGCTGGATAGTTTTGTGGAAGATGCGGTGGAGGTGGATGTAGATGTGCTGGGGGATGGCAGTCAGGCGTTGGTGGTGGGGATGATGGAACATATTGAACATGCTGGAGTGCATTCTGGGGATAGTGCCTGCGTGCTGCCTCCGCATAGTTTATCTCAGCAGCTGCAAGAGAAGATTCGCAAGCAGTCTGAGCTGCTGGCCTTGGAATTAAAGGTGGTGGGGTTGATGAATGTCCAATTTGCAGTAAAGGAACAAGAGGTATTTTTGTTGGAGGTCAATCCGCGGGCATCGCGTACGGTGCCCTTTGTTAGCAAGGCGGTGGGATTCCCTGCTGCCAGGCTTGCCACCCACCTGATGTTGGGAAGACAGCTGGCCAAAGACTTGCAGCGTCCCCAACCACTGGTGCCATATGCTGTGAAGGAAACGGTGTTTCCCTTTGTTAAGCTGCCGGGGGTAGACCTCATACTGGGGCCAGAGATGCTTTCTACGGGCGAAGTTATGGGTCGGGGCGACACCTTTGCTGAGGCCTTTATTAAATCGCAGCTGGCGGTGTTTCCCTCCATGCGCACCGATGGCAGTGTATTTATAGGAGTGCGCGATGCCGATAAACCCCGCATGGTGCCTCTGGCAAAAAAACTTCAACAGCTGGGCTACCAGCTGCTGGCCACCCGCGGCACCCGTCAATGCTTAGTGAAGGCGGGCATACAGCAAGTGCGTGAAGTCCACATGCGTGATCAATTCCCCGGCAGTGTGTTTGATGACCTGGCGCGCAATCAGATTGCCTTGGTGATTAACACCACCAGTTCAGATAAACAGCGACTGGACCCCTATCATTTGCGTAGAATGGTGTTAAACTACCATATTCCTTATTACACCACCTTGGAAGGAGCGCATACTATGGTAGAAGCCTTATGGAGTATGAAGTCCCAGCCTCAACTCCATTACACCCCCTTGTCTCAAACTTTTCAATTGCAGCAAGCCTTGTCTGTTCCTGGTGGATAGCATCCACCTTCTTTTATCTAGGGAGATTTATCATGCGTATCATTAAGTATCCATTTGTGTGTTCTGTCTCATGGTGTACACCTGTCAAGATTGCACTGGTCTTGGCTTTCATGCTGTGGTCTGCGCCATTGCTTTACGCCCAGCAAAGAAATAATGCTGGTTTGGGGTTGATGTTTGGCCAAGGTGATCATCAAGCCAAAGGGAATGGCTTGAGCCTCTCTTCCAGCGGCATCATCTATGGAGTCGACTATCAACTGCCCTTTCACCCCAATTGGGCATTTGTTCCCTACTTGTTGAATGGCAGAGAAGACACCAGCGGCCAAGAAGAAGCCAACACCACTCTCTATGGTATGGAAGTGCGCCGTTGGATGAATCGCTGGCAAAGGGCCTATGTTGGAGGTACATTGGGTCAAGCCAGACTGCAGTATGACAATTCACTGAGTGCTGCCCTGCCTGATGCAGATGAGGGGAGTGGTTCCAGCTATGGGATTACCACAGGTTACAACTTTGTACGGTTTCCCAAGGTATTTGTGCATTTCCGTTATGACTTTTCCGACATTAAAGATTTGGGGGGACTGACAGAAGAAGGGACAGTGGATGTGGATTGGAGTGGCTGGATGCTGCTGGGGGGCTATCGCTGGTAAGGGACGGGATTGTTAGGAGGGGGGTGCTTGTTTTTAAGCAAGTGTGGCTGGGGGTTGGGTGTTGTGCGTGGGGGAGGGATGTGCTTAAAAGGCAGACATGCGTACTTCTTTGACGGGTTTGAGGGAGCGCAGGCGTTGAATGACGTTGCGGAATTGCTTTAAGGAGATGGGGGCTAACTGCAAGTTAATATCCGTGGGTCTGTTGGGGGCTAGCTGGATGCTGTTGATGTTGACTTGCAGGTCTCGCATCACGCGGATAATGAAGAAGAGTTGTCCTGGTTTATCTTCCCAGGTTCGGATGCGCAGCAGGGGGGTGGGGTTGTTATCAAAGCTTTGCCAAGAGACGCTGATGCGGTTTTGGGGAGGAATGGCGGGGACTTGTTTGCAATTATTGCGATGGAGGGTGAGCTGCCGTTCTTGTTGGTAGCCGGTTACATCGTCTCCCGGCAGGGGAAGGCAGCAGGTAGCCAGGTGGATGAAGTTTAAGGCTTCAGGGTTGTGTCCTAGTTGGAGTTGGGGTTGTGATATGGTGTGGGGTTTTTGGAACCATTTTCTCCAGCGGGAGCTTTTTTCTGATTGAAGAGGTTTAAGTTGGGTTTGAGGAAAGAGTTGGTGTTTGATGAAGAAGGCACGGGCATCTAATTTTCCTGCACCCACCCGGAAGTAGAAGGATCTAAGGTCAAGTTCTTCATCTTGTAGTGCTTTTAAGAAATTGCGACGGGTTGTTAGGGTGGGACCTTGGGGAAGGGCATGTTTGAGGATGGCTTGGATGCGTTGCCGTCCCAGGATGCGTGCATTGCGGTCTGCGCAGGTATTAAGCCAGCGGCGAATAGCCAGCCTGGCGCGGGTAGTGCGTACATGCTGCAGCCAGGAGGTTCTGGGGAGGTTGTCGGTACGGGTGAGAACTTCCACCACTTCTCCATCAGACAAAATCTCAAATGGACCTGTACGACGTTCGCCAATACGTGCGCCGCAGCAGTGCAGTCCCAAATCTGTATGGATAGCAAAAGCAAAATCCAAAACGCTGGCCCCCGCTGGCAAAGTGCGTAATTCGCCTTTGGGGGTAAATACCTGCAGAGTGTCCATGCGAGCATAACGCAGCACATCTTCCATGCGCAGGTTGTCTTCTTGGTAATGTTCCAGCATTTCCAGGTAGCTGGTGTAGTAATGTGCCAGTTCTTGCTTGCTGCCCTTCCAACCCTCCAAGATGCCTCGTTGGTTGATATGTCGCATTTGAAAAGACACAATGCGGAAAAATACCTGTTCACCACCGATGAACAGTTCAGAGTGCAAGCCCTGATAGTGGTTGGGCAGCGGATTGCTGATATAGTCGCGAATGCTAATGGGTACCACGCGAAAGCGCATGTGCAGTCGTCCTAGTGCTTTGTAGCAGCTTTGGGCATTGGGGACGATAATTTCCACACCCTTAAAGCTGCGGGCAGGAAGTTGTTCTTGGCTGAAAAATTCTGAGATGTGCTGATAAAGAGCAACAAAGGTGAAATTCTTTAGCACAGGCTGCAGTTCTTTTTTCAGCAGTCCACACAGGGCCTGGGTTTTCATGGTCTCTTCTTTTTGTTTGTCTTTCAGCCAGGCGAGGGTTTTTGTGTATCGCAGCGGATACAGATGAGAAAAAGCCAGGGTGGTTAATTCTTCTGCTAAATTTTGCATCCCCAAACGTTCAGCCATAGGCACATACACGCCCCAAGTTTCGCGACTGATGCTGCGCTGTTTGTTTCTGGGCAGTGGTGTCAAGTCGTGCATATTGTCTAGGCGGTCAAATAACTTCACTTGCAGGGTGCGGATATCTCGCACTGTTTGTGAAATCAGGCGACGATAGGTGGCAAACACCGGCAGCGTATGCACCCCATCGCTTTGATTGACCTGGTACACCTTGGTGAGTCCTTCCACCATGTCGGCAATCCAATTGCCGTAAGTTTGCTGCATTTGTGCTTTGGTAAATTCGGTATCTTCAATCAGGTCATGCAGCAAAGCAACGATGGTGGATTCCACATCCAGTCCGGCCTTGGCAGTCATTAGGGCTACCCGCATGGGATGCAGGATGTAAGGTTCGCCCGAATGCCTCCATTGTCTGCGATGACCGTGGCGGGCGTCCATCAAGGCGCGCAGCAGCATCTTTTTGCGGCGAGAACCGGCCTTGCTGTGGTGCTGCAAGATGTCTTGCCGCAAGGTCTTTAAGTTGTGGGCATGTTGTTTGAGGCGAGAAAATTGCTGGCTGCGTGGTTTTTGTTTCGGGCTGCTATCTTCAGCTGCACCACTTGGGGCGGCATCAGGACTTGCAAATTTTGGTAAGGAAGATGCCAGGGATTTGCTGGAATGCGGACTGGGCTGTATGTCGGCTAGCTGGGCTGCGGGTGTTTTCATGGAGCTTGCCTTGAAGAGAAAAAGCGTATGTTGTCAGGAACAAGAACAGCTGTGTCAGGCAATTGTAAGGAATAATGTGTCAAAGGCAATGTGTCAAAGGCAATGTGTCAAAGATTATGCAAAGATGCACCCATTTTGTACCATTCTTCATATAACTTTTGATACTGTTTTTGATTGAAGACAAGCTGCAGCCTCTATTCTATTATTCCTCTTTACTGGCAAAATAGCCAAGAATCTTGGCATTGATAACAGCTGGTATCCTGGGGCAGGTGCATCAGCAGTTATAGAGGAGTATGCTAACATGGGTTGTTATGTGGAGGTATATGGAAGTAAGGGCGAGCATTCACCTAAGGAAGCCATGTCTGAGATGGGACTGTCTGGATACAGGGGTTTAAAGCAACTGCCTGCCTGGGAAGTGCTAAGACAGCTGGCGCACCAGCCAGTGGATTTGACAGATGCTGGGGTATTGACACCCCAGCGAATTGCACAGATGCGTCTGCAAGCCTGCGGATTTGATTTTTTGTATGGTACGCAGCGGGTAGACCAGCAGGTGATGCTGCAATTGTATGCTTTTGCAGCACAGGCCAAGGTACAGCAGCAATTTGCTCAGATGGTGTCAGGGGAGGTGATGAATGCCATTGTGGGGGTGGAAAGTGAGCGCCGTCAGGTGCTGCACACAGTCAGTCGCCAGGTATTTGATGATTTGCCCTATGCTGATTTTTCGGGTGCGGGTTTTCCTTGGCAAGAACCCATAGTTCGTACGCAGCAGGCAGAACAAGAAGCCCGCCTGCAATTAGGCAAGCTGGATGATTTTTTGTCGGGATTGGACAGCGGGGTGATATCCAATGCTGTCAATCAGCGATTTACCGATTTGGTGAACATCGGTATTGGGGGATCTGATTTAGGTCCTAAGGCGATTTATTTGGCTTTGCAGCCGTTTCGGGAGAAAGAACGGCAGGTGCATTATGTATCCAACATAGACCCCGATGCCTTGATTGGAGTCCTGAGGCGGTTGGATTTATCTCGCACCTTGGTGAATGTGGTTTCCAAGAGTGGAGCGACCATGGAAACCTTGACCAATGAACGGATGGGGCGTCGATATTTTGAAGAAGGGGGTTTGGATCCAGCCCAGCATTTTGTGTGTGTTACGGGCCAGGGCAGCCCGATGGATGGAGGCAAGGGCTACTTAGAGACCTTCCATATGTTTGATTATATTGGGGGGCGGTATAGTGCTACTTCCATGGTGGGTGGTGTCAGTTTGGGTTTTGGGTTGGGGATGCAGCGTTTTATGGAGATTTTGCGAGGTGCGCGTCATATGGATTTGCATGCGTATTCAGCGGTTGGGCAAGACAATTTGCCTTTGACGGCGGCTTTGCTGGGGGTGTGGAATCGGAATTTGCTGGGGTTGGAGAGTTTGGCGGTGCTGCCTTACAGCGAGGCGTTGATTCGCTTTACTGCGCATTTGCAGCAATTGGATATGGAAAGCAATGGCAAGCGTATCAATCGCCGTGGGGAAGCGCTGGATTATGCTACTAGCCCGGTGGTGTGGGGGGAGCCGGGCACCAATGGGCAGCATGCGTTCTACCAGATGCTGCACCAGAGTGAATCCATTGTTCCCTGCGAGTTTATTGGTTTTCGTCAATCTCAGTATGAAGAGGATATGGAAATGGAAGGGGTGTCCAGCCAGCAGAAGCTGTTGGCGAATTTATTGGCGCAGGTGCTGGCACTGGCTGTCGGTCAGCGAGACAGCAATCCCAATCGGGTGTTTCCTGGCAATCGTCCCAGTTGGCTGTTGTTGGCGGATCGCCTAACGCCTCATGCCATGGGTGCCTTGTTAGCGTTTTATGAACACAAGGTGGCATTTCAGGGTTTCTTATGGAATATCAATTCGTTTGATCAAGAGGGGGTGCAATTGGGCAAGGTATTATCGCAGCGATTGTTGGCACACAGACGCCGTTTGAATAATCAGCAGGCGGATTTGGAACAGATAGCAAAAGAGGATGCCTTGGGTGCTGCCATGATGCGCGCTGCGCGCTTGTGATTGACGGGGGAGGGTTTCTTTTCCTTTGGTTGCAGCCAGGTTCCCTAAGGTCTTCCCTGTCCAGGCAGCCACAAAGCCAATTGGGGGAAGAAAAGCACCAACGCCAATCCCAGCAGCTGCAGCAGCACAAAAGGGATGATGCCCCGATAAATGTGTGCTACCGATATTTCTGCAGGGGCGCTTCCCTTTAAGTAGAACAAGGCAAACCCAAAGGGAGGCGTCAAGAAAGAAGTTTGCAGATTAATGGCAGCCAAAATGGCAAACCATAACAGCTGCTGTTGTCCATCAAGCCCCAAGTCCAATTGCAGCTGTCCTGCCACAGGTCCAAATAACGGCAGTACAATCAGCACAATTTCTATCCAGTCAAAAAAGAAACCCAGCAAGAAAATCAACACCATCAACAGCAGCAGCAAGCCCCAGCCATTCAAAGGCAAGCCCAGCAGCAGCCGCTCCATCACCAATTCGCCCCCCAAAGAACGAAACACATAGGCAAAAGCCGTAGCACCTAAAATAACTGCAAAGGCCTTGGCTATAATCAATGCGCTGCGTTCAATAATTGTACCCAGCACCTGAGAAGAAAGGCTGTGTCTCATCATCGCCAACAAAAGCGCAGCTGCTGCCCCCACCCCAGAAGCCTCTGTGGGCGTAGCCCAACCATAAAAGATGCTGCCCAGCACCAAACCTGCCAGCAGCACCATCGGCAGCAAAGCAGCAAAAAGCGATGCCAGTGCCTGCCATGACCATTTTTCCCCCGTGCTGCTGACTGGTGGTGCCAGCTGAGGCTGAAAGGTACAGCGCAGTAAGATATACCCCGCATACAATAATGCCAGCAATAGACCGGGAAATACCGCCCCCAAAAACAAATCGCTCACAGGCAGCGACAGCAAATGTCCCATAAGCACCAGCATAATGCTGGGCGGAACCAAAATACCCAAGGTGGAAGCTGCACAAATCGTCCCGCAGGCAAGCTCTTTTTGATAGCCCTGTTTCAGCATAGGACTTAAAGCCACCAATCCCATCATCACCACCGATGCCGCAATTACACCCGTCCCGGCTGCCATCACTGTTCCCATGCCCACCACCGCTATGGCCAATCCTCCAGGCACACGCCTTAGCAGCAGCGACAATTGTTTGAGCAGGTCTTCTGCCAGACCCGTACGTTCCAAGGTTACCCCCATCAATATAAACATGGGGATGGCTACCAGCAAAGGATCAGAGATCACTCCCCAGCTGCGCAGTACGATATTGTAAAATTCTCTACCTGCAAAAGTTCCTGCTGCTATGCCCCCCAATCCAGCCAGCATGGCTGTGCCTGCCAGTACGAAAGCAGCAGGATAACCGCTTAGCAATCCTGCTGCCAAAAAGGGCAGCATCAGTAAGGGAAGCCAGTCTTGCCATGCCATCAGCAGCGCATCACACAAAAGAAGATGGAGGTGCAGCAGCCCTGGCAGCAGGCAGGTGAGGTTCTGACTTTGCCTTTAGCGTTTCAGTCGGCAAGACCAACAGCTTGAGTACTTTCGCCCAGCCTTGCAGGCTTAATAAACCCATGCCCAACGGCAAAGCAGCTTTAATCAGCCAGCGCATCCCCAAACCGCCGGGTGCATGGGAACTCTCTCCTAATGCAAATGAGGCTTCCACAAAACGCCAGCCCAATACGGATGTCCACATACTCCAAGGCAGCAGCAGCAGCAAACAGCCCCATAATTCTACTTGGTTGCGTCGGCGCATGCTCATGTGAGAACGGAACAAATCAATGCGAATGTGCTCATCACGACCATAGGCCCATGCCAAACAAGACATAAGACCCAAGGCATGCAGATGCCACTCCAATTCTTGCAGCAATACAGAACCTTGTACGAACAAGCGTCGCATCACCACATCCCACACAATCACAGCAGCTACCAACAAAAACAACCAAGCTGCCAGCCGTCCCACCATAGCACATCCAGCTTCCAACTGTACTGCCAGCTTTACTGCAAACTGCTTCCACCCAGGCATTGACTCCTGGTTGGGGGGCAGCTGCTGAGGCTTATTCATCAATCTCTGGGGGAAGAGAATGTTTTTAGTTCAAGGAGCTTCTTTATTTTTCCTCATGTCGCAGGCGAGACAATTTTGCCCAGCGTGCATAGCCCTGGCGGAACTTCTGATAAGACTGGTGGACACGGCGAAAATCTTTGTCCTTGGCACTCTGTTCTACGAGTACTTGTTCCCAGGCTTTACGAAAGGCTGCCATGGTTTCTTTATCCCAACGCTGCAAGGTCACCCCTTGTTTTTCCAATTGGCGCAGGGCTTCGCCCTGCTGCGCCTCTCCGCGCACCACATGTTCTACGATGGCATCCCGACAAACGCTTTCCAACAGTGCTTGATCTGATTTTTGCAAGGCATCCCAGCGGTCTTGGGCTATCAACAACTCCAAAAACGATGCCTGTTGATGCCAGCCAGGAAAATAATAGTTCTTTGCCACACGGGCAAAGCCCAGTTGGGCGTCTATGCTGGGCATGGACAATTCTGAAGCATCCAGCAGCCCGCTTTCCAAAGCAGGATAGGTTTCTGCCACAGGCAGCAATTGTACAGATGCCCCTAGCTTTTGCATCACCTCACCGCCCAGGCCATAAAAACGAATTTTCATCCCCTGAAAATTCTTCACCCCAGTAATCGGCTGCCGAAACCACCCTGAAGCCTCTGGAGGCAGCATACCACAAGGAATAGGCACCACTTTGCTGCGTCCATAAAGTTCACGCCACAATTCCAATCCGCCTCCCTGGTAAACCCAGGCAAGGTATTCTGTTACATCAGGACCAAAAGGCACTGCTGCAAAAAATGCCGCAGCGGGAATCTTACCGGTCCAGTAGCCAGGTGCAGACCAAGCAGCATCAATTGCACCTTGGCTGACAGCATCAAACATTTCTAGAGGTGGTACCAGCTTGTTGGGTTCAAACAGCTGAATATCCACCCGCCCTTGGGTGATGATGCGCACCCGTTCTACATAATAGGAAGCCCCTTCTCCCAGTACAGGCAGGCTAGAGGGAAAGGCTCCTGCCATTTTCCAGCGCACCTGATCTTTCTGTTGGACAGTGGGGGCAACTTTTTCGCAGCCACCCATCAACAGCCCGCCCACCAGCAGTGCTGTGAAAAGCATAGAAGAAAATCCCAGGGGGGACTTCCATTGAAAAAGTACCAGGCGAAAAAAAGGGAAAATACCCATGTGTGTTATTCAAAAAAAGATAAAGACATGTTCGCCAACAGCCTGCGATATGTCTTGAGGTAAGTGCTTTTTTGCTGTTGTTTTTAAAAAACCAGCCTAGCAAAATTGACAGAGCTTGGCAAGCTTGCGGGAGTGAGAAAAGAATGGCAACCCTTCCCTCACCAATAGAATAAGATGATAAGAGCATGCGGGGAATGATTAAAGGGGGGGAATGGTTAAAGGGGGATTTTTCACTTAAGGCAGCAACGCAGCAGGAGAGATGACATGACACAAGATGCTTCCTATCAACCCCCCATGCCCCCAGCAGCAGCTAAGGCAGGAGTGGATGCTTTTTTCCAGCTGGATATTCGTATGGGTCGGGTTGAGCGGGTGGAGGATTTTCCTAAAGCGCGTAAGCCCTCATGGAAGCTGTGGATTGATTTCGGTGCTTCATTGGGAGTGAAGCATTCCAGTGTACAAGCGGTGGAATTGTATGACAAGCCAACTTTAACAGGACGGTTGGTATGTGCGGTGGTGAATTTTCCGCCTCGTCAAATAGCAGACTTTATGTCTGAGGTGTTGGTGCTGGGTGCGTATACCAGCAAAGGGCTGGTGTTGTTGCAGCCAGAGCGCGCAGTGCCCCTGGGAAGTCGCATAGGTTGAGGGGGGGGGTCTCCCAGAGGATGTAGTGGTGTCTTTTGTTTGCAGGCTGGCAGGCTAGTTGCGAAAGCCAAGGCTCAGGCTTACTCCAGCACCTTCCATAGACACTTCTTGGGAGTCGTCTCCTTCAGAAGAATTGATGTATTCCTTATGGGGAAAGTCTGCTTGGTCATAGACTATTTTCAAAATCAACTGGTTGCGTTCTATTCCTAGAGATAAGCCAGAAGCTGAGGTGGCGGAACTGTTTAATGTTTGTCGCGCATCTCCTCCCTGCGGCAGGTAACTCAACCTTTGCTTGTATTGCCCTGTGCGCAGTCCCAAGAAAAAATCACCCTTCCATAAACGCAGCTCACCGCCGTAGCCTCTTTGTATAGCTTCAAAAGATCCGTTGTTGTTAATGGACTGGAAATTCTGATTAAGATCGTTATCATTGGAGGATAATTTTGCATCTCCTTGGTAGACGTTGGCGAACAACAGCAAGGATAAGTTTTTGTTTGCCACAAATTGAAAATTGGTGTCCAGAAAATAGCCGCTGGATACTTGGGTGATGGTAATTTGATCGGACGATGGAATCATGGCTTCTGCGGTCCATTTGGCAGGGCCAAGTGTGAACCCTAAGCCCTTTCTAGGTTCGGCAGTTGCAAGCGAAATACCCAGTAAGAAAATAGCTGTTGTGACAGCTAACAAGTTCCCCTTTTTGCGTAAATTTGCTTGATACATAATAACAATTCTGTAAAAACCCCTCCTTGCTTAGTCAGCTATAAAAAAATTCTAATGACAGAAAGACTCTTGTGGCTTGTGAAAGGGGCGGCTTAAAATTTGACCGTTACCAGATGATGCTAACTGGTTCTATGAAGTTTGGGTTTATTCCTCGCTGCTGGCCTCGTTGTTGTTAGAAGATAACTCTGAGGTAGATTCATTTGAGGTTTTCTCCAGAGGCAAAAGCATTTCTATGCGTTGTTCTGCTTGAAGAAGTTGGACCTCACATTCTTTGCTCAGCTTTACGGCTTTTTCAAAAAGCTCCATAGATTTTTCTAGGGGGAGCGCTTGTTCTTCCAGCTGAGAGAGAATGTTTTCTAGTTGCAATAGTTTGTCTTCAAAGTTTTTGCCAGAGTTGGTATTGTTTGAAGCCATAAGTTGGAATTGGAGCAGGTAACAATCACTTAAATGTAGTGTAACATAAGCCGATAGTTGACGGCAAGCCGCAGTTAGGGCAAGCCGCAGTTAGGGCAAGCCGCAGTTAGGGCAAGCCGCAGTTAGGGCAAGCCGCAGTTAGGGCAAGCCGCAGTTAGGGCAAGCCGCAGTTAGGGCAAGCCGCAGTTAGGGCAAGCCGCAGTTAGGGCAAGCCGCAGTTAGGGCAAGCCCAGTTGTGGTAGGCGGATGATGTAAACAGTATACAGTGTATATGTTTATTATCATCAGTCCCATCCCAATTAAGACAGCTTTGGCTATGCTGCCACGGCTGATTTACAGGTCTGCTTGTGAGTCTTCAGATTCTTTTTTGTCAATTTTTGCTGCTGGGGCTTTGGCTGCAGGCGTTTCTTCAGCTTTTTCTTCGGCTTCGGCTTCAGGCGTTTCTTCGGCTTCGGCTGCAGGCGTTTCTTCAGCTTCGGCTGCAGGCGTTTCTTCAGCTGCCTCTTCCATTGCTGCTTTGGCGGTTGCTGTTACCGCCTCTCGCAATTCTTTGCTGCCAGGGGTATCTTTCCCTTTTTTCTCATCTCCCGATAAACCCAATGCAATACGGCGTTCTTCAGTATCCAATCGCAGGATAACCACCCGCACATCCTCGTCCGGTTTATACAAGGCACTCAACTCCTCTTTAGAAACATTCTTGTTCATCTCAGAAATATGCAACAGTCCCTCTACCCCAGGCAGCACCTCCACAAAAACCCCAAAATCGGTCACATTCACCACCTTACCGCTTATTTCTTGTCCTACAGAAAATTTATCTCCCAACCCCTCCCACATGTCTGTAGTTAGCTGTTTGATGCCAAGAGAAATCCGTTCCTTTTCTGCATCTATATTCAGCACCTTTACCTTAATTTCGTCTCCTTTGTTCAAGTCTGTCGGCCTGCGATTGCGGGCATTCCAAGAAATATCGGAAATGTAGACCAAGCCGTCGATTTCTTCATCCAGCCCAACAAAAATACCAAAGTCCGTCACATTGCGTACCTGGCCTGTAACTACTGAACCTGGCTTATAGCGGTTGTGGATTTCTTTCCAAGGATTTTCCAAGGCTTCCTTGATAGAAAGTGATATGCGTTGGCGTTCTACATCAATGCTTTTCACCACTACTTCCACCTGGTCATTAATGGCAAACATAGAGGCGGGACGGCGAACTTTGCGAGTCCAAGACATTTCTGAGACATGCACTAGCCCTTCTACGCCAGGTTCAATTTCTACAAATGCGCCATAATCAATGAGGCTGACAACTTTGCCTTTTACACGGGTTCCTTGGGCATACTTCTCAGCAGCGGCTTTCCAGGGGTTGGTGTTTTTTTGTTTTAATCCTAAAGACACTTTTTCACTTTCTTGATCAAATTTTAATATCAATACTTCCAACTCGTCACCGATGTTGAACATATCAGAGGGGTGGGTTAGGCGTCCCCAGGTCATATCCGTAACATGTAAAAGACCATCAATGCCTCCCAGGTCAATAAACAGACCATAGTCTGTAATGTTTTTTACGCATCCCTTAATGATAGAACCTTCTTCCAAATTTTTCAAGGTTTCTTTGCGTTGTTTTTGTCGGTCTACTTCTAGGAGGGCGCGGCGGGAGAGGACAATGTTGGCACGCCGTTTGTTGAATTTGATGATTTTAAATTCAAATTCTTCATTGAGCATTCTATCCAGATTGCGTGAAGGGCGCAAGTCTACTTGAGAACCAGGCAAAAAGGCCTTGATGCCGATATCCACCGCCAAGCCGCCTTTGACGCGAGAGGTGATGCGTCCACGCAGCGTCCCTTCATTCTCATAAATCTCGCCTACTTCTTCCCAAATGCGAAGTTTCTTGGCTTTGTCTTTGGACAATACCACTTCACCATTGGTGTTTTCCATGCTTTCAAGGAAGACTTCTACATCATCGCCTTCTTTGATTTCCAGTTCACCTTTTTCGTTGTAGAATTCATCTGCGGGGATTTGTCCTTCCGATTTGTAGCCGATATCCACGGTGACAAATCCTCTGTTTAGTGCCACCACGCGTCCTGTAACGATTTGGTGTTCATTCAATTCCAGCAGATCTTTTTCAAAGATCTGGGAGAAATCGGTATCATCTTCCACAAAGATGATATTTTCGGTTTTTGCTGTCGTATAGGACGCAGCAGGAGGAAGCGGGGGAGTGGTGGGATTTTTGGTGGTGGTCGGGGAGAAGGTTTTTTCTGTGGCCATAGGGAAGGGTTGGGGAATATGTCGTTTGGAAATTTCCGCAATAAAGGGTGAAAAGATAAGATACAGTCCATAACAAGGGTATGGGGCGGTATCATTTGAAGCGACAACAAGTTATGGGATAGAAAGGGGGCATTTGTCAAGTTTTCTTAAGATATGGGACAAACTAGCAGCGGTATGGAGGATGTTGGGTGTCTAGGGGATGATCTTGTTGAGCGGATATTCAACAATATCACAAGCCCCTGCTTGCTTGAGTTTGGGAATGATATCCCGTGCGATTTTTTCTTCTAGCACCACGTTCAAAGCTGCCCAGGCTTGGTTGGATAAAGGAGATACAGTGGGATTGTGCATGGCAGGAAGCAATTTTAGCACTGCTTGCAGGTGTTTTCGGGGCACATTGAGTTGTAGTCCCACCTTGTCTTCTGCACAAATGGCCCCTTCCAGCAATAATGCCAGTTGTTCTATTTTTTTTCTTTTGGCGGGGTTTTTCCATGACGCAGAGTTGGAGATAAGCTTGGCATTGGTTTCCAGCACAGTTTCTAAAACACGCAACTTGTTAGCCCGTAAAGAGTTGCCTGTCTCGGTGATTTCCACAATCGCATCCGCCAAATTGGGAGGCTTTACCTCGGTGGCACCCCAAGAAAAATCCACTTGAGCCTCAACCCCTTTGCTCTGCAAGAAACGGCGTGTCAAATTCACAGCTTCCGTAGCTATCCGTTTGCCTTGTAGATCTTTGGCAGAAGTAATCGTAGAATTTTCTGGTACCGCCAAAACCCAACGCGCCTTGCCGATGCCTGTTTTGGAATAAACCAAATCTGCCACCAATTCCACTTTCGCATCCTGATCCAGCACCCAGTCCAAACCCGTTAGCCCCGCATCCAGCAAGCCTAGCTCCACATAACGTGCCATCTCCTGAGCACGCACCAATAGACAGGTAATCTGCGGATCATCAATGGATGGATAATACGACCGCCCCGAAATACTCAGCTTAAATCCAGCACGGCGAAATAAGTCCACCGTGGCTTCTTGCAGGCTCCCCTTGGGAATGCCCAATTTTATCTCTGCATCCAGGGCTTGTGCAGGGGTTGGTGATGTCATCTTCCCTTCTCTTGCTTGGAATATACTTCTTCAGGGT
Organism: bacterium; assembly: GCA_965249525.1. Taxonomy (GTDB): domain Bacteria; phylum SAR324; class SAR324; order SAR324; family JACQKK01. The sequence continues at coordinate 1,409,508 of OZ252237.1, read as the reverse complement.
CAAACACTTTTTGCATCCCTTTTTTCACTTGCCAATTGCCCGCCAACCAAGTCGTGTAAAAGCAAGAACGATACCCCACATGACAAGCACCCCCTTTTTGTTCCACCTGAAACAACAGTGCGTCACTGTCGCAGTCCAAAAATACCCCCTTCACATACTGAACATGTCCCGAAGTCTCTCCCTTTAACCACAAACTTCCCCTAGACCGAGAATAATAGTGCATTTTGCCCGTCTCACAGGTGCGCTGAAATGCCTCTTCATTCAAATAGGCCACCATCAACACCTCCCCATTGTGGGCATCTTGCACCACCGCAGGCAAGATTCCTCCCCCCTTGGAAAAGTCGGGTTGTACAGTTTCGCTTTCAGACATGCTCATAAGATAAACAGCCAGCTAAAACACCAGCTTTCTTGAAAATAACTAACTTGAAGCAGCCAGGGGAGACAATGCAGCCACAGCTGTGCTTAATCAGGTCACCTTGAATCAACTAAGCAATATACACCGATAGCATAGCAATTTGCAATCACAACAAGTTTTTCTTATCATAGTAAAAGATACCTGCCTCGTACTGGCCTATTTTTTGCTATTTCTTGCTTGTCCAAGTTTTCTTCCGCCAGCAGGTTATGCCATGAGCTCTTCTTTTCTGCCATCTGAACCAAACAAAAGAGCCCAAAAACAGCTTGGCAAAGGGCACGCAGCTGCAAAAAACGCTGCAGTCCTGCCGCCCGTGATTGAACCTGGAAAATGGACAAAATCCTGGGATGAGACAGCCTCAGCTGAAAATCTACCCCATTGGTTTAAGCAAGGCTCAAGCCCTTCGCCCTCAAATCGTTACATCCCTCGCAGCGGTGGAGGCATGGGCTGGGTGGGTAACCAAGGTGTGTTAGCCAGCGAAAGGCCCAACAATTATCGCTACTACACGATACCTGACAAAAAAGTAGTGCGTATGGCAGAATTCATGCGCATGTGGGAAGACCAAAGGGAGATGTATCGCCTGAGTAGCAGCCCATTGCCCGCTTACCTGGGAAGCGATGGATGTGTGGGTTACTCTGTGAATATTTCCCTAGCAGCAATGGAACTCTGCTTTGTGACTGTTAAGCCTCCCCCGCCGGGTTCCAGAGTGAAAATTAAGCTGGAAGACCGCAGCAATCAAATCGCACCCGTAGACATTCAAGCAGGTGTGGCCTGGGTGCGCCCCACAGAGGCCTCTCATCAGGGTATTCTTCCCAGCAAAGCGCAGGCCTATGCGGTGGGGCTGGTATTTTTACAAACTTCCAAAAAGCTGGATATCTCCATAAAAAAACTGGTCGCCAAGTATGGTTCCCAGTACATCAATCGTCAGCGAGTGCTGGAGCGCGTCCGTCGTTCAAGTAAAATAAATTCCAAATAGCCTCCACCCTGCTGCCCCCAGCAAGGAGTTAGCTGCTGATTGGGGGGGTCAGGCGTTCTCTTATTAACTTCTTATCTAGTCATGCACCCTGGCGACCCGCATTGTCGGCAGCAGTATATTTTCTGCCTGCCATCTTCTTGGGCACGGATGCTTAGCTGTGGTTAATAGAGGGGTCCAAATCCCAGGGAAGATTTGGGGACATCTCCAACCAGTACTTTGAAGGGGTTGATGGGGATATCGTTCATAAGGATTTCATAGTGCAGGTGTGGCCCGGTGCTGCGGCCTGTAGAACCAACCAGGGCGATAACATCGCCACGGCGCACACGTTGTCCTTCGTTGACGAGATTGGCTTGGTTATGTCCGTAGCGGGTAATGATGCCATAGCCGTGGTCAATCACCAGCATATTGCCCATGCCTGGGTCTTTGGAATTGGCGGTGACAATGCCGTCGGCAGTTACCCGAATGGGTGTCCCTTCGGGAGAGACGACATCCAAGCCGTGGTGCATACGAATTTCACCTGTGAAGGGGTCTCTGCGGTTTCCGTAGGTAGAAGAGATAAAGCCTTTAACTGGCCAGAGGTAGGGGGTTCTATCTAGGAGATCTTTGTTATCAGACAGGTGGCTTTTCAGGTTGTGGAAGCTGTCTTTTTGCAGGGTTGCCAGGTTATTTAAACGTTCAATATCGCGTTCCAAGATTTCCGCCAGGGAAAGTTCTTCCAGACTGATTTCTTTCAGGGGTGTAGCAAGAGGCGTTTCGCTGCCGCCGAGTCCATAAAAGTTGTCTTCACGGGGCAGATGGAGATTGGTCATTAAACGGAGTTTGTGGTCAAGTTCTCTCAGATGATTCATTTGCTGTTCCATGGAGAGCAGCTGGTTGTTGATTTTGCGCAGTTTGATCTGTTGTTTATTATAGGTGCGTTGGAGTTCTTCCATATGGGAGATTTTCTGGTGTTCCTGCCAGCCAGTTTTTAAGCCATAAGCTCCCACGATGCTTACTACTCCAAGCAGGATGCCACATATGGTCAGAATCCAGACCGGCATGGCGAAACGCAGCATGCGCGCATGTCGGGGAGTGATAATGACAAATTCAAAGTGCTTTTTCCAAAACATACAATTTCCTCCAGATGTGCTGTTTGAAAGCAAAACGGTGCAATGAACAATATAGAAGTAACTTTGTATCTAATAAAGACGGAATTAGCAATAATGATTGTTGTTTTTTTTAACAGTTAGCAATTTAGGGGAATTTTCATCAAAAAGGGCAGGTTGTTATTCAAATTGAAGCTATTTTTTACCATGGATTTTGGGGTTGTTCTAAGAAATAACAAATTAAAAGCAGGTAAATAGCAAGAAAAATCTATCATGCTGGTGGAAGGCATAACAAGGGATTGGTTGGAGTTAAACAGAGGTGACTTGCTTGGATGTATTTACCGCCATTTTTTGATATAAGAATAATAAGCAAGTGGTTTGGCATTTTGTGTTTTCTGTGAAAAATGCCAGTTATGGGGTTTTTTTTGCTGCTAGAGCAGGTGGTTGTTTTTCCGCTGATAACAGGAGGGGGAAGATCTGTATATTTTTGTGAAATAAGGCAAGAAACAGATCTTTTTTGCAGGGGGTATTTTGAAAAACATACGGTTTGAGATGGTGGAGGCGAGGGTGTATGTCTGAACAGATTCCCATTACCAGAGAAGGCTTTGAGCGATTAAAGCAGGAGATGGATCATTTGCTTTCAGTGGAGCGCCCTGCGGTGAAGAAGCTGATAGCTGAGGCCAGAGAACACGGAGATTTACGCGAGAATGCGGAATATCATGCGGCCAAAGAGCGCCAAGGTTTTATTGAAGGGCGCATTCAAGGAATCAACGCTAGGTTTCCTAAGCTGCAAGTGGTAGATCCTGCGCGCAGCCCGAGTGATAAAGTGGCCTTTGGGGCAGAAGTACATCTAGAAGATCAAGAAACAGGTGATGAATTCTTTTATCAGATTGTTGGCCCAGATGAGGCCGATTTGAAGCAGAATCGCATATCTTTTCAGACTCCTGTTGGCAGGGCTTTAATTGGTAAATCAGAAGGCGACCTGATTGAAATTCCCATCCCCAAAGGACAGCTAACAGTTGCCATCACACAAATCCGCTATCCTCCACCTGCTAAATAAATCAAGCCGCAGCTTTGGCAGAAGCGGATGAACCCAGCCAGGTTCTAAGGGTGCAACTTCAAATTTGACATAAAAGCACAATTTTGGGATAGTGGCAGGAATAATTGCAAATTGGAGATTTGCAACTGTTGAGTGGCTGTATCCAGAAAAAATGTTTGATAAAAAGCAACCTTTCATAAAAAGCCACCTTTCATAAAAAGTCACAGTCTCCTGGCGTGTCTTAGCCTGCCAAGAGGAAGCAGGTTAAAAATCTCAGTAAGCTGTTCTGAAATTGAAAGAACGGAAATATTGCAAGAAAGTAAAGCATGTTTTTGAACTTTGGTGCAGACCAAATTCTTCCCACAATGTAATGCCAGCCAGAAAATGCATGAAGTGATCTAGGAGTTACCGAAGATGGATGCCAGCCAAAAAATTACTCCGCTTGAAAAAAAGCAAATTTACCAGGTATCTGCAGATATTCCTGATGAACTGCTGCATCACTATTTGGAGCAAAAAGATATTGCAGTAGATACCGAATTGCACGGTTTAGAACTGTTTCGGGATCAGGTGTGTTTGGTACAGTTGTGTGATCGCCAGAATCGGGTGTGTTTGGTGCGCCCTCAGCCCGGCAATCTTCCCCCCAATCTTAAGCGTTTGTTGACCGATGAGAAACTCCTCAAAGTTTTTCACTATGCTTTGGGAGATGTAGCCTTTTTGAAGGTAAGCAACGGCGTGGATGTTCATCCATACCACTGTACCAAAGTCATGAGCAAGTTGGTGCGCACTTACGCCCGCTCCCATAGCCTGCAAAATTTAACCCACGAAATACTGGGAGATACAGTCGACAAAACTGCCCAGTCTTCTAATTGGAGTCAGCAAGAACTCTCCCCTGAACAACTGCAATATGCCGCCATGGATGTGCTCCCCCTTTTGCCAATCTATGACCACTTGCTAAAGATGATGGAAACCCGCAAACACTACGGCACTGGTTGCCCCATCAATGAACTCAACGAACGCTGTCAAGCTTTTATCCCCACCCTAGTTGCTTTGGTGATTAACGGCTTCTCCATTCCTGAAGACAAATTTAAAACGGGTGTCTTTGATCACTAACCCCCAAGATAGGCTGCAAAGGTGCCTTGTTAGCCAGCTTTGTTTCAAATAACTTTTAAGTAATGAGCGCCTCTGGCATCATGCTTCATGGTTAGCTCGCTGAAACCATAAGCGGAATGTCGCTTATGCAGCTAGCAATAGCAGTCATGTCCCTAGCTTTCTTGCGCATGGTTCCTTTCCACTACACTTGCTTCCACATGTCCAATACCCCTGCTGCTGCCTCTGCTTCTAATCCTGCTGCTTTCATGACTATGCCCCTGCTGTTGCTGCTATCCCTATTTAGCGGGATGCTCACTATTTCCACTGTCTTGGCTGCCAAATTGGTGCAAGTTGGTCCAGTCATCGCACCTGCCGGCGTACTGGCATTTGCGCTTACCTTTGCCTGCACCGACATCGTCTCCGAAGTGTATGGCAGACGCATGGCCTTGCGCATGATTCTCAGTGGCATGGTGGTCTTAATAGCCGTGGGAATTCTCAGCCTGGCTGCCGTTGTTTGGCCCTCTCCTCCCGTTTGGCAGCAGCAAGCCGCCTTCTCTGCCATCATTGGGCAAAGCCTGCGCATCGCACTTGCCAGCCTAGTGGCTTATTTCATCAGCCAGAACCTGGATGTCTTCATCTTCCATCACCTCAAAAAAACCTTCAAATCACGCCACCTCTGGCTGCGAAATAATCTCTCCACCTCAATAGCCCAACTGGTGGATACCTTCGTATTCATCTTCCTTGCCTTTTATGGAAAAGGGTTTCCTCTGTTCCAGCTGATTTTTGGACAATGGCTGCTGAAAATTGCTATCGCTGCATTGGACACCCCCCTGGTTTACCTCAGTGTGTGGTGGCTGAAAAAATCCTTCAAAGCCGTTGATTGACAGCCCGTTGATTGACGATTCATTACTGCCGCCGGCTGTCGCTAAGCACAACTTTCAGAGTTTTGCCTGCAAGGCTCACTTGCTGGGCTAAGTGCGGGGGGGCGTGCATGAATATGCGGGAGGTTCTTATCCCTTAGCTTGGGCTTGTTTGGCTTGGACTTATTTAGCTGGGGCTTGTTTAGCTTGGGGATGCTGCTGCTGCATCCAATTGTGTTAAAAGTTTGCGGCCAATGTCCAGCAAGGCTTTTTGCGCAGGGGCAGGATGGTCAGAGGGGCTGAGGGTCTGGGCTAGTGGTGGTTGTCCGCTGTCACCGCCTTTTCGCAGTTCTATGTCAATGGGGATACTGCCCAGAAAGGGTACGCCGTACTGCCCGCAGGTTTTTTGGACAGTGTGGTGATCAAAGATATCGCTTGGGGTTTGACAGTGGGGACAAAGGAAGCGGCTCATGTTTTCTACCAAACCCAAGATCGGTACAGCCACTTTTTCAAACATGGCGATGGCTTTGACAGCGTCCAATAAGGCCACATCTTGGGGGGTAGAAACAATCACAGCTCCTTGCAGCTGTACCAGTTGGGAGAGGGTAAGGGGGGCGTCGCCGGTGCCGGGGGGCAGATCAATGATCATGAAGTCTCCGCCGGGCCAATCGGTGTCTCTTAAAAGCTGCTCAATGATTTGATGAACAATGGGTCCTCTCCAGATGGTGGCAGCAGCTTCTTCAATAAGGTTGCCTATGGAGAGAACAGAGAGTCCATATGCACGGAGGGGCTGGATGCGTTTTTGCTGGCTGATTTGTGGTTTGGCGCTGCGGAGTCCTAACATGATGGGCAGGCTGGGACCGTAGATATCGGCATCAAATAGGGAGACTTGGTGTCCTAGTTGTTGGAGTGCCAGGGCAAGATTAACAGCGACAGTGGATTTTCCTACACCGCCTTTTCCGCTGCCCACAGCGATGACCTGGCGATAACTTTGTAAATAAGTGGAGCGTTGTGCCGCTCTGGGGGTGCCGTCTGATGGTGGTGCCGTATGGGGCGGGGGTGTGGTTTGTGAGATTTGGTCAACCATTTCCACCCGAATTTTTGAGGTTGCGGATAGTTGTTGCAGCCGTTTATAGACTAGCTGGGTGACGGTTCTTCGCAGGGAGATTTGCGGGGGGAGTTCCAGTCGTACGGTGATGGTGTTGTTGTTGGCGGTGCAGCTGCGTACGGCATTTTGCAGCGGCCCTAGGTTATCGGGCAGTTGGAGTTCGCCTAGGGCTTTTTGGCACTGGAGCTGCAGAGAGGACACGGGAGCAAACGCCTAGGAGGCAAGGGTGGTGGGTATGTATGGGGGGATTAGCGTTTGAGTTTGCGCTGAATTTTTCTTAGTTGTTGAAAAGTTTTGGGGTCTAGGGTTTTGATCTGGTTGAGTACTTGTTGTGATTCGCTGCTGCGTTCAGAACGGGCGAGCGTCAGGAAGCGTCCGTGAAGGATATCCACGCGGGCTTCAGTTTGGAGGCTTTGGGCTTTGTTAAAAAAGGCGAGGGCGTCATCATATTGGCGGGCGTTAATTTTCTCTATACCTGCTTGGTAGTAGGCGTTAGTCAGGGCGGATTTGATTTGTACGCCGTTGGTATTTTTAAAATTAGGAGATTGTTGTTGGAGGGCTTCCAGGTGGGTTGCAGCGGAGGTTCCTTGTCCTAGGCTAAGGGCATAGATACCGCGAGCAAAGAGGAGATGCTGGGTTTGTTGGGGAGGCAGGTTGGCGTCGCCTATGACGGCGAAAGTCCTTTCCAGCAGTCTTTGAGAGAGAGGTATTTCTCCGCGGAGGTAGGCCAGTGTGCTGTAGTTGTAGCCATAGGCGATGGCAGCTTGGCGAGAAATGCGTTGCAGTTCTGGGCTGCCACGATGGGCACTTTCTTCCATGGCGACCAGGGCAGCTTCCAAATTAGCATTGGTGGGTTTTTCCAGCAGAATGGTGGCCTGCAGATAGAAAGCTTCGGCGGCAAAAGGGGTATTTTCTATAGCCACTAGATTATCTAGTACTTGCAGGGCATCTTGGCTGCGGTTGGTTTTCCAGTAGGAAATGCTTAAGCCATAGAGGGTTTGTTCCCGCAGTTGGCTTTTGCTGGCGAGCTCGACATTGTCTTCTTGCAGTACGTCCAGGGCGATTTCAAAGAAATCTACGGCTTGTATAAATTGTTTTTCACGGAAGTGTTTTGCGCCTTCACTGTATTGGGTGTTGGCCAGTCGCAGTCGCAGTTGGGTTTGATTGGGCTGAGCAAACACCATTTCCGCAGTAGATATTTGCGGGTTCTGTTGTGATTGCGCAGGTTGTGGCAATAAGAACAGCACCAACAGGGCTGTGGATGCCATACTACGAAGGGATAGCAGAGAGTGCATGATGCGTCTGGCGAGTATCAAAGTTTGGAGGAAAATTTGAATAAATGGACTACGGATATTGCCTAAGATAGTATCTTTAGCATGCCAGGTGCTATAAGCAGAGACAATAAGCAGAGACAAATTGTCACCTGTAGAATTTCTAATGGGAGATGACAAACACCATAAGCATGAAAAAGAGAGAATGAGCCGACTGGGTCTCGAACCCAGGACCCTCTGATTAAAAGTCAGATGCTCTACCAATTGAGCTACCGGCTCTGGTATATTGGCGGGGGCGTGGTGGACTCTGAGAGAAAAATGAAATTTTTGATGGCATGCCGCCAGCTTTTTTTGCTGTGTTTTTCTGGGCTGTGTTTTTCTGGGCTGTGTTTTTTGAAATTTTTGTGTGGTGGCACTGCCTGGTGTATTCCGTAGCAGGCATCTGGGGGGAGATGTTTGTGCATGCTTGTATCAACATTTTTGCCTGCCGTAGTTTTGCCTGCCGTAGTTTTGCCTGCCGTAGTGTTACCAGTTGTTAGTTTTTGGAAATATCCCCAAGGGGGTTCGAACCCCTGTTGCCGCCGTGAAAGGGCGGTGTCCTAGGCCAACTAGACGATGGGGACACACCAACAAGTGGCGTGTTCCAGCTGTGGTGCTAGCAAAACACTTATGCATCACCGCCATTCAATCTTAAACTATCCGCTATTGCAGGTTATTTTGTCAATAGTATCTAAGTGAAATGGATTCAAATTCTTATCCCTGCTGCTAAAAAGACCAAAACAGCCAAGGGGCTGTGATACATTTTATCTGCGCCAAAAATAGGCAGTGAACAGCATAAAGACAGTCATGATTTCCAGGCGTCCCGCCAGCATTCCCAGCATCAGCGACCACTTGGCAAAAATTGAAAGCGACGCATAAGTCTCACCAGGACCCAAGCTCCCTACAGCAGGTCCGATGTTACTCACAGCCGATACAGCCGCACCCAGACTGGTAAAAGCGTCCAGCCCGCTTAAAGTCAGCAATAGAGTCAACAGTGCAATGCTCGCCAAAAACAGCAGCACAAAGCTATAGATCGTGTGCAGGACATCCTTGTCCACATGGGCTTCATTGAAGCGGGTATCCACCACAGCACGCGGGTGCGCCAGTCTTATAATCTCGCGGCGAATATTTTTTAATAACAGAATCACCCGCATCCATTTTATGCCTCCTGAGGTACTGCCCGCACAACCTCCTGGCAGCATCAAGGCTAGTATCAACAACTCGGCAAATGCTCCCCAGGCCACATAATCTGCTGAGGTAAAACCAGAAGAGCTGAGGATGGACATGGTTTGAAATCCCGCCTTGGTGACAAGCTCTTGCCACGAAGCATAAATGTTTTGTTGGTATAGATAAACCGTCATCAGCAAGAAAGCAGCGATACAAGCCAGCGCATACCAACCCAACTCTTCATCCCGCAGCTGCTGCAAGCGATGTTTCCGCGAAGTCAGCAAGCGATAATGCAAGCTAAAATTCACCGCCCCCACAAACATGAAGAAAATCATCGCCCATTCAATGGCAGGACTGTTCCAGGCAGCAATGCTTTCAGGACGCGTGCTGAAACCACCAGTGGAAATGTTGGTAAGCCCATGGTTAAGCGCATCAAATGGTGTCATCCCTAACAGCAGAAGCACCGCAATTTCCAACAAGGTAAACAGCAAATACACCGACCACAAAATACGTGCGGTATCTTGCAATCGGGGTGTGAGCTTGTCCTTAAAAGGACCAGGGGCTTCGCGCTGATACAACTGCATGCTCGCCCCACCTCGCAAATTGGGCAGCACCACCAAACCCAGCACAATAATACCCATCCCACCCAGCCATTGTGTTAAACTTCGCCACAACAACATCCCTTTTCCCATCAGGCTGTAATCTTCCAACACAGTAGCCCCCGTGGTGGTAAAACCAGAAACCGACTCAAATATGGCATCGGTAAAAGAAGGCAAAGCTCCGCTGATCCAGTAGGGAATGGCTCCAGCTATACTGGCAGCAATCCAACTGAGAGTAACCGCTAAAAAACCATCTTTCAGTGAGAAATCTTGCACCTCTCCCCCAAACATCAGCAGTATCCATCCAACCACCCCAGACAACACCGCAGAAAACAACAGTGCCTGCCAGCCGGTCTCTGCCTGGTAAAGTGCCAATAAACCGGGAATCAGCTGCGCTGCTGCCACCAGCAGCAAAAGGCTGCCCACCACCTTGGACACCGACCGTATGTGCATATTGTTCCTTGTTGCATTGGTTGTTGCAAAATATATAGATATAATATATGTATCTCTATCTTCTCGTCTCTATCACAGATATGTTAGCTTGGGGGAGATGGAGCTTTGATGGGGCAAGATATTTAGGGGAAGCTATTTAATGGAAGAAGTGATTCAATAAGCTGCGTAGACATTGCAAAGGGTAAGCTGGAAGCATCATGAAGCTGGAAGCAGAGAGATATCAACAGCGCGGAGTATCTGTCCACAAGGATAAGGTGCATCAGGCAGTGAGTCAGCTTGTTCAGCGAAGTCAGGCGTTGCGTCAGCATAGTCAGGCGGTGAATGGGTTTAGTCAGCCTGGTGAGCGTAGTCAGTTGCTGGATCGGTTTAATCAGCGTAGTCAGGCGGTGAGTCTGCTGGGTGAAGGGGGAGAGTTTCCCCAGGCTTTTTGTACCATATTGCCCGATGTGCTGACTGGTGATGAGGCTTGGTGCTTGGTGCAGCATGCGGATGGTGTGGGAAGCAAGAGTGCGGCTGCCTATTTGCAGTATCGGGAGACGGGGGATGTGGGGGTGTTTAAGGGGTTGGCAGAGGACGCCATGGTGATGAACACCGATGATGCGTTGTGCGTGGGGGCTTTGGGTCCCTATGTGTGCAGCAACACGCTGGGGTGCAATGCGCGTCGTGTGCCGATGGAAGTGCTGGCAGCGTTTTTGGAAGGCTTGAATCAGGTGGCTAGGCGTTTTGGGGAGTGGGGGGTGCAGGTACATTTAGCTGGGGGAGAAACTGCGGATGTGGGCGATGTAGTGCAAACCTTATTGGTGGATGTTACCCTCACCACCCGCCTGCGGCGCTCTGAAGTGATAGATGGTCAGGCCATTCGTCCAGGCGATGTGATGGTAGGGTTGGCATCTTTTGGGCAAACCACTTATGAGGAACGCTACAACAGCGGTATCGGCAGCAACGGGCTGACTTCAGCCCGTCATGAGCTGCTCTCACAGCAATATGCTGCAAAATATCCTGAGACTGTAGATTCCCTCACCCCCCCTCATTTGCGCTACAACGGTTCTTTTACCCTTGCCGATTCCCTGCCAGGCACCCCGCTGTCCATCGGAGAGGCATTGTTGTCCCCTACCCGCAGCTACCTGCCGCTTATCAAACCACTGTTGTTGGAGTATCGGGAATTAGTCTCTGGTCTGGTGCACTGCACGGGGGGCGGTCAGACCAAGTGCTTAAGACTGGGCAAAAATATTCACTATATCAAGCACCAACTCTTTGAACCCCCGCCGCTGTTTCGATTGATTCAAAGCGAGAGCAAAACCTCTTGGAGAGAAATGTACCAGGTATTCAATATGGGACACCGCCTGGAAGTCATCGGCAGACCAGAAATACTGGGGGTGCTGAAAAAACTAGCCAAACCTTTGCAGTTGGAAGTGCAGCAAATAGGTCGTTGTGAAGCTGTCTCCCAGGGAAAAAACCGCAATCAACTCACCCTGTCCCTCCCTAGTGGCAAGGAAACTTTTTGACCAAGGGGAGAGGGGGAAAAGTGGATTTTGCATATCCTTTTGTCTCCGAGGGTATGTTACAATAAAGGAGAGGCTAGAAAAATTGCTAGGGGGGATTCTTATGAGGAGAGTGATGAGCATAAGTAAGAAGAGGAAGCAGCTAATTCCGAAAGCCAACAATATGGTCACCAAAGGTTCAGCAAAGCAAGGCAGAGATCAACTGCCAACGGAATTTCCCATATTTCCGTTAAAGGGATTGCTGCTGCTGCCTGGAATGTGGCTGCCGCTGCATTTTTTTGAGCGGCGTTATCGCAACATGATTCGGGATGCCTTAAAAGCAGAGGGCTATATCGGGATTATTCAACCTTTCCAGCAGGAGGACGGGCTGGCAGTTGCAGAGGAGGAAGAAACAGGCGACCTTGCTGCTGAAGATGTGGTGATAACAGCAGGGGTTGGTGAAGGAAACAAGCGGTTGGGACTGCCTTCAACACAGATGCCGCCATTGTATGAGGTGGGTTGTTTGGGGCAGATTGCGGGTAATGAGCAGACTGCGGATGGTCGTTATTTGGTGGTTTTGCATGGCTTAAAGCGTTTTCAATTGGAAGAAGAGATGCCCACTTGGAAGGGGTATCGTCGTGTGCGGGCCAATTTTTCCGCTTTTGTACAGGATGCGGATGAGTTGGATACCGAGCTGGAATTGGCACCGTTGTTGGAGCAGTTGAAACAATTTGCTGATGACAAACAGTTAAATTTAACCATGGAGGATCTGGAGGAACTGCCGCCGGCAGCGGTGGTGAATGGATTAAGCATGTCGCTGCCATTTCGTGCGGAAGAAAAGCAAGGATTGTTAGAAGCGCCCTTGGTACAAGCCAGGCTGGCAAAGTTGGTGACCTTGCTAAAAATGGAAAGCGCAGCACCGCTATTGAAGAAGCGCAGAGTAGTTAGGATCAATTAGTGTCTTGGGGAGGGCGGGGATGTTCTCTAGTGCTTTGTGGTGTGCTTTCATGTGAAGGGGGGGTGAGCCAGCAGGGATGCTATCTCCACTTTTTTTTCGGTTCGTTGGGATAGTTGTTTAACTATCAGTTTTCCTTGTGCCAGTTCATCTGGCATCAGCAAGACGGCGTATTTCGCCCCGAGGGCTGCGGCTAGCTGCAGGGCTTTGGGCAGTTTGCGCCCTGAGAGTTCAGCATAAACACTAAAGCCGCTTTGGCGCAGCTGCTGACTGATGCTTAGGCAGACCCCATGTTCTGCAACGGAAAAGGGTATCACCATGCAGTGGAGTTCTGGTGTTAAAGAGGGCAGCTGTTGTTGTGCTTGCAGCAGGTCTAGAATCACTACATCACCAAAGCCAAATCCCACTGCTGGCATAGATCCCCCGCCAACAGCAGCCAGCAAATCATCATAGCGTCCCCCGCCGCAAATTGCGCGCAGGCTGGTCTTGGCATCACGCAGTTCAAACACCACCCCAGTGTAATAAGCCAGTCCGCGCACCACAGCAGGGTTAAAGCGACACCAACCCTCAAACCCCATATTCCCCAAAGATGTCATCAGCCAATCCAGTTCTGTTAGGGCTTGGGCTTCTTTACTGTTCAGCAGCATTTGCTGCCAGGGCTTGACATGCTTGCTGTCCAGCAGTCCCAGCAATTGTTCCAACTGGGTATCAGTCAATCCCTGCGCCCGCAGCAAGGCAGCTAATTCCTCTGGGGGCAATTTATCGCCTTTGTCCATGGCAACCAGCACAGCCTGATGCCTGGCTGGCGGCACTTTCAATAGGCGCAGCAGCCCTGTTAGCAGCAAACGATGATTCAAATGCACCTGTACCTGATGTTTGTCCAGCCCCATCTGGCTTAGCACATTCAGCAGCAGTGCCAGTAATTCAGCTTCTGCTGCCAGTGAGGATTCTCCCACAATATCCACATTCCACTGATAATGTTCCCGCCTGCGTCCACGGGTCATACGTTCATAACGAAAGCACTGCGCCAGCGAAAACCACTTCAAGGGAAATGACAAGGCAGCCTGCCGCTGAACCACCAAACGCGCCAAACTGGGAGTCATCTCTGGGCGTAAAGCCAGTCGCCTGCCCCCCTTGTCTTCAAACCCATATATTTGTTCAGCAATCTCCTCCCCTGCTTTGCGCAAATACAGTGCTTCATGTTCCAAGAGACAAGCGTCATATTCTTCAAAGCCAAAGCGTTTGCTCCAGCTGCGCCACACATCAAACAGCCAGCTGCGCATGCGCAGTTCTTCAGGGTAAAAATCACGCACGCCTTTCACCGGCGGAATAGCAGCAGACATGGCACCTACAAAAAAAAGAACAGCAGCAAAAAACGACCGACCTTCAGGTCTCTTCCCGACTTGCTTTCAGTCTTCACCTTGGAGTCCCCAGCAGGAAATTGTCAAATATTGTCAAATATTGTCAAATGTTGTCACATCTTGCAGGCATAGAGATACATTGGCTGCAACTTGCCTTGAGCTTGCCCCAGCAGCAGGCATGCTATTTGTCATGTGTTGGGATACACTTCATCCAAGGGGTGTCATAGTGGGAATCACAAGAGAGGTCTTTTGCCTTTCTGCCTTTTTGCCTTTGTGGTTTGTTAGGGGTTTGTTTTTGAAAAGTATAGAGGAGATGCTGCCATGTTAAAACCTAGTGATATTCACCCCGCCGCAGGCAGCCGTCGGGAGATGATGGCTGCAGTGCATGTGAGTCCTAAAGAGAAGCGCTTGCCTCATCCTGCGCGGTTTGCTCCCCGCATTTTTGCCGATACTGCCAATATAGAAGAAATTCGTCCTTTAAGGGAGGGTGGTGTGATTAACGGAGTTACCACCAATCCTACCCTGTTGAAACGCGCAGGTGCGACTTCATGGGGGCAGGCAGTGGAGTTGATGCGAGAATTGTGCGAATATATGGCGCCTTGTCCTGTGTCTTTGGAATTGACCGAGTTGGAACCCAAGCAGATGTTGCTGCAAGCCAGAGAGTTGGCGGACATAGGAGAGAATGTGGTGGTGAAGGTGCCGGTGGGAGGATATCGGGCCATGAAGCTGGATGCCTTAAGCGGTTTGATAGTACTGCGGAAATTGTGGGAACAGGACATTAAGACCAATGCCACTTTGATTTTCAACAGTGCCCAGGCATTCTGGGCTGCCAATGCAGGTGCCACCTATGTGTCTCCCTTTTTGGGACGGTTGGCTGACTATATGTACAAACATGACCAGCCTGAACGCCCTAAGGGCAACGCATTGTATCATATAGAGAATCACAAGGCCCCGCCTGAGGGTTCAGATTGTACAGCCAACACGGCTTATGTGGGGATAGGGGGCGATAGAAAAGATGCGGGGGTGCGTTTAATCAATGAGATTGTGGCTGTTTTTAATGCGTATCGCATCAAGACGGAGGTGCTGGCAGCTTCTTTTCGCAATGCGGTTCAAGTGAGCGAGTGTTTGTTGGCAGGTGCGGATATTCTCACGGTGCCGGCGGATATTTTGATGCAGGTGGCGGATCATCCCCTGTCTGATGAGGGGATGAAGGCCTTTGTATCCGATGCAGAAGTCTTTGAAAAATAATGGCAGGCAGGAAGGTACTGTTTTTCTAGGGAAGTAGCTTCAAGCTGAAACAGGTGGTGTGAACACAAATGGTGGTTGATTTCCAGCAGGCAGTGTTGGCGGTGTTGTTTTTTAAATCCGCATTTAAGAGCAACCTGTACTGAAGCCAGGTTGTGGGGCATAATAGCCAATTGCAAAGCTTTTAGTTCGAGGGCTTCTGTGGCGTGAAGGCAAAGCAGGCGGAGGGCTTCTGTGGCGTAACCTTTTTTGCTGTGTTTTTGGGCAATGGAATATCCTGCCAATGCCTGGGAGTGGTTTGGGGGGGGAACGGGCGAGGCACATTCTGCCTGCCATGGTACTTTTGGGGGCCTGACGTTCAAAGACACCAAAGAGCAGACCATGACCCCGTTGCCAATAACGTTGGGCTGCTTTTAGCAATTGTTGTTGTCCGCTGAGGGTATAGTAACTTTGTTGGTGTTTGGGCTCCCAGGGGGCAAGCCAGTCGCGATTTTCCTGAACATAAACCAGCAGGGTCTGGGCGTGCTGGGGTTCAAGACGGTGCAGCAGCAGTCGTGTTCCGCACAGCAGGGAGCTTGAAGCTGGAAAAGACAGGGCAGGGTCATGGAAGGGGGGCATCTTTCGTGCTTTCTACTGCTGTCCTTGGCAGCCTGGGGGTATGAATGACGAGAATATTCCGCTTTGATGATGCTGGGAGAGATTTTATAAAAGATTTGATGGTGCTGCGAGCAAAAATAGTATAACTTATACATGGGCATAATCATGAGATGGGATACAATGTCCATACGCAAAATATGAAGGGTAAAGGGACTTGTGAGGAAGTAGAGAACATGGAACAAATGTTCCCGTATCATTGTACAAGAAGTACTCACCAGGGACAATAGTTGAGACTTGAAAACTCCATCCCACAAAAGAAATCTCCGTAACTGGAACGATTTATCCAATTTACCAGGCAACCCGTATTTGATGAATGCGGAAACACATGGGATCGCACCAGAGAAGGTGCACCCACGTGTGCATTTTATTTGCAGCAAGCTGCAGCAGTCTGGCTATACGGCTTGGTTGGTGGGGGGTGCTGTGCGAGATTTTTTCTTGGGCATGAAGCCCAAAGATTTTGATGTGGTGTGTTCAGCCAATACCCGCAGCATCCGTATGATGTTTCGTAATTCTCGCACTATTGGCAAGCGATTTCCCTTGGTGTTGGTGGAGTTTCCGGATTTAATTGTGCAGGTGAGTTCATTTCGGAGTGATCCACAAAAGGATACCGAAGGAGTGATTCGCAAAGACAACCGCATGGGAAATCCTCAAGAAGATGCCCTGCGGCGTGATTTTAGCGTCAATGGGATGATGATGGAACTAGATCAGATGACCTTGATAGATTATGTAGGAGGTTTGGAAGATGTGCGTGCCAAGAAATTGCGTTCCTTGAAGCCTCCTGAGGAGGCGTTTGTTGAGGATCCTGTACGCATGCTGCGTGCCGTACGATTTAGCAGTCGGCTGCAGTTGGAGCTTTCTAAAGATTTATCAGATGCCATCACCAAAAAACGTGGGATGTTAACCAAGGTCAATCGCTATCGGTTGAATCAAGAGTTGTATCGTTTTTGTTATGAAGGGATGGCAGCAGAGTATTTTCAGCTGTTTGATGAGTTGGGTTTGCTTAGTTATTGGCTGGGGATGGAGCATCATGATTGGTTTTTTGATAAGGATTCAATCTCCAATCCATTTCAGTGTTTAAAGCCCATGCTTAAACGTTTGGATAGTTGGCATGATGGGGGTGGAGAAATGTTGCCTCAGACAGTGGTACTGCTGGGGTTTTTGGGGTATTTGGCACGCAGTCTGCGTTTGGAAGCCATGCTGCAAGGCAAGGGCTTGCTGGCGAGCCCCAGACGGGCGTTGCTGTGGCGTCGGCTGCCAAAGTTTATGCTGCAGTGGGGGTTTTTAAAGGGTCAAACAGAACCAGCACTGCAAATATTAAAAGCAGCCCAAAAATTGCTGTCCCACCAATTGAGGCCAGTGAAAGCATCAGAGGCTGTTGCTGGAACACGAGAGGCTTGGCTGCTGCTGAATTTATTGGCAGGACCCCTGCAATTGGAAGCGGGATTGTTGAAGCAAGGCTTGGCTACCTTGTCGCATCTGCCAGATTTGCCCATTTTGGATCATCCACGTCCCAAGAATCGGCTGCGCAGCCAAAATGAAAGACCTGGCAGCCTGCAAAGAGCAAATGGAAACACCAGGCTAAATGGCAGGAAAGCACAGGGTGTGGGTGCAAAAAAATCTAGTCGCAGACGCAGATATAGCAGCAGGCAATATCGGCGCAATAGAACCCCCTCAATCATTACATAACTACATTACATAACCAGGCTTTTAACCCTCAAATGGTGGCTGTTGGCATTTTCTGTCAAGGGGCTGTTGGGCGATGATTCCTGTATCCCCTCTTGGCTTTCAAAGAAGTGCTGTGGGGTGGGGCAGTTGCCTGTTTTGGCTATGTCGCATTGGCATCTGAAAGTTTGGCATGGGCATTGTCATTGGAGACTTTGTCATTGGAGACTTTGGCATCTGAGGCTTTTTCACCTGAAAGTTTCGCAGCCGAGAATTGCGCATTGGAGAGTTTGTCCCCTGAGAGTTTGTCCCCTGAGAGTTCTCCTGTTAAAGGATTCTCTGCAGCGGGGTTGATGGGAGGGTAAAAGAATGCCAGTTCTGCTTTTAGCCAAGAGAGTTTGCCAATGTTCTCAGGCGAGGGGTTGATTGCAAGTCCAGTATCCAGCAGTATCTCGGCTGTGGGGGTGCTGATTTTCAATGCAACCTGGCAGCCGCCGCTTTCTAGTTGGTTGAGGGTGTCTGCCAATTGGGGCAGGCAGTGGGGGTCTTGCGCAGGTATTTCCAGCCTTTGGGCGTATTGTTGGCGATAACTATCTAGGGAAACAATCCAATCTGCCTGCAGGCGCAGATCCTGTTCTTGTTTTTGCAGATGACCTTCTATCAGCAGGGGTTCATCTGATTCCAGCAGGGGGGCGCATTGGGCATAAACATGAGCAAACACCACCAGTTCTAAAGCAGCGCGGGTATCCAGCAGACGGGCGATGGCATATTTTTCTGAATTGCGGTTGAGGCGTATTTTGTGGCTTTGGATGACGCCTGCCACACGGAGCGGGCTGCTGGGTGCGGTTTCGCTGCTGCGAAGTTTGTGAATGCTATGGGTGAGTTGTTTTTGTTCAGAAGCATAAGCCTGCAAGGGATGGCCAGATACATAAAATCCCAGGGCTTCTTTCTCTAGGTGCAAGCGCTGGTGGGGTTCAAATGGCGGGCATTCGGGCAGTTTTAAGTTAAGTTCTTGGGCTTGGGCTTGACCTGAGGGCAGATGTCCAAAAATATTTTCTTGCCCCTGTTGCTGCATCAGTTGGTTTTGTTGGACGACTTGTATTAATTCTGGCAGCGCCTTTAAGAGTTGGGCGCGATTGTGATGCAGCGAGTCCAAAGCACCGCATTGAATTAAGGCTTCCAGGGCGCGTTTATTCACCACCCGTGGATTGATTTGATGCAAGAAGGTGTGCAAATCTGCGAATTTGCCGTGGGGTTGTTGGTTGCGTGTCTCCACGATGGCTTTGGCTGCTGCTAAGCCTACATTGCGTACGGCATTTAAGCCAAAGCGAACCCCATGGGAATGCGCATCAAAATCCACATTGCTTTGATTGATGTCAGGAACCAATACTTCAATATTCATATCGCGGCATTCGGCGATATCATTGACCACGCGGTCGGTATTGCCCATTTCGCTGCTGAGCAAGGCGCTCATGAAAGCTACGGAGTGATGGCATTTTAGCCAGGCGGTCTGGTAGGCGAGCAGACCATAGGCGGCGGAATGCGATTTATTAAATCCATAGCCAGCGAATTTGTCAATTTGGTCAAAGAGTTGGTTGGCGTCTTTTTTTGTGATGTCGTTTTTCAGGCATCCTTGCACAAAACCTTCTCGCTGTTGTGCCATTTCTTTGGGGTCTTTTTTGCCCATGGCACGTCGCAGGATATCCGCTTCGCTAAGATTAAATCCTGCCAGAATGCGTGCTGCCTGCATCACTTGTTCTTGGTAGGCCAATACGCCGTGGGTTTCGCGGAGAACCTCGTCGAGTTGCGGGTGGGGCGATTGAATGGGTTGACGCTTGTTCTTGCGTTCTACAAAGTCACGTGTCATGCCTGATTCCAAAGGCCCAGGGCGATAAAGTGCCAGGATGGCTACCAAATCTGAGAAGCGGTCTGGCTTGAGGTCTATCAGCAGGCGACGCATGCCGCCCGATTCCAGCTGAAAAATACCAGTGGTTTCTCCGCGTCCCAGCATCTGAAACACCAAGGGGTCATCCAGCGGGATGGCATTTATATCCAGCTGGGGGGCATTGGCAGCTGGTGAACGGTTAATCAGTTCAACAGCATGTTTGATAATGGTGAGGTTGTTCAGCCCCAGAAAATCAAACTTTACTCCGCCTTGGTGTTCCACCCACTTCATGGGGAATTGCGATTGAATCCCTTGACCAGATTTGTCGGTGCAGATGGGCATCACCGATTCCACCGAGCAGTCCATAATAATCACACCTGCTGCATGGGTGGATTGGGTGGAGTGTAATCCTTCTAATCTGTGGGCGTGTTTTAACAGCTGGCGTTCTTGGGGGCTGCCCTCTTTTTCCATGCGTGCCAATTCTGCTTCCAGGCGGATGGCTTCTTGCAGCGTGATACCCAGCTTGTCTGGAATCAGCCGTGCGATTTTGTCTGCGTCGCTGTAATTAAAATTCAAGACCCGTGCTACATTGCGCACGGCTGCTTTGGCACCCAGGGTGCCGTAGGTGGAAATCTGGCAGACACGGCTGCGACCATATTTCTGGCGTACGTATTCTAAGACTCGCTCGCGCCCCGCCACATCAAAGTCCACATCAAAATCTGGCATGCTGATGCGTCCTGCATTCAAAAAACGTTCAAACAACAAACCATGATAAAGGGGATCTAAATCGGTGATGCCCAAGGCATAAGCCACCAGCGAACCTGCACCTGACCCGCGCCCTGGTCCTACCCGCACCCCATTTTGCTTTGCCCAGTTGATGAAATCCGCCACGATGAGGAAATAACCGCTGTACTTCATGCGGCAAATCACCTCCAACTCGCGCCTCAGCCGTTCCTGATATTTCTTGACCCAGGTGTGCTTTTCTTCAGGTGGAATTTGGTATCGCTGTGCCAAATCTGCCAAGCGTGCCTCCAGCTGTTCTGCTGCCCACTGCTGCAGCCAGCTGTCTTCATCTGAAGCCTCAGGGGGTAAGTCAAATCTGGGCAAATGCAGGGTGCTGTTCTCCAAGCTTAGTTGGCATGAAGCTGCAATGCGTTCCGTGTTCTCCAGCGCCTCCGCAGGGTAAATCTTCATAGCCTCCGCCATTTCCGCTGGCGAACGCAAATAAAACTGGTCGCTTTTAGCAGGGCCGGCAGTCGCCAGGGTTTTCTGCCAGCCTATCAGGCGCAGCAAATGCTGCGAATCTGCCTCCTCAGCTTTCAGGTAGTGGCAGTCATTGCCAGCCACCAAGGGCAATCCTAGGGTTTGCGCCAATGCTATCAGATGGGCATTTAAGCGCACTTGTGCTTCCAGCCTATGATGCTGCAGCCCTACATAAAAACGCTCGTTGAAGGTTGCTCCCAGCCATTGGGCGGTCTTGCGGGCTTTTTCGTGCTGTTCACGCTTGATGAGGCTGCCCAGCATCCCCTTTGTACCCCAGCTGATGGCAATCAAACCCTCTTGGTGGGCTTTGAGCAATTCACGGTCTACACGTGGGACATAATACTTTCCTTGTGTATAACCCCGCCCAGAAAGCTTCATTAAATTTTCATAGCCCTGGCGATGCTGGCAAATCAGTACCAAGCGCGAGGCATTCGGGCCTGCCTGGGAATAATGACGTTCCGTACAAGCACCGTCGGTGACGAAAGCCTCCATGCCAATGAGAGGCTTTAAGCCTGCCTGCTTCAGCGTCACATAAAATTCCACCACCCCTGCCATAGAGCCCGTGTCGGTAATGGCACAGCTTTGATAGCCGTGTTGTTTTAAGGCAGCGGGTAAATCGGCAATGCGGATAGCACCATTTAACAGCGAGTATTGTGTGTGTAGGTGCAAATGGGAGAACATCAGTATAAAATCTGGGCAGCGGGAAAGTAGCCAATAAAAAGCGTGTCTTCTTGTATTAAAACCATGCCCAGGACCCAAATGCCAGATGTCAGGGGTAAAAAATTCCTTAAATTGTTTGGCGACTACACGCTTGATTGCCAAAAAATATCATGTAAAGTAACACTTTGGATGAAAAAACTGGAGAAAGAAAATTATGAAAAATCTGTTACAATTTAAATATACTCAGCTGCTGCGTGATCCAAATCCTCCCTTGAACAAAATGTTGGAGATGTTAGCCATACACTATGCGTTGCAGCCGGTGGAAGTACTAACAGAGCTTGTCCGAGGATTGAAGCGTTTGGAGCGACGGGCACTAAAAACACCTTGGAAAGATCAGATTAGGAGTAGCTATTGATGTTCAAACATCTGCAAGCTGCCATCTTGAGAAGTGCTGGGTGTACAAGTGCTTGTTGAGGCGAGCAGCCAGGTGGTTACTGTGAGTGAATGATTGTGGGGTGTATCCTCTGGGGACAGATTTTTTTGCTCGCGATGCCCAGCTGGTGGCATGTGAGTTGGTGGGGAAGGCTTTGTTCCATTGGCATGGGGGGATTTGGCGTGTGGCCTTGGTGGTGGAGACAGAAGCATACTATCTGCACGAGCGTGCCAGTCATGCTTCTTTGGGTTGGACGCCCAAAAGACGGGCATTGTTCATGCCGGCGGGAACGGTGTATATGTACCATGCCCGTGGAGGGGCTTCTTGCAATATGGGTTGTCAGGGTGAGGGGGATGCGGTGCTCATCAAAGCAGGGCGGGTGCTGCCTGCTCCGCCTGCGGGAGTTCCCTTATTTGTTCACCAGGCACATCAGCAGATGCTGCAAGCTATGCAGCGCAGCAATTCTTTGCCTGGGGGACGCATGCGGGAGGCTGAACGACTGTGTGCAGGTCAAACCCTGCTGTGCCGCTCCCTGGGGTTAACTGTGGCAGGTTGGGATGCCCAGCCGCTGCAGCTGCCTCCCCCTTTATCTGCCAGCGAGCTGCGGGTGGCGCCCTGGCGGCTGCCCCCGCCTTCCAATCCCCAATTGGAACTGCAATGGTGGCATGTGGGAGATGCTCCTCCCACCCTGCTGCGTGCAGCCCGCTTAGGCATTGCTGCCCATCGCCACAGTAGGCTTCCTTATCGCTTTTTGGATCCCCGCTATCTCTCTAGCACCACCCAAGGTCGGGCTAGGGCCTGGGAGCATACCCTTGAATGCCAGTCTGACAACGATTCAGAATCCGCTTGGCAGCAGTCGCTGCGCCAACACCGCTGGCATTGGCACAACACCGCTGCCAGCCAAGGAAAATAGTTAAATTTCCAGCAGCAAGCGAGAGGGGTCTTCAATGAATTGTTTAATTTTCACCAGGAACTGTACCGCTTCTTTTCCATCTATCAGGCGGTGGTCATAAGAAAGGGCAAGGTACATCATGGGGCGGGCGACTATTTGGTCATTGACAACCATGGGTCGCTGAACAATGTTGTGCATGCCCAAGATGCCCGCCTGGGGGGGATTGAGAATGGGGGTGGAGAGCATGGAGCCATACACACCACCGTTGGTGATGGTAAATGTACCTCCAGAAAGGTCTTGAACGGTCAATTTGTTTTGTTTTGCCAGGCCTGCCAAGCGGGCAATTTCTTGTTCAATTTCTATGTAGCGCAAGCGGTCGGCGTTTCTTATTACTGGCACCACCAGTCCGCGTTCGGTGCTAACAGCCACACCGATATCGTAATAATGCTTGTAGATAATTTCATCGCCGTCAATTTCTGCATTGACGGCGGGGAGATCTTTTAGTGCCTGTACGGAGGCCTTGGTGAAAAAAGACATGAAGCCCAGTCGGCTGCCATATTTTTTTTCAAACATCTCTTTATAGCGGGTGCGGAGCGCTATCACATGGTTCATGTCCACCTCATTAAAGGTGGTGAGCATGGCGGATTGGTGCTGCGCTTGGAGCAATCTTTCGGCGATGCGCTGCCGCAGGCGAGTCATTTTGACCCTTTTTTGGCGTGTCCCAGAGGAAGCGGGTACGGTGGCTGCAGAGGAAGGCGTGCTGAGAGCGGTGCGACCGTTGGCAGCGGTAGTTGAAGCATTGGTAGTTGAAGCATTGGTAGTTGAAGCATTGCGGACAACATCGTCCTTGGTGATGATCTGATGCGGACCTGTAGGGGTGATGCTGGCGGGGTTGAGGTGGTGTTCTTCAGCTAGTTTGCGGGCGGCAGGTCCTATTTTTGCTGGTGTTGTTGACTCTATTTCTGTGGCGGCTGGGGCGGAGGATTTTTTGGTGGTTTTGCTGCTGGCAACGCCCTCAGGATTCAGCGTCCCCAGCACTTGGCCCACTTGGACGGTCTCCCCAGCTTGTTTTTCTATGTTTTCCAGTACCCCTGCCTGGGGTGCAGGTACTTCAACCATGACCTTGTCGGTTTCTAATTCCACCAGGGTTTCGCCTTCGGAGACAGCTTCTCCGCTTTCCTTCAACCAATTGGCGACGGTGGCTTCTGAAATGGATTCACCGATTTCCGGCACAACAATTTTCATAACCATGTTTGTCTCCAAAGTGTCAAAGGGTTGGCGATACACGCCGAAAAGGGGGTTATAGGTGCTTTGCTAATAGGAGATGCACAGGGGAAGAAGGTTTAGCAGTCCAAGGCGTTGTGTGCCAGTTCTTGTTGTTCTTCATAGTGGAGTTTTTGAGAGCCTGTGGCAGGAGATGAGGCGGAGCTTCTGCCTGCATAAACGAGGGTTGTGTTCTTGATGAGGTTTTTGATGCGGGGGCGGATATAGTCCCAGGCTCCCATGTTTTTGGGTTCTTCTTGCGCCCAGCATATTTCTTTTAGATGGGGCCATTGGGAGAGGGATTTTTTGAGCATGTCATCGGGGAAGGGATAGAGTTGTTCCAGGCGCATGAGGGCTGCGTGCTGGATATTTTTCTCTTCACTGAGTGCCAACAGTTCATAATAGACCTTGCCGCAGCAGAGTACCATGCGGGTTACTTTATCAGCAGGAGGTTTGTTGCCAGGCAGGATTTCATGGAAGTCTCCTGAAGCCATGTGTTCCAGTGGGGAGACAGCACGGGGATGTCGCAGCAGACTTTTGGGAGACATGATCACCAGGGGTTTACGGAATTTGCGATGCAGTTGTCTGCGCATGAGATGGAAGAATTGTGCCGGAGTGGTGGGGCTGGCGACCTGGATGTTGTTGTTGGCGCAGAGTTGCAGGAAACGTTCTAGTCGTGCGCTGGAATGTTCTGGTCCCATGCCTTCAAATCCGTGTGGCAGCAGCAGCACCAAGCCGCTCATTCGCAGCCATTTTTCCTCAGAGGATGCTAGGAATTGATCAATAATCACTTGTGCGCCGTTGGCAAAATCGCCGAATTGGGCTTCCCAAATATTCAGGCAGAGGGGAGATGACAGAGAGTAGCCAAACTCAAAGCCCAACACACCTGCTTCTGACAGCGGGCTGTTGTAAATGGAAAAGCTCCCTTGTTGGGGGGAAAGGTGTTCTAAGGGAGAATATTCTCGTCCTGTTTTTGAGTCCACCAGTATAGCGTGCCGATGACTAAATGTACCGCGGCAGGAATCTTGACCGCTGAAACGGACATCAAATTTTTCCCACACCAGGCTGCCATAACACAGCAGTTCTCCCATGCCCCAGTCAATAGGTTTTTGTCCCTGTGACATTTGTTTGCGGGTTTCAAGCAATCGTTTGAGGCGCGGATGCGGTGTAAAGTCCTTGGGCATTTCATACAGTGCTTTGCCGATATGTTCCAGAGCTTTTTTGTCAATAGACTGAAAGGTGCTTTTGTGTTGCTTAATGTTGCGAATTAAGCCTTTCCAGACGCCAGTAAGGGTTTGCACCGAAGGCTTAATGTTTTCTTGGTGGGTGCGTTCTAAGGCATTTTCCAGCATTTGCCGATGGGATTGGGCAATGTTGTTGACTTCCGCTGCACTGAGTGTTCCCTCTTCTTGCAGCTTTTTGGCATACAGCACACGGGTAGCAGGATGCTTTTTGATTTGCCGATAAATCAAGGGCTGGGTAAAGCTGGGGTCATCGCCTTCGTTGTGTCCCAGACGGCGGTAGCAGTACATATCCACCACAATGTCTGACTTAAAGTACTGACGGAATCCAGCAGCAATTTGAATCACATGCCATACGGCTTCGGGGTCATCTGCGTTGACATGCAGTACGGGTGCGTTGATGATTTTAATCACATCGCTGGAATAGACCATGGAGCGCGAATCTGCTGGCAAGGTGGTGAAACCAATCTGGTTGTTGATGATAATGTGCAGGGTGCCCCCAGTGGTATAGCCATTCAGTTTTGCCAGGTTCAAGGTTTCCATCACCAGCCCCTGACCCGCAAAGGAAGCATCTCCATGAAGCAGGACGGGGACAATAGCGGTGCGGTGTTTATCGCCGCGGTTCTTTTGCTTGGCTGCCACAGAACCCAGTACGATAGGGTTAACGGCTTCCAGATGGCTGGGATTAAAGGCCAGTGATAAATGTAATTGATGTCCGTTGATGTGGATATCCGTAGAATAGCCTTTATGGTATTTCACATCTCCGTAGGCGTCGTCTTCTTCTCCCTGCATGCGGGCTTCTTCAAATTCTGCAAATACTTCCTCGGGTTTTTTTTGAAAGACATTCACCAAGGTGTTCAGTCTTCCTCGGTGTGCCATGCCCACCACCACCTCTTTGGCGCCTTGTTCTGCCAATGATTTCAACAGGGCGTTCAGCATAACAATCAAGGATTCTCCACCTTCTATGGAGAAGCGTTTTTTGCCTACGAATTTGCGATGAAGAAAGGTTTCAAATTGTTCGGCATGGGTCAGCTGGGTGAGGATGCGGAGTTTGTTATGTTTGGAAAGGGGGGGCAAATTGGGGATTTGTTCAATGTGTTCTTGCAGCCAGCGTCGTTGTTTTTGGTGTCTTAGCAGCATGTACTCTGCCCCTATGGAACGGCAGTAGATGCGTTCTAGGTGGTTGATGATATCGCGCAGGGGCAGAAGCTCAGGCAGCCCCGCCAGGCTGCCAGTAGCAAATTTGGTGTCCAGATCGCCTTCTTCCAGCCCAAAGGCTTGGAGAGAGAGGTCTAGGGGTTCTTGCATGTGGGGATGACCCAGGGGGTCCAGTTGGGCGCGGGTGTGTCCAAAGGTGCGGTAGGCATCAATCAACTGCAGGACAGCAGACTGCTTACTCAGCATCAGGGTGGATTGAGACAGGGTGGATTGAAACAGGGTGGAGGCAGCGTGACCATTGTCCAGCTGCTGGAAGTAGGCTGCCCACTGAGGAGGCAGGGAAGGGTCACCTTGTTGGTAGGCTTGGTAGAGAAAATCCAGAAATTCGGCATTAATGCCAGAAAGCGGGGTATCGGATTCAGGGATGCTCATGGGTTGGGGCTGTTTTCAGCAAAGCGTTAAAAAGTCAATGAGCACGACAGCGTACAGGTTTTTGTTGTTTAAGGGCTTGTGTGTGTTTGAGACAATATGCCAACCCTTGGTGCTTATAAACTTCTAATCTATATTCATTATAGCAGTAGTCAAACAAAGCAAGCAAAAGGCAGTTAGCATAAGTGACTGTCATTTTTTGATTTATTTGTCTGTTATGTTCAGCTTATCCAACATGTCCAATACATACAAAATCAAGGCCATTCGTGTCCACAAACCATTTTGGGCTTGTTCAAAGTAGTATGCCCTGGGGTCTGAATCGATTTCAGTGGCGATTTCTTTTAGTCGCGGCAAGGGGTGCATCACCATGGCGTCGGTTCGCATCATAGGCAGGTTTTTGGCACTCAGGCGGTAGCGATTCTCGGCTTGTTCAAATTCTTTGATTCCCATGAAGCGTTCCTTTTGGATGCGAGTCATGTAAACGCAGTCAACCTGAGGGAGGATATCATCTAAATCTTCGCTGCAATACCAGCGTACTTTTTGTCGCTGCAGGAATCGCTGCATGTCTTCCAGTAATTGGCATACATCGGGGGCGATAAAATACATTTCCACATTTTCATATTTGGACAACAAGTAGGCTAGGCTGCGTACGGTTCGTCCGTAGCGGAGATCTCCTACAAAGGCGATTTTCAATCCATCGACTCTGCCAAAGCGACGGCGCAAAGTGTACCAGTCCAGCAGGGCTTGGGTAGGATGCTGTCCTGCGCCGTCGCCGGCATTGATAATGGGTACATGAGAGAAAGCTGCAGCCTGTTTGGCAGCACCGATTTCTAAGTGGCGCATGACGATTAAATCGCAGTAGCCTGCCATGACACTGATGGTGTCTTGTAAGGATTCTCCTTTAGCGAAGGAGGAGAATTGCTGGGCATTTTCGGTGGTGAGTACCGATCCCCCCAGGCGGTACATGGCGGACTCAAAAGAGAAGCGGGTGCGGGTGGAGGGTTCATAAAACAGCGAGGCCATGGTGCGCCCGCTAAGCAGGGTTTGAGGGGATTGTTCACGCAGGTGTTCTGCGGTATAGAAGAGCTTGTCCAGCAGAGGGAGTCCGAATTGCTGAGATTCGACGATGTGCCTCGGGGTGCTCATGGAGATGATCTGTTATGAAGACGGGGGCGGAGACGGGGGCGGAGACGGGGGCGGAGATGTGGTTTGGGGAGGGAGAGATGGGTATGGAGGATAAGATGTTTGGTGGCTGCGGGTGGGGTGAAAAGCTTGGAAAGATGGGGGTGGATTGGCTGTTGGCAAAGAATGGGTTTAGCATACCGTTTTGTAAGCTATTTGGAAATGTACCCTTGTGAGAGATATACCAGATGAGCAGACAACGGAGAAAGGTTGGCTTAAAACGTTGGCTTAAGCGCTGGATGATCTGGGGCTATTTGCGGGGGGTGGGTTGGAGTTTGCGCCTGCGTCGGGTGAATTGGCATGTAATGGAATCCATGAAGGAGTTGGGGAAGCCATTTGTGATGGTGTTGTGGCATAACGGCATACTAACTTGTTATTATTTTATGAGGGATATGGAATTGGTGGCGTTGGTGAGCGAGAGTGCGGATGGGGATGACATTGCTTGGGTGAGCAAGCGTTTTGGCTTGGACAATGTGCGGGGTTCGTCATCGCTGGGTGGGGCAGGGGGTGTGCGTGCGGCACTGCGGGTGCTGAACAGGGGTGGGCGTATGTATGTGACGCCAGATGGTCCAAGGGGTCCCCGTTATGATTTTAAGGCGGGGGCAGTGAGCTTGTCACGATTGGGTGGTGCGCCGTTGGTGCCGGTGGGTTTGGGGCTTTCTCGTCGTTGGGTATTGTCAAGTTGGGACGGCATGCGGGTGCCGCGTTTGTTTGCTGAGGCTTGGGCGGTGGTGGGGACTCCGCTGTATTTTTCAGGAGACGAAAACCAGGGGAAAAAGAGACCAGACAGACAGACAGAGACAGAAGCCGAGATGTGTGTGTGTGCCAGCAAAGCCTTGCAGCAAGTATTTCTGCGGGCAGAACAGCTTGCCTCAGCTGGAAAAGGTGGAGATGCCGCTGGAGTCCCCGCCGAGAAGCCCCCAGCTATGTCATAAAGGCATGTCGCAGCAAGGGAGGGTCTGTGGTTTTAAGATGCCCCTGGCAGACCTGCAAGAAAAACTCCCTGAACAAGGCTGGCGCCACCGCAGGGGTGCGCTTGATTTCCAGTTCTAGCTGGCTTAATACCCGCAGGGCGCGCTCTGCTTCCACTGCTTCAAACTGGCGGGCTTGCGCCTCCAAACGGCGCAGGAAAAACACAGGCAAGCCTAAGCGCTTGGCGCGTTCTGGGGCATCCAGCCTGCCCACATCCATCGCTAGGCGCACCTGGCGAAAAAAACGCACCAACACCGCAACCAAAACCAAGCCCTGACCTCTGCCCTCCATCAACAAGGGATTCAATTCTTTTAAGGCAGCCAGCAAATTCCGTCTGGCTAGGTGATCGGTTATGGCAAACAAGGCTACCTCTTTTTCTCCTCCTACGCTCTTGAACACCAGCGACTCATCCACCCCCGCCTCCGTTGAGACCAATGCCAGCTTCTCCAACTCATGCACTAAACGCTCCATGTCTTTGCCAACCAAACGTATCAGCAGCTCAGCTTCTGGGCGACCCATCCCCAAGCCCTGTTCCTCCCCCTGCTTCATCACCCAAGACACCCCATCCCAGTCATCATAGGTGGTATGACGCACCACCCGACCTACTCCCCGTTTGCGCACTTCCCTCAACAAAGGCTTGCTCAACTCCCCCTCTCCTGTGGCACGCCCTGTCAACAGCACATGCAGCCCCGCAGGCATATTCCCCCATACCTCCCCCAACACCTGCAACACACCCCGCCCCACTTCACTCCCCGCACCGCTGGCCTTCAAACGCTCAACCCCATCCAATCTCACCAAATAGCACTCACACAACAAAGGTCTATTCCGCAAAGCTGCCTCCAATTTCTCCACCCCCTCTCCCATCCCGCGCTGTCCCATCAATAACTCCCCCATATCAAATTGCTGCAAAGCAAAATCCACAGGCGCATCCCCCAGCACCCTTTGTGAAAAATGCTTCGCCTCCCGACGCACCAGCCACCACTGGCTGCCATACACCAACAACACCCGATCTTGCATGACTACCTCTTTTTTTTATGAAAAAAACTTGACAACCTAATCTTATCATGATATGTTTCATTCATGAAAAACTATTTCATTTTTTATGAATGAAAAATAATTTCCCCTCCAGATAAGCTTATTCTTATGAGCCTTTGGAGGTGTGGTTAGCTACGTGTTTCCAAGGATGGAGAGAGCATGAAACAACGGACTGCCCCAGAAATACGCCCAGCAACAACAGCTGCCCCTTTTAATGTGTCATGGGAGTCTTTGTTGGAGACCGTCAATGGATCTTCTCCAACCGCCAATGGTTCTTCTCCGACTGGCAATGGATCTTCTCCGATTGCCAGTGTCTTTTCTCCGACTGTCAAAAGTCCCGAAGACTTCCTGCGTTCGCTGAAACGCCCCAACCATAGGGGCTACAAGCGCTATGTGGGCTCGCCCATTCGTTATGCCGGCGGTAAAAGTCTGGCTGTGGGACACATTGTTCAACAGCTGCCCCGTCATCTTACCCGCTTGGTATCACCCTTTCTGGGAGGGGGCAGCCTGGAGATAGCCTGCGCCAAAGAGTTGGGCATGGAGGTGTTGGCTTATGATGTGTTTAATATTCTCACTTGCTACTGGCAGATGCAGCTGAAAAAGCCCTATACATTATTCCGCAGGCTGTCATGCTGGCAGCCCACCTTGGAGTGCTATCAGCAGGTGAAAGCGCGCTTAAAAGCCCATTGGTTAAAGCAGAGACTGCTGAGCAAAGAAGACCTGGCAGCGCATTATTATTTTAACTACAATTTGTCTTATGGTCCTGGATTTTTGGGCTGGATGTCCAAAATCTATAACTGCAAAAGGCGCTACCAAAAACTGCTGCAGCGCGTGCGTGATTTTTCTGCGGGTCAGCTTAGGGTGAAGCGTGCAGGCTTTGAGAAGTCCATTCCCGCACATGAGGGCGATTTCTTATACTGTGACCCTCCCTATTATTTAGGAGAAGACAGCAAAATGTTTCGCGGTATTTATCCCCAGCGCAATTTTCCTGTCCACCACAACGGCTTTGACCATGCCAAGCTGTGCGATCTGCTGCACTCAAGAAGGGGGGGCTTTATTCTTTCTTATAATGACTGCCAGACGGTGCGTGACTGGTATCGGGACTTTCGCATCGTAGAAGTTCAATGGCAGTATACCCTGGGTCAGGGGGAAACCCGCATCGGTAAAAATCGCATAGAGAATGGCACCCATCACCATGTGAAAAAGTCCCACGAACTGCTGATTGTGAAGGATGATTAATATGTCACGGAAAAGGGCTATGACTTCTCAACATGCCCAAGAAGTGAAACTCGCTGGTCATCTGAACGAAAAACATTTTGCCTCTTTGATTGGAGGCGAGGTAAAAGGTCATCCTAATGACAAAAAAGATGTACTAGATGCAAGTAGTTGTTTCCATTCGGTAAAGTCAGGTACTTGGTGGCAGATATTTCTCTATGGTCGTAGTCGTTTAGAGAAGGACTCTATCTTTCAAGGGCTTGGAAATGTTGCTGATATCATGATTGCTTGTATTGATGCTTATCCTGTTAATCGAGCTGATTATGAAGCGAATAAGATACTAGCCAAGCAGAAACTTCAGCCGCAGATGCGGGAACTTCTTGCGGAACTACAGAAGCCAAAAACCTTCAAGGCTTTTCTTGATAAAGCGTTGTTTGATGGTGGCAGCGCACAATACCTGAGTATGTTTTTGGGCAGGGCAAACGAGGATATAACAGATAAAATTTTTCACATTTTCCATAAAGACGATGTGGTTAAGGCACTTGCGGCTAATGTGACGCTCCAAAATTCAAGGGCAAGAAATCCGAGGCAGATGGACGACCAAAAGGTTACTTTTCGTTCCCATCTTTGTTCTATAAACATTGGAGAGATTGAGGATCGTCATGACAGTAAAAGGCATTATCGGCAAATGAAGTTCAGGCTTAATGCTGGATGTGTTTTTGATATTTTGACCAACAAAATACCAGAAAAGAAAGAAGCCAGTTCTCAAATAGTAACATACGGGCAGGCTGTTCGGGCTTTTAAAATATTAAGGTAGAAGGAGTAAGCACTATGACGAGTCCCAGTTTTGCAGAACACCAGCATGGGGGGTTTTCGGTGTGTGTGATTCCTTGTTTGCAGGATAATTATGTGTATTTGGTGAGTGCCGAGGGATCACAGCAGGCATTGGCGGTGGATGTGGGGGAGGCGCAGCCGCTGTTATCGGTGCTGGCGGAGAAGGGCTGGCATTTGGCGGGGGTGTTGTTGACGCATGGTGATGGGGATCATGTGGCGGGGTTGGGGCAGCTGCTGGGGCAGGCGCAGGTGGGTGGTGCAGAGGTGGAAGTGTTTGGTCCTCAAGGTGCGCCTATTGCGGGCATGACTCGTGGGCTGTCGGATGAAGCGCGGTTTCAGGTGGGAGGCTTGGAGGTGCGTGCCATGTCCACAGCGGGTCACAGCCGTGAGCATATGACCTATGTGGTGCAAGATGCAGCCTTTACTGGCGATGCCTTGTTTGGCGGGGGATGTGGTCGTATTTTTGGGGGGACGCATCAGCAGATGTATCATTCTTTGCAGAAGATTGCCTCCCTGTCGCCGAGTACTCGGCTGTATGTGGGGCATGAGTATACCCTGAGCAATTTGCGGTTTGCCCTTAGCGTGGAGGGGGACAATCCGCAGCTGGCTGAACGGCTGCAGCAAACCCAGCAGCTGCTGGCAGGGGGAGGTTGGAGTTCGCCTTCTCAGGTAGCGTTGGAGTTGGCGACCAATCCTTTTTTGCGCTGCGGGGAGGAGTCTATCAAGAGGGCTGTGGCGCATCAGGCCAAGGGGGATGATGCTGAGGCAGTGTTTAGGGCATTGCGCCAAGCCAAAGATGCGTTTTAGTCCGCAGTTTAACCCACAGGTTACCCCACAGTGCCCAGGGCAGTGCGCAGATTGCTTTCCAAGGCTTCCAAAAAGTGCTCGGTAGTGAGGTAGCTGTCTGGGGGGGGCGGGTTTTGGTGGATGCAAGCTGCGAGGTCCTTGGTCATTTGTCCTGCTTCCACGGTGTCCACACACACTTTTTCTAGTGTGCGGGCAAAGCTGACCACATCGGGGGTGTTGTCCAAGGTGCCGCGATGGGCTAAGCCGCGTGTCCAGGCGAAAATACTGGCAATGGGGTTGGTGCTGGTGGGCTTGCCTTGTTGATGCTGGCGATAATGTCGGGTGACTGTGCCGTGGGCAGCTTCAGCTTCCATGGTCTTGCCGTCAGGGGTTAGCAAGGTAGAGGTCATCAGCCCCAGGGATCCAAAGCCTTGCGCCACGGTATCAGATTGGACATCGCCGTCGTAATTTTTGCAAGCCCACAAAATACCTCCCTCCCATTTCAACACTTGCGCCACCAGGTCATCAATCAAACGATGCTCATAGCCCAAACCTGCAGCTTCAAAAGCTTCTTTGAATTCTTTGGCAAATACAGAGGCAAAAACATCGCGGAAACAGCCGTCGTATTGTTTCAAGATGGTGTCCTTGGTGCTGAGGTAGGTATCCAGCTGGTTTTGCAGCCCGTAGTTAAAGACTGCACGGGAGAAATCGGTGATGGATTCCAGCGTGTTGAACATACCCAAGGCAACGCCTTCTCCTGCAAAGTCATGAATATCCCAAGTTTGGGGGCTGCCGTTTGGGGGCTGATAGACCAGTTTTAATTTCCCTGGTCCAGGAATGCGCACATCCACTGCTTTGTATTGATCTCCATAAGCATGGCGCGCTATCACGATGGGTTTCTTCCAATTGGGAACCAGACGGGGGATGTTTGAACACACAATTGGGGAACGGAAAATGGTGCCCTTCACAATATTACGAATGGTGCCGTTGGGGCTTCGCCACATCTGCTTTAAGCCAAATTCTTTGAGGCGGGCTTCATCGGGGGTGATGGTGGCGCACTTTATCCCCACTTGGTGTTTTAAGATGGCATGTGCTGCATCCACGGTTACCTGGTCATTGGTGGCATCACGATTCTCAATGGAGAGGTCGTAATACAGTAGTTGCAGTTTTAAGAAGGGTAAAATTAAGCGTTGTTTGATTTGCTGCCAAATCACGCGGGTCATTTCATCCCCATCCAATTCTACCACGGGGTGGGTCACCCATATTTTGCTCACGGTCAGTCTTTCTTTATGTTTTCTTTATGTTTTCTTTATTTTTTGCATCAAGCATGAAAGCCAGGGCTGTTTGTTCAGTCTAGCAGGCGTTGGGGAAATGTTCCAAGATGGTTTTGTGAGGGCTAATTTGGACAGTAATGACATCAAAGCAGGGCTGGACCAGATGCCAGAGATTTTCTTGTTCTAGGTAGCTTTCACCCAGCTTGCGCAGTTGTGCCTGCTTGGCAGAGGTTACTGAGAAGCTGGGATGAATGCCGTTGAGCTTGCGGGTTTTTACCTCAACGAAGACGAGGAAGTCATCTTTTTCAGCGATGAGGTCAAGTTCCCCGCCAGCCAGGTGGACATTGCGGGCGCGGATGCGGTATCCCAGGGAGATGAGGTGGGCTGCTGCCTGGTTTTCTCCTTGGCGTGCCAGGATTTGGTTGGGGTGCTGCGATGCCTGAAGCTGGAGCAGCTTTTTCAAGAAAGAAATCCGATGGATAGGGCTGGGTCCGTGGTCTAAGATGGCTTGGCGATGGGCGGGGGTGGGATAGCCCTTGTGTTGGGCAAAGTTCCACTGCGGCCAACGATGGTGGGCGGACTGCATCAGTTGGTCGCGGGTGGTTTTGGCTAGAATAGAAGCGGCGGCGATGGAGTTGCTGAGGTCATCGCCCTTAACGATGGGTTTGCAGGCACAGGGGAGTATGGGGGAGCGATTGCCGTCTACCAGGGCATAGCTGGGAGAGATGGAAAGACTGGAGACCGCGCGCGACATGGCTTGCAAGGTGGCTTGTAGAATGTTGAGGCGGTCAATTTCTGCTGCTGATGCCAGGCGGACAGACCAAGCAGGTGCGCGTTGTTTAATTTCAAGTGCCAGCCGTTGACGTTCAGGCGCAGAGAGTTTTTTGCTGTCTGCTAAGGGAAGGGCTGAAGGCCAGTCTTGAGGAAGCACCACTGCTGCTGCTGCCACAGGACCTGCCAAAGGGCCGCGCCCGGCTTCATCTATGCCGACTACATGGGTAATACCTGTCTGCCATAGTTGGCGTTCCAGGGAAAAATCAGGCATTCACTTCGCGCAATCGCGCTCTGCGTCCCCGCCGGCCTCGTTGATAATACAGTTTGGCTCGTCGCACACGTCCTTGGCGCTTGGAGGTGATACTTTCAATCAATGGCGAGTGCAGGGGAAATGTGCGTTCTACACCAAAGTTTTGTGATAATTTGCGCACCGTGAAGGTGGCATCTAAATACTCTTTGCGTTGATGACAACGGATTACCAACCCCTCAAATGCTTGGATGCGTTGTTTTTCGCCTTCACGAATCCAGTAGTTGATGCGCACTTGCGCCCCTACTTTGGGGAGGTCAATATCACGACGCTGGTAGGTTTCATCCAGCCATTGCATCAAGGGGGCTTTCATGGCTGCAAGCCTAAGGGGAAGAGGTGAGAAAAAGCACCCAAAGTTTTCTTATGGGGTTTTGGGCAGTCAACTATGTTTTTCTATCGCATTTATAAAGGTGTACTGACAAGCTTTTTTGCATTTATTTTTTTGGTGAGGGAGCTTTTGCTGGCTGCAGCAGGTCTGGTCGTCTGCGGGCGGTGCGCTGCTGGGCTTGTTGTTTGCGCCATTGATGGATGCGCTGATGGTCGCCAGAAAGCAGCACGGAGGGCACACTTTCTCCCTCAAATTTCTCAGGTCTGGTGTATTGGGGATATTCCAGCAGTCCATCACTAAAACTTTCTTCTATGGTGGAAGCAGGATTGCCCAACACCCCTGGCAGCAAACGGGTGAGCGACTCCAAAACCGCCAGGGCAGGGACTTCTCCCCCTTGGCAGATAAAATCACCCAAGGACAGTTCTTCATCCACCAGCTGCGTGCGCACCCGCTCGTCAAATCCTTCGTAGCGACCGCAAATTAAAACCAGCACTTCCTCAGAATGGGCATAGGCATGTGCGGTGGCTTGATCAAATGTTTTGCCCTGGGGGGTTAGCAAAACCCGCCGCAGCCTGCGCTGATGGACAGCATGTCGCTGGCTGATGGCGTTGAGTGCTGCTGCCAGCACATCGGCTCGCAGCACCATGCCAGCACCACCGCCATAAGGAGAATCATCCACCGATTTCCAGCGCCCCCTGCCAAATTCACGCAATGGAGTCACTTTTAGCTGCAACAGGTCTTGTGCCAGGGCGCGCTGCAAGATGCCGTGCGTCACGAATGATTCAAACAACTGAGGAAACAAGGTGAGTACCTCAATGTATTTGGGTGAGGTGGCAGCAGGCGGGGCAGGGTTGGTAGCAGCGTCTGTCATCATGGGTTGTTATAAACACAAGGCAGGGAGATATTTTAGTCCTTGGAAGATTGCTGGAGATTGAGGGGGCTGGCAGAAGCCAGGGAACGGCGGGGCAGCTTGGTGTGGGGAACATCCATCTCAGGCAGCGGATGGAGGGTGAGACAGCGCTCTTTTAAGTTGACCTGGGGAAAGACCTCCTTGGTGAAAGGGGCTAGGAGGGGAGGTGCATCAGGTCGGGCTATTTCTAGTACTTGGTGGTGGGGCGAACTTAATAGGCTTTGGACTTGTCCGATGGGGTGGTTGTGCTGGTCGGTTACACGGCAGCCGATGAGGTCATGCTGGAAGTATTCATCTGGTTCCAAGGGTTTTAACTGCTGCGGGGGCAGCAGCAGTTGTGCTCCTTTTAAGGCTTGGGCTTGCTGGCGGTTATGGATGCCATGCAGCCACATGCGCCATTGGTTGGCATGCAGGCGGGCTTGCTTGAGTTTGAAGGTTTGCAGGCTGCTGCCGTCATCCACAATCAGGCTGGCAAGCTTGAGGTAGTAATGGGGGCTGGCGGTGAGAGGAAGTACGCGCAGTCCCCCCTCTAATCCGTATGCGGCTGCAATGCACCCGATGCACACCAGTTGGTCGCGATCCATCCAGGACATGGCGCATGGGGGTGATGAGGATTAATCGGTGGAAACAGCTGGGGCTTCTTTGGAAGCAGCTGGGGCTTCCTGCTTTGCTGGGGCTTGCTGGCTGGCTGGTTGCTCCTCAGCAGCTTTTTCTGCTGCTGTTGCCGTCTCAGGCTGAGTTTCTTGCGGGGCTGCTGCTTGGGGCGGGGCTGCTGCTTTGAGTGGGGCTGCTGCTTGGGTTGGGGCTTCCATTGCGGAAGCCAAAGCTGCTTCAGACTTGGGTTTGTGCTTGCGGGTGCCCACAGGCAGGATGCGGGCATGCTTGACTCCGTGCCAGTCCAACAGACGGCTGACACGTTGACTGGGCTGGGCGCCGACATCCATCCAGTAGATGGCGCGTTCCATGTTGATCTGGCTTTTGTTGTCTGCCAACAAAGGGTTGTAACTGCCAAGACGTTCAACAAAACGACCGTCTCTGGGTGCTGAACGTTCTTGCACTACAATGCGGAAAAATGGTCGGTGTTTGTTGCCCCCGCGAGCCATACGAATGCTTAATGACACAACAACTTATCCTCTGGCTGTTTAAGAAAAAACCTTTTGCGCTACGGATGCCCTGCCAGATTGCAGGGGATTAAAATATAATTAGGCTAATACGGACAGAATGTCAATCATGGAGAATCTTGAACAAGGAGATTATTGCAGCAATGCTGGCAAAAAAAGTTTGGGAAGGATAAGAATAAAGGGGGCGTTTTTTTACCTTTAGCAAAAAACATTGCAGCAAAAAACATTGCAGTAGAACACAGTTAGCAGGAGATAAAAGATGCATGAAACTTCTGATATACGCAAAGGGTTGAAGATAGAAATAGACGGCGATCCTTATGTGGTGATTGATTTTCAGTTCGTCAAGCCTGGCAAGGGCAATGCTTTTACGCGCTGCAAGGTGCGCAACATGCTGAGTGGTTCGGTATTGGATCGTACCTGGAAATCAGGAGAGAAATTGATTCCTGCCCGACTTACCGAGTGCCTCATGCAATTTCTTTACAAGGATGATAACGGCTGGAATTTTATGGATCAGAACAGTTTTGAACAATACACACTGTCTGAAGCAGAGGTGGGTGAGGGGGCCAGCTTTTTGTTAGAGAATACCGAAGCGCAGGTGTTGTTGTTTAATGAGCGTCCTGTGAGTTTATCGCTGCCCAATTTTGTGGAGTTGGAAGTGGCAGAGACTGATCCTGGTGTAAAGGGCGATACGGTTTCTGGGGGTCGCAAGCCTGCCACTTTGAGTACGGGTGCGGTGATTCAAGTGCCGTTATTTGTGGAAAAAGGGGCAGTGTTGAAGATAGATACCCGCAGTGGAGAATATGTGGAGCGTGTCAAACGCAGTGGTTAGGTTTGGGGGAGGGCGAGGGGTGTGTTAGCAGGTGTGCGGGTTGTTCAAGGGAGCGTTGGGGATAAGGGCTGGCAGCAGAGGGGCAAGGGATGAAGCATAATAAGGCGGGGGGTCATTGGGAGGCAGGAGGGGGCTGGATGTCCCGCAGGGAGGTTTTAGAGGTGCGGGGGGATGTGTTGGGCAGTCTGCGTGGGGTGATGGCAGCACGTGGTTTCTTGGAGGTGGAGACTCCTTGTTTGGTGCGTGCGCCCAATCCTGAGGCTGCATGTGAGTCGTTTGAGGCAGGGGATGGCTGGCTGGCATGGTCTCCTGAGTTTCAATTGAAGCGCATGCTGGCGGGGGGATTTCGGCGTATTTATCGGCTGGGGGCAGCTTTTCGTAGGGGAGAGTTGGGGAGGCATCACAATCCTGAGTTCACCTTATTGGAGTGGGGGCGTGTGGGGGGTTCGCTGGAGTTGTTGGCGGAAGATGTCCAGGCTTTGTGCCTGGCTTGTGCGCCGATGTGCCGGCAGGTCTGTCGACTGGTGGAGGGGCGTGTTAGTCAGGCTGAGGGGACTCGCCGTATGGACAGATTGCAGCAGTTGGCGGTGTGGCTGTCCCAGCCGCCGTTGCGGGTGCGGGTGGGGGAGTTATTTGAACAGCATCTGGGAATGTCCTTGCAGGGGGTGGTGCAGCTGTCTCAGCTGCAGCATGCCGTGCGTGCTGCCAGCAGTGAGGCGGTGGCAAAGGCAGGACTGAAACAGCAGCTGGAATCTTTTCCTGACTACCTCTCCTTGTTTTCGGCACTGTGGCTGCTGCTGGAGGACAGGCTTCCTGTGCGTCCCTTGTTAATCACCCATTGGCCTGCCCCCTGTGCCTCCTTGGCGCGCCTGGATGCCCAG
Organism: bacterium; assembly: GCA_965249525.1. Lineage (GTDB taxonomy): Bacteria > SAR324 > SAR324 > SAR324 > JACQKK01. The sequence continues at coordinate 1,370,377 of OZ252237.1, read as the reverse complement.
GGCTGGGCTTTGCGCCTGGAACTTTATGCCCACGGCTTAGAATTAGCCAACGGCTTTGATGAACTCACCGACTTTCAAGAACACCAACGTCGCTTTCAAGCGGAACTCGCCCGCCGCCAGCAGCTGGGGCTGCCTGCGGTGCCGCTGGATCAGCAATTTCTCAAAGCCGTCCGCCAAGGACTGCCGCCTTCTGTCGGCATGGCACTGGGGGTAGACCGCCTGGTGATGCTGTTGTGCGGACTGTCGGATATCCGCAGCAGCTTGGCATTCGCCTGGGATGAACGCTAGTACCACTCCCTGGCTTTTAAGCAACAGTGAGAGAAAGGCAGGCAATTGGTGAAAATGCAAAAGATTGACAAGATATTTCCGTGTCCCTAGGGTGCATGCTTTGCTAAGAGAAAAGGTAATTATACGCTTGAATCCACAAACACTATCAAAAAGATATTTCTTCTATTAGCAATTTCTTTCTGGTCTCCACTTTCATTAGTAAATATGCCATCGTTTTTGTTCCCTTATCCCTATTACATTTTGGGCATAGCAACTGATAATTTTCGTAGTAGTCTCCGCCCTCCTTTGCTCGTGGTACAATGTGATCTATTTCAAAATCATAGATCTCCATCTTTCTTTTGCAACCATTGCATGTGCCATTTTGATCCTTGAATAATCTTTCTTTAACTGTTTTTGTTTCTTCTATTTTTTCAACATCTGTTCTTTTTGGAAGATCATATCTATGCACGAAGTCCTTAAATAAACCCGCATCATCTGCTAATCTATCTGCCACCAGATCAGCTGACTCTTTGGCTACATCTATCCCTACCCACTTTCTGCCTAACTGTTGAGCTGCTACGCAGGTGGTTGCACATCCACAAAAGGGGTCAAGCACTATATCTTCCTCATTACTAGATGCTTTAATAATACGGTATAAAAGTTTGAGAGGCTTTTGTGTTGGGTACCCAGTTCTTTCTTTCGCAGAAGGTGCTATTGGCTGTATTTGCCACCAATCATCAGGATGACGGCCTTTGGGATTCAATTTTTGGACACCAAAATCCTTGCCATATCTTTTGTTGCCTATAAAATGTTTGAATCTTTCTTTGGTGGTTTCTGCATATTCGTCTCTAACATCATCTAAATTAAAAATATACGAATCCTCTTTGGAGTATTTGAATATAATATCATGTCGTTTTCCAAAATCTTTTTTGGGGTAACCCGCACCACGATAGCACCACACAATCTCATTCCTAAAATTACTCTTCCCAAATATCTCATCCATCAATAATTTTAGGTAATGGCTAGCAGTAGGATCGCAGTGTAGGTAGATGCTGCCTGTACTTTTAAGGACTCTTTTCATTTCTACTAATCTTTGCGCTATGTAGATGAGGTAGGCTGCCATCGACTTACCGTGTATCCCCATTACTGATTGAATAAAAGCAAAAATAGATGGGTAATCACCTGCTAATTCTTCTAAGTGATATTTATCTACTTTTTGCCAAGTCCACATATCCTCAAACACCACCTTTGACTCCTTATTTTTCAAAGGTGCTGCAAATATCCTGTTAGTATTGAAAGGCGGATCAAGGTAAATCAGATCAACAGTTTCACTGTTCATCCCGTGCAGAACATACAGATTATCACCTGTCCATAATGTATTTTTCATCGGTCTCTCTCCGTGTGGTTTTCTATCATAATACAGTTTGTGGACTCAACCGTATCATTTCCAGAGAAAATGTTTGCAAGCCTGTTTGTCTGCATGCCACACTGATGTGTTACTGTGGTGTTTATCCATTCAGCATTGTTTTATTCAGACTGGTTGCATTCAATGGCACAGCATAAATCGGCAATAAAGCGCATCCGTCAAACCCAGCGACGCAATCGGCGCAACAGCCACCTGCGCTCCACCCTGCGCAGCAGCATCAAAAAATTGCGCGCCCTTTTAAGCGCCAAAGAAACCGAAAAAGCCCGTTCCGCAATGCCCCTTACCCAAAAAACCATTGATAAATCCATCAGCAAGGGCATACTCCATCGCAACACGGGACGCCGATATAAATCCCGCCTCAGCCTGGCACTGCAGCAGCAGTTCTCTCTCAAAGAATAATGCGTTCCGCTGCTGGCGGGCTGGCAGAGATTTCTATCCCCTTATAAGAGTAATTGCACCATGATAGGTATGCTGGGACGCAAAGTAGGAATGACTCAGCTGTTTCGTAAAGATGGCAGATGCGTGCCCATAACCGTACTAGAAGTAGGACCGGTGGTGGTGGTACAAGTGAAAACCAAGCAAAAAGAGGGCTACGATGCACTGCAAGTGGGTTATCAACCCATCAAAAAGCAAAAGCTCATCAAACGCCCGCTCAAGGGACATTTCAAGCAGCTGCCCCCCATGCGCTACTTGAAGGAGTACCCTGTCGCCGATATTTCCAAAGCACAGCCAGGACAAAGCTGGGATGTGCGTGTTTTTAATGAAGGTGAATACGTGCGTGTCTCTGGGATTTCCAAAGGGCGCGGCTTTCAAGGAGTACTGAAACGCCACGGATTCGCAGGCGGTCCTGCCTCACATGGTTCCCGATTTCATCGCACCCCTGGATCCATCGGCAACCACACCTTCCCAGGACGGGTGTTTAAGGGGAAACGCCTCCCAGGACACATGGGCAACAAACGCATCAGCGTACACAACTTGTGGGTGGAAAAAGTTGCTCCTGAGAAAAATCTGCTGCTGCTGAGAGGGGCTGTGCCTGGTGCTAATGGCGGGATAGTGGAGATTTTTAAATACACCTTGGAGGACATCCCCCCTGTTGCTGGACCTGGGGTGGAGTCTCCACAGCCAAAAGCTCAGCCCCCAGCGGAAGAAACAGCTGCCGCAGCGCAAAAAGCTGCCCCTTCCAGTGATACCCCGCAGGCAGAATCGGCAGCAGACCAGCCCGCAAAAAACCAGCCCGCAAAAAAACAGGCTGCAAAAAAACAGGCTGCAAAAAAACAGGCTGCAAAAAAATAAGCTGAAAAAGAACCTCCCCAGCCAGCCAGTTCTGCCAAAACCCCGCCATAAGGCTTAGCCCCTCCCCCTCTTCAACTAGCTGATGCAGCGCAGTTGGCGCATGCGTTCAAACAGGGTGGACCAATCAAAAGAGCGTTTGATTCCGTGGTGATGGAAGTCTCGGTTAAACCGACAGTCCATCAGCCACACCTCTACCTGGGGGCAGTGTTGGACAACATCCTTGCAGTTTTCTGAGTGGTCATCCACAAAGATGGCAGGGAGTTCGGGTTGGCGCAATTGTTGGATGGCGGCAGATTTGGGCTGTGCTTTGGCACTGCCGTGGCTTTGGAGTCCGCAGTAATGCAATCCTTGATAGCAAAATCCCAAGGCATTGAGATTGTTCCAACGGCGGTGTATTTCCATCAGGGGAAAGTTGGTTAGTAGATGAACTGAACAGCCCTGGGTTTGCTCATTAAAATGGACGGGATTGACCAAGGGCGGCATTTGGGCGCAGCTTTCTGAGGAGACAAAGTCTTGCCAGGCAGCATGCATTTTTTCAGGGGGCATAATGTCAGCGAAGTCCCACTGGTTGGCCCGATAGCCTGCTGGCAGGTTTTGTCCCCAGTACCGATTCAAGAACTGAACAAAGGTTTCCTCAAAGTTCAGCAAGACGCCATCCACATCCAAGAATATTTGCATTGGATTCATAGATTTTAGTGTATCATATGCTGGCAGGCGTGGTTGTCTGCCAAGGGGGATGGATGGTTGTTAATAGAAGAAAAGGAAAATACCTTATGAGCATTGAAGAACGAATGAAAACACAAGGTTTAACTTTGCCAGTAGTGAATTCGCCTATAGCCAATTATGTTCCTTGCGTACTGCATGGGAAGCTGTTGTTGGTTTCTGGTCAATTGCCTCTGGATGAGAACGGGCTGCGTTATAGTGGTCAGGTGGGCGGGGATGTAAGCTTGGAGGAAGGCATAGAAGCAGCGCGGTTGTGTGTGCTGAATGCTTTGGCACAAGTACGAGTCAGCATTGGAGATTTGGACCGCATCCAGCGGGTGCTGCGAGTGGGCGGATTTGTTAATGCTGCTGCTGGTTTTGTGGATCATCCCAAGGTGATCAACGGGGCCTCGGATTTGTTGGTAGGCTTGTTTGAGGATCGCGGTCGTCATGCGCGGGCCGCGGTGGGCTGTTCTTCCTTGCCGTTAAATGCTGCGGTGGAAGTGGAGATGACTCTGGCGGTGGAATAGCGGGGGGCAGCTAGTTGTGGGGGAATGTGTGGTGCAGCGGCAGACGGCTGCGCACTTTCTTCACTTGTGTTAAATCCACCTCCCTCACCACTATTCCTGTTTCCTTGGGCTTGCAGCACAAGACTTCTCCCCAGGGGGATACCAGCATACTGTGCCCGTAGGAGGCATGGGATTCAGGTGCTGTGGGGTGCGTGCCTACTTGGGCGGGGGCAGCGATGAACAACTGGTTGGCGATGGCCTGCGAACGCAGCAGGACTTCCCAATGTGCCTGACCTGTAGGCACAGTGAAATTGGAAGGAACAAATACCAATTCTGCACCTTGCTGGCGCAGCTGCTGATAGTGCTCCCCATAGCGCAAATCAAAGCAAATAGAAAACCCCAGCCTGCCCAAAGGCGTCTCAGCTACGGGAGAAGGAACATCGCCTGCCAGAAAATAATCTGCTTCACGCACCGATAAATTTGGCAGCTGGATTTCAAACAAATGTCGCTTGCGGTAGCGCGCACACAACTGACCATCTGGTGCCAGCAGCAGGGTGGTGTTGTAGACCTTTTGTGGTTGGTCTGGGGCATATTCTGGCACGCTGCCCAACATCAGCCAGATGCGGTGCTGGACAGCAGCCTGGCGCAAGCACTTCATGGTGGCATCGTTGGCATGGTCGGGACGAACAGCAGCCTGCAGGCGTCCCTGGTGTCCCCCCAGGTACAAAAACATCTCTGGTAAAGCCACCAGTGCGGCTTTCTCCCGTTTGGCTTCTGCTATCCAATGCAGCGCCTGGGCAAGATTTTCTTGGACATGGCTGCCAGCAGTCATTTGCACCAGGGCCAGGCGATAGTTTTTCAAAGGCAAGGTTGCAGACATCGGCAACTGTTCTCTCTAGGGCGCGTATTGGCGTTCTTCCAGCTGTGCTGCCTTGGGGGGATTGGTTGTGGTGTGACGGGGGGTGTGGGCTGCGGCATGGTTGGGAAGCAATTCAACGGGTCCAAAATGCGCAAGAATACGTGCCAGGTTGTCTGGGGTGCAGCTAAAAACCACCTCTTGGTTGTGGTGGGCAACCTGATGGATGTGTTGTACGTGACTCCAGCGGTGGAGCAGGTACAAGTCTTCTTGGGTGCAGGGGAGGGTGAGTTTTGCGGTGCGCATGCTTTGGCTGAAGAAATCAGAGATGCGTTTTCTGAGGTCCTGTTTTCGGATGTCCCGTTTTCGGATGTCGGTGTCTTGGTTGATGGCGCTGGTGAAAACAGCCTGGGGAACCATTTGCTTGGCAAGCAGCTTTTGCGTGTTGGAGGTTTTATCGGTTTTGTTGAATACCACCAGCATGGGGATGGTATCTGCGCCAATCTCTTTGAGGGTGTCTTTGGTTACTGCCATTTGTTCTTGGAAGTTGGGATGGCTGATGTCCACCACATGCAGCAGCAAATCGGCATCTATCACCACCTGCAAGGTGGAACGGAAGGATGCCACCAGCTGGTGAGGCAGATTGCGGATAAAACCGACGGTGTCAGAGATGAGAATGGGCGGAGGGTTTTGGGCGTCCAGTTGGCGGGTGGTGGAGTCCAAAGTGGCGAACAAGCGGTCTTGTGTGAGGAGGTGGGCATTGGTCAAGCGGTTCATCAGGGTGGATTTTCCTGCATTGGTATAGCCCACTAGGGAGACTTTTAAGCAGCTGCGGCGTTTTTTTACATGGGTGCGGCGGCGGGTGTCCAGCTTGTGCAGTTCTTTTCGTAAGCGCGCAATGCGGCTGCGCAACAGGGTGCGGTCTAGATCAATTTGTTTTTCCCCTGCACCCCTGCCTCCTGCGATGCCTCCCCGTTCTCGGTCCAGGTGCGCCCACATACCTACCAAGCGCGGCAGTGTATATTCCAGCCTAGCCAATTCTACTTGTTTATGGGCTTCACGGGTGCGGGCATTTTTGCTGAAAATATCTAAAATCACCTGGGTGCGGTCAGCCACCATCACCTCCAGCACACTTTCCAGCTTGCGTCCCTGTGCCGGCGAAAGGCTGCCGTCAAACACTGCTAAATCCGCACCCTTGGCATGCACCAAATGCTTGATTTCTTGCAGCTTGCCCTCGCCAAATACATTGGTGGGGTGTTTGACAGGGCGCTGTTGGTGGATTTGTCCCACCAAGCAGCATTCCAATCCCACCAACAATTGCCTCAACTCATCCAGCGATTCCTGCAGCTGTGCAGCCGATACCAGGGGCAATTGTATTCCCAACAATACGGCTCGCATGGGTGCGTTGGTGTGATCTATCAAAATCGCTTCCTGGGGGAGATTTTTAAGGGTGATTCAAGCGGGAGTGCTGCTGGTGAGGGTACTTAGAAGCCAACATTCGCCAGCCAGCAGATGCCAGCCAGCAGATGCCAGCCAGCAGATGCCAGCCCAAACACTCTTGGTAACCCTAAAAGCTGGGGCGGGGTTGAGTCAAGTGATACCCCTCACACAAGCAGCAAGGCAGAAAGCATCCTCTGCATTTCAACCACTGCTTTCTGCACACCTGCTTTCTGCACACCTGCTTTCTGCACACCTGGGATGTGCGCTGCAATGCAGGGGTTTTTGCGTCTCAGGCTTGCATTTGGTTTCTGCGATGGTTTTTTTGCGATGGTTTTTTTGCGATGGTTTTTCTGCGATGGTTTTTCTGCGATGGTTTTTCTGCGATGGTTTTTTTGCCACTCAGGAGTGCCCTTGCGGGATACAATTGCATAGGCATTGCATAGGCATTGAACAGGCATTGAACAGGCATTGCATAGGCATGGCTGCCAATAAAGGAAGATGGGGGGTGACCCCCGTTGTCGACTTGTTTTAACCCGTACCCCTCCTTGGGGAAGAAGCGCAATTCATCCATGATGCGCCGGGTTTTGTTGGTCGCACAAAGCAAGAGCCACCCCTTTTCTCCTTTATTGAATGCCTGTCTTTTCTATGGGTATGTGTTTTTCTCCGTTTATGGTTAGCTGCTGGTGGTAGCAAGTTTGGTTTTGGTGGACAGTTGAGAGGGGGGTTTGGGCGCTTTTAGGCTGCAGTTTTGTCGCAGGCAGTCACGTCTGTGGTCTTGGGTGATGTTCCATTGTTGCAGCCAGCCTTGTTGTTGTAAGAAGTCCAGGTCTCTTTTCAGTGTTGCTAGTGCCTGGTAGCGTCCTGAGGGGCTGTGCCAAATTCCGCAAGATTGCAGCAGGCTTTCTACGCTGAGTTCCCAGCTGTGGTGTTGGTAGGTGTTCCAGTATCTTCGGATGAAGACAAATAGTGCTGGGGCATAGGGGTGTTCTTGGGGATCTGGGACAAATAGGGCAGGGGGTAGATGCTGCCAATGGGATGCCAGGCAATCACCTTGGGGGTGGAAGAATCCGCTGTCTAGCAAAATTTTGACTTGGTAGGTATCTTGTTGGGGAGAGTCGTGGGGGGCTTCCCAACGCAAGACATGCAGGAGTCCGCTTCTGCTAAAGGTTTGTTCTCCGCTGCTGGGAGATTCCAACACATGGTGCATGCAGACTTCTTGTTGTAGCCATTGAAGCATGCGTCCCAGGCTGCGTCTGCGGGAGGTGCGTCGCTGGGGGCTGTCACTTTGGGCTGCGCTGCGGAGGCTGAGATCTGTCAAAGACAGGGTGAGGGGTTCTGCGGGGACGGCACATGCCAGTTGTTCCATCAATACGGCAAACAGACGGGGTGTTTGCGGACCTAAGCGACGATGTGCAAAGCGATGCAATTGAGGCAGGAAGGTTTGGGCTGTGAGTGGCAGGAGTTCTATTTGCTGCGGGGGTGATGGGGGGCTGGCGGCAGGGGTGGGCTGCTGGGGGTTATTGCTGGCTGCTTGGTGAGGAGGCCGCTGACCCTCCTTGGTCAGCGGTTGAAAAAGGCAGTAGATTTTGCGCAGTGCGCTTTGTTCTTGGGGGGTGGCGGATGGGAAGGAGTTGGATAGGGTATCTTTTTTGGTGGTGGAGAGCTTTTGCCTGCGCTGTGACCACTGAGAGCCTTGGCGTACCAGGGAATGCACCAAATCAGTGGCCAGGTATTCCCAACGGCATAAAGGATTGGCAGGACGCCAGCTGTTGTTCTCCCCCAAGCTGCTGCGCCAACAATGTTCAGGAAATGCTCGGCTCTTAAAGTGCACCATCCAGTTGAGCGGCGGGCGTTCTTCGTCTTGGTCAAAATTAAACAGGGCTGTGGCTACCAGAAGTTGTCCTAGTGCAGAAGTAGGGTCTGAAAATTGGCGTTTCAAGGCTTCTATGCGGGCTGGGGGCGGCATGGGTTGTAAATTGCACAAGGTGTTGGCATGTTGCAGCAAGGCCTCACGCACTGCTGCCCAGCGTGTGAGCAAAGAATGCTCCAACAGGATGTGTTCCAATATTTGGGTTTTTACCTCAGCCAAGCAAGTCGGCAAGGCCACAAAACGGTGAATATCGCGCACCCGCAACATACGACTCATCTGCTCGCTCAACAGTGATTTCTCCATGGCTTCACGCGCCACATGCATCTCTAGCTGGGTGTTTAATACCACTTCCATAGCGGCGGTATCTCCTTGGTTTTCTTCATACAACTCACGCCAGCAGGCCAGGGCATCCCATAAACGATGCTTAAAACGGATACGCTTCAAACCGATCTGTGTTTTGGCGACACCTTCACATACAAACATAGAGACCAGTCCTCGGCTTCTTAGTAAAACAGCACACTAGCTGCGTATTTTTGGCAAAAACCCCCACCCGAAAGTTGGCAAACTTCCGCCTACGGGCAACCATACCCGCAATGGAGATAGGATTTTCTTTGCAGTATTCCTTGGCTGGCGTTGCTGTTTATTGCGCTAGAAGGATACAGCAGATGGACAAAGGAGCGTATCGGCAACTGCACTACGGCACAGTATTGAATGCACGACATTTCATGCTCGGCATCTCATGCACGACATTTCATGCACGACATTTCATGCTCGGCATCTCATGCACGACATTTCATGCTCGGCTTCTCATGCACGACATTTCATGCTCGGCATCTCATGCACGACATTTCATGCTCGGCTTCTCATGCTCGGCATTGCATGCACCAGGCACAGCACTTATAAAAACAACAGATGCTAGAGACACCCGTTTGTCCAACTAGAATGTAGTTTGTCATAAAACATTTTAGATTTTCAAGAAGAATTTGTAAAAACTTTTTGCATAATTCCCTTGTTGTTTGTTCTCATAAGGATTTTTGTTTCTTTACCCAGGTCACCTTTTTGCAGCTTGGCAGCAGGGCCAGCCACGGAGGCTTGCCCAGAGAGGGATGTTTTCTAAATGGTTGATATAAAAAGAAAAACCAAAGAACCTATGCTTGTAATAGTGAAAAAATACACACCAGATATGGATGCAGTCAAAGTCAACAGTATGGATTTCTTGGATAAGTATGCATAGGATTTTTCTTATTTTTATGCGAGCATTTAATAAAAAACTTTTCTAATAATTTGGATTTTATTTGTTATCTTTTATCTAGTAATATACACAGGTTTTGTGTTAGAAAACCTGGGAGGTGATGATGAAGGGAGAGGGGAAGAAAAATAACAGGTGGGCTGTGTAGCATGGCGAATACAAGTAACAAGAAGGGGCAAAAGTTAGGGGGTGTTGAGAAAGGGGAATGGGAAGAAGGATGGGTGGCAGCCAGTTATGGTGAATTGTGCAAGGTATTATGGAAGGATGCCGAGTACACCTGTCGCTTGGGGGGGGAGTTGCGAAGGGGGATGCCTTTAGTGGTGGGAGACAGGGTACGTTTTGAACGCTGGGAGGGGAAGAAAGGTTTGGTGCGAGAACAGTTGCCGAGGACGAGTAGGTTGTATCGTCGGGGGGCGGATCGTAAACGTGGGGGAAGAGGTGGGGCACAGTTATTGGCAGCAAATATAAGCCGTGTACTGATAACGGCAGCAGCCGTGTCACCGTCATTTCGCAGGGGGTTGGTAGACAGATTATTGGTGGCAGCCGAACATGCTGGTTTGGATGCGGTATTGTGTGTTACCAAGTTGGATTTGGTGACTGGGGGGGTGTTGGAAGCATTGAGCGAGCCTTATAGGAAATTAGGTTTAAAGGTATTGGGGGTGGTGACTACCCAGAGGGAGACCCTGGGGGAGTTGGAAAGGTTACTGGCAGAGGGGATGAGCTTGTTGGTGGGACATTCTGGGGTGGGCAAGACCAGCTTGGTGAATACCTTGTGTGGAGGCATGCGTCGGGTGGGGGAGGTGTCCTCAGGTGTGGGGGGGAGGAGTGAGAGAGGTCGTCATACCACCAGTGCGTCACAGTTGCTGCGGCTGCCCAAGGGTGGGTGGTTGATTGATTCGCCTGGTTTGCGAGAGTTTGGTCCTCAAGGGATCAGCCCTGGGAGCTTGGGAGGGTGTTATCCGGGGATATCGGCTTGGGAGGGGAGGTGTGGATTTCACAATTGTTTGCATCGTGAAGAGCCTCGCTGTGCGGTGCGGGAAGCAGTGGAACGCCATGAATTGGAGGTCTGGCGTTGGGAGGGTTATTTAAAGTTATTGGAAGAGTTGTCTTGAAGGTACGGGACACAGGCAAGCAATCATGGAGGGTTGACGTGGGGTTTATGGGGAGGAATGGGGGGGCTTGGGCGCTGCATCAAGGATCTGGGCGAGGGCTTGGGCGATGGTGTCCAGCTGATGGGGAAACAGGGTGCGCAGATCTAGACATACTTGGTCTTGGTGTATGCGTGCCAGGATGGGAGTGGGGCAGGTGCGCAGTCGTTGGAGCAGGGTGGAGGCTGAGATGTGGGGGATGGTTAGGGCTACGGAGAAACTGGGCAGGTGTATTTCGGGGGCGGCGCCAGCACCGATGAGGCTTTCGCTGGGGAGCAGCTGGGTTTTTAAGCCTTTTGTGCTTAGTGGATGCAGCAAAGCCAGCAGCTTTTCGGCTAAGGGTTTCAGGTCGTCTGGGGAGCGTTCCAGCAGTGCGGTGGTGAGATTGTGCTGCGGGAAGGTTTGGGGATGGAGGCAGTCCAGCAGGGTTTGTTCCAAGAGTGCCAGGCGTACTTGGTCGCAGCGCAGGCTGCGAAACAGGGGATGTGTGCGCATGCGCTGGATGCTTTTGGCATCCCCCAGTACAATACCGGCTTGCACCGACCCCAGCAGTTTGTCTGCACTGAATGCCAACAGTCCCACGCCTGCCTGCAGCAGTTCTGCTGGGGTTGGCAGGGCTTGCAGCCCAGGCTGGTAAAAACGATAAAAACTGGCACTGCCTTGATCACACCACAGGGCAATACTCCGTTGATGCGCCAGCTGCGCCAATGCCTCCAAGGGGGCTTCTTCCACAAATCCCTGCATGGTGAAGTTGGAACGATGCACCTTCAGCAAGGCACAGGTGTTTGGAGTAATAGCCTGGGCGTAATCTGACAGTCGGGTGCAATTGGTGCTGCCCACCTCTACCAACTTTACTCCAGACTGCTGCATAATCTCTGGCACCCGAAATCCCCCGCCAATTTCCACCAGTTCCCCGCGCGATACCACCACCTCGGCTGCGGAAGCCAAGGCAGCCAGCATCAGCAGCATGGCAGCTGCATTGTTGTTGACCACCAACCCATCTTCCGCACCAGACAATTGTCGCAGTATATGCTCCACCCCCTCAGCACGACGCCCTCGTTTCCCCTGTGACAAGTCATATTCCAAATTGACACAGTCCCACAGGCGTTCTGCTGTCCGTTCAAACAGCTCCCTGCCCAAGGGCGAGCGACCCAAATTGGAATGCAAGATAACCCCGCTGGCATTCACCACCGCACGCAAGCCTACTGGGGGCGGTCGTATCAATGTCTCCAGCTGTTCCAAGGCCTGCTGACGTGAAGCGGGCGCCCCTGGGGCTTGCTGCAGCAAGGCGGTTCGCAGGTGTTCCAAGGCCTGCTGCAACTGGCTGCGCACCTGCTTGTTCCAGCCTGGTGGATGCCTGCTGGCTTCAGCTTCTAGCCAACCGCAGGAGCGCAAATAGTCCTCGGCTTCTCGCACAGAGGGCAGCACAGCCAAGATCTGGGGGGCTGCTGAAGGCTTCTTGGCGGTGGATCTGGCGGTAGATTTGGCGGTGGATTTGGCGGTAGATTTGGACATGGGGGATGAGGGGAAAAAAGCGGGCTATATGCGGGCAAAATTAGCCAGCAGCTGCAGGCCCCACTTTTGGCTTTTTTCTGGATGAAACTGCGCCCCCCAGATGCGGTCATGATGCACCACAGAACAAAATTCCCCACCGTAGTCGCTAAGCCCTAAGTTACACTGCGCTTTTACAGGCTGGGGATAATAAGAATGCACAAAATAAAAGTAGCTGCCTTGAGGAATATCTCGGGTGAGGGGATTGGCTTGCTGCCAGTGTACTTGATTCCAACCGATTTGGGGAATTTTCAAATCGGTTTGAAAACGGACGACATGCCCAGGTATCAATCCCAGGCCTTGGGGGGCGGGTGTACCTTCTTGGGATGATTCAAACAGCAGCTGCATGCCCACACACACCCCCAACAGCGGTTTGCCCTGTGCCAGTTGTTCTTTGATGGCCTGGTGCATACCACTGGCACTGAGACGGTCCATAGCAGCAGCAAAGGCACCCACCCCCGGCAGAATGATGCGGTCTGCTTGGGAGAGTGCTTGGGGTTCTGTCACCAGCTGGCAGGGCTGTCCTAAGCAATCTAGGGCGTTTTTCAGGTTGCCCAGGTTGCCTACTCCATAGTTCACGATGGCTATCATCGGGGTGTGCCATTTCTAAAAGCAGGGAGGGGAGGTTTTGTGGCTATCTTATAGTTTTCCTTTGGTGGAAGCAATGTGCTGACGGCGGGGTTCAAGGCGTACAGCCTGGGAGAGTGCCAGCGCAAAAGCCTTAAAGATTGCTTCACAACAGTGGTGGTCATTTTGACCTTTGAGGAGATCTAGATGCAGGGTGATTTTGGCACTGAGTGCCAGCGATTTAAAGAAGTGCGCCACCATCTCGGTGGGCATTTCTCCCAGCATGGGGTTTTGAAAGCTGGCGTGGAAGTGGCACTCGGGGCGGGCGGAGAAATCCAGCACGGCGCGTGCCAGTGCTTCATCCATGGGGGCGTAAGCCCAGCCGAAACGGCAGATGCCTTTGCGTTCCCCCAGGGCTTGATGCAGCCCGTCGCCCAGGGTAAGGGCGATATCTTCAATGGAGTGGTGGGCGTCAACGGCCAGGTCGCCTTGGCAGTGGAGTTTGATATCCAGCAGGCTGTGGAAAGCCAGCTGGTTCAGCATGTGGTCTAGGAAACCAATCCCGCTGTGGGCTTCACAACGGCCTGTCCCGTCCAGATTGATGGCTGCCTGCACCTTGGTTTCTGTGGTGAGACGTTCTATGCTGGCTTGGCGAGGCATGGCGGTTGTAGGTGGTATGGTTGCGATGATATGGCTGCGTGCATGGCTGCGTGCATGGCTTCGTTATAGGGTGACAAGCAAAAACTTTGCCCTTTGCTTTATAAAGCACTGTACAAAAAAGCACTGCATAAAAAAGCACTGCATAAAAAAGCATTGTATAAAAAAGCATTGTATAAAAAAACCGTATAAAATCTTAGGGGAAATGCAAGATGCAACCAGGCAGCAGACCAGGCAGCAGACCAGTCAGCAGACCAGGCAGCAGCTGTGGTGACAAGTTAACCAGGTGCCCAGGGGAAGGTGCCCAGGGGAAGGTGCCCAGGGGAAGGAGACCAGGAGAAAATGACCAGGAGAAGGAGTCGGGTTTAAGGTGAAAAATTTTCGCTCGGGGATGGTGTGTTTGCTGGGTCGTCCCAATGTCGGGAAGTCCACCTTGCTGAATCGGCTGCTGGGCGAGCATGTAGCCATAGTTTCTCGGCATCCTCACACCACGCGTCATCGTTTGCTGGGGGTGCGTCACGGAGAGGGATATCAGTTGGTGTTTGCAGATACGCCGGGGATGCGTGTGAAGGCAGGCAGTCGTTTGGAGCAGGGGATGGGCGCAGCCCTGCGGCTGGCAGCCAGGGAGGCGGACATACAGGTGTTGGTGGTGGATGCGCTGCGTCCGTTGAGGGAGGAACAGCAGGCAGTGGAGGAGTTGGCGGGGGGGCATGCGGGGTGTGTATTGGGGGTGGTGAATAAGATAGATGCTGCCAGTGAGTTGCAGCAGCAGCGATGCAGGGAGCGGTTGTTGAGCTTGGGATTTGTGGAGCAGGTGTTGTTGGTGTCAGGTCTTAGGGGCGAGGGGGTGGAGGAGTTGGAACGGAGGCTGGTGGCGCATTTGCCTCAAGGACCGCCGTGGTTTCCTGAGGGGCAGGTGTCTGATCAGTCAGAACGGGTTCGGCTGGCGGAGTTGATTCGTGAGCAGCTGCTGCGATTTGTAAGGGATGAGCTGCCGCATCAAACGGCGGTGTCAGTGGAGCATTGTGAGGTGGGAGCATCGTTGGTGCGGGTGGCTGCGCGCATTTACACGCTGCGGGATTCGCAGAAAGCCATGGTGGTGGGTCGCCAAGGTAAGATGATAGCCAAGGTGGGCAAGCAGGCCAGGCTGGCATTGCAGCAGCATTTTGGTTGCAAGGTGTATTTGGAATTGCAGGTGAGTTCCCAGCCCCATTGGATAGATCGTCCAGATTTCCTGCGAGAGTTGAAATAAACATAGGGTTGACGTTTGGACAAAGTGGTTATACACCGTAGAAGTTGTGGAAAAACACAGAGGCGTGATGGGGATAATTTTTTGGAGTACATAAACGATGGCGGTTCCTCAGGCGCGTACATCTCCCCGCAAGCGCAATATGCGTCGCAGCCATGATGCTCTGCGTGCGCCTTCATTGGTGCGCTGCAAGCAGTGTGAAGCACTGATTTTGCCGCATCGGGTATGTTCCTCTTGCGGTTATTTTAAAGAGAAAGCATTGGTGGCAGCAGAACAGCCAACCAGTAGCTAGTCCAGCCAGCACCCTTATGCCGTAAGCAGCCCAGGTGTTGTAAAAACAGGTGTTGTAAAAACAGGTGCTGTAAAAACAGGTGCTGTAAAAACAGCTGATGCACTTGCCAGCCTCGCCACAGCTTGAATCATCATGAATGCACTGATTTTCCCAGGTCAAGGTTCTCAGCAGGTGGGTATGGGGGCGAGTTTTGCTGAACATCACGCCTTGGGGCGCCAGTTGTTTGAAGAAGCCAATGATACCCTGGGTTTTAATTTGCGGCGGCTGTGCCAAAAGGGACCTTTTGAAGAACTCACCCTAACCCACAAGGCCCAAGCAGCCTTGGTGACGGTGGGGGTGATAGCGTATCGGCTGCTGGCAGAGCGTGTGTCCTTAAAACCCAGCTGCCTGGCAGGACACAGTGTGGGAGAATATGCTGCCTTGGCGGCAGCAGGGGCGCTGGATTTTGCCGACGCTTTGCAGCTGGTGTATCGCAGAGGACAGCTGATGCAAGAGGCGGTGCCCTTGGGTGAAGGGACCATGGCTGCCATCTTGGGGCTGGAAGACCAGGCGGTGAATGCCCTGTGCCAAAAAGTCTTGGAGGAGTCAGATTCCGATACACAAGTATTGGTGGCTGCCAATTACAACTGTGCGGGTCAGGTGGTGGTATCGGGACACACAGCTGCGGTAGAGCGCATTTTGCAGCATGCCAAGGGCAAAAAGCTGGCAGTCAGTGCGCCTTTTCACTCGCCCTTGATGCTGCCTGCAGCCGAGGGTCTGGCACCCTTGTTGGAAGCTATTGCCTGGAGAGATGCGCTGTATGCGGTGGTGGCCAACTGTGACAATCGCTTTTTGACAGAAGCCCACATGTTTGCGGGGTCATTAAAACAGCAAATAACAGCTGCTGTTCTTTGGCAAAGCGGGGTGCGTGCTATGATTGGCAAGGGTGCCAATCGTTTTATAGAATTAGGCAGTGGTCAGGTGTTAAGTGGTTTGATAAAGCGCATTGATGCAGCCCCCCAGCGATTGCAAGTTGCGGATGATGGCTCCCTGAAGACTGCTATAAAGGTGTTGGAGGCTTAAAGGATGGGGGTGGGTGCTTATTTCGTGCAAGCGCAGGGTGCATTGGTGCTGCAAATATGAGATAAAGCAAGAGAGCATCTTATAAGGCACTTCATAAAGCACTGCGGATAACAAGCATAAGGCACTGCGGATAACAAGCATAAGGCACTGCGGATAACAAGCATAAGGCACTGCGGATAACAAGCATAAGGCACTGCGGATAACAAGCATAAAGCACTGCGGATACAAGCAGTCTTGTGAATAACCAGCAGTCTATTGGCAGCAAACGGCAGGGAAAGACAGCAGGGAAAGACAGCAGGGAAAGATGGAATTAGCGGGAAAAGTAGCGATAGTAACGGGTGCTGGTCGTGGGATTGGTCGTGCCATAGCGTTGGAGTTGGGTGGTTGTGGGGCGGATGTGGCTTTTTGCAACCGCAATGCAGAGGCAAGGGCTGGGGTAAAGGGGGAGATTGAAGCACTGGGGCGCAAGTGTTTGGCTGTGGAGGCGGATGTGGGGGATGCGGAACAGATGCAAAAATTTATTGAGCAGGTGATTAAAACTTGGGGACGGGTGGATATTTTGGTCAACAATGCGGGATTAACCAAGGATGGTTTGTTGCTGCGCATGAGCGTGAGTGACTGGCGAGAGGTGATGCGGGTGAATTTGGATGGGAGTTTTTATGCCATTCGTGGGGTGGTGAAGCAAATGGTGCGGCAGCGTTGGGGGCGGATTGTGAACATTGGTTCGGTGTTGGGGAGTACGGGCAATGCTGGTCAGGCAAACTATGCCAGTACCAAGGCTGCTTTGGTGGGACTGACGAAATCTGTAGCCAAGGAGTTAGGGTCGCGTGGCATCACTTGCAATACAGTGGCGCCTGGCTTTATTGAAACTGCTATGACGGAAGTACTGGAAGAGAAGCAGCGCAGCCATCTGCTGGCGAGCATTCCTTTGGGGCGCATTGGTCAGGCAGAAGAGGTGGCGCGTGTGGTGCGTTTTTTGGCAAGTGAAGATGCCAGTTATATTACTGGTGAGGTATTGCATGTGAATGGTGGTATGTTTTAGCCTTTGAAGGTGTTGGGTAAATTTGAAAAAGGTAGTTGACTTTTATCGGCTGCATAATATAAACCCTAGCAAGACTCCGCTGAAGCAGGAGTGTCCATTTTGGGCATGTCTGTGCGGTTAAGAGAAACTTTCTAATCATACTGTTGGAGAGAATTTATGAATGTTGCTGTTCCTGACAAGGTAAGAACTATTATTGCTGAACAGTTAGGGATTGAAGAATCCGAAATTAAACCCGAGTCCCATTTTGTCAATGACTTGGGGGCTGATTCTCTAGATACTGTGGAATTGGTGATGGCTATGGAAGAAGAATTCGGCATTGAAATTCCTGATGAAGAAGCTGAAAAAATCAACACTGTACAATCTGCTGTTGATTACGTTTCAAAAAGTAGTAAATAGGGCTAAAACGATACCGCTGCTGCAGGTACTGGCAATGGCATGGTTGTCGTGCGTCTTGAATATTGTTTACCAAAGTAGGAGATAAGCCATGAACAGGCGGGTTGTAGTTACCGGCTTGGGCTGTGTTAGTCCTGTAGGCAATGATGTGCAAAGTACTTGGGAGGCATTGAGAGAGGGTCGTTCTGGGACGGAGAAGATTTCAAGGTTTGATGCATCTGAATATCGCTGTCAGGTGGCTGCGGAATTGAAAGGTTTTGATGCTGGTGTAGTGCTGGATAAAACCGAGATGCGCAAGATGGATTTATTCATTCATTATGGGCTGGTAGCCGCTCAGGAAGCCATAAACGACAGCAATTTGCTGCTAGAAGGTGAGTTGGCTGAGCGCACGGGGGTGTCCTTGGGGATTGGCATTGGAGGACTGACCAGCATTGAGAAAAATCATGAAATACTGCTAAAACGTGGTCCCCGCAAGGTCACTCCATTTCTTATTCCCATGATTATTCCCAACATGGCAGCTGGGCAGGTGTCTATGCGGTTTAATTGCCGCAATTATTCGGCTTGCACCACCTCTGCTTGTGCGTCTTCTAATCACTCCATCGGCGATGGTTTGCGCATCTTGCAGCGAGGCGATGCAGACGTGATGCTCACCGGCGGCACAGAAGCTCCTATCACCCCGCTGGGAATAAGCGGATTTGCTGCCATGAAAGCCCTTTCCACCCGTAATGATGACCCCCAGCGCGCCTCTCGTCCCTATGATATCAGCCGCGACGGCTTTGTCATGGGCGAAGGTGCAGGCATTCTGGTACTAGAAGAATACCAACATGCCCGCAAGCGCGGTGCCAAAATCTATTGTGAACTCATTGGCTACGGTTACAGTTCAGATGCCCATCATATCACTGCTCCCAGTACAGAAGGTCCTGCCCGCAGCATGAAATCTGCTATGAAAGATGCCCAGGTCAATGTGGAAAAAATAGACTATATCAATGCCCATGGCACATCCACACCCCTGGGAGATCTGAATGAACTCAACGCATTAAAAATGGTACTGGGCGACCATGCCAAAAATATCAACATCTCTTCTACCAAATCTATGGTGGGGCATCTGCTGGGTGCATCAGGTGCAATAGAAGCTGTGGCCACCATTCAATGCATGAAAGCAGGCGTGGTGCACCCCACCATTAACATTGATGAATTAGACCCCGCCTGTGACCTGGATGTCACCCCCAATGAAGCCAAAGAGCGTGATATCAAGGTCGCCATGAGCAACTCTTTTGGTTTTGGAGGCACCAATGCCACCTTATTGTTTCGTGCCATCTAGTGACCTGATGGGCTGCCATCACAACCATTTTTCTCAAGAATACATACAATAGAGCATTACCCAGCAGGAAAAATATCTTGAACGGTATGGGTGTAAATTGTGTCGGAGATACTTCAATGCAAGGCAAAACAACCACCTTTGACAAATTAATGGGTGATGCACCATGAGTTCAACACCACGCACTACCATGAGGTCATTCGGTGTTGGCAGCCGAATAGGGCATGACTCAACTGGGTTTTATAGTCGCAAGATTTATGATGAAGTGCGGTCAAAAGTAAAGAAAAAAGGGGAGTCGCCGACAAACAAGATACCGGCAGCTGATCTTGATAAAATATACGCACAATCTTGCGAGTCAATGAGCCAGCTGCCCGACAACAGTGTTCATTTAATGGTTACCTCTCCGCCTTACAATGTGGGTAAAGAGTATGACAACAATTTAACTGCTGGGGAATATCGCGACATGCTTTGCAGGGCGTGGAGCGAAGTTTTTCGTGTGTTGGTTGATGGTGGACGTGTTTGTATTAATGTGGCGAATCTTGGTCGCAAGCCGTATTTACCGCTAAACGCCATTATCACCAGCGATATGCTGGATCTTGGTTTCCAGATGCGGGGCGAGATTATTTGGAATAAAGCTGCCAGTGCAGGCAGTTCTTGTGCTTGGGGAAGTTGGATGTCCCCATCCAACCCCGTGCTGCGAGATGTCCATGAATACATCATGGTTTTCTGTAAAGAAAGCTTTGATATGCCTCCAACAAACGGGAATAAGGCGACAATTAATAAAGATCAGTTTTTGGAATACACCAAAAGCATCTGGACTTTTCACGCTGAATCAGCCAAGAAGGTAAAGCACCCTGCTCCGTATCCACTTGAATTGCCTGCTCGATTTATTCAGTTATATACCTACACGGATGACATTGTGCTTGACCCGTTTATGGGCAGCGGAACAACTGCTTTGGCAGCTAAGCAGGCAGGGCGCCATTACATTGGTTATGAAATATCAAAGGAATATATCCAAATATCTCATGCACGGCTGAGGGGTTCAAAATGAATCAGCATATAGTAGATTTGTTTGCTGACCCAGGCAAACGCCAGAAACTAATAACTGGATTGCCAATAGCATTTGAAAAAGCAGGAATCGAAATGCCCAATAATCCTGCTGTTGGTTTTTTAAGAGAACACGCCATTACGGGATTTTTTGTATGCGAATTTGGCAGGGACAATGTAGTGATACCAGATGGAGGCGTTAAAAAGGGATACGATATAGTTGTTTGCGGGAAAGAATTATCTATTAAAACGGTCACTAGAAACGGGGGAGTAAAAATGGTTTGGACTGTTGACAACAATAGCGTTGATGATGAGATTCACACCAAATACACCCCCAGTTGCGATATGTTGTTGACTCGCATATGGTGGGATGAAGACAAGGAAAGTGTATTTTATATTCCTTTGGAAGTTCAAAAATATGTATTTCTAAGTATAGGACGATTCAAATATCTTAGTTCAAGTAGAAATACAAACAATAGAGGAATCGAAGCTAGTAGTAAAGCCATCAAATTATTAAGTGGACACAAGGAAACTATCTCACTGCGTGTTAACTGGGTAAAGCAAGGATTTGAATATACGCCGTACAGCAGATGGGAAACTTTTTGGAAAGAAATGTAATAATAACAATCACCTTCAACCGATACTTGCTATGAGAATCAATAAACCAGAATCAAGCAAGCCGCTTAATCAATGATGTAAAATGCTTGCTCCCCCTCATAAAACATCAACTCCACAGCAAAATATTTTAGGTATAAGTTTAAATGCGAATTAATCAAACAGGGCAGCGGATGATTATCATGGTAAAGGAGCAAATGTTTTACGTTGGGCATAGAACTTTGAGAGAAACGCCAACACGGGTGTCGCTTGTTATTCAAAAGAATATAGGCTTTTTGGCATTGTCAACTTTCCTGTATCACAACCATTCTTCTTGTTCACCTGCTGCCATGTGGTAGTATTATTCATCATATCCCATCCCTTATTGGAGATTATCCATGATTCCTGAAGATCTCAAATACACCAAAGCACACGAATGGATTAAATCAGACAACGGCACCGTTACCGTAGGCATTACCGATTATGCGCAAGATCAACTCACTGAGGTGGTTTTTGTAGAATTGCCAGAAGTGGGACGCAAAGTGAATGTGGGTGACTCGGCTGCTGTATTGGAATCGGTCAAGTCTGTGGCTGATGTATATGCTCCTGTTGCAGGTGAGGTGGTAGAGGTTAACCAGGCGTTGGAAGACACACCTGACCGCATCAATTCCAGCCCCTATCAAGACGGCTGGATCTTTCGCCTTAAAGCAGAAAGTGTGGAGGGTGACTTCATGGATGCAGCAGCCTATCAGACTTTTATTGAGTCTTAACAGCCGTGGTGGTTTTGCTCAAGCGAAGCTGTTTTTCCATAGAGTGCTTGACACCTTGTGGGGCTGCCAAGCATCTCAGTTAACCATCTCAGTTAGCCATCTCAGTTAGCCATCTCAATTATCTTGGGGCTGCCCTCGGCGGTGGGATGGTGGCTGCGGGGGCTTCACTGGATTTGCAGAGGAGCGTAGGGCGTCGTGGAGAGAGATGACATTGTCTCCCAGTCCCTTTAAGTTGTCTCGCACCTGATTCCAGGCACCACAGTGGGGACAATGTCCCATCCATTTGGTTAGCTGCACTTGACAATTGTGACAAATAAATCCGCGTCGCCGCTTGGTCATGGGGTGCTGTGGGTTATAAGAATATGTGAGCAAACATACAAAGGATAGACTGCCTCTGCCACGGGAATGAGGCTATTCCTCCTCTGATGTTGGTTGGGTATCTTTCACGGCTTCGGATTTCGCATCTGTCCTAGCTGTAATCAAGCGATGCAAGTTGGCTTTCCATTCATCCAGAGAGAGGGATTGTCGCTCTCCGTTAGGATGAATACACCAGCTGTCTGTTGAGTTGAGTACTAGTTCCAAGGGTTCAGGGATCATCTCTTGCTGGGGTTCGGCTACGGGTTGGGCTGTGGCGTTTTGGGTGGCGGCGGTTAGGCTGGGAGTGTCTTGGGCTGTGGCGTTTTGGGCTGTGGCGTTTTGGGCTGTGGCGTTTTGGGCTGTGGCGTTTTGGGCTGTGGCGTTTTGGGTGGCGGCGGTTAGGCTGGGAGTGTCTTGGGTTGTGGCGGCAGGTGCTTGATTAAAGGTGGAAGGGTCTGGGGGATGGGGTGAAGCATGGGGGGTGGTGCTGGAGGCAGCAGGGGCTTGGTGGTCATTAGGAATGAGTGAGGGCTGGTTGATTTTGGGAGTGTCGTCAGGGTGGTTCATCAGCAAGTGGGTTTTTTAAGAGGAAGGTAAGGAAAGTTTTGCTTATGAGAGTTTCTTTAGACTATACTCATTTTCATCATACTTGGCGAATCAGCAGTGTTGATTTTTGTGTTGTTGCGGTCTTTACCGCTGATGGGCAAGTTTTGGAGCAATTGATTGAGGATATTCCCAGCTTTGGTTTTGGTTGTATGGAAGGCTAGCTCGTATGCATTTGCAAAACAGATATAAACAGGCAGCAGTTGTTCTGGGGGTATTGGCGGGGGTGGTTTTATGGGATTCGGCTGCTTGGTCACAAGCCAGGGTGATGCAAGGCAGCGAGCGTGCCCAGCAGGGAGGGTTGAACAGGGGGCGGTTTCCTGTTGCGCCGGAGTCCTTGCATCCGTTAAATGCTTCAGATGCTTATGGCAACAATGTGCTGGACAGGATCTATGAGAGTTTGGTGGAGGTGAATTATAACAACTTGGAATTTATTCCCTTGCTGGCAAAACGCTGGCAGGTTTCTAAGGACAAGCGCACCTACACTTTTTATTTGAATCCGCAGGCCAAATGGGCAGACGGCAAGTCGGTTACCGCAGAAGATGTGAAATTCAGTCTGGATGTGCGGCTGCATCCCAAGTTAAAGACCCGCGCCAAATGGCAGGCATACTATTCGCAGATAGAAAGTGCAGAAGTGTTGGATTCACGCACGGTGCGTTTTCGGGTGAGTCGCGACCATTTTCGCAACCTAGTGAACATTGGCTTGATGCGGATTTTGCCGCGTCATCAATTTGACCCTAATGATCCCAACAAGACCAAGCTGGCCAAGCAGCCGATGGGCAGTGGAGCCTATCGGCTGGTGCGACACCGCAAAGGACAGAGTTTGCTGCTGGAACGGCGCCAGGATTATTGGGGGTGGGGTTTGAGGCAAAACAAGGGGCGGTTTAATCCCAAGCATTCGCTGGTAAAGGTGATTTTGAATGACAAGGTGGCTTTGGAAACCTTCAAAAAAGGGGAGTTGGACACCCTTTCGCTTACTGCGCGTCAATGGGTGCGTGAAACCCAAGACTCGCGTTTTGGACTGGGGCGTCAGCCCAAAAAATCTTTCATAAAGCTGGATATTCGCAACAAACAGCCGCGCTCGTACAGCTATGTGGGCTGGAATTTGGAATCGCCCTTGTTCAATGACCGTCGTGTACGCCAGGCGATGTCGCATTTGTTTGATCGGAAAACCATTATCCAAAAGTTCTTCTTTAACTTGCGTACGCCTGCGGTGGGACCATTTGAGGCTAATTCATCTTATTCTTCGCCCAAGGTGAAGCCGCTGGATTTCTCTATTCCTAAAGCCATCGCCCTGCTAAAAGCTGCTGGCTGGAAAGACACCAACAATGACGGCTTGTTGGACAAAAGTGGTGCCTTTCGCTTTACCGTGTTGACCGCTGACCCCGACGATTCTGTCAAGATTCTCACCTTTACCCAAGCCAACATGCGCAAGGCTGGTGTTGAAATGCGTATCAAGGTGGTGGAGTGGTCCACACTCACCAAGCTGATTGACGAGTACAACTACGATGCTGTCATGCTGGGATGGTCTCGCACCTCCTGGCCCGATCCCACCGCCTTGTGGCACTCCAAAAGTGCTGTGGCAGGCGGGCTAAATGTGGTGCGCTACAAGAATCCTGCGGTGGACAAGCTGATTGAACGCAGCATCCGTTCTATTGGCAGGCAGGAGCGTATTCGGCTTTACCGCAGCATCCACGAACTGATAGACAAAGACCAGCCTTATGCTTTCCTGGTGGAATCTGACCGCCAGCTGCTGAGTTTTAATGCCAAATTACAGCAGGAAAAACTTTGGTACAATTACGCCGTGGGGACCGACTATTGGTGGTTTGATCGCATTCAAGCCAAATAAAGATGCCAAATAAAGGTGCCAAATAAGAATACCATGCAAAGATGTCAGGCCAGAATATCAGTTGGAGGGGGTATTTTAAGGACAGTGTGGGCTTTTAAGAAAATGTTTTTAGCTAGGTAGCGTGTAGATGTCGCAGCAGCAGTTTGATTTGGTGGTGATTGGCGGGGGTCCAGCAGGATATGTGGCAGCCATTCGGGGGTCCCAGCTGGGCATGCGGGTGGCTTGTGTGGAAAAACATTCCACCCTGGGAGGCACTTGTTTGAATGTGGGCTGCATCCCCAGCAAGGCGCTGTTGGAATCCAGTGAGTTATACGCCCAGGTTCGCAGCGGCATTGCGGTTCACGGAGTGTCTGTCTCAGAAGTGAAGCTGGATTTGCCTGCCATGATGGCTCGCAAGGACAAGGTGGTGACTGACACCACGCGGGGCATAGACATGCTGATGAAGAAAAACAAGATAGAGAGGCTGGAGGGGAGGGGACAGTTGTTGTCGGCAGGACGGGTGAAGGTAATAAGGGCAAAGGGGGAAGCCCTGGAACTGGGATGCAAGCATGTGCTGCTGGCAACCGGCAGCCAGCCTATGGAGTTGGGGTCAGTGCCATTTGACGGCAAGCAGGTGATTGATTCTACTCAGGCGCTGGCTTTGACCAAGGTGCCTGAACACTTGGTGGTGATTGGCGGGGGAGCCATTGGATTGGAGATGGGTTCTGTGTGGCTGCGATTGGGGGCTAAAGTGAGCGTGGTGGAAATGATGCCCACGCTGTTGGGAGGGCTGGATGAGGAAATCAGCAGGCAGGCGGAGCGCATATTCAAACGGCAGGGGATGTCTTTTTATTTAGGGTCGCGTTTGGAAAAGGTGGAGCATTCTAAGGGCGGGGTGACTGCTGTGGTGCAGCAGGCAGACCAGAAGGAAGTGCGTTTGGAGGGGGATGTGATGTTGGTATCGGTGGGTCGGCGTCCTTGTACCCAAGGGCTGGGGTTAAAAGAGGCGGGGGTGAAGCAGGATGAACAGGGACGGATTGTGGTGGATGAGTCCTACCAAAGCAGTGTTGCGGGGGTGTATGCGGTGGGCGATGTGGTGGCGGGTCCTATGCTGGCGCACAAGGCTTCTGAAGAAGCCATAGCGGTGGTGGAAGGCTTGGCGGGAAAGGTCAACCATTTAAATTATGCTGCCATTCCTTGGATTGTGTATACCTGGCCAGAGATTGCTTGGGTGGGGCAGGGCGAAGATGAATTAAAACGCCAGGGACATGCTTACAAAGTGGGCAAGTATCCGTTGATGGCAAATGCTCGGGCTCGTACTATGGGGGAACGGGACGGGATGGTGAAAGTGCTGGCTGATGCAGCCACAGACAAGCTGCTGGGGCTGTGGATTTTGGCGCCGCGGGCTTCAGACATGATAGTTGAGGCAGGCTTGGCGATGGAATTTGCTGCCAATGCGGAAGATATTGCCTGCTCGGTGCATGCGCACCCTACCCTGTCAGAAGCGGTGAAAGAGGCTGCCTTGGGGGTGAGGGGGCAAGCCATCCACATCTAGCTTGGCTGGTGGCTTTTCAGTGTTATGGCTGCTGGGGTTATGGCTGCTTGGGTTATGGCTGCTGGGGTGCTGGTGGCAGCGAGTCTAGAATTTGCTGGCTGCAGGCTCTGGCTGCACCTGCCCGCTGCTTAACGAAGACCTGGGCTTGTTGACCGATTTGGCGGGTAGTGGCAGGTGATTGTAGCCACTTCAACAATTGCCTGCTGAATGCTTGCGCCGTGGCTGTGCAAACAGCCAGCCCTTGGGCTTCCATCTCACCAGCCTCCACCGAGTTTTGATAAAACGGTCCAAAACTCACCGCCAAGCCCGCAGCAGCAGGTTCTAGCACACTATGAACCCCTGTGGTGTGTCCCCCGCCCACATACGCCATGCTTCCCAGTTTGTAACAGCTGGCCAGGCGCCCTACCTCATCCACCAGCAGCACCCTGGAATCATTAGTTGCGGCATCAGCAGCTGACCTCCCCGCCTGGCTTAAACGAACACAGCCAAATTCCCCCAAAGCCTGCTGCAAGTATGCCAAGGGCTGTGATGCAGGTTCATGAGGCGCCAGCACCACCGCAAAGTCCGCAAATTGTCTCAGCGCCTGCTTGATTCCCGACAGCAGCAAACGCTCATCCTGCGGCCAACTGCTGCCCACCACCAATACCTGCTTGGCTTGGGCAATACCTGCTGGAACAGCGGGAGGTGCTTCTTTCAAACGCTCCAACACACTGTCAAATCGGCTGTCTCCCAGCACCCGTATATACTTATGCTGCGGACACAGCGCTCGGAAGTACCCAGCATCGGTCTCGCTGGCCGCAGCTAAATGTGAGGTGCTTTCCAGCAAACAGCGAAACCACCCCCGCAACCCCCACTTCCAGCGACCAGAATGCCGATGCAGCGTTCCACCCAGCAGGTGAATGGGAATTCCCGTTAAGCGCGCCTCCCATACCAAGTTGGGCCATAAATCGTACTTGATGAACACCAATGCCGCCGGTTTCAGTCGCTGCAGCAGCCCCTGTATACGATGACGGTTGTCCAAAGGCAGGGGAAAACTTGCCCGCCACAGCGCATGCTTTGCCTGGCTGCGTTTTGCCCAGGCAGCTGTACTGGGTGAACTGAAACTCAATACGCACAACACCTTTGCTTCCAGCAGGTGGCGCATAACAGGCAGCCCCTGCAAAAATTCTCCTGCACTGGCAGCGTGAAACCATACCAAGGGCTGCTGCATATTTCGCTTGGCTAAGACCGATTCCAAGCATATTTCCCGCTGTTGTCGCAGGGTTGCCCGCAGCTTGGGCGAGAACCAACTCCCTGTCTTCAGCAGCACCAGCATCAAGGGTCGCAGCAGCCAGCAGTACAATGGTCTGCGCCAGGCTGCACAGGGGGGCAGCAGGTTTGAAGGCGGGGAAGTTCTCTTGGCAACCGACATCAGCAGACCCAAACAAAAAGTCTAAGCAAAAGATCTAAGCAAAAAACCCAAATAAAAGACCCAAATAAAAGACCCAAATAAAAGACCCAAACAAAAGACCTAAGCAAATCTAACAGTTCTAACAGAACTAACAGAACTAACAGTTAAGCATATGGCGCACCTGTTTCAGGGCGATTTGCGGAGTGATGGCATCCAAACAGGCTTTTTGCCAAGGGTGGTGGCAGTTTCCTTTGCCTGTGCGGGTGCAGGGACGACAGGGCAGCTGGTGTTGCAGCACACGGCTGGAGGGGCGTTGGGGAAAATAACCCCAGTGTTCGGTGGTGGGACCAAAAAGCACCAGGGTGTCTACCCCCACAGCCTCAGCGATGTGCGCCATGCCAGTATCGTTGGCTACCATCAAGCCTGTCTGGGAGGCAAACCAGGCAGATTCCAACAAGTTGGTGCGCCCTGCCAGGTTGAGTGCCGAGGGACCCAGTTGTTGGGCAAGTAGGTTGAGTTGGGGTTCATCAGCGCCGCCGAACAGCATGACCTTGCCGCCGCACTGGGTGATGAAATCTTGCAGCAAGGTTTTCATGTGGTTCAGCGGCCAGCGTTTTAAGTGCCAGGCTGCTACGGGGGCTGCGCCCAGCAGGGGGCTGCGGCAGTGCTTGATCCATTGAATTTCGCTGGCAAATTTTTTGTTGAAGCGGCTGTCGGCTGCCAGGTGTTGGGGGTGGATTTCTGTCCCCCTGCCGTCATCTTGTACTCCCCACGGCAAGAGAGGGGCAAGGAAATCGGCTTGTTTGTTAAAGGTGGCGGGGTAGGTATCCCAGCCCCATACCGCTAACAACCATCGTTGGAAGCTGCGTTTGTTGTAGACCAGCCAGCGACCGCCTGTCAGCAGGCGCAGCAAACGGCTTCTAAGGCTGTTGTGGAGGTCAATTGCCAGCTGGGGGCGTTGACGGCGCAATTGATGTGCTAGCTGCAGCAGACCTTGGAATCCTTGCTGCCGATGATAGCAGGCGACTTCATCTATTTGAGGATGGTTGGCTAGCAGCGGGGCATGCTGGGCGAGGGTGGCAAAGATGACGCGGGCTTGGGGCCAGCGTTTCTTTAGCAGACGGGGTATGGCGGTGCATTTGACCACATCCCCCAGCGAATTGAAGCGCACCAGCAGTACACAGACATTATCGGGCGGGGAAGCAGACATGGACGGGCAGACATGGACGGGCAGACATGGACGGGCAGCAAAGGCGTGGGCGCCTGGTTAACGAAGCAGCCAGGCTAAGAGGAAGGCGGCGTTCCCAGGATGCGCAGAGAGAGTTCTTGCAGTTGTTCGGCATCCACAGCAGCGGGTGCGCCTACCATGAGGTCTGCGGCTTTTTGGGTTTTGGGGAAGGCGATGACATCACGGATGGAATCTGTTTGGCAGAGTGCCATGACGATGCGGTCAAATCCCAGGGCGATGCCTCCATGCGGGGGGGCGCCGCATGCTAGGGCTTCCAGCAGGAAGCCGAAACGTGCTTTTGCCAATTCTGGGGAGATTCCAATCAGGTCAAACAGTTTTTCTTGTATGTTTCTGCGATGGTTGCGGATGCTGCCGCCACCTAATTCTACGCCATTCAGCACCAAATCATAAGACAGCGCATGGATGCGGGAGGGGTCTTGTTTCCAGAGGTGCCATTCTGCGGGTACGGGTGCGGTAAAGGGATGGTGCATGGCGTGCCAGCCGTGACCTTGGGAGTCTGCTTCCAGCAGGGGAAAATTTTTCACCCAGACAAACCGATGGACGCCTTTTTTTATCAGCCCCAGCTTTTCTGCCAGCCAACGCCGTACCTGACCCAAGCAGGCTGTTACCACTTGCGGACTGTCTGCACTGAAGAGTGCCAGGTCATCATTGCGCAGCTTCAGTCTTTCTTCTATGGCCTGCTGTTGGGATGGGGTGAAAAACTTGGCAATGGGAGAACGCCATTCGGAGTCCTGTTTTTTCACCCAGGCCAATCCTTTTGCCCCCCAGCTGATAGCAGCTTCTACCAATTCATCCAAATCTTTGCGACTTAAAGCAGCCCCTTGCGGTACACAAATGGCGCGCGCCCAACCGCCTCGCTGCAAGGGGGACGCCAGCACTTGGCACTGGGTGTCTTTTACCAAATCAGCCACATCGCACAGCTTCAAATCAAAGCGAAGGTCGGGGGCGTCGCTGCCGTATGCTGCTATCGCCTGGTCGTAGTCCATCTGTTCAATCGGCAGCGACGGTGCGCCACCACCCAATTTGCCAAACAAGTGCGCTATCATGCCGTCGGTCAATTCCATCACCATCTCTGGGATGGCAAAAGCCATCTCTAGGTCTATTTGGGTGAACTCTGGCTGGCGATTGCCGCGCAGGTCTTCATCGCGGAAACAACGTGCCATTTGGTAATAGCGGTCTATTCCCCCCGCCATCAGCAGCTGCTTAAATAATTGGGGCGACTGCGGCAGGGCGTAAAATGCGCCAGGCTGCACCCTTGATGGCACCAGGTAATCACGCGCCCCTTCTGGTGTGGCGCGGGTCAGCATGGGTGTTTCTACCTCTGTGAAACCTTGTTGATGCAAATATTCTCTGCTTAAACGGGCTGCTTCTGAACGCAGGCGCAAATTATGCTGCATCAAAGGACGGCGCAAGTCATAGCTGCGCCATACCAGCCGATGGCGTTCTTCCACCTCATCATCCAGGTCATAGGGCGGTGGTCGGGACTCATTGAGTACTTCCAGGTGATTGCTGAGTAATTCAATTTGGCCTGTGGGCAAATCGGGGTTGCCGGCACCTGCTTCACGCAGCGCCACTTTTCCACTGACAGTAATCACGAATTCATTGCGTAAAATATTGGCCTGGCGATGGGTTTCGGCGTGGACATCTGCTTTGAAAACCACCTGGGTCAAACCATTGTGGTCGCGCAAATCTACAAATATGACGCCGCCGTGATCGCGGCGGGTATGCACCCAGCCGCACAAAGAGGCTGGTATTCCCTCGTCTGAGGCGCGGAGTTCTCCGCAGTGATGTGTTCGTTTCAACTTTTACTGTCCTTTTGGTCCAAGGTTAATCCTAGCGAAGCCAGCAGCAGCATTTCTTGCTCACGCATGATGCGGGCAGCCCCAGGGGTGCTGTGATGATAGCCTGCCACATGGGTGCAGCCATGCACCAGCAGGCGCAGGATTTCTGTTTGCCAACTCCAGCCATAAACAACCGCCTGGCGTTGTGCAGATTCTAACGAGATAGCCACCTCCCCCAGCAGACCACCGCTGCAGGCACACTCCGCAGGCGATGCTTCCCAATAGCGCCAGGAAAGCACATCGGTGGCTGCTGGCTGCTGGCGCCAGGTTTGATTCAATTGACGCATGCCAGCATCTGTATCCAGCCATAGCGAAAGTCCACCTCCCAGCAAATCCAACTCTTGCAGCAATCCTTGGGTGATTAGCTGCAAATGCGGCATAGAGATGGGAGGTGCGGGCAGCTGTGCTGAACAGCCCACCTGTACGCTTTGCGAAGGCGGGGGAAATGAAGAATGGGCAAGGGAGGCGGGCATGGGTCAAGCTGAGACAAGCTGGGGCTAGGATTTTTCTATCAAGTTTTAATCACCCTTGGGGGGTTTGTGACCTGGCTGCCCGGGGTATTGCACCCGATGGTGGTGGACACTCAGAATCATGCGGGTAAAGGTTTTTTCAATGTAGTTGAGATCATTGAAGGTAAGACCTGATTCTTCCAGCTGACCATCTGTATAAAGATAGCTGGTAATGTCTTGTATCATTTTGCGCACCGATTTTGGCGTCATGATTTTTAAGCTGCGGGTGGAAGCTTCTGTCATATCGGCAGCCATGACCAGGCCGGCTTCTTTACTCTGTGGTTTGGGTCCTTTGTAGCGGAAGATGGTTTCATCTATGGGGGAAGAGGATTCTTTCTTGGCTTTGTGGAAGAAATAGCGCACCAATGATGTTCCGTGGTGCTGCTGAATAATGGCACAGATGGCGCGCCCCAGGTTGTGTTGGCGGGCGATGAGCAAGCCGTCTTGTACATGGTTGACGATAATGCGTGCAGAGACTTCAGGGGCAAGTTGTTCGTGGTAATTGAGGTCGGGTTTTTGATTTTCAACGAAATATAAAGGGCAGTTCATTTTCCCTAAGTCATGGTAGTAAGAGGCTACGCGTACCAGCAGAGGGTTGGCGCGAATGCCATCTGCTGCTCCCTCGCTGAGGTTGCTGACCACCACGCTGTGCTGGTAGGTGCCTGGGGCGGTGGCAGAAAGCTGTTTGAGGGCAGGTTGATTTATGTTGGCGAGTTCCAGCAGACGAAGGTTGGTGGTGAGATCAAACAGCTTTTCTATCAGAGGGAGCAAGGCGGTGCATAACACTGCCACCAGGATGCCGTTGCTGAAAGCAGCGGCGAGCATGCCCAGGCTGGTGGGGGAGAAAGACCGTTGACTGATCAGCATGAGCACGATGGTGGTTACTATATTTGCCAGTCCGATCCTGGTTCCCTGCTGCCAAATGGCAGCACGGCGGTCATATCTGGGTGCTGCTGCAGCCACCACGGAACTCACTGCCCCATACAAAAAGAAGGTCAACTGGTTGCCCAGCAAGATGGCGTGGAATATGGCTTGCAGCAATCCCATCAGCATGCCGACCTGCTGCCCGGCTACAATGCTCACCAGCATGGAGGTGAGTGCCACCGGCAGCAACAAACTATACACCTGAAAAGGCAATTGGTACAGGGTGTTAAAGGCAGGCTCCAGCAGCAGCAGCAATTGTGAAATCGCCAAATTTCCCAATAACACAACAGCCAGCAGGGTTTGTCTGGAACGGGTAACATCTTGATGCAGAATGCGTGGTACAATCACAAACCTTGCCAATGCCAACAGCAGCAGCACCAGTCCAAGGGTCCCCAGTATCTGGGCGTACTTGGGATGTTTGCGATTATGTGCATTGATTGCACGAATGATTTCTGCCTGCTGGGCTGTGGCCACATCTCTGGCACGGGCAACCACATCGCCTTTCTTTAGTGCGAAAAATACTGGGGACACCTCTTGACGCAAGCGACGCTTCAAGGCTTCTGTGGCGTTTTTGTTCTCTGTTATATTGGGTCTGGTCAAAGACTGCGCCAATAGCAACAAAGCCTCTCTGGTGCTGGCAGGGGTTGCTGCTGGCAGCAGCGATGCCAGCTGCTGGGGGATTTGTTGGCGCACACGCTGCAGATTGCCCAGCTCACTTAAATTTTCCAAGCGGGTTATTTCTCCATTGGAAACATCTTGTATCTGGACAGCCTTCTCTTCTGCCAGCAATTCAGGAGAAATGGTGAAACGCTCCGAATAGATTACCAACAATACTGCTGCCAAAGCATTCTCGTAAGTTTGGTTAAATCTTTGTTGTGTCAATACTATCAGCACTTGCGGCGGCACCGGTATTTCCAGCTGCGATTCAAAATCTTCTTGCAGTCTCGCTGCCGTCTGTTTTAAAAGCAGCCGCGCATCGCGGATATTCTCCTGCAAGAATTCAATGTCATTTTCTAAGATTTCCAGCTGTTCACGTTTCGTCTGTACTTGGCTGCGTAATTGCTGGCGGACTGTGTGAAAGCCCCCAACGTTCTGCCGCAGTCGGGCTGCCTGAATGCTTGATCTTTCATCCAAATTTTCCACATCCCCCAAACTGCCCAACTTACGCAGTGCATGGGAACGCTCTTTGCCCAGATGCTGCTGCTGCTTCAGCTGCGCCCCTATTTCCTGCAACAATTCCACCCGTTCCAACGAATTCTGCCTTAGGGCTTCTTCTGCCTGCTGCAGGTTTTGTTCTAACTCCTGTTGACCAAGGCGCATCATCTTAAAGGCTTCCCGTACCCGCTTGGTAGTTTGTGTTGCTAGCTGCGGATCAAAGTCATACACTGGCGGAGTTTCTTTTAAGGCCTCCTCAATGCGTGTTTGTGTAGAACGCTCATCAGGCAAGTTGACGTCTTCAGCCACCACAATGGTGCGGGTGACAATCTCCCCCTCTTTATAACTTGGCGGTACTAGGGCAAAGCTGGGAGCCACCAGCAGTGCCACCATGACGGCGAAACCAATAAATAGACCTATGTGCTTCAACTTGGAGGGGGTCCAGGTCTCTTTGCGAAAGAAGCGAAGTAATGCGGGTTTTTGCACGAAAAATATGGGTTTGGATACAGCAAAAAAAGAAGCTTCGCCAAAGGACGACAATTTGCCTGTTTATGATAAGGAAGTATGAACACCAGCGACTGGGTGAGCAATCTACACATCAAGCAGAATGCCATGTGTGAACAGAGATGTCACCCTACTCTGCGTGCAGGCTGGTGTCTGCATGGTCGCATGGTCTTTGCGGGAGGGATGTGATGGGCAGACACAGTGTTTATTGCAGTGCTTATTGCAGTGTTTATTGCAGTGCTTAGAGTAGTGCTTATTGGTCGGCAGGGGGATGCGGAGGTGCGGGGCTGGAGGCAGCCAGGGAAGAGATGGCTTGGTCGGGAGATTTTAGGCGCATTTCTTCACGCGGTTGGTAGGTATATCTGGGAGGTTTCAGGATTTGCAGTGCCTGTTGTGCTTTACGCCAGCGTTGCTGAGCCAATTCTTCTTGAGGGGTGTTGAGGGCTTGCTGCCAGGCGCGGCGTAATTCAAGCAGTCTGGGGCGTTTCAGATAATAGGTTTCTGCCTGCAAGGCAGCTTTGGGGTCTTTGGCGGCGTGTACATGAAGGGGTTTTTCTGCTTGCAGGGAGCGCAATAAGGTGGCTTCTTGCGAGGATGCTGCTTGCTGCGGGGATGAGGGAATCTGAGGTGAAGCAGCGGAGGAAGTGAGTTGCCCAAAGAGATTGCGGGCGAGGTCTGAACTGAAGTCGCCGGGCTGAAAGAGTGTGCGTGCGATATCTGCCAGGGAGGGATGCCATGCCAGCAGTGCCAGGATGCGTTTTTCTCTGTGGGAGATGGCGGGGGAGGAAGCAGAGGAGGAAGCAGAGGAGAAAGCAGAGGAGGAGGTGCGGGATGCTGCTGTCAGGGTGCGCTTGGGAGAGGTGCTTGCTGCTAGCTGAGATAGGACACTGGCGGGGTCAATGCCCAGCAAGTCAGCCAAATGACGGATGGCTACTGCGCGGGTGGCGGTTTTGGCTGCTTGTAGATTGTCTGCCAAGGCTGCCAGGGCTTGCTGCTTCCCTTGTACAGATGCAGGAAATTGCTGCAAGGTGGCAAAAGCCAGATGTTCTAACAGTGGTTTGGCATCGTCCAGACAATTTTGCAAGGCTTGTGTCCCTTGTTGCACCAGCAGATCATCCGGGTCTAAGCCCTTAGGCAGCAAGGCTACCCGCGCTTCCAGATTGTGTTCCAAAAACAAGGGAACAGAACGCATCACTGCGCGCATACCAGCCGAATCGCCGTCAAACAGCAGAATCACTTCCTGGTTGTGGCGTTTGAGTAATGCCACATGATCCCCCGTAAGCGAGGTCCCGCAGGCGGCTACCGCTTGGCTGAATCCATGCTGGTGCATGCGCAGTACATCCAGATATCCTTCCACCAACAAGGCGCACTTGGATGCTCGCCAAGCAGCCAGGGCTTGGGGCAAGCCAAACAGCACCCGATGCTTGCGATAATACACCGTCTCTGGGGTGTTCAAGTATTTGGATTGGCCAGGGCCGTCTTCCAGCAGGCGTCCGCCCAAGCCCAAGGTATGACCGCTGGCATCTTGAATAGGAAACACCACCCGCCCGCGCATCCAATCATAAGCCCGCCCGCTTTTCCCCTTGCCTACAAGTCCTGCCTTCAACAGCGTCTCTATGTCTATCTTGCTTTGCAGTTGATGGATCAGACCTTGCCAATCATTCAGGGCAGCACCCAGTTGAAAACTGGACCAGTCTGCCTCCTCAAAACCACGGGAGCGCAAATAGGCACGGAAAGACTCCCCCTGGGCAGCATGCATCAACTGCTGATGATAAAACTCAGTCGCCAACTTTAAGGCTTGTACACAACGAATCCCTCCCTGTCCTGGCTTCAACTCCACCCCCACCCGCTCCGCCAGCCAAGCCAAGGCCTCACCAAATTCCATCCCCTGCCGTGCCATGACGAAATCCACCACACTCCCACCCTTGCCACAGCCAAAACAATGGAAAAACCCACGCTGGACATTCACTGTAAATGAGGGCGTCTTCTCCTGATGAAATGGACACAATCCCTTATACCCCTGCCCACTGGGGCGAAGCTGTACATGCTCAGCGATGATCTGAGCAATATCAGCGCGTTCTTTCACCAATGCAATCGTGTGCGCATCCAATGCAAGCCTCCTGGCGTCAAAATAATTCTTAAAGCTACCCTTTTGCCACTTCCAGCAAACCTGTTGCAAGTCCTTCTAAAGCAAACCCCTTACCAGCCCTTGCCAGCCTTTACCAGGCAAGCCCCCCTACCAGCCGCTTCCAGCAAACCCCTTACCAGCCTTTACCATGCAAGCCCCCCTACCAGCCGCTTCCAGCAAACCCCTTACCAGCCTTTACCATGCAAGCCCCCCTACCAGCCGCTTCCAGCAAACCCCTTACCAGCCTTTACCATGCAAGCCCCCCTACCAGCCGCTTCCAGCAAACCCCTTACCAGCCCTTACCAGGCAAACCCCTTACCAGGCAAACCCCTTACCAGGCAAGCCCCCTACCAGCCGCTTCCAGCAAACCCCTTACCAGCCCTTACCAGGCAAACCCCTTACCAGGCAAACCCCTTACCAGGCAAGCCCCCTACCAGCCGCTTCCAGCAAACCCCTTACCAGCCCTTACCAGGCAAACCCCTTACCAGGCAAGCCCCCTACCAGCCGCTTCCAGCAAACCCCTTACACCAGAACCTTTGCATGCCGCACAACAAACAGCCCACAACTAAACTTGCCACAGCTTTCTCTTAAAAGCATCCCTTTTCATCTCAATAAATCTGCACATATCTGCTAAGCATACTGCCCCGCTAAGACTGCGGTAACAGTCGTTGAAATTTGTCCAGTAGTCGAATTGTGTATTGTGCCACGGTGTAGTACTGCAAGTGGAGGGCGTGCAAGTATTGTTGAGGGAGAGAGAGGTACTGGCTTTTTAGCTGAACCCGTTGGTCTCCCAGAGTGTATTCCAGTACTTCTATTTCTAAAAAGGAAATGGGCTTCAAGGGTTTTTTGAGTACCAGCTGGAAGGGGATGGGCTTTTCTGGGGGGAGTTTTTTACTGGCTTTCAGCTGTGTTTCTTTGCTGTTTTGCCATATCAGTGTTTGGAAAGTGTGCAGGTTTCTCAACTGCTGTGGGGACAAGGTGGGTCCAGCCCAGCCAAAGGCAGTATGGTGCTTGATTTTTGGAGGGGCGCCGGTGAATACCACAGCAGCCAACCGCATGGAGGAGAGATTTTGTGAAGATTTTGCATGATGGGTGATAGAACCGTTGATGACCAGCAGCTGCTTATTTTGCTGCGTTTTTATCACTTCTCCTTGTGGCCAATGTTTCAGGGTGAACAAGGTGTTTGCCTGCGATTCAGCTGGTGGCGGGATTAGCCAGAATCCCCAGGCGCTCACCATAGCAGCAATAGCCAAGAACAAAGCGACTGCACCTAAAACCATGTTGCGACGAGATTTTTTTGCGTGTTGTAGGGAGGATGCTGCAGGGAAGTCAGGATGATCGGAGTCGTTTTGGCCGGGATAAGAGAAGACATCCGACCATTCTTTAGCGGTTTTTGAAGCGGTGCTGGCCTGGGAGGTGGTCCAGTTAGCCAGCTGTTCCATCTGGGATTCTTGCGTATCGGGATGTTTGCTGCTGTCTGTGGGCGGGGGGGCAGCTGTGGAGGGGATGGGGGTGCTGGGGGGTGGTTTTGGGTCTGGGGTTTGTTCTGGGCTGGGCATAAAAATTTGTTGGAGTTTATGGTCGGGGACTTTTTCAAAGAAGCTCTGTTCATCATCACCGCTGAATTCCACGGCACTGAGATAAGCTTGTTCTTTTTCGGGGGAAATGAACAAAGATTTAGGGGGCTGCTGCTGTGGAGTGCTGGATTCTGCTGCTGGAGGAGAGGGGGCATCAGGGTGAAGGGCAGAAGGAAAGACATGCGAACAGTTGCTGCATCGCAGGCGGCGGCGGGAGCGCAAAGTATCGGTGGGCACCCGATACAAAAAGCTGCAGTTGGGGCAACGTATCTCGCTATACGGGCTGGCAGCAGGTTTGGCAGCAGGTTCGGCAGCAGGGTCTTTCATGGCATCGGACAAGGGTCTGGGATGGATCTTGATGCAAGCCATCAATAGTAAAGGATGGACTAGTACAAGCTACTTTGGGTTATTATTACCTGAATGCTTTCTGATGGCAAATTGGCGTGTTCTGTGCATATTGCAGGCTATCTGGATTCTGGCGGAGCTGTGTCCAGAATTGGTATAGGACAAGTGGGTATGGTTGCAGGGCTGGTGTTTTGGTGCAGGTGTTTTGGTGCAGGTGCTGTAGGAAAACAGGAAATTGCGCTAAGATAGAAGGGTTCTAAGCTTGTTTTCCCTTTTGAGTCTAATGGCTGCTTGTTCTTTATGAAGCTAAGGCTGGGAGGCATGGATGATGCTTGTCTTTACAGCTGTACGATTCAACAACAAAACAGGGAGTGCGTGATGAAACGAGCAAAGAGTATCTGTGGAATATCAGGTCATGAGAGTTTCCGTGAGATAAAGGCGGCGACTATCTTGCAACGGGTGTGTGTGGTTGCCCTAACCATGGGGATATGGATAGTAGTGGTTGTGATGTGGGGTTCTGTGGT
The DNA here is from genome assembly GCA_965249525.1 of bacterium. Lineage (GTDB taxonomy): Bacteria > SAR324 > SAR324 > SAR324 > JACQKK01. The sequence continues at coordinate 1,332,586 of OZ252237.1, read as the reverse complement.
TTGGGGTCAGGATAAGGGGAAGCAGGATAAGGGGAAGCAGGAGAAGGAGCAAGCACATATTAAGGGTTATCGGGCTTCTCCGTTGGTAGGGGAGGCTTTGGGAGGACAAGGGCTGGCATATGGGGTGCCTGCCAGCAGCGGTGGCGTGTTGTTGAAGCGTCCGTATCAGCCGACAGAGGTGCGGGTGAGGGTGTTGGGTACTAGGGGCAGTCGTGAACGGACGTTAAAGCTGCAGTTATTATTGGAGCGAGAGGCTTCGGTTTCATTGGACAAGCGGGTGGGGATGCAAGTGCGCGTAACGGGATTATCAGAGGGGAAGCTTAGGCATAAGAAGCAGTTGGTGCGGTATAGGGCAGGTTTTTTGCGGGCTGCATTGTTGATAGCTGAGGCGGTGCAAGGAGAGCAATTGATATTGCGGGCAGCCAAGGATAGTTTGCCTAAGGAAGTGGATATACTGATTGAGTTGGGGGATGCGTCTTAAGTAGGGGAAGAAGGTTTGTTAGTGGTTTTTGCAAGAGGATGGAAGCCTATGATGTGGAGGCTGAAGCATTGGTTGCGGGTTGTCATATGTGTGTGGTTGTTGCTGGCAGCCATGGTGGTGATGGTGCGCTCCCAGCAATTGGGCAGTTTGCCACGCAGGATGCAGCGAGATACTGCCCTGCGGATGTCAGGGTTGTTGGAGAATGCATCATTTCGGGGGCGGTTGGTGCGTGGGATAGCGATTGAGGGAGGTGGCAGACGGGAAGGGTATGTGTTGCGGGTGCTGCTGGAACAGACGGGGTCTCAATTGTGGGATATGCATACTTTGAGGAGATGGAGTCAAAACGGGGACTTGGTGTTGTCTGGCAATCGTGCCTTGATATTTCCGCAACTGGAAAGCAATCGTTTTGATGTATTGGATAAAAACAAGTTTGTGTCTTTGGTGCTGAGTTCTTCGGTGTATGCCAAGGTGTATGAGGGGGAGGATGTGCTGGCTGGAGAGGTGGTTTTGTTTGGCTTGCGCAGTTTTAACTTGGTAGAGGTGCTGCGCTTGGAGAAAAGCTATGATGCCCATGGTTATCGCCATCAATATGTGTTGGAGCTTAGCAATGGGGATCGTGAATTGGTTAGCTTTCGTCAGGCGTACAATATTTTATCATCATCTGGTTTAGGGGAAACCAGGGGTGCGCAGAATGTGGTGCATGAAGTCAACCGCTTGGAGAGTATGCGGGTGCTGCCTGTGAGACCGCAGCTGGGCAAGCGGGTGTCTCAGTTTGGCTTGGAATTGCAATATGCCGAACCGGTGAAATTGAGTCCTCAGCACTATCGCTTTCAAGTGCGTGAACGGCGCGGAATCTTACTGGATGCACTGAATACTTCTTTCTTTTTGGAGATCGTTTTGCCCAATGTTTCTTTTAGAAGAAAGATTGGCAGCATAAGAAGGCTGGGTTTTTTGGAGAATCTGCACCTGGAAAAACATCCCGAACACCCCAACCGTTTATTGCTGGTTGCTAGGCTGGATCCGCAATTTTTCACCACTCCCCCCTATGTGCAAGTCAGGGGAAGCACCGTACGGTTTGTGTTCACCCAACTGGAAGACCTCACGGTGTTTGACCCGCAAGTACTGGAAGAAGCAGAAAAATTTCGCAAGCAGCAGCAGGTGTTCCGTACTGAACCATCGCTTGAAGCCTTCCGCGACAACCAACGCTACAGCGAACACATGCGCACTGGCTTAGGCCAAATAGATGAAGCCTCTGCCAAGATTGGCGTGGATCGCTTTGATTTGGAACTCTCCGCCTTGCTCAATTTCCTAGAAGCCGCTCGCTTCTCCTCTAACGATTTGGAACTTGCAACTGCCCTGGAACAACGGGATCGCCTCATCGCCACTCTGCCCCAAAGATTGGCAAATTTCGCCGAAGAAGCAATCGCCAGCGGTGTTATTGACCGGGTAGATATCCAGCAGCTGCTTTTCCGTGCAGAAGCTATTGCCCCCACGCCAGATCTCAGGGAGCGTATTCGTGACCTCATCAATCGTTCCCTAGGCGCCCCGCGCTTTTAGGCATGGTTTTTATCCCATGGTTTTTGTCCCAAGGTTTTTGTCCCAAGTTTTTTGTCCAATTGCGCTGGTGAGGAGCTCGCAGGCTGAATGTTTGAGGGCAGCCAAAGCCATGCTTTTCAGCAAATGTGTGTGCTATAAATGTGTATGCTATAAGTATATCCTCAACAAAAACCTCTGCATTAAATAATTGACTTCTCATAAAGATCTCCTATGTTCAAACATTGTTTCCTCCCCTTCATGCGCCAGGGATTCCTTGCGGTTCTTGCCCTACTGCTGGCTACTTCAGCTTGGTCGGTGGAGGTCACCTCTTCCCTCAAGCGTGAATGGCCGCGCACCAATTTTGCCAAGCATTCCATTCCGCTGGAAGAAATTATTTCTGGCGGACCCCCCAAGGACGGTATTCCTCCCATTGACACCCCCCGCTTTGTTACTGTCTCCCTAGCAAAAAAATGGCTGAGTCCAAGAGAACCCGTCATGGTGTTTCAAGGCAGCAAAACCCAGCGCGCCTATCCGCTGCAAATTCTTATCTGGCACGAAATTGTCAATGACACCGTAGACGGTCAACCCATCTCGGTTACCTACTGTCCACTTTGCAACAGCGCCCTGGCGTTTGACCGCCGTCTGGGCAGCCGCGTGCTGGACTTTGGCACCACTGGCAAACTGCGCGGCAGCGACCTCGTCATGTGGGATAGACAAACGGAATCCTGGTGGCAGCAAATCACAGGCGAAGCCATCGTGGGCAGCCTCACAGGCAGCAAACTCAAACAAATCCCCGCACCTGTGGTATCTTTTCAGACCTTCGCCCAGATCTTCCCCAAAGGGCAAATCCTCAGCCGTGAGACCGGTTCCCTGCGCTCTTATGGTCGCAACCCCTATGTCGGCTATGACCGCGACCCCAACCAACGACCCTTCCTGCTGGATCAAATTCCCAGCAAGCGACTGCCAGCCAAAGAACGCGTACTGGTGGTGGAAGTTGGCGCTTCCCAAAAAGTTTATCCTTTTTCACGGCTGGCCAAATCTCAGGTGATTAACGACACCCTGGGTGATACCCCCATCGTGGTGTTTTTTCAAGCAGAGGTGGCCTCACCTGTGGATAACGCCAGTTTCAACAAGTCTCGCAATGTGGGTGCAGCAGCAGCATTTAAGCGCAGCGTCAAAGGCAAAAAGCTGGTCTTTAAGCAAATCGCCAACAAGCAAGGAAAATCCTGGATAGACTCGCAAACCAACTCTCACTGGAACTTTCTGGGCAAAGCCACCAAAGGGTCGCTCAATCGCACCCAGCTTCAACCCCTCAACAGCGGTGTTCACTTTGCCTTCGCTTGGCTGCGCTTTCATCCCAACAGCGATATTTACCAGCCCTAGCTGCTGTGCAGCATCTTAGCACTCAGCTGCTTATTGGTGGGACTCATGGCGGGCAATCAGTGACGCCAGCTGTTGCAGCAAGGGTTTGATTTGCTCCCTGCTGCCGATGGAAACCCTGAGGCTTTGTTGGATGGGAGGCGGCTGCGGTCTTAGCAGTATATGCTGCTGTTCCAGCTGCAGCAGCAGTTGTTGGGGATTGCGGGGCCAGAACAGCAGAAAGTTGGCGTGGCTGGGAGAGAAGGGGATGTTGTGTTCGGAGAAGAAAGCTTCCAGCAGAGGTTTACTGTGCTGCATGACTTCTTTGACATAGTTTCTCCAGCTTTGGGGGTGGTCAAGCAGGGCTTTGGCTGCGGTTGCTGCCAGGATGTTGACATCGTAAGGGGGGCAGAGTTTTGCCAGTTGGCTAACGGTTTCCTGGCGGGCAATCAGGTAGCCAAAGCGCAGCCCGGCAATAGCCATGGCTTTGGAGAAACTGCGCACGATGATGAGGTTGGCATGCTTTTGCAGCAGGGGAAGGGTGGTGTGTTGTGAGAATTCAAAGTAGGTTTCATCCACGGCAACGCTGAGTTGGGGATGTGAGGAGAGCAGGTGTTGGAGCCAGTGGGTATCTAGCAGGTCGCCGGTGGGGTTGTTGGGGTGTACCAGCATTATCAGCTGGGTGCGAGGGCTGATGGCTTTGAGGATTTGCTCTTTGGGAAAGGAGAGTGCGGGGGTTTGGTATGGGGGTCTTATCACTGCTGCACCGCAGCCGAGTGCCAGATTGGCGATGAAGGTGAAGCTGGGCTGGGGGAAGATGACTTCATCGCCTGGGCTGAGGCAGGCACGGGTAATAAGGGCGAGGGCGGAATCTGCGCCGTTGGTGAAGAGTATTTGTTCTGGGGCAACCTGTGCGTAGTTGGCGAGGGTTGCTTGGAGGTCGCCATAGTTGGGATAACATCGCAGGCGGTCGGCTTGGATGGCGTTCTGGATGGCTGTTATCACTTGGGGGGAGGGCGGGATGGTGGATTCGTTGAAATCCAACAGCAGCTGCTTTTGGGGATCTCTGTTCTGCAGGGGAGGCTGGTAGGCGGGGATTTGTTTGAGGTGGGGCTTAAAGGACATGGGTGATTTTTGCGATATGGTTACCCAGCATGCCAAAAGAGGGTTTCAGAGGGTGGTTTTGTGGTGAGAGGCAGAAGAGATAAGCAGAGAGATAAGCAGAGAGATAAGCAGAGAGATAAGCAGAGAGATAAGCATAAGAAAAGCGGCTTGCTGCAAGCATCCCCCGATGTGCTTTTAAGGGCAAGTGGTGGATATCATAAGTGAGGGCTGTGTTTTTATTTTTCTGCTTTTCTATTTTTACTTGGAATGGCAGGAGTTTTGTTTGATGATGGCATGGTTGCTAAGGGAAGGAAGGTATTGTTTGAGAGAAGCGTTATGTCTGCAAAACCTAAGAAACAGGTTGGCTTGGAAGGGCAGGCAGATTTTGGCAAGGCAGATTTTGGCAAGGCAGATTTTAGCAAGGCAGATTTTGGCAATGCAGATCTTGGCAAGGCAGATTTTGGCAAGAATTTCTTGCGCGATGTATTGTTAAGTCGCGTATATGATTTGGCGCGCCGTACCCCCTTGGAACGGCTGCCCAATTTAAGCCAGCGTTGGGGCTGCGATGTATGGTTAAAGCGGGAGGATTTACAGCCTGGTTTTTCCTTTAAGGTTCGTGGTGCGTACAACAAGATTGCCAGTTTGTCGGCAAAAGAACGGGCAAGCGGGGTTATGTGTGTATCTGCAGGGAATCATGCCCAGGGGGTGGCGATGTCGGCACGGCATTTGGGGATAGCAGCCACTGTGGTCATGCCCAGTACCACTCCCAAGATTAAGGTCAATGTGGTGCGTTCCTTAGGGGCGGAGGTGATGCTGCAGGGCGATAGTTTTGAGGAGGCAGCAGTATTTTGTGAGCAATTGTGTGAAAAGAAGGGGTCGGTGTTTATTCATCCTTTTGATGACCCTTTGGTGATTGCAGGTCAAAGTACAGTGGGCCTGGAGGTGATTCAGCAGCTGCCGGATGTCCAGGCGGTGTTTGTGCCTGTGGGCGGTGGCGGTCTTATTGCTGGCATTGGGGCGTTTATTAAGCAGATATCGCCCAAGGTGCAGGTATTTGGGGTGGAACCTGAGGACAGCAATTGCATGCAGCAGGCGTTGAAAGCAGGCAGACGGGTAAAGTTGGCCCAGGTGGGTCGTTTTGCCGACGGCGTGGCGGTTGCCCAGGCTGGTCGCTACACATTTGCTTGTGCTGCCAAATATGTGGATGGCGTGATAGCGGTAAGCACGGATGAAATTTGTTCTGCTATCAAGTGGATTTATGAAGAAACCCGCAGCATTGCAGAACCTTCAGGAGCGCTGGGTCTGGCAGGCGTCAACAAATACATGCAGCGTACAGAAAGCAAGGGCATGAAGGTGGCAGCCATTCACTCTGGTGCCAACATGAACTTTGACCGCTTTCAATTTGTGGCGGAGCGCACCCTTACAGGCGAACAGCGAGAAGCCCTATTTGCGGTGACCCTTCCGGAAAGACGCCAGGCGCTGCGCAATTTCTGTGAAAAAGTGGTGGGCAGCCATGCCATTACCGAATTTAACTACCGCTTGGCAGATAGGAATCAGGCGCATATTTTTATCGGTATTGGGCTGGACGATGCTCAGGAACGACAGCAGTTTTCCCAAGCCTTGGATAGCCACGGCTACCAGCACACCGACCTCACCGACAACGAATTGGCAAAAACACATATCCGTCATATGGTGGGTGGGAAAAGCACCTTGTCTAAAAATGAACGAATCTACAGCTTTCAGTTTCCAGAACGCCCGGGTGCGCTGATGAAATTTTTGCTGGAGATGCATCCTTCTTGGAATATTTCGTTGTTTCATTACCGCATGCACGGGGCAGATTATGGCCGTGTGCTGATGGGATTTGAGATACCCTCTGCAGAACAGAAAGATTTTCAACAGTTTCTGCAAGACATCAATTATGCATATCAGGAAGAAACCGATAATCTTGTCTATCGGCTGTTTTTGTAGAACTTGGCGAGGTTTAAGACTTGGTTTAAGACTTGGTTTAAGGCGTGGACCAAGGTTTGCTTGAAGCGTATTGCAGCAGCAGCTGCAGCCAGTTTTTCAGATGGGGAAGCCCTGGGGGAAAACAATCGGCTGCTAGCAGATTCAATAAGTCAGCGATAGCAGGAGGCAGCTTTTTGAGGTAATTGGCCTTGCCGCTTTTTGCGATGCGGGCATAGGCTGCGATGGCTTGGGTGCGTCGCTGCCACAGCAGCAAATGGTGCTGTGTTTCAAAATCTGGAGGGTAGGGCAAATCTGCTTCAGCCAGGGCCTCCAGGTAGACCTGGGTCAGCTGTGTCCGTTGCACAGGGCTAAGACCGGTATCTGGGCTGTACAGCAGGGACACCAAATCATAAGCCAGCGGTCCCTGCATGCCGTCTTGGTAGTCAATAAAGACGGGTTCGCCCGAGCAATCGTCTGCTGGCCACATGATATTGCGGCACTGAAAATCGCGGTAGCAGAACCAGCGATGTTCCAAAGCCAGCAGCCGTTCCAGCAGCTGTTGGATATCTGCTTGTACTTGTGGGGATGGGGGCAGCATTTCAGGATGGTTGGAGGCTACGAAATACTGCATGAAGTTCCCCCAGTCTTGCTGGATAAGTTTTTTGTTCATGTGATGGGCAACGGGCAGCTGCTGGGTGCGCATGCCTTGGGTGCCGTGTTTTTGGAATTGGGGCAGCCAGCGGAGGGTTTTGGAGAGGGCAGGAAGCAGCTGGGATCGTTTATCAGGGGTGTTGCGCCATTGGACCAATCGTTGAAACAGCGTCCACTGTCCTAAATCTTCCAGCAGGTAGCAGGGGGGGTCGGGGCTGCTTGCCAGCAGGCAGGCTATGCGTAGACCCTTGCTGTGGAAAAAACCTGCGCAAATTTCTATTTGCTGCACCTGTGCAGCTGATTCTGCTATCACCCCCACCACGCTCTTTGGCTGGTGGGTGTCTGGCAAGAACAGACGGAAAAATTGTTTGGTGGAACCACCACCCTGCATAGCCTCTATGCGTACCACAGCTGGCAGTCCGTACTTATTGGCAAGTGCTGATAATAGCTGGGATGCCTGCGTACCGACAGGAACAGGGGAGTGGGAATCAATCGCCATAAAGCTGTTTTCGGATAGCTTCCGCCCACTCTGGTGGTGTGGCTGTAAAAGGCAGTTTAGCTGCCAGTTTGCCTGTGGGGGAAATCAGAAACAATGAGGAAGGATGGTTAAACAGACGATGTTCGCTGTGTTGGCGAGCAGCAGAATTGGCTGAGGATGGGCGGGTTTGAAGCTCAGCCTTGGGGGGATGGGTGTGTTGCGGGGTTGGTTGATGAAAGCCGCCGATTTCAATATCACCTCCCAGGCTGCGGGCTGCAGCCTGGAGGGCATCAGCATTTCCATGCAGTGCTTGGATACTGGGGTGGTAGGGTTTCAGCCAGTTGGCGACGTCTTGGGGGGTGTCTTGGGGGTCTATATTGATGAACAGCGTGGCGATTTGCTTGGCATCGTCTCCCAGTTGGTGAAGGGCAAAAGAGGTTTTGCTGAGCGTGGCTGCGCAGATATCTGGGCAGGAGGTAAAGCCAAAGACCAAAATCACCCATTTGCCCGAAAAATTTTGCAGGGTAGTGGCCTTGCCGTTGGCATCTGTGAGGAGGAAATTGGGCTTTAAGGATGGGGGCAAACGCAAGAAGTTGTTGAGTGCTGCTGCTGCCCACAGCACGGAGACTGCTGCCACAGCAACCCAGAGAGTGGTGCGGATATGCTTATAATTCATGGGATGCCGTTTCTGGTTTCAAGCGTCCTTGGGCAGCCTGAACGATGTGCCAAAAAGCCTGGGTTTCAACTGGTTGAATGGACAGCCGCATGCCGCGCCGCAGCAAGAGCATGTCTTGCAATGGGGGCATGGTGCGCATGGCAGCAAGCGGTAATATTTGAGGGAACACTTCTACCAATTTCACCTTTACTCCCAGCCAAATGGGGTTGTCAAGAGATGAGCGGGGATCATAGTAGGGGCTGTGGGCATCGGTGGCGGTGGAGTCGGCTTGGGCAGCACCAACGATGCGCACCACTCCTGCGGCTCCAGCAGGCGAACAACTACTGTGGTAAAAAATGCCCAGATCTCCTGGCTGCATTTGGTCGCGCATCAGGTTGCGTGCTTGGTAGTTGCGAACTCCGTCCCAAAAATCTGTCTGATCAGGCTCTTGTGCCAGATGCTCAATGCCGTAGGTGGTGGGTTCGCTTTTCAACAGCCAGTACTGCATGGAGATAGTATTTTGTTATGGTGTTGGTTACAATAATCAAAGCTGCCAGTTTTTGTATGGAGGCTAGTTTTTGTATGGAGGCTAGTTTTTGTATGTTTGAACAATACTGTTTGAACAATACTGTTTGAGAAATACTGTCAAGCAGACTGTGTCCTAACAGAAAATTATGCTGTGGGCAACTGGTGGCAATAACTGGTGGCAATAACTGGTGGCAATCAAAACAGACAGGTATCATGTTTGCAGCTATTTGGTAGCTATTTTGGGTCTTTTTTGCTAGGGTATCAATTACTTTATCAACTATTTACTCATGGTATCCGTCATGCCAAAATCATTGTTTGAAAAGATATGGAATGCCCATGTAGTGAAACCAGAAGGCACGCGTTATGTTCTATACATTGACCAACACTACATCCACGAAGTTACTTCTCCACAAGCGTTTGAGGGGCTGCGCCTGAGGCATCATTCGCTGCGCTGCCCCCAGCAGACATTGGCGGTGCTAGACCATAGCATTCCCACTGAGAATCAAACAAGTCCTATAGCAGACCCTATTGCTGCCAAGCAAGTGGAGACTCTGCGTGGCAATGCCAAAGAATTCGGCATCCAGCTGTTTGATATGGGCGATGTCCGTAATGGGATTGTCCATATGGTGGGGCCAGAACAAGGTCTGACTCAGCCTGGCATGACCATTGTTTGTGGAGATTCCCACACTTCCACCCATGGGGCATTTGGCTCATTGGCATTTGGCATAGGGACTTCGGATGTAGAGCATGTGTTTGCCACCCAGACGGTGCTGCTGGCACACCCGCGGTCCATGCGGGTACGCTTGGAAGGAGAGTTGAAACCTGGGGTATATGCCAAAGATGTCATTTTGGGATTGATTGGCTGCATTGGTGTGGATGGCGGGGTGGGTCATGTGATTGAATACAGTGGTTCAGCTGTAACATCCATGAGCATGGAAGCACGCATGACCATTTGCAACATGTCCATTGAGGCAGGTGCGCGTGCAGGCATGATGGCTCCAGATGAAACCACCTACGCCTATGTTAAAGGTCGCCCTTATGCCCCCAAGGGGCAGGATTGGAAGCATGCGGTATCCCATTGGGACAGCCTGTCTAGCGAAGAGGGCGCATACTTTGACAAAGAAGTGCACTTGAATGTCAGCGGATTGTCCCCCCAAGTTACCTGGGGAACAAACCCTGGCATGGTGACATCCATTGAAGACAGCATTCCTCAGCTGAAAGATGCCACCGATGAAAACCAGCGCAAGCTCTGGCAGCGTGCATTGGCCTATATGGGACTAAAACCAGGCATGCGCATGCAGGACATTAAAATAGACCGTGTTTTTATTGGTTCATGCACCAACAGCCGTATAGAAGACTTGCGCGAAGTTGGTCGCTTGGTGGCGGGCAAGCGGGTGGCTGATAATGTACGCGCCATGGTGGTGCCTGGCAGCGGGCAGGTGCGTACACAAGCTGAAGCCGAAGGACTGAATCGCATCTTTACCGAAGCCGGCTTGGAATGGAGAGAACCGGGTTGTTCTATGTGTCTGGGTATGAATCCAGACATTCTCAAACCAGGTGAACGCTGCGCTTCCACCAGCAATCGCAATTTTGAAGGACGCCAAGGCATGGGCGGTCGCACCCATCTGCTTAGTCCCGCCATGGCAGCCGCCGCTGCCCTCACAGGCCGCCTCACCGATGTCCGTCAACTGCAGTGACAACCTATCAGTAACAGCCATACAGTAACAGCCATACAGTAACAGCCATACAGTAACAGCCATACAGTAACAGCCATACAGTAACAGCCATACAGTAACAGCCATGAAGCCTTTTATCTCACATACAGCTATTGCTGCTTATCTTGATCACGACGATATTAATACCGACGTGATCATCCCCAAGCAATTTCTAAAAGCTATCGGACGCCAGGGATTCGGACAGCATCTGTTTAATGACTGGCGCTATCTTAATGGCAGCAAAGACCAGCCCAACCCCGATTTCATCCTCAACCAACCAGCATTTCGCAAGGCAGGCATCTTGCTTGCTGGGCGCAACTTCGGCTGTGGTTCCAGCCGCGAACACGCTGTGTGGTCCCTGATGGATTACGGCATTCGCGCCGTACTTGCTACCAGCTTTGCGGATATCTTCTACAGCAACGCTATCAAAAACGGTCTCCTGCCTGCCAAGATTTCTTCCCCAGATCAACAAATTCTGCTCCAATACATCCAGCAGCATCCCCGCCAGCGCATAGAAATCCACCTGCCAGCAGATCGCATCACCACTGCTGATGGAGAAAACTTCTCCTTCCAACTGGAAGCAGAAGACAAACAGACCCTCCTGCAAGGGCTGGATGATATCACCCGCACCTTGCGACACCTTCCTGACATTAAAGCCTACGAAGTAAAAAGAAGGCAGGAAACTCCCTGGCTGCCATAGTAGCTGGCTGTTGTTTTCAGCATTGTTCTCAGCCCCGCAAACCTTCAAAACAGGAGGAATCAGCATGAACAAAAAATTTTTCCTTCAACATGCGACCCCCCTGCTTTTAGTTCCTGTACTAGCAGCATGGCTGCTGGGATGGGGAACGCACAGCTACGCACAAGATAGCAATAGCAATAGTAATAGCAATAGCAGTAGCAGTCGCTATTGGGGCATTGGTTTGGGTTCCAGCAGTTTGGACTGGCAAGACAATGCCCATCTGCCCAAGGATCAAGGGGGAATTGGCATCTTTGTGGGGTATCGCCCAGCAAACGGCAGACTTGGTTATGAACTGAATTTTGCGGTCAACGATTCAGAAGGAAAAACCATCACTGAAATTGATGGAAGTGACAGCACGGTCTACGATGTCACTGTGCCCAATGTCCTGCTGCGCTTAGAGTGGCAGTATCTTTTTCAATCAACAGGGGTGCGTCCCTTGCTGCTTATGGGCATTAGCAATTTTGGAGGGGTGGTCAATTTTGAGACCAACAGGGTGGAGAACGGGGAGTTTACCAATATCAGCGATACCATCACCATCTCAGGCAGCGGGCTGCATTATGGGGCTGGGATGGAATTTGGTGATGAGGAATTTATCTCCCGTTTCGCCATCCGTTGGTTTGATGTTAAATTGGATGCCGCAGAAAGTGCCAATCCCAACAGATTTTCTGACAATAAATACCTCAGTACCAGTTCAGGCGAGTTCGGCTTTCTCTTCTTCTTCTAAAATATATGGGTATAAATTCCTATTTTTATGCTGACACAGTAAAGAAAAAAATATAAAAGGGACTAGGCAATTTTGTTGAAGGTATTTGGAATGCCCTATTTTATTAGGGTTTCTAAGTTTCACGGCATTTTGTTCTGTAACTTCTCCTAAAAAAATGGAGGATCTATCATTTCTAAAGAGAGAAAATAAAATGAAAAAATCATGTTTTTGTAAGTCTTGCTTATTTTTCTTTCCTGTGCTGGCAGCATGGCTGTTGCTGGGATGGGGAACGCACAGCTACGCACAAGATAGCAATAGCAATAGCAATCGCTATTGGGGATTCGGTTATGGTTCCAGCAGTTTGGATTGGGAGAATGAAATTGATTTTACATCACAATCAGGACTTGGCTTGACTTATGGTTTTCGCCCAGCAAATTCTAATTGGGGATTTGAAATCAACTATTTCTTAGGCGATGAAGAAGAATTAACGGATGGTGATGCAGTGCAGACTCTCGAAACTGCAATTTTTCGGATAGAAGGACAATATCTTTTCAAAGGTGCGGGAACGGCTACTCCCTTGCTCATTTTTGGTAGAAGTGGTGTTGGTGCTGAGATAACGGAATCCGATGGATCCGCCAGTATTTCTGAGACAAGCGCAAATGGGGGAACCCATTTTGGTGTGGGAGTAGAGTGGAACTTAGCCAATAATAAGGCTTTGCGTTTGGCACATCGCTTGTTGAGCACCAAAATAGGTGGGGGAGCGACTTTCATTGCAGAGGATGTAGATTTCGCTACAACAGATATCAACTATTTCTTCTTATTCTAAGTTGTGAAAATTTTGCCAGCTTAGGCAGTGTCCTGCGAAACAGCACCCTGCAAGCAGCATCTTAGCTGTCTTTGTGTTGCTGAGGCTTGGTGGGGGTTCTTTTAGCAAGTCTTTTGGGGGATTTTTTGGAAGGTTTTTTGGAAGGTTTTTTGGGGGACTTTCTGGCAGCAGTGTCAGCAGCGGTGTCAGCAGTGGTGTCAGCAGCGGGTGGATGCTGCAGGTCATCAGGCTGCAGGTCATCGGGCGGGAAGTCATCGGACGGGAGGGTATCGGGATGTATGTCAGGGGGCCCAGGAAAGAAGACAGAGTCTCTGTATTCGGGGCGTTTGGGGGGGATGTTCAGGCTGAAGGCTGTCCACAAGGCGATGATCATGGCTGCCATGGTGAAGATTTCTCTAAGGGGGCTGTTGGTTTGTTTGCTGGCCAGCACCAGGACTGCCAGCAGCCCCAAGCCAAGTCCCAAAGGCATGCGAACCCGCCAGCGAGGAGGAGGGGAGGAAGGCGGCGATTTGGGAGAGTTTGCCATGTTAGGGTCTCCAGCTGAGGGTTAATCCCCAGACTGTTTCTGCACCCAAAGATTTAAGCACGGCTGCACAAGCACCAAGGGTATTGCCGCTGGTGAAGACATCATCCAGCAGCAGCAGTTTTTTGCCCTGCAGCTTGGGGATGGGTGTTGTGGGGGCGAAGGCGTTCTGCATGTTTTTCTTGCGTTGTGCTAAGGAAAGCTGCATTTGCGGGGTGGTGAATCGGATGCGCTGCAACAGGTGCTTGTTGATTTGGGGTGGGTTTTTTAGCTTCAGGTTGCGCTGCCAGTGGGTTGCCAGCAGTTCTGATTGGTTGAATCCTCTCCAGGCGGTGCGGCGGGGGTGCAGGGGAACGGGGATTACCCAATCGAATAATTGGGGGTCAAATGACTGGGAGGGGACAGGCGCAGATGCTTGTGCCAGCAGCCAGCCCAGCAGCGGGGCAAGGTGGTCTTGGCGGTAGTATTTTAAGTTCCACAGCCAGTTTTGCAGAGGTGATTGATACAAAAAGCCCGACCAGATGCCATCCAGACTCAGCTGCTGAGAAAAGGGAGGGGCTTGGATTTGCCAGGGCAGGTTGTGAAAGCAGGTGTGACAGAAAAAGTGTTCTGCACTGTCGGGCCTGTTCAGCCATTTGCCACAGTCCCAGCAGCGCGGCAGAAAAATGCGGGATGCCAGCCTGCGCCAGGAGAGGCGGGAGAAGCGGGAGAAAGCTGCAGCAGGGGATGCCAGGGGTGAATCCGAAGCTGGAAGGTTGGTGTGAGACACGGGGGAGGCATGCTGGCAAATGGGACGGGGCAGTGGATGACGGGGCAGTAGATGACGGGGCAGCGGATGACGGGGCAGCGGATGACGGGGCAGCGGATGACGGGGCAGCGGACTTAGTCTTTGTCTTGTTGCTGGGGTTTGCGCTGGGGTTTGCGCTGAGATTTGCGCTGAGATTTGCGCTGAGGTTTGTGGGAAGCTTTCTGGTATGCTGCGGTGGATTTTTGCAGCCCTTTTTGCAGTTTTTGTCGCAGCCAATCAAAGAGTTGCTGCAGCAGCAGGCGCAATTGCTGCCAGAGTGCCCGCCAGGTTTCTTTTTTGCTGGCTTGGGTGTTGAGTTTTTGGGCCTGGTGAAGGGCTGACATAAGATAGGGATTTGCCCGCTGGGGCAGGCTTTTTATCCATGATGGCAGTTCTATGATGAATTCCACCAGGCGTAGCAGCAGCTGTCCCACACGGCTGCGTAACTGGCGACGATAGTCGGCATCAGCCAGCTGCATCAGCCAGCCCAGCAGCACCAGGGGATTGAGCGCCCGTCGCAGCGAGCGCAGACTCCAGGTGGATTCCGCCATGGTGATGTATAGGGTGGGTACAAAAAACAGTGTCAATACGGTGGCTGCCGAGAGTCCGTAAATCACAGCCAGGGACATGGGCACCCAAAAGGTGCTGCTTTCGCTGCCAAAGGTGATAAACGGCCAGCTGAACAGGGAAACTTCTGCCCTCATGGCTACTGGCAGCAAGCCCAGTACGGTGGTAATGGCGGTTAGCAGCACAGGACGCAGGCGTGCCATTCCGCTGAGGAGTACCGCTTCTTTAATGTGATAGCCCTTGCGCTGCAGCTGGGTGATGAAATCCAGCAGCACAATGGCATTGTTCACCACGATGCCCGCTAGGGAGATTACTCCAATGCCGCCCATCATAATGCTGAATGGGCGGTTGTGGATGATGAGTCCCAAGAACACCCCAATCAGGGAGAGCATCACGGAACTTAGAATAATCAGTGGAATATAGAAGGAATTGAACTGGGTCACCAGAATGATGAAAATTAAAAACAGCACCACCAGGAAGCTTTCTCCCAGGAAGCTTTGGGCTTCTTCGCGGTTTTCGTTTTCGCCTGTGTAGCGGAGGTTGAAATTATCAGGCAGTGGGAAGTTGTTAAGACGGCTGCGAACCCCGCGCAGCACCACGGGTCCGGGATATCCCTGGGCATCGCCAGAGATGGTAATCACACGATCCAATTCTACATGACGGATGGAACCCAATGCGGGGGCGGTGGTGATTTCTGCCAGCTCGCTTAAAGCTATTTGCTCGCCGGCTTTGGTGAACAGGTAGAGGTCTGAAATGTTCTGTACATCGTTGCGAAAGCGTTCATCCAGGCGCACCACGATATCAAATTCTTCTTTCCCCCGTCGCATGGTAGAAACAGTGCGTCCATTAAAGGCGGTGCGTATCAGTCGTCCTACCTCTTGGCTGGAAAAGCCAGCACGGGCGATTTTTTCTCTATCCAGTCGCACTTGCACCTCAGGACGGACGCGTTCAAAGTCGTCATCCAGGTCTACCAGTCCCGGCACATCTACGATGCGCCGCTTGATGGCATCAGAGGTTTCCAGCATTTTTTGCAAATTATTGCCGCTGAGTTCAATGTTCACAGGCTTGCCAGTGGGCGGACCAGCAGCCTCTTGGTGGATATTGACATCCGCCCCTGCCACTTCTTTAATTCTGGTACGCAGATTTTCCAGCACCTTGCTGGGACGCAGCAGCCATTTCTTCCAGCCAGGAAATTCCATGGTCAACTGGCTGACATGGCTGCCCGAGCTGCCGCGCGCACCACCCCCCACATTGGTTAGGTAGGCTACCAGGCTGTCCTGGTGCGAATTCACCATGTGTTCCACCTCTTGCATTAAGCCATCAGATACATCCAGGCTGGCACCAGGGGCAGCAGTGACAGTGATGGTGGCGCTTTCTGGTTCCGTTTTGGGAAAGAATTCCACCCCCTTGCGAGAAAACACCAGCACCCCATACAGAAAAATCACTCCAAAGAATGCGGCTACTGCGCCCAGCAGCACCCGCTTGCGGCGCTGCAGGCAAAATTCCAGCATGCCCCGATAGCGCAGCAGCATAGGAGATTGATGCAGATTGGCTAATTCATCCTTATTCTTAAAAATTTGTCGTGGACGTTTCATAAAGCGGGAACACATCACCGGATTGATGATTAAACCCACCACCAAGGAGGCACTGAGGGTGAATATCAAGGTGCGTGGCAGGTAAGACATGAACTCACCGATGATGCCTGGCATAAAAATCAAGGGTCCAAAAGCAGCCAAGGTGGTGAGGGTGGAGGTGAACACTGGCATGGCGACTTCTTGTACACCCGTTCGTGCTGCTTCAAGATGGCTTTTCCCGCTTTGCAAATGACGGAAGATGTTTTCTACCACCACAATGGCGTTGTCTACCAGCAAGCCCAAGCTGAGGATGAGACTAAACAACACCACAAAGTTGAGGGTGAAGCCTGCGATGCGCATTACAATCAGCGCCATCAAAAACGACAACGGAATGGCACTGGCTACCAACAGTGCATTGCGTGCACCCATTACCACCAGCAGCACCAGGAACACCAGTATGAAGCCAGTGATCACATTGTTCTCCAAATCCTTGACGAACTGACGCACAAATACGGAGGTATCTGCCAGCACCGAAAAACGCACCTGCTGATTCTGCGGGCGGTGGTGTTCCAGCACCCCTTCAATTTTGTCCCTCAGCAGAAACAGGTTGGCGCCGCTGCGCTTAGAAACCGCCAGCGAAACCGACTCTTGCCCATCCAGCCGCGAACGCGATTTTTGTTCCTGAAATCCAAACTCCACCCGTGCCAAATCCCGCACATAGATAGAGGCGTCTCTCACGGATGAAACAATCACATGGTTAATTTCCTGCGGGTCTTGATACTCGCTGGGGACACGAATGGAATAGCGTTGGGGTCCAATCTCCAGGGAGCCGCCTGGCAGGCTGCTGTTTTCGCTGGCAACCACATCAGCCACCCGATTGAGTGAAGTCTGGTGGTAACGCAGCCGTTCAGGATCCACATACACCTGAATTTCCCGCTTCAGTCCTCCAAACAAATCCACTTCCAAGGTTTCTGGAAAGGCTTCAATATCCTCTTCCAGTTCTTCTGCCAGAGTGCGCAAGGCTTCCAGCCCGATGGGTCCAGAAAGTACAATGCGCAAAATGGGTTCTTCAGAGAGGTTAATTTCACTGATGATGGGTTCTTCCACATCTTCGGGGAAGAGGGGTTTGGCTTCATCCAGGCGTTCGCGCGTTTTGTTGCGAGCATCCAAGATGTCAAATCCCAGTTGAAATTGCAGGGTGATGATGGAAATCCCCTCAGAAGAGACTGAGGAGAGTTTTTTCAGGTTGTCTACGTTTTGCAGTTTTTCTTCTGATTCTCTGGTGACCAGCCTTTCTACATCTTCGGGCGAGGCACCGGGATAAGGAATGCTCACCACCAAGATGGGGATTTGAATGTCTGGAGCTGCTTCCCGCGGCAAGGTGCGATACGAACTGATGCCCAGCAGCACGGTCAGAACAGTGAGCAGCAGTACTGTGCTTGGGTTCCGCAATGCAATCAGACTAGGATGCATGGGGTACTTGGGCGATGGGCGAGAAGGGGTGCGGGGGTTTGCTGTGGTTGCAGGTGGGATGGGCGGGATGTGGGGGTGGCTAGGTGTTTTTGTCGGGTTTGGCTTGTTGAGAGGGAGTGGTTTTTTTGTTGGTGTGTGTGCGTTTTTTTAGCAAGTACCAACTGCCTGCTGCCAGCAGCAAGGCCATGATGAAGGGAGCCAGGCGACCGGTCCAACGCAGGGCGAACTGGGCTAGGAACAAGGGAAACAACAGCAAGGCTGCCAAGATCAGCAGATGGGGGAACCAGCCTCGGGCAGCGTAGTCGCGGTTTCTCAAGAATACCGTAAGCAGGCACAGCAGGCCTGCTCCTGCCAGCAGCAGCGCCATGATTTGGGAGAATGTTTGTGGGCTGTACCATAAGAGTGGTGGTTGAGGCAGCCAGATGGTCCAGGCTACGGTAAGCAGTACAAAACCCCACACATACCAGCCTTGCGAGGCTTTGGCGGAGGGGGTTTTGGGGGATGGCTTAGGAGTATCGGGAGGCATTGTCAATAGAGGAAAGAGGGTTTTGCTGTGTTAGGCATCATCAGGGGGGGTACCGTTAGCGAGGTCTGCTTCTAGGGAAGTTTGTATTTCCACTTTGCGTACGCGTACGGGTGTATTGTCTGCCAGTTTGTGTTGACCACTGACTACCATGAGTTCGCCAGCTTTCAAGCCGTTGGTTATTTGCACCAAGTTGCTGCGGGAAATACCGGTGACCACCTTTCTTGCGACTGCCACGCCATCTTTTATGATAAACACAAAGGTGCCCTGGTCGCTTTCTATCAGTGCGTGGCGGGGGGCCAGTACTTGGTTGACAAAGGCTGCCAGCTTGGCATTCACACGAACCAGCATGCCAGAACGCAGCTTGCCAGAACGCAGCTCGCCAGAACGCAGCTCGCCAGAACGCAGCCTGCCATCGGAGTTTTCCGTAATCACCTCTATGGTAAAGCTGCGGGAACTTTGGTCAGCTTCTTGGCTTACACTGAATACACGGCCTGCTTGTTTTACGCCTGAGAGGGCGTCAAAACTTAACTGTACTGACAGATCAGGTCGGAAAAAGACCACATCTTCCTCTGGTACTTGAATGGCAGCCTTAAAGTTTTTCACATCCAGCACCTCCGCTAACAGCCTTCCCTTAGAGACAAATTCTCCCGACTCTACCGACAGCTTAAAGATCACTCCGTCAAAAGGGGCGCGTATCACCGATTTGGCATAGTTCAACTCTGCCAGTCTTAAATTCAGCCTGGCTACCTCTCGTGTATTAAAGGATTTTTCCAGTTCGGCAGGAGAAATCAGGTTTTCCACATGCAGCTTTTTGCTGCGTTCATATTCGGAGTTAGCCAGCTGGTAGTTGTTTTTTGACAAATCTCGCTGGGCACCCATTTCTGCAGAAGAGATACGGAACAACTCCTGCTTGTTCACCACCCGTTTGCCTTCACGCATATCAATGTCCTTCACCACGCCTTCCACTTCGGCGTGCAGCTTAACGCGCTGGTTGGGTTCTAAATGACCCACATAAGATTTGCGTACTTCAAAGTCACTGGTGGTGATTTCCACCACCTCTACCAGGCGGGTGATGGTGGGGCGGTTTTTGTCTGTATCATCAGATGTTTTGGCAGCACCTTGGCGCTTGCAGCCTCCCAGGAACAGCACCAGCGTCACTATCAGCAGGGGTGTCAACAGGGGCGTCAGCAGCCATACCAGTGGCTGCATCAGTGCTGCGGGGATGGGATTAACAATTCGGTTCATAGATCATAAAAATGACATCATAGGCGGAAAAATGCCAGCGCAAAACCAAGCTATAACAGTTAGTGCTATTTTAGCAGCTGAATGGCTATGTTACACCCAGTAAGCCAAGCTTGCCAAGTTTCTAGCTGGATAAAGATGTGGGGTCATGCTTGGCGGTGATGTGTTCTCCTAGTTGCTGGGTGGGGCATAAGAAGATTTTAATCCAAAAGTGCTGTGGAGGTAGCCGGAGAGGGTTATCAATTCTAGGTAGGCTTCTTCAAATCTGGTTTTGGCAACGATGGTGCTTACTTGGGATGTGGTGAATTCGTTTTGTGCTTGGGTGACAGAGGTGTTGGTGCTGCGCCCCACGCGGAAGCGTTGTACTTCGGTTTTCAAGCGGGAGCGCGCCAGTTTTTCACCAGCTTCGGCTTGGGCGATGCTGCCTTTTTGCAATCGCAATTGGCGTATTTTACCCAGCAGTTCGGTTTCTAGATCGGAGCGTTTGCTTCTTATAGCTAGGATGGTTCGCTGTTCTTTCAGCAGGCGGCTGGCCCGTTCAGATTTTGACTGACGACCCCATAGCGGTAGATCCCAAGAGAGTTTCACGCCTCTGTCATTTTGGGTTGAATGTCTCTCACTGCTGCTGGCGGAAGAGTCGCCATAGCCTTTTTCTGTGTAAAACAGTTCCAGGTCTAGCTGGCTGCGGCTGTTGTTCTTTGCCTGCAGTAATTGCAGCTGGGTCTGTTGCAGCTGCAAGTTTAAGAGTGCCAAATCGGGATGGGTTTTGCGCAGATTTTCCAGTAGTTGACCTTGCTTCAAATTGCTGAGGTCGCGCTTTCCGGGTATGTCTTTGGGAATTAAACCAATGCGCACGTTACTCAGGTTCAACAACACCTGTATCAGATTTTCAATTTCCAGCACATCCAACTCTGCTGCCAAGGCTTCTTGCTGACGGTTGGCAAGTCGGACTTGGGAAGATTGCAGGTCTACCCTGGCCAAATTTCCCACATTAAAACGGATGCGGGTATCTTTCAGCAGACCTTCAGCCACTTTCACTGCCTGCAGGCGTGCCTGCAAGGTTTCTTGTACAGCAACCATGCGCCAGTACAAAATGGCTACCTGTTTTAAGAGTTCCTGTTCGTTTTTCAAGTTGTTCTGTAACTGCGATGCCAGTGCCAAATCTGCCTGTCGCAAGGGAATGGTATTCAAGCGCCAGCCCGCCCCTTTGCGCAAAGGCAGGGTGACTCTGGCTTCGGTCTCTTGGGTGTGGAAAGGGTCTTGTGCTGTGCCTGCTGTGGGTGCTTCCCCTGCTGTGCCTACCTGATAGGGGGTGGATTCTGTTTCGCTGCGCGAGTGAGACAGCGTATAATTCAGTCCCAATCGGGTGGGTTTATTGAGTTCCAACAGCTGGCTTCTAACCTTGGAATTGGTGAGATTGAGATAATTGGTGTCGCTGGCGGAATCTAGCTGGGCTTGAACCTGTGTGGCATCTTCGGATTCCAGCTTGAGGCGAAAATCAAAGATGCCTCGTGCCCCTTTTTGCAAGATGCGCGCTTCCTGTTCTTGCAATCTTAAAGCTGCCAGGCTGAGATTGACTTTTAGGGTGAGTTGCAACAGCTGGGCTACTGAAAGCTCCACCATGATCCGTTCGCCGCGCCGTTCGGTGCGAAAGCCTGCCAATAATTCTGAGATAGGAATTTGGGGGACATCCTCTGGCGACTTCAGGGGCTTTAAGGTTTTTGCCTGCGATGGGGTTGCCTCCTGTGGGGTTGTCTCCTGTGGCTTTGCCTCTTGTGGCGTTGCCTCCTGTGGCGTTGCTTCCTGTGGCGTTGCTTCCTGTGGCGTTGCTTCCTGTGGCGTTGCTTCCTGTGGCGTTGCTTCCTGTGGCGTTGCTTCCTGTGGCGTTGCTTCCTGTGGCGTTGCTTCCTGTGGCGTTGCTTCCTGTGGGGTTGTCTCCTGTGGCTTTGCCTCTTGTGGCGTTGCTTCCTGTGGCGTTGCCTCCTGTGGTGTTGCCTCCTGTGGCGTTGCTTCCTGTGGCGTTGCTTCCTGTGGTGTTGTCTCCTGTGGTGTTGCCTCCTGTGGCTTTTCCTCCGATGGCGTTGCCTGCGATGGTGTTGCCTCCTGTGGCGTTGCTTTCTGTGGTGTTGCCTCCTGTGGCGTTGCTTCCTGTGGTGTTGCCTGCGATGGTGGCTGTTGTGCCGCTGTTTCGGCAGGCAGCCACAGCAAACCCGTTAGTGCGGCGGCAAGTAACAATCGCATCTGTGATTTTTCCTCCTGTTTTTTTTGCCCTGTTTTTTGCCCTGTTTTTTGCCCTGTTTTTTTGGCGCAAGGCAAAAAGACTGATGTTCTTTTAGAACATAACAAAATTCAACCTTTAAGATAGCATTGTTGCTGCTTAAAACACCAACCAGTCTTCATGGGACACCCCGCTTGCAGCAGCAGGTATACATCGGTGATGTGATGCCAGTTGCAGGTGACCAGAAGCCGCCATCAGCGACCAGCCTCTGGGCGTTGGCTGCGCGGGCTATGGACGTTGGTAGATGTCTTCCAGACGGATGATATCATCTTCGCCCAGATAGTCACCTTTTTGCACTTCAATAATGCGCACCAGCTGCTTGGTGGGGTTTTCCATGCGGTGTTTGGTGCCTTGTGGAATGAATAAGTGTTGATTGGGAGAAAATTGCCGCACGGTTTCTCCTAGGGTCAACAACGGCTGACCTTCTGCCACCACCCAGTGTTCCGCCCGTTGCCGATGCAGCTGTAACGACAGCTTTTGTCCTGGGTCTACCTCAATCATCTTCACTTTGGAATTAACCCCCTCAAACAGCACCTGGTAACGCCCCCAAGGGCGTTCAGAACTTTCCAATCCGTGGGCTTCTGCCAGCTTGCGTTCTTGCAGCAGCTGTACCAGTTGTTTGACTTGCTGGGTATCAGAAAGGCTGCAAACCAACAGGGCGTCGCCGCTGTCTATCACCACCAAGTCTTGTACCCCCACCAGCGTTACCAGGCGCCTGGGGGCATGCACATAGCAGTTGTGGCTGTTTAAGCAGACCCCCCGCCCTTTGACAGCATTGTTATGGGAGTCTTTCTTTGCCAAGCGATGCAATTCACTCCAATTGCCGATATCACTCCATCCCAAAGAACTCACCAATACTTGCAGCCCCTCTGCCTTCTCCAGCAGCAGATAGTCCAGTGATTCAGCTTTCACTTGGCGATACACCTCTTGCAGCACCTGTTGATTTTCCCAAGCAGCAGCATCCCAGCTGCGGCAGGCCGCAAATGATTGGTACAATGTCGGTGCATGCTGGCGGAATCGTTCCAGCAGGGTTGGGGCATGCAAAACAAAAATCCCCGTATTCCAGGCACAACATGCTTCTGCCAGCAGGGCATTGGCTTCGGCAGGCTGGGGCTTTTCCACAAAACGCACAATGGGTTGTACGCCCTTGGCCGCTTGATGCTCAAATACAATATAGCCCAAACAGGTGTTGGCATGGGTGGGTTTTTCTCCCACCAACACCAACCCGCCTTGGTGTGCCGCCGCATATGCCTCCCTGATGGCTTCCTCAAAAGCCTGCTCGTTGCCAATACCCATGTCTGCCCATACCATCACCATGACGGCTTGGGGGTTTTCCAGCAGCAAGCGCAAAGTACCCGCCAGTACTGCGGCGGCACTATCACGACCTTGGGGTTCTAAGATGACTTGCTGGGGCTGCAATTGGGGATAAACAGCCAGCAGCTGCTGGCGCGCCGCTAAGGCATCACGCTGGGCAGTTACCACAAATATCCGCTGCGGCGACAGCGAATGCGACAGTCGTAAAAAAGATTCTTGCAGCAGGCTGTGTTCACTATCGGTCAGCTGCAGCAGCTGTTTTGGACGCCCCGGACGACTCAAAGGCCACAGGCGGCTGCCTGAACCTCCGGCAATAATCAATCCGTAGCAATCTTTTTTTGTAGCCAGCACGGTGTTTCAGCGAGCAAATTCAGCTAAAAAGCAAGGGCTGCTGGTGCTTCCAACAGACTGCGCAAAGTCTCCATGAAACGTGCTGCATCGGCACCATCCACTGCACGATGATCACACGAAAGAGTCAGCATCATGGTCTTGCCTGCCACCAAGTGACCTGCTTCCACCACCGCCTCATCTACAATACCAGCAACTGCTAAAATGCCCACCTGAGGAACATTCAAAATCGCATTGAATTCATCCACCCCAAACATCCCCAAGTTGGATACCGTAAAACTGCCGCCGCTGTACTCCTCTGGAGTTAGCTTTCGCATGCGGGCTTTTTTTGCCAAGGCACGCACTTCTGTTCCCAATTGCACCAGCCCCTTGTTGGCAGCGTCCACAATAATGGGTGTGAACAAGCCCTCTTCGGTGGCTACAGCTACCGATAAATCCACCTGCCGATAACGACGAATGTACCCATCGGCAAAATGGCTGTTCATCTCAGGATGGCGCGTCAGTGCCAGCGCACAGGCCCGCAAGACAAAATCATTCACCGATACCCGAATATCAGGGAATACCTGTTTCAGTTGGCTGCGTACATCCGTCAAGGCATTGGCGCGCAGCTTGCAGCGCAGCTGAAAATGGGGTGCGGAGACCTTGGCTTCCACCATTTTGCGTCCAATGGCTTTGCGCATCATCCCCAAGGAGATGTCCACATAGGGCTTGTCTCCA
Organism: bacterium; assembly: GCA_965249525.1. GTDB lineage: Bacteria > SAR324 > SAR324 > SAR324 > JACQKK01. Next base: position 1,308,515 of record OZ252237.1, on the reverse strand, counting down.
AATATGTCTGCCGCAGGTACTGCCATAACCGAGGGTTTCCCCGCAGCCATTCCATTCCCCGCCAGGGCTGCCTGTATATCTGCAGCTATCACCCGACCACCAGGTCCGCTGCCTTTCATCCCCTGCCATTTGAAGCTGCCAGCCTCTGCCAGCTTGCGCGCATAAGGGGAAATCTTGGTGCGTCCAGTTTCCGCAGTTGGCATGACAGCAGTCGGTACAGCAGCAGCTGGTGGTGCAGCAGTCGGTGCAGCAGCAGAATTGGCAGCTGCTGGCTGGGGTTGAGGCTGTGAGGCCTCAGCAGTTGGGGCGGGGCTTGCTGGCGGGCTTGCTGGCGGGCTTGCTGCTTGAATCTTAGCAGATTTGCTTTCTGCCAGTACCTCCTTGATATCTTCTTCCAGCGATTCTGCCAGCACCGCTATGGGTTCTCCCACCTGTAATTCTTTGCCTGTCTCCACCAGCAGCTTGCGCACATAGCCCTCATCAGCTAGTTCATATTCCATCACGGCTTTGTCGGTTTCTATCTCGGCGAACACTTCCCCCATACCCACATACTGGCCTTCTTTTTTCTTAAAGTCTGCAATCACTCCACTTTCCATGGTGGGGCTGAGGCTGGGCATCAACAGCAAGATGGGCACAGATTTACTCCTTTGTCAGCACAAGTTGTCAGCACAAGTTGTTAGCACAAGTTGTTAGCACAAGTTGTTAGCACAAGTTGTATGCAGATTATAGGCGGGCTGCTAGTTACGATACAGTACTGCCTTGGCAGCGCGCAGGGTTTCTTCAAGGGAGGGCAGGCAGGCAGCCTCCAGGTTTTTGGCATAGGGCAAGGGGTTTTCGCTTTGGGTGATGCGCAAGATGGGTGCGTCCAATTCATCAAAGCAGCGGTTGTAGATCTGGTCAGCGATTTCCGCCCCTACGCCTGCAAAGCGATGACCCTCTTCCACCACCACCACGCGGTGGGTCTTTTTCACCGAACGGGCGATGGTTTCAATGTCCAGAGGTTTGATGGTGCGGGGGTCAATTAATTCCACATCAATATTTTCTGCAGCAAAGGCAGGCAGTTGTTCAGCCAGCATATGCTGCATACGGCTGTGTGCCACGATGGTTACATCCTTGCCTGTTTTGCTAATGCGTGCTTTGCCTAGGGGTATGAGTACTTCTCCGCTTTCCACTTCCCCAGATTGGCCGTAGAGCATTTCGTTTTCAATAAAGACCACCGGATTGTCATCGCGGATGGAGGTTTTGAGCAGTCCTTTGGCGTCATTGGGTGTGGCAGGCATGACGACTTTTAACCCTGGCATATAGGCAAAAAAACTCTCTAAACAGTTGGAGTGCTGTGCTGCCACGCGGGCAGCTGCCCCTCCAGGACCGCGCATGACCAGGGGCAAATTGAATTGTCCTGCTGACATGTAACAGGTCTTGGCAGCATTGGAAATAATTTGATCAAACGCCACTAAGGAAAAATTGAAACTCATAAATTCCAAGATGGGACGCAAGCCCGCCATGGCGGTACCGATAGAAAGCCCCGTGAAGGCGTTTTCAGAAATGGGAGTATCCACCACACGGCGCGCACCGAATTTCTCCAGCATGCCTTCGCTGATTTTATAAGCACCGTTGTACTCGGCTACTTCCTCTCCAATCAAAAACACGCGCTCATCGCGCTCCATTTCTTCTATCATAGCCTCGTTTAAGGCTTGACGGGTGGTTATCTTGCGGTTGGGCATGGTTTTTCTCTTATTGGGTCTTCTCTTGGGTCTTCTCTTACTGGGTCTTCTCTTACTGGGTTTTCGCTTACTGGGTTGCAGGGTTAGTTTCATGCTGTTGAGAGGCTGGTGTCAAGTCTCTCTGCCTCTGGCTTGTGCTAATCGCCAAAGTTAATCGCCAAAGTTAATCGCCAAACAGTATGCCTCCATCCAAACTGATGCAAGTCTTTCCTCTTCTCTTTCCTCTTCTTTTACACACCTGCCTGTTCTTTCCCGCAATATCTTTTGTGCGTTAGTCACTTAGTCACTAAGTGATGTCTATTGCCAAACAGCCCGCCTAACGCTTGCGCAAAAACCAATAAAGCAGCCAGGCCGGCAAACTAAAAATACCCGCCACAATCGCAATAGCTATGGGACCCAGCAAGCCTGCAAAAAGACTGAAAAAAGAGGTTGCCAAGCCCAGTACAGTGAACAGCACATAGGTCAAGACAACATATCCCTGGCGGTAAAGCTTGCGGCAGGCTAGGGCCAAGGGCAGACCAAAGGGTGCGGTCACCGCCAGCGGCAGCAGGGAAGCAAGCGACAGCATGCCAGAGAAATTGATGCCCTCTGCTGGGGCTTCTATCAGGGTAAAGCGCAGTAGACCGATGATGACAACCCCCAGCGGCAGCCACAACCAGGCAAGCAGCCAGAAGGCAGGCAGCCAGAAGGCTTTGTGAGGGGGTATGGATCGGGTGCGGGTTTTCATAAGTGCATCAAAGGTTGGTACCAGCCTGGATAATGTTTTACAGCGATGATTAGCAAACCAGGGGGGGTTTAAGCGAATATGTGGCTTTGTTTTTCTGCCAGGGGGGGTTCGGGACTTTTGTCAGCGAATTCTACTGCTGCTGCGATTTCATCACGTACTTGGCGTTCCAGCTGTTTGGCGGAATCCTCAGTAAGCCACTTGATTTCCAGCAGCAGTTTTTTGACTTGCTGGATGGGGTCAATTTGGCGATAATGTTCAATTTCTTCTCTGCTGCGGTAGTTGGCGGGGTCTGAGATGGAATGTCCACGGTAGCGATAGGTTTTGGCTTCTAGGAGGAGGGGGGAGGGTTGCTTGCGGCGCTTGGCTGCTGCATCGCTTGTTGCTGCGTAACAGTCCAGCAGGTTCATGCCATCCACCTTGAGTGCCTCCATTTGGTAGCCTTGTCCCTTGAGGGTGAAATCTGCTACTGCAGAAGCACGGCTGACCGCTGTGCCCATACCGTACATGTTGTTCTCAATCACGAACAGCACTGGCAGCTGCCACAAGCTGGCAATGTTGCATGATTCGTGAAACACGCCTTGCTGTACAGCACCATCACCCATTAACACCAGGCTGAGTTGATCGGTTTGATTGTAATAGGCAGCGAATCCTGCACCCAAACCAACCGGAATTTGTCCTCCCACGATTCCGTGCCCGCCAAAAAAGTTCTTCTCTTTGCTGAAATAATGCATGGAACCCCCTTTGCCGCCGCAAACTCCGCTTTGCTTGCCAAACAATTCTGCCATGCAGGCATTGGGACTCAAGCCCTGTGCCAGTGAAATGCCATGGTCGCGATAAGAAGTGGCAACATAGTCATCTGGTCGCAAAGCCGAAAGCATCCCCACTCCGACTGCCTCTTGACCCATATACAAATGCAAAAACCCCCCAATTTTGCGCTGCTGGTACATTTGTTCTGCCCGTTGTTCAAATGAGCGAATTAGAAACATCAGCCGATACATCTCTACCAGACGCTCTTTGCCCAGTTCTTCCACCACCGCCTGCTGCCTGGCGGTGAGGGTTTTCATACTGAATACAGCGGGCTTTTCTACTGCATGCAGATGTCGCTTTTTTGCTTCCTGCATAGAAAATTTCTCTTGCTAAGGGTGTCAAAAAAATCCGCTGCCAAGAAATTATTGCTGCTGCTTGGTCGCTTTGATGTATGGTGGATTGTACTTCAGTTTTGCAGCATATGGCAAGTTTGCACCAACCATGTGACAGTTTGGTGAAAAATTGATTGCTATGGGCTTGTAGATTAAGTTAAAAAAATCTTAGATTGTAAAGGGTCTTCCGTTGAGAAAGGGAGCTGCATTGGGGATCCTATTGCCCAATTTCCCCCTATCCGACAGCACCCGATAAATTTTCTTGCGGAAGACCCCTTTTTTGATGGATGCGTGACCCCATGCCTGAAGCAGAACTTACAGCAGAAGAAATTAAACGCTATAACCGTCACCTGACCCTGCCTGAGGTAGGCCTGCCTGGACAACGTCGCCTAAAGGCTGCCAGGATTTTGTGCATTGGTGCGGGGGGTTTGGGATCTCCGTTGGGAATTTATTTGGCTGCTGCAGGAGTGGGACACATCGGTGTAGTGGATGATGACTTGGTGGAGGAAACCAACCTCAACCGCCAAATTGCCCACGATACTGCCAGCATCGGTCAACCCAAGGCAGAGTCCATTGGGCAGAGGCTCAAGGCACTTAATCCCTATGTGCAGGTAAAGCTTTATAAGCAGCGACTAACAGCAGAAAATGTGCAGCCAATATTTGCCGAATGGGACTTGGTGGTAGATGGATCAGACAATTTTGAAACGCGCTACTTGGTGAACGATGCTGCTTGGTTTGCTGGCATTCCTTTAATATCGGGTTCTATTTTCCGCTTTGAGGGTCAGGTTGCTGCGTTTCATCCGCACGATGGCGGGGCTTGCTATCGCTGTTTGTATGCTGCGCCGCCGCCCCCCGATTTAGCCCCCAGCTGAGACACCGCTGGTGTGCTGGGCGTGCTCCCGGGCGTAATAGGACTATTGATGGCAACGGAGACAGTCAAATGGATTGTGGGCATTGGTGAATCATTGAAAGACAGACTGCTGCTGTTTGACGCTTTGCGTATGCGGTTTCAAACCGTACGCATCACCAAGAACCACAATTGCCTGCTGTGCGGAGACAACCCCAAGGTCACTGAACTGATAGACTACCAAGCCTTTGTCAACGCCAGCAGCAATGGCAATGCCCCAAGTGAACCGAGTGTACCCACGGTCACTGTGGGGGAATTGCAGCAAGCCATAGCCAATGACCACAATATTACCCTCTTGGATGTGCGTGAAGCACACGAATGGGAAATTGTACACATTGAAGGCGCCAAGCTGCTTCCCTTGAGTACCCTGCCAGCAGGTTTGGACTCACTGCCCAAGGACAGCAAAGTGTTTGTACACTGCCATCACGGCAAGCGCTCGGAAAAAGCTGTGCAGTTGATGCAGCAGCAAGGTTTCACCGACGCAGTCAGCGTAGAGGGCGGTATTGATGCCTGGGCTGAGCAAATCAACCCGTCTCTGCCGCGTTATTAGCCATACATTCTGTCAAAGCCAGCGGGGTTGTTCTCTTAAGAACAGCTGCCAGAACAGCTGTGCGGCGGCAGCAGTTGTCCCTGGTGGAGAATCTAAAGAAATTCTGTAGAAGTATGAAAAGAAAGTGGGTTTGCTTAAAGACAGCAATAGCGGGGGCTATCATGGAAATAAGAGATGAACTGACTGTCATGGTGACAGGCAGAAACATCTGTTTTTAACACATCCTCATGATGAAAAATGGGGAAAGGATTGATTATTATGATAGTAAAAAACTTTAGAACAATATTCACAGGCTTTATCAAAGCCGGGTGGCTGTTTTTGCTTGTAGCCATGATGGGTTTGGCTGGTTGTAGCGGCGGCGATGGCAACACTGCAAAAGGCAGTTCCTCAGACGACTTTGCAACGCAGGACCTGGCAGACAACAGCGATGACAGCAGTGACTCTGACAGCGACTCGGACAGCGATTCTGACAGCGACTCGGACAGTGACTCTGACAGCGACTCTGACAGCGACTCTGACAGCGACTCTGACAGCGACTCTGACAGCGACTCTGACAGCGACTCTGACAGCAGCGACAGCAGTGATACTGACAGTTCTCTGCCAGGCACCAGCTGGACAGTTCGAACATCAGGGACTCTGTTTACCAGCGGTGGCCTACCCATTACTTTGTACGATGTAGTCAGCGTCGGTCAAAGCCTGGTGGCGGTGGGAGTCTCTGGTACATTGATCACCAGTGATGACTCTGGCGAAACCTGGACCAGCCGAACAACATCCACCAGCAATGGTATTGAAAAGCTCAAGGTTACTGACAGCCTCCTGATAGCAGTGGGCGTTTTTGGCACAGTACTCACCAGCGATGACAATGGCGTCACCTGGACCAGCCAAACATCATCCATAACGGCCGATAATTTTAAGGGTGTAGAGGTTATTGGCAGTCGTTTGGTGGTGGTGGGAACCAGCGGTGTCTTGATCACCAGTGATGACAATGGTGTTAGCTGGACCAGCCGAACAACATCCACCAGCGAAAATCTTATGGCTGTAAAAACCATTGGCAGTCGTTTGGTGGTAGTGGGAGAAAACGGTCTCGTCCTCACCAGTGATGACAATGGCGAAAGCTGGACATCCAGAGAAGCAGTGACTACCCGCACTCTGTATGATATCGCAACCATCGGCAGCCGCTTGGTGGCGGTAGGTCATGGCAGTGCAGTCATCACCAGCGATGACAATGGCGAAAGTTGGAGCCTGCAAGACGCAGGGCCTCTTGCCCGTACGCTTTATGCTGTTACAGTCGTTGACAGCCGCTTGGTGGTGGTGGGAATAAGCGGTCTTGTTCTCACCAGCGATGACAATGGCGAAAGTTGGACCGAACAAGCATCAGGGATAACAAGCGGTCTTTCTGGCATCATAACCCTTGACGGCGAGTTGCTGGCAGTGGGTTCAGGCAGCACAGTGATCGCTAGCGATAATTAACAGCGGGCTAACAGCGGGCTAACAGCCTACTGGGCTAACAGCCTACTGGGCTAACAGCCTAGCATGATGGGCAGAGCGTTTTCAAGCCAAGACGCTCTGCCTGTTTTACTGTCAGCAGCCAGCAGTTTTGCGGGATGAAGCAAGGGGTATGAGGGCAGGCGGTTTCAAACCGTACGCATCACCAAGAACAACTGTTATCAACAGCCTGCTGTGCGGCGGCGGCTGTCTCAGGTTTGGAAGTCTAAAGAGATTCTGTAGAAATATGGAAAGAAAGTGTGGTTGCCTAGATACAGCAATAGCGGGGGCTATCATAGAAATAAGGGATGAGCTGAATGTCATGGTGACAGGCAGAAACATCTATTTTTCATAGGCTCACATGATGAAAAACAGGGAAAAGAAGGTTTATTATGATAACAAAAAACTTTAGAACAGTATTTACATGCTTTATCAAAACAGGGTGGCTGTTTTTGCTGGCAGCCATGATTTTGGCTAGTTGCGGCGGCGATGGCAACACTGCAAAAGGCAGTTCTTCAGACGACTCTGCAACACAGCACCTGGCAGACAACAGCGATGACAGCAGCGACACTGACAGCGACACTGACAGCGACACTGACACTGACAGCGACACTGACACTGACAGCGACACTGACAGCGACAGCCCTCCACCAGGCAATAGCTGGACACTCCGAACCTCAGGGACTCAGTTTGCCAGCAATGGCAATATCATTACTTTGAACGATGTAGCCAGCGTTGGTCAAAACCTGATGGTGGTGGGAGTCGCAAGCACAGTGCTCACCAGCAATGACTCTGGCGCCAGCTGGACTCACCAAACATTATCCACCAGCCAACATCTTAAGGCTATAAAAAACATTTGCAGTCATTTGGCGGTGGTGGTGGGATCAGACGGTCTTGTCCTCACCAGTGATGACAGCGGCGAAAGCTGGAGCGGCGAAACACTATCCATAACGGACGAGGTTCTGAATGGTATAGAGGTGATTGACAGTCGTTTGGTGGTGGTGGGAAACAGCGGTACCTTGATCACCAGTGATGACGAGGGTGTTAGCTGGACCAGCCGAACAACATCCACCAGCGAAAATCTTAGGGCTGTAAAAACCATTGGCAGTCGTTTGGTGGTGGTGGGAAACAGCGGTACCTTGATCACCAGTGATGACGAGGGTGTTAGCTGGACTAGCCGAACAACATCCACCAGCGAAAATCTTAGGGCTGTAAAAACCATTGGCAGTCACTTGGTGGTGGTAGGAACAGGCGGTCTGGTTACCACCAGCGATGACAATGGCGAAAGTTGGAGCCTGCAAGACACAGGGATTTACGGCAGCCTTTATGCTGCTGCAGTGGTTGGCAGTCACTTGGTGGCGGTAGGATCAGGTGGTCTGATTACCACCAGCGATGACAATGGCGAAAGTTGGACCGAACAAGCATCAGGGATAACAAACAGTCTGTTTGGTGTCACCGCTGTTGACGGCAAGTTGGTGACAGTGGGTTCAAGCAGCATAGTGCTCACCAGCGATAATTAGCACCTGGGGTTAAAGCCTGGGGCTAACAGCCTGCGGGGCTAACAGCCTAACATGATGGGGCAGAGCGTTTTCTAGCCAGACGCTCTGCCTCTTTTACTGTCAGCAGCTGTGCAGGGAGCAATGGGGTTTTGCACTATTGGTTTTTGCCCAAGCACTAGACGGGCTGTTGGGCAATAGACATTACTTAGTGACTAAGTGACTAACGCACAAAAGATGGTGCAGGTTATCACAGGAACTAAGGACAGTGCCTAATCTACTGAAGACGGCATCTTGAGAATGTCCAATATCACCGCGAACTGTTCCGCTTGCGCTGCGCCAATTGTTGCAGTGAGCACCAATCAGATATATGCCTCTGCCATCCAATAAGCCAGTCCAATAGATTTGTTCAGTAGTAGTGGGTGTTACACCTCTAGTCACCTCAGCAGCGCTGCCTGCAAAAGCCTGGTAGGTGGCAGCAATCGGGGTGCCGTCGGGACGCTGGACTTCACGGGTGTCCGCATTAGGTATAATACTGTCGGGGTGAAATGCAGGATCAGCCACAGCCAGCACTGCCTGATGGGTAAAATCCGTTGGGAAAGCAGCTATCTTGTCGGCATCGCCTTCGCATACACTATTTGCACCATCTATTCCGCCCAAAGCACCCGTGTGCGTTCCGCTTGTTGTCCACAGATAAATGTTGTCTGGGGGAGGGGTTGGTAGTACTACTGCTGGTGTTTTGTCTCCGCCTCCGCCGCCTCCGCCTCCACAGGAGAACAGTATGAGGGAGGGCAGCAGCAGGGCTGGCAGCAGCAAGAGTGCTTGATACCCCCTGCTTGATTTTACTGAGATAGACTGAGACCAGAGGTGGGTTTGCATGCAGATACTCCTAGAATAGTGAAAAGAACTACCCACCATACTACCCCTTTTTTGCTGGGGGTGCAAATTAATGGCTGATGCACAAAAGATATTACCCAAGCACTAGGCGGGCTGTTTGGCAATAGACATTACTTAGTGACTAAGTGACTAACGCACAAAAGATGTAGCGGGACATCACAGCTAACAACTCCACGGGCTAATCTAAGGTCGTCTAACTTTTGAGAAAGTCCAACAGAACTGATTTGTCCATTTGTTCCGTCCCTCCAATTGTCGCAGTGATTTCCAATAATAAAATCGTTCCCTGTAGCCGTTAAGCCAGTCCAATACTCTTGTGTAGTAGCAGGAGGAGGGGGTGTTACACCAGCAGCCACAGCATTAGTGCTGCCTGCAAAAGCTTGGTAGTTGTCAGCAATCTTGGTGCCGTCGGGACGCTGGACTTCACGGGTGTCCGCATTAGGTATAATACTGTCGGGGTGAAATGCAGGATCAGCCACAGCCAGCACTGCCTGATGTTTATAAGTAAATTCATCCTCATCCGCTGGCAAAATAGCTGGCAAAGTATCTGTCTTGTCGGTATCGCCTTCGCATACATTATTTGCACCCTCTATTCCGCCCAAATTGCCCATGTGCGTTCCGCTTGTTGTCCACAGATAAATGTTGTCTGGGAGAGGGTCTGCTGCTGGTGTTTTGTCTCCGCCTCCGCCGCCGCCTCCGCCTCCACAGGAGAACAGTATGAGGGAGGGCAGCAGCAGGGCTGCCAGCAGCAAGAGTGCTTGATGCCCCCTGCTTGATTTTACTGAGATAGACTGAGACCAGAGGTGGGTTTGCATGCAGATACTCCTATGAATAGTGAAAAGAACTACCCACCATACTACCCTTTTTTTTGCTGGGGGTGCAAATTTATGAGAAAGAAGAGGAAAGAGAAGAGGAAAGAGAAGAGGAAAGAGAAGAGGAAAGAGAAGAGGAAAGAGAAGAGGAAAGAGAAGAGGAAAGAGAAGAGGAAAGAGAAGAGGAAAGAGAAGAGGAAAGAGAAGAGGAAAGACTTGCATCAGTTTGGATGGAGGCGGACTGTTTGGCAATTTTTACTGTTAGCAGCCAGCAGTTTTGCGGGATGAAGCAAGGGGTATTGGGGCAGCAGTTTTTCAACAGCCAGATGGTCTTTTTCTTGCCATTGTGCAGGGAGCAATGGGGTTTGCCAGCATTCTTGGAAGCATTGCAGCAGCAGCTGCTGAAGCTTGGGCAGGCTGCCGATGCGTTTCCAGGCGCCAATGGAGGAGAGATCGGTCATTTTGTGCTGCATATGGGTGGCTTCTGGTGCCTGGAAAAGGGAAGGCAGTTGGTGGTGCTGTGGGGTTAGGGGGAGAGATCCGTGCTGTAAAAAGGCATGGGGGAGCATTCTTTGTGCGCTGCCGAGGAGTTTTTTGCCTTGGTGCAGCACTTCAAAGGGGGAGGGTGTGGCGAAGCAGATAGGGCTGGCTAAGCGGGCGCGCTGCTGGGGCGAATGCTGCTGGATGTGTGGGGAAAGCTGGAGATGTTGAAACAAACGCACAAATACCTGGCTGATGGCTTGGTAGATGTCCATTAGGCTGGCGGGTTGGGAGGTATGGCTGAAAGCCTTTCTGGGGGCAGCGACAGCATAAGTAAGATCATCTCCATGGAGGACAGCCCGTCCGCCGGTGATGCGTCTGACCAGGGGAATGCGCTTTGCTGCACAGGCAGCCAGGTTGAGGTCGTCTTGGCAGCGCTGGGTGCGACCCAAAGAAATCAGGGACTGATCCCAGCTGTAAAGGCGAATAAACCCTTGCTGTTGGTTGAGGGCGCACTGCAGCAGGTATTGGTCTCGGGCCATGTTGAGGGGGCCGCTGAGGGCATCATCCAGATAGACATTCCAGGGGAGAGTGTGTATGGGCATGGGTGGGACCTGGGGACGATGGAACGGGCAACGGCTTGAAGTGTACGATAACAAAGAATGGCTTGACAAATACGCTAAAATTCACATAGAAAATACAGGACGATAAGGGAATAAAAAGCATGCAGTTAGAAATATTGCAGTCCACTTTTCATTTGAATGCAAGCAACAGCAGAATACTTGCTGCCATACGACAAGCGCTGGGCTTAGGGTTTTGGGGTTTGTTATTGTTGGTGCTGTTGATGTATGGGTGTGCGCCAACAGGTGGGGCAGTAGCGGATGCGACTGAGGAATCAAGGCTTCAAGGGGATAAAGATTTGCCCCCGCCGCTTGATCTCAGTAATCAAACACCGGATTTGCAAAATGCCTATTTGGAGGTGAGTGAAAATGCACTGAACCGTCTGCGGGAAGATGGGGCAGATGACAGCATTGTTGTTCAAGCGCAGGGGTTGTCCGCTCAGCGATTTTTCAATGCAGAGACCATGCGCAAAGCACTGTTGATTAAGTCGCCAAATTTTCCTGAAGGCTGGATAGATCCATTGCTGCAGGCATCCTTGGTGATTGTAGAACTGTCTGCAGCGGCGGCGCCTGGGTCTGTCAGAGCAGTGAGAGGCCCAGCCAGCAGGCCTGGCGATTATGGCACACGGGGTTATGTTCCTGTGTTTTTTGAGGTTGACAGCGCAGTGGTTAGAGCTAAATCTTCTCGTAACATCACCAAGAATGTAAAAAAATTGCTCAAGAACAGCAATTTGCGAGTAACCTTGGAAGGACATTCTGATGAACGGGGAAGCAATGATTACAATTTAGCCTTGGGTCATCGTCGCGCCCGCCTGGTGCGAGATGCCATGATATCAAAAGGGCTGCCTAGCAATCGCATTCGCACGGTGAGCTTTGGAGAGGAGCGTCCTGTGGAATTAGGCGGTACGCTTGCTGCTTGGAGTAGCAATCGTCGGGTTGTGTTTAGGGTGAGATAATTCTCGTTGTCAATACACAATTGTCAATACACAATTGTCAATACACAATTGTCAATACACAATTGTGGTGATAGGGGGTAAGATGATGATTGCAGTGTGTTTTGTGCATCGTGTTTTGTGCATTATCTGCTGGCAAGGTGTATGTTTTCATGCAGCTGGATGCTTAAAGCAAAAAAATAAGGTTGCGATTGAATATAATGCTGAATACAATGTTGAATAAGGTGCTGAATAAGGCACTGAATAAGGTACTGAATAAGGTACTGCAATATAATGCTGAATATAATGCTGAATGAGGAGCTGAATAAAATGATCAATAAAATGCTTAAAAATCAACGGTGGAATGTTTGCTTAGGGGGTTGGCGGGCTGCATGGAGTTGCAGGACGCCTTTTGTTTTGGTGGTGTTGGTTACGGGGATGGGGTTGTGGGTGGCAGGTTGCCAGGTTGCTGACAATGCATCATCTCTGCAGGCTGCGGTTGCTACAAGTGATGAGCTTGCAGACAGCGGTACTTCAGAGCAAATTTCCCAAGCGATACGAGAAGGGAATTACCCGCATATACGATTTGACTTTGATAGATCCGATATTCGCCCAGATGCGGTGGAGGTGTTGTCATTGATGACAGAACACTTGTTGGATAATGAGTCTGTGCAATTGCTGGTGGTGGGGCATGCGGATGAACGGGGAACCAATGATTACAATTTAGCCTTGGGCAATCGGCGTGCCAGTGCGGTGCGAGATGCCATGGTATCACAAGGACTGCCTAGCAATCGCATTCGCACGGATAGCTTTGGAGAGGATCAACCTCTGGAATTAGACAGTACGCTTGCTGCTTGGAGTAGCAATCGTCGAGTTGTGTTTAGTGTGAGATAATTCTCGTTGTCAATACACAATTGTCAATACACAATTGTCAATAAACAATTGTGGTGATAGGGGATAAGATGATGATTGCAGTGTGTTTTGTGCATCGTGTTTTGTGCATCGTGTTTTGTGCATCATCTGCTGGCAAGGTGTATGTTTTCATGCAGCTGGATGCTTAAAGCAAAAAAATAAGGCTGCGATTGAATATAATGCTGAATAAGGTGCTCAATAAAGTGCTTAAAAATCAACGGTGGAATGTCTGCTTAGGGGGTTGGCGGGGTGCATGGAGTTGCAGGACGTCTTTTGTTTTGGTGGTGTTGGCTGTGGGAATGGGGTTGTGGATGGCAGGTTGCAGGGCTATTGACAATGCATCATCTCTGCAGGATGCGGTTGCTGTAGGTGATGATCTAGGGAGACAGCTTGCAGATAGCAGTACTCCAGAGCAAATTTCCCAAGCGATACGAGAAGGGAATTACCCGCATATACGATTTGACTTTGATAAATCCGATATTCGCCCAGATGCGGTGGAGGTGTTGTCATTGACGACAGAACACTTGTTGGATAATGAGTCTGTGCAATTGCTGGTGGTGGGGCATGCGGATGAACGGGGAACCAATGCGTACAATTTAGCATTGGGCAGTCGGCGTGCCAGTGCGGTGGTGCGTGTTTTGTTGGAGCGTGGCATTTCAAGAAGCCGCATACGTACGGTGAGTTTTGGAGAGGAGCGTCCGTTGGTTCGTGCTTCCAATGAGGAGGCTTGGAGTCAGAATCGACGGGTGGAGATTAAAGAAGAGTAAGCCAAACCTTAGCAATGCGTATCTAAAGCTTGGGCGAGATGGGCAAGGAGTAGTTTGAGAGGGGCAGAATCAGGAGAAGCAGATTATGTGGGATGTGATTGTGGGCAGTTTGCTGCAGAATTCTACGGGCTTCTTGGTGTTGTTGGTATTGGGGGGGGTCAGTATTTGCAGTTGGGCGTGGATATTTGCCAGCAATTGGCGATTTTGGGATGCGTCACGTGGGAATCGCATCTTTGAACGTCGTTTACAGGCTTTGGCAAATTTGCCCAGGGAGACCTCCAAACTGCATCACAGCAAATTTTTGCAAGATGCCAGCAAATCTACGGCGCCGTTGGCGACGGTATATGTTGCGGGAATGCGTGAATTAAGTAAGCTGCATCATATGGCGCATGCGAAGTCAGAACGCAGGGCGGAGTGCTTAATGCGAGAGATGGAGTGCGCTATTGCCACAGAGGTTCAGCGCTTGCGCAGGGGAATGGGTTTTTTGGCGTTAACGGCCAGTGCATCGCCTTATGTAGGGTTGTTGGGGACAGTATTGGGAGTAATGCGTGCATTTACCTCTATTGGTCGTTCGGGAGAGGTGAGTTTATCGGTGGTGGCGCCTGGGATATCCGAGGCGCTGGCGGCGACGGCGGCGGGACTGTTTACTGCGGTTCCCTCATTGGTGGCGTACAATGTGTATCAGGGGATGCTGCATCGGCATCAGGAGACCATGCAAAACTTTGTTTTGCGTGCCTTGAATAGAATAGAACGGGGAAATTGATGATGAGTCGTTGGCGCAGCAGGTCGTTATCTACAGGGGAAGTGGCAGAGATTAACATTGTGCCGTTGGTGGATGTGCTGTTGGTGCTGTTGGTGATTTTTATGATTACGGCACCTGTGGTGGCGTATTCATTACAGGTGCAGCTGCCGCAGGCGGATATTCCTGCTGGGTCTGGGAAGGGGCAGAGCTTGGTGGTGAGTATCAATCAGGTGGGGGAGGTGGCTTTGAACAGGGAAACCCTGGGGACATTCAACCATGCTGCTACCAGGCAGTCATTTCGCAGCCAGGTGCGTCTTTGGCGGCTGGCTAATCCTGATTCTCCTGCATTGCTGCGGGCGGATGCGCGCTTGTCTTACGGCAGGGTATTGCAGGTGATGGCTGAATTGCGCCGTTTGCAAGTGAAACAGGTGGGGTTGGTGATTGAACAGCCATAGAAGGTGCGGGTATGGGTTCTTAGGGCAAGGAGTTTTAGGGCAAGGGGTTTTTAGGGCAAGGGGTTTTTAGTTCAAGCATATGGAAGTAAAAAAACAAGCGGGCATGGCAAAAGCCTTCATAGCCTCTATATTGCTGCATGGCTTGTTATTAGTGGGTTTGGCGGTTTGGCCTGCGACTGCGCCGCCTGAGATAAAACAGGCTTATGAGGTGCAGTTGGTAGCAGTTCCTGTGCATTTGCTGCCAGTGCAAGCGGGGGTAGTTGCTGCCTTGTCCTCGCAGCCCTCAGCCACAGTGCCGTTGTCTGAGGATGCTCCTCCGTTGTCTGAGGATGCTCCTCCGTTGCCCAAGGTGTTGCGGCCTGCTACTTTGCCCCAGGCTTCGCTGGGGAGAGTAAATGCATCAGTGGCTGCGTTTAAGCTGGAGAATAGTAAGCGGGAAAGAGATAAGGCGGCAGTACTGGCTTGGCGGCTGTACTTGGAGGACATTGGTCAGCGGGTGCGGGACAATTATGACTTCCCTGCCAAATTTTCACCCCAATTACGCGCAGTGGTACGATTGCGGCTGGCTGGTGATGGCAGCAAGCAAGAAATTGCGCTCACTTCCTCCAGTGGCAATCAACGCTTTGATCAACTGGTTTGTCTGGCGCGTATCCACAACACCTCCTTTCCTCCGCTGCCAAGGCAATTTTCCGCCAAGTCGGCGGTGCTGGTATGGACATGCACCCCTTAAAACCACAAGATTTATCTGACAGATTATCATAGCACTTGCACAAAAGTATGCTATAATAACACTTACACCAAAGCAAGTGAATTTATTAGAAACTGGCTTTTGGTGCAAATCCAGGCTATCTTGTAAGAGGCTATCTTGTAAGAGGCTGTTTTGTAAACCCGTGAGGCATTTTATATTCAAACTTCTAAGGAGAAGATCATGAAAAATCTAAAATCATTATATACTACACCGAACATGTTTGTTCTGCTGTTTTCGGTTGCCCTGCTAAGCCTTGCCGGCTGCGGCGGTGGCGGCGGTGGTGGCAACGGCGGCGTCGTCGCTGACCCCGGCAACGGCGGCGACGACACTCCCATAATAAGTGGTACTACTATCTCAGCAGGGGAGAAGCACACTTGTGCCATTCACAATACTGCTGCCGAGGGTGAAGCTGAGGTACTTGCCGCCCAGTGCTGGGGGAACAACGGCAGTGGACGGCTGGGCATCGGTGGTGCCGTTGACAGCAGTACTCCCAAGAAGGTCACAAATCTGGACAGCGGGGTCACTGCCATCTCAGCAGGGGAGAGGCACACTTGTGCGATTGTAGATGACGCCGCCTGGTGCTGGGGGTTCGGCAGCAATGGACGGCTGGGTTTCACCGCCAGCCCTGACAGGAAGATTCCTGGGGCTCTCAGCTCTCCGCTGAACAACCTTGTCACTGCCATCTCAGCAGCGGATAGGCACACTTGTGCGATTGTAAATAAGGCCGCCTATTGCTGGGGGCAATTTACCGATGGACGGCTGGGCACCGCTGCTACCGCCGATCAAACTGTACCCGTGCTTGTGGGAACCACTGCCGACAAGCTAAACAGCGATGTCACTGCCATCTCAGCAGGGGCTAATCACACTTGTGCCGTTCACAAGGGCGCCGCCAAGTGCTGGGGAGATGACACAGAGGGTCAGCTGGGCGACGGCGACGACGACAGCAGCGGCTTTACACCCGTGCAGGTCACAGACCTGACTAGCAAGGTCGATGCCATCTCAGCAGGGGTGGAGCACACTTGTGCCGTTCACGATGGCGCCGCCAAGTGCTGGGGGAACAACGAAAATGGCAAGCTGGGTAACAGCGAGACTACCACTGTTGGTGTCGTGGGAATTGATAAGGACAAAACCACGCCTGTGCAGGTCACAGACCTGACTAGCGGTGTCACTGCCATCTCAGCAGGGGAGTTTCACACTTGTGCCATTCATGGTGGTGCCGCCAAGTGCTGGGGAAGTAACTCCTTCGGCCAGCTGGGCGTCGCCAAAAGCAGCACTCCTGGATTTGTCAGCAATGAGCCTGTGACTGTGGTGCAAACCCCTGCCGGTACCGACTCTGATGGCAACCCTACTGATGCCGTTCTGCTGGACAGCGATGTCACTGCCATCTCAGCAGGGATTAATTACACTTGTGCCATTCACAGCGGCGTTTTCAAATGCTGGGGTGAAAACACCAATGGACGGCTGGGGGTTGGCGAGCTTCCAGATGGTGATGATGCTGACAGCGATGCTGATACCTCAACCTCCACGCCCCAAACCGTGAGCTTTGAGGAGTAACAACCCGCCCAACTAGCATAAAGGCTGCTGTCTGTAACCAGGCAGCAGCCTTTTTTCTTGCAGCGTCCTGACTGCCAAAGAAAAAATATTATGCTATAATAACACTTACACCAAAGCAAGTGAATTTATTAGAAACTGGCTTTTGGTGCAAATCCAGGCTATCTTGCAAGAAGCTATCTTGTAAGAGGCTATCTTGTAAGCTCGTGAGGCATTCTATATTCACACTTCTAAGGAGGAGATCATGAAAAATCTAAAATCATTATATGCTGCGCCAAGCCTGTTTGTCTTGCTGTTGTCGGCTGTACTGCTAAGCCTTGCCAGCTGCGGCGGGGGCGGTGGTGGCGGCGGCAGCGGCGGCGGCAGTGCTGCCATACCGTTAACGGCTAGTGCTATTACAGCAGGGCAAAGTCACACTTGTGCCATGGTGGAGGGCAAAGCCTGGTGCTGGGGACATAACGCCAGCGGCCAGCTGGGCAACAAAGAGAGCGGCACTGACAGCAATCTTCCTGTGGCTGTCAGCACGCTGGGCAGTGGGGTCACTGCCATCTCAGCGGCGGGTCACACTTGTGCCGTCCTCAGCACAGGCGCCGCCCAGTGCTGGGGGTACGGCGGCGATGGACAGCTGGGCAGAGGTAATACCGATGACAGCAGTACTCCCATGGCTGTCAGCACGCTGGGCAGTGGGGTCACTGCCATCTCAGCAGGGGGTGCTCACACTTGTGCCATTCATGGTGGCGCCGCCAAGTGCTGGGGGAGTAATCAATTTGGTCAGCTGGGCAAAGAAGTGAGTAGCAACACTACTCCCGTGCAGGTCACAGGGCTGACTAGCGATGTCACTGCCATCTCAGCAGGGAGTAGCCACACTTGTGCCATTCATAATGGCGTCGCCAAGTGCTGGGGGAGCAATGGCAATGGCAAGCTGGGTGACGGCACCGTTACCACTTTTGACGTTGGTTTCAGTATTGTAGATAATAATAACCGCAAGACGCCTGTGCAGGTTGACGTGCTGACTAGCGATGTCAATGCCATCATCTCAGCAGGGATTTCTCACACTTGTGCCATTGTGGAGGGCAAAGCCTGGTGCTGGGGGAACAACGGCAGTGGACGGCTGGGTAACGGCAAAATCACTCAAAGTCTGGTTCCTGTGGCTGTGGTGCAAACCGTTGCCGACCCTGACAACTCTATCGATGAAGCCTTGCTGGAAGTCGATGCCGATGCCAAAATCTCAGCAGGGCAATTTCACACTTGTGTGGTTCACAAGGGCGCCGCCAAGTGCTGGGGGAGTAACAGCAATGGTCAGCTGGGCGTCGCCACCAGCACCACCACCAGCAATATTCCCGTGCAGGTTGACGGGCTGGAAAACGATGTCACTGCCATCTCAGCAGGGAATTTGCACACTTGTGCGCTTCACAGCGGCGTTGCCAAATGCTGGGGTGCCAACAACAATGGACGGCTGGGGGTTGGCGAGCTTGCAGATGGTGATGATGCTGACAGCGAGCCTGATACCTCAACCTCCGTGCCCCAAACCCTGAGCTTTGAGTAACAACCCGCCCAACTAGCATCAAGGCTGCTGTCTGTAACCAGGCAGCAGCCTTTTTTGCAGTGTCCTGACTGCCAAAAAAAATTATGCTATAATAGCATTTAGCACCAAGCCAGGTAAATTAGCCAAGCTGAATTAGCCAGGCTGTATTTATTAGAAACTGGTTTTTGGTGCAAACCCAGGCTATCTTGTAAGAGGCTGTCTTGTAAGCTAATGTTGATGCAACAAGTGAGAGCTTTTTCTTGGCAGGGCTGCGGTTTGCGGTCAGGCTGTGTGGGGCGCAGTGTTTTGTTGTGGTTGTTGCTGTGTGTGGTGGGCGGGGGTGCAGGCTGGGCACAGTCTGCCAGGTTAAGCAAGGTAGTGCGCCCGCCGCAGCCACTGCCTTATGCGCCTCCTTCAGGCAAGCAGGATCCCGCAGAGGATATTTTGATAGAAGGTCTGGGATTCGCCAGGCTGTCACTGCAGCTGGAAGTGCTGCCAAGCAAAAAAGTCCTGGCAGCCAGGGCGCAGCAGGATTTTGTTAAATTTCAAGACTTATTGAAACGCAACCTGTGTTGGAGCGGACTGTTCAATTTAGCTAAAAGCAGCATAGCCAAAAGCAGCATAGCCAAAAGCAGCATAGCCAAAAGCAGCATAGCCAAAAGCAGCATAGCCAAAAGCAGCAGACGCTACTGCCCGGTCAAGCAAAGTTTGCGGGTGGATATGTACATGAAGTTGAGTACAGATGGCAAACTGGTACGCGTGCAGGTGTTTGATGCTGGTCCTGAGGGGCTGCTGTTGTTTGAGCGTGGTTTTCACTTAAAACAAGGTTTGCGTGAATTGACGGTGATGGAATTGGTCAACCAGTTGGCGAAGCGTCTAACGGGCACACGGGGAATGCTGGGCTCCACCATTGTCTTTGCCATGAAGCAGACAGGACGGAAAACCGTGATTGCCGCCACCGATACCCACGGCACCAGACCTCAAATTATTTCTCGCAACAAGAACATTTCTATCTTGCCGCGCCTGACACCGGATACCCATGCCATCATCTATACCGTGCTTTCTCTCAAAGGCAGTCGCATTTACTACCAGAAGTTGGCTGGAACAGGCAGGCGCAGCGGCTACCTTACCGATTTCGGCAGCTTAAACACAGGTGGTTCATTCTCACGCAATGGCAAACGGCTGGCATTTACCATGAGTATGGATGAAAACATCGATCTGTTCTTTTTGAACCTGTACAAGAAAAAAATCTCCAAACCCCATCGTGTTACCCAACGGGAGGGCATTGAGATCCAGCCAGATTGGAGTCCCGATGGCAGCCAGTTGGTGTATATTTCCGATCGCTCTGGCGGCCCGCAGGTGTATGTATTGAACTTAAAGACTCGTCGTGAACTGCGCCTGAGCTTTGACAGCATCTACAACACAGATCCCAAATGGAGTCCCGATGGGCAAAACATTCTCTTTACCAGGCGGGAAAAAGGGGTGGATCAGATTTACATCATGGATGACTTTGGTCAGAATCTACGAGCGGTGACAAAAGGCGCATACAACTGCGAGCAAGCAGAATGGTCGCCAGACGGCCGCCAGATTGTGTTTGCTTCACGGCGCAGTGGTGAATTCAAACTCTATGTGGTAGCCATTGATGGCAGCGGACTGCGCCGTCTCACCAACACCGCCAAAGACATAGAAGAAAACAGTCCCTCTTGGGGACGGCTGCGTCTATTTTAACTCTCACCAACCTTCCCCATGCAACACATCGGATTGCTTTACCTCGGATTGCTTTTAACTGTCTGTTTTGCTTGGTTGTGGTCGCTGCTGCGGTCGCCGCTGCGGTCGCTGTCGGGGGCGGTCAGCTGGTTGTGCCTGGTCATGACCATAGCGGTATGGGCAGGCAGTTCCACACTGGCTTTTCCTCAGAATCAACGCACTTTGAATATTATAGAGGCTAAATTACAGCTGTTAGAACGGGACTTAAAAAATTTGGAGCGTGAAAATCAAGCACTGCGTGAGAGCTTGGAACATGTACAAATTGACGGCATTAAACTAGAAAAAGCATTGGAAAGCGCTCTGAAAAAACATGCTGCCTCACAGCTGTCACTGCGTGATGAACTGGATAAACGCATGCTGGACATAGGAGAAATGGAACGTTTGTTGAAAAGTCCGTTGGCAGATCTGCCAGAAAAAACTGTGGCGGACAGATCGCTGCGGGTGGCAATGTCTCGTTTATTTAGCGGAGATTTGGATTTGGCAGTGCGCAGCCTGGCGGATTTCCGTAGCCATTTTCCCAAGGAGAAGCGACTGCCCCAAGTGCTGCATCGTCAGGCGCAGGCCATGTTTTTGCTGCGTCAGTGTGAGGGTGCGTTGGAACCGCTTTATACCCTGTTGGAAAAACATTCCCGCTATCGTAAGATAAACGATGCCCGCTGGCTGTTGGCACGTTGTTTGGAGGATAATGGAGAACCCCTGCAAGCCCGTCGCTACTATGCAGAACTGGTCTCTCGCAATGTCTCCTGGGCGGATGATGCTGCCCGCCGTCTCCAATTTATTGACAAACGCTATGGCCATGATTCCAAAGCCCGCAAATTTTCTCCCTGAAATCGGCTTTCTTTTAAGGGAATTGCGCTAATGCCTCCGTTGGTATCTATATTTCCCTCTTTGGAAGCATATCTGGAACGGCTGGAAAGTCGGACGCTGTCGCAAGAGGACAACCTGGAGGCACAGGTGCGCCAAGTGTTGGAGCGGGTTCGCGTTGAGGGTGACAGGGCGCTTTTGGATTATACCCAGCGTTTTGACGGGGTTGCGCCAGTCTCTTTGAAGGTGGGCGAGGAGCTGATGGAAGCAGCACTGTCGGGGCTTGATCCTGCCTTAAAGGATGTATGGATTGAGGCCCTGGACAATATTGAGCGCTTTCATATGCGTCAGTGCGAGGATAGTCGCTTGGAATTTTTTCCCGATGGCAGTGTGATGGGGTGGAAGGTATCGCCTTTGGACAGGGTGGGGGTGTATGTGCCTGGGGGGCAGGCAACCTATGCTTCCAGCTTGTTGATGGGCGTGGTGCCAGCGCAGCTGGCGGGGGTGGGAGAGATAGTGGTGGTGTCGCCGCCAGGGGCGGATGGACTTCCACATCGGGATATTTTGGCAGCGGCGGCCTTGTTGGGGGTGGAGAATTTGTATGCGGTGGGCGGCGCACAAGCCATTGCTGCACTGGCTTGGGGGACAGAAAGCGTTCCGCGGGTGGACAAGATTGTGGGCCCTGGCAGTCGCTGGGTGGCAGAAGCCAAGCGACAGGTGTGTGGTGATGTGGGCATTGATGCCATTGCAGGTCCCAGCGAGATTGTGATTCTTTGTACGCAGAAAGATATTCCCATAGAGTATCTGGCGAGGGATTTGCTCTCTCAGGCGGAGCATGATGCCGATGCCCGTGCGCTGCTGGTGACCACGCATCCTCAGCAAGCCCAAGATGTGGAGCGGCGTTTGGAGGAGTTGATAGCTGGTTTGCCGCGTGCGGATATTATTGCGGCTTCTTTTGCCAGTGGTTCTGGCATTGTGTTGGTGGACAGTCTGGAGGCAGGTTTGCAAGTGGTGAATGAACTGGCTCCTGAGCATTTGGAATTGCTCACAGCTGACCCGTTTCAAACTTTAAGTCAGGTGCGTCATGCTGGGGCGATTTTTTTGGGGGCAGACACACCAGAAGCGGTGGGTGATTATTTTGCCGGTCCCAACCATATTTTGCCCACGGGGGGGCGGGCACGCTTTTCTTCTCCCTTGGGGGTGGGTGATTTCATCAAGCGTTCCTCTGTGCTGCGTTATTCGCCAGAGCGTTTGCAGCGAGACAGTGAGAAGATTCAACGTTTTGCCGAAGCCGAGCAGTTGTTTGCCCATGCGGAATCCTTGCGGGCGCGTACGGGCAAAGGGGCTTCCATACAAAAGGCTGCGGGCAAAAAAGCAGGCGATGACTCTGGTCGGTAGGGAGATGAATGGGACAACAAGGGGTGCGCACGGTATTTTTTGGCAGTCCACAGTGGGCTTTGCCGTCTTTGGGCGTATTGGCAGCAGATAAGCGGGTGAGGCTGGTGGGGGTAGTGACGCAGCCTCCTCAAGCTGCAGGTCGTGGCAGCAGGCGTGCTGGCGGGGAGGGGATGTCCCGTCAGCTGCGCAGTTGTGCGGTGCATCAGCAGGCAGAACGCTGGGGGCTGCCTTGGCTGGGACCTGCTAGCCTGAAACCTGCCAGCCTGAAACCTGCCAGCCTGAAACCTGCCAGCCTGAAACCTGAGGAAATAGGGCAGGTGTTGGAGGCCTGGGGAATGGAGTTGGGGGTGGTGTGTGCTTATGGTCGCCTGCTGCCCCCGTGGATGCTGCAGATGGCGCATTTGGGGATGTTCAATTTGCATTTTTCTTTGCTGCCGCGCTGGCGGGGGGCAAGTCCGGTGCAGGCGGTGCTGCTGGCAGGGGATAAGCAAACGGGGGTAACCCTGCAGCGTATGGAAGAGCACTTGGATGCGGGTTGTTTGGTGGGGCGTGTGGTTGAAGCGGTGTGCGCAGAAGATGATGCCAGCAGTTTGGCAGGTCGCTTGGCGGAGCGTTCGGCTGAATTGCTGCGGCAGTGCTTGGGAGGGATGCTGGAGGGTCGGCTGGAGGGGGTGCCGCAGCAAGAAGCGGAGGCAACCTGGTGCAAGCGGGTGCGCAAGCAGGATGGCGGGGTGGATTTTTTCTTGGAGGATGCGGCGACTGTGCTGCGCAAGTATCGGGCCTATAAGTATTGGCCTGGCTGCAGTGGCTTGTTGGAAGGTCGGCGGGTGATATTTTTGTCTTTGGAAGAGGCGGAAGCGCCCTCAGGAGAAGCGGGGGTATTGCATGCTGATGGTCGGGTGCGGACACGCAGGGGAGGGGTACGGTTGCTGCGGGTGCAGCTGGAAGGCGGGCGTCCCTTGGATTGGGCAGATTTTGCACGCGGTCGGGCTAGCTGGATGGGGAAGCGATTCGCAGCTCCGGGACAGAGGACTTCACCTTCTTGATGCCTGGGGGCAGCGGGAAGCAAGCGAAGACCCCTTCCCAGCAAGCGTCTTCTTCCAACCAACGTTTTGACACCGCAAAACCCTCTTGTGCCAGCAGTGCTTCAAAAGTCTTCGCCTCAAAACGATTGGAAAAGAACACCAACAAAGGAGACTCCAATTCCAATTCCATGGATAAAGAGGCAAATGGCTCAATTTTCAGACGGTGTTTAAGATTCATGCTGGTTAGCATCACCTGCACCTGCCAGGCTTTGTCATCTTCATTAAGGGCTTGGGGCTGAATATCCAGCCGTATCTTTTGGCGACCCACCCCTAAACTCTCCAGCCCGCTTTGGTACCAAGCGCGTGCCAAGGGATTGTCATATTGGGGCATCACCATGGAGACAGCTTCTTCCATAGGAGGAGAAAGATTGGTGGATACCAGCAGAAAATCGCCATAGCGCACCAGGCGTCTCAGCCAGGCTGCAAATGGCTGCGGCCACATATTGGGAAACAGCCCAAAGCAAGTGATAATGCGAATAGCACGCCCCAGAATACCGATGCTGGTTTCGTGCTGCATCAACCATGGGCGCAGCCTGGGGGCTTGATCCAAACGCACCACCAAAGCATGCAGCGATACATTGGGCTGCAGCGCATGCATGTTGTGCAGCGCCTGTACGCATAAAGACGGGCTGATATCCATGGGCGTGTAAATAATGTCCTGGGGCTTGCGTCCACCACCTGCCAGCAGGGCATCCACCAGCATCACATCCTTGCTGCCATCGCCTGCACCCAAACTGACCACCTGTACGGGTCTATCCAGGGCTTCTCGTGCTATCCAAATACTGGCTTGGCGGTACAACTCAAACAGCTTCTTCTCTTGCGTTGCTGCTGGTGCATGCCCCGCCTGATACTCCTGCCAACGCAATACCTGCTGCGTCCCATGATACAACCACCAACCAGGAAGACAGCCCTCCTTCAAAGAGTCTCGCATGCCCTTTATCAGCTGCTGGGGCCAAACACTTCTGTGAAAATCCAGAGATAGAAAGTCGGTTTCCATAGATGCGTTATATGTCCTCCCTTGTGTGTTTTCTGTCTAGGTGGCAAGATGAATCAGAACTTCTTGTCAAGCCAGTGGCTTATTTGCCTGGGAGGGGCAATGGCAGTATCTCTAACATAATTTCTATGCAACTACCACCTTAAACAGGTATCAACCAATGAGTTCTAGAAAATTTTTGCTGGCATTGCTGCGCGAGCATTTGGGAATGTATCTGCTGGGGGTGTTGATGCTGGGCTTGACTCTATGGGCTGCGTTGTCTATACCGCAATGGATGCAGCGTGCCATAGATGTACTGGAACAAGGTGGCAACCTGCAACATCCCCGTTTCTTAGAAAGCCTCATCTGGATGGCTGCGCTGGGACTGATTACCCTGGTCTTTCGTACAGGATCCCGTGTGGCTTTTTTCGTGCCCAGCAGACAAATTGAGTATGACTTAAAAAATCGCATGTTGGCACATCTTTCTCATATGCATCACCAATTTTTTCTCAAAAATCCTAGCGGCGGGCTCATCTCCCGCATCAACAACGATGTTAACGGGGTACGTCTGCTGATGGGATTCGGCTTGATGATGCTCTTCAACGGCTTGGGTACTATCTCCGTTGCACCTTGGTTGATGTTCCAAATTGCTCCTCGGGTGACCATTTATTTTTTGCTGCCGATAGTCTTTGTTTTTTTTCTGCTGCAAATTGGCTTGCGCATCATGAAACGTTATCAGTTTCAGCACATGGAAAATTTGCAGCATCTTTCCGACTTCACTGTAGAAGCCTACAACGGTTTAGATGTGTTGCGTTCTTATCGTGGATTTGGCTGGGCGGAAGGTGCCTTTGAAAAACTGAATGTTCCCTTGCGCGAGGCATCGGTGCGCATAGCAAGATTCCGTTTGTTTACCCCTATTCTCAGCCATTTGGTGAATGTATTGAAGGTGGTGTTGCTGCTGCTGGGTGCCAGTCTGCTGGTATCGGGCGAGATGAGCATTGGGGATTTCACCGCCTATGCTTTGTACCTTTCTATGTTGTTACCACCGTTGATGGGCATCACCTTCTTGTTGTTTATATTGCAGCGTGGGATGACATCCTTGTACAGCTTAAGACAAGTGTTTGATGCCCATCCCCAGCCTCCACCAATTCTTCCCGAACAGCAACCGTTTCTGCCTGCCGAGTTAAAGCAGGGCTTGGAGGTGCGCTCACTGAGCTGGTCTTATCCTGACAGTCCCCAGCAATCTATTCTGCGTGATATCTCTTTGGTGGTGCGTCCTGGTGAGGTGGTGGGCATATTCGGTTCGGTAGGTCAAGGCAAAAGCACTCTGGCTAATTTGTTGTGTGGCTGGCTTTCTCCCCCCACAGGCACCATCTTTTTGGATGGCGTGGATGTGCGTGAACTCAGCCTTGAGACCCTGCGTCGCCAAATACTGCTGGTAACCCAAGAACCCCTGTTGTTCTCTGACACCATTGAAGCCAACATCGCCTTAGGACTGGACAATGCCCAGGGCAGAAGCGTCAAAGAGGTACTGGCGTCCAGCTTGTCTTCGCAAAAATTTGGCAGGAATAACGGAGAGCTGGCAGGCATGGATTCATCCAGTGGAGGATTTTCTAAAGAGGTGCGTTCCCGCATTCGGCAGGCAGCGCACGCAGCAGGTCTTTCACCAGACCTGAAACGCTTTCCCAACGGCTTGTCCACCCTGGTAGGCGAAAAGGGTATCACGCTCTCTGGTGGTCAAAAGCAGCGCATTGCTTTGGCGCGCTGCATGATGCGTCGCTGCGGGGTGTTGGTATTGGATGAGGTGCTGTCTGCGGTGGATCATGGCACCGAACGCTGGCTGATAGACCAGATCTACCAATTTCAGCATGCCCAAGCTACCTTGATTATTTCTCACCGCATCTCGGCATTGGAACGCGCTGCACGTGTACTGGTGCTGGAAGACGGTCGCCTGATTGCCAGCGGAAGTCACCATCAATTGATACAGCAGCCTGGCTGCTATCGTGAAGCCTGGCTGCTGCAGCAAGAGCGTTCTATGGATCACTTCTCTGCGCAAGAAAGTTCAGCCGAGGCTGCTGTAAGGAATACACCTGCCTAATGACTATTTCTGCCTAATGACCACTTTTGCCTCGCAGCCATATCCCGAGCGGCTGCCACCCTTTGCTGAACGCTGCTGGAAACGATTGTTTGCCAGCCCGCCGCCCACCTTGCTGCGTATGTTGTGGCCAGAATTGGTGCGCTGGCGCTGGCTGTTCTTTGGCGTAGTGCTGCTGCTGCCGATTTCTGCTGTTATGGCAAGCATACCGCCCTGGCTCATCAAGGTGGCTATTGATGACTACCTCCTCCCTGCTGCCAACGAAGGCAGCCTGGCGCCGTATTGGTCAGGGCTGGTGAAGGTGGCTTCTCTGGCTATCGCTGCGGTGCTGGTGGACTATGTTACCGATGCAGTGTACATCACCTCTATGCAGCGGGTGGGACAAAACCTGCTGGCAGCACTGCGTACCCGAGTGTTTGCCCACAGCCTCAGGCTGCCGCGGGCCTACTTTGACTCCCACCCCATCGGCACCGTGCTGACCCGCATCACCAGCGATGTAGAAGCACTGGGCGAAAGCCTCAGCAGCAACGCCATGCAGCTGGTGGTAGATGTGTTAAAAATGGTAGCATTTCTGATTGCCATGTTCTTGCTGGACTGGCGACTCACCCTGGCACTGCTGTTGATTGTTCCTCTGCTGCTGGCGGCGATTCGTTTCTTTCGGGTGCGCATTCGCAGTGCTTTTTATGAAGCGCGCCATGCCCTCTCGGAGGCCACCGGCTGGCTGCAAGAATGTCTGGCTGGGGTCAAGGTGCTGCAGCTGTTTCGCGCCGAAGCCTCCGCCCTGCAAAGCTATACACGCAAAAACCAACGCTTCCTGCGTGCCCAAAACACCTCCAACTTCCATGATGCTGCCCTGTACTCTATCGTGGAAAGCGTTACCGTGCTTGCCATGGTGGTGGTGCTGGCTTTTGGTGCCAGCCAAGTACAATTCGGTATACTCAGCTTGGGGGTCTTGGTGGCTTTTATGGAGTACATCCAACGGCTGTTTGTTCCCTTAAAAGAATTTTCCCAGCAGCTGGCCTTGCTGCAGCGTTCCATGGCTGCCCTTAGTCACATCAACCAAATTTGTGAAACCCCCCCTGCTGTCAGCGAACAGCACCATCTTGACCCCAAGCCCTCCAAGGAAGAGTTCCACTCGCTGGAATTTCGCCAGGTGCGCTTTGCTTATACACCAGAGGGAGAGGAAATACTCAAGGGCGTCAATTTTTCTCTCCAGCGCGGGCAAACGCTGGCGATTGTGGGAGCTACGGGTGCAGGCAAGTCTTCTATAGTGAAGCTGCTGATGCGCGCTTATGAAGGGTATCAGGGTCATATTCTGCTTAACGGACGCGAACTGAAGGAATACCACGCTGAGACACTTGCTCGTCTGATTGCAGTGGTGCATCAGGATGTGTTCTTATTTCAAGGCTCGTTGGCTTTTAACATTGCTATGGAGGAGATTCCTTCACAGCAGATGCGTCAAGCTGCCGAATACACCCAGGCTGCAGGCTTTATTGAGCGACTCAAAGGGGGCTACCAGCATCAGGTGCAGCGCGGCGGGAGCAATTTTTCTGCGGGGCAGCGACAGCTGCTCTCCCTGGCGCGCGCTGTTGCTTGGGAATCAGAACTGATTGTGTTGGACGAAGCCACCAGTGCAGTGGATTCCATCACCGAGCAAGCCATACAAACGGCAGTCCACAAACTCTTTCAAGACCGCACAGTGATTGCTATTGCCCATCGTTTGAGTACCATTCGCAGTGCGGACAGCATCTTGGTGATAGACCAAGGGCGCGTGGCGGAAAGCGGCAGCCATGAAACCTTGCTTCAGCACGCTGGACTCTATGCCAAATTGGTAAGCAACCTGGAAAGCGAAAGCAGCAGTTCAGCAGACATCACTCAGTAGGAGGAGTGTGACTGATGCACAAAAGATGGTGCGTGCTATTGCAGAAAGAAACTCCACGGCGGCCTAATCTACCCGAGCCGGCCTCTTGAGAAAGTCCAATAAAACCGCTCCCTGATGTTTCTTCGTTGCTCCAATTGCTGCAGTGAGAACCAGGAGGAGTAGTAAATGTGCCAGAGTCAGAGTCAGGCTGTAAGCCAGTCCAGTATTCAATGCTATTGCTTGTCACGCCAGCATCCACATTAGCAGTGCTGCCTGCAAAAGCTTGGTAGTTTTCAGCAATTTTGGTGCCGTCAGGACGCTGGACTTGATTGGTGTCCGAACTGGGTATAATGCTGCTGGGATGAGATCCAGCATCAGCCAGTACTGCCTGATGGGTATAAGTAACACCCGTTGGCAAATCTGGCAAAGCAGCTATCTTGGCGGTATCGTTAGCGCATACCTTATTTGCTTCAACTATTCCGCCCAAATTGCCCGTGTGATCTGAGGTTGTTGTTGTCCACAGATAAATGGGGTCTGGGGGAGGGGCTGCTGCTGTTTTGTCTCCGCCGCCGCCTCCTCCACTGCCTCCACAGGAGAACAGTATGAGGGAGGGCAGCAGCAGGGCTGCCAACAGCAGGAGTGCTTGATGCCCCCTGCTTGATTTTACTGAGATAGACTGAGACCAGAGGTGGGTTTGCATGCAGGTACTCCTAGAATGGGAGAAAGAACTACCTAATATGTTACCCTTTTTTTGCTGGGGGTGCAAATTAATGACTAAGGCACAAAAGATATTGCGGGGTATTACAGGCAGGTATGTAATTGCCTAATCTATCTCCATCAATATCTATAGAACGTCCAACAGCACCAGTACCTGATGACACACCCCAATTGTTGCAGTGGTTGCTTAGGGCAAAGGTAGCATCCCCAACAGAATAATCTAAGCCTGTCCAGTATTCAATGTTATTGCTGGTCACGCTGGCATCCACAGCATTAGTGCTGCCTGCAAAAGCTTGGTAGTTGTCAGCAATCTTGGTGCTGTCGGGACGCTGGACTTCACGGGTGTCCGTACTGGGTATAATGCTGCTGGAATGAGATTCACTTCCAGCCAGTACTGCCTGATGGGTATAAGTAAATTCACCCGTTGGCAAAGCAGCTATCTTGGCGTCATCGCCAGCGCATTTGTTATTTGCACCCTCTATTCCGCCCAAATTGCCATTGTACTGTGAGGTTGTTGTCCACAGATAAATGTTGTCTGAGAGAGGGGCTGGTGCTGCTGCTGCTGTTTCGCTGCCGCTGCCGCCGCTGCCGCCGCTGCCGCTGCCGCCGCCTCCGCAGGAGAACAGCGTAAGGGAAGGCAGCAGCATGACTACCAGCAATAAAGCATTGTAAAGCCCCGGTTGCTTGGTTTTGCTGACCATATCAACTAAATAAGGGTATGTGGGTAAAATGTAGGTTTTCATAGGGTTCTCCTTTTTTATGGCGATATACATCTTTAGCAAGTTGCCAGAAACATCACCTGGGTTAGCATATTTTTCTTTTTTATGAGAAAGAAGAGGAAGGACTTGCATCAGTTTGGATGGAGGCATAATAAATTACTGATACAAGTCTTTCCTGTTCAAGAACGTGCACTACCACTCCTATTTTCATGATAACAACCGCTGTCTCAGCTGCTAAGCGAATGCACTTTTTCTTCATTTTTCTACACGATTTCTTACAATTGGGTTAGCGTATTTTTCTTTTTTATGAGAAAGAAGAGGAAAGACTTGCATCAGTTTGAATGGAGGCATAATAAATTACTGATACAAGTCTTTCCTGTTCAAGAACGTGCACTACCACTCCTATTTTCATGATAACAACCGTTGTCTCGGCTGCTAAGCGAATGCACTTTTTCTTCATTTTTCTACACAATTTCTTACAATCTCCCTGAAAAGGCACAACAGCAGCTGGCTGCTGCAATCAGTCCCCACTACCCAAGAAGGGTTTGTGGGACACGGCAGCAGCAGGGAGACCTATGCTGTCAGCGGGATGTTTCGGGTGGTGGTTGGAAGTGCTTTAGATATCGGTGCTTTAGATATCGGTGCTTTAGATATCGGTGCTTTAGATATCGGTGCTTTCGTGGAAGACCTTGTGGGGGTCAAAGGCTTCGCGTGCGCCCTCATTGATGAAGACCAGCAGCAGCAATATGCCAAACATTACGCCCACGGTATAAACGGCAATCCACCAGGCGGTGGAAAAGTGTTCCAGGGCTTGTCGCAGCAGTTCTCCCCAGCTGGGTGCTGGGGGCTGGATTCCAAAGCCGAGGTAGTCCAGGGCAGCGATGCCGGTAATGCCGCCTGCGATGGTGAAGGGAGTGAAGGTAATGAGAGGCGTGATGGCGTTAGGCATGACATGCAGCCAAATGATGCGCCAGTGGCTGGCACCTGCTATGCGGGCAGCTTCAATGAATTCGCGGCGTCGCAGATTTAAGAATTCGGCACGTTGGTATTGGGCAATGCCTGTCCAGCCGAAGACAGCAAACAGCAGTGCTAAGAGAATGATCCCAGGAGTAAAGATGGCACTGATGGTAATCACCAGAAAGAAGACGGGGACAGCACTCCAAATTTCAGAGAAACGTTGTCCGTAGAAATCGGTGCGTCCTCCAAAGTAGCCTTGCAAAGCACCGGCCAGCATGCCCATAGCAAAAGAGAGTAGCCACACCCCCAGGGCAAACAACATAGAAAGACGAAATCCATACAGCAGACGAGCGAGCAAATCCCGCCCCTTGTCATCCACCCCCAGCCAATGTTGGAGGCTGGGGGATGAAGGGAAAAACTCTAAGCTGCCATCTGACTCCAAGGGACCCCAACGCACCAACGGCCAGACAGCCCAATCGCCCTGGGACAGCCGAATGCTGCGGTAGTCAGTGACGAAGGTATCTTGCTGCTGAAACTGGCTGGGGGCGTAGCGTTGGAAGACGGGGAAGTACCAGTCTCCTTGCCAGTGCATGACCAGGGGGCGGTTGTTCACCAACAACTCTGCACCCAGTGAAACCGTGAACAGTATTATCAGGGTCAATAATGAATACCACGACAGTTTGCGTTTGCGAAAAGCTGCCAGGCGGGCGCGGGTGATGGAGTCTAGCTGAAAATGCACTGGGGAAAAGCGGGGTGGAGGAGGTTATTTGCCAAAGTCAATGCGGGGGTCAACGAGTACATAGAAGAAGTCACTGATAACATTGCCAATCAGCAAAATTATGCTAATCAAACTGAGCAAGCCTAGGATAACAGGATAATCGCGGGCCAGCAGAGAGTTGTAAAACAGCAGCCCCATGCCATCAAGCGTGAAGATTTGCTCAATGAACAGATTGCCTACAAAAAACACCCCCAAGAAGCTGCCCAGACCTGTGACGATAGGAATAAGCGCATTGCGCAGTACATGACGATAGCGCACAGTGATTTCGCTGAGTCCTTTGGCACGGGCGGTGGTGACATAGGGCTTTTGCAGTTCTTCCAGGTAGGAGTTTTTCATCAGCAGGGTGAGGGTGGCAAAGTTGCCCGCCAGGTAGCTGATGAGGGGCAAGATGGCATGATGGATTCTGTCCCAGATGCGTTGTGTGAAGCCGAAGGTGTCGTGCAGGTCGGAGACGGTGCCAGAGATGGGAAACCAGTTGAAGAAGCTGCCTCCTCCGAAAAGCACAATCAGCAGAATGCCCAGCATTAAAGAAGGGGTGGCATAACCTGCAAACACCAGCATAGAGGAGGAAGAATCAAACCAGCTGCCATCGCGCACAGCTTTTAGTACGCCCAGCGGAATGCAGATGAGGTAAGTCAGCAGCAGGGAGGTGATTCCAAACATTAAAGAGATAGGGAATTTGCTGGCAATCACATTTAAGACAGGTTCGTCATGAACAAAGGAAGTGCCAAAGTCCAGCCTCAACAGCCGTCCCAGCCAGATGAAGTAGCGGACGGGGAGAGGTTTATCAAAGCCGAACTGTTGGCGCAGTTGGGAGAGTACCTCCTCAGAGACACCTTGGTTGGTAATTTCGCTGGCACTGAATACACCAGCTTGTGCTGCCCCAAAGCGAATTTCACGCAAGGTTTTTTCAATGGGTCCGCCAGGTGCCAGATTGACCACAATGAAGGTCATCAAGGTGATGCCCAGGAAGGTGGGGGCAATAACTAGCAGGCGTTTTAAGAAGTATTGAGTCATCGCTAGGTATGGCGCTGACGCTGAAAGAGATGCTGCGAAAAAAACCTATCTCCTACAACAATATGCAGCAAAGCAAAGGTTTGGCAAGCAGCAAAAGCGATGCTCACTTGGATTGGAAAAAGCAGAGGCTAAGGTGTGGGTATGGGCGATTCTTTTATCACAAAACCTTTGGGAGAGTTTTGAGACTGTTCGTCTTGGTAATGAAGCACCCAGGGTTTTTTTGTTTTGGTGTTGAGTTGTTCAAGCAGGTATTGGGTTGAACCACTGGGGATACGCAGGGAATAAATGCCTTGGACTGGGGGTATGGTATCGCGCAGCAATTGGGGGTTGAGTTCGCGCAGTTTGGATAAGGGGACATTCATCACACCTGCCAGCAAATTCAGATGGATGGCAGGCCCTACTTGGATTTCTTCAAAATGCAGCTGTGGTTCAAAACGTACTTTTAAGCCAAAGGCTTCTGGATTTTTGGCTATCACCACCGTAGCCAAAAGGGCAGGTACATAGTTTTGGGTTTCTTCAGGGAGGTCTAGATGCCAGAAGTTTGTGGGTTTTCCTGCGCGTTGGTTGCGACGCACAGCCCACCGTACTGTGTTGGCGCCGGCATTATAGGCTGCCAAGGACAACTCCCAGTTGTTAAAACGCTGGTGCAGCTGATGTAAATAGCGCGCAGCCGCATGGGCACTTTGGATGGGGTCACGACGGCTGTCACTCCATTGGTTGGTGTGCAGGTCAAAGAGTTTCCCGGTGGAGGCGATAAACTGCCACATTCCCACCGCCTGTGCAGGAGATACAGCTGTTTCGGTAAATCCGCTTTCTATTAGGGGCAGATAAGTCAGTTCTTCAGGTACACCATATTGCTGGAAGATTTTGCGATAGCGTTGCATGTAGCGATTGGAACGCCCCAGTCCGCCGGTGATTCTTTTATGTTGATGAACGCGGAAGTGTTCAATATGGGCATGTACTTTTGCCACTCCCTCAGGCGGTAGACGATGCCGCAGTGCTTCCAAAGAAAAGGGACTCTTAAACTCTGGATTTTCCCCTGAGGTTATCTGCTGAGATGGGGCTTGCTCCGTCTTTAAGATACCAGGGGCTTGTGCGTTTTTGAAAATCCAAAGAGAGAACAGCAAAAGTAGTGCTGCAATTGTTCCTATTTGCAGCAACAACTGTTGACGATGATTGAGATACGTCCAATCTTTCATATGATAAAGACCTCTCCCTCTCTACTGTTGAGGCTGATTCCTGCCAAATTCTTTAACAAAAAACACCCTATCTTATCTATTAGGGATAGGCAAGCCCCTTGATGTAAAAAATTTGCTTTTATTTTTCACTATATTTTTCACTATATAATGACCCGTTAGCAGCCTTCTATGCTGCTAAAAGTGTCGCTGGCACACAGCAACAGCCATACAGCAACAGCGTGTATACTGGCAGACACTACACACAAACCCACACGTGAATACTGCCCCTTAACGCCCAGTGCGCTAAGAGGTTGTGGGGGACTTGAATGTAAGCAAAAAAGAGATCGGACCCCGGGCGGGATTGGGGGGGAAGGGGGGAGCCCGGGATCCGACACATAACTTATGTTTAAAATAGTATGCAAAAAACAACGATATTACAAGCTATTTTTTAGCTTTTTCTGATTTATTGCATAAGTGATTGTTATTAATAGGTTTATATTGCAAAAAATTGCTAAAAAAAGAGAAGACATCAGCGGATTTTGCTGCTTATAGCTTCACAGCTGGCCCAATCATGGGGTTGTAAGAAGCACTGCATGAGGCTTTCGGGGCTGTGGTCTTCTGTCTGCCAATTGTAGTGCCAGCTGACCAGTGGGGGCAGGGACATGAGAATGGCTTCCACCCGCCCGCCAGATTGCAAGCCGAATAATGTTCCTTGATCATAAAGTAGGTTGAATTCCGCATAGCGGCCACGGCGGTACTGCAAGAAGTTGCGCTGGCGCTGGCTGTAGGGGAGGGGTTGTCTGGCAGCTGCAATGGCGGGATACGCCTGCAAGAAGGCTTGTGCTACTGCCATCAGGAAGTCCAGTCCACGCTGGTGTTTGGCGGGGCGCAGATGGTTGAAGAAAATGCCTCCCACGCCGCGCTGTTCCTTTCTGTGGGGCAGGTAAAAGTATTCATCGCACCAGCGTTTGAAATGGGGGTACCAAGCGCAGTCAAAGGCATCGCAAGCGCCTTTGGCAGCCTGATGAAAACGGATGCAGTCTTCCTTGAATGGATAACAGGGGGTTAGGTCCATGCCTCCGCCGAACCACCAGCAGTCGCCCACTTCAAAATAACGCAGGTTGAGATGTGTGGCAGGCACATAGGGGTTGTGCGGGTGTAGAATCAGCGAAACTCCTACGGCAAAAAAGGGTGCTTGCGTTTGCTGCTGGGCGTCAGCTGGCATCAGGGTGGATGGGGGGAGTTTCTCACCATGGACAGAGGAGAACAACACCCCGGCTTTTTCAAACAGCTGGCCTTGTTCCAGCACGCAGCTTAAACCGCCTCCGCCTGCTGGTCGCTGCCAGGGGTCTTGGACAAAGCGGTGACCGTCCAGTTTTTCCAGCCGTTGACGCATTTGATGCAGCAGCTGAAACAGCTGCTGTGCTGCCTGTGCTGCATGCGAGGAAGCATGCCCAGGAGGCGCAAGCGATGGTGGCAATAAAGCAGACATGGGCTAAGCTCGGGGGCGTGGGTTCATCAGCGGCTGCCTGCAATGGTAACGGCTGCAGCCTGTGGGGGCAAGCAGCAAGTTGGTTCAAAGGCGGGGTTGGATGAAAGGGCGACTGCCCACAAGGCATGCTAGAGATTCTGCCTCATGCAGCGGGGCGCAGCAAGTAAACCCTTGTGCTTACAGGCTTGCTGGGCTGATGCCCCAGCTCTTTTGCGTATTTTTTACTAGCAAGAGGTGCAGGGTGCTGGCAGCGGGGGCAAGACCCCTGCCAGCATAAAAAACCTACCACAGCTTATGGAAACAGCACGCGTACGGGGGTGGAGCTACGTGAAGAACCGCCGCCATCGCCTAGTATGCCAGCTGAGTTGGTACCCCAGCACTTGGCAATTCCCTGGTGAATGGCACAAGAGTGATTATTCCCTACTGAAATAGCAGAGACATCGCTGCCCAGCCCCGAAACCTGCGCAGGCCAGATGCGGTTACCAGAGGTGGAACCACCAATACCCAGCTTGCCAGCGAACCTCGATCCCCAGCACAAAGCAGCGCCATTGTGAATGGCACAAGTGTGATACTCCCCTGCTGAGATGGCAGTCACTCCGCTGTCCAGCAAGACGGCAGGGGTCGTACCAGCAACAGGGGTTTGCACCACATCCGCTGGAGTACGGCTCTCAGAGGTGCTATTGTTGCCCAGCCGGCCACGAGAGCCCCTTCCCCAACACTTGGCGGCGCCCTGGTGAACCGCACAAGTGTGCTTAGTCCCTGCTGAGATGGCAGTAACATTGCTGCCCAGACCACTAACCTCTACAGGAGTATCTCTATGAGTGGTTTCGCCGTCGCCCAGTCTGCCATCATCGTTGTTCCCCCAGCACTTGGCGGCGCCATCTACAATGGCACAAGTGTGGGCTTCCCCTGCTGAGATGGCTTCAACATCGCTGGTCAGTCCATCAACCTGCACGGGGGTCCTGCGTTCATTGGTGCTGTCGTCACCCAGCCGTCCATTGCCGTTACTTCCCCAGCACCAGGCGGCGTCATCTACAATCGCACAAGTGTGAGCATTCCCTGCTGAGATGGCAGTGACCTCGCTGGTCAGCCCTGAAACCTGCACGGGAATACGTCTGTTACCGATGCTGTTGTCGCCCAATCGTCCATTGCCGTTTGCCCCCAGCACTTGGCGGCGCCACTGACAATGGCACAAGTGTGGTCTCCCCCTGCTGCCATGTTCGTCACCCCGCTAAGATGGGTGAGAGAGATGGGAGGGATGGCATCAGCATCGGCAAGGGTTTGCACCACAGCCACGGGTCTGTTTCTGTCAGCGTTGCTGTTGTTGCCCAGCTGGCCATCTCCATTATCTCCCCAGCACCAGGCTTCGCCCCTTTCCACAATGGCACAAGAGTGACCATGCCCTGCGAAGATGGCACGGGAAGGCTTGGTCTCAGTTACCTGAATTGCAACAGAATTAGAACAGTCATTGGTTCTGTCGGCATCACCCGCAACACCCACACAGGCGTAGTAGTAATAAGTTTCAGCTGCAAGGTCATCAGGTGCGGTAATCATGGTGCTAAGACTAGGAATGGTGTCGCCAGCATCCAGTTCAGGCACCGTGACTTCTGTGCCAACCTCAGTATCAGAATCTGGGGTGATGCTGTTGTCTACAGAACGGTAGACTCCAAGGGTGGCACTGGCGGAGCTGCGGCCGCTGCCGACATTGCTTACCGTGACAGAGAAAGTGAAAGATTTCCCACGTTGCAAGATGTCGGTATCAGCAACAGCGGAACCCAACCCGAGGTCTGGAATACCTGCAACCGTTATTGTAAAAGCTTGGGAACAGATGTTGGTATTTGTAACACAAGCGTAGTAGTGATAATCACCAGGGGCAAGGGTTACGGGTATGGTAATGGTGGTAGAAATAGTATCAGAAGTAGCCCCAGCAGCCAGTTCAGGAACCGAGCTTGAGTCAGCTTCTACCTCATCCTCCTCTGGAACAAGGGTTTCGTCTGCAGAACGGTAGATTGTAAGGGTGGTGCCGTCGGCGCTGGCGTCACCGGAATTGTTCACCGTGAACGAAAAGCTGAAAGATTCCTCATGCTTCACGCTGCTGGCATCAGCAGCAGCTGAGATGCTTAAATTGGGCGCAGGTGTCTCGGGTGTGCCGCCGCCGCCACCGCCGCCGCAGCTGCCCAGCAGCAGCAGCACAGGCAGCATCACCCACAATACTTGGGCAAGGGAAAACCGCAGACTGCCAAGTGCAGCCTGAGGGAAAGTGGCACTCTTAGCATTAAGCACTTTAAGAACTTGTTTGAAACATTTTTTGAAACATTTGCTGATAGACTGCATGGTACCCTCTACTAAAAAAACCCCTCCAAAATACTCAGATGATTATCATCATAGCTGCTGTCAATCGCCAGACAGCAAATTTAGAATAATGTTACATGATAGTATTTTCTACAATAACCTGTCAACAGCCCCCAAGAATTGCCCACACATATGAGCAAAACAGCTGGTGCTAAAAAAACAGCAGTTGCTAAGCAATTATGGGGCAGCCTGTGGCATGACCAGCCAGATGGTTTTGGGGTGCAGAGCAATGTGAAACTGGCAGGCTGCGGACAGCCATTCGCCATCCACCTGTGCATGCAGTGGTATGGGTGATGAAACCTGGCAATTATCCCCCATAGCCCACTTCCCCATGAGCCCCCTTCCTCGCCTTTTGAATACCAAGCGTTCCAGCAGCAAGCCTGTCAGCCTGCCTGGGGGTGCTGCCACAAAACCCAATTGGTCTGCCAGCAAGGCGGCTTCTGGATGCAGTACAACAAACTTTCCCCCATAGCAACCTGCCCTGCAAGCCACCAACCACACCGCTTGTCCCTGCAAGCCCTGTTTGCCTGGAACCCCTGGCACCCCTGGCAGCCTCCAATCAAAAATCGGCTGCGGACGCAGCAATTCACGCAGTCCACTCAACACATATGCCGATTTCCCCAGCCGTCGTTTCAAGCTGCCTTCCACTCTCCGCACCAGCCTGGCATCATAGCCCAAGCCAGCCATCAGCAAAAAAGCACGATGATTCAGCATCCCAGGATGCAGCTCCACCGCAGGAGAACGCACCGCCTGCTGCACCAAATCCTTGGCATTAAAGGGCATCCCCAACTCTGCTGCCAACACATTGGCTGTACCCCCAGGCAAACACACCAAGGGCAAGCGACTGCCCAATAAAGCGTTGGCTGCTTCATTCAATGACCCATCCCCTCCCAACACCGCCACCCGCTGGACCCCCCTCAAGCTGCGCACCATTTCCCCCAGCTGACCAGTACCCCTTGACGCCATCTCACGCCCACGCACCCCCTCTGCACGCATGGCGCGCAAGATGTCTTCCAGACGCTTCTCAGAAAAACTGCCTGCCTGCGGATTGTAAACTACTGCCCAAGTGTCCATGACTCTTCAGCCTAACTGAGCAATGTTTTGGTCATTTGCTCGGTTGCATGCTAGGAGGCATCGCGGCCGCCGTAGTTCTTCATGCGTTCTATCAGGGTATGACCTGCTTCTACCAGCACGCCGCTGGTGGTAGCTTCCTGCTCGCAGTATTTCTTGGGGGGACGGGACTGCCCCAAGTCTTCATCCGATGCCAGGGCAAAAGGCACCGGCTCCGGGCTGTGCGTCTTGATAGCCAAGGGCGTAGCATGGTCACAAGTCACAAGAAAGTGAAATGGAGTGGACAAACCTGCCAGCATGGGACCCACGATTTTCTCATCTATCTGTTCAATAGCGCGTATTTTCTCCTGACGATCCCCCATATGACCCGACTCGTCTGGTGCTTCAATATGCACATAGACGAGGTCATGGTCATTCAAGGCGTTCAAGGCATATTGTCCTTTGGCAGCATAGTCGGTGTCCAAATACCCTGTGGCACCTGGCACCCTGATTAAAGTTGCCCCAACACCCACCGCCACACCTCGCACCACATCCACCGCAGTGATGCAGGCAGCCTTCAAGCCATAATGGGTTTGAAAATCGTCCATGCTGGTGGGCAGCCCCTGCCCCCACAGCCACACTTGCGTCACCGCCCGCGGATTGCCCTCGCCCAGCTGATCTGGAGTCTGCAAGGGTGCCAGCACCTGGCGTGATTCACGCATCACCTGCAACAAGGCCTCTGCCCCCTCTCCTTGCGGCAAGGAAGCGGCAATCGGCTTGTCGCTCAGATCATGGGGCGGCGTGGTACGCATGGCATGCTTGCCCCCACGCCAGACCATCAAATGCCGATAGCCCAAGCCCGCATGAAACTCCAGCCCGTCCTTGCCCAAAGCTCCATGCAGGGCAGCGACCAGCCGTTTCCCAGGCGCCACATCCACATGTCCGCCAGAGTAATCATCCATGATCTCCTCTCCGTTCTCCTCCCGCAAACACACCAAATTCATGCGAAAAGCCACATCGCCCGGCGCCAGTGCCACCCCCATAGCCAAGGCTTCCAGTGGGGAACGACCTGTGTAGTATTTTTGAGGATCATAACCAAACAATGCCATATTGCCCACATCTGAACCCGGAGGCATGCCTTCTGGAATATTGCGAGTCATGCCAAACAGACCCGCACCAGCCAAGCGGTCAAAGTTGGGCGTCCGCGCAGCCTCCAGCGGGGTCTTGCCGTCAGGAGACCCCTGACGCCAGTCGGCCATACCATCTCCCTGGATAATAATATACTTGGTCATCACAGCACCTCCTCATAAGCAATAGCAGTTTTAATAAAACTTTTGATTTCTACTAAGAACCACTTCTATCCTTGCATGTTTGACTTTCACATGCAAAACCATCCTTTGAACAATTGCTTTTTGCCTGTATAAAAAAATCTCTTTTTTTAGAGTTGACAGGCGGTTTTAAAAATTCTATGATATATGACTATCTTGAATTTGCTGTTTTTGCTATTGATAGCAGTCATCATTCTTCATCCATGGGGGTTTGGAAAGCAATAACCAAAGTTTCCAGACAAGCTTTTATATTGCTTAACTCTACTAAAACCACCACCTCCCCTCAGGCTGTATCTGGCAATCTGGGTTTCTCTCTTGCCCCGCTATTGTGGGTGCTGTTGCTGCCTGTGCTGCTGCTGCTGGGCAGCTGCGGCGGCGGAGGCGGAAAAGAAGAGAGCGACGGCAGCGGCACACCCGCAGAGACACCCGCAGCAACACCCGCAGCAACACCCGCAGCAACACCCGCAGAGACCCCCGCAGGGACACCCGCAGGGACACCGGCAACCGATTTAAGCATCTCAGCTTCGGCAAACCCATCTTCGCCAGAGGTGTCCACCTCCTTTACCCTCTTGGCTACTATCACCAATCAAGGCAGTACAGAGGCAGCCAGCGGCGGCACCCTCACTTACTACCAGTCAACAGACGACACCACCATCACTGACTCTGACACCCCAAAAGGTTCGCCAGTGACGCTGGATGCCATCAGTGCCGAGGCAGGCAGCAACACCTTTGACCATGCAGGCATCGAGATTACCGCACCTGATACTGCTGGTACTTACTATTATGGGGCTTGTGTTGCACACCATGATGACAGCAGCCCCGCCAACAACTGTTTCTCTGTGGTTGTCAGCGTTTCGGCAACACCTGTTCCAGACCTCAATCTAATATCCGCTAGTGCTGACACCAGCACCTTGCAGAGTGGGAAATCTTTCAGCTTTTCGGTCACGGTGCGCAACACTGGCAGCCTCAGTGCTGGCAGCAGCACCCTTAGAATCTACCGCTCGGCAGACAAGACCCTTGTTCCAGCTGATGATACTGAGGCAGGCACAAGCACGGTGAATGCACTGGCTGTTGGGGCTACTTTTGATATTTCCACCACCATTACCCTACCTGATGACCTTCCCCCTGGCACTTATTACTACTATGCCTGTGTGGATGCAGTTACTGGTGATTCCAACAGCGCCAACAACTGTTCCCATACAATCATGGTTGCAACTGTTCCAAACCTCGGGTTGGTCTCAGCTACTGCTGACACCAGCGTCTTGCAGCGTGGGAACTCTTTCAGCTTTTCGGTCACGGTGCGCAACACTGGCAGCCTCAGGGCTGACAGCAGCACCCTTAGCATCTACCGTTCTCTAAACCTCGTAGGCAATCCTGATGACGATACTGAGGTAGGCACAAGCACCACGGTGAATGCACTGGCTGTTGGGGCTACTTTTGATATTTCCACCACCATTACCCTACCTGATGACCTTCCCCCTGGCACTTATCACTACTATGCCTGTGTGGATGCAGTTGCTGGAGACTCCGACAGTACCAATGACTGTTCGGATAGGGTTGCAATTATGGTTTTGGCACATCTTGCCAGTACCATCTCAGCAGGGAGGGAGCACACTTGTGCCATTGTGAACGAGGGAGTCTGGTGCTGGGGAGATGGCGTGAGTGGTCAGCTGGGCGACAACAGCACAACTACTAGCCGTGTTCCCGTAGCTGTGGTGAAAACCCCCCCTGACACCCTGCTGGACAGCGGGGTTACGCACCTGGCAGCAGGGAGGTATCACACTTGTGCGGTGATCAGCGGAGGTGCCTGGTGCTGGGGGTCTGCCACCAATGGACGGCTGGGCGACGACAATACCACCACTGACCGCATTTTTCCTGCGGCTGTGGTGAAAACCCCTGCCGATGGTGGTAACGAAGCCGTCCTGCTGGACAGCGGGGTTGAGAACATAACAGCAGGGGTTGCACACTCTTGTGCGCTGGTCAGCGGAGGTGCCTGGTGCTGGGGGTTTGGGGGCAATGGACAGCTGGGCTACGCCGCCAATGGCACCGCACAGAAGAACATCCCCGTGCAGGTGAGTGGGCTGGGCAGCCAGGTCTCTGCCATCTCAGCAGGGGAGAAACATACTTGTGCGGTTCACAATGGTGCCGCCAAGTGCTGGGGATTGAACGACAACGGCCAGCTGGGCAACGGCAGCACCACTGACAATACTATTCCCGTGGAGGTGGGAGCCGTTGGCAGCAAGCTAAGCAGCAATGTCACTGCTATCTCAGCAGGGGATGGGTTCACTTGTGCGATTGCCAACGGAAGTGCCTGGTGCTGGGGGCACAACTTAGGTAAGCTGGGCAACGACGGCACCGCACAGGAGGAAACCCCCGTGCAGGTGAGGGGGCTGACTAGCGATGTCACTGTTATTTCAGCAGGGGAGAATCACACTTGTGCGGTTCATGCAGGCCAGGCCAAGTGCTGGGGGCATAACGGCAATGGACGGCTGGGCGACGGCAGCACCAATAGCAGCAACACCCCCCAAACCGTGTTGTTTGAATAAGCCGTGGCAGCAAAGCTGCTGATTGCTGGTGTATTCTAACTGCTTCAGGTACACTTAAGAGGGCATCTTCCCCTGTTTGGGCGAGGACAATGCGTGGGCTTTGGCAGTAACAGCAAAGTACGCTTTATGGGCACTTCCTATGGGCACTTCCTCAGACTCTGCTGGGAAGGGGGATATTGAAGTGCTGCGCATTGTGGCAGCAGGACGGGTGCAGGGGGTGGGATATCGTTATTTTGTTAGCAGCTGCGCTCGGCAGCTGAAAGTGGCGGGCTGGGTGCGCAACTTGCCTGATGGTCGTGTGGAAGCTGTGATGCGCTTAAATGCCCACACCCGCCCCAAAATGCTGGCGCAGCTGCGCAGAGGCCCTTCGCATGCCCAGGTAAGGGAACTCTTGGTGGAAAAAGTCCCAGCAGAGAATTGTCCTTTGAGAAATTTTGAGATACGCTTTTAAGGGACTTGGAATCGCTTGGCAGAGAAGGGCTGAATAACAGGGGGGCAGTGATTATCCAACATGAGACGGCTAAGGCTGTAGGCGGTGATGGGTGTATGCAAGATACCATTGCGATAATGTCCCGTAGCCACAAAAAGTCCCGCAGCCAGCTGACCCATAATGGGAGCATTGTCTCGGGTGCCTGGTCTTAAGCCTGCCCAAGCCTCTTCCATAGGCCACTCATCCACGCCAGGAAGCAGACGTCGGGCTTCCCGCAGCAAAGAAAACAACACACCAGCAGTCAGCTGTTTGTTGAAACCCCGCTCCTCCACCGATGCCCCCACCAACACCCGACCATCCCCCCGCGGAGTCAAATACACCCCATGACCACGCAGCACATGTCGTGGTGCAGCATTCAGCGGCGACCTCAGGCAAAGCATCTGACCTTTTATCGGTCGCAGCGGCAAAGACCCTAGGCA
This sequence comes from bacterium, assembly GCA_965249525.1. Classification (GTDB taxonomy): domain Bacteria; phylum SAR324; class SAR324; order SAR324; family JACQKK01. The sequence goes on along the minus strand of OZ252237.1, from coordinate 1,265,023 downwards.
ATCCAAACCTGCAATGCTCCCACTCCAGCAGCCAGCAGTCAACAAAACCCGCTGGTAGTACAGCTCTTCTCCTGCTGCGCGCACCCCCGGCGCACCCCCGTTTCTCGGCAGCAATGCCTCCACCTCACAATGCTCACGCAGCTCCCCCCCCTCAGACAAAAATGCCTGGCGCAAAGCCCTCACCAACTGGCGATTGTCTACCTGATAATCCCCAAAGGCATCAATCCCACCCACTACCCGAGGCGATAAACCCCGCTCCAAATCCTGTGCCTCTTCTCCAGACAACCAGCGCACCTCTGCCTTCATTTTACGCTGACGCTCAAACCGCCGTTCTAACTCTCGCAGCTCATCCGCATCCAAAGCCAGCTGCAGCGTCCCCTCCTGGCGAAATTCCACCCGCTCCCCGCTGGCTGCTTCCAACTCCTTCACAAAATCAGGATACAACCGCAAACTCTCACGACCCAGCCAATTCACATCTTCCTCCCCCAGCTCCACCTCACTTGAGGGTGCCAGCATCCCCGCAGCAGCCCAAGAAGCCTCCTTTCCCGCCTCTCCCCGTTCACACAACAATACCCGCTCGCCCCGCTTGCACAACACCCATCCGCAAGCCAAGCCTATCACTCCGCCCCCTACAATCAAAGTTCCCTGTTCCATCGCTTATCAACCAACACCCACCCCCTTCCTCCCCCAGATATTCATGGCATCATGCTATCACAAAAACAACACCCCCTCCCTCTGAAGCAGTTAGAATGCACCAGCAATCAGCAGCCTTGATGCTAGTTAGGCGGGTTGTTACTCAAAGCTTAGGGTTCACGCACGGTTTGGGGCGTGGAGGTTGAGCCAGCAGGCTTGCTGCCAACCCCCAGCTGTCCATTGCCGTTACCCCCCCAGCATTGGACAACGCCAGTGTTAAGCAGCGCACAAGTGTGAAATTGCCCTGCTGAGATTTTATTGACCCCGCTTAGCTGGCCTCTGCCGTCACCGCTGGGGTCCACAGCCACGGGTGTAGCGCTTACCATTGGAGATACACCAAGCACTCTGCCCAGCTGACCCTGGCTGTTATTACCCCAGCACCAGGCTTTGCCATCTTGAACGGCACAAGTGTGAGAAGCCCCTGCTGAGATGTCAGTGACCAGATCGCCTAGCTCGCCGCCAACTTCCACGGGTGCACTTTGATTGCCTCTAGTAACACCGTTGCCCAGCTGACCATGGCTGTTGCTCCCCCAGCAGTAGGCGGCATCCTTATTAACACCGCCAGCAGTAGTCCTGTGAATGGCACAAGTGTGCTGAAGCCCTGCTGAGATGTTAATCATGACTCCGCTGTCCACGCTCACAAGCGTGGCTAGGCTTTTATTGTCGGTAGTGTCGTTGCCCAGCTGTCCACTGCCGTTGTACCCCCAGCAGTAGGCTTTTTCCAGGTGAACGGCACAAGTGTAAGACTCCCCTGCTGAGATGATGGCATCCACATCGCCGTCCATGAATTTGGCAGGTTCGGTGGGGTCGGTGGTAACTGCAGCTTTTAGCAGCACAGCCACAGGAAAATCGCTAAACGCATCGGCAACCATGTTGTTACCCAGCCGTCCACTGAGCATGTTCCCCCAGCAGAAGGCGGCGCCACCATGAATGGCACAAGTGTGCTGCCCCCCTGCTGAGATGGCACTGGTAGTGGCATCGCTGTCCAGCTCTCCTAAAACCTGATGGGGAATCTTGGTGTCAGTGCTGGAGGCGGTACCCAGCCGTCCATTGCCGTTGAACCCCCAGCACTTGGCGGCACCATTATGAATGGCACAAGTATGAAGACCCCTTGCTGAGATGGCAGTGACCCCGCTGTCCAGCAGAACGGCAGAGGTATGCTTATCAGAGTCAGAAGTATCGGCAGGGGTTTGCACCACAGCCACAGGAAGATTGCTCTCAGCGGTGCTGTTGTTGCCCAGCTGGCCGGTGGCGTTATTTCCCCAGCACTGGGCGGCGCCTGTGCTGAGGATGGCACAAGTGTGGCTATTCCCTGCTGAGATAGCACTAACTTTTATGGCAGCGCTGCCGCCGCCGTTGCTGCTGCCACCGCCGCCGCCTCCGCCGCCGCAGCTGGCAAGGCTTAGCAGCACAGCCGATAACAGCAAGACAAACAGGCCCGGCACAGTATATGATGATTGTAGAGTTTTCATAATCTCCTCCTTAGAAGTGTGAATATAGGTTGCCTCACGAGCTTACAAGATAGCCTCTTACAAGATAGCCTGGGTTTGCACCAAAAGCCAGTTTATAATCAATTCACTTGCTTTGTGCTAAATGCTATTATAGCATAGATATTCATTTTTTGGCAGTCAGGACGCTGCAAAAAAGGCTGCTGCCTGGTTACAGACAGCAGCCTTGGTGGTGGCGGGAAGGGTTGTTACTTAAAGCTCAGGGTTTGGGGCGTGAAGGTTGTGGCATCACCACCTTCAAGCGCGCCAACCCCCAGCCGTCCCTGTCCGTTACTCCCCCAGCATTGGACAACACCAGTGTTAAGCAGCGCACAAGTGTGAGTGTTCCCTGCTGAGATTTTATTGACCCCGCTTAGCTGTTTGCCGCCATCGGTGGTTGCCACAGCCTCGGGTGTACCGCTTACCATTGGAGATACACCAAGCACTCTGCCCAGCTGACCCAGGTTGTTATTACCCCAGCACCAGGCTTTGCCATCTTGAATGGCACAAGTGTGAACCCCCCCTGCTGAGATGTCAGTGACCAGATCGCCTAGCTCGCCGCCAACTGGCACGGGTGCATTTTGCTCGCCGCTAGTAGCACCGTTGCCCAGCTGACCATGGCTGTTGCTCCCCCAGCAGTAGGCGGCATCCTTATTAACACCGCCAGCAGTAGTCCTGTGAATGGCACAAGTGTGCTGAAGCCCTGCTGAGATGTTAATCATGACTCCGCTCTCCAGCGCGCTCACATCCACAAGCGTGGGTAGGCCTTGATTGTCGGTAATATCAGCGCCGTTGCCCAGCCGTCCATGGCCATCGGCCCCCCAGCAGTAGGCTGTTTCCAGGTGAACGGCGCAAGTGTGAAAAGTCCCTGCTGAGATGATGGCATCCACATCGCCCTCCATGAATGTGGCAGCGGTGGTGGTGGAGGTGCCGCCACTGGTGGTAGTGGTTTCAGCGGTTAGCAGCACAGCCACAGGAACATCGCTATGCTTAATCGTAGCACTAGCCGCGGGATTCATGTTGTTACCCAGCCGTCCATCGCTCATGTTCCCCCAGCAGAAGGCGGCGCCACCATGAATGGCACAAGTGTGCTGCCCCCCTGCTGAGATGGCAGTGACCTCGCTGTTCAGCCCTGTGACATCCATGGGAGTACTGCTGTCATCGGTATCACTGTTGCCCAGCCGTCCATTCACGTTACTCCCCCAGCACTGGGCGGCGCCTGTGCTGAGGACGGCACAAGTGTGCTCACTCCCTGCTGAGATTTTATCGACCCCGCTGTCCAGCAGAACGGCAGAGGTATGCTTATCAGAGTCAGAAGTATCGGCAGGGGTTTGCACCACAGCCACAGGAAGATTGCTCTCAGCGGTGCTGTTGTTGCCCAGCTGGCCGGTGGCGTTATTTCCCCAGCACTGGGCGGCGCCTGTGCTGAGGATGGCACAAGTGTGGCTATTCCCTGCTGAGATAGCACTAACTTTTATGGCAGCGCTGCTGCCGCCGTTGCTGCTGCCACCGCCGCCGCCTCCACCCCCGCCGCAGCTGGCAAGGCTTAGCAGCACAGCCGATAACAGCAAGACAAACACGCTCGGCACAGTATATGATGATTGTAGAGTTTTCATAATCTCCTCCTTAGAAGTGTGAATATAGTATGCCTCACGAGCTTACAAGATAGCCTCTTACAAGATAGCCTGGGTTTGCACCAAAAGCCAGTTTATAATCAATTCACTTGCTTTGTGCTAAATGTTATTATAGCATAATATTCATTTTTTGGCAGTCAGGACGCTGCAAAAAAGGCTGCTGCCAGGGCGGTGTGATGCAGGGGGAACCGCCCCCCGCAGCTGTATAAGTAGCCCGCCACGGCTTATTCAAACAACACGGTTTTGGGGTTGTTGCTGGTATGGGTGCTGCCGTCGCCCCGCCTGCCTAAGTTGCGCCCCCAGCACTTGGCGGCGCCATTGTGAAGGGCACAAGTGTGGCTATCCCCCCCTTTCAAACAGCCAATACCAACCGTATGACATCAGCACCGCAGGAATAGCACTATACAAGGTGGCCACAATAGAAGCCTTGGGGGCTATGGCAATAGCAGGGAAGAGGGCATCTCCATCATTGCTAATTGCATTGCCCAGCTGGGCAGAAAACGGAATGAAGCCATCCACATACAGGGCTGTTACCAACACCTGTGGTCCACAACCAGGGATAAAGCCCATCAGCACTGCAACCAGCGGCACCAACGGCGCCCACAAACGAAACACATTCCCCAACTCCACCCCGCTAAAGAATAACAACAACTCATAAAACAAAAATGCCATCACCACCCACTTGGTAACAAAGTTGGTGTCATTCACAATGCGGCTAATGGTAGAACCATACTGCCAGCGGAACATGTCTTTTCGTTCCACCCGACAACCCTTGGGCTTCACAGGAGGCTGGCGATAAGGCAGCAAATCCCACATCAGCATGCTTAAAGTGCCTCCTGCCACTCCTACCACCATAGAAGGCAGCCAAAATCCTTCACTAAATCCCAGCAAGCCGTCAAGATTTAACTGAAACGCATCCGCCAAGCCCAACACCAACCCAGGAAGCAATGCCAACAACCAAGCAAAACCAAATAAGGGCTGCGGCGCCAACAAATCCCGCTGTGTACTGATGTGCTGCGGCACATTCTTGCTGCGCAGAAAATCAGGTCCATGAATGGCATCCACCACCATCCCTGTAACAGTCCCCACCAAAGCACCGACAGCAAATAATCCCAATGCCACCAAGGGCTTGCGTGCCAAAAGCAAGAACGCCGCATCTCCCATGGTTGCAGTCAACACCGCAATCAATGCCCCAAAACTGATGCCCCCCTTCACATACTGTGTCACCACCATAATCGCCCCCCCGCATCCAGGCAAAGCCCCCACTAAGGCAGCAATCATCGGCTGAATGCGACGATGACGCTGCAACAACGCCGCCACATCCACCCGAAACCAATCCTCCAGAAAATAAAATATCGCCAAGGTGGCTGCCACAAACACCACCACCGTCAAATAGGTGTTGCGCAGCACTTCCAACAACAACCTGCGAGTCTCTGGATGCAGCAACAAAGCGGATAGGGACCCATAAAATATCCAGCGCCGCCAGTTTTTGGGCTTTAATACAGTTTGCGCCCCCTCACCCTCCAGCAACTCCAACAATTTTAGCAATCGGGTGTGAACTTTGATTACCAATTCCGTCATAAAACTCTTACCTCACCATCAACCATGACCCGATAAACAATAATGATTATTATTCTCAGTTCCATTGTGTCAAATTCTTGCCTATTGTCAAGTAATATTTCATAAGAATCATAAATAAGAATTGCATAAAAAAACCCCTGCGATTTCCAGCAGAGGATTTCCCCACATGCTTAAATGGTGTTTTATCGGCTGTACAGCAGACCTTGACGCTCAAAATGGCGCAGGGTACCACGTTCTCGCAAATCGCCAGGTTTGAGAATCACCGCATCGGTAGCGGTGTTGTTGGATACCAAGGCCCCGCCCACAGCCAAGCGCCAGGCTGGAATCACTGGCAGCTGGTAGGTCACGCCCTCCACTGTTAGGGGCAGGGGAGGAATGAGCTTGCCTGTGGCTTCGTCATATATTTTCTTGCCAGAAGCCATCACCACACCGCTGGCCAGCACCGCACCTTCCTCAATAATGCCTGCAGCTTCACACATCGCCCCAATGCGCACCTGGTCTTCTACAATTGTAGGCATACGACCAGCCGGTTCCAACACACCTTCCAAGCCACTGCCAGCCCCCAGCTTTACTCCCTTGCCCACCTGGGCAGCAGAAGCCACCCGCGAGCCTGTGTCCAGCATCACCCCCTCGCCCCCCACCCAAGCACCTATATTCACAAATGTATGACTCATCACCACCGTACCCGCCCCCAGCCAGGCACCCTTGCGCACCACCGCACCAGGGGCATACCGCACCCCCCCAGCTGCAAAGCGGGCTGCATCCCAACCTTGAGTCTTTAAGGGAATCTTGTCCCAGCCTGCACGTTCCATCACTTGCATTTCATGGGTGGCAAAATAATTCAACACCCCCTGAATCACCCAAGCCTGCGGCTGCCATACTCCCCGCACTTTCTCTGCACAGCGCACCTGACCGCTGTCCATCAATTCAATTAATGCTTGGGTGTCTGCTGCATCACCTTGTCGCTGACTCAGTCTCTCCAGCAGCCCCGCGCGCTTTGAACGCACCACCTCCACTTGCACCTGTTCCCATTGCGCCTTTGATGCCAGCAAGGCAGCTATTCCCTCATGCGCTTCTAATGTGCGTAATTGCGCCGCAGGCAGACTGTTCAGCTTTGAGGAGTCCAGACGACACAGCACGGGGGAGTCATGGCTGCTGCTGGCAGGCGGGGCTGCCAACGGGGCTGCCAACAGTGGCAGCAGGGCAGCGAACAACGACTCTGGGGGCAGTCTGGGCACCACAGCGAGGGTGTTTGGCTGCGAATGTATGCGCAGTAAAATAAGCTGCTGGAGGTGGTCAACAAAGGCAGGGGTCATAGGGATGCCAGCCGAACAAATGGAGAATACCCAAAACCAGTTTATAATAAATTCACTTGCTTTGTGCTAAATGCTATTATAGCATAGATATTCATTTTTTGGCAGTCAGGACGCTGCAAAAAAGGCTGCTGCCTGGTTACAGACAGCAGCCTTGATGCTAGTTGGGCGGGTTGTTACTTAAAGCTCAGGGTTTGGGGCGTGAGGGTTGTGGCATCACCATCTGGAAGTGCACCAACCCCCAGCTGTCCCTGGACGTTACTCCCCCAGCATTGGACAACGCCAGTGGCAAGCAGCGCACAAGTGTGCTCCAACCCTGCTGAGATGGCAGTGACCCCGCTTAGCTTCATTTTGCCGTCAAGGGTGGTTTCCACAGCCACGGGTCTATGGCTTTCCGCTGCAGTTATAGCAATGTTTACACCCAGCTGACCCATGCTGTTATCACCCCAGCACCAGGCTTTAGTATTTTGAACGGCACAAGTGTGAAGATTCCCTGCTGAGATGGCAGAGACTCCGCTGCTTAGCTCGCTGCCAGTTTCTCCCACAAGCATGGGTTCGGTTTGATTGCGGGTTTTACTACTGCCGTTGCCCAGCTTCCCCTTGCTGTCGCTCCCCCAGCACTTGGCGGCGCCATTATGAACGGCACAAGTGTGGTTAGCCCCTGCTGAGATGGCAGTGACATCGCTGTCCAGATCTGCGACAGCCACGGGAATATTGCTTTCAGTATCGCTGCCGTCGCCCAGCTTGCCACTGAAATTGCTCCCCCAGCACTTGGCGGCAAGTACAGGGTCATCTTCGGTACCAGTATTGTGAATGGCACAAGTGTGATTTTGCCCTGCTGAGATGTCAATGACTCCGCTGCCCAGCTCAGAAACCTGCGTGGGTGTGAGCCTTTCCATGCCGGTGCCGTCACCCAGCTGACCAAGTCGGTTTAAACCCCAGCACTGGGCGGCGCCATTGTGAACGGCACAAGTGTGCTGACCCCCTGCTGAGATGGCAGTGACCCCGCTGCCCAGATCTGCGACAGCCACGGGAATATTGCTTTCAGTATCGCTGCCGTCGCCCAGCCGTCCCTGTCCGTTGTTTCCCCAGCACTTGGCGGCGCCATTATGAATGGCACAAGTGTGACCCCCCCCTGCTGAGATGGCAGTGACCCCGCTGTCCAGCAGAACGGCAGAGGTATGCTTATCAGAGTCAGAAGTATCGGCAGGGGTTTGCACCACAGCCGCAGGAAGATTGCTGTCATCGGTGCTGTCGTCACCCAGCTGGCCGTTGAAGTTCTCTCCCCAGCATTTGGCGGCGCCTGTGCTGAGGATGGCACAAGTGTGCTCACTCCCTGCTGAGATAGCACTAACTGTTATGGCAGGGCTGCCGCCACCGTTGCTACCGCCACCGCCGCCGCAGCTGGCAAGGCTTAGCAGCACAGCCGATAACAGCAAGACAAAGACGCCCGGTACAGTATATGATGATTGTAGAGTTTTCATGATTTTCTCCTTAGAAATGTGAGTATAGAATGCCTCACGAGCTTACAAGATAGCCTCTTACAAGATAGCCTGAGTTTGTGCTAAAAGCCAGTTTATAATCAATTCACTTGCTTTGTGCTAAATGCTATTATAGCATAGATATTCATTTTTTGGCAGTCAGGACGCTGCAAAAAAGGCTGCTGCCTAGTTACAGACAGCAGCCTTGATGCTAGTTGGGCGGGTTGTTACTTAAAGCTTAGGGTTCACGCACGGTTTGGGGCGTGGCGGTAGAGTCATCAATAGGATCTTTGCCAACCCCCAGCTGTCCCTGGACGTTACTCCCCCAGCATTGGACAACACCGCTGTCAAGCAGCGCACAAGTGTGAAATTGCCCTGCTGAGATGGCGGTGACCCCGCTTAGCTGGTCGTCTAGCGGGTCTCCCATGTAATCGTTGGCTGCCACAGCCACGGGTATACGGTGGTTCGCTGTTAGAAATGTTACAGCAATCTCTCTGCCCAGCTGACCCTGGCTGTTATCACCCCAGCACCAGACTTTACCATCTTGAACGGCACAAGTGTGAGTATACCCTGCTGAGATGTCAGTGACTCCGCTGTTTAGCTCGCCGCTAACTGCCACGGGTGCATTTGCATTGGAGTCACCACTGCCGTTGCCCAGCCGTCCATTGCCGTCGTTCCCCCAGCACTTGGCGGCAAGTTGCTCAGTTTCACCCTCGGCAGCAGTATTGTGAATGGCACAAGTGTGATTTTGCCCTGCTGAGATGTCAATGACTCCGCTGCCCAGCCCAGAAACCTGCACGGGTGTAGGGCCTCCAGTGGTGGTGTCGCCGTCGCCCAGCTGACCCTCTGTGTCATCTCCCCAGCACTTGGCGGCAAGTACAGGGTCAGGGGTAGGGTCACTCACGCTAGCCGTAGCCGTATTGTGAATGGCACAAGTGTGAGACCCCCCTGCTGAGATTTTTTCGACCCCGCTGCCCAGATTCGTGACCTCCACAGGCGTGGTGCTGGATGGAATATCGGTGCCTTTACCCAGCTGGGCATTTTGGTTACTTCCCCAGCACATGGCGGCACCTGTGCTGAGGATGGCACAAGTGTGGCTATTCCCTGCTGAGATGGCAGTGACCCCGCTGCCTAGATCTGCGACATTCTTGGGACTATTGCTGTCAGAGATGCTGTCGTCACCCAGCTGACCATATATGTTAAAACCCCAGCACTTGGCGACGCCCTTATGAATGGCACAAGTGTGCTCACTCCCTGCTGAGATGGCAGAGACCCCGCTGCCCAGCGTGCTGACAGCCACGGGAATATCCCTGTCAGCTTTGCTGCCGTCACCCAGCCGTCCACTGCCGTTGAGCCCCCAGCACTTGGCGGCGCCTGTGCTGAGAACGGCACAAGCGTGTTCTTCCCCTGCTGAGATGGCTATGGCATCTATTGGGGGTTTAGGCTTAGCGATGGCAGGGGTGCCGCCTCCACCGCCGCCGCCACCTCCACCGCAGCTGGCAAGGCTTAGCAGCACAACCGATAACAGCAAGACAAACAGGCCCGGCACAGTATATGATGATTGTAGAGTTTTCATAATCTCCTCCTTAGAAGTGTGAATATAGGTTGCCTCACGAGCTTACAAGATAGCCTCTTACAAGATAGCCCGGGTTTGTGCTAAAAGCCAGTTTATAATCAATTCACTTGCTTTGTGCTAAATGCTATTATAGCATAGATATTCATTTTTTGGCAGTCAAGCAGCTGCAAAAAAGGCTGCTGCCTGGTTACAGACAGCAGCCTTGATGCTAGTTGGGCGGGTTGTTACTCAAAGCTTAGGGCTTGGGGCGTGGGGCTTGAGGTAGCATCACCTGAAAGTGTGCCAACCCCCAGCTGTCCATCGCCGTTACTCCCCCAGCATTGGACAACACCGCTGTCAAGCAGTGCACAAGTGTGCTCATCCCCTGCTGAGATGGCAGTGACCTGGCTTTCCAGCCCTTCAACCTGCAGGGGAATAGTGCTGCTTGCAGTGCTGGTGGTGTCGACGCCCAGCTGTCCATTGCTGTTGAGCCCCCAGCAGTGGACAACACCGCTGGCAAGCAGCGCACAAGTGTGACCACTCCCTGCTGAGATGTCAGTGACCCCGCTTAGCTGGTCTCTGCCGTCACTGGTAGGGTCCACAACAGCCTCGGGTGTACCGCTTACCATTAGAGATACACCAAGCACTCTGCCCAGCTGACCCAGGCTGTTATCACCCCAGCACCAGGCTTTGCCATCTTGAATGGCACAAGTGTGAGCATTCCCTGCTGAGATGTCAGTGACCAGATCGCCTAGCTCGCCGCCAACTGGCACGGGTGCATTTTGCTCGCCGCTAGTAGCGCCGTTGCCCAGCTGACCCTTGTTGTTGCTCCCCCAGCACTTGGCGGCATGCTTGCCAGCAGTAGTCCTGTGAATGGCACAAGTGTGAACTTCCCCTGCTGAGATGTCAATGACTCCGTTGCCCAGCCCAGAAACCTGCACGGGTGTTAACCTCTTAGTGCTGCTGCCGTCACCCAGCTGTCCATTGCCGTTGAGCCCCCAGCATTTGGCGGCAAGTGCCTCAGTTTCACCCTCGCCAGCAGTATTGTGAATGGCACAAGTGTGAGCACCCCCTGCTGAGATGGCAGTGACCTGGCTAGTCAGCCCTGAAACCTGCACGGGAATAGGGCTGTCATCGGTGAAGCCGTCACCCAGCCGTCCATTGCCGTTGAACCCCCAGCACTTAGCGGCACCATTATGAATGGCACAAGTGTGAACCAACCCTGCTGAGATGGCAGTGACCCCGCTGTCCAGCAGAACGGCAGAGGTATGCTTATCAGAGTCAGTGTCAGAAGTATCGGCAGGGGTTTGCACCACAGCCGCAGGAAGATTGCTGTCATCGGTGCTGTCGTCACCCAGCTGGCCGTTGAAGTTCTCTCCCCAGCATTTGGCGGCGCCTGTGCTGAGGATGGCACAAGTGTGGCTATCCCCTGCTGAGATAGCACTAACTGTTATGGCAGGGCTGCCGCCACCGTTGCTACCGCCACCGCCGCCACCCCCGCCGCAGCTGGCAAGGCTTAGCAGTACAGCCGATAACAGCAAGACAAACAGGCCCGGTACAGTATATGATGATTGTAGAGTTTTCATAATTTTCTCCTTAGAAATGTGAGTATAGAATGCCTCACGAGCTTACAAGATAGCCTCTTACAAGATAGCCTGGGTTTGCACCAAAAGCCAGTTTATAATAATACACCCTCTTTGTATCAAATGCTAGGGTATGGGGATATTTTTTTTGGCAGTCAGGACGCTGCAAAAAAGGCTGCTGCCTGGTTACAGACAGCAGCCTTGATGCTAGTTGGGCGGGTTGTTACTTAAAGCTCAGGGTTTGGGGTATGAAGGTTGTGGCATCACCACCTTCAAGCGCGCCAACCCCCAGCTGTCCATTGCCGTTACCCCCCCAGCATTGGACAACACCAGTGTCAAGCAGCGCACAAGTGTGAAATTGCCCTACTGAGATGTCAGTGACCCCGCTTAGCTGGGGGCCGCCATCGGTGATTTCCACAGCCAGGGGTACATAGCTTAGCTTTGGAGATAAAGCGTCGGTTACGCCCAGCTGATCCTGTTTCTCATCACCCCAGCACCAGGCTTTGCCAGCTTGAACGGCACAAGTGTGATTAGTCGCTGCTGAGATGGCAGTGACATTGTTTTCCAGCCCTGTGACCTGCACGGGAATATCGCTTTGGCTTAAAAGAACAGTAGTGCTACTTACCGCAAATTCTCTGCCCAGCTGACCCCTGTTGTTGCGCCCCCAGCACTTGGCGGCAAATGCATCATCTTCATCCCCGCTAGCAGTATTGTGAATGGCACAAGTGTGGTCACTCCCTGTTGAGATGGAAGTGACTCCGCTGTCCAGCATGCTGCCAGCGGCTCCCACAAGCGTGGCTAGGCTTTTATGGTCGGTAGTGTCGTTGCCCAGCCGTCCATAGTCGCCGTTCCCCCAGCAGTAGGCTTGTTCCAGGTGAACGGCACAAGTGTGATCCCTCCCTGCTGAGATGATGGCATCCACATCACCCTCCATGAATGTGGCAGCGGTGGTGGTGGTGGTGCCGCCAATGGTGGTAGTGGTTTCAGCGGTTAGCATCACAGCCATAGGAACACCGCTAAACGTATTAACACTGGTGGCATCGATGTTGTTACCCAGCCGTCCATTGAGCATGCTCCCCCAGCACCAGGCTTTGCCAGCATGAATGGCACAAGTGTGCCGATCCCCTGCTGAGATGGCAGTGACCCCGCTGCCCAGCGTGCTGATAGGCACAGCAACATTGCTGGTCCCATAAGAGTTGCCCAGCCGTCTATTGGTGTTGCTCCCCCAGCAGAAGGCGGCACCCTCCTGAATGGCACAAGTGTGGCTAACCCCTGCTGAGATGGCAGAGACCCCGCTGTCCAGCAGAACGGCATCTTTTTCGCTGCCAACGGTGGTAACTGCAGGGGTTTGCACCACAGCCACAGGAAGATTGCTCTCATCGGTGCTGTTGTTGCCCAGCTGGCCGTTGGCGTTCTTTCCCCAGCACCAGGCTTTGCCCTCCACAATGGCACAAGTGTGAACCCACCCTGCTGAGATGGCTAGTAGGGGTTCAGGCTCAATGATGGGAGGAGGGGTGACGTCGGGAGGGGGCGTGTCGGGAGGGCTGTTGTCGGCAACCTTGCTGTCGTCACCGCCGCCGCCTCCACCGCCGCCTCCGCCGCCGCAGCTGGCAAGGCTTAGCAGCACAGCCGACAACAGCAAGACAAAGACGCCCGGCACAGTATATGATGATTGTAGAGTTTTCATAATCTCCTCCTTAGAAGTTTGAGTATAGTATGCCTCACGAGCTTACAAGATAGCCTCTTACAAGATAGCCTGGGTTTGTGCTAAAAGCCAGTTTATAATAAATACAGCTTGGCTAGTTCAATCTGGCTTTGTGCTAAATGCTATTATAGCATAATAGTTTGTATAAGTGCTATTATAGCATAATATTTTTTTTAGCAGTCAAGCAGCTGCAAAAAAGGCTGCTGCCAGCATCAGCACCATTGGTGAAACCCAACAGCATAGCCCAGGGGAGTGGGTTAGTGGGGTGTATTGCGTATGGGGCTGGTGGCAGGTTATGGTTGGGGGTATAGTTATACTTAGCGATAGTTATGTTGGGGTGTGCTGTCGTTTTTCATAAGTTCTTGCTGGCTGCGTTTGCTGATGTCTCCTTTAAAATCTTCTTCTGCAGATCATGACCAAAAGGCTGTGGGCAAACCCTTTGCGTTGCTTCGACGCCCCCAGGGTGCTGCTGACCTCTTAAAGGCAGCTTTTCTTGCCATACTTTTTACGGCTGTCTTTTATGAAGTTTTTCCGCTGCCTCTCATAGACAAAGCCAGCCTGCTGGCACTGTTTCAAAACCGTGTGTCGGCAGTGATTTTGGGTTTTACCCTGTGTTCGCTTTTTTTACTGGGGTTTAAGTACCAGCGCTTTCGCCAGGAAAACCGTCTGCAGAAGCAGCTGCTTTCAGCCAAGACGCAAGAGATATTTCGCATGGGCATTCAACCCTGGCAGGCGCAAGAAATATTACAGCGTTTGCAGCAGCAGCAGCGCCGCCAAAAAAAACTGCTGCGTTCTACAGCCTGGAGACTTATTGAACGCTTGCTGCTGCATCAGCCATCGGTAACCAACAAAGAGAGTCTCACTGCTTTCATGGCTTCCCAAGCCGAACTGGAATTAAAAAAGCTGGAGCTCAGTTATGCTGCCTTGCGTGTGTTCATTTGGGCGATTCCTATTCTAGGTTTTATTGGTACGGTGCTGGGCATTGGAGAAGCGGTGGGACAATTTGCTGTGTTTATTGAAAACAGCGGCGACTCCAGTTCCTTAGGGGATGAAATGCGCAGTGCGCTGGGCGGGGTGACCGGCGGCTTGGCGATAGCGTTTAACACCACCTTTTTGGCATTGGTGCTGGTGGTGCCAGTGATGATGCTGTCTTCGTTTTTACAAAAAAACGAGGAAGAATTACTGATAGAGTTGGAAGAATACTGCTTGGAACACATTCTGCCACACCTGCAGGTGAGTTCTAGCATTCCCGTAGATGAGAATTATCAGGCACACCTGCGTCAGTTGACTCAGCTGTCGCAAACTTGGGTCAGCGAATTGAATCCGCTGGTCAAAAACCTTTCTACCCAAACCGAGACCATACACCATCAGCTGACAGGTTTGCAACCGCTGGTGCGACAATTCACCGAGCGTCTGCTGAAGCAAAATGCTCCCAAGAAAGCTGCTGGTACTCCCAGCAAAAGCGCCGACAGTGCGCCTCAAACCACAGCAGCCAAGGTTGCTGCCAGCGAAACCAGCCCCAGCAAACCCAGCCCCAGCAAACCCAGCCCCAGCAAAACCAGCCCCAGCAAACCCCATGAAGATGAATAGTCACGCAAACTAGGGTGAGGACGGACTCACCCGCCAATGTCTGGCAGCAGGAAACAGGCCTTCATAGGCACCGAACACCCATCTTCATCCCCCATGGAATAAGTCCTATGCGTCAGCCGGGTTTTTCACTGTTTCCTTTTCTCAGTGTGCAGCTGGGTGCCATGGGGGTGCTGTCTTTTTTGGCTGCGGTTTTGGCATTGCTGCAAACCTCTGGTGCTGTCTCCCCGCGCGTTCAAGCAGAAATACAGCTGGTGGGCGCACCGCCATATGTGCGTCCGCTGCTGCTGGAATGTCGCAAGGAAGCACTATGGCTGCATGCCAGCAAGGACATCCCCTCCCAACGCTTTTCCATAGAAGAACTGCGCACAGAAGTCAACACCCTCAATAACCTGATTGAAAAAATTGTCCAAGAACTGGGACCAACCACTTCCAGAGATCAAGTATGGCTGGCACTAAAACGTCTGATCCCCCAGCAGCCGTCTTTTCAGCAGGGCTTTGTCGCCTGGCTGCACCAGCTGGAACTCAGCAATCTCAGCGGCGAAAACCGTGCCGAACGCATCCAGCAATATCCTATCCTGCTGGTACGCACCAATGGCATTGACACCTATGAACTTGCCTCCCAACTGCTAGAACAATCCACCCGCTTGGCCATCGGGGTGGAACCACTGCCTCCAGACTGGGAAATTCCATACCAAGAGTTTCAGCCGAAGGTTCAATCCAACGCCTATCTGCTTTCCCCGCAAACCACACCATAAGCATGAAAAGATCTCGCCGCAAAAACTTAATCGAACCGGGCTTGGATTCCCTGGTGGATATTGTTTCCAACAGTGTGGGTGTTCTAGTTATTCTGGCTGCCTTCATGGCCTTGCTGGCGCAACACTCCACCGCCCAGCTGCCCCCCGCCCCCACCCAGCAGCGCCTGCTGAAGCTGCCCTGGTCGCACCCCTCTGATAAAAAATTCGCCCTGTTCTCCTTGCACAACAACAAACTGCACTACCTAGACCTCAAACCCTTTTATCTGGAACTCGCTCAAAGACCCTCCTCCTCACAGCCTCTCAAACTCAACATTCCCGACAACCAACTCAACATCAACTTTTTCCCCGTCACCAACCAAATCTACTGCCTGGAAATCACCCCCAAAAACACCCTCGGAGAAAGCTGGGAGCAGGCACAATCCCCAAACTCCAACTGGCAGCGCGCCAGCTTGCGCCATCCTCCAGCAGAGTATATCTATTTCTTCTGGGTCACCCCCAACAGCTTCGCCCGTTTTCACCAAGTGCGCGACCAACTGCGTTCACAAGGCGTAGAAGTCGGCTGGATGCCTCGCCATCAAGACCATCCCATGGAATTCTGCAACGGCTTTGGCGGCACCGCTGCCTTTCGTCCGCAATAGCACCCCCACATTCCTTGACCGAGGAAACTTGACTGCCCACTTCCAGCAAACGCCATCCATCATAGATTGGACAGCCCCTGGCTTTTACGCCACAATGGAAATGCGATACTTTTTTTATGGCAGCTTCTGTGCTGAGATTTCTCTTTTTGCTAAGGCAGTCAATGGCACCATTTCTTTTTAAGCGAAATCCTCAGCGACCTGCCGGCACATCTGGCAGCCGTTGGAAATGGTGGGGCAGGCGCAAGCTGTCTTTCCTCACCCGTAGCACTTCTGAAAACCAGGCGGAAGCAAAAGCCTTGACGCACTATGCAGCAGCCAATGAACATCTCAAACGGCAGGCAGGGCAGGCAGCTTTGCAAGAATTCCGCCGTGCAGCTGCTTGGTGGCGACAGGCAGGGACCTATCGCCATCGCCATGCCCATCGCTTGGCAATTGTGGGGGTGTTGGCTTCTGTTTTGGCGGTGTATTTGGTGTTAACACTGGCATTTCCACGCCCTGCCCAGCCGTTGGTGTTCGGTTTGTCTGGGGGGCAAGCTGCTGCTGATTCATCCTGGTGGGAAAATTTGTTAAACAACGGCAGACCGCAGCCACAGCAGGGGCCTCGTACGGATATGAGCCGCTGGTGGAATCAATTGAAACGCCGTTTTGCCAAGGGCGGCAGTCAGACAGAGAACGCAGCCAAGGGTCAGACTTTGGCTAGACGCAGCTTGGATAAACGTTGGGAGAACTTGCTGCGCCGCTACGGTCGTTGGGGTCCTTTACAAACCAACACACCCTTAATTGACCACCATGTGATTGCCGGCAGCGGTCTTAGTCGCAATGCTGGTGAATATGATGAAGCTGTGCGCGTGATAGAAGAAGGTCTTGTGCGCACGCGCGATGTTGGCAATCTGGCAGAGTTGTATCATACCCTGGCCAATGTGCATTATGACCGAGGCTACCAGCGGCAGCCCGACGGCTTGGCAACCTATCAGACTGTTTATATGCACAAGGCAGCCCATGCCTATCAGGAAGTTATCCGCCGTGTGCATAGTTCTTATGCCTTGGGGAATTTGGGATGGGTCAACTATGTATTGGGCAACTATGCAGAAGCCGATTTTTACAGCCGTCAGGCCTTGGGTTTGGACAACGGATTGTATTATGTGCACCTGAATTTGGCGTTGGTTTTACTAGCACAAGGAAGCTATCAGCAAGCCTATGCGCGGTATCTGTGGGTAACCAAGCAATTCCCTGGAGATGAAGTGCTGCGAGGCGGGGTGAAAGATCTGCAAGAGATGCTGCGTGATCATCCCTCGCGCTGGCCCTTGGCGCGGTTAATGCTGGGCTTGCTGGCAGTAGAAGCTGGTAATTTCACTCTGGCGAAAGACACCATACAGGCAGCCCAGCGTGATGCAGCCTTGGGTCCCCAATGGCAGAAAATTGCCCAGCACTTGCTGGAAAACATGGAGACCAGGGGGCTTAATTGAATTTCTGGCTGTTTACCATAGCACTTGCGCCTGCCATATTGATGCTGTGGCTGTTTATCAGACTGGGGGGCTGGCAGGGACGCAGCAACATCTTGCTGGTTTGGCTGGTTCTGGGCGGGGCAGCCTCAGCATTCCTGGCCTTGATACTCAACAACATGATTGAACGGGAAACCCTGTTTTGGGCTAACGCTGTCAACCCTTGGCATCGCAGCATCTTTTGGGGAATCTGCGTGGGGTTAAATGAGGAATTTGCTAAATGGCTGGTACTGCTGCTAGTGTTCCGTCCTTTCCGCACCCTGGTCATCTCTCATGCCATCCTGGCTGCCATGGCTGTGGCTGTTGGTTTTGCCGTGGTAGAAAATTTGTTTTATCTGCAGCGCTTTGGTACACCTGTACTGCTGATGCGCAGTGTGTTGACTGTACCTGCGCATGCACTCTTCAGCATCCCTTTGGGCATCGGCATCGCCATCAGCGCACAGAAAGTTCACTGGCGCACCAAATACTTGATGATGTTACTCGGGCTGCTGGTAGCTGCCTTGCTGCATGGCGGGTATGATTTGCTGCTGTCTATTCGGGGACTGGATACGCGGCTTTTCGCTTATCTTTATTTGTTTTTGCTGGCTGCGGGCATTTATGGATTTGTGCTTTGGCAGCGTTCCTCTCCTTCTAGTCAGACGGCTTTGCCATGACCCCCGCCCAGGCAAAAACCTTCTCCTGCGGACACTGGCAGCAGCCGCCAAGCCAGCCCCACCAAGCACTTGATGGCGCAGCCCACGATACCCGCAAGTTGAACAAGGCCCAAATGTTCTTCGCCCTGCGTGGAGTCGGCGGCGATGGTCATGACTACCTCCCCCAGCTGATGGGCTCATCGGTAAAGCTGATTATCGCCGACCGCCCCGTCCATCTGCCGACATTCAAAGGCGCTATTTTACAAACCAAAGATGTACAAACCGCACTTGCCGATATGGCAAGAGGTCTCATCAAACTGCACCGTCCCCAAGTGGTGGCTATCACCGGCAGTCACGGCAAAACCACTGCCAAAGAAGTAATTGCACATGTCTTAGCAGCCGACTTGAAGCTGCTGAAAACCCCCGGTTCGCTGAATAACGAAATTGGTGTACCGCTCAGCCTGCTGGCACTCAATGGCAGCCATGACGCAGTGGTGTTGGAATTCTCCGCCCGCAAAAAGGGGGACATTGCCTTTCTGTGCAGCATTGCACCGCCAAAGGTGGGGGTGCTGCTCAATGTTGGTCATGCCCACCTAGGCGTATTCGGCAGCCAGCAAGCCATCTACCAAACCAAGACCGAATTGTTTCAACATCTGCAGCCAGTAGGAACCGCCCTGTGGGGCAGCCATGACCCCCGTCTGGGAAAACTTGCCCGCAGCCTGTGTCCTCCCGATAGCTGCATCCAAAGCTTTGGCTTGGAACAGGGTGATTTCTCCGTTACCAACCTCCAATACAATCACCAAGGCTGCCAACAATTCACTGCTGTTCATCAACAAAGCAAACTCTCTTTGCAGGCAGGCATTCTCGGTCCGTTCGGGGCACTGCCGTTGCTGGCAGCCTGGGGCGTATGCCGCGCCTTGAACCTGCCCGACCACTGTGTCCAGCAAGCCGACGGCTGGGCCCCCCAACAACCAGGTCGCCTGCAGCTAGCCAAAAGCGCCAAGCACGCCATGCTGATAGATGATACCTATAACGCCAGCCCAGAAACCATTGCTGCGCTGGCCCAAACCTTGAAGCTGCGTCCTGAACCTCGTAAGATTCTGGTATTGGGTCCTTTAAGCGAATTGGAAGAAGACCTGAAAGAAAGCGTTGAACTGATAGCCAAACAACTACCAGGAACCGTAACAGGCTGTCTGGTCTATGAACCACAGGAAACAGGCTTTGCTGCCAGCCTAAAAGCTGCTGCCCCCCAAACCCAAGTAGCCAGCATTGCCTCACAAGACGAGCTGATACAAACCTTGCACAATTTAGATGCACCAGACTGCGTGATTGGTTTTAAGGGAGCGCGTTCATCACACATGGAACGTTTTGTGTTGGCTATGCAAGGTGTTAAAGTGGGTTGTCAAAGGATGCCATGCAGCTGGCTGCGTCGCTGTGTGGACTGTCCGCTGCTGAAAACAGCAGCAGAAAAAGGCAGCCCAACACTCGCAGCCAGCAATCTTTAGCTGCTTGTCTCTATATTCTAGCATCGGGCAAGGAGGCCCCCTGATGACTGTTCTGTTCACCTATCTGCACCGCAAATTGCTGTGGCAACGCCAACAGGGGTATGACCTGGTTCTATTAGGTGTCACCCTTTTGCTAACCATGATAGGCGCACTGATGATATACAGTGCCAGTGCGCCCTTGTCCGAACGTCTGTATGGAAGCAGTCTGACACTGTTGTACAATCATCTGCTGCATTTGATTCTGGGCTTGATAGTACTCTGGCTGGTGATGCGTGTGCCTTATTACCAATTGCGCCCCTGGATTCCGCTCATGCTGCTGGCAGCCTTGATACCGCTGGTGTTGGTACTCATTCCCGGCATTGGTCATGAAGCCGGTGGTGCGCGTCGTTGGCTGCGCCTGGGTCCGCTGGGCTTTCAACCAGTGGAACTGCTGAAAGTGGTGTTGGTGATGCACCTGGCCTCCTATCTGGATAGATGTCCCGAACGCATCACACAGTTTCTGCGGGGCATTGCGCCCAATTTATTATTGGCAAGCCTGTTTCTACTATTGGTGCTGCTGCAGCCAGACTTTGGCAGTATGATGCTGATTGCCTTGGTGCTGATATTGATGGTGTTTGCTGGTGGAGGAAAACTGGGTCATCTGCTGCTGGGCATGGCAGGCTTAACCCTGATAGCCACCTGGTTGGTGCTGGGTCAATCCTATCGTTTGCGCAGACTGCTGGCTTTTTTAGACCCTTGGTCAGACCGATTGGACTCTGGCTTTCAAATTGTACAAAGCTATCTGGCTTTTGGAGGAGGCGGCTGGCAGGGTCGCGGGCTGGGAAACAGCCAGCAAAAAATGTTCTTCCTCCCCGATGCCCACACCGATTTCATTTTCTCTATTGTGGGAGAGGAACTAGGCTTGCTGGGCGTGTGGGGGGTGATGGTATTGTTCGCCATTTTGTTGTGGCGCGCCTTTCGCTTGGCATTGCGCACCTCAGACGGCTTCGGTCGCCATCTTGCCTATGGGATTGCCTGCCTGTTCTCTGTGCAAATACTGATGAATCTGTCCGTGGTGATGGGCTTGATTCCCACCAAAGGCTTGCCGCTTCCCTTAATTAGCTACGGCGGCAGCGCACTCATCATCCATTTGCTGGCAACAGGGCTGCTGCTGAACATCGGCCGCTACAAACCCCCCCAAACCACACTCCCCACACACCCCACCCCCCATCTCTGAAAATAAAAGAACCTAAAATAAATATTGACAGGTTGTTCCAAAAAACCTACCATGTGTGCAAAACTTGCAACCAGACTGTCTTTGCTATGTGACAGCTGCCATCATTCATCATCCATACATAAAGTTTCCAATGAAGATAATCATGCAGTTCATAAGCACATTTCTCAAACAAGTTCAAAGAGTGCTTAACACCACTCAAAGCACCACTCCCCGTCAAGCTGCATCTGGCAGTTGGCGTTTCTCTCTGTCCCAGGGTTGGCTGGTCATGCTGCTGCCAGTGGTACTGGTGCTGACCAGCTGCGGCGGGGGAGGAGGCGGAGGTGGAGGCGGCGGCAGCACCCCCGCAACCGCACCCAATTTAACAATCTCAACCCCTTCGGCAAACCCATCTTCGCCAGTGGTGTCCACCCCTATTACCCTCTCGGTTACCATCACCAATGAGGGTACCGCCGAGGCAGCCAGCGGCGGCAGCATTACCTACTATCGCTCAGACGATGCCACCATCACCAGCACAGATACTTCTGTGGGCTTCGGCAGTCTACCAGCAATCGCCCAGGGCAGCAGCCTTTCTCAAAGCGCCGAGATTACCGTACCTGCTGCTACTGGCACTTACTATTACGGTGCCTGTGTTTCACATGATGATAACAGCAGTGGCACTATCATCTGTTCCAGTGCTGCTAGTGTAAAGGTTGTAACAGTACCCACCCCAGACCTCAGTTTGCGTTCAGCTTCTGCAGTCCCCGATGCCGTGCCGCCTGGAGCAGCCTTCACCTTCTCCATCACTGTGTATAATTCAGGTACAGCAAATGCTGCCAGCAGCAGCACTATTACCTATTACCGTTCAAACGATGCTGCCATCACCAGCGCAGATGATTTTGAAAGCCTCAGGATTCTGGCAGCAATCAGCAGCAGTGGCAGCAGCCCCCAAAGTATCACCATTACCGCACCTGATACTGAGGGAACTTACTACTATGGTGCCTGTATTTCACATGCTGATGATGCCAATCCCAGCAACGATTGTTCCACAGGAATTGAAGTAGAAGTGGCGCGGCCAGACTTGCAGGTGAGAGACCCTGCGGTAAGCACCAATGTAATACTTAGCGGTAGAGAATTGACTGTCAGTGTTGAAGTGAGAAATACTGGCGACCTCACGGCAGCCTCCGGGGGCACCCTCGTCTATTACCGATCCACAGACGACACCATTAGTAATAGTGATACTAGACTTGGCAGCGAAACGCTGCCAACTATCAGCTCAGGCGACTCCACAGACCAAAGTTTCAGCACTACCTCACCATCCACTGCTGGCGTTTACTACTATGGTGCCTGTGTTTCGCATGATGATGACAGTAACAGTGCCAATGACTGCTCTGTTGCGGTTCAGGTAGCGGTGGGAGAATCTGCCAGTGCCATCTCAGCAGGGGGTTTGCACACTTGTGCCATCCTTAGCAGCACAGGGGCCGCCAAGTGCTGGGGGTGGAACGGCGATGGACGGCTGGGCGACGGCAGCAACACTCAACGCAATACCCCCGTACAGGTTTCAGGGCTGACCAGCGGGGTCTCTGCCATCTCAGCAGGGGATCACACTTGTGCCATCCTTAGCAGCACAGGGGCCGCCAAGTGCTGGGGGCAGAACGGCGATGGACGGCTGGGCGACGGCAGCAACACTCAACGCAATACCCCCGTACAGGTTTCAGGGCTGACTAGCGATGTCACTGTCATCTCAGCGGGGGATGAGCACACTTGTGCCATTCACAATGGTGCCGCCAAGTGCTGGGGGGAAAACGAAGATGGACGGCTGGGCGACGGCACCCGCACCATTACCGAAGATGATCCAGATACCCCTGAGGATGACAGGGTGGACAATAACCGCCGTACCCCTGTGCAGGTCACAGGGCTGACTAGCGATGTCACTGCCATCTCAGCAGGGTCTAGGTACACTTGTGCCATTCACAATGGCGCCGCCAAGTGCTGGGGATATAACAACCAAGGCCAGCTGGGCGACGGCAGCACCACTACCAGCAATACCCCCGTACAGGTTTCAGGGCTGACCAGCGGAGTGACTGCCATCTCAGCAGGGGCTTCTCACTCTTGTGCGCTTCACAATGGTGCCGCCAAGTGCTGGGGGTGGAACCACAAGGGACAGCTGGGCGACAGCAGCAACACTAACAGCTTCACTCCCACGCAGGTCACAGGGCTGACTAGCGATGTCACTGCCATCTCAGCGGGAGTGTTTCACACTTGTGCGCTTCATAATGGTGCCGCCAAGTGCTGGGGAAGTAACAGCAGTGGAAGTCTGGGCGACGGCAGCACCACTAGACGCCTTGTTCCCGTGCAGGTGAGGGGGCTGACTAGCGATGTCACTGCCATCTCAGTAGGGAGTTTCCACACTTGTGCGCTGCACCTGGGAATTGCCAAGTGCTGGGGGTACAACATTAATAGACAGCTGGGTGACGGCAGCACCACTAACAGCAACGCCCCCGTAAGCGTGTCGTTTGAATAAGCCTGGCATGTCTTTGCTATGTGACAGCTGCCATCATTCATCATCCATACATAAAGTTTCCAATGAAGATAATCATGCAGTTCATAAGCACATTTCTCAAACAAGTTCAAAGAGTGCTTAACACCACTCAAAGCACCACTCCCCGTCAAGCTGCATCTGGCAGTTGGCGTTTCTCTCTGTCCCAGGGTTGGCTGGTCATGCTGCTGCCTGTGTTGCTGCTGCCAGTGGTACTGGTGCTGACCAGCTGCGGCGATACCCCAGTAGTTGATGCCCCCGCAGCAGATTTGAGCATCTCAACCCCTTCAACAGTTTCCACCGTACTGTTTCCTGGAAGTGAAATTGACTTTGAGGTTACTGTTACCAATCAAGGCACCATAGATGCCGACAGCTTCACGCTTAGTTACTACCGTTCTGCAGACGACAGACTCTATGGTGGTGATGTAAGGGTTGGTACGGACATTCAACAGCCTAGGCTGGCTGCCAGTGCTATTTTTTATGGAGCCAGCAATATTACTATCCCTGCTGACCTTCCCGACGACATTTACTACTACTACGCCTGTGTTAACAGGGTTGCTACTGAAATCAATCTTATCAACAACTGTTCCGATGCGGTTCCCATCAGAATTGCGACAATGCCCATTCCAGACCTCAATCTGAGCTCAACCCCCTCAGCCACCCCTAGCTCACTGTTTAAGGGGGCATCTTTCGAATTCTCCATCACTGTGCGCAATACAGGCACAGGCGAGGCAGACAGCACCCTCCTCAGAGTTTACCATTTCGCAGGGGACTCCCCTGATCCTGATAATGATGATGAGGTTGGCACCAACACGCTGTCTGTATTGGCCGCTGGTGCCACTTTTGCTAGTTCCAGCACCATTGTCGCACCCGATGCTGCGGGTACTTACCAGTACTACGCCTGTGTTGATGAGGTTGCTGAGGAAAGTGACACCGACAACAATTGCTCTGCTAGCGTTCAGATAACTGTGACAGCACCCGATTTGGTGGTGCAATCGTTTGAGGCAACCCCCGATGTGATAGGCAGCGGTGAAACGCTCTCTTTCTCTGTGGTGGTGAAAAATAGTGGCGACGGCAATGCAGCAAGCGGAGGCACCTTTATTCTTTACCAGTCCACAGTTGCTAACTTCACTTCTGGTGACACACTTGACCCCGGGGTAACGCTGCCAGCCATTAACCCAGGCAGCTCCAGCCCCAGCCAAACCTTCACCCTTGGCGCCCCTGCTGTGGGAACTTACTATTACGGGGTCTGTGTCTTCCATAGTGATGACGGCGACAAAAGCAATGACTGTTCCGCTGCGGCTGAGGTGCAGGTGGTCAACACTGCCAGGGCCATTTCAGCAGGGACTATGCACACTTGTGCGGTTGACAGCGACGGCGCCGCCAAGTGCTGGGGTTATAACAGCGATGGCGCGCTGGGCGACGGCAGCAGCATTGAAAGACATGAACCTACGCAGGTCATGGGGCTGGGCAGCGGGGTCGCTGCCATCTCAGCAGGGCAATTTCACACTTGTGCAATTTATAACGGCGCCGCCAGGTGCTGGGGGTACAACAATAGAGGCATGCTGGGCGACGGCAGCGTCACTACCAGCGATATTCCCGTGCAGGTTTCAGGGCTGGACAGCAATGTCACTGCCATTTCAGCAGGGAATGATCACACTTGTGCAGTTCAGGGTGGCGAAGCCAAGTGCTGGGGGTACAACAATAATGGACAGCTGGGCGACGGCAGCAACACTACCAGCAGTATTCCCGTGGTTGTGGCGCAAACCCCTGCCGATGTATCTGACCCTCTCAACCCTATCGCTGCCGTCCCGCTGGGCAGCGGGGTCACTGACATCTCAGTAGGGAATTTTTACTCTTGTGCGGTTCAGGGTGGCGAAGCCAAGTGCTGGGGGCATAACGGCAATGGACGGCTGGGCGATGGCACCAACACTCCCAGCCTGGTTCCCGTGCAGGTCGCGGGGCTGGACAGCGGGGTCACTGCCATCTCAGCAGGGCAATCTCACACTTGTGCGGTTCACAATGGCGCCGCCCATTGCTGGGGGTACAACATCGATGGACGGCTGGGCGATGGCACCAACACTAACAGCAATGTTCCTACGGATGTCATGGGGCTGGGCAGCGGAGTGACTGCCATCTCAGCAGGGTGGGGTCACACTTGTGTCATTATAGCTGGCGCCGCCAGGTGCTGGGGGTACAACCCGAATGGACAGCTGGGCGACAGCAGCACCATTAACAGCAATTCTCCCGTGCAGGTTATGGGCCTGGACAGCGGGGTCACTGCCATCTCAGCAGGGGTGGGTGAGTATACTTGTGCGCTGCACCTGGGAGTTGCCAAGTGCTGGGGGAGCAACAGCAATGGCAGGTTGGGTGACGGCAGCACCACTAGCAGCAACACCCCTGTACCTGTACTGCTGAAATAAGCTGCGGCTGTGTTATAACTGCAGGGAGACCTTTTCCCCTTGCAGTTCGCCCAGCAAACACCCCCCAGCAGATGTCGCACCCGCCTCCCCAAGCTACTGGTTGTTTGCGCATCCTGATTGCAGGAGGCGGTACAGGGGGACACTTTTTCCCTGCTTTGGCGATTGCCGAAACTCTGGTGCGTCTGCGCAGTGACAGCCAGGTACGCTTTATAGGCACACCCTGGGGGGTGGAGGCACGGCTGGCACCGCTGCACGGCTGGCATTTACACCGCATTTGGGTGCGGGGATGGTATCGGGCAGGCTGGCGACGCCAACTGCTGGTGATGTTGATGCTCCCCATTGCCCTGGGACAATGCTTATGGCTGCTGCTGCGATGGCGACCTGCCTTGGTGCTGGGTGTGGGTGGTTATGCGTCCGCACCAGCACTGGCTGCAGCTTTGCTGCTGCGGCTGCCTACTGCTATTCAAGAACAAAACGCCTCGCCTGGCATTACCAATCGCCTGCTGGGACCTTGGGTGAAGCTGGCATTTGTCCCCACCGCAGACCTCGGGGACAACTTTCCTCGCCTGCAGGTAACTGGCACTCCTGTCCGTGATAACATCACCGCCATCCGTCGCCGTAAACGCCAGCAAGATGGCAGTCTGCGTCTGCTGGTGCTGGGAGGAAGCCAAGGGGCGCACTTGTTGAATCGCACCTTGTCTGAGGCAGCGCCTCTGCTGGCTGCGGGGCTGCGAAAACACCAGTTAAAGCTGGAAGTACTGCACCAAACAGGCAGCGCCGATTTGGCTTTGGTCCAGCAGTGCTGGGCAAAGGCAGCCAATGATTTTCTTAGCGCACGCACCACTGTCTTTGTACAAGATATGCCCCAAGCCTTGTTGGCATGTCACCTGGTTTACAGTCGTGCTGGTGCCAGTGCCACCGCCGAACTATGCGCTGCAGGTCGTGCCTGTGTGCTAACGCCCATCACCCGCAGCAGCGGCGACCACCAACGTGCCAATGCCAACCGCCTGGTTCAAGCTGGCGGTGCGCTATCCCTAGAAGAAAAAAATCTGTCCCCCCAGCTGCTGGCAGAAACCTTGCTGCAATTACTCAAAAACACCCCCCAGCGCAACTCCATGGAAGCCCGCATGGCAGCCCTCCACCACCACAACGCTGCCGAAGCCATCGCCCAAGCATGCATCCAATTGGCAGGGCGCTAGCAAAGCCCCGCCTGCTGCCAAAACAAACAAAAGATTCTAAGTTAGGCTAATAACTTAAAATAAATTCACCGTGGGCAATAATTAAATTACAATCTTTCAATATATCCATACCCAGCAGAACCTGAAAATTTGGAAGTTCAGCAGGCATTTCATTTACAGGATGATTCATGAAGGGTTCAGCATGAGGTGTTAGCCGTATCTGATTTTTAGATATTATAGTAATTTTTTCTGTCGGAATAATTAAATGAACTTCATATCTTTTGACAGAAGTAACTTGAGTAGCACTTTGGATAAGCGCTTTTCCTGAAGAGACCAATCCTAATGTATCAACAATAGAACGGCTTATACAGGTCTTTTGTGCGCCAGTATCAATCAAGGCCTTAAAAGTATTCTTTGGGGGTATCCTTACGGTAGTTTCACTAACATCTACTGATTGGATCCGTACATTAATTATACATTGTCCATTAACTATTTGGCATTTGAACGATGGCATGGGAATAATATCCTAAATCTATAACTTCTTCAGTAACTTCTTGAATAGAAAAGATCTTGTCTTGGTAGGCAATTCTACCTGCTTTACTGGCATCTTCTCTGGTTTCAAAAAAATCAGCAATTTTTTGATTTTTTATTAAAGCAAACTTGCCATAATTTTCAGGGAGTAGATTTTTCAATTCATCCTGAAAGAAGATAAAATTGTTCTCAACTTCCTCTTCTTGTTTTTCTTTATATGATTTTTCATTGTTTTGCATAGCAGCCCCTATTTATCATTTTCAATTTTTAATTTGATATCCGTATCATCCTTTCTACAAAAAATCTATTCCTTGATTTCTTAAAGTTATTGTAAGCATACCCACTTACAATTTTATTAAACTAATTTTACTGAATAGTATTCACATACGGGTCTCCTCACGAAAGACTAGTACTGCTTTTCAGCATACGCCATAAAAAAAAATTGTCAAGAACATCTGGAAAATAAACTAGCTGCCCCACCAGCCAAAAATCCCTTTCTTGCGCTTGGCGATGTATTGCTGGTGGTAGTCTTCTGCCAGGTAGTAATTGCTAAAAGGTTCTATCTTGGTGGCGATTTGGCGTCCTTTCATGGCGGGGCTGGCCTGCAGGGCAGCCAGGGAGCTTTTGGCGGCTTCCAGCTGGGCATCATGGGGGCAAAATATCACAGAGCGATATTGGCTGCCAACATCGGGTCCTTGGCGGTTATGCTGGGTGGGGTCATGGACCTGCCAAAATATTTCCAGCAGTTGTTGGTAAGAGACTTTTGCGGGGTCATAGGCTACTTCCACCGCCTCGGCATGTCCGCTGGTGCCTGTGCAAACCTGCTGATAGCTGGGATCCGCCTGATGCCCTCCGGCATAGCCCACCGAGGTGCTCTCCACCCCCGCTGTCTGACGGAAGGTCTCTTCCACTCCCCAAAAACAACCTGCTCCAAAATATGCTTTTTCCATTAGATAAACCTCGTTTAGATAAACCCCGTTTAGACAATCCTCGTTTAGATAAACCCCGTTAAATAGTTGCACCCCCCTCTTTATAGTGACCGCAAGCCACCCAGTCTGACTTTTCTCTCGCTATTGTGAGCTATGTGTAGGTTATATTGCGCAGGAACGCACCAAGCCAATCGCGGTTCAT
The DNA here is from genome assembly GCA_965249525.1 of bacterium. Classification (GTDB taxonomy): domain Bacteria; phylum SAR324; class SAR324; order SAR324; family JACQKK01. Next base: position 1,236,375 of record OZ252237.1, on the reverse strand, counting down.
TCTTTCTGCTACAGCAATGGTTGTTCCGCAACCGCAGAAAAAATCGGCTACCAAGTCTCCCTTCCTGCTGCTAGCCTCAATAATGCGCTCCAGTAGTTTTGGATGCTTTTGGGTGGGGGTAGCCCATCCAATCACTTGAAGCAGGCTGAAGACAGGGTTTCATTTCTCTCCTTAGAAACTGATTTTTTCTATACAGCCTCAAGTATATTCATCCTAAGGCTGGCACAGGCAGGCATACAAGCATATGACTTTTTATCTTGCGCAACTGTTATTCATTGACGCTTATTGAGCGGGGTTTCCAGCGCGCGGTTGGATTTTTTCAATGCTGCCAATTGTTCTGCAGACTGGTACAGTTGTCCTCCGCCATCACGGAAGCTGGTGGACATGGCGTTCATGCCAGATTGCGCATAGTCGCGGACTTCTTGGGTAATTTTCATGGAGCAGAATTTGGGACCGCACATGGAACAGAAATGGGCGACTTTGTGGGCATCATGGGGGAGGGTTTGGTCATGAAATTGGCGGGCGGTTTCGGGGTCAAGCGCCAGGTTGAATTGGTCTTGCCAGCGGAATTCAAAGCGCGCCCTGCTAAGGGCGTCGTCGCGGGCTTGGGCGGCGGGGTGTCCTTTGGCTAAATCGGCTGCATGGGCAGCAATTTTATAGGTAATCACGCCTGCTTTCACATCATCCCTGTCGGGCAGACCAAGATGTTCTTTGGGGGTCACATAGCACAACATGGCGCAGCCAAACCAGCCAATCATGGCAGCACCGATGCCAGAGGTGATGTGGTCATAGCCGGGGGCGATATCGGTGGTGAGGGGTCCCAAGGTGTAAAAAGGTGCTTCCCCACAGATTTTCAGCTGCTTCTCCATGTTGACTTTAATTTTGTGCATGGGTACATGGCCTGGACCTTCAATCATAACCTGCACCCCCTTGTCCCAGGCGATGCGGGTGAGTTCGCCCAGGGTTTCCAATTCGGCGAATTGGGCGCGGTCATTGGCATCAGCGATGCAGCCTGGACGCAAGCCGTCTCCCAGGGAAAAGCTGACATCATAGGCTCGCATGATTTCACAAATCTGGTCAAAATGCTCATAAAGAAAGCTTTCTTGATGATGGGCAAGACACCATTTTGCCATAATGGCGCCGCCGCGGCTGACGATGCCTGTGGTGCGCTTGGCTGTCAGCGGTACATAGGGCAGACGGACGCCTGCATGGATGGTGAAGTAATCTACGCCTTGCTCGCATTGTTCGATCAGGGTGTCACGATAGATCTCCCAGCTGAGTTCTTCAGCCATGCCGCCCGCCTTCTCCAGCGCTTGGTAGATAGGCACTGTGCCGATGGGTACGGGTGAATTGCGGATAATCCATTCACGGATATTGTGAATGTTGTCGCCAGTGGATAAATCCATCACTGTATCGGCGCCCCAGCGGATAGCCCAGACCATTTTGTCCACCTCGTCGGATACCGAGGAGGCAACTGCCGAGTTACCAATGTTGGCATTAATCTTCACCAGAAAATTGCGACCGATGATCATGGGCTCGCTTTCTGGGTGGTTAATGTTGGCGGGAATGATGGCACGCCCGCGTGCCACTTCATCGCGCACGAATTCTGGGGTTACATAGTCAGGGATTTGTGCCCCGAAGCTTTCGCCGTTGGGCTGCTGCTGAATGCGCTGCCGACCGAGATTCTCCCGCACAGCGATGAACTCCATCTCTGCGGTGATGATGCCGCGCCGTGCGTATTCCAGCTGGGTCACTATGGCAGTGCCTTGGGAACGATAGGGTTGGCGCTTGGCGGGAAATTCAGCAGCCAGCTGCTTGCCTGGTATCTCTCCATTGTCCTCTGGGCGCACCTGTCTGCCTGGATAGTTTTCTACATCGCCGCGGGCTTTAATCCAGGGGATTCGCAAAGGCGGCAGTCCCGCATGAATGTCAGGCTGAAATCCATCCTCGGTGTAAGGGCCTGAGGTGTCATACACCCGTAACGGCGCTTCCCCTGCGCTTTCATGCAGTGCAATCTCTCGCACAGGTACCCGCAGGTCTTGGTGCTGACTGCCTTGAAGATATACCTTGCGAGACGCTGGCAGCGCACCGCTGGTAACAGATATCAAACTATGGCGTGTGTTCATTGAAACCTCTGGGGGACGGGGTGGCTAACTTGGGGTTGGGGAATGCTAGAGAAAAAGGCTGCCAGCAACACTTATCGTATGACGGGGATCGTTGCCTGCGTGGTTCTTTGCGTGGTTCTCTACTTGGTTCTCTGCGTGGTTCTTTGCGTGGTTCTTTGCGTGGTTCTCTGCTTGGCTGCCTGCTTGTGCTGCCTGCTTGTGCTGCCTGCTTGTGCTGCCTGCTTGGCTGCCTGCTTGGCTGCCTGCTTGGCTTATTGTCTACTCTTTGCCTATCTCTTATTGCCTATCTCTTATTGCCTATCTCTTATTGCCTGTTTTTCTGGTTGCTTACCTGGATGCAGGGTGGTATCTTCAAAATCAATAGACACCTCTTTAAACACGCCTATATTGCAAGATGCAGGCAAGGGAGTCAAGATGGCAAGAGAGTCAAGATGGCAAGGGAGTCAAGATGGCATGCAAAAGTATCATTCACCAAAAGGACAACTCCCAGCAGCCAAGGCAGATAATCATGGATGGTTTTGCGTCTCAAACAGTATTTGCATAATGGCTGGGCTGTATGGTTTTCTAAGGCTAACATTATTTTTATTCACCCACTAGTCACTAATTGAGGCGTACATGGAAGAATCCACTGTTACCGACAAGGTTTCTGCTGAGGCAGCTGCGCTTACTTGGCAGGAGTGCCAGCAGCCTTCTTTGGTTGAGGCAGAAGCACTTGAAAAAGAGACAGGATTGCTGCCGTTGATGGTGCGGCTGCTGCTGCGACGTGGGTTGAAGAAGGCCGGCGATGTGCGTGCCTTTCTGGAACCCAGTCTTGAGAATTTGCTGGATCCGTTTTTGATGTTCGGCATGGGGGAGGCAGCTGAGCGTCTGGCACATGCGGTAGAACAGCAGGAGTTGATTGTGGTGGCGGGGGATTACGATGTGGACGGCATGAGCAGCTGTGCCTTGTTGGTGGATTTTCTGCGGGTATGCGAGGCTCGGGTGCAGTACTTTATTCCCAGCCGTTTTGTCCATGGTCATGGGCTAAGTGAGCGTGCCGTAGCAGCCTTGGTAAAGATGCAGCCCCGTTTGTTGGTGACTGTGGATCATGGGATTTCCTTTGCTGAGGAAATAGCCCACCTGCAGGCGCAAGGAATTGACACCATTGTTACAGACCACCATCTGCCTCCCCAAGATATTCCTCCTGGGATTGTGGTGAATCCGCACTTGCCGCAATGTGCCTATCCGTTCAAGCAGCTGGCTGGCTGCGGGGTGGCGTTTAAGTTGGTTTGCTCCCTGCGTCGCACCTTGCATCAACACGGCTATTGGAACGCAAAGCGCACCATGCCCCGATTAAAAGAATACCTTGATCTGGTAGCCTTGGGCACAGTAGCCGATGTGATGGCACTCAATGGAGAAAATCGCATACTGGTATACCATGGGTTGCGTCAGTTGGCTGCGGACAAAAAGCGGGCAGGCATGGAAGCGCTGCTGTCGCTGGCTGGTGTAACTTTTAAGGACAGCGTACTGGCAAGTCGTGATATTTCTTATGCCTTGGCACCCAGACTCAACGCAGCGGGACGCATGCATGATCCCCAGCTGGCAGTGCAGCTGCTGCTGGCACAAAATCCGCAGGAGGCAGCCGTGGCAGCGCATCAACTGGATGACATGAATAAAGAACGCCGAAAAGTAGAACAACAGGATTTTCAAGCAGCCCTAGGAAAAATAGAAGCCAAAGGCTTAGACAAACACCCCGCCTTGGTAGTGTCAGATGAACAGTTTCATCAGGGAGTGCTGGGCATTGTAGCCAGTCGTTTGTGCAACCTTTTCAAAAAACCAACACTGGTGTTCACCCTGAATGCTGATGGCAATTACAAAGCTTCCGGGCGTGCGCCGTCCAACTACCATATACAAGAAGCTCTTGCCAAAGGAGGACACCTCTGCCTGAATTTCGGTGGACACGCCCCAGCTGGAGGCTGTTTGGTAGCTCCCGAACATGTGGAAGCCTTTACCCAAATTTTCATGCAAGCCTGCCAGGAACAAGCTGCAAGCCACCAAGTACCGCTGCGTTCCTTTGAAGAACGTCTGGACTGTAAGCAGCTCAGTTTTACCTTGGCTAAGCAAATCGAGTCGCTGGGACCTTTTGGTCCCATGAATGAAAATCCTTGCTTTGCACTGGAACAAAATGCCGTCAACTGCACCCCCTATGCTTTTCATGACCGCCATTTGAAATGGCAGCTGGGAGATGGAGCAGAAATGATTGCTTGGAATCAATCCAATCAGTGGCAGCAGGACATTCCCTGGTGCTACCTTGTACAAATAAGCACCAATGTTTTCCGCGGCAGCCGCAAGGTCTTGCTTACTGTGAATGAAATGCATCCTGGCAAGCTGCCTTCTGCCTCTTAGCAGGGGCGGGGATGCTGCTTCAACAGGTCTCTAGCTTATTTGAACTGCTTACAGAGTCTATGCATTGGCTGCCCGCTTGGTGCGGGGGGTTTTGCTGACAGTCTTCTTTTTGACAGAAATTTTCTTCATAGGGGGTTTGCCTCTGGCTGCCCTGGCAGGGGCTCTTTCTGCCCTCAGACGCAGCCATTCCAAGGCTTGCTCCAGGGTGACCGTCTCTGAGGCATGACCCTTGGGAACAGACGCATTCAGCTTGCCATCCGTCACATACAGACCATAGCGTCCCGAACACAAATTGATGTCGGCAGCACCCTGCTTGCCCAGTACCTGTAAAATGGCAGCCCCCCAGCGACGCCTTGCCTTGGGCTGTGCAAACAACTCCTGGGCTTGCTTGAGGTCGCAGCTAAATAGTTCGGTTTCTGGCAGGCTGCGGGTTTCTTTGCCACAGCGCAAATATGCCCCATAGCGTCCTAAATCTGCCAGCACCGGCTCCGCCAACTCGGGATGCACCCCCAGTTCACGCGGCAAAAACAACAGCTTCAGGGCATCTTCTAGGACAATTGCTTGAGGCGACTGCTGTGACAGCAGTGACTTCATCTTGGGTTCCTCATCGTTTTCCCCCAGCTGTACATAGGGACCATAGCGACCGCTTTTCAGGTACACAGTTTTTTGGCTGTCAGGGTCTTTGCCCAGCAGCGTATCCTCGGTGCGCTGCTGCATCAATTCTTGTGCGCGCTGCAGAGTCAATTCGTCTGGCGCTGTCTCCAAGGGCAAAGATACCCGCCGACCCTGGTTGTCCTCTAAATATGCTCCCCAGCGACCCACCCGAACCACAAACTCCTGCTGCTGATGGGGCAGCGACAATGAACATATTTCACGCGCATCAATCTGCGCTTTCAACATCTCTTTCAGCCCTGGCTGGCTGCTGGCAGAGTCGTTGGTGTCACTGGCAGTGTCACTGCCATGGTAAAAACGTTTTAAGTACGGCAGGGAGTCTTCTTCTCCGCGAGAGATGGAATCCAGAGTGTCTTCCATGCGGGCCGTAAAATTAAAATCCACCAGATGCGAGAAATGCTGTTCCAGCAGCTGTACCAAAGCAAATGCGGTAAAAGTGGGGGTCAGTACACCCGAGCGCTTGAAGACATACCCACGTTGTAAGATGGTATCCACAATGGCAGCATAAGTGCTGGGTCTGCCAATGCCTTGGTGTTCCAATTCTTTAATCAGGGATGCCTCACTGTAACGGGCTGAGGGTTGGGTTGCATGCTGGCGGGGATGGACGGCTTGAGGGGTGATTTCCTCTCCCTGGCGCAATATGGGCAGCAGATTGTCTTTGTCTTTGTCTTTATCTTTGTCTTCTTTAGCGGGGGGGCTTGATTGGGATGCTTCCTGCATCACCCGCATCCAGCCAAGAAAGTGTATGGTTCTGCCGTTGGCTTGGAACATCACCGCTTTTGCGCCTTCAGCTGCTTTTGCGCTTTCAGCCGCTTTGGCTTGCAGCTGGACGCTGGTGCGGGTGCCTTGGGCGTCTTTCATTTGGCAGGCGATGGTGCGCTTCCAAATCAGCAGATAGAGTTTAACCTCGTCCGCCTCCAATGATGAGGCCAACTTGGAGGGGTGCTTCATGTGACTGCCAGAGGGGCGAATGGCTTCATGGGCTTCTTGGGCATTTTTGACCTTGCTGGGGTAGCTGCGGGGGGCGTCGGGCAGGTATTCTTTTCCGAACAGGGAGGATATTTGCTTGCGCGCAGCTTGGAGGGCTTGCTGGGAGAGGGTGGTGGAGTCGGTGCGCATGTAGGTGATGTGCCCTTGTTCATAGAGTCGTTGTGCGATTTGCATGGTACGGCGCGGAGAGAAATGCAGCCGTCCGCTGGCTTCTTGCTGCAGGGTGGAGGTGGTAAAGGGGGGTTGGGGCTTGGAAGAAAAGGGCTTTTCCTGTATCTCTTGCACCTGCCAGCATGCTTGTTGAAGTTGGGCTGCCAGTGCTTGGGCTTGGGCTTCATCCAGCCAAAGCAGTTCTTTGGCTTGGGGCTTGAGTTGACCAGTGGCATCAGAAAAATCTTTGCCGCTGGCCAGCCGTTTTCCATCCACGCTATGCAGTACTGCCTGAAAAGACTGTCCTTGGTGCCACAGATCCACCACCAGGTCCCACCAGTGTGCTGGAAGAAAGCGCATGCGTTCGCGTTCACGCATTACTGCCAAACGCACCGCCACGCTTTGCACCCGTCCTGCCGAACGCGCTGAACCTATCACCCGCCAGAGTAAAGGAGAAATCTCATACCCATAGAGTCTGTCCAGCAGCCGACGCGCTTCTTGTGCATTTACCAAGCGCTGGTCAATCTGGCGAGGGTTTTTGAGGGCGTTTTCAATGGCTTCGCGGGTAATCTCATGAAAAACCAAGCGCTGCACCGATACCTTGGGCTGCAGCACCTGCTGCAAATGCCAGCTGATAGATTCCCCCTCACGGTCTTCATCTGTAGCCAAATACACATGATCTACTTTTTTCACCAGCTGCTTTAACTTTTGCACCTGCTGGCGTTTTTTTTCTGGAATCACATACAGAGGCTGAAAACCATTGGCAACATCAATTCCCAGACGCGCCCAGGGTTCCTTCTTCATCTTTGCAGGAATTTCTTTGGCAGACTGGGGAAGATCCCGCACATGCCCAATGCTGGACTCCACCAGATACTCTTTGCCCAAGTAGCGGGAAATGGTGCGTGCCTTGGCAGGCGATTCTACAATTACAAGTTGTTTAGTCATAGCTTTGACAAAGCAAACAAATATCAAGCTCGCCGATACAGGCTGTTCTCATCACAATAGACATTCCCTGCCAGTTCTAATTCTAACAGCAAACCCAAGAGACGTTCCATAGGTAATTGTGAAATACGGCTGAGGTCATTGGGATGCATGGGTTCTTTTTTCAGGAATTCCAGCAGGTGTGTTTGGGTTTGGTTGAGTGCTGGGGAGGGACTGTCTGCCAAGGACGGCTGCCCAGAAGCAGTGCTGCGGGCGGAAGTACGGGAGGAAGCACGGGCGGAAGCACGGGAGGAAGCAGCGTTGCTGGGCTGAGGGTCGGCTAAAAGCGCCTCTGCGATGGGCTTTGAACCCAACAGCAGCTGCGCCTGACCGCTTTGCAGCAAATAATTAACTCCCATACTGCCTATGCGATCTACATCCCCAGGCAGTGCAAAAACCGGCCGTCCATAATTTTGGGAGTGTCCGGCAGTAATCAGGGCGCCACTCTTGGCACCAGCCTCCATCACAGCCAAGACAGCACCGAGGCCGCTGATAATGCGATTGCGGGTGGGAAAATGATAAGCATGGGGCGGGGAGCGCATGGGGAGTTCGCTCAGCAGGGCACCTTGTTTTGTAATGCGCTCAGCCATCTGGCGGTGTTCAGCAGGGTACACACTGGCAAGACCACAACCCAATACAGCGATGGTAGGCAAGCCCAGTTCTAAGGCACAAGCATGTGCGGTTCCGTCCAGCCCCCGCGCCAGCCCACTGACGACCACCAGTTGCGGTATCTGCTGTGCCAAGCTCTCTAGCAAACGTTGGGTCTGACGCTGGGCATAGGTAGAACATTCACGGCTGCCCACGATGCTTAATGTGGGACCTTGGGGCAGGGGCTGCAATCCGCGGCAATACAGCAGCGGCGGAGGATGGGGCAATTGCCGCAGCAAAGCAGGATATTCCGCATCGCCTAGACAGATCAAGTGCGTTTGATGACGTTCCAGCAGCTGACACTCTTCTGCCACAGCCTCCGATTCGGCTGCGCGCACAATCCCCTCTGCTTGTTCCACAGAAAGATTGCAGCACTCAATCAACTCTTGGGGTGATGCAGTCAGGGCATGCTGGGGTTCACCGAAAACTTTCAGCAAAGAACCAATGGCGGCGGGTCCCACACCTTTCACCAGACTGAGCATTAATAGACTGTGCTGAGGGGTATCCATGCTGTATACTAGAAGATTGGTTTAAGGAGAATGCAATTATGAATTGTCTGCTGGGGACGGCAATTGGGTGCGGATTTCTTCCAGTTCTGCTGCGCGGTGCAGCTGTCGGGTTAAACGGTAGCTTTCTATCAAACGGGTCAGCACTTGTGGGGATTCTGGATACTCAGGATAATGCTTCAGCAGAAACAGATAGCGCTGTGAAGCTGCATGATATTGGCGATTCTTAAAGTAAAAATCTGCCACCTGGCGTTCATTTCTTGCCAGTGTCTGGCGTGCCCGTTGGTAGTAATTTTGCACTTCTTCAAGATGCACGCTGTTGGGATACAGCAGGAAAAAACGTGCTGCGTCTTGAATGATCTCGCGATTGACTTGCATGTCGTGGGTAAGTTTTTTACCCCGATTAAAGCGGCCAGCCAAGCTTTGTTCATACTGCGTACGCACCAAGCGAAAATGAATCAGGTCACTGAGATGATTGTTGGGCTGCAGCAGTGAAAATTGTCGGTAACTGACCTCTGCTTCTGGCCATTTTTTCAAGTGCTCATTGGCTTCAGCGGTGCGCAAATAAGCATAGCTTGCCAACAAACTGCTGGGTTGTTTTTGAATAACCGACTGATATTTTCTGATAGCATCAGAATAATATTGGCGGTCAAACAAGCGGTTGGCTTCTAAGTACAGCTGTCGTACATTTTTGAATTGGTTTTCTTTGCCTTCAACTTCCTGATTGCGCTGTGACTCCCGTCCAGCACCACCAGGAGGCTGCGCCAGCAAAAGACCTGCTTCTGTCCACAGCAGCCCAAAAGCTATCAACAAGTACATCAACAGCTTGGTCATAAAAAATCCTTTATTGATGCTAAGGCAGCAGGGGCTGGCAGCCCCACTATCCCCTTCTTCTGGTGCTGGTGGTTTGTGCGGTAGGCGGGGAAAAATGCTGCACTTTTTTGAGCTTGATAAAACCATCTTGTTCTGAAGCACAACGCACCCGAAACACCTCTCCTTGCATTTCCAGGCGGCTGCCTCCACGCACCGAACCCTCCAAAGTGTGCACATCCGCCTGTACAATAGCCTCGGTTTCCTCATCCAAATCCACCTTCAGGCGACCAATTTGACCATTGATCATCAGCTTGCACTTGCCCCGTGTGCGCACCTGGGCATTGCCGCGCAATTCTATGATACGAGCATAGGCATTGTGCATGCGCAGTGTCAATCCACAGAGTTCAGAGGCAACCAATTGACTCCCCGCTAGCAGTTCAGCGGTCAACGGACTATTCAAATCGCCCACAGTCAGCTGTTGGGTAAGCTTGCGCACTTCCACCGCAATCCCAGAAGGTACAGTAACCAGCAGCTGAACAGGTAAATTGCTGCATTCCAGCACAAAACGTTCGGCACTGGGCAGATTGTTCTGCGCTCCCATTTTCTCCAAGGTTCTCCCCAGCACTCCTGCCAGGCTGAACCAGGTGCTGCGGCGCATGCTGCCTTCTGCCAAGGGCTTAAGTTGCTGTACATGCTGGGGCTGTCCTTCTATTTCTAGCTGGACGATATGTTTGGCAATCTGTTGAACATGCACCCCCTGCAGCTTGGCTAAAGTGCTGCGCCACAAACGATGGGCTTCTGTGGGTTTGATCACCGTTTTGCCGCCTGGGGCAGACAACACAAATGCCCCCTGCCGCGGCAATGCCATGGCACTGATGCGCACCTGCGGCTTAACAGCAGGCACTGTGGCAGCATCTTTCTCCTGGGGGTTCAGCCAGCTTTGAGAGGGCTGCAATTCTTGCTTCATCCCCGCAGTCTGCTGCTGCATTTCCTGGTAGCTTCGCAGACTTTGGTCATAGGCACGCCGTTTGGCAGCATCCTGCAAGGTCTCATAAGCCTGCTGCACCATGGAAAACAAAGTTCCATCTCCTCCCCTGTCGGGATGCAGCTTCTTGGCCAGCTGCCTCCAAGCAGCTTGAATCTCCTCAGCCGATGCAGAAGGAGGTACTTGCAGCAACTCATAGTAATTCTTCATAGCATGCCCATAAAAGATTCATCCGTTCACCAACTGCCAGGGTTATTTTACACCCCTAGAGCTTTTCGTCCGTACTTTCTAGGAAGACCGCCGCCACAATGAGCCTTGTGCTGCTTGTCGCAGCAGGTGATCTACCAATACCAAATTAACCATGGCCTCCACCATAGGCACCGCACGCGGCAGCACACAAGCATCATGACGCCCGCGTCCGCGCAAAAGCACCGTCTCCCCTTCCCGATTGACCGTCTGTTGTTCCTTTGCCACAGTTGCCGTGGGCTTAAAGGCTACCCGCAGCACAATGGACTCTCCATTGCTGATGCCTCCCTGTATCCCCCCAGAACGATTGCTGGCTGTGCCAATCCTGGTTGCTTTTTTCACAAAGGCATCATTATGTTGAGAACCAGTCAAAGCCACCGCATCAAAGCCCATACCAAACTCCACCCCGCGCGCAGCCGGCAGCGACATCACACCCTTTGCCAAATCTGCGGTCAACTTGTCAAACACCGGCTCCCCCAGCCCCGCAGGGCAGCCCCGCACCACCACCTCTATCACCCCTCCCACGCTATCCCCCTGCCTGCGAACCTTCAAAATGTGGGCTTCCATGGCAGCCGCCAGCTTATCATCTGGGCAACGCACCCCATGCTTGTCAATCTGTTCCTGCATTACCGTCTCCGCATCTACCTGCGCCTGCAAATGCTGCACCTGCTTCACCCAAGCCAAGGTCTCCACACCACACTCCCCTAACAGCTTCTTAGCCACAGCCCCCGCTGCCACCCGACCCACAGTCTCGCGCGCACTGGCCCGACCACCCCCCTTCCAATTGCGCAGCCCATATTTGCGCTCATAAGTAAAATCCGCATGACTGGGACGAAAACTGTCCTTAAATGCTTCATAATCCTTAGAACGCGCATCTTGATTGCGCACCAACATGGCCAAAGCCGTTCCCAAGGTGCGTCCCTCAAACACCCCGCTTAAAATTTCCACTTCATCCTTCTCCTTGCGCTGAGAGGTCAAATGACTCTGCCCAGGACGCCTTCTGTCTAACTCACGCTGGATATCCACCACCTCCAAAGCCAATCCCGCAGGGCAGCCATCTATCACCACCCCCACCCCGCCTCCATGCGACTCACCCCAAGTGGTGATGCTAAACAACTTGCCAAACTTGTCGCCCATTGTGCTTATCCTTTGGTCTTATCCTTCTAATCACGGATACCAAGCCCCTGCGCCCTACCCATCTTAACCGATACCAGCGGTGTTGACGAGACTTATCCTCGCCCGATATGCTTAAAACTAACCCGTATGCCTGCTAGACTACCAGCCGTCCTGCTTAGAAAACCATGAAACTCCCCTCTATCTTACCCTTGCGCACCCCAGTCTGGCTAACCGTTTTCTTAGGGGCTGCTTTGGTACTGCTGGCAGCAGCGGCACTCTGGTGGCTGTTGGATAACGAAGTCCTGGTACAGCTGGCACACTTGAATACTTGGCTAGCCGACAATTTCATCCATCGGCTGGGTTACTGGGGGGTGTTTTTGTTGATGATGCTGGAGTCATCCTTTATACCATTTCCCTCAGAGATTGTGATGCCCCCCGCAGGCGATTTGGCACGCAGGCTGCCCCATTGGAGTTTGTCGGCTGTGATTCTGTCAGGCACGCTGGGATCGTTGGCGGGTGCGGTAGTGAATTATATGCTGGCACGCATGCTGGGACGCCCGATGGTGCTGGAACTGTTGCGCAGAGGAGGAGGTTGGCTGAGATTGTCTGAAGCCGCTTACCAGCGGGCAGAGAAAATGTTTTTGCAGCACGGCAATATTTCTACCTTTAGCGGCAGGTTGCTGCCTGGCATCCGCCAGCTGATTTCCCTCCCTGCGGGACTTGCCCGTATGCCGCTGCTGCCCTTTTGTCTTTTAACCTCTTTGGGGGCGGGGTTGTGGTCTGGACTGCTGGCTTGGCTGGGATTTCGCTTTGGTCAAGATCATGAAGTCCTGGCGCATCAGTTGAAGCAGAACAGCCTGTGGGTGATTATCTCTGCCTTGGTATTGCTGGGGGGCTGGATCAGTTGGCGTTGGTACAGCAGCCGCCGCAGCTCATCCCAGGCTTAATGCTGGCGGGCTGGCGCGGGGCAAGCCTTCTATGGTGCGGGCGACGGGCATGAAAAAAATTAAAAAAATCGTCCCAGAGTGTTGACATGCTTTTTCAAGAGGCGTATAGTAATGCTTTAATTGCTGTGCGGTACAACAAATTTTTTCCCCATAACGTCTATAAATTTATAAAGGCAAGATCAATATGCAAGCCATCATCCAATACATAAAGCAAGTTTTCACCAAGCTGACTGCCGTGAAGGCAGCTGTTTCTTATAAAGCTGCTTCTTATAAAGTTGCACTGCGCAGCCTGCGTTTCAACCTGGTTCATCTGTTGTGGGTGATACTGCTTCCTGTGGTACTGGTGCTGACCAGCTGCGGCGGGGGAGGCGGAGGCGGAGGCGGCAGTTCAACTGCGGCACCCAATTTGAGCATCGCAGATGTGGAGCTTACTTTACCAGACACCCCGCCCAATCCGGGAGACCCTGTTGGCATTAAGATTACCAATACAGGCGATGGAGACACAGCTGCAACCACAGTTACCATTTACCGCGAAAAAGGTGATAGGGGTGGTGGTGATGATGAGGTAGTTGGCGACTTCACAGTACCGGCCTTGAAACCCGGTGAAACCGTTAAAGTCACGACTACCATAGACGCCGCTCTTCCCAGTGGCGATTATAAATACTATCTCTGTAAGAAGGGTGATACGACCGAATGTACAGATTCTAAAGAAATAACCATTGGAGGAATGTTCCCAGACCTTAGTGTAGCTCACAACCTCGAGCTACCTGCTATTTACCGTCTGTCTGATGGATCAACAGAAGACCTCACCTTGGTTTTTACTGTGTTCAATAACGGTGGAACAGCTACTGAAGCTGGTTCCCTAGGCACTTATGGCTTTTATTACAACATGGGCGACGACCCAATCATTGATACTGAGGACACTCTCATCGGTTCGACAACTATTGATCTGCCAGCAGCACTTTCCCCAGCAGGCGAAAGCGCAGAACTAACTTCCCCAGCGATTACCACAAAAATTGCTGAGGACACTTACTACTACGGTGTCTGTGTTGCACTGGCTGCGGATGAAAATAAGAACAATGACTGCGTCCTTATCCAAAAAGTGGTGGTGGGGCGACCAGACCTGGGACTGAGCAATCCTGAGGCAACTATCTCGTCAGGAGATCCCGCAGTAGTGCCAGGAACAGCAGCAGCCATCGACTTTACAGTTGGGGTGACCAATCATAAGGATTTCCTGGTTGAAACTGGCACCATCGTCAACATTTACCTCTCTACAGACGCAACTTTTAATGTTGCTGCTGATGGTGCTGAAGTAACCACAATAGCTACTACAGGAGACCTGGGCGAGGGCGAGACTGAGGTTCTGACAGCTTCGTTCGCAGCACCTGCTGCCGTTGACACTTATTACTACTTTGCCTGTGTTAAAGTGACTGGGGACACCACCACTGACAACGACTGCACCACAGACACTACTAGTGAGAATGTTCGGGTAGAAGTGCGCCAAAAGGCTCTTGCTATGAAAGCGGGTTTTGACTTCTCTTGCGCCACCAATCAGGATGAGGAACTCTGGTGCTGGGGGAGAAACCGCAACGGTCAGCTGGGCATCGACAGCAAGCAACCCACTATTAATAAGAAAACACCCGTGGAGGTTGATAATAGCGACAATGCGGGTGATGTAACTGATTTCTCAGCAGGAGATTTTCACACTTGTGCGGTGGTAGGCGGGGCTGCCTGGTGCTGGGGGGGTAACGCCTCTAACCAGCTGGGCGTGAACGATGCCGACATGGACGAGAGCCTCACTCCTATACGGGTAAAGCAGAACGACGACACTGAGTTCAGCGGGGTCACTGCCATTGCAGCAGGGCATCGGTACTCTTGTGCGGTGGTGAACGGGGGTGCCAGCGGGAGTGCCTGGTGCTGGGGGAACAACAGCAGTGGTCAGCTGGGCGACAACACAATCAGCACCCCAGAAAGTGGTTCAGGTTCCGCCGTGGTTCCAGCGGAGGACAATGATCGGCAGGGGGCTGTGCAGGTTGTTGACTCAGCTGGTACCGGCACCTTGAGCGGGGTCACTGCCATTGCAGCAGGGCGAGGTCACACTTGTGCGGTGGTGAACGGGGGTGCCAGCGGGAGTGCCTGGTGCTGGGGGCAGAACCACAGGGGTCAGCTGGGCGACGGCAGCACCACTGATCGCAAGACTCCGACTCCCCAGCAGGTTAAGGACGAAGGTGGCAGCGGGACTTTGAGCGGGGTCACTGCCATCTCAGTAAGCGAGTCAAGAGATGCGCAAGTAAGTCCTCCACTAACTTGTGCGATTGCCAGCGGGGGTGCCTGGTGCTGGGGGAGCGACCAACATGGAGCGCTGGGCAATGGAGATCAGAGTGGAGGTGTTGGTATTCCCAAAAGTCTTCCTCAGAAGGTTCTTGGCTCAGATAATAATCCTCTGAGCGGGGTGATTTCCATCTCAACAGGGTGGAGTTTCGGTTGTGCGGTTCTTAACGACGGGAGCGTCCAGTGCTGGGGAGGCAACCTCTCAGGCAGTCTGGGCGACGGCGAAGTTACTATTTTGCCGGACACGAGTATTAAACTAGAAGACCATATAAGCCATGTTGCCAAGCAGGTAACTGGGATGACCAGCGGAGTGAGTGCTGTTTATGCAGGGGGAAGGCATGCATGTGCCTTGCAGAATGGATTTCTGCAGTGCTGGGGAGCAAACCATACTGGCCAGCTAGGAGATGATACCGATGGGAACACCCACACTACCCCCGTGCTGCCTCTGTTCCACCCTGCTTCTGAGTAATACATAAGCATGATGTTCTTTAACTGTGCGGGGTTCACCCCCCGCACAGTTTTTTTATTTTAGGGGTTCACTCCCCATTCTCCTTTACCGAGGAGGGTGCAAACAACTCAGTGATTTGCACCCCAAAGCGGCTGCCTATTTCCACTGCCCTGCCCCTCCCGATATGCTGATTGTTGGCATAAATGTTTAAGGGCGAGCCTGCCTCCTTGCCCAGCAGAATCAATGTACCAGCACGCCAGCGACTAACTTCCGCCAGCTTGTAGCGTTTTGCACCCAGTTCTACACTCAGTTCTACACTCAGTTCTACTTCTCCACTGCTTATTTCACCCCAGGGGAACGATTCAAAATCAGAAGCAGCTGACATGGGCACAAAACAGCAGAGAATATCTGAGCTAAGGGGATGTAGGTTGAGGCTGGGGTATTCAAGCAGGTGCTTTATGGATAGCACAAGGTGCTTTATGGATAGCACATCATGCCGAAATGTGCCAGGCTTTGCTTTCTTCATGAAGATGGTTTTTGATGCGTGTTAAAGAAATAAAAACTTCCAGTTATGTGCTGCCCCTTAGCCACCCCATGGGTATTGTACCTAGGGAGAAGAAAATGCATTTGCGCCAGGGGATGCGGGTTGTGCTGCAAGATGAGAGGGGTTTGCAGGGTTTTGGGGAAGCAGCCCCCTTGAAGGGGCAGGGGGTGGAAACCTTGGAAGAAACAAAGCTGGCTTTAGAGATCAAGCAGAGATGTATCAGGCAGCAGGAGTTTCAAGATTTGTCTCGGTCACAGCAAGGGTTATTGAAGGCAGACAGCCGTTGGGAGGAATGGCTGAGACCCCTAGAGCGCAGACCTTGTGCGCGTTTTGCCATAGAGTTGGCAACCTTGGATTTGTGTGCGCGCCGTGAGGGGGTGTCGCTGGCGAGGCTGCTGCATCCTGGGGGGGAGTCCCGTTTGCCCGTGGGGGCGGTGTTGGTGCGTGATGAGGTGGCGGACTTGGTCAAGGATGCCCAAGAGCGGTTGAAAGAGGGCTTTGGTTGTTTGAAGGTTAAACTGGGTTCTGACATCAAGCAGGCAGAATCGCAGTTGCGTGGACTGCGTGAGGCTGTGGGGAGTGCGGCTATTATACGAGGAGATGCAAGGGGTGCTTGGAAGGTGTCGCATGCGCTTGGTTATTTGCAGCGGCTGATGCCTTGGGGGTTGGAGTATATAGAGCAGCCAGTAGCCACGGAGGAGTGGTTAAAGCATCCAGAACTGCGAGAGCAGAGTCCCATACCGTTGGCATTGGATGATGCCAGTTTGGATGATGAAGGGATGAAGCGGGTGATTGGAGAAAAGATAATGGATGTGTTGGTATTAAAGCCGCATTTTATGGGGGGGATGCTGCGTTCATTGTCATGGGCGGAGCAGGCCTTAGGGGCTGGAATTCCTGTGGTGGTGACCACGGCGTTGGATGGTGTGGTGGGTCGCTTGGGGGCGGTGCATGCTGCCTGTGTGGTGGAAGCCATGCGCAAGCAGACCAAGCTGCCGATTCATGCGCATGGGTTGGGTTCTGGTGTGCTGATGCGGGAGGATTTAGCAAAAGATCCTTGTTTGTTCCAAGATGGATTCATTCAGCTGCCGGGGACGGATGGGATTGGTTTGTCAAAAATAGCTATTTAGTGCTGTGATACAACACTGCCAGGTGAACAGGGCATGCGTATGCTAGAGGTTCTTTTTTTGTTGAAGGTCTGGGGTGTTCTTTAAGTGAAGATTGCAGCGAAGATTGCAGCGAAGATTGCAGCGAAGACCGCTTTCTATGACAGCACGGCTGTCAACTGGCTGCGTGACCAGGGGGTGGAGATACCTGTGCCGCAGCAAGTATGTATTGCGCAAGATGTTTGCTTAGAGTCCATAGCCCCTGGAGCCTGCTTGATGCCGGGGGTTCGTATGGAGGGAAGCAGCACACAAGTGGGGGCCTCTGCTGTCATAGGGGAGGCTGGGGCTGTTACCTTGGTGGACAGCCAGGTGGGAGAGGGCTGTCGTTTGGGGGTGCAGGGGCAGGTGGTGCTGCGTGACAGCTGTGTGGGTCCCCATTGTGTTATGGGTGCGGGATGCGCAGAGGGGGCGGTATTTTTGGGCGGAGACGCAGGAGAGCATAGTATCACAGGTATGGGCTTTAACGCCCGCAGCGGGACACTGTTTGAAGAAAACGCCCGCAGTGCCCAGCATACCGATACCAAAATGAGCATCCTGTTTCCTTGGGTTACCTTGGGCAGTCAGATTAACTGGTGTGATGTGTTTATCAGCGGTGGAACAAGCAGTCAGCCTGGCTGCTTCAGCGAGGTCGGCAGCGGTACCGTGCACTTTAACTATACCCCTCGGGGCGATAAAGCTACTGGTTCCTGTTTGGGTAATGTAACCCAAGGGGTGTTTCTTGGCAGCCAACGCATTTTCATCGGTGGCAACAGCAGCCTGGTGGGTCCTATTTCGGCTGATTTTGGCGCACTGGCACCAGCAGGGGGAGTTTATGGCAGGCATTTGTCAGCGGGGTTGAACCTCCCCGCCCCATTGGCTGCTTCAGCTGCTGGGCGTCTGCGTGCCTATGACAGCCAGGTCTATGGTGCCGTTGAGCATATCTATCAAAGCCAAATGCGCATAATCGCAGAATTGTGCGGGCTGGAAGCTTGGTATCTGTATGTGCGCAAGCACTTGGCAAAAAACAACCCAGCGCGCAGCAGCCTGTATCATCAGGGACTGCTGGCGGTTCAAAGCAACCTGGAACATCGTTTGACAGAGTGCACCCGCTTGGCAGCATGTCTGCCTGCTTCTATCAAAAAACTGGAGCAAAAAATCCCAACCATGTCAGCAGACACTGCTGCCAGGTCTTCTGAGGCACGCAGCCAGCAAGAAGCCTGGGCACGACATTGGCCTGCACTCATGCGCCAGGTTCAGGCTGTCCAGCAGCAGCTGCCTCCCCCGCCAGCAACTTTCATACAGGCATTGGATGAAGCAGCAGCCCAAGCAGAAGGTGTCTACACCCGCACCATCGCTGCCCTAAGGCCCAAAGCCAGGCAGCAAGGTTCAGCCTGGCTGGCAGGCATTACTGCAGCGGTGTTTCCTGCTGCTTGGCGATCGCTGGCTGCTTTGCAGGAAGTCCCAGGCAAGAAGTCCCAGGCAAGAAGTCCAGGCAAATAGAAGTCCCAAGACAAGAAGTCCAGGCAAACAGAAAAGCTGTACGGGCAAGTTCCAGGCATCACGGCAGGCTGGGGGTTGCCAGACTGCGCTATTTGTTTGTATGCTTGGGGTAAGTGCGGGAAGTTTTTTATAAGGAAGTTCATAGGTGCTGAGAAACATAGCCATGGAATCAGATGCTGGCACAGTACAAGGGGGTGGCGAGCGCAATCCGTTTGGTTCACGGCGTACCATGCAGACCTCTGCGGGGGAGGCGGGATGGTTTGACTTGCAGGCTTTGGAAGCAGAGGGACTGTGTTGCATAGCAGAGTTGCCGTACAGCATTCGTATTATGCTGGAGTCGGTATTGCGCCATGCGGGGGGGGGATTGGTTACAGAAGAAGATGTGGCGTCGGTAGCGTCATGGAAGCCTGGGCAGCTGCCTGAACGGGAGGCGCCGTTTATGCCGGGTCGGGTTTTGATGCAGGATTTCACTGGGGTGCCAGCGGTGGTGGATTTGGCAGCCATGCGCAATGCCATGGAGCGTATGGGAGGAGATGCGGAGCGGATTAATCCCTTAATTCCCACAGAATTGGTGGTGGATCATTCGGTGCAGGTGGATGCATATGGTTCGGCGGATGCTTTGGCAAGCAATGAGCAGCGGGAATTTGAGCGCAATCGGGAGCGCTATGCTTTTTTGAAGTGGGGTCAGCAGGCATTTGATGGTTTCACTGTGGTGCCGCCTTCTATGGGAATTGTCCACCAGGTCAATTTGGAATATTTGTCTCAGGTGGTGTGTTTAAGCAGGGCTGCGGCGCATGGAGCCAATGGTGGTGCCTTGGTGTTCCCTGATACCTTGGTGGGGATGGATTCACACACCACCATGGTGAATGGTCTGGGAGTATTGGGTTGGGGAGTGGGAGGCATTGAGGCGGAAGCAGCCATGCTGGGTCAGCCCTACTATTTGCAGCTGCCAGAGGTGGTGGGTGTCAATTTGCAGGGCAGGCTGTGTGCAGGTGTGCTGGCTACGGATTTGGTGCTGCATGTTACCCAGATGCTGCGCGAGTTGGGAGTGGTGGGCAAATTTGTGGAGTTTCATGGTGAGGGGATGGCCAGCCTGAGTTTGGCAGATCGGGCTACTTTGGCTAATATGGCGCCTGAATATGGGGCGACGGTGGGCTTTTTCCCAGTGGATGGGGTTACGCTGGAATATTTGCGCACCACCGCACGCTCGCCAGAACAGGTGGCATTGGTGGAACGCTATTGCAAGCAGCAGCAGCTGTTCGTTGACGGCGACAGCAAAGAACCCCCATGCAGTGTGTCATTGTCTTTGGATATGGGCACAGTGGAGGCTTGTTTGGCAGGTCCCAAACGCCCCCAAGACCGCGTACCCTTGCAGGATATGCAGGCAGGATTTCGCCGCAGTCTCACCACCCCTATCGGTCAGCGGGGCTTTGGGCTGGATGAAACAGAACTGAATAAACAGGTGCAAATTCAAGTACAGGGAGAATCATGCACCATAAAGCAGGGTTCTGTAGCCATTGCAGCTATCACCAGCTGCACCAACACCTCCAATCCCACCGTGCTGCTGACAGCAGGTCTGCTGGCGCGCAAAGCCCGAGAACGGGGACTGCGCGTATCCCCCTCTGTCAAGACCAGTTTGGCACCAGGCTCTCGGGTGGTAACCGACTACCTCAACCAGGCTGGCTTTAGCAAAGACCTAGAAGCTCTGGGCTTTTACACCGTGGGTTATGGCTGTACCACTTGCATCGGCAACAGTGGACCGCTGCTGCCAGAGATTTCTCAGGCTGTTCAGTCCAACCAGCTGGTGGCGGCATCGGTGCTGAGTGGCAATCGCAACTTTGAGGGAAGAGTCAACCCCCACACCCAAGCCAATTATTTGGCATCGCCGCCCTTGGTGGTGGCTTATGCCTTGGCAGGCACGGTGGATATTGATCTCACCCAGCAGCCCCTGGGGCAGGATACCCAAGGCAAATCTGTCTTCCTGCGGGATATCTGGCCTGCACCAGCAGAGGTGGATGCCCTGGTCAAGCAGCATGTCACCGCAGCTGGTTTTAAGCGCTGTTATGCCTCCATGTTGGATGGCAATCAGCGTTGGAATCAAGTGCCGGTGTCTGCGGACAAGCTCTACAACTGGGATGCCCATTCCAGCTACATCCAGCAGCCGCCCTTTTTTCAAGATTTCTCTCTTGAGGTGCCACCCCTGCCCCAACTCAACAATTTGCGGGTGCTGGCTGTCTTGGGGGATTCCATCACCACCGATCATATCTCGCCTGCAGGTACTATTATGCCAGACAGTGCGGCCGGACAATATCTGCAACAACTGAACATACAACCAGACGACTTTAACTCATTCGGTGCTAGGCGTGGCAATCACCGCGTGATGATGCGCGGCAGCTTTGGTAATATTCGTTTGAAGAATCTATTGGTTGCCCCCCAAGAAGGCAGTTTTACCCGCCATTTTCCCAGCGGGGAGCAGTTGAATATCTACCAGGCTGCCAGGCGCTATGCTGAGGAAGGGGTGCCCTTGATGCTGATAGGCGGCAAGGAATATGGTACGGGCAGTTCACGAGACTGGGCAGCCAAGGGCTCGCGGCTGCTGGGTTTGCGGGTGGTTCTGGTAGAAGGCTTTGAGCGCATCCACCGCAGCAACCTGTTGGGCATGGGGGTGCTGCCCTTAGAGTTTATGCAGCATCACAATGCGGCCTCACTAGGACTAACGGGTGAGGAGATCTACTCCTTTAAGGGAGACCGCAGCATTGCTGGGGGACATTTGGAAGTGCTGGCAGCCAAACCTGATGGGACGGAGATGCGCTTTCAAGTCAAAATGAGACTGGATACCCCGGTGGAGGTCAATTACTATCGCAATGGGGGCATTTTGCAAACTGTGCTGCGTCAATTACTGTCACCTGGGGCGTAGTTATGGCTGGGGGGTTTGGGGAGGGGGGGTTTGGGGAGGGGGACTTTGGGGAGAGGGACTTTGGGGAGAGGGACTTTGGGGATAGGGACTGGCTTTGAGGTTTTGGGTGTAATAGCTTCGCAGACGGGCTGCCTGCGCTGGGGTGAGGTGTCCTTGTTGGAGGGATTTAGTGGCAGCGGCCGTCAGCACTTGCAGCAGCTGCTGGGGGGAGTAGCCAACGCCTTGGAGCATGCTGGAGGCATCTGTGTTGGAGGATGTGACTTGCTGCTGCCAGCGGTTGTTTTTATCTAGTTGAACCTGGAGTACCTGGGTGGGACCTAGGAGGTTGTGTTGTTCTCCTAGGGTTTCCTGATAAGCCCCCAGCAGGAACACCCCCAGCCAGTAGGGTTCATGGGGTTTTAGGGAATGAAGAGGGAGGCAGGGCTGCAGCCCCTGGGGTCCCACATATTGACGCAGCAGTCCATCGGAATCACAAGTGATGTCTTGCAGCACAGCAGCGCAGGAGGGGCGCTGATGCAGGCGCTGCAGAGGGGCTAGGGGGAATTCCTGCCCCAGTCCCCAGGCATCTGGCAGCGATTGGAACACAGAAAATCCGCAGAAGTAATGCTGGTTCAGCCAAGCCTGCAGGTCTTTGAGAGGAGTCCCTTGGAAAGCTGTGGTTGTCTGGACTGCCAAGTCTTGGATGTGGTGTGCCAGCTGCCAACAGCCCTGTTCCAGTTGTGCGCTCTCACTTAATGAGAGCATCCCTAGGGAGAAATGCTGCTGGGCTTCGGCACGGATTTGCAGTGCTGTGCGCCACTGGCTGTGCAGGTTGTCTGGATGGGTTGCGGCGAGAGCGCCATGCAGGCGTTCTGTCAAGGCCTCAGCGGTTGAGGAGGAAGAGCTGTCTTTGGCGGGCGGTGGCAGCGGGGGGTGTGCGCTGCGGGAAGTTGCTCGCAGCACGGGCATCACCAGCATGGCATGGTGGGCAGTCAGGGCGCGGCCGGGCTCATTCAGCAGCAGTGGATGGGGTTGGTGCGCCTGACGGCAAATCTCTGCCAGGGTCTCTGTAACACATTGTGCGTATTCCAGTTCGGTGTACCCAATGCCAAAGCTGGTTTCACTGCCAGCGGGGTTGTAGTTCACTCCCAAGCCTCCCCCCACATTCAGGCAGTCCACCTGGCATCCCAGACGGCGCAGTTCCACATACAAGCGTCCTGCCTCCTGCAAGGCTTGTCGCAGACTGTCCAAACGCGGCAGCTGGCTGCCCAAATGGATATGCAGCATACGCAGCCATCCCAAAGCATCCGCTTGTTGCAAGACGCGTACGGCTTCCATCAATTCCACCACCCCCAAGCCAAACTTGGAGGCGTCTCCGCTGGAATCCTCCCAGCGCCCTCCGCCTGAAGTCGCCAAGCGCACCCGTATCCCCAGCCGAATCACCAAACCTTCTGCCTTAGCCAGTTTGAGCGTTGCTGTCAATTCATCCAGATGGTCTGCCACCATAAAGCATTCCAACCCCAGCCGCTGGGCTTCCAGCAGCAGGCGAAACATCCCCGTATCTTTGTATCCGTTGCACACCAGCAGCTTCCCTGATGCTTGCTGCAGCAGCATAGCCATGGCAGCCAGCAACTCTGGTCGTGAACCAGCCTCAAGCCCCATCTGCCACTGTGTACCTGCCTGCAGCAAGGTCTTCACCACAGAATGCTGCTGATTGACCTTCAAGGGATACAAGACCTTCCACCCGCCCTGCCAGCTGCTGGACTGCATGGCCTTTTCAAACTGTTGATGCAGGGTGTGGGTGCGATGCTGCAAAATGTCTAAAAATCTCACCAAAAAAGGTGGGGAAAGCTGCGGGGCTGCTTTCAACAAAGCTGGCAGTTCTATTTCTGGACCATCCACCCCTCGGGGGCGCACCGTCATACAGCCCTGAGGGCTGATGCCAAAATACCCCCCTCCCCAGCCTGCTATCTGGTACAGTTCCAGGGCGTCTTGAATACTCCAAGGGGTCTGCTGCCTGGTTTTTTGGACGATGGTTTTTTGCATGGTAGTTTTTTGCATGATGGTTTTTTCGCATGAAGAGCATGGGTAGTTTATGATGCAAAGCACGCAGGCTGCAGGCCTCTTGTGCCCTGTTGCCCGTTATGGGCATGAAATGGCATACTAAGTTTAGCAGAAGACAGTTGTTGTCGTTTTGCCTGGTGGTACTGGTAGGTCTATTCGTTTCAAGAAAGGCATCGTAAAGCTCCATGCAAGATGCTAACGGCAAAAGGGTGAGTGCAAAAGCTGCGGGGCGGGGGCTGCTGCTAACAGAGTGGCAAGGGTGGGAGGGGGCTTCTTTGGAAGCTGCCTGGGAGTCGTGGCTGGCTGCGGGAGATGTGTCTTTGGAGGGGGTTCAGTTGGTACTGTGCCTGCGGCAGCGGCATGCGCCTGCGCCTTGGTTGGATGATGGGCGGACAGGCAGCCTGCGACAGCCGCTGCAAGAACTGCTGGAAGCCTGCCGTGCAGGCGATAATTGGCAGCTGCGTGCCAGCTGTGCGCTTGATGGGACTTGGAGCAGGGAACAGCTGCAAACCTGGTTGCATGAATCACCAAAGAGTGCCTTGGATGCAGCAGCAGAGTCCGCGCAAACCGAAGTGATTGCCCCTCTGTGCCCGATGCCTTTGTCTCCCTGTGAGGTGGACAAGCTGTGGGGGTGTGAGAGGTGGTTCACAGGCAGCGAGCGGCGCGGGAGTGCGCGGGTGGGTGAGACAGCCCAGGCGCCCTGGCTGCAGCATGCCTTGGATTTGCTGCCCCAAGCCATACTGGGCAGCTTTGCGGGACAGCCTCCCATACTCTTGAAGGTGTTGGAACCCCATGCTGTCGAAGGTTGGGGCAATTTGTACTTAGAGGTGCATCGGGAAAAATGGGAAGTGTATCTGGTGCTGGAAGTGGACTCTGCGGTCTGGCCTGATAATAGGGGTGAGCTGCTGTGTGGTCCTTTGGCGGAGGCTTTGCAGCAATTAGATGCCGATGCCCTGCGTCAACAGCTGCAGCATCGCATTCAAGCCTATCAGGGTATTCGGCGCACCATTGATACACAGTTGGATCAAGTCCTTGCCGATGTTGGCGGCATCGCCCAGGCAGATTTACCCGCCCGCCAGCATGCCCAAGCCTGTCTGCCTGTTGAATGGCTGGAAGAAGAACATCACCGACGCAAAGCTGTTGAAAGTCTGCTGGCAGCCCTTCCGCTTCAGCGTGGTGATGTGGTCACCCTGCCTCCCACCACCTTGCACTCCCTGCGGGCTGGCATCCGTGTACTGGAATTCCAAACCCCCACCTATGAGCGTTTGATTGCCATGTCTTCACAAAAAGTACTCACCCAACCCCACTGGGATACCCAAGCTGCCCTGCAATTAGCCAACATGCAGCTAATCTCTCCAGCTGCAAAATCCAGGTTTCGGGTGAACGGTGTCCAATGCCAGTCGCTTGCCGATTTTCCTCAATTCACTGCCCACTGCTGCCTGTTTGAACCAGGTCAGCGCGCCCAATTTCCTCATGCGGGGTGTTACCAGCTGCTTTTTGTGGCACACGGTCAAGGCAGCATGCAGCATGCCAACCAACCAGCTGTTTCGCTGTCCCCCAATCATGCCTGGCTGCTGCCTCAGCAAATGCCCCCTATGGAATGGGCTGCGGCTAAGGACTCTCCCTTGGAACTGGTCTTCGCTCAGCCCAAACCCTCCGCAACCCACACCCCATCCCAACGCCAGCCATGAACCCCGCAGCTTCTCCCATCCGCATTCCTTCGCCACTGCTTCCAGGAGACCGTGTGGTACTATTTGCTCCTGCTTCTCACCAAGGCAGCGAACCCACAGAACGCCTCCAGCAAGCCCTTGAAATCTTGAAGTCCTGGGGACTCAGGGCAGAACTGCCTCTTGAATCCACACGACATCTCTATCTGGCAGGACCAGACCAGGCCCGCGCCCAAGCCTTCCAGCGACTCTACCTGCAGCCCGACATCAAAGCCCTTTTCGCCACCCGCGGAGGCTGGGGCAGCGCACGCATGCTGCCACACCTTGACAAGCAGGCCCTCAACAATGCTCCGCCTAAGCATGTCATCGGTATGAGCGATATCACCTCCCTCCTCTGCTGGCTGAGGCGACACACCAACCTCGCCACCCTCCACGCCCCTTGCCTGGCTACCTCTCAGCTGATGAACAGCCCCGCACGCAACGAAAACCTCACCATCCTGCATCACATGCTCTTCAATCCACAGCGAACCTACTCCCTCAACTGCCAAATTATTCACTGGCCTCAGGACACCCCCAACCACCTAGAAGGCGAACTCATCGGCGGTTGTCTCTCGGTACTGGCCAGCGGCATGGGCACCCCTTGGCAGCCCCACACCGAGCAAGCCTTTCTCTTCCTGGAGGATACCGATGAACCCCCCTACCGCCTGGATCGCCTGCTTACCCAGCTCCAACAAGCAGGCGCACTGCAGCACATTGGCGCCCTCTTGCTGGGGAATTTCCAACGCTGTGATCAACCCCCGGGTTTGCTGGGACAACTCTGGGAAGACCTCTTCCAGCACGCCCCCTTCCCCGTCGTTCACCAAATTCCTGCAGGACACGGAGATGTCAACCATAGCCTCCCCTTCGGTCGCACTGCCACCCTCCACGCACCTGACCCTCTCAGCGAAAAAAACTGCACCCTGCTGTTTTAACCCCCGCTGTTAACCCCTGGCTGTTAACCCTGGCTGTTAACCCTTGGCTGTTAACCCTTGGCTGTTAACCTCTGGCTGTTAATTTTCTGGATCCACAGAGCTGAGCCTGGCACCCTATTCCCCACTGGGGTTAGCTGAGGGTGGGCATGGAGAACTGGGAGTCCTTGGGAAAGTTGTCTTGCCAGCGTGTGGTGACGACCTTGTTCTTGGTAAAGAAGCGGATACCTTCCATGCCGTGTTGGTTATGGTCTCCCAGTGCGGAGTCTTTCCAGCCTCCAAAGCTGTAGAATGCCAGTGGCACTGGGATAGGGATGTTGACTCCCACCATGCCAGCTTGAACTTGATTGACGAAGGCCCTGGCAATGCGGCCGTCCTTGGTAAAGATGGAGGCGCCGTTGCCGTAGGGGTGTTGGTTGGGTAGTTTAAGGGCTTCCTCAAAAGACTGTGCACGGGTGATTTGCAGTACGGGGCCAAAGATTTCTTCTTGGTAGCTTTGCATGTTGGGGGTGACTTTATCCAGCAGAGAGCCTCCCAGGAAGAAGCCGTGGGGATGGCTGGGGAGGGAAAAGCCACGTCCGTCAATCAGCAGCTGGGCGCCTTCTTTTTCCGCTAGGTCTAGGTATCCTGAGACCCGTTGGCGATGTGCTGCGGTGACCAAGGGTCCCATTTCTGAGCTTTCCTCTAGAGAGGGTCCGATTTTTAAGGCTTGCAGCTTGGGCATAAGTGCTTCACTAATTTGTTCAGCCACCTGGGCTCCCGCAGCCACGGCTACAGAGATAGCCATACAGCGTTCGCCTGCGGAACCGTATCCTGCCCCCATCAGGGCCTTGGCAACAGCATCCATATCGGCGTCTGGCATGACCACCAGGTGATTTTTTGCTCCACCCATGGCTTGGCAGCGTTTGCCGCCCTTGGCGGCTTCAGTGTAGACATAGCGCGCAATGGGAGTGGAGCCTACAAAACTAATGGCTCGCACCAGAGGATGCTGCAAGAGTCCATCCACGGCTTCTTTGTCTCCGTTGAGCACATTAAACACGCCCGGCGGACCGCCAGCTTCAATAAACAGCTCTGCCAGTTTGATGGATGAGCTGGGGTCTTTTTCTGAAGGTTTTAGTAATACCGCATTACCGCATGCCAAAGCGTTGGCTACCATCCACAAAGCTACCATCACCGGGAAATTGAAAGGGGTAATGCAGCCCACTACGCCCAATGGTTTGCGCATGGAGTACATGTCAACTGCCGTGCTGACTCCATCAGAAAACTCGCCCTTGAGCAGATGGGGTATGCCGCAGCTAAATTCCACGTGTTCTAACCCGCGTTGGACTTCTCCGCGGGCATCGTTGATGACTTTGCCGTGTTCCAGGCAAATCAGCTGTGCCAGTTCTTCGGTGTGTTCTTCCAGCAAACGCAGCCAGCGAAAAAACACCCGAGAGCGTTTGAGTACCGATAATTGCGCCCAGGCTACAAAAGCCTTGTCAGCAAGCTGAATGGCAGCTTCAATTTCTTTGGTGTTGGCCAGCGGCAGCTTAAAGCGCAGGCTGCCTTCGGTGGGATTCATGACCTCGCCAAAGCGCTGGCTGATGCCTTGCTGGGGTTCGCCTTGAACGAAGTGATAGAGTTCATTGCTCATAAGTTTAGCTATATTTTTGTAGGGCTTGCAGGGCTTGTGGCTTGGTTAAGCTTGCCAGAAAAATGTTTAGGCTGCAATGGTGGTCTGTTTAGGATACTCTATGGTGCGTATGTGTTCTGGTGGGGGGATGCAATCTATGGCTTTGCGCAGTCGTTTGGGGTCTCCCAGTAGTACAATTTCCATGGCAGAAACATCGTGGCTGCTTTGCAGCGCTTTTAATACATCTGCAACGCTGAGGTCTTGCAGCCGTTGGTGGTGTTCTGCTGCAGATGGCAGCTGGATGCCGTAGAGTTTATGCCCAATGCGCCAGCCGAGCTGTTTTTTGGGGGTGTCTTTTTTGAAAGGATAGGAATGGATCAGGTATTTGCGGGTGCGGTTCAGTTCTTTTTCTGTGATGCCTTTTTTTACGAAGTTTTCATAAAGGTTGAGTGCCAATGAGAGGGTGTTTGCGGTGTGTTCGCCGCTGGGGAAGGTATAAATGAAGAAAGGAAGACGGGTGTTTTTGGGGGTGTTTCCGCTGAGGTGGTCGTGTCGACAGCTGGCACCGTAGGAGTAGCCGCGCTGGCTGCGGATTTCATGGAATAAACGTGAGGCCATATCGCCGCCCAGCACCAGGTCGGCTAATTGATGGATGTACCAATTTGATGCGGTTTGGACTGCACCGAAGCGGCCCAGCAAGATTTCATCGGTGTTGGTGTTGTTATCGGGGACGATGGTTACTCGGCGGCCTGGAGGGGTGAGGGGCTGGTAGTTGTCCCAGGGGTGTTCTGGCAATGGTTGTGAGGATTCCAGGGCTTGCAGTGGTTGCAGCAGGGTTGCGATTTTTTCTTGGGGCAGGCTGGAGATGGTAGCAAAGAAGGTTCCTTTGGCAGCGAACAGTTTTTGGTACTGCCTGTGGACATCTTGCATGGAGATATTTTTCATTCCTTGGGGGTCTCCGTGGGAAGAGTTGCCCTGGGGACGGTCTTGGTGCAGGCATTGGAAGAACATTTCTGTGGCGCGCAGCCGTTTGGATTCTTGGCGTTCTATGATCCAGGTACTCATCATTTCTAGTCTGATTTGTTCAAGGCTTTCTTTAGCGAAGTTGGGCTGCAGCAGGGCTTGGGTGAACAGCTTTACAGCAGGTTCTAGGTTTTCTGTCAACGTGCTGAGGCACAGGGAAATATGGTCACAAGTCAGAGAATGGCTGATGTCGGCCCCCAGTTGTTCTAATTGGCTGCTGAATGCCTGCGAGCTAAGCCCTGCTGCGCCTTGTTCCAGCATGCGCAGCATTAATCTGGTGAGTCCGCAGCGAGAGGCGGGATCAAGGGAGTAGCCGGTGCGTGGCAAGATCACATAGATTTGGGAAATACGGCTGGGGATATGCTGATGAAGAATGTCCATAGGTAAGGATTTCCTTAGGGGCTTTAAGAGGGGCTTGCAGCAGCGGGAGTTTCGGGACGTTGTCGTAGACACAAATGGGGAGCTTGCAGCAGCCAGGTGTTTAAGATTTGTTGTAAGTCAGCTGCGGTGGTGCGTTCTACTTGCTGCAAGATTTTTTCCCCGTGCAAAGGGTCATTGCAGGTGATCAAGCCGCCTCCCAGCATTCTAGCCATGTGCATGTTGTGTTCTAGCACAGAATATATTCCCAGTCGCAGTTGGTTAAGTGCTCGCAGCATGTCTGCTTCTGGAGGAGGGTTTTGGGCAAGTTTCTTCAGCAATTGTTGAAAGGCTTCTTCGACTTGTTCACAAGAGATGCCAGGGTTGAGTCCTGCTTCCATTATAATCAGGGCGGGGTCGCACAAAAGCAGGTCTTGTTCTTGCAGCGAGAAGGAATAATATGCCGCCAAGCCTCCGCGTACCAATTCTTGATACAGCGGGGAGGCGCTTCCTACACTTAGCCAGCAAGTCATGAGTATCAGGGTTGGGTAATCTGGGTGCTGCACCCCAGAAGAACGCCAGCTAATGAGCAAGGTCTCGGTCTGTACTTTGGAATGACGCAACTCTATCTGCCGTGATTTCTCCCAGGGCGCATCCTGCACCTGGGATTCCGACTGCTGTGTGCCCGCAGGCAATGCTCCAAAAGCATCATTTGCCCATCTGAGTACTTGTTGTTCATCAAAACCACCTGCCACCACCAACACAGCCTGATTGGGTGCATAGTGACGCTGGTAAAAATCTTCAAAATCTTTCCGTCCAAAAGCTGCCACTTGGTCATAGTAACCAATAATCGGATACTGATAGGCATGCTGTTGGAAGGCTTCTGCCATCATGCGATTGGCTAATTGCTCAGAGGGCATGTCTTGGTACATGAGAATTTCCCCCAACACCGCACCCCGTTCTGCTTCAATTTGCTCATCACTCAGCTGCAGACGCACCATGCGCTCTGCTTCTAAATGCAGTATTTTTTCCAGTTGGGGCGTGGATACACTGACATGATAAGCCGTGGTGTCATAGCTGGTAAAGGCATTCAATCCCACCCCGCCTAACTCTGACACGATGCGGTCAAAATCACCGTCAGCCAGCGTGTTGGTCTCACGGAACATCATGTGTTCAAAAAAATGCGCCAAACCCCGTTTACCATCCCTCTCAGATGTACTTCCCACGCGATAATGCAGCAAGCAGGAAGCAACCGAGCTGATGTGGTTCTGCAGCAAGGCCACCACCATCCCATTTGCCAAGCGGTAAACAGTGAAAGGCATGGCTCCCATCAATTTGCCGCTGGTTATGGTCTCAGGGGTAGTGCACATGCAAGCCGTTTATCTGCAAGATTTCAAAAATGAGCTCAGCGCCGTTGCTACCAGCGCTTGAAGGTGTTGTTAATAAACAATCATTTAACACTATAAAGGATACAATTGTTTATGGCAAGCAGTTCTTGATTATTGTTTGGTTGTGTCTAGTAAAGCAGCAGGGCTTGCTGGCTGTAAGGATTTTTCAATAAATAAGGCGTGCGTCCTATGTAAAAACACGCCCCCTGGGCTCAGAAGCGCTAGGGGTTTCTCAGCAGAGTCCTTTATCAAGAATTAGTCTGCAGAGGATGCTGTGGGGGATTCGGCAAGCGTGGCTAGGATGGTATGCAAATCTGGTGCGGGATTCAAGGGCGCAGGGACAGCTTGCACACGGCATTCAAGGGCTTGCTGCGACTGAAACAAGTCTTGCAGAAATTCTAAAGCCAAAGCAACATGACAGTGATGGGGATATCCACAGCCACACACCAAGGCAGGCAAGGGTCTTCTGGGGCGGGGCAGCAAGTGGACAAAGCGTTGGGGTTCTGCATTCCAGCGACTGCTCAGCAGATTTTTGTAGGCAAAACGAAACATCATCCAGGGCCAGTGACCGCTGCGCAGATTTTCTATCCAGTGCCGCGGTGGAGACAGCACATGGGCAGGATTGCGCCAGGGGTCTATATTCTGTTCGCAACCACTTGTCTTGCTTGGAAGCTGCTGCTTCCCGTGCCTGTGGCTCTGTGAGGCTGGCGTTTTCTTGTGCTGGTCTGCGGTTATTTGCTTTGTTTGGATAGCTTCCATGCTGCAACTCTGCTGAAAATAAGGTACTGAAAAAAAGTATTGAAAAAAGGTACTGAAA
Source organism: bacterium (assembly GCA_965249525.1). GTDB lineage: Bacteria > SAR324 > SAR324 > SAR324 > JACQKK01. Next base: position 1,205,053 of record OZ252237.1, on the reverse strand, counting down.
AAAGGTACTGAAAAAAGGTACTGAAAAGATACTAAAAAAAGGGATATAAGCACATCCCACTTGTTTCTTAGGTTCAATCTATCGCAATAAAAAACTAAAGTCAAAAAAAATTTGTTCAAAACACTATTTTTTTTATAAAAAAAAGCTCCAGCAGACTTCAACCTGGATTGCTATTTTGAATTTGCCTGTGATATGGGGTATTTTTAGTATCATGAAGCACCACTGCTGGTAGGGGCAGTGCGGATTTCTTTACAGCATATGCAGGCAATCATCAGGCAATCATCGGGCAATCATCGGGCAATCATGAAGCAGAACAAACCTTCCCAAGCAGCAGTCGGCAAGCCAGTTGCTGGTAGCCAGCAGCAAACATCAGACGATGCGCTGCTGCAAGTTCCTTGTCCCCGTTGTGGTCAGGTGTCTATCTGGGGTGGCAATCCCCATAAACCTTTCTGTTCAGAACGTTGCAAACAAATAGACTTGGGCGACTGGGCGGACAATCGTTATGTTATTGCGGGTACTCCAGCTGGTGAAATGACTGCAGAGTTGGAGCACCTGGCTGAAGGGCATAGTGAGGACAGCGGGGATGCTGCCCAAAGATATCTTTTTGTCAGCGATAAAGACCAAGAATAACTGCAGCAGCAGGGATCAGCGATGAAGCCCATCAGTAAGCATGCTGTTCGTGCGGGGAGGCAGGGAATCTCTTGGTGTCCTGAGTACAGGGCGGGGGTGGTGGGTTTTTTACATCAAAAGGGCGGGGTGGGCAAGAGTACCTTGTCTTTGCTGACTGCAATGGCTTTGCAGCAAGACGATGCCAGGGTGCTGTTGGTGGATGCGGATCCTCAAGCCACCAGCAGCGATTGGTGTGCCATGCACGGGTTGCCTGCAGGGATTGAGTTAGCAGCACTGCCTCTGCCAGAGATGCATGTGGAACTAGGCAGCAGAACGGATGTGGATTGGGTAGTGATAGACGGACCCCCGGGGCTTTCTGCGCTGACAGAGAGTATTGTGGGTGTGGCAGATCTGCTGCTGATACCTTGTCGTGCGGCACTGCCTGATGTGTGGACTCTCACCTGGCTGGCGGCCTTGGTCAAGCGGCAGCTCAAGCAAAGAGAACCAGCTGCCCCTTTGGCGCAAGTGGTGTTTAACCAAGTCTCTTTGCAGCAGTTTCAACCCCCATACCCGCCGCATTCCACAGAACACACCCTGCTGGAACAGGTGCACAGCTGCGGGCTTACAGTGAATGCCTGCATCTTGCCGTTTGAGGCTGCCATTACAGACTTCTTTGCTGTTGGTCAACTCCCGCCCAGTTTGATGTCTCTGGTGCTGCGATTGTTGAAGGCGGAGACGCTCTGCTCATGAACCACATCAGGAGACGAGTTGTTTGGTATGCCCAGCCATAGAGGGTGTGCTAGGGGAGGTTTTTTAATTGCAGTCTGGTGAAGCGCACGGCTGATGCCAGATAACGTTGATGCGCCTGCTGCAATTTGCTTTGTGACAAGCCGCTTAAACCCTCCTCAAACAGCTGCTTCTGGACAGCTATCCACAGATTGTTTCCTCCCTGTACGGTGTATTCTAGGTGCAATTCGTTGAGACCTGCTGAGGTGGGGCAAGTCTGTTGGATGCGCAGCTGTTGCCCCTTGGCAAGCGGCCCCCACTGCCCTAGCGGCGTATGGTTGCATATCAGGCGCACCTGCTGGTTTTGATACAGGCTTTCCAGTTCGGCATGCAGTTGTACTTGACCAGCTTGTGCTGCATGCCAGCGCAGCTGGGTTACTTTCCCCAAGGAGTAGCGTTCGCGCCCGATGCTGCGGTATGTACCTGTACGTTTTGCGCGAAACTTCAGTCCTTTGAAGCTAAGCCCGTAGGGGCGTTCCAAGGCTACAAAATCAGCCAGGGGGGCTTCAAATAAAATCAGCGGAGGGTCGCTCTGGGCATCCTTTTGATGCCGTTGGCGCCAGCTGTCATCCAGAGGCACAAAACTCAGCTGTGTGGGCTTGTGGCGATTGGCCAGCAGGCGTGCGGTTGGCTGTCCAAAACGACGGTAAAACTCCGCTGCACAGCCAGGTGCCAGCAAGTCTTCTTGCACTTGAATGCCAGCAAAATCGTGCTGCGCCAAATGGCGTTCCAGAAATCGGTATTCGTGTTCTTGCAAGCAGCGTTGTTGACGGCGTGGTTCTTTATACTCTCCCCATTGACGGGCTTCTGGCAGTAGCAGATGCGGCCAGCCCTGTATCTTTAAAGCTTCCATCAGATCTATGCTAGGCCATACACTCCAAACCCCAGCCAGACCCTTCTTGCCATGATACATTCGCAAGAAGCCAATGTCCTCTGCCCAGAAATCAAGGGGGCATAATTCACGAAAGCCGCGTCTGTGCAGACAAAACGGCCACTCAAAGATGGCTTCCCCTGGCTGCTGCTGGACAAAAGCACTGTACGCCAGCACTTTCTGCCCATCGGCTGCGGCAGGTGAACGCTCAGGAAGAATGCGGGTGAAGGTGTGCAATTCCAAACCGCCCACCACCAGCCAGGCAGCCCAAAACCACTTGGGAACCTGCCAGCGTTTGATCTCCAAGGCAGGCAGCAGCAGCAGCACAGGATAAAGCAAGGTTCCCCGTCCTCCCACCCGTGAAAAATGATGCCAAGGAAAGATCTGCAGCGTGGGCAGCAGCCGCGGGATATTGAATACCAGCAGTCCCAACAACACCGCACTAGGAAGCAGCCAGACCCAGGCAGGGGCATGTGGTGCAGGCATCGCTGCTGGCGCAGACATCCCCGCCCGCCTGCGGCTTCTTATGGCTGCCAGCCACCCCAGCACCCCCAGCGACAACAAGCTCCAGCCAGCAGTGCCACTGAAGGGATGCTCCCTGAGATCAAGCAATTCCAAAGAGAAACTCCCCTGCAGATATGGCAGCAGTATCCGCAGCGGGTTGGCAAACCAGAAAATACGATAATGATCAGTTTCCAGATCCGAGGACGGAATAGCCTGCAATAACTGCAGCACCAAGGGCACATACAACCAACCCACCAGCAGCATGCCCGCCAACAAGAGACCATGCCTCCAGGGCATCTCCCGCCACTGCCTCCAGGCGTCCCGCCAGGCTCGCCCCGCCAACTGCCACCAACTGCCCGCTGCCAGCCATTGTTGACGCCACACCCAGCCCAGTCCAAATATCAGCACCAGCACCAACGAAGTAACATTCATTGCTGCTACATATTCCAGGGCATGTCCCAGCCCCAGCAGCAGCAGCAGCCCCCGCAGCATCACCAAGGGCAAATGCAGCCGTCTTTCTCTTACCAGCTGTCGAAACAACAGAAAATCCACCACCACCCCCAACAGCAGCCAGTGGTAAAAGCCAGTGTTCAAATGGACATTCTGCTTGAAGCCAATATAAAAATTGAAAACCGTAACCAGTAAAGCAAACCAACCAGCACGCTGTTCTCCATAGGCCCCCCGCAGCAGCCAAAAACTTCCCAAACAGCCCGCCAACACGCTGAACACCGCATAGTACACCAGCCAACCTCCGCCCACCTGCCATTGCTGTGCCAGAGACATGAACAAAGACAGTTCAAATACCCAAGGCTGCACCAGCCCTCCCCCCTGGTAGGGATAGCTGTGCACATCCCCACCAGGCAGCAGCTGTGGAAACGGCAGCCAGTCTATCCAACGACCAAAATAATTCCAACCGAATAAAGCCTCTATGAGGTCCTTTTCTAGACCCCAAACCCACCCCGCAGGAAGTCTGTCAACAAAAATCCGCCACCAGATACAACAACCCGCCAACAGCAGCACCCAAGCAGCGGTGCTTGCATACTCAGCTCTCCACTGTTTTTTCAAGCTTGCTATCAAAAAAATCCGTTGCTTCTCAGCGTACACATCCCGTCTCCCATCCTTAGCCAGACTGCTGTTTGCAATCAAGCATTATTTTGTGACTAGCGGAGACATTCCCGTCATGAGCATCAGCCAGGGGACAAACTGTTTGGGTGCGCCTAGCCAGAGACTGCTGGTGCTAGGGGAGGTTTTTTAATTGCAGTCTGGTGAAGCGCACGGCTGATGCCAGATAACGTTGATGCGCCTGCTGCAATTTGCTTTGTGACAAGCCGCTTAAACCCTCCTCAAACAGCTGCTTCTGGACAGCTATCCACAGATTGTTTCCTCCCTGTACGGTGTATTCTAGGTGCAATTCGTTGAGACCTGCTGAGGTGGGGCAAGTCTGTTGGATGCGCAGCTGTTGCCCCTTGGCAAGCGGCCCCCACTGCCCTAGCGGCGTATGGTTGCATATCAGGCGCACCTGCTGGTTTTGATACAGGCTTTCCAGTTCGGCATGCAGTTGTACTTGACCAGCTTGTGCTGCATGCCAGCGCAGCTGGGTTGTTTTCCCCAAGGAGTAGCGTTCGCGCCCGATGCTGCGGTATGTACCTGTACGTTTTGAACGGCGCTTCAGTCCTTTGAAGCTAAGCCCGTAGGGGCGTTCCAAGGCTACAAAATCTGCCAGGGGGGCTTCAAATAAAATCAGCGGAGGAGGGTCGCTCTGGGCATCCTTTTGATGCCGTTGGCGCCAGCTGTCATCCAGAGGCACAAAACTCAGCTGTGTGGGCTTGTGGCGATTGGCCAGCAGGCGTGCGGTTGGCTGTCCAAAACGACGGTAAAACCCCGCTGCACAGCCAGGTGCCAGCAAGTCTTCTTGCACTTGAATGCCAGCAAAATCGTGCTGCGCCAAATGGCGTTCCAGAAATCGGTATTCGTGTTCTTGCAAGCAGCGTTGTTGACGGCGTGGTTCTTGATACTCTCCCCATTGACGGGCTTCTGGCAGCAGCAGATGCGGCCAGCCCTGTATCTTTAAGGCTTCCATCAGATGTCCAGCAGGCCATATATTCCAAACCCCAGCCAGACCCTTTTTGCCATGGTACATTCGCAAGAAGCCAATGTCCTCTGCCCAGAAATTAAAGGGGCATAATTCACGAAAGCCGCGTCTGCGCAGACAAAACGGCCACTCAAAGATAGCCTCCCCTGGCTGCTGCTGGACAAAAGCGCTGTACGCCAGCACTTTCTGCCCATCGGCTGCTGCCGGTGCAGGTTGGGGAAGAATGCGGGTGAAGGTGTGCAATTCCAAACCGCCCACCACCAGCCAGGCAGCCCAAAACCACTTGGGAACCTGCCAGCGTTTGATCTCCAAGGCAGGCAGCAGCAGCAGCACAGGATAAAGCAAGGTTCCCCGTCCTCCCACCCGTGAAAAATGATGCCAAGGAAAGATCTGCAGCGTGGGCAGCAGCCGCGGGATATTGAATACCAGCAGTCCCAACAACACCGCACTAGGAAGCAGCCAGACCCAGGCAGAGGCTTGTGGTGCAGGTGCAGATACCCCAGCATGCCTGCGGCTTCTTATGGCTGCCAGCCACCCCAGCACCCCCAGCGACAACAAGCTCCAGCCAGCAGTGCCACTGAAGGGATGCTCCCTGAGATCAAGCAATTCCAAAGAGAAACTCCCCTGCAGATATGGCAGCAGTATCCGCAGCGGGTTGGCAAACCAGAAAATACGATAATGATCAGTTTCCAGATCCGAGGACGGAATAGCCTGCAGCAACTGCAGCACCAAGGGCACATACAACCAACCCACCAGCAGCATGCCCGCCAACAAGAGACCATGCCGCCAGGGCATCTCCCGCCACTGCCTCCAGGCGTCCCGCCAGGCTCGCCCCGCCAACTGCCACCAACTGCCCGCTGCCAGCCATTGTTGACGCCACACCCAGCCCAGTCCAAATATCAGCACCAGCACCAACGAAGTAACATTCATTGCTGCTATATAGCTCAAGTCATGTCCCAGACCCAGCAGCAGCAGCAGCCCCCGCAGCATCACCAAGGGCAAATGCAGCCGTCTTTCTCTTACCAGCTGTCGAAACAACAGAAAATCCACCACCACCCCCAACAGCAGCCAGTGGTAAAAACTAATATTCAAATGGACATTCTGCTTGAAGCCAATATAAAAATTGAAAACCGTAACCAGTAAAGCAAACCAACCAGCGCGCTGTTCTCCATACACCCCCCGCAGCAGCCAAAAACTTCCCAAACAGCCCGCCAACACGCTGAACACCGCATAGTACACCAGCCAACCGCCACCCACCTGCCATTGCTGTCCCAGAGACATGAACACATACAGCTCAAGTACCCAAGGCTGCACCAGCACTCCCCCCTGGTAAGGATAGCTGTGCACATCCCCACCAGGCAGCAGCTGTGGAAACGGCAGCCAGTCTATCCAGCGACCAAAATAATTCCAACTAAATAAAGACTCTATGAGGTCCTTTTCTAGACCCCAAACCCACCCCGCAGGAAGTCTGTCAACAAAAATCCGCCACCAGATACAACAACCCGCCAACAGCAGCACCCAAGCAGCGGTGCTTGCATACTCAGCTCTCCACTGTTTTTTCAAGCTTGCTATCAAAAAAATCCGTTGCTTCTCAGCGTACACACCCCGTCTCCCATCGTTAGCCAGACTGCTGTTTGCAATCAACCATTATTTCTCATGACGATTGCCTTTGCAGATAGTTGTCAAATCAGCTAGGATATTCTGGTAAGGTAGATTTTGCTCCCCTCTCATCCCCCTGGTGAAACTATGAAACTTTCTATTGAAGAATTTGCCAAAAAACGCAAAGAAGCACAACCCGCCTATGTGTTTGACCTGCGTTCTGCCGAGGAATATGAGACCGAGCACCTGGCAGGGGCTCACAACCTTCCATTTCAGCACTTTGAATCCAACCTGCATCGTTTGCCCTTCAGCGGTGAAATCCTCTTTTATGACGGCGGTGAAGGCATCGCCAAACAAGCATCAGACATTCTCTGCGATAACGGCTTCAGCGACTATTACTTCGTGGAAGAAGGACATGAGTCCCTGAAAACCCTCCTTAAAGACTCTTCCTACGATATCAAGCTCTCTTGCAGCAAGGATGATGCGGTGGAAATACAAAAAGAAGTCATGCAGAATCTGCTGGATATAGAAATCAATCCTGCTGTGGCATCCCACGGAGGCCACTTTTCATTGGTGGATGTGAAAGACAACAAGGTCTATGTAGAACTGGGCGGCGGCTGCCAAGGCTGCGGGATGGTGGATGTCACCCTGCGCCAAGGTGTAGAAAAACGCATGCGCGAGGTCTTCCCTGATATGACTGCGCTGGTGGACGTTACAAACCACGACCAAGGCGACAACCCCTACTACCAGCCTAGCAAATAGCTTTGCCTGCTGTTCTGGTTCACTACTGCTTCAGCAGTTGGGGCCAGAATATATTGCCTTTTTTGATGTTTTCTGCTTGCTTGCGTTGCCAAATGGTTCTCACCAGAACGTTGTAGTTGAGGTACAGCTTGTTGTTGTCCACTGTCCAGGCCTGGGGGTCGGTAGAAGCGGTGGAGTTTTTGGAAACGGCATAAGCGCAATAACCCCCGTATTGAGGGGCGTAACTTTTGGGGTTCTTCAAGAAACGTTGACGGTTTTCCTTAGAGGCAAAGCGCCAGGTGGCACCCTTCCATTGGGTTTCAAATTCTGCCTTGCCAGGGACGGGGCGTTTCTCAGTGAAGTAGGCCACGGGGTCATAGCCGCTAATAGCCAAGCCATTGGCTTGGAATGTGGGTTCCAAGGCCCAGGCAGGCGAGGAAAACACTGAGGCTTGCAGCCCCATGGCGGCAGTTAGGGCCAATGCCAGCATCCACGGGCGCATGAACAGGGGAGGGGTGTGTTGGTACATGGTTGCTCCATATAAAGATAAGGGAATAAGAGAAGCGGGGATTTGTTTCCAGCAACAAAATCCTAGCAGCAAAAGGGGCGATTCGGTTTCATAATGGCTGTGAGGGTTTGTAAAAACTGCTGCTGCTTGCAGTATAGCACAAAAGTTATCCATCAAAACAGCAGCCTGTTTTTTTTAATAAAAGGGTTGTTGGCTGCCAGGTTGGAGGCTTGTGAGTCTAAGCAGACCCGTACAGCTGCCGTAGACTATGAGGAGATATAAGGCTGCAGACGCTGTTGGAGTTCATGGGTGAGACGGGTGGGCTTTGCTTGTTGGTTTAAGAAGACGGCGGTGGCTGCTGCGCTGAGGATGGGTTCAGGCGGCTGGCTGGGGGTGGCAGCAGGGCGTGTGATTTGTTGGCTGATAACCAGGCTGGTGCGGCGCAGTTTGCTGATTTGGAGATGGACGCTGAAAGTTTGATGCGCACGCAGGGATTGGTGGAACTGCAAGTGGATTTCTGAGAGTGCCAGGGATTGGTTATTGCTGGCGATTTGGGCAGTATCCATGCCGATTTTCAGCAAGAAGACATGACGGGTGTGTTCTAGGTAATTGAGATAGACCGCATTGTTGACCACACCGAATTGGTCCAATTCATAGTCGCGGACCTGAAAATCCAGCTGGAAAGAGGCGGACATGCTGGGGTGATGCGGCTAGGGCTAAGGTTTTTGTGCAGATAACCAGGAGGCGATTTGTTGTATTTCGGTATTGCTGAGGCGACGGGCGTGCGTCCACATGGCTTGTGAGGCTGCACTGTTGCGTGTGAGGTTGCGGAAAGCCAGCAGCTGTTCGCTGAGGTAGGCAGCGTTTTGTCCTGCCAATTTGGGTACGCCGTTGCCGATGGGCTGCTGTCCCCTCTCTCCGTGGCAGGCAGCACAAGCCTGGCGCTGATAGGCACTAGCTCCCGCAGGCTGTGCCTGCACCTGCTTGGCAACGCCCAGCCAGCAGCCCAGCATGAGCAGCAGCAGCCAGCAGCATCGTCGGCTAGGGGAAGCGCTCGGGGCTGCAAACAGACGGGGCAAAGAAGCAAAAGCTGGCATCGTCAGGCGGGGAAGAGGGGGAAGAGGGGGAAGAGAGGGAAGAGAAAGACACCAGCTTACTTCAATGACTGCAAATAGTCAGCAATTTGGCGTATTTGGTCATCGTTCAGGCTGGCAGCTGAGAGCCACATCACTCCCGCCAAAGCACTGGTGCGGGAACGATCTTTATAAGCTTTGAGCTGGGCTGCGGTATACACAGCGTTTTGTCCCGCCAACTTGGGATAGTTAGCAGCAATGGGCTGGCGTCCTTGCTGTCCATGACAGGCAGCACATCCTTTGGAAATATACAACTTAGCGCCATCTGCAAAGGCAGGCTGTGCCCAGGCAGGTTGTACCCAGGCAAGCTGTACCCAGGCAAGCTGCAATACCACCGCTCCGCTGATGAGCAACAGCTTTGCTAGGGTCATCAGGTGCTGCATACCGCTGCTTTTGAACTTGGCAGTCTGGGGCATGGGGCGGGTTATGGTTACTGAGATAGACTATCCAAATACAATTCCACTAAGGAATGATCATGCTTATGGTATCGCATTCTATGGATGGAGATGCAACCCTTAAAGCTGCACCCGAAACACTATGCTCTTTTCTTGGCTCTTTTCTTAGCTCTTTTATTGGCTCTTTTCTTGGCTGATGCATGCCTGCATGCCAAAAAAACAGCCCGTCTTTTGCGCAGCCTGGGGGGTGTATGCGCCCCAGCAGCTGCCCCCATGCTTGGCGGCGGGTGTTCATCAGCAGCCTGGGGGTATGGAGAAAGAGGGCGTGAGGATGATGTCCAGGGGGATATCGTGGGGTTCGCTGGGAAGCGTGGGCAGGCATTGCAGTTCCAAGGCTAAGCCGATCAGGGTTGGGGGGGATTTTTTCAGGGCTTTCAGCTGGGTGATGAAGCGGTCATAAAAGCCTTTGCCGTAGCCTAGGCGCTGGCGTTGTTGGTCAAAGGCGATGCCGGGGACAATCACTATGTCAATGGCTGCTGCTTGAGAGGGAGAGAGGGGCTGGTGTCCTTGGGGCGGGGGGGGAGGTTCTAATACGCCAAATGCTGCTTGAACCAGGGGTTGGCGGGGGTTCCAGGGGGCTGCGCCCAGCTGATGCTGGGGCAGCTGCACCGGGGCAAAGCAGGTTTTTTCAGGGCTGGCTGCCTGCCAGATGGGCAGGGTGCTGGGTTCATGGGGGAGGCTGAGGAAGCAGTGGATGCCGCAGGCCTGTTTCCAAGCTGGCAGCTGAAAGAGTCTGTGGGCGATGGCCAGGCTGGCTTGTTGAAGTGCTTGGGGCGAGAGGGAGCGTCTTTTCGCCAGGATTTTGCGGCGAAGCAGTTGTTTGGCGTCCTGCGGATCTGGGGAGGGCATCAAGACAAGGCAGGAGGAGGACGCTTGCGCTTGGAATTTTTATCCTTGCTGCGCCATCTGCGCCAATCGCGCAGGGTTTCTTGCCAAGCCAGCACCATAAAGAAGCCAAAGAGAGCCAGTGCCACCAAGCCCAAGAATACTGTAATTACCAATTGTCTACTTAATTGAATGTCTGTGAATGTGTCCATCAGCAGCTCCTGTTATCTAGAGGGATGAGGTGGGGAGGGGGTTGGCAGGCAGCTTTAAGGGGCCCTTCCACAAGTAGTAAAGCACCCAGCAAACAAACAAAGCCTGGAAAAAGCCAGCGATATTGTTGGTCCAAAAGATAGCTAGCAGGTTGCTGCCTAACAGCATCCAGCTGCCGATTAACCAACTCAATAGTATCACAATGCGCATGAGTTCGCTGGCTAGGGAGAGGTCGGTGCGACCCAGCCCTATGGATACAGCATTAACACTAAAGACCCAAGCAAAAACAGGCAGTGCCAGTACATGAATATTCAGGTAAGCCACCCCCAAGGGCAGCAGCTGTGGGTTGTCTGTGAACAAGCCCAGCCAGAAATAAGGAGCACTCCAAGCTAACACACAACCAAATAATGCCATCAGCAAGCTGTAACGCAGTCCCCACCAAAAAGCTGCCCGCGCCCGCAATATCTCTCCCGCCCCGCGATTCTGCCCCACCAAACTAGCTACGCCAATGCCCACCGATACAATCGGTAAAATGCCGGTCTCAAATAAACGAAAACCCACCCCCGCCGCAGCTATGGCCAGCGACCCCAAGGGACGCAGCCAAGCATAAGTAGCCATCATCCCCAGTGCCACAAACAAATACTGCACCCCCGCAGGAAATCCTATGCGCAGCGTATTTGCCATCTGCGCCCAGTCAGGATACAAGGGCAGCTGCAGTCCCAAGGGGTGCATGTCATCACCAGCAGCTGAATCATCATGGCGTATGCTCAACCACAAATAGATGGCATTGGCTGCCCCTTGTGAAATCAAGGTAGCCCAAGCGGCCCCATTCATCCCCAGCCCTCTCACAGGTCCCCAGCCAAAAATCAGCAGCGGATCCAACAGCAAATTTAAGCACACACTGAAACTCATCAGCCGCATGGGCGTGCGAAAATCCCCCACAGCACGCCAACAATGCCCCAGGGAAAACAACAGCACCTGCAGCAATAAGGCAGAACTATAAATCCGATAAAATGGCACCCCCAAGGCTACTACCGCAGCGTCATCAGTAAAAAAATCAAAATACCAAGGCGCTGCCAAAGCCGCCAGCAGCCAGCATATCCCTCCCACCACCACCACCAATAACACCGTCTGCGGAAACACCTGCTTTACCGCTTTGATATTGCCAGCACCATAATGCTGCGCCATCTGTGCCAATGAACCCACCCCAAAAATAGATGCCAGTGCCAGCACCAAGAAAAATGAGTTAAAGGATATGGCAAATGCTGCCAGTACCTTGGCCCCTAACTTGCCCAGAAAAAACAAATCTGCCAGCGTATACAAATTCTGCAGTAAAAAAGCCACCAAGGTAGGCCAAGCCAAACGCAACACCCATTTACCAATAGAGCCCTTGGTTAAATCCTGTGCTGCCATGCCTTTTGTCCTTAGATCTACTGCTTGCTTACAGCAAAATATGCCCCAGCATAACACTTTGTCAGACCAACCACCTGGGTACCAGGCTTTACAAGCATCACTGTCTTTTGCTAGATTGATGGATGCCATAAGTGCCCAAATAAGCAGGCGATTAGGCAATCAATTAAACAGGCGATTAGGCAATCAATTAAACAGGCGATTAGGCAAGCGATTAGGCAAGCGATGCAAATAGGCGTTCCCAAAGAAATCAAGGTGCAAGAACACCGCGTGGGCTTAACCCCCGCTGCTGTACGCGAGTTGACTCATCACGGACACCAAGTACTGGCAGAAAGCGGCTGCGGACTGGGCATTGGCTGCGATGATGCTGCCTATCGCCAAGTGGGAGCCCGCATTGTTGGTTCAGCGCAAGAGGTCTTTGAAAAGGCACAGCTGGTGATTAAGGTCAAAGAACCACAAGCTTCAGAAATTGCCATGCTGCGGCGGGGTCAAACCCTGTTCACCTACCTGCACCTAGCCCCAGACTCCCAGCAAACCCAAGGCTTGCTGGGCAGCGGATGCACCGCCATTGCCTATGAAACCGTCACTTCCCCCCAAGGCAATCTGCCCCTACTGGCGCCCATGAGCGAAGTAGCAGGACGCATGGCTATTCAAGCTGGCGCATACTGCCTAGAAAAAAGTCACGGTGGTGCTGGCATCCTACTGGGAGGGGTGCCAGGAGTCCCTCCCGCCCATGTGGTCATCCTAGGAGGCGGTGTGGTGGGAATCAACTCAGCACTGATGGCTATGGGCTTGCGGGCACGGGTCACAGTACTAGATCGCTCCCTGCCTCGTCTGGAATGGATTGACACCCAATTTGGAGGCCGCATACACACCCTTTACTCCAATCAAGATAACCTCTACCAAGCCATCGCTGCAGCAGATCTGATCATCGGTGCGGTACTGGTCGCTGGGGCTACAGCCCCCAAACTGATTACACGACCCATGCTCTCCAGCATGAAACCAGCAGCAGCACTGGTAGATGTATCCATTGACCAAGGAGGCTGCTTTGAAACCTCCAGACCCACCACCCATGACAAACCCACCTTTAGCGAGGACGGCATCGTTCACTACTGCGTTACCAATATGCCTGGTGCTGTGGCTCGCACCTCTGCCTACGCCCTGGGCAATGCCACCCTGCCCTTCATTATCAACCTGGCTGACCAAGGTCCTCGAAAAGCCATGTTGGAAAACCCCCATCTGTTGGCAGGACTCAACATCCACCAAGAAAAACTCACCTACCAAGCCGTAGCCCAAGCACAGCAACTTCCCTATACACCACCAGAAAAAGCCCTGAGCACCTAAGCAGCTTTTTTAGAACTGCTTATCTCCTCCTCACAGCAGAGTTACAACCTCCTCCCTCCCCCTCAACCTAAGGAAACCATGTACTTGCACACCATGATCCGCGTACGCGACCAAGATAAAGCCATCGCCTTTTATACCAAACAACTGAATATGAAAGTACTGAGGCAAAAAGAATTCCCCAATGGACGCTTCACCCTCACCTTTGTGGGCTATGAAGCCTCACCCCAGCAGGCAGAAATAGAATTGACCTATAACTGGGATCAAGCCAGCGACTATGCCGACGGCGACTCCTGGGGACACCTAGCTGTAGGAGTAAAAGACATCCACGGCATGTGCCAGCGCATGGAGGCAGCAGGTGCGGATGTCTATCGCAAGCCAGGTCCTATGAAATTCGGCGGTTCGGTAATTGCCTTTGTGCGCGATCCTGATGGTCACGCCATTGAACTCATCCAGCGCGACTAATTTTTTAGAACGGCTTACCCCTTCCTCACAGCAGAGTTGCAGCTTTTTTTAGAACCGCATTACTGGGCGGGGCTTTATTTGGCAGCAGCGGCGGCGTGCGCGGCCTGCAGGCACTAATGGCTGACACATAAAAGATGCAACTGCGAGGAACAAAATACCTCGGAGTTGCCTAATCTGGAGAAGCTGACTACTCCACTTGAACCAATAGATCCACGTATACTGCCGTCGGATGTGGTCCAATTAGAACAGGTGCTTGAGGAAACCATCTCACTCTCAAGACCTGTCCAGTAAAATTTATTAGAGCCGTCTGCCACCGTAGCCAGTGCATCGACACCCAACACATCAAAGAAGTCCGCATAGCTGTTGGCAATTTGGGTGCTGTCGTCAGGGCGGTAGACCCCACGCTCATCTCCATCTTCTATAATATCACCCGGATTAAATAAACTGTCTCCTATCACTGCCTGGTGGGTATAGCCCACGGTATCGGTATTGGGCAGGACACTGTCCTCGCCGTTCCCTTCCCCCTGGCATACGGTATGGGCACCAGCTGCGCCGCCCAAAGCTCCGCCAGATCTCGCACTGCTAAGCCACAGATAAATCTTATCAGAATCATCCAGGGTAGTGGCTTCGGAAGCATCTTCACTGTCGGAGCTGGCAGATCCTCCCTTCTTGCTGCGACCCTTGTCTTTACAGGAGGCAAGCAAGGCGCCCAACAGCATCACTGCCAGCAGCAGAACCAAAGCTGTCTTAAGAGACGCAAGTTTATAAGAAAGTATAGAACCAATTTGAAATTGAAAGCGCATAGCGACATCCCCAGGTGTTTTGTAAAAGTATCTTTTGTGGCAGAGTGCCATAAAAAACTAGCAACAAGATCATACCCGTCAGCACTATAAGGCGCAATATTTTTAGCTACTTATCTCCTTATAAAAGGATATTTTTTTAGAACTGCTTTTTTAGAACTGCTTTTTTTAGAACTGCTTTTTTTAGAACTGCTTATCTCCTCCTTACAGGAAATTTATCAATGTTCCAAAAAAACTGCTTATCTCTTCCTCACAGGAAATTTATCAATGTTCCAAAAAAACTGCTTGCCTCTTCCTTAAAGGAAATTTCTCAAGCTTCTAAAAAAATATGGTGTGGATGGATGAGGGTTGAAGAGGATTGCCAGGGTGTGGCATCTACTTGACTTGTGCTGGTTTTTCCCAGCAGCAGGCTGACTCATTTAAGGCTGATAGCTGACACATAACAGAGGGCGTGCCCTAGTACATGATAAGAAGACGCTTGGTTCCCCTAATCTTTTATGATCTTTTTGGCGAGGATCGCCGAAGCTACTACTAGCAGTATCGGAACTCCAATCGGTGCAATTACTCTCCGAAATCTTAAAAGCACCATCATCAACATCAATACCTGTCCAGTATTTACCACTTGTACTTGCCACCGAGTTGGTTACAGATATAGAAGCATTAAAAAAGTCTGCATAGCTGTTGGCAATTTTGGTGCTGTCGTCAGGGCGGTAGACCTTATGGGAATTATTTACTGGAATGTTACTGGGATTAAATGAATTGGTTGCTACCACTGCCTTGTGCGTATAGCCAGCAGCAGCAGCGGGCAGTCCAGCACCGCTTGCCCGCCCCCTGCATACGACATCGGCAGCAACTGTACCACCAAAATCTCCTTTAAGGGTCGTAGCGGTATTCTCTGGCGTAGAGTCCGCAGCACTAACCCACAGATAAGCCCTTGTAGGTGGGGGTGGGGGTGGCGGCGGAGGCGGGTCGGGCGTGGTGTCGGGCGTGGGGTCGGGCGTGGGGTCGGGCGTGGGGTCGGGCGTGGGGTCGGGCGTGGTGTCGGGCGTGGTGTCAGGCATGGTGTCGGGCATGGGGTCGGGCATGGGGTCGGGCGTGTCAGGCATGGGCGTTGGTCCCACCATTGTCGGCAATGGGAGTACCATCATCTCCGCCGCCGCCTCCGCCACCTCCGCAGGAGGCAAGCAAGGCACCCAGCAGCATCACTGCCAGTCCGCCTGCCAGCAGCAGCCTCCAAGCTGTTTTGGTTGGGAATTGAGCAAACATAGCGATACTCCGCTTGTGTATTCTAAAAATGCTTTTTGGGAGGTTGAAATAGGGGTTGCGGCGGTCTCCAGGCACTAATGGCTGACACATAAAAGATGGAAAGTCGAGTTATTACAAGAAGATTTGTTGGTGGAGCCGCCTATTCTGTTGAAGGCAAGTTTGTTACTTCTACCACGAATTCCATTGTTTGAAGAAGAGGAAGAGCTCCAACTAAGACAGGTGTCGCCAATATTTCCCATGTCTCCAAGACCTGTCCAGTATCTCTTCGCAGAACCTGAAGCCACAGCCGCCAAAACATCAGGATCACTAATAAAATTCGCATAGCTGTTGGCAATTTTGGTGCTGTCGTCAGGGCGGTAGACACCACGGGTATCACCAGTTGCTATAATGGTGCTGGGATGAAAAGTGATATTGAGAGTTACAGGGTCTTTGCTTCCTATCACTGCCTGGTGGGTATATTCCACGCTATCGGTGTTGGGCAGGACACTGCGCTCGCCGTTCCCTTCCCTCTGGCATACGGCATGGGCAGCAGCTACTCCACTCAAATCTCCCTCACTGAAATCTCCCACACTGAAATTTCCGTTAGAGGTCGCAACGCTAACCCATAGATAAATCTTTGTGGATGGAATCAGGACGATGGGGTCGGGCATGGGGTCGGTCCCACCATTGTCGGCAATGGGAGTACCATCATTCTCCGCCGCCGCCTCCACCACCCCCGCCGCAGGAGGCAAGCAAGGCACCCAGCAGCATCACTGCCAGTCCGCCTGCCAGCAGCAGCCTCCAAGCTGTTTTGGTTGGGAATTGAGCAAACATAGCGATACTCCGCTTGTGTATTCTAAAAATGCTTTTTGTGGCAGCGCACCATAAAAAGCTATAATCAGAATCCTATCAGCCATCGCTGTACAGCACAATATTTTTTAGAATTTTTTAGAACTGCTTGCCTCTTCCTTACAGCAGAGTTGCAGCTTTTTTTAGAACTTTTTAGAACTTTTTAGAACTGCTTATCTCCTCCTCGCAGAAAATTTATCAATGTTCCAAAAAAACTGCTTATCTCCTCCTCACAGAAAATTTATCAATGTTTTAAAAAATGTGGATGGATGGGGGTTGAAGGGGGGTTGCCAGGGTGTGGGATACTGCTTGACTTGTGCTGTTTTTTCTCAGCAGCAGGCTGACTCATTCCGTTTAGGGAACAACGGATATTAAAGGAAAAACTTTCTGGCGCAGCCTATAAGCCTCAGTTTTCGCGGGCGTCATTCATTCCACACCTGTGACGCTGTGGATATTGATTTGGAAGTATCTTGCGGCATGACGCAGCCTCCGACTCCCATTGCTGAACCTGCCGATTGTTCACCTCAGCAGGAATTGCATTAACCGCACAGCCAGCAAGTACGCAGCCAAGCTGCAACCGCTGTCCGCCGCGGTCTGCCCAAGAGGCCATCATCAGCCCTGCCTTAGGCAGTTGGCTGTCTGTCACCTGTGTCTCTCTGTTTGCAGAAGAAACAAGATCAGCTACAGTCCGTGCTGTCTGCCATTGACTCTATCTAGTCCTCGGCAGACTCCCAAATCCCTTCAACCCCCATCCACATGGTGGGTGCAAACACCCTCTGTCTGTCCATCACCGGCGCTGCAATACCTCCTGCTATGCGTCCATAGCTGCAGGGCATGCCTGGCTGTTAACCAACGCCCATGCCGACAGGCAGTGTTCCTCACTTATGAACCCACAGCCGTCCAAGACATCAACCACATAGAACATGATAATAATTCACTTACCATATCCCAGGTGACGTTATGGCTGCTATGGTTACCCAAGCAACCCTAACGCATCACAGAGATCACGCAAACCATATGAGCTTCACTGGCCTGGTGACACACAATTCATGCCCCAAACGGGGAGGAACCTGCTGGCATAACTTACCTTAACGACACAACCCCGATTTGTCAAACCGTTTAAGGAGATATTTAAAGCAAGAGCTTTGTGGGCAGTGTTCTAGGGGGCAGTGTTCTAGGGGGCAGCTTGGATGGGCTGAGCTTATGGGAGAGACTCAGCATCAGCAGCAGGTCTAACTGGCATAGACCTGTTTGAGGGCCTGGTGAAAATCCTGCCAGCATTCGTCCAGTGCTGAGGGTTTTCGCAGCAGGTAGGAGGGGTGGTAGGTGGGCAGCAGCGGCCATTGTCGGTACTGGGTCAGGTGTCCGCGGGCGTGGGTAATGCCTGGGGAGTTGGGTATCAGAGCATTGAGGGGCACAGCACCTAGTGTCACCATGAGTTTGGGGTTGAGCAATTGGAGTTGGTGGTTGAGGATGGGCATGCAGGCTTGGATTTCATCGGGCTGGGGGTTGCGATTGCTTGGGGGTCGGCATTTAACGATATTAGCGATATAGACATCCTGGCGGGTTAATCCCATAGCGGAGATGAGGTCGGTGAGCAGGCGTCCTGCGGCTCCCACGAAGGGGAGTCCTTGTTGGTCTTCTTCTGCCCCTGGACCTTCACCGATGAAGACGATGCCTGGATGCGGGTTGCCGCAGCCGAAGACTAGTTGGATGCGGTTTTGCGCCAATCGGCAGCGGGTGCAGGTGGCAAAGGCGGTGTGGAGGTCTTCCAGGGTATGGGTTTGGGCGGCGATTTTTTCGGCTTGGCTGTGATGGAACAGCAGGGAGTCTTGGAAGCTGGGATGGTTGGTCATGGGGGGTGTGGCAGGGGGCTGCGGTGTGGGCTGTGCCGTGGGCTGTGGTGTGGGCTGTGGTGTGGGCTGTGGTGTGGGCTGTGGTGTGGGCTGCGGTGTGGGCTGTGGTGTGGGCTGTGGTGTGGGCTGCGGTGTGGGCTGCGGAGTTGTGGGGACAGGGAGTGCAGACAGGGGTTGAATACCGCTGAGGTAGCGCATTTTGCTTCGCTGGAGGTTTTCCAGCCAGGCTACCAGTTGTTGTGGGAGGCGGGAGGGGTGCATGGCGGGGCTTATTTCATCAGTTGCAGCAGGGGTTCTCTCCATATGGTTTCATGGCGATGCGGCCCCACGGAGATGATGGCTGCGGGGACGCCGGTGAGGGTTTCTATACGTTGGACGTAGCGTTGGGCATTTTGGGGGAGATGCTGCCATTGGGTGATGTTGCGCAGGGAGGTTTGCCATCCTGGGAGTTCTTCATAGACGGGGCGCAGGTTGCTGCGCTGGCTGAAGTGATGGGGAGCGTCTTGGAAGTGGTTGCCTTGGTCATCGCACCAGGCGTGGGCGATTTTGAGTATTTTTAGTCCGCTGAGTACATCCAGTTTGGTGAGGGCTTGGGCTGTGATGGAACTGAGGCGGATGGCTTGTTTGACGATGACGGCATCAAACCAGCCGCAGCGTCTTGTTCTTCCTGTGGTGGCACCGAATTCTTGCCCCTGCTGGCTCAAGTGTTCTCCCACGGGGTCTTGCTGCAGTTCTGTGGGGAAGGGTCCTTCTCCCACGCGGGTGGTGTAGGCCTTGGTGATGCCCAGTACCTGCGAGATGCGGGTGGGTCCCACTCCGCTGCCAGTGCAGGCACCGCCTGCCACTGTATTGGAGGAGGTGACATAGGGGTAGCTGCCGTGGTCTACATCTAGTCCGCAGCCTTGAGCGCCTTCAAATAGTACCAGTTTGCCTGCATCCAGGGCTTGGTTGACCAGTTGAGAGGCATCACACAGGAAGGGTTTGAGTTGTTGATGGTATTGCAGGTACTCCTGCAGAATGGCATCGGCTTGCAGGGGGGCTTGCTGGCTGCCGTATAGTTGGTGCAGCAGCAGATTTTTCTCTGCTAGGATCTGTGTCAGGTTTAGGCGCAGGTTGTCGGCTGACAACTCTTCCAGGTCGCAAAAGCGTATGCCGCGACGTGCCATTTTGTCTTCATAGGTAGGGCCGATGCCCCGACCTGTGGTGCCAATTTTGCCAGCACCGCGTAGTTTTTCTCGCAGCAGGTCAAAGGCTTTGTGGTAAGGCATGACCAAGTGCGCGGTTCTGCTGATGCGTAAATTCTTGGCTACATTGACTCCCCCTGCTTGCAGCTGTTGGATTTCTTTTAGCAGCGCCTGGGGGTCTATCACCACCCCGTTGCCCAGCACGCTTACGGTCTTGGCATGAAAAATCCCCGAGGGAATTAAATGCAGCACAAAGCTTTTATTCCCAACATATACGGTGTGTCCTGCGTTGCTGCCTCCTTGAAACCGCACCACCATTTCTGCGTGCTGCGTGAGCAAATCCACCAATTTGCCCTTGCCTTCATCCCCCCACTGCGCTCCTACTACAACCAATCCTGCCATGCTGTGTCAAATCTCCTCCCTGCCTTCATAAAATCCTGCCCGCTGCTTTTACCAGGGGCTTAGTTGTGGCGGGCACTGACCTCTTTGATAAAATGCAGCAGTTCTTCTTTAAGATCTGGGCGTGTGAGGGCATACGCTATGATGGATTTTAAGTATCCTGCTGGTTCTCCCACATCCAAAATGCGACCCTCAAAAGTTACCGCTGCCATGCGTCCTTCTGTGGCCAGCTGCTGGATGGCTTGGGTTTGGGTAAATTCACCCGAGCCACTGAAATACGCCCGTGTTTGTTTAAGTGCGCTGAAAATTTCTGAGGTGTACAGGTAGCGTCCATAACTGACCAAGCGACTGGGTTCTTTGCCCTGGGGGGGTTTTTCTACCAGTTGGGTGACCAGTTGTACGCCATGCTGCGATTTGACTACTGCCACGCCGTAGCGTGAGATATCGCCTGGGGTTTCCTGCAAAGAAAGCACACTGCGCTGGCTGCGCTGGTGTACTGCCATCAGCTGTGCGGTCAGCGAGGGTCCATCCATATGGATGTCATCGGGATAAGCTACCACAAAGGCTTCCTTGCCTACCCAGGCTTCCAGCTGCATTAAGGCGTCGCCAGAACCCAGCATGCGCTGCTGGTGCAGCAGGCATACATCCAATTGGGGAGGGATAATGCACTTTCTTTTTTCGCCAGTTAGGGCTTGTTCTAGTTCTATTTCGCGGTCAAAGAAATCATCCAGTGGTTTTTTACGACGGGAGGTGACCACAATCAGCTGTTCAATGCCTGCCTGGATAAATTCTTCTACGATGAAGGCAATGGCAGGCTTGTCCAGCAGGGGAAAGAGTTCTTTGGGAATGGTTTTAGAGGCGGGCAGAAAACGGCTGCCGTAGCCGGCGGCTAGAATCACACCTTTCATAGGCAGCTGTCCATTCTATATGAGAAACAGGCACACAGCATCATGAGGCGGCGGCTTCTAGCTGGGTTGCTTCCCACTCGCCATAAGTCTGCCACTGGGAGTAAGGTTTGTCTTTTTCTGGGACTTTCCATGTTTTGTAGCCATTCAGGGGTCTTGCAAGAACAATGGATGCTGCTGCGGAAGAGCTGGTAAATGGGGTGTCTTGGGTAAAAATTAAGGTGTCTTCTTGTTCCTGCAAAATGCCATTTTCTTTCAAACGTTCTCTCTGTTTATAGTAGCCCAGAAAGTGCGTTTTCAAAGAGGGGGTGAATTCAAGTCTGCCGAGAGAACCTTTTAGCACCACCCATTTGTCGCCTTGCAGTCGGGCGCTTGCATTTGCTTTGCCTATTTTTACCTTAAAAATGGGAAGGCTGGCATCTTTGGCAGCACTGGCACCGTCATAGGATGGGTCTCTTTCACTCTTGGAAACGGGAAGGCTGGCATCTGAGGTAGCTTCTAGGTAGATTTTTTCCCACTCGCCATAAGTCTGCCACTGGGAGTAAGGTTTGTTTTCCTCTGGGACTCTCCATGTTTTGTAACCATTCATGGTGCTTGCAAGAACAATGGATGCTGCTGCGGAAGGGCTGGTAAATGGGGTGTCTTGGGTAAAAATTAAGGTTTCTCCTTGTTTCTGCAAAATGCCATTTTCTTTCAAACGTTCTCTCTGTTTATAGTAGCCCAGAGAGTGCGTTTTCCAAGAGGGGGTGAATTCAAGTCTGCCGAGAGAATCTTTTAGCACCACCCATTTGTCGTCTTGCAGTTGGACAGTTGCGGTTATTTTGCCTTGTTTTATCTTAAAAATGGGAATGCTCACATCTTTGGCAGCAGGGGTGCTGTCGGATGATTCTTTCTTATCCTTAGCAATGGCAGGGCTGGCAGCTTGGGGACGGCCGGCGCTGTCATAGAAAAAGTTAAAACCCAGCGAGGGAAATACCAGCAAGGCATCCTGAAGAAAATGTTCTGCTTCGTTTTTCTGTTCTTGGGAGAGAGGGGAAGAGTCGGGTGCCTTCTCATTGTCCAGCTTTACATAACCGTTGTCTTGGGCAAGATCGTACAAGCAGCGTTCCAGATAGCGTGTATGAGAGATGTTGAGTTCGTCGCCTTTACTGGTCAACAGGCAGCAGTGTGTCCACCATTCTTTTTTTTGATAATGTTGCTTGATGCGTTTGAGGACATCATCGCTTTGACCCACATACAGGGTTAAATCTTCTTCTGTTTCGCCTTTAAGCAAATAATTCCCTGGTTTTTGGTAGGTTTTTTCGCCTGGCAGCTGGCTCAGGCTGTTGCGGGGGGCAGCCATAATATTGTAGGGGGAGGTGAGGCTCTTGACATTGACAATCCCGTGGGGCGTGCCATTCTCAAAAGTCAGTTGAACTGTCTTGCTTTTGGTGGGTTCCATCATGACTGCCTCCTAGATGGTTGGGTGTGACGGTGCAAGTCACAGCAACCATAGCGCAATGCCCAAGTAGATGGCAACGCCCAGGCAGATGGCAACGCCCAGGCTATGCGTCATCCTGCGATTTTACTGCTGCTGCACCGTAGCATAAGATCAAGAACCATGATCATGATTCTGGTCGGCTGTCTTCCCACTCGCCATAAGTCTGCCACTGGGAGTAACGTTTGCCTTCCTCTGGGACTCTCCATATTTTGTAGCCATTCTGCGCTATTCCATAAATAACCGATGCTGCTGCGGAGGAACTGTCAAAGGGGGTGTCTTGGGTAAATACCAACATGTCTCCTTGTGGCTGCAAGATGCCATTTTCTTTCAAACGTTCTCTCTGTTTATAGTAGCCCAGAGAGTGCGTTTTCCAAGAGGGGGTGAATT
The DNA here is from genome assembly GCA_965249525.1 of bacterium. GTDB lineage: Bacteria > SAR324 > SAR324 > SAR324 > JACQKK01. The sequence goes on along the minus strand of OZ252237.1, from coordinate 1,182,399 downwards.
CAAGTCTGCCGAGAGAATCTTTTAGCACCACCCATTTGTCGTCTTGCAGTCGGACGCTTGCGGTTATTTTGCCTTGTTCTATCTTAAAAATGGGAATGCTGACATCTTTGGCAGCATTGCTGCTGTCATAGAAAAAGTCAAACCCCAGCAAGGGAAATACCAGCAAGGCTTCCTGTAAAATTTCATCTGCAAATTTTTTGTCTTTATTCTTAAGATGGACAGAAGCGGGTGTATGACGCATATCTGTTTCTAGTTTTCTTCCATCGGGATCTATTTGAGCCAATTTAATAAGGCGTTCTTCCAAGTAATCTATCTCTTCAGCTCCAAACCAATCGTGATTGCAAGTGAGAGCACAGCAACGCTGCCACTCCCAATCTTTTTCTCTTCTATGTTGGAGAATTCGGGTGTGGATATTCTTACTCTGTCCTACATACAGTTTTTCTTCGCCTTTGATAATATAAACTCCTTTGTTTATGTATGGCTGGTAAGTTTCGTCTTCTGACGACCAGGGAAGAGTGTCTCTTGGGGCAGTGATGAATTGGCATTTTTCTCCAAGAGCAATTATAGTTCCGTTGGCAGTGCCATCTATTAGAAACAGTTCAATCTTTTTGCTTTTGGTGGGTTCCATCATGATTGCCTCCTAGATGGTTGGGTGTGACGGTGCAGGTTACAGCAACCATAGCGCAATGCCCAAGTAGATGGCAACGCCCAGGCAGATGGCAACGCCCAGGCAGATGGCAACGCCCAGGCTATGCGTCATCCTGCGATTTTACTGCTGCTGCCTCGTAGCATAAGATCAAGAACCATGATCATGATTCTGGTCGGCTGTCTTCCCACTCGCCATAAGTCTGCCACTGGGAGTAAGCTTTACCCTTCTCTTGTGCTTTCCATGTTTGGCGTCCATTAGAAGGTTTTCCAATAATAATTGATGCTGCTGTGGAAGGGCTGTTAAATGGGGCATCTTGGGTAAATACCAACATGTCTCCTTGTTTCTTCAAGATGTCATTTTCTATCAAACGTTCTCTCCGTTTATAGTAGCCTGGATAGTCCTTTTCTAAATAGCTGGCAGCTGTAAGATCGGCAAAAGAACCTTTTAGCACAATCCATTTGTCGCCTTGCAGTCGGGCAGTTGCCTCTACTTTCTTGGTTTCTAGCTTAAAAATGGGAATGCTGGCATCTTTGGGGGTGCTGGTACTGTCATAGAAAAAGTTAAACTCCAGCAAAGGGAAAATCAGCAAGGCAGCCTGCAGAAAATTTTCTGCGACGACTGCCCGGTCTTCGGCGATATCAGGAGAAGAGGGCTCGTTTTCGTTAGTCAGCCTTACTTGCCCGTTGCTTTTGGCAAGTTGGTACAAGTGGTGTTCCAGGTAGCCTGCATCAGCAGAATTTAGCCATTTATCTTTGGAGTTTATCAGGCAGCAGTGTGTCCACCAGTCTTTTTTGGAATCATGGTTCTTAATGCGATCAGAGAAATTATTGGTTTTACCCACATACAGGGTTAAATCCTCCTCTGGTTCGCCTTTCAGCAGATAAGCCCCTGGTTTTTGGTACTTTTTCTGGCCTAGCAGCTGGCGCAACTGGTTGCGGGGGGCAGCGGCAATTTGGCAGTTGGAGGAGGGGTCATCAGCCTTTACCACCCCGTTGGGGGTGCCAGTTTCCAAAAATAGTGTAATTGTCTTGGATTGCGGGTTTTGCTTCATGATTGCCTCCTAGATGGTTGGGTGTGACGGTGCAAGTCACAGCAACCATAGCGCAATGCCCAAGTAGATGGCAACGCCCAGGCTATGCGTCATCCTGCGATTTTACTGCTGCTGCCTCGTAGCATAAGATCAAGAACCATGATCATGATTCTGGTCGGCTGTCTTCCCACTCGCCATAAGTCTGGCACTGAGAGTAAGGTTTGCCTTCCTCTGGGACTTTCCATGTTTGGCGTCCATTCAGCAGTTGTCCATAAACAACCGATGCTGCTGCGGAAGAGCTGGTAAATGGGGTGTCTTGGATAAATTTCAACATGTCTTCTCCTTGTGGCTGCAAAATTTTATTTTCTATCAAACGTTCTCTCTGTTTAGAGTATCCTGGAGCGTATGTTTTCAAAGTATCGGCTTCTTCACCTCTGGCAATAGATCCTTTTAGTACAACCCATTTGTCGTCTTGCAGTCGGGCGCTTGCATTTGAATTGCCTATTTCTAGCTTAAAAATAGGAATGCGGGCATCTTGGGCAGCATTGCTGCTGTCATAGAAAAAGTCAAACCCCAGCAAGGGCAATACCAGCAAGGCAGCCTGCAGAAAATTTTCTGCGGCGGTTGCCTGTCCTTCGGAGAGAGAGGAAGGGGTGGGCACAATATCATTATCCAGCTTTACACCACCGTTGTTTTGGGCAAGTTGGTACAAGCGGTGTTCCAGGTAGCGTGCATGAGAAATATTGAGCCAGTCGCTTTTGCAGGTCAACAGGCAGCAGTGTGTCCACCATTCTCTTTCACGCTTATGTTGCTTGATGCGCTTGAGCACCTTATCGCTTTGACCCACATACAAGGTTAAACCCTCCTCTGTTTCGCCTTTAAGCAAATAATTCCCTGGTTTTTGGTAGGTTTTTTCGCCTGGCAGCTGGTTCAGGCTGTTGCGGGGGGCAGCCATAATATTGTAGGGGGAGGTGAGGCTCTTGACATTGACAATCCCGTGGGGCGTGCCCTCCTCAAAAGTCAGTTGAACTGTCTTGCTTTTGGTGGGTTCCATCATGACTGCCTCCTAGATGGTTGGGTGTGACGGTGCAAGTCACAGCAACCATAGCGCAATGCCCAAGTAGATGGCAACGCCCAGGCTATGCGTCATCCTGCGATTTTACTGCTGCTGCACCGTAGCATAAGATCAAGAACTATGATCATGATTCTGGTCGGCTGTCTTCCCACTCGCCATAAGTCTGCCACTGGGAGTAACGTTTGCCTTCCTCTGGGACTCTCCATATTTTGTAGCCATTCTGCGCTATTCCATAAATAACCGATGCTGCTGCGGAGGAACTGTCAAAGGGGGTGTCTTGGGTAAATACCAACATGTCTCCTTGTGGCTGCAAGATGCCATTTTCTTTCAAACGTTCTCTCTGTTTATAGTAGCCCAGAGAGTGCGTTTTCCAAGAGGGGGTGAATTCAAGTCTGCCGAGAGAATCTTTTAGCACCACCCATTTGTCGTCTTGCAGTCGGACGCTTGCGGTTATTTTCCCTTGTTCTATCTTAAAAATGGGAATGCTGACATCTTTGGCAGCATTGCTGCTGTCATAGAAAAAGTCAAACCCCAGCAAGGGAAATACCAGCAAGGCTTCCTGTAAAATTTCATCTGCAAATTTTTTGTCTTTATTCTTAAGATGGACAGAAGCGGGTGTATGACGCATATCTGTTTCTAGTTTTCTTCCATCGGGATCTATTTGAGCCAATTTAATAAGGCGTTCTTCCAAGTAATCTATCTCTTCAGCTCCAAACCAATCGTGATTGCAAGTGAGAGCACAGCAACGCTGCCACTCCCAATCTTTTTCTCTTCTATGTTGGAGAATTCGGGTGTGGATATTCTTACTCTGTCCTACATACAGTTTTTCTTCGCCTTTGATAATATAAACTCCTTTGTTTATGTATGGCTGGTAAGTTTCGTCTTCTGACGACCAGGGAAGAGTGTCTCTTGGGGCAGTGATGAATTGGCATTTTTCTCCAAGAGCAATTATAGTTCCGTTGGCAGTGCCATCTATTAGAAACAGTTCAATCTTTTTGCTTTTGGTGGGTTCCACCATGACTGCCTCCTAGATGGTTGGGTGTGACGGTGCAGGTCACAGCAACCATAGCGCAATGCCCAAGTAGATGGCAACGCCCAGGATGTCATTCAGGGTGGTAATAAACGGTCCTGTGGCCAGGGCGGGGTCTTTGCCCAGCTTTTGCAAAAGCAGCGGGATGGCTGTACCAAACAAGGTAGAGAAAAAGATGTTGACCCAGGCAGCCAGTCCCACCGCTGCCCCCAGGCGGATGCCTGCGGTCAAACCGCCAGCAGCCAGGGCAATCATGAGGGCCAGCACCGTGCCTAGGCTGCCTGCCACCAGCAGCTCCCGCTGCATCCGACGCCAAAAATCCCGCAAACGAATTTCCCCACTGGCTAAACCCCGCAGCACCAAGCTGGCTGACTGCACCCCAGCATTGCCCCCCATGGCCATCACCAAGGGAATAAAAAACGCCAGCTGTGGTGTCCGTTCCAGCACCACTCCGTTGCGCTGCATGAACATCGCCAAGGCAAACTCCCCCGCCAAAGCCACCCACAACCAAGGCATGCGCGTACGCAAGGTCTCCCATAAGGATAAAGCATGCACCTGTTCCCTGCCCGTACCACTCAAATGACCCACATCTTCATGATGCTCGCGTTGAATCACATCCACAATGTCGTCAATGGTCACCCGCCCAATCAACTGCCCCTCCTGATTGAGCACTGGTACACTGACCAAGCGGTGCCGCACTGCCAAGCGCGCCACCTCCTGCTGATGCACATAGGGATGTACACTCACCAGACAGGGGCGCATCAATTCGGTCACTGGGGCTTGCTGCGATGCCAGTATCAGGCGCCAGGCGGGAATCTGCCCCTTCAAGCGACCTTCTGCATCCACCACGAATACATTGTAAAATCCTTCCATATTGGTGAAACGCAGATAGGCACGTATGGTGGCCACAGCCTGCTGTACTGTGTGACGTTGATTGATGCGCAACACATGGGGATTCATAATCCCCCCGGCTCGGTCTTGGGGATAATGCAGCAGCTGCCCCAGCATGCGCCGCTTGCGGTGTGGCATCCCCCTTAAAATACGCTGCTGCAAGCCCTCTGGCAGCAATTCCAGCACATCGGCTGCATCATCTAATTCCAGTTGGGGCAGCAGCTTCTTCACCCGCCGTTCCGACAACACCTCCAGCACACGGGCACGCCCATGATGCGGTAATGATTTCACCACCAGCGGCAATTGCTCTTCCACCAGCAGCTTTACCGCTTGTTGACGTTCATGGTGTTCCAGCACCATCAGCGCATCTGCCACATCCTGGGCTGCAGCCTGGCTGAGCAATTTCATCACCTGCCGTCGCCGACCCTGGGCAAACAGCAGTCGCAGCTGTTCCTCCAACGGCGACAACCTCTTAACTTGTTGGCTGCTTTGATTCATGCGAAACCCTCAAAGGAATCACCCCCCTGCTGTTTGCCAGAGGACTGTCACCCAGGCGGTTGCCCAGGCGGTTGCCCAGGAGATTGCCCAGGAGATTGCCCAGGCTACTGCCAAAGGTTATGGAAAAATCATACCCTTTGCCCCCCTTTTTCCAGCAAAAGTTCTTTGCGAGAGTGGGGGGTGCTGCCAGCAGGGATTCCTCATCAGGCAGAGGGTGGTTTGCTGGGGGATATGGTCAATCAGCCTGCCTTGCGGGCAAACCGAGGTTTAATGAAAGACTTAGGATGCTTTGAAGAGGATGATATTGCGGAAGAGGGCTTCGGCGCGGGATTTGGAGGTGTCAGAGTCAACGAAGATGGTAATTTGTCCCTTGGTGGGGGCTTTGCCCCAGATGCGTTGGAAGTCTTGCAGCAGGTTGCGTTGTTCTGTGTTCCATTGCTGGGGCTTGTCATCTTTGCGGGTGCGCAGGCTGATGAAGGCGGTGCGTTTATTGTAGGGGGGTATGGAGGGGGTGTTTTTGGGACCGTCCAGTTCCCACACATAGCAGACAGCGCGGTATGCTTTGCGACTTTTGGGGTTGTCAAACAGGCAGAGTGAAGCAGCTTTGTCGCGGCGCTGGCTTTGGTAGGCTTCGGTGTCTCCTGGGAAGGATCTGACCAGCCATTCCCATCGGATGAGGGGGAATTGGGCGGGCTGGAAGGTGGATTTGGGTCCCAGGCTGAAGAAATTTTTGGGTCCTGTAGCCATGCGGATGTAATGATCGTTGTCTCGGTGGACGAATTGAAATTGTTCGCCTTTACTGGTGGCAAAGGGTTTTACGGTTTTTTTCTCCCAGTTTTCTGGGGCGGTTTGTGCGGGGTAGTGTGAGGAGAAATCATCCAGGCGAATGGAAGACTGGGCAGCTGCGGTTGGGGGCAGCAGCAGGGCTGCCAGGGGCAGCCATATAAAGCAAATGGGTACAGCGAGAGATTTCATGGCGGGTATGTCTCGGGAGGTTTTTCCAAGGCTGGCGGGGGTTATTTGGAGAGTTGGTCTCGCAGACCAGCTATCAGCAGGAACAGACCGAGACCTGTCATTAAGGCAGCCACTGCCCACAGCAGCCAGCCAACTTGATGTCGCAGCAGCCACAGCAGCAAGGCAATCATAATGGCAATGCCCCCTTCCCGAAAATTGCGTGTATATAAACGATAAATGCCGTATGCTACTACTGCCAAAGGTGCTACGGCTGGCAGCACCCATTTTAATAGTACAGTTGCCCCTCCGGAGATGAGCAATACAATGCCGCGATTGATATTTTCTTGATGGCTTTCAGATAAGATATTTTGCATGCTGTCCTCCTGGCGTGCTTCTTCTGCTGGGTTTTCTGTTTGGTTTTCTGCTGGGTTTTCTGCTGGGTTTTCTGCTGGGTTTTCTGTTTGGTTTTCTGCTGGGTTTTCTGCTGGGTTTTCTGCTTGGTTTTTACTTTGTTACGCCCTTTCAGCGTATTCTCTTATGTGTCCTCTTTGCCCTCTCACTGCCTTCTCACTGCCTTCTCACTGCCTTCTCACTACCTTCCTCACTACCCCTCTCTCCCTTCTCACTGCCTTCTTATCACATTTTTGGCGGGGCGGGGCAAAGCAACCATCGCCATTCTAAAAAAATAAATCCCAAACAGCAAGATTAAATTCTGGTATATTTTGCAGCAGCGGTATTTGTGGGTACATTTTCAAAAGCAGCATGGAGATGGTTGCTATCTGGGATTTTTCTAGCTGGGGTTTTTCTATTTTAGCCATTTGCAACCCTGCTGTTGTCCTGATAGGGTGATGAAGGTAGATTTTTATGGTATAACAACTAGCAAGAGTGGTTAAGGTCGCTAGGTATAAGGTCGCTAGGTATAAGGTCGCTAGGTATAAGGTCGCTAGGTATAAGGTCGCTAGGTATAAGGTCGCTAGGTATAAGGTCGCTAGGTATAAGGTCGCTAGGCATGCGGTTTTGGTGTTTTACAGGCATTCATTTTTTTAAGAATTGGAGTAACAAATGTTCAGACGAATGATGTTTTTCATGATGGTCAATGTATTAATTATCACCACCTTGACTGTGGTGATGAGCTTCTTGGGCATAGGTTCTTATGTAACCGAGTATGGGCTGAACTACGGTTCTTTGGCTTTGATCTGTTTGGTGTGGGGTATGGGAGGGGCGTTTATTTCGCTGCAGATTTCCCGCTGGATGGCAAAGAAGATGATGCGGGTGCGGGTGATAACCCCCGATAAAGCCAGGGGTTCCGAACGGGCGTTGATGGAGAGGGTGCATGCCATTTGTAACAAGGCGGAGATGAAGGTGATGCCGCAGGTGGGGATTTATGACAGCCCCGAGGTGAATGCATTTGCCACCGGGCCTTCTCGCAACAGGTCGCTGGTGGCGGTGTCCAGTGGGCTGCTGTCGCGCATGAACAACGACCAGGTAGAAGGGGTGCTGGCACACGAGGTTGCCCATATCACCAACGGGGACATGGTGACCATGACCTTGTTGCAAGGGGTGATAAACGCCATTGTGATGTTCTTGGCGCGGGTGATTGCATATGCCATTACCGCCAATGCGCGAGAAGAGGGGCGGGTGTTTATGCAGTTTATGGTGGTGATTGTTTTGCAGATAGGTTTGAGTTTCTTAGGCATGATTGTGGTGTGTTGGTTTTCTCGCTGGCGGGAGTATCATGCGGATGCAGGAGGGGCGCGTTTGGCAGGCAAGGGCAAGATGGTTGCGGCGCTGCAGGGCTTGCAAAGCACCATTGCCATGGCTTCTGCTGGCAAAGAACATGCTTCTTTGAATACTTTGAAGATTTCTTCCCGTCCCAAGGGTATGATGGCTTTATTTGCTACCCACCCACCGCTGGAAAATCGCATCAAGGCACTGCAAGAACTCAGCATATAATGCTGGCAGCGAGGCTTTATTCGGTTTTGCCATCAAGCCTAGTCGGGGCGGATAGCTTGTAAAGGAAGTGCTTCTTGGTTGTGCAAGTAAAAAACAGAGTAAAAAACAGAGCAAAAAACAGAGCAAAAAACAGAGCAAAAAACAGAGCAAAAAACGGAGCAAAAAACGGAGCAAAAAACGGAGGTCTCCCGTCCTGCTATGTGTTGGATACCAACGTCTTGCTGCATGATCCCGATGCCTTGTACGCATTTGCCGATGCAGAGGTGGTGGCACCCATCAGCGTTATAGAAGAGATAGACCGCTTTAAGGCAGAAATGTCCGAAAAAGGACGCAACGCCCGCCTGGTCTCTATCGCCCTAGATGGTTTACGAGCCCGAGGCTCATTGGCCAAGGGTGTCCCTCTGGATAACCAAGGTCGGCTGCGGGTTCATGTCTGGCGTTCTTCTCCCCAAGCCCTTTCTCCCCAATTAGAAGCACGCCGTCCAGGCAACCAAACCCTGGCCTGCGCCCTGGATATCCACGCCCAGGCGCAAAGAAAAGTCATCCTTATCAGCCAAGATGTCAACACACGGGTTAAAGCCCATGTACTGGGGCTGGAAGCCGCCGCCTATGAAACCTCCTCCGCCCTCTCTAATGGAAAAATATACTCTGGCTGCATCTCTCAGCAGGTATCAGCCCAGAAACTCCAATTCCTCGCCAGCCAACAACATCTCACCTCCAGCAGCCTCGGCATCTCCAACCCCTTTCCCAATCAAGGAGTCATCACCACCTCCTCCAATGGAAAACCTCCTCTCCTGCTGCGTTATCACGCCGATAAAAAAACCTTCCTGCCGCTGAAAAATTTCTGCGGCGGCGTCTGGGGACTCCAACCCTGCAACCCCGCCCAAGCCCTTGCCCTGGATATGCTGCTAGATGCAAAACTCTCCATCGTTACCCTGCTGGGAAAAGCCGGCACCGGTAAAACGCTGCTGGCACTGGCCGCAGGCCTCCAGCAAATGATGGATGACAAAACCTATCGCAAAATGCTGATCTCCAGACCCATCTTCCCTATGGGAAAAGACATCGGCTACCTCCCAGGCAACGTACAAGAAAAGCTGGAACCCTGGATGCAGCCCATCTTTGACAACCTCAGCCTGCTCATCCAAAACCCTGCCTCCCACCATCCCCAAGGCTACCAACCCCTCATTGAACAAGGACTCATCTCCATTGAACCCCTCACTTACATCCGCGGCCGCAGCATCCCCAACCAATTCCTGGTGGTGGATGAAGCGCAAAACCTGACCCCGCATGAAATCAAAACCATCATCACCAGGGTGGGCAAAGGTACCAAAATCGTACTCACAGGCGACCCCCAGCAAATAGACAATCCTTATCTAGACCTGGTCTCCAATGGGCTGAGTCATGTGGTGGAACGCTTGAGAAGTCATGCCATTGCGGGGCATGTTACCCTTAGCAAGGGGGAACGCTCACCGTTGGCAGAACTGGCTGCCAATGTCTTGTGAGTTTATATGGATTGACAGCAGCCCAGCAGAGGTCACATACTGGGTTGTTGGAGTTGTGGTGAAGGGGTCTAGGTGAGAGGGTCTAGGTGAAGGGGTTTGATGAGCGAGTACTCGTGAGATGGAAATAGCGCAGCTGGGACACTGAGAACCCGCAGAGTTGGAGTCAGATAAAAGCGCCATGGATTATCGGGAATCTCCTTATTTAATAGAAATATTTGATTTTGATTTGCTGCATTTGCAGTTAAACACCCCCTTGTTTATGACGCTGTTGGTGGTGGTGGTGTTGTGGTTGTTGAATCGTTGGTGGTTTGCTCCTGTGCTGCGCAGTTTGGATGCGCGGGGTTTATTGTTGAAGGGATGGGGAGAGTCTGCCGAGCGGGACACTGCGGAGTCAGAAAAGATGCTGGCGGATTATGAACGCAGGTTGTCAGAGGTTAAGCAGCAGTTGGATGCCATGCGTGGGGAGGGTTTGCGGGCAGCGGAGCAAATGGCGGAGCAGGTGGTAGCCAAGGCTCGGGAGGCTGCGCAGCGAGAGTTGGCGGAGGCCAGGGCTGAGGTGAAGCAGCAGGTTGCGGAGGCGGAACGGGTGCTGTCTCAGCAGGCGCAGTGGTTGTCGGAGCAAGTGAGCAAGCGCTTGCTGTCTTAATGGAATTTTTTAGTACAGGTTTTAGCGCAGGTTTTGGCATGGTTTTTAGCGTGGTTTTTGGCCTGGTTTTTGGCATGGTTTTTAGCCTGGTTTTTGGCCTGGTTTTTAGCATGGGCAGAGTGTTGGCAGGGGGCAGATGGTTGGGGATATTGGGGATATTAGGGGTGTTGTGGGTGATGCCGTTGTGGGTGTGGGGTGCGGAGGGGGTGGCGGTGCATGCAGAGGGGGGCAGTCCTTGGCTGCCGTTATTGTGGAAGAGCATCAATTTATTGATATTGCTGGGGGTGGGGTTTTTGGGGGCTCGCAAGTTGGTGGCGGGGATGCTGCGCCGTGGGGTTGAGGAGGAGCGTGCGGGATATGAGCGCTTGAAACATGATGCTGAGGAGGCGAGGGGGCGGCTGCGGGAGCGTGGTGAACGGGTGGAGGCTATGGAGGCGGAGTTGGAGGTTCGCATGCGAGAGGTGAAGCAAAGATTGGAGGTGGAGCAGGCGGAGTTAATAGCCAAGGCGGAGCTGCGAGCCAGGCGCTTGGGCGAGCAGATGAAGCAGCAGGCGTCGCAAGAGATGGCGCATGCCCTGGGGGTGCTGCGGGGTCGGTTGGTGAATGAAGCGGTGCGTTTGGCGGAGCAGCAGCTGCAGGCAGGCTTGAACGAGGGGCAGCACCAGCAGTTTGTGGCGCAGTTTGTGACGCAGCTGGGCAATAAAAACCTGGGCAATGAAGATCTGGCGACCAGCAAAGGAGAGTCCGCATGAGTGCAGCTGTGGTGGCAAAACGCTATGCTTTGGCAGTGTTTCATTTGGCGGAAGAACACAATCAGGTAGAACAGACTGCTGGCAGTCTCCAGGCGGTAGCCCAAGCCCTGCAAGAGTCCGCCCCCTTGCGTCATGCCTTGGAGAGTCCCGCTTATGAGGCTGGCATTGGCATCACCCAAGCCCTGTTTCAGCGAGTCCAAGCTCCCACAGTACTAAAAAATCTCCCCGCTGTGTTGGGCAGAAAACGCCGCCTGGGGCTGCTTGTTCCCTTGGCACAGGCATTCGCTGCCATCGCTGATGAAGCCGCAGGACGCATCCAAGCTGTGGTATGCTCGGCTTCTCCTCTCTCGCAAGAGCATCAACAGCAGCTCCAGCATCAACTAGAACGCATGCTCCACAAAAAAGTCATCCTGCAGCTGGAAACCGACCCCCAATTGCTGGGGGGAGTTACCGTCACCGCTGGCAGCCGCAGCTGGGACGGCAGCCTGCGTGGCAAATTACAGTCTATCCAGCAGCAGCTGAACCCCAGCTAGCCAAGGTCTCATAAGTCCCTTCCAAATTGTTCCAAAAAACTAATTGTTCTAAAAAACCCATTGTTCCAAAAAACCCATTGTTCTAAAAAACCTAGTAAAAGGAAATCTCCATGAAACTGCGTGCCGAAGAAATCAGCACTATCCTGCAAAAAGAACTGGCTGCTGTTGACCTTAAAACCAAGGGCGAAGAAATAGGCACCGTACTCACCGTCGGTGATGGCATCGCCCGCATTCACGGACTGGAACAGGTGCAAATGGGCGAACTCCTCAGCTTCCCGCAAAACCTCAGTGGCATTGCCTTAAACCTAGAAGAAGACAATGTGGGTGCTGTGCTTATGGGAGACCAGCAGCACCTCAAAGAAGGGGATACCGTCCATCGCACCCAAAAAATCGCTGCGGTCCCCGTAGGAGACGCCTTGCTGGGACGCGTGGTCAACCCCCTGGGGCAGCCCATAGACGGCAAGGGGCCCATTAAAGCTCAAGACAGTCGTCTGATAGATATTGTGGCACCAGGCATCATCGCCCGAGAACCGGTGAGGCAGCCCCTGCAAACTGGCATTAAAGCCATAGACGGCATGATACCCATCGGACGTGGGCAGCGCGAACTGATTATCGGCGACCGTCAAACGGGCAAAACCGCCATTGCCGTGGATACCATCATCAACCAACGCCATACAGATGTGATTTGCATTTATGTGGCTATCGGTCAAAAGAATTCCAGTGTGGTCAATGTTGTCCAACGGCTGGAAGAAGAAAACGCTATGGATTATACCATCGTGGTGTCTGCCAGTGCCGCAGACCCCGCCCCTTTGCAGTACATCGCACCCATGGCGGGGTGCAGCATCGGGGAGTACTTCATGCATCAGGGCAAACATGTGCTGTGCCTGTATGATGATCTCTCCAAGCAGGCGGTGGCTTATCGTCAGCTGTCGCTGCTGCTGCGGCGTCCTCCTGGGCGCGAAGCCTACCCTGGCGATGTCTTTTATCTGCACAGCCGTCTGCTGGAACGGGCTGCCAAGTTGAACCCCTCCCAAGGAGGAGGTTCGCTCACCGCCCTGCCTATCATTGAAACCCAAGCGGGAGACATTTCTGCCTACATTCCTACCAATGTGATTTCCATCACCGACGGTCAGATATTCCTCAGCACCGACTTGTTTAATGCCGGTCTGCGTCCTGCCATTAATGTGGGGCTGTCGGTTTCTCGTGTGGGAGGGGCGGCGCAGGTGAAATCCATGAAGAAGGTGGCAGGAACCCTGCGATTGGAGTTGGCGCAGTATCGTGAGAAGGCTGCCTTTGCCCAATTCGGCAGCGATTTGGACAAGGCTACCCAAGCCCAGCTGGCACGCGGAGCACGCTTGACGGAGTTGTTGAAGCAGGATCAGTACCAGCCCATGGATGTGGTGGATCAGGTGCTGAGTCTTTTTGTGGGCACCCACGGCGGCTTGGATGATGTTCCCATAGCTGCGGTAAAGAAATTTGAAAGCGAGTTTTTGGCATTTATCAGCAGCAGCCACGCCTCACTGCGTGAACAATTAGCCACCCAACAGGATATTTCTGATGAGCTGGCACAACAGCTGGAAGCTGCCATCCAGCAATTCAAGCAGACCTTCCAAGCGCAGTAAGACCAGGCTTCGCGCAGCCAGACCAGGCTTCGCGCAGCCAGACCAGGCTTCGCGCAGCAAGATCATGCTTCCTAGTTCTAAGTCAGGTTCTTAAAGTCAGCACTTTTTTATGCCCACCCCCCGCGAGCTTAAAAGACGCATAGACAGCGTCACCAACACCCGACAGATTACCAGCGCCATGCGCATGGTCTCTGCGGTTAAGCTCAACCGCGCCCAAATGCGCGCCCAGCAGGCACAGCCTTATGCCCATGAGCTCTCTAAAACCCTTGCCTGGCTGGCAGAACAGGCAGATGCGGGACACGCCTTCTTTGAGTCCAATCAAAATCAGCATGTGTCCTTGATTATCTTGACTTCTGACAGAGGCTTGGCGGGGGCTTTTAATTCGCAATTGAACAAGGAGGTGCTGGGTTTTTTGCAGCAGCAGCCCGCCTGTGCGCTGTATGTGTTTGGTCGCAAGGGGCAGGAGTTTTTCCGTATGCGTCTGAGTGGCGACCACAAGCTGGAGCGCTCCATTGTTCAACAGCCAGAAGTTGAGCGCTTCAGCCAGATGGATGCCCTGATGGAAGAATTAGCCCAAATCTTCCTGCGGGGTGAAACCGGTCAGTTGTGGCTGGCGCACAATCGCTTTTACAACCCTATCAAGCAGACCCCAGTGCTGACACAGCTGCTGCCGCTGGCTGCCCTGGCAGCAGAGACCGCAGAGGCAGATTCCACCACCCCAGCCACAGCCCCAACCACCGCAGCAGGACCCGCAACCACCCCGCCCGCCGAACTGCCCCGCCAAATACTGCTGGAACCCTCACCGAGGCTGCTGCTGGAAAGGCTGCTGACAGATTATCTGCACAACCAAGCCTATACCGCCCTGCTGGAAACCGAAGCGGGCGAACACGGTGCCCGCATGGTAGCTATGGAAGCTGCCACCAAGAACGCTGGCGAGATGATAGATTCCCTCACCCTGCAATACAACCGTCTGCGCCAGTCTATGATTACCCGCGAACTGATAGAAATCATCAACGGAGCGCAGGCACTATGATGACCCAGCAGCCAGGCAGCCAAGCAGCCAAGCAGGCAGCCAGCTAGCCAGGCAGGTAGCCAGCCATGCAGGTAGCCAGCCATGCAGGTAGCCAGCCATGCAGGTAGCCAGCCAAGCAGACAGCCAGCCAGGCAGTCACACAGGCAGCCAGGCACTCAGGTCTGGTCTTTGCGGGCAAGCCATTATCATGCACAAAAGGCAAATCAGGTACTGGCACAGGCTGTGATTCAGCAGTATGGTGATGACAGCAGATGCTGCATCATCCCCTTTTTCCAGCTGGCAGCAAAGCGCAGCTTCCAGCAGCCTCCAGCAGCAAAACACCAATACGCAAACACCAATACGCAAACACCAATACGCAATGCCTAACAAAAGGACATGAGCAAAACACTATGAGCAAAAAACTATGAGCAAAAAACTATGAGCAAAGGAAAAATACTGCAAGTCATGGGTCCCGTGGTGGACATTGCCTTTGAACCAGGGCAGCTGCCAGCGATTTTGAATGCGGTTACCATTGAACGCCAGATAGAAGGCAAAACCCAGTCCCTGGTCTGCGAAGTACAACAACATCTCGGTCAAGGCACTGTGCGCACTGTGGCTATGTCAGGCACAGACGGGCTGGCGCGCGGCATGGACGCTGTGGACACCCAAGCCCCCATCAGCGTCCCTGTGGGGGAGGAGGTGCTGGGGCGCATCATCAATGTTATCGGTCAGCCCGTGGATGAAAAAGGTGCTGTGAATGCCAAGGTGTATCGCCCCATTCATATGCCGCCGCCCAAATATGAAGAACTGGAATCTGGTGCCAGTGTGTTCGTGACGGGCATCAAAGTGATTGATCTCCTCTGCCCCTATGCGCGCGGAGGGAAAATCGGTCTGTTTGGGGGTGCAGGGGTGGGCAAGACCGTGATTATTATGGAACTCATTCGCAATATCGCAGCCGAACACGGAGGCTTCTCAGTATTTGCAGGCGTGGGCGAACGCACCCGCGAAGGCAACGACCTTTACCTGGAAATGAAGGAATCGGGTGTACTCAAAAAAACCGCCCTCGTCTACGGTCAAATGAACGAACCCCCAGGGGCGCGCGCCCGTGTGGCACTCACAGGTCTCACCGTGGCAGAACACTTTCGTGACACCGCCAACACCGATGTACTCATGTTCATTGACAATATCTTTCGCTTTACCCAAGCAGGGTCTGAGGTCTCCGCACTGCTGGGGCGCATCCCCTCTGCCGTAGGCTACCAGCCCACCCTCGCCACCGAAATGGGACTGCTGCAAGAACGCATCACCACCACCAAAAAAGGCTCCATCACTTCCGTACAAGCTGTCTATGTCCCCGCAGACGACCTCACCGACCCCGCACCTGCCACCACCTTCTCTCACCTGGACGCCACCACCGTACTCTCGCGGCAAATCGCAGAACTGGGCATTTATCCCGCTGTTGACCCCCTGGATTCCACCTCCCGCATGCTGGACGCCCGCATCCTCGGCAATCAACACTTCCAAACCGCCCGTGCCGTCCAATCCATCCTTCAACGCTACAAAGAACTCCAAGATATCATCGCCATTCTGGGCATGGATGAACTCTCAGAAGATGACCGCAAAACCGTGGAACGCGCCCGCAAAATCCAGCGATTTCTCTCTCAGCCCTTCCATGTTGCCGAAGCCTTTACCGGACTGCCAGGCTGCTTTGTGGGCATCAAAGACACCATCCGTTCCTTCCAAGAAATTCTCCAAGGCAAGCACGATGACCTCCCAGAACAAGCCTTCTACCTGGTGGGTTCCATAGAAGAAGCCGTCAAAAAAGCCCAAACCCTCTAAGCAGGAGAGTGGCATTTGGCTTATTTTCGCCGCTGTCGGATGAAGGTACTCCAACCCTTTTTTTGCAGCAGGGTGGCTGTCTGTCGGGCTTTTCTGATTGAGTAATAAGGTCCCGCCACCAGGGCGTAAGCCTTATGGGGGCGCAGATCCAAAAGCAGGGGCATCTGCACCTGCGTCTCCAGCTGATTCAAGGCTGCCTGTGCCTCGAGTTGGGTGTCAAACACCCCCACCTGCACCACATACTGTCTATAGGCAATCAGCCCCAAGTGCTGATCTATATCTGTTGGCCAGCACAAGACCTGAATCTGCACCGTAGCAACCCCGACTCGCAGCATTTGCAGCTGAATGGCAGCCGTGCGCGATACATCCAAAACACGCCCACGGGAATAAGGCCCACGATCATTAACCCGCAGCTTAATCTTGTGACCATTGTGCAGATTCTTAACCTCAATGCGCGTTCCCATCGGCAAATTGGGATGCGCTGCGGTTAAGGCATGCTGATCATAAATCTCACCGTTGGCGGTGCGCTTGCCGTGAAATCCAGGCCCATACCAAGAAGCTATCCCCCTCAACCACGGCGATAACCCATCCTCCCCCTTCACCCCCCTGCAAGCGGTCTCCGCAGCCAATTCCCCACTGCCCCATACACATAAAATCAACAACCACACAAACCGCATGCACGCAAAGCCTCTTAATAAAAACTGCTCAAATTCCCTTCCACACACGCATCAAATCTATGCGGGTGCAAAAACCATGCACAAGAACCATGCACAAGAACCATGTGCAAGAACCATGCACAAGAACCATGTGCAAGAACCATGCACAAGAACCATGCATATTTTTTAGCACGGCTTTTTTGGAATTTTTTAAGGAGTATTATCATGTTTTCTCAACTTTCAACCAAAACAGCTTGGAAGCTGCTGCCGACAAGCGGACTGGCAGTGATGCTGCTGGGCAGCCTGCTTGCCTCCTGCGGAGGCGGCGGAGGCGGTGGTGGTACGCCCACCCTGCCTGCACCCCAAAGGATTTATCTATGGGTTAGCGTTGCGACCTCTGACGGAGATTTCAGTGTGGGAGACTTGAGTGGAGTAGCTGCTGCTGATGCCGTATGCCAGAGGGAAGGGGACAGCGATTCTAGTGTGCTGCCCCATGCCGACAGCGTGGGCTATACCCACCAGGCAGTGATAGCAGACGATGCATTTACTCCCGATATGATTATAAAAGATGATGATACCCGCAAGGTCTACCGCCCTGATGACACCACCATAATTGCCGACAGCTATCAGCAATTCTATGAGGTTAATGAAAACCCCACAGTAATGCATGCGGTTACAGATAGTGCCTCCTCTCAGTCTTACTGGACAGGTCTTACAAGAGAGGCTGTTAGCTTTACCTGCACTAATTGGTCCACCACAGCTAGCATTGGAGCTGCTGGTCTGAGTGGAAGTGACGATGTCAATAGAATAGGTGGCGGCTCAGCATCTTCTTGTAACGGGATGCATTCTCTTTTATGCATCAGCTGTTAGTGCCTGGAGGCTCGCCACGCCGCGCCTAAATAAAGCCCCCCCAGCAGCTGCGCCGAGGCGATGTTTCCTAATTGGCGGGCCTGCTAGAGTTCAAAATCTTCTTCTGTACTAAATACTTTTTCTTGCGGCAGGTCTGCGGGCAGGTCTGCGGGCAGGTCTGCGGGCAGGTCTGCGGGCAGGTCTTCTGGCAGGTCTTCTAGCTCGATCTCGGTGCTGGTGATTTCATCCGCAGGGATGTCAAAGTCTTCCAGGGGGGCGGGGTCTAGGCTTGCGGAGGTTTCTGGGTCTTGTTGGTTGAAGTCGTTGAGGGGGGCTGCGATGTTTTGGGTGAAGACATTGCCGCAATTGCTGTCTCTGATTCCGTGGGGGACGGAGTCTCGCTTAAATAGTTCGTAGCGTCCGCCTTCTTGTGTTTGGCAGCTTGAAAGTATTTGTCCGTCTTTTCCTACGCGGTGTGCCACTACGGAGTTGGGTTGGTGGAAGGATTGGAGGGTTAGTCGGGGAGAGATGGTGTTGACGAAGTCTCTCCAGATGGGGGCGGCTGTGCGCGAGCCTGTTTCATAGGGTCCAAGGGATTTGCGTTGATCATCAATTCCCACATAGATGCCTGCGGTGAGTTGGGGAAGGAAGCCTATGTACCAGGCATCGGTATAATCTTGGGTGGTGCCGGTTTTGCCTGCTGCGGGATGCTTAATGGAATGCATGACTCCATAAGCGGTACCCCCGGGTCTGCGGACGACATCGCGCAGGATATCGGTGATGAGGTAGGCGGTGTCAGGTGACATGACTTCTTGTTTTTGGGGGGTGTTTTCCAGCAGGATATTGCCGTTGCTGTCTTCTACCCGCAGGATGTAGATGGGTTGGGCGAGTTGTCCTCCCGTAGCAAAGACTCCGTAGGCGCGGGTGAGTTCGGATAATTTGACCGAGTGTGTTCCCAGTGCGATGAGTCCTTCATTGGGGATGTAGGTAGAGATGCCTAAATTCTTGGCGTATTCAATGATGCGTGTAGCCCCCAGAGAATGTACCAGCTGGACGGTGGGTACATTGCGGCTGCGTACCAGGGAGTTGCGGAAGCTGATATTTCCTAAGAAGCGTTGGTCATAGTTGTTGGGGGTGTGTTTTTTTCCAGTTTGGAGTACGAAGGTGCGGGGGCTGTCATCCAGGATGGTAGCAGGGTTGAAGCCTTCATCTAGGGCAGCTGCGTAGATGATGGGTTTAAAGGCGGAACCTGGTTGTCTTTCTGCTTGGGTGGCGCGAATGAATTCGCTTTCTCCCTGGGAGCGGCCAAAGCGAATGCCCCCTACCATAGCCAATACTTCTCCAGTGTGTGGATTGGCTGCGTACAGGCCTCCATTGCTCAAGGGTTCTTGGTGCAGTTGAAAGCGCTGCAGTTCGCCTTGCCTGGCATTCAAGGGGGTTACCTGAATGATGCTGCCTGGCTGGAGAGCTTGGGTGAGATTGAAAAATGCCCTTTGCTGCATCTTATATTTGGGTTTAGGGTAGCGCAGCACAGCCTTCCAAAGCTGCCGAGCGTCGCTGAGTAACAGCAGACCTTGTTGACGGGGTGACAGCTGCAAGGTGGCTTGACGGCTGTTTACCTTTACCACCACTGCGTGCAGGATATCATTGGCTTTCAAATTCCCCAGCCGTTGTTGGGGATTGGGAGAAGACAGCAGGGGATTCAAACTCGCTAGCAGCTCTTTGCGGGGTTTGCCCTCAGCGTTCAATGGTGCCAATGCTTCTGGGGGGCGGTATCCTTGTCGCAGCGTTAGACTTGTTATTCCTTTTAGCAAGGCCGCATGCGCTGCCTGCTGAAAGTTTAAGGACATAGCGGTGTATATATGCAGCCCTCCCTCGTACAGTTTCTTGGAGCCAAATTTTTCTTGCAGCTGTCGCCTTACCAGTTCCACATAGTATGCCGCAGCCCTTGAATCTGGCCTCCCCTGCAGTGAAAGCGTCAAGGGACGCCCCACAGCAGACAAATACTCCAACTGGCTGATGGCTTTCTCTTCCTCCATGCGTTTGAGCACAATATTCCGCTGCTGCAAAGCCAAATGCGGATTGCGTGTGGGCTTGTAACGATTAGGCGCAGGAAGCAGTCCCACCAAGGTGGCTGCTTCCTCTAAGGAAAGATCCTGCACCTCTTTGTCAAAATAATGCTCCGCTGCTGCAGACACCCCCCAGGCATCCCCAAAATTGACCTTGTTGAGATAAAGGGTAATAATCTGCGACTTGCTAAACTGACGCTCTATCTTTAGTGCCAGCAGTATCTCGCGTACTTTTCGCAGCCAGGTTTTCTCCAGAGTCAAAAAGAACTGACGCGCCGTCTGCTGGGTTAAGGTACTGGCACCCTGCAAGGTATCTAGTGCCAGCAGGTTAATCCAAGCGGCCTTCATGATGCGGATAGGATCAATACCGTGGTGTTCGGTAAAGCGGGCATCTTCTTTGGCTAGCAAGGCATTGATCAGGTGGCTGGGCAGCTCTTGATACTGCACCAATTTACGCCTTTTGATGTACAACTCGTCCACACGATTGCCGTGGCGGTCATAGATGATGGTGGGCAGACTGAATTCGGGGTCCTCCAAAGTGCTGATGGAGGGCAAAGAGATGTTTAACCACAGCAAAGACAGCAATGCCAAGCCGCCCAATCCTAGGACAACTTGCACCAATAACCGCGATTTCAACAGCTTCAACAGCTTGGTTCCTTTGGTTCTCATAACGCCTCCCTTGGATAGCTACAAAATTTTATCGCTCACCATTTTATCGCTCACCATTTTATCACTCACCTGGGCGATGCTCTATGGCGTGCAAATTTGCCAGCATATCTAATCTGCTGCAAATATTGGCTGCCACATCCATTTTACTAACACACTTTGAGTGTGGAGTATTCCTAGCAGGGAATGCAATCCTTTTTTCTAGTCCATGAGTGGCTGAGAGATGCTTTTTGCTTACTAAAATAAAGGTATAGCAGGTTTTGCAAGCCTGGCTGGGCAGGCGGAGTTTATTCAAAAGGCTTGTTGTCTAGTGGCTGCGCGTTTGAGTTTGGAGGTGTACAGCTGCTGCTGTTGAAGGGCAGCCTGGGGAGTATCGGCGGGGCTGCTGATTTGCTGCAGGGCTTGTTGGGCTTTCTTTTCAGCAGTTTGTGCGCGCTGCAGATCTATTTCTGAAGCCAATTCTCCCAGTTTGCACATGACAACCACTTTTTCTCCATCCACACGGGCATAGCCGTAGTGAATGGCAACAGAGAGGGTTTTGCCCTGCTGTTCACAACGCAGCACACCGGAGTCCAGGGTGGAGACCAAGGGGGCGTGCTGGGGCAAGATTCCCATTTCGCCGGCCTCAGCGGGCAGGGTGACCCAAGCGGTGTGGGTGCGCAAGAGGACTTTCTCGCGGGTAAGCACTTCCAATTGCAGGGTTTCAGCAGGCATGACAAACACATCAATCAAAATATCACAACAGGCCTTATAGATGCCCTTATGGGGGCAGGAAGGCAAGCAGGAATTTTTCAAGTTTTTTTCAAGTTTTTTTCAAGTTGTTCTCAATGTGTTCTCAATGTGTTCTCAATGTGTTCTCACATTGTTTTTACCTTGTTTTCAGAAAAACTTTGAAAAAATTGTGATTTCATTAGATAATGAATAACAGGCTATGTTCAGATGGGTTGTCTGGCAAGCAGGTTGGGGGGCTTGATGCGATAATATATACGATATTTCAGGCAATAATTGATAAGACAATTCATGCGATAATTCATGCGATAAATTAGATGAAATCTGTGGTGTGATACTTTTTTAGTGAAATTTTTGTGATGAAAATCACCACAGCAGTTCAATTATGAAGATTATTCAAGAAAGGTGGGGATTATACATGCAATACCATATCCAGAAAAGTTTTTTCCCTATATTACAGGGTTTGTTGTTGGGGGCTGTGGTGGTTATGTTGTGGTCAGGCACAGTGCATGCGCAGTATGCCGTTTTGAAGGTGGAAAAAGGGACGGCACTTATCAAACGTGGTGGCAGAGAATTGTTGTTGGAGGCGCCCAGAGAAGTTTTTATACGGGACAGGGATATACTGCAAGTTGGAAGGCAAGGTATGGTCAGGATGCAAACGCTTCCTGAACGGGAGGTAGAGATTTTACTGAGTGCCAATTCGGTATTTATGGTGCGGGATTTTTCCCAGAACAATTTAGAGGGGAAATTGCGGATGTTGTTTGGTCGTTTTCGTTTAAGGAGTATTGCTGATAGCCAGGAGGCCAAGCGGTTTGCGGTCAAAATTCCTAGTGTTATCGTGGGGGTGAAGGGGACGGAATACACGGTGGATGTGAATGAGACAGGCGACTCACTGCTATTGGTAACAGAAAGCCAGGTGCAGTTGCAGAATCCCTTGAATCAATCAGTGATAGTAGATGCTGGTAAAATTGGTGGGACAATTGAAGGGCATCTGGCGCGTCCCTTGGATGCCCCGCAATATTTAGTACAACAGCTTTCAGGCGAACAAGCACTGGTAGCAAGGCAGGGAGAGGCTGGGGGGAAATCTTTATTAGATATAGTGAATTTTGAAAATGCGGATGCTTCAGATTTTGAAGACCCCGAAAATTTCTATGCTGCTGCCAACGAGGGAGGGGATGGTCTGAGTCTGGCGCAAGCTACGGCGGCGGGAGTTGCCGGAGTTGCAGGAGGGACAGGAAGCAACGAGAGACTTGCAGCGCCTCCATCCGACTCAGGGGCAAATCTTGCTGGTATTGAAGTAAATGCAGAACTGGGTGGTGTAGAAAATCCTTTGGAAAGCTTTTCATCAGATTTGATTGATTTGGATACGGTCATGCCGCCGTCGCTGCGGTCGCCGCTGCCACCAGGAGGGGAGTTAGCAACGGGATTTTTTGGGAGATAATACATCGGAACTTGGGAGTTAAGACGGATGTATTAAAAAGGAGGCATAACCATCTGTATTAAAAAGGAAGAGTAATTATCAGGGTGTGTTTTGTTATTTATGTGTGGGTAGTAACCGCACCTCACCCCGTTCTTTTTCGCTTCTAATAAGTAAATTCCATGAAAGCCAGGCGGCAGCCAATATGCTGTAGCAAAAGAGTTGTAGCGGGGATGCCAGTATGGGCATTGCTGGTGTATGTTTTCGCGCTTACGCCACAGATCTGGGCACAGCAGACACAGCTGCCCTTTGAAGAGCAGCCTCCTCGGGTACTCTCATCCGAATTGGCACAGACCACAGAAGTACTCAGTGGTGAAAGACTGGTGGACTTTGTGGTGACGGACACCGATAGGGTGGTGCGTGTGCAAATTGATGGCAAAGACCAGCAAATTAATCCCGGGCGCATTATTACTATCAACAAGCTCTACCACTTTCAAAGACGTCAACACAGAATTCGTGTAAAAGCCACCGATGAAAATGGTAATGTCAGCAGGAGAATCTTTATAGTGCGGGTGGTTAAGCCGGTTTCACCGCTGAGGGGCTCGTTTGCCC
This sequence comes from bacterium, assembly GCA_965249525.1. Taxonomy (GTDB): domain Bacteria; phylum SAR324; class SAR324; order SAR324; family JACQKK01. The sequence continues at coordinate 1,159,418 of OZ252237.1, read as the reverse complement.
AAGCTGCCAAGCAACCGACAACATCCACTACCACATCAACAAAGCGAAAAGCAGCTTTATCATCAGCTGAAAAAAAGGTGCGCCCTCCCCTAGAATGGTTTGTTTCTTACGCCTACCGCTCAGATTCAGACTCCAACCCCAGGAATGACCTGAGCGAAACAGTAACCTTCAATAACAACGTCACCATCTCCTCTGATAATATTCAAGAGGCAGATCGTACCGCTACCAGCCTGATCGTCGGCTTAAACCAGGCCAGCACCCAGCTCTACCTGGCTGTGCAGCAAATTGAATATGACGATGAAGACTTGAATATATACAACACAGGTGCGGGTGTGTTCGGCTTCAATCGTTTATGGAGCTTCAATAACGACAAACAGCTGCGAGTGAATTACAGCTTTAATCATCTCAATACCGGTAACCAAACAAGCGGTACGGATGACTATGCGCTTTATCAATCTGTTAGCTTTTCTGGCGGTTCTGGTCAATATCTGCTGGGGGCTAGTGGTCTGGGTCTTGAGTTAAAGCTAACGCTAAAAGAATTCGCTGATGAAGATCTAGATGGGGTTACCAATTACGACAGCAAATTGGCTTTTCGCTGGGGGGATCAATCGCAGGCAGTATCGTTGCGCACCAACATATTGTTGGGAAATTCTTCTGAAGGCAGCGTTGCCAGCGAATATGAATATAACGGTATCGCTGTTGATTCCCGTATCTCTGGGTCACGTTACATCCTTAGCTTTAGCTACCAGCAGCAAAAACGCAGCTACCAAAAAGCTGACGGCGACTTAGAAGTGCGTGAAGACACCCTCACCCACATCAAGGGCAGACTGCTGCTGGGCTTGATCAGTGGCTTGAATATCCTGCTGGAAAGTACTGCCAGCAATAACGACTCCAACTCAAGACCTTATGAACGAAACATCAATTCTGTGGGGCTGCAAGGGGGCTTTTAATTGGGCTTGCTGAACTCCAATCATCACTTTTGACGATATACCTGCTATGATGCAGCAGCCAGTGGGCAGGGATAGGGGTAGTCTGGATGCTGTCTGTGCTGCCCTGAAACAACGGGGGATGTGCTTGGATGCCCACACCCTGGAACAGCTGCAAAGCTATTGTCACTTGCTGCTGCACTGGGGCAGTCGTATCAATCTGGTCTCTAAAAGAGATCTCCATTTAGAACGGCTGTGGCAAAGGCACATCTATGACTGCCTGGTGGTGCAAACCGTCCCTGGCTTTGCCCAAACAAAAGCTTGGCTGGATCTTGGCAGCGGGGCGGGCTTGCCGGGGCTGCTGATTGCTGTTTGTCAGCCCCAGCAGCATGTCACCAGTCTGGAAAGTTCCACCAAGAAAACGGCTTTCCAAACCGAAGTTTGCCGCTTATTAGCATTGGACAATGTCAGCATTATGGTGGACAATGCTTATCAATTAGCCCGTCAGCCCAATTGGCACCAGGCTTTTGACGGTCTTATCTGTCGTGCTTTTGGCAGTGTGTCTGTACAGCTGCGATTGGCACAGGGTTTCTTGGCACCTGCAGGTCGTCTGTTTTCCATGCAGGGAGCAAACATGCAAGGAGAAAATATGCAAGGAGCAAACATGCAGGGAGCAAACATGCAAGGAGAAAATATGCAAGGAGCAAACATGCAGCAAAAACTGGCACAATACGGCTTTCAGGCACAGATAGCAACTTACCCATACCCCATCCTGCCTGGGCAGGCAAACTCTCCCCAAGCAGTGGTCAAGGTTTTTACCCGTCTTTCTTCTCAGGAGGCTGCACCATGAATCATCAACAGGCTTATAATCTCATCGTGATTGGTGGTGGTTCAGGAGGGTTGCTGGCAGCTGCAGGTGCTGCGGGCTTGGGAGCGAGAGTGGCGTTGGTACAGGCAGGGCCTATGGGAGGCGACTGTCTCAATTATGGCTGCGTGCCGTCCAAGGCTTTCATTCGCTGCGGCAAGCAAGCCCATGCTGCCCGCAGCGGCGGCTATGGGGTGGCAGCCGTTAAGCCCCAGGTCAGTTGGAAAGATGTGATTGCACATGTCCAAGCTTCCATAGCTGCCATCGCCCCGCATGATTCGGTGGAGCGCTTCCGTTCTCTGGGCGTAGATGTTTTTCTGGGAAAGGCCAAGCTGAAATCCCGTTCTGAGGTCACTGTTGCCAGCGACGATGGCAAGCTCACTTTGCGTGCCCGTGCTATTTTAATCTCCACTGGCGGCCGTCCTGCGGTACCACCCATCCCAGGCTTAAAAGAGGCAGGCTTCCTCACCAATGAGACCATTTTTTCTCATCCCCAACAGCCGCGTTCCATCTTGGTGCTGGGCGGAGGTGCTATCGGCGTAGAACTGGGACAAAGTTTGGGGCGTTTGGGCAGTGAAGTCCATCTGGTAGAAGCGGCCCCCCGTCTGCTGCCTGCAGAAGATGAAGATATCACTGCCATCATTCAGCAAGTGCTGCAAAACGAAGGTGTTCAACTATACACCAACAATTCGGTTACCGCTGTGGCAAAACAAGCATCGCAAAAAAGTGTTCAGCTGCAATCCTCCAGTGGTCAATCCCGCCAGCTGATGGTGGATGAAATCCTGCTGGCCGTAGGACGCAAACCCAATACCGAAGACCTAGGACTAGCAGAACTGGGCATTGAGACCCAAAGGGGCTTTATTAGCGTCAACGACCGCATGCAAACCAACATCAGCAATATCTTTGCCTGTGGCGATGTCTGCGGACCCTATCTGTTTACCCACATGGCAGGACAACAAGCGCGCATTGTGATTCAAAATGCCCTGCTTCCCTTTAAGGCACGGATGGAATACCATGCGGTTCCTTGGTGCGTGTTCACAGAGCCTGAAATTGCCAGTGCTGGTCTTAGTGAAACCCGAGCGAAGGCAGAGAACATCCCCCACCGCACCTTTACCATTGAGCTTAAAGATATTGACCGCGCCGTTTGTGACGGCATCCAACACGGCATGCTGAAGGTGGTGGTGGATACTTCTCGCCGCAGCACCCTGCTGGGTGCCAGCATTGTGGCACCACATGCCGGCGAAATGCTGTCCCAGCTGACCCTGGTTATTCAGCACAAACTTTCCCTTCATCATGTGGGGAGTACCATTCATCCCTATCCCACTTTGGCGGAAATTTGCCGCCGTGCTGCGGATTTGAGCCGCAAAGCATCCTTTACTCCCCTGGTAGCCAGGGTGTTTAAGACCTATCTTGGTTGGAGGCGATAGCCACTGCTGCCATAACACCTGCTGCCATAACACCAAATGAGTTAGCAGCTTTGCTGGCAGCAGCCAGCAGGTGTGGTTGGTGTTCCCGCCTGAGGCGTCTCGTCGGGAATTCTTGAACCTGCTTGTGCAGGTGGGACAGAGTAGTGAAGGTTTTAGGCTTCCCGATATCCAAATTGCAGCGTGCTGCAAGTGGTCGGGCTTGCTCACCATCTTCAGGGACCCCAAGTCCCATTTAGGTAATGTAGGCTCAAAAGAATATACCTACAAATCGCACTCCGCAGAAACACCAACGGTGGCATCAATATATCACAAAAAATCAAAAAATAAAAATGACAGCCAGAAGCCAGGGGGGCGTTCCTTAGAATTTGTCAGCAGCAGGGCTGTCCTCAGATTCAGACAGGCGCAGGGCGCTGTTCAGCTGCTGGGTCATTTGAGAAAGTTTTTCTTGGTTGTTGGAGTCTTGCAGGCGTGCTTGCAGTGCCACCAGTTGGTCAGCGATGTTGAGGGCGGTCAGCAGGGCGATGTGGGCAGCAGGAATTTGCTGCAGTTTTTCTCTGACCTGGTCGTAGGTTCTGCCCACCAGTTGTTCTACTTTGCGGATGTGGGGGTCATCTCTGTGGCTGGAGATGGTGAAGGTCTTACCTGCCAGCTGGATATCATATTGCTGGAGTCTGTTGGCTGAGGTTTGATGGGGAACCTCTGTATCGCCCACAGCAGCACTTGGGATGGTGTCATCGGCGGGAGGGCACATGATCATCTTGACCTTAAAAAAAGATTGGCGCGGGATTATCTGTTATGATAACAAGGGATGGTCAAGAGGGCAACAGGGGGTGAAAAGTGGATACAGCGTAAAGAGGCGGATACAGCGTAAAGAGGGGCGGATACAGCGTAAAGAGGGGCGGATACAGCGTAAAGAGGGGCGGATACAGCGTAAAGAGGGGCGGATACAGCGTAAAGAGGAGCGGATACATCAGCCATAAAGAACAAGGCGGATACATCAGCCATAAAGAACAAGGCGGATACATCAGCCATAAAGAACAAGGCGGATACATCAGCCATAAAGAACAAGGCGGATACATCAGCCATAAAGAACAAGGATGAAGCGATGGTGTATGTGCATGACTTAAATCCGGTGCTGCTGCAGCTGGGACCTGTGCGCATTATGTGGTACGGGTTGATGTACGTGCTGGCGTTTGTGGGTGGTTATGTGTGGCTGAATCGCAAGTCAGTTGACAAGCAGGGGTTGTTGGATGCTGAGGGGGTGTCGTCATTGATATTGCACTCGGTACTGGGGATAGTGCTGGGGGGAAGAATGGGATGGATCTTGTTTTACGGGGAAGGTGAATTTTGGAGTGCGCCGTGGCGCATACTGCAGATATGGCGTGGAGGGATGTCTTTTCATGGTGGCATGATAGGGGCGATAGTGGCCAATTGGATATTTGCCAGGCGTCGGGGCATATCTTTGGTGGCGGTGACGGATTTGGTGGTGCTTTGGACGCCTGTGGGTTTGTTTTTTGGGCGTGTAGGAAATTTTATCAACGGAGAACTCTATGGGGGTTTGACCAATGGTCGCTGGGGGGTGGTGTTTCCTGGTGATGTGCTGCAGCTGCCGCGCCATCCCAGTCAGTTGTATGAGGCTTTGTTGGAGGGGGTGCTGCTGTTTGTGGTGCTGTGGTGGCTGTCTAGGAAGCCTCGTGCGCAGGGGTTTTTATCTGGGGTGTTTTTGCTGGGTTATGCGGTGATGCGTTTGGGGGTGGAGTTCATTCGGCTGCCGGATGAACAGCTGGGCTATTTGTTTGGTTTTATCACCATGGGTCAGCTGCTGAGTATTCCCATGCTGATATGGGGTGGCGGCTGGCTGCTGCTGTTGCAAAGGCGTGCGGCGGCGGGATAGATTGCGGGGGGAGGTTGTGATAGTTAGGAGTCACGACGGCAGATGGTTCGCATCAACAAAGTGTATACAGGAGTAGGGGATGGGGGACGGACGCAGTTGGCGGGGGGGAAGCTGGTGGCGAAAGATAGTGTACGGGTGGAGTGTTTGGGGACGCTGGATGAGTTAAACAGTGCGCTGGGGCTGGTGTTGGCTTTTGCTCAGCAGCAGGATTTGCAGGCAGCCTTGAAGCGAGCGCTGCAGCGAGCGCTGCAGCCAGTGCAGCAGCGCTTGTTTGATTTGGGGGCAGAATTGGCTACGCCTGCCACAGAACTTCAAACCACAGCCATCAAACAAGAGGATGTCGCCTGGCTGGAAGCAGCCATTGACCGCTTGAATGAGTCGCTGCCGCCGCTGGAAAGCTTTGTGCTGCCAGGGGGAGGGGTATTGGCGGCCCAGCTGCATCTGGCACGCACGGTGTGTCGGCGGGCAGAGCGCTGGTGTGTGCGACTCTATCGGGAAACTGAGGGCGAGGCTGCTTTGGAGCAGCCTGAGAAGCGGTACAGTTTGGTGTACTTGAATCGGCTGTCAGACTGGCTGTTTGTACTGGCGCGCTGGGTGGCGCATCAAGAAAAAAAGGCAGAGACCCTGTGGCAGCCCAGGCAGACCACGGAGCCTTTTGCTCCCTAGCAGCCTGGCTGCCTCAGCTGCCTTGGTGCTTCAATAATCCCTAGGGGATGTCTGGGATGTCGGAGGTAATCTCACGGGGTGCCTGGGGGGTGCTGCTGGCTTCGCTGGGTTTGGGTTGTTCTCCCAGGGCTGCCACAGCTGCCATAGGACTGCGGTACAGTGGAGTCAGCCGATGCAAGTGCGCCAGTCGCACCACCTTGTCCTGCTGGCCCTGGAGGCTTGCCAAAGCCACCTTGACCCCATGCGGGTTCAGTTCTTTCCACAGCGACAGCAGCAGCCCCAAACCAGCTGGCTCCAGATTGGAGACCTGGGAAAAGTCAAACACCACTGCCCGCAGCTTGGGGTATACGCTGGGGGGCAATTGGGTTTCTAGGCCTTGCTTCAGCTGTTCTACACCCTGGACATTGAGGTCACCCGCCAGACTGATGAGCATGCAGCCTTTGGTGCGCTGCCATTGGATGTTCACTTTGCAGGACTCCTGTTGGATGCGGGGGTGGTTGAAGAGAAAGCTGTGGGGCAGCCAGCATACAGCAAAGCCCTTAAAAACTGTGCGGAATTGGCTAAAAAGGTCACCATTTTTCTACCACAGGGGAGGTATGTTTGGCAATATAGAGGTTGAAAGCAGGCTGTGGTATTTGGAGGCAAGTTTCTGGCAAAGTTTCTGGCAAAGTTTCTGGCAAAGTTTCTGGCAATTTTCTGGCAAGGATGAATGAAGATGAAGATGAAGATGAAGGTGCTGCTGATAGGAAGCGGGGGTCGGGAACATGCCTTGGCTTGGAAGCTGCGCCAAAGCAGGCGGCTGCAGCGATTGTTTGCCAGTGCTGGCAGCGATGCCATTCAGCAAGAGGGGGCGGAGTTGGTGGAGTTGCCTGGCAGGGATGCACATGTTGATTTTGTGCGTAAGCAGAAGATAGATTTGGTGGTGGTGGGGCCGGAGCAGCCCTTGGTGGAGGGTTGGGCGGATGCGCTGCGGGCGCAGGGGGTGGCGGTTTTTGGTCCTAATGCGGGGGCAGCGCAGTTGGAGGGGAGCAAGTCGTTTGCCAAAGCATTTATGCGGCGGCACGGCATACCTACTGCCAGGGGAGAGTCATTCACCGACTTGGGGCAGGCCAGGGATTTCATGCGCAGGCAGCCCTCGCCCTATGTATTGAAGGCGGATGGGTTGGCAGGGGGCAAGGGGGTGAGCATCCATCATCGTCTGGAAGCGGCGGAGAAGATGCTGGCGGAGATTTTTGGGGGGCGTTTTGGCGAGGCAGGTCGGCGGGTGGTGATAGAAGAATTTTTACCAGGCGAGGAGGTCTCATGCTTTGTATTTACCGACGGCAAAGATTCTCTGCTGGCACCTTCACTGCAAGATCACAAGCGGTTGCTTGATGAAGACCAGGGAGACAATACGGGCGGGATGGGGGCTTATTCTCCGGTGCCGTTGATGACTCCACAGCTGCAGCAGCAGGTATTGCAGCGGGTGGTTCGTCCTACTTTGTCGGGGCTGCGTGCGGAGGGGCTGGACTATCAGGGGGTGTTGTATTTGGGCTTGATGGTGCAGGGGGGCAAGGTGTCTGTGGTGGAATACAATTGCCGTTTGGGGGATCCTGAGTGTCAGCCGTTGATGCTGCTGCTGGAGAGTGATGTGTTGGATTTGCTGCAGGCCTCAGCCAGCGGGGGCTTGGGACAGGCGCAGGTGGTGTGGCGCAAGGCTGCTGCTGCCTGCGTGGTGATGTCCAGTGGGGGCTATCCTGGGGAGTACAGCAGTGGTATGCCCATTGAAGGCTTAAATGCTCAAGGGAAGTTGTCTGGCAGCAATGGGGCGGAGGACGCAGGGGAGATGCCTGTGGTGTTTCACGCTGGCACCAAAAAGCTGGCAGGGGATGGTCAGGCGCAGTGGTGTACCCAGGGGGGACGGGTGCTGGGGGTGTGTGCCACGGCTGCCAAGCTGGAAGGGGCGCTGCGATTGGTCTATAAGGGAGTCAAGGCTATTGATTGGCAGCATGTTCACTATCGTAAAGATATTGGGGGAAAGGCATTAAAGCTGTGAATGGGGAGGGTTGTGTGAGAATGAAACCTTTGGGCAGGGATGGTGTACGAAGTTTTGGCGGAGTTCTTGCTTTTCTGCGGTGTGGGGTGTGGTATATGCTAAGACGGTTTGCTTTGGTGGCAAGTCTCTTGTGAGGGGGAATTAAGCAGTTCTAAAAGGGGTTGCAAGTCTCTTGTGAGGGGGAATTAAAGTAGTTCTAAAAGGAGTTGCAAGTCTCTTGTGAGGGGGAATTAAAGTAGTTCTAAAAGGAGTTGCAAGTCTCTTGTGAGGGGGAATTAAAGTAGTTCTAAAAAGGTTTTGTGAGATGGATCATGTTGCGGTGTCTTCCAGTGGAGATGTTCCTGCCTTGGTGCAGGTAGGTATTGTCTTGGGGAGTCCATCGGATTTGGATTTGGTCAAAAAGGCTGTGAGCGTGCTGGATGCCCTGGGGGTGAGTCATCAGGTGGCGGTGGCTTCTGCGCATCGGGATCCCCAACGGGTGCAGCAATTTATGGAGGCTTGTCAGCAGCGGGGTGCGGGGGTGTTTATTGCTGCTGCGGGACTGTCGGCGGCGCTGCCTGGTTTTGTGGCAGCGCACACTGTGCTGCCGGTGATTGGGCTGCCTGTGGATGCCGGCCAGGTAGGAGGCTTGGATGCCTTATTGTCAGCGGTGCAAATGCCGCCAGGCATTCCTGTAGCCTGCGTGGGCTTGAATGCTGCGGTGAATGCCGCCTTGCTGGCAGTGGCTATCTTGGCGGTGAAAGATGAACGCTTGCAGCAGGCGCTGCAGAACTATCGTCAGCAGCAGGCGGAAAACAACCGCACGGCACATCGCCAACACGGACTCTCCTCGCTGGTGTAATAAGGGTATGGTCATGGTTGAAAAAAGCATCGTGGTCAGCAGCTGGACCGATTCTTCTTTCGGGCTGGACATGGCGTATCACTACCATCAGCAAATAGAAATCTCTGACCTGATATCCTTAAAAAACTTCGCTAACAGCGAATTCTGCCCCCGCTTCCTAGTGGATGAAAACGATATGGAAAATATCGGCAAGGGGCTGGAGGGCTTTCGGGTGTATTTGGTCTCCACCTCTGCGCCCTATCATTCGCGGGTGGAGTTGGCCATGCGCAATCTGCTGATTGCACGCGCTGCCAAAGAAAATGGCGCACAACAGGTGATACTGGTAGAACCCGATTTGTTCTTCTCTGCCCAAGACCGCGGACCGCACTCCACCGACCATCCGCAAGTGTTTTCTTCCACTGACCAAAAAAAGTTTGATGGACAGCCCTTTAGCGCCAAACTTTATGCCGAAATGCTGCACGCCAGCGGGGTTGATCAAGTGGTGGCTGTTCACAATCACAAACCCGAAATACTGGGGCAGCTTTATAACGATGTCTATCAAAAGCCTGCATTTATCAATCTGGATATATCCGCACTGGTAGCACACTTTGTACTGAATAATGTCCCATGCAGCAAACGGGGAGAAGACCTGGTGTTTGTAGCACCTGACCAAGGGGCTCAATGGTTTGCCCAAAAGGTACGCAAACTGAGTCATCTCGATCTCTCCCGCCTGCTGGTGTTGGAAAAAACCCGCGTTGACCAGCGCAAGGTGATACTCAACCCCGACACCGACCTGCGTTCACTGAAAGACCGACAAGTGTTTATTCTGGATGATATGGTGCGCACCGGAGGAACCATCAGCCAAACCGTTCGCCTGCTGGCTGAAAATCCGCAAACCAGACCCGCCAAGATATTCTTTTACTGTACCCATACCTACCTTTCTGCAGAAGGTCGCGAAAGGCTGCACTCGCCCTACCTCACCGAGTTTATCACCACCAATACCCTGCCCCAGGTGCTTAATCGCGATGACCAAGGTCGCCTGCGCAAAAAAATGGTGGTTATGAAAATAGAAGCCTGGGTGGCAGATGCCTTGTCTCACTGCTTAGAGGGGGGGCAGTCGGCAGATGCACGTTACAGCCAGGTTGCCACCCCTCTGCTGGGAGATTTGTACCATCTGGATTATTCCTCTCGCAATCAACGCCGCGGCAAACTAGTACATGGACAAATGTCGCTGCCGCTGGCTGCTTCTGGCAGTTAATCAAGCCGTACGGCTTGATTTTTGCGTGTGCAGAGGCATGAAAAAGACTTGGCACACTGTTACTGCGCATTCCCATTTCCCCCAGCAGTCTGGGAGGGGTGCGCCAGACAGGCAGCAAGATCAACAGCAAGACCAGCAGCGCCTGCTGTGGGGGGTTCGCCGCAGGGGCGAGCAGCATTTTCGGCTGGGCTTCGTTCGCGGAGAAATGCCCCCCGCCAGGGTGAATATGACCTTAAAAGAGCTTGGTCGCTGGCTGCATTCGCTGCTTCCTCCACAGCATAAAAAGCCCTGAGGGAAAGTTTGGATACCGCAGGCAGCTTTCCTTAATGATACAGCTGGCAGCTTTTTAGTAGGCGCGCAGGATATCCACGGGCTGGATGGCAGCAGCTTGTTTGGCGGGCAGCCAGGCGCCCAGCAGGCTGGCGGTGAGTACTGCCAGGCTTACCCCCAGGAAATCCCACCAGGAGATCAGTACGGGGACTTGGCTGCTGCCGGGGTAAATGCCTGGGGGCAGGCTAAAGGCTGCCCAGTTGCCAAGGGCCCAGCAGAATGCCAGACCGAGCAGGATTCCCAAAAGCAGTCCGCTGATGCCGATGCAGGCTCCTTGGAAGAGGAAGGCCTGCTGGATTTTATGTGATGGGGTGCCCAGGGAGGAGAGGATGGCGATTTCGCGCTGTTTGTCCCTGACCAGCATGCTGAGTGCTGCTGCCATGCCGAACAGGGCAACGGCAACGATCAGGAATAGGATAAAGAACAGGGCGACTTTTTGTATTTGGATGATGGTGAAAAGGCTTTGGTTATTTTCCAGCCAGCTGAAGACACTAGCGGAGTAGTTGTTATCTGCTAGTTGGGAGCGCAGCCATTGTGCTGCTTGTTTGGCTTGGAGGGGATGGGCGAATTGCAGCCCGATATCTGGAGGCTGCTGGTGTAAAGGGAAGAGGGCTTTGAGGGTGGATAATGCCACCACGGCTACCCATTCATCAAAGGCGCTGACGCCGGTGTCCAGCCAGCCCACCAGTTGTAATTGCAGGACATTGGTACTGGGCAGCCAGGGGTTTTTCCCTTGTATATCCAGCACGCTGATGCGGTCACCCAGGCGCACCCCCAGCCGTGTTCCCAAGCTGCGACTAAACCATATGGGGCGGGTGCCGTCGGCTGCGGGTTCGCCCAGCTGAAGTGCCAGTTCTTCAACTTGCTGCCTGTGCAGGGCTGCAGCTTTGCCTGCAACTTTGCCTGCAACTTTGCCTGCAGCTTTGCCTGCAACTTTGGTGTGGGGGGCAGCTGCAGCAGTATCCAATTCTGCGTCTAATTCTGCGTCCAATTCTGTGTCTAATTTTGTGTCCAATAGCGCCAGCAAGGAAGTATCTTTTACCACATCGCTGGGGCGAACTCCGCGCAGCAGCACGCCTGCAAAACCCTGGGGGCCTGAAAGCAGGGCCTGCTGGCTGGAGAAAAGTGACACCTGCACCACCTCATGCCGATTTTCCAGCCAACTGTTAAGCAGTGCCTGCCTTTGTGCTGCTGTTTGCAGTTCTTCTCCCCAGTCATCCAATTGCGATACCGATACATGTGGCAGCGCACCTGCCATCACCTGCACCAAATTATGGCGGTAGCCGTTCATGACAGCCAGCGATGTCACCATGGCTGCCACCCCCAAGGCAGTACCTGCCAGTGCTGCCCAGACAGTCCAAGTCACCGCACGCCCCTTGCCATGCACTTGCAGCCATTTCACGCCTAGTATCCATTCAAGGCGCATGCTGTCTCTCCTTGCTTAAAAACGCAGGCCTGGGCAGCCAGTTGCTTGTCTCTAGCCGTGAAAACTACTTGCTGGTAGCCACAAAGACGCCATCCCAGCTTTTACCACTCAAAATAGGTGGAGATGCCTTGTATTCCTGACAACGCTGCAGGTAGACATCGCTGGGGGAGTCATCCACCAGTTGTTGTTTGCAGGCATTGAAGTACAGTATGGCTTCATCCCATTTTTGCTGGCGGTAAGTGCTCAAGCCCTGGGCAAAGGACTGGATGCCTGCTTTTTGTGCTGGGGTGGCATCACCCGTTTTTGCCACCACCTGATAAATATGCACTGGCTGCTGAATGCCTACCACGCGAATGAGGTCAAGTTCTCTAAATTCAAAATGGTCTTTGGCAGCTTCATAGGTAAATTCGGACACACAAATGGGTGAACCATAGTTTTTATTAGCTCCTTCCAAGCGCGAAGCCAGGTTCACCGTATTGCCTATCATGGTGTAGTCAAAACGTTTCTCTGAACCCATGTTGCCCACCACCATGGGTCCACTATTGAGACCGATGCGCACATAGAGTTCAGGACGGTTTTCTGATTTCCATTTTTGGCGTAATTCGGCAAGCTGGACTTGCATTTTTAGCGCCACGCTACAGCCCCGAACCGCATGGTCTGTATAGGGAATAGGCGCACCAAAGAAAGCAATGATGGCATCGCCTTCGTACTTGTCCACCGTGCCCCCGTTTTCGGTGATGATATCGGTCATCTTGGTGAGGTATTCGTTCAGCAGGCCCACCAGTTCTTCGGGAGACATGTTCTCTGAGATGGTAGAAAAACCTGCCACATCAGCAAAGAAGGCCGTCATCACCCGTCTTTCACCCCCCAGTTTGAGCAGCTCGGGGTTGGAGGAGAGCTGATCAATCACCTCTGGCGAGAGGTATTGCTGGAATGCACTGCGGATAAAGCGGCGGTCTTTGTCTGTGACGAAGAAGCGATAAAGGGTGATGGAAATCCAGACGCTAAGAATAACCATCAGTACAAAAATGTAGGAGGTCCAGGAGAGCAGCTGGTTGACCATCAAGCGGTGAACCAGCGAGTAGCCCAACAATAAAGAAAGCACCATGAGATTGGCGTACAAGTTTTTCATTCTGGGAAGCAAGATGCTAAGCAGCAATCCTAGTGCCAGTATGAGTGCGCCAGAGATGAAATCATTCAAGAGGTCAAGGTGGAAGTAGCTGTTGGTAAGCATGTTTTCAATCAGGGTGGCATGGATTTCCACCCCTGGATAATTGGCTTGTATGGGGGTGGCTCTGAGGTCAAATATGCCCACTTCGGTAGCACCGACGAGAACCAGCTTGTCTTTTAATTTTGCTGGGGGGACAGTGCCTTCAATAATGTCTTTGACAGAGATATGAGGGATGGTTTGGCTGGGTCCCTTATAGTTGACTTGTATGGAGCCGTCAAAGTTGGTGCGGATGAATTTGTCATCAAGATAGACGCCCAAGATGCCGCCTTCAGGGGCGGCTTGCAGGCGGAGATTGCTGACACCGTAGTAGTGACGGAGTGATTGCAGGCTGAGAGCGGGATAGATTTCGTCCTCATATTCGGTGAACAGGTGTACGCGGCGGACGATGCCATCTTCGATATCTGGCTGGATGTTGAAATAGCCCGCCAGGTTGACTACATCATGCAGGGCTTTGATGTTGGGTTCTACTGCGGCACCGATAGGAATGGTGCCTCTCTCAAATTTGCCCACACGCAGTTTCACATTGGAAGCAGCGATATAGCTGGCGGAACGTTGGATTTCTTTTTGGTCCAGATGAGCGACTTCTGACTCCCGTCCAAAGAAGAAATAACCCAGAATCACGCTGTCGCTGGCTGCCAGAGTCCTTGCTAAAAGTCTATCGCCACTGCCATCGGCATCATTCAGCAGCTGTACCACCCTTCTTCCTGCAGCAGAAGAAGTCAGGTTCTTGTTGGCCAGCTGTGTGATATTGGCAGCTAATTCTTGGTCTCTGATCAGGTTCTCTGGTTCTGAGAACACCACATCAAGCCCTATGGTACGCACTTGGTACGCATTCAAGGCTGATATCATCTGGGCTATGACTTTCCTAGGCCAGGGCCAGCGACCGTAGGCATCCACACTTTTGGTGTCAATCACAGCAATCACTACTGCGGGGTCTACCGAGCGAACCTCCCGCCGTTTGAGGGCAAAATCCACCCACTGCTTATCCAGCAGCTTCAAAAACGAACCCTCAAGTGTAAAGCTGCTGTAAAAAAACGCCACCAGTATCACCAGGGTGGCTATGAGGCCTACCTTGAAACTATTCAGCGAAAACAAACGTTTTAGCATCGCCTTAGCAGCACCTTTTTCTAGCATGATGGTCAAATGCAGCTGGTCACAGACAACAACCTATGTCTTCAGCGTGAGATACCAATCGTTATAAGCATAGCCTATGATTTGATCTGTGGCAAGCTGGCGCAGCCCTTCTAGCTTGTTTTTAGCGCAGTCACTACCCTGGGATGTTCTAAAAAATCTTGGTATGGGATGCCTGGTTTTGTCATACTCCTTTGGTCGCAGTTACTACCCTGGGATGTTCTAAAAAATCTTGGTGGGTGGTGATGGCAGCAAAGCGGTATTGTTGCAGCACGGCTTGGATGGCTGGGGCTTGGTCGTGGGCGATTTCCAGCAGGAGTTTCCCTTGGGGTGCCAAGCGTTGGGCAGCTTCTTGAATGAGGAGTCGGTGATATTGCATACCGTCTGTGCCTCCATCTAGGGCTAGGGGAGGATCGTATTGTACTTCTGGCATGAGGGAGGGGAGCTGTTGGCTGGGGATGTAAGGCGGGTTGCTGACGATTAGGGCGATGTTGGCAGCTGGAGCCACGGCGTGGAAGCCGTTGCCTTGAAACAGCAGGAGTTGGTTGCTGCGTTCAGCCAGCAGGTGTTGATGCTGCTGCAGGTTGGCTGCTGCCAGCTGCAGGGCTTGGGGACTAAGCTCAACAGCCAGCCAGCGCAGCTGGGTTCTCTCTGAACAGACTGCTAAGCCGATAGCTGCCGAACCCGTCCCCCATTCCAGCACCCAGCCTTGGGGGGTGGAGGGGTCATCCAAGGCGCGCAGGGTTTGTTCAACCAGCAACTCTGTCTCGGTGCGCGGTGTCAGTGCAGCGGGCCCTGCTTGCAAAACCAAGCCCCAAAAATCCGCTTGCCCCAATATATGCGACAAGGGGCGTCGCTTGCCACGCTGCTGCGCCAACTCACGACAGGCTGTAATCACCGATTCCTCCAGCGATTGCTGCCAGCGCAAATACAACTGTAATCTGGGGCAGCGCAGTACATGCGCCAGCATCAACTCCGCATCCAAGCGCGCAGATGCTATGCCGCGGGCTGATAGCCAGGCACTCAGGCGCCTTAACAAACTCTCAACAGTGCGTGGGGGCATTACAAGATTATCACAACATCAGGCTTGTATTGGAGGAAGGTCGGTGTTAAGCACTGTCAGTAAGTATGGTCAGTAAGTATGGTCAGTAAGTACCATCATCCCCTGATCCAAACCACCTGCTCCGATCATAGATTTTTCACAGCACATCCCGCCCCAGCCATGAAGACCACAACCCCCCACAGCGTGGCATTAACCATAGCAGGTTCAGACAGCGGCGGCGGTGCTGGCATCCAAGCCGATCTCAAAACATTTGCCTCCTTAGGCGTGTTCGGCACCAGTGCCCTGACCGCCATTACCGCACAAAATCCTCAAGAAGTCAGCGCAGTGGAAGTCCTGTCGCCCTCCATGACAGCGCAGCAGATTGCAGCCGTCAACAACTTCTTCGTAATTGCTGCTGTCAAAACCGGCATGCTGGCTACTGCTGAACAGGTCTTGGCGGTGGCAGAAGCTTTTAGAACCTTAAACGCACCCCATGGCAAGGGCTTGCCCCCCCTGGTGGTAGACCCCGTGATGGTCTCCAGCAGCGGCGCACGCCTGCTGGAAGAAAACGCCATCACAGCCATAGAAAAATTCCTGCTGCCCCTAGCCTCAGTCAGTACTCCCAATTTGGATGAAGCCGCCATTCTGGCACAATCTCCTCCTGTGCAAAATGAAGCAGATATGGAAGCAGCAGCTGGCAGCATATACCAGCGGTTTGGGGTTCCTGTCTTGGTAAAAGGAGGACACCTGATGCAAAAAAAATCACCCCCGCAGCAGATCCCCAACTGCCTGTTTGACGGCATCCACACCCACTGGTTCAAGCACTCCTATATTGCCAACATCAACACCCACGGTTCAGGCTGCACCCTCTCGGCTGCCATCGCAGTGGGCTTGATGCAGCAGCAGCCCCTCAACAAAGCCATTGCCTCAGCACTGGACTACCTGCACCAGTGCATGCAGCATGCTGTGCAGTTCGGGCAGGAAAAATTCATCAACCACCATTTTTAGAACTTAGATATCTGCCAGAGTCATTGGCTTTGAGCTTTTTTAGAACTGGGGTCTTTGCCAGAGTCATTGACGCTGGGCTTTTTTAGAACTGGGGTCTTTGCCAGAGTCATTGACGCTGGGCTTTTTTAGAACTGGGGTCTTTGCCAGAGTCATTGGCTTTGGGCTTTTTTAGAACTGGGGTCTTTGCCAAAGTCGTTGACGCTGGGCTTTTTTAGAACTGGGGTCTTTGCCAGAGTCATCGGCTATGGGCTTTTTTAGAACTGGGGTGCTTTGCCAAAGTCATTGGCAGTGGACTTTCCAGGGATTATTCCCAGTACAATCACGGCACCCAAGGGGCCAACAGCTGGAATCAGAAACATCAGCTGCCACCATCCCGATAGATTGTGGTCATGCAGACGCTTGGCATTGATGGCAACAGCAGCCCAAAAGAAGAAAACCAACCCCGCCATACCCACCAACCCCACTATAACCACTATAAAACTCACTAGCAGATCCGCTATAAGACCCGCAGCTTGATTGGTGGCAAACCACAAAATGCACCCCGCCAGCAATATTCCCAGAGATACTCCCCAAGTCAACAGCGTTCCCAGCCAGAATCCTGCCCTAGTGATGCGTCCCTCCAAGGAGAACAACAGCCAGGGCAAGCCTGCTTGTAAGTTGTGTTGCATAGCAGCCTCCTGGCGTGTTTGAAAACTTAAAAAAGCAGCCTGCTTATTGGGGCACCTTGCCAAAGTCGTTGGCAGTGGACTTTCCAGGGATTATTCCCAGTACAATCACGGCACCCAAGGGGCCAACAGCTGGAATCAGAAACATCAGCTGCCACCATCCCGATAGATTGTGGTCATGCAGACGCTTGGCATTGATGGCAACAGCAGCCCAAAAGAAGAAAACCAACCCCGCCATACCCACCAACCCCACTATAACCACTATAAAACTCACTAGCAGATCCGCTATAAGACCCGCAGCTTGATTGGTGGCAAACCACAAAATGCACCCCGCCAGCAATATTCCCAGAGATACTCCCAGCAATATTCCCAGAGATACTCCCCAAGTCAACAGCGTTCCCAGCCAGAATCCCGCCCTAGTGATGCGTCCCTCCAAGGAGAACAGCAGGCAGGGTATGCCTGCTTGTAAGTTGTGTTGCATAGCAGCCTCCTGGCGTGTTTGAAAACTTAAAAAAGCAGCCTGCTTATTGGGGCACCTTGCCAAAGCGGTTGGCAGCAGGCTTGCCCGCTATCATGCCCTGTACAATGAGGGCAGCCAGCGGACCGACGAACGGAATAAAAAACAGTGTTTGCCACCATCCTGAAGCATTATGGTCATGCAGACGCTTGGCATTGACAGCAATGGCAGGCCACAGGGCGAAAACCGCACCCAGGCCATACCCATCATCGCTGCCAGTCATGGCATACCCCAAAGTGCTCCCGACAATAAACAGCCCCCACATGAACAGCAGCCCCAGCCAGTACTTTCTCCTAGGGATGCGCCCTTCCACTGAGAACAACAGCCAGGGCAAGCCTTCTTGTTTCTTTTTCATAATAACCTCCTATGTTTGATGCAGTGAATAGAAAACCTCTTTGTATCTATGTCTCACAGCACTGTGTATATATGCAACCACCTTTACCAGTCTCTCAGCCCTTCCCCAGCTACCAGGGATGTCGGCGGAAGCGAGAGAAATCAGGAGCACGTTTTTCCTTCCAGGCTTTGCGCCCCTCCTGGCTTTCTGGGCTGCTGTAGAAAAGCTGGGTAGCCCCGTGTGCCAGTGCTTGGATGCCGTAGACATGGTCGGTATCAGCATTGAAGGAGGCTTTGAGGAATCGCAGTGCCGAAGGACTGCGCGCCAGTATTTTTTCACACCACTGCTGGGTGGTGTCAGCCAGCTGCTGATGCGGCACCACGCTGTTGATCAAGCCCATGCGCAAGGCTTCTGGGGCGTCATAGAATTCACACAAGAACCATATTTCGCGGGCTTTTTTCTCCCCCACGATGCGCGCCAGCTGAATGGTGCCAAAGCCGGCGTCAAAACTGCCCACCTTGGGTCCTGTTTGACCAAACTTGGCGCGTTCTGTGGCGATGGTGAGGTCGCACAGTACATGCAGTACATGTCCTCCTCCTACGCACCAGCCGTCCACTGCTGCAATCACTGGCTTGGGAATCTCACGCAGCATGCGGTGCAGGTGCAGCACCTGCAGACGATGCTGTCCCTTGGTTTCGTCTAGGTAGCCGCTGTCGCCGCGGATGTTTTGGTCGCCGCCGCTGCAGAAATTGCCCTTTGCCCCTGTAAGCACCACCACCCCCACGGATTCATCGTCCCAGGCCTGCTGCAAGGCATCCCGTATTTCATCCACTGTTTGGGGTCGGAAGGCATTTAAGACTTGGGGGCGGTTGAGGGTAATCTGGGCGGTGCCTGCCTGGGTGTGATAGAGAATATCTTGGTAGTGAGGGGTGGTCATGGTGTTTTCTATGGGGGATGGAGAGGAGTGGATTCTGCAGCTACGAAAAGATGGATAGAATGGATGATATACCATGCCTGAAATCAGCCAGGGTTGCCAATTTTTTTGATACACCAAGTGACAGGGTATGCTATGGTGTTGCTGGGGGAAGTGTTTTCGGTAGGTGCGTTTAAGCGGGGATGAATCAGACAGCAAGAGTTTCAAAGCCAGAAGGCAAGTGGAATGGTTTGCGGGAGTGCGCCTGTGAACTGGGGGAATTGTGTGAGCGGGGTTTGGCACAAGCCACCCGTTTGGGTCGCGGGTGTGCAGTGGTGCAGTTGGTAGGGCTGCCGCAGTCTCCAGGGGTGGATTTATTGGATTGCGCCAGGGGTTTGGATGGTATGGAGGGATCCTCGTTTTATTGGGAGTGCAGGGAAGCGGGGGAGGGATTGGCAGCCGGCAGGGCGGAGCATGTTTTGACGGCTAGTGGGGAGGGTCGTTTTGAGGACATGGAGACTCAGGTTGAGTGCTTGCAGCAGGAGGCGGTGGTGCAGCATGCGCCTGGGGTAGAATTTGGTGGATGGGAGACGGGGGCGTTGTTGGTGGGGGGATTTTCTTTTCAGCCTGAGGTGAGGGATGGTATGTGGACTCCCTTTGGCGCTGGTCGTTTGGGACTGCCTGGGGTGGCTTTGATGCGTCAGGGGGGGCGGATATGGGGAGTGCTGCAGGGCTGGGCGACTGCGGGAGAGAGGGGTTTGCAGCAGCGTATGGAAGCTGGCTTGGAGCGTTTGTGGATGGTTTTTCAGGGGAAGGGGGTGGAGCAGACGACCAGCAGTGTGAAGGCGGGTGATTTGCCTGTCTTTTTACCTCAACCTTTGAATGATGAGGCGGATGCCAAGGAGTGGCTGCAGCGGGTGGGGGTGCTGTGTGGTGAGATTGAGAGGGGTTCATTGAACAAGGTGGCCTTGGGGAGGCTGCTGCGGTATCGGGTGCAGGCGGAGCCGTATGCGGTGTGTGTGCGGCTGCGGGAGCGGTATCCTCAGTGTTATAGTTTTTGCATTGCCTTGGAGGGAGGGGGTTCGGGCGCAGCAGAGGAACGGGGAGGGGTGCTGGTGGGGGCCTCACCTGAGAGGTTGGTGCGTGTGGAGGATGGATTGATGCGCTTGAGTGCCTTGGCGGGGACGCGCCCGCGCGGTCTGGATTCCCAGAGCGATGCGCAGCAGACGCAGAGTTTGCGGAGCAGTGCCAAGGAGCAAGAAGAACACCGCTTGGTGGTGGACGAGATGGTGCGCAGGCTTACTCCATTAGGCAAGGTGTGTTATGCAGCTGAGCCTGGTGTGATGCGTTTGGACAATGTTCAGCATTTGCATACGCCCATGGTGTTTCATCCCCATGCAGCCATATCCCCCTTGTCATTGCTGGGCAAATTGCATCCCACGCCTGCGGTGGGCGGTCATCCAAACGAGCATGCCATGCAGGTGATTAACCAATCAGAAAAATTTGAACGCGGCTGGTTTGCTTCTCCCATTGGCTGGCTGCAGGGGCGAGTCCATGGTGAATTCGCAGTGGCTTTGCGCTGTGGACTGCTGATGAAAACAGAAGCCTGCTTATTTGCAGGCGCTGGCATTGTGGCTGGCTCCCAGCCCCGCCATGAACTGCACGAACTGCAATTAAAACTCCAGCCCATGCTGCAAGCCCTGCAAGCATCCGTCTGATGCCTGATAGCTGCTGCGCTCCATCCAAGAACCAACACATGTCCGCTGGCACTGAGCACCTTGACTGCTACGCCAACCGCAACACCCTGTGGGCTGCCCTGTTCGCTCATGCCCTCAGTGTCAGTGGTCTGCGTGATGTCTGCCTTAGCCCAGGCTCCCGTTCTGCCCCGCTGGCTCTGGCGTTTGCTGCCCATCCAAAGCTGCGCATCCATCTGCTGATTGATGAACGCTCGGCTGCCTTTTTTGCGCTGGGGCTTATCAAGGGACACCAAAAACCTGCTGCCGTCCTGTGCACCTCAGGAACAGCACCTGCCAATTTTCTCCCCGCCCTGGTTGAAGCCAGCCTCTCCTGCCTCCCCCTGCTGGCAATCTCCGCAGACCGTCCCCCCTCCCTCCAGGCCTGCGGCGCCACCCAAACCACCACCCAACCAGGCATGTTCGCCCACCATGTCCGTTGGCAAATAAATGTGGGAGAACCCCGCATCACCACACCAGACCTGCTGGCGCTTTGGAGTCTGGCACCCAGGCTGCTCAAACACGCCCTCCAAACCCCCCAAGGTCCCGTCCATGCCAATTTCCCCTTCCGCAAACCCCTAGAACCTTCCCCCGTCCCCCATGACATCCCTCCCCCAGCACGCCATACCGCCCAAGCCCTCTTCCAGCAAAGCCATCTCCCCTGGTCTTCCCAAAACAGAAAACAGGACAAAAAACAAGACAAAAAACAGGACAAGGAACAGGACAAGGAACAGGACAAGGAACAGGACAAGGAACAGGAGAAAAATCTCTCCCCCGCATGCGCATCTGCCAATCCACCCATCCCTGGGCTGCAGCCATCCCAAATCACGGCACTTGCCCAACAGCTGGCGCAAGCGCAGCATGGCATCATCATCTGCGGTGCGCACACGCCCATCGTCACCATGCACCCGCAGCCACCACTCCCTGCCAGCCCGCCTGACACCCAGTTGGCACAGGCTGTCACTTCCCTAGCCCAGCTGCTGGGCTGGCCCATACTCGCCGAACCCAGCAGTGGTGTCTGGCGCAACGGCGGGCATCCCAACCTTATCGCCCACAGCAGCACCCTGCTGCAAACCGATGCCTTCCAGCATTTTCTCCCGCCCCAATACATTTTGCGACTGGGTGCCACCCCTGTGGATGCGGGCATCCAGCAATTGCTGAACAGCCCCGTTCCCCAAACCGCCATAGATCCCCAAGGGCGCTGGAACGACCCCCAGCATCACCCCCAATTGCAGCACTTGCAGGCAGAACCCATCCAAGCCTGCAAACACCTGCATGATGCGCTGACGGCTGCCACGCCTGTGAAAAAACATCCCCAATGGCTGGCAGACTTCACCCACGCCAGTCACAGCATCCAGCAAACCCTGCGCTCAGCCTTTCAAGACCCCCCGCCACACGGCTTGGGAAATGCCTGGTTTGAGGGAAGAGTCATCATGGAGCTTGCCCCCCTGCTGCCTGCCCATGCCCAGCTCTTCTCCGCCAGCAGCCTGCTGCTTAGAGATCTCTGCGACTATTGGCCGCAGCAGGCGCCCCCCATCATCCACCTTGCCAACCGAGGCGCCAACGGCATTGACGGAGTCCTCTCTACGGCCCTGGGTGCTGCAGCCAGCAGCCACCCCACCTTCCTGCTGATTGGCGATACCGCCCTGCTGCATGACAGCAACGCACTGCACCTTGCTCGCCACACCAAATTTTCACTCAAAATCCTGCTGCTGAACAACAACGGAGGCGGCATCTTCCACACCCTCCCCATTCACAAGTATCCCTACTTCCATCAACTCTTCCAGGCACCCCACCACACCCATTTCCCAGCACTGGCACAAGCACACCACATACCCTACCACCAACCACAAAACTGGGAAGAACTCACCTCCATCTTCTCTGCCATGAGCAAACGGGCGGGCGTAGAATTGCTTGAAGTCTCTCTTGACCCCCAGCAAATTCTCACCCAGCGACAACTGCTGCACCAACGCTGCAGCCAGCAGCTCTCACGCAAATACCTCCCCCCCCATCACAATCCCTAAGTGAACAGCATCACTACGAACAGTCACCCAGCCTCACCCACAGCTTGACAGCAGTCCCCTCAAGCATCCCATCCACTGACTCGGTATATACAGTACAGCCGTTGAGTTCCTCTGCTGAAAAATTGTGCTGATAGGAAAAAGCAGCGGAGTCGCCGTCATTGGTATCGGGGTCTGCATCACTCAGCAGTCCTGACACACTGAGTTGGCTGCTGCGGAAACGCGAGAATTGGAATGTGACCGCATCAAAATTATGTGCCTGTGCCTCCCCAGGCAGAACCGCAACCGCATTGACACGCTCAATAACGGCGGTCATTTCTTTACGAACCTCCTCATTCCAGTAGCCCAGTGCGTTGGGAGGGGTGATGGTGTTGAGCATCAACCCGGTGTCGCTGTACACTTCTAATTGGCTGCTGTGGCTGTCATCATCTGCACCGCCGTCCACGAATTCCAAAGCGAGGGTTACTGTCCTGGCCAGGGGGCAGGAATACTGGGGTTGATGGGTGGCATTGCCGCAAAATAATTGAGCCAGACCGATTTTCACTTGAGTGCCAGCCGCCAGCCCCACCTTGTCCACCACAGCCCTGCGAGGCGGGTCGGCTTCCATCACCACACCGCCCCAGGTGATGGGACTTTGAGCAGCTAAGGAGTCTAGATCTGCGATATTGCTAACAGCCACCCGTGTAGCAAATGCTGCCAGCACCCAAGGTCCGTGATTTGTTTGGGGGTTGTTCAGGGCCATGAGATGGCTGCTGGCAGGCAGGGATAACAGCTGCAAGTGTTCTGGATGGTCTTTGAGCATGGTCACCAGCGATGCAGGGTCACTGGGTTCATAGACTGCTTGGGCGATGGCAGCAGCATCGTTGCTGCTAAAAGCACTAACGGGCAGGAAGCCAGCGATGATGGTTCGTACGGGTTCTGGCTGCTGGGAGGCTGCTGGGGCAGTGGGGCTGGTGAGGCTCTGAGGGGACTCAGGGTTGGCAGTGCTGCCGATAAGCAAGCTGGAGAAATCCAGCAGGACGGAAGGATTGTTTTTAGGTGATTGGGTGCAGACGCTTAACAGGGTTGACAGCAGCAACAAGGAGGTTAGCATAAACAAAGATCGCATAAAGTATTCTCATAAGAATCCTCCTTTGTGATGGGTGGCGTTAGGCTAACGCTGGTTTTATGTTAGGGAGAGGTTGATAGTGTGGCTGTAAATGCTGCGATTAAGGCTA
The DNA here is from genome assembly GCA_965249525.1 of bacterium. GTDB lineage: Bacteria > SAR324 > SAR324 > SAR324 > JACQKK01. The sequence continues at coordinate 1,135,959 of OZ252237.1, read as the reverse complement.
AGTATTTTTGATTAAAAAAACCGCATTTAGCACTTAAACAAAGATTCCATTATATGATGGTAAACATCCAAAACTATGGAAATTATGAACACATAAGATACCAAGACTATCTATAAACACTGCCACTTATCATAAGCCTGGATGCTTATTATGGGTGCTTATATTACTAAATTAAGTATACACCATCTGTGTCGCTGGGAGTCAACCAATTATCACTAACAGGCACCGCATAAGCACTGCACAGGCACTGCATAAGCACTGCACAGCCAAGCTGTGCGCACCAAGAGTTCTGCAGGGGCAAGATGCCCCCGACTCCACTGGGCTTTCATCCCTGGGCTTTCTATCCTCGGGCTTTCTATCCTCGGGCTTTCATCCCCCATCCCCAATCCTCTTACAACCCCCGCCTTAGTAGCAATGGCTACTCCGTTCGCACTCCCACTACCTGAAACACCACTTTCGCTTGCCCAGGAAGAGCATCTCCACTATCTCTAACGGTATTTGAAAAACCACCTTGGAACTGAAACACCTTGTGGCTGTCAGGCACACCCTCCGTGGGGGTGGATGTCCAACACTCAAAGGCTGCGTCGCCTGGTTCACCAGGGTTTGGATCCCAAACTAATGGGGCTCTGTCTGAATGGCCAGCGCGCAGGGCTTCAAATTCTGCCACCGTGGGCAAAATCAGCGTCCAGGCAATGGTTTCCCCGCTGTCATCATCCGTGATGGAGATGACGGCTGAACGGGCATCATCATCATGGGTGTCGTCACCTTCCTTGTCCGTATCTACGGTGTCGATGCCGCCATTCAACAGCGCATCCAGATCATCATGATGGGCGTTGCTTGGAGGTTCCAGCAAGTAATAAAATATGGGAGGGGTGTCGTCGTTGCCGTCATGGTCAAACTCAACTTTGTTTTCCAGATTGAGAGCGATATCGTCGTCTTTATCAGCACTCTCCCAAGTACCTGCTTTGAAACTTAGCGATGACGGATATTCGCTGGGGGCTATGGGGCCAGTCTTCTCGCTGCTAGCACTACCACTGCCGCCACCGCCACCACCACAATTGGTGAGTGCCAATAGGCCCAGCAGGGCTACGGGCAGTAAAAACAAAATACTGCAGTATTTAAATGATGTATAACACATAATAAGATCCTCCAAAATTTAACTAAAACTATAAATAGAGCCTAGGCTGGCTTAGTTATAGCGAAGATGGTGTGAACAGCATCTCAGAGGATCGCAGACAAGAATCTGCTGTCTAAGGAGCTACTATAGACACCGCGAACAACTTGGTATCCAAATAAAATCCTCCTAAATTATAAAAATATGCTGGTAAATAAATCCAAGTTTGGCTTTATTTATAGCAAAGATAGTGTGAACAGGATTTAAATAGAAGTTTCAAAATTATGGTAAGAGCTAATATAAATAACAAGAACTTTTATCTATATAGATAGCATATTATGCTAGAAACAACCAGTTAATTGATAAATTTTTTACAATTATGCAGGGGAGACAAATCCCATCAAGCAGGTACTTATGGAGGGGAAGGGGAGGGATTTATGAATCTAGGTAGGGGGTGCGGTGGTATTGGATGGCTTCGGAGATATCTGCGGAGCTGAGCTGCGGTCGCTTCGCCAGGTCGGCGATGGTGCGTGCTACTTTGAGGATGCGGGTGTGGGCGCGGGTGCTGAGGTGGAGTTGTTGGGTGGCTTGCTGCAGTATCTGCCAGCTGTGGTCATCGGGCAGGGCATGGGCTTGGACTTCTGCGGGGAGCATTTGGGCATTGCAGCGGGTGGGGCTGGAGTGAAAGCGTTCTTGCTGTTGGAGGCGGGCTTTCCGTACACGGGAGGCTATGGTTTGCGAGGAGTCGCCGCTGTCATCTTGGCGGAGTTTTTCAAAAGGGGTAACAGGGACATCCAGACGCAGGTCTATGCGATCCATGAGGGGTCCTGAGATACGGGAGCGGTAGCGGCGGATTTCTTGATGGGAGCAGCTGCATTTTTTTGAGAAGTTGGGGGGGGAGCCTTGGTAGCCGCAGGGGCAGGGGTTCATGGCGCACACCAGCAGGAAGGAGCAAGGGAATTCCAGTGACATGGCGGCGCGGGCGATGGTCAGGTGGTGTGCTTCAAGGGGTTGTCTGAGTAAGTTTAAGACATCGCGGGGGAATTCTGGGAGTTCATCCAGGAAGAGGATGCCGTTGTGGGCGAGGGAGATTTCTCCTGGGCGGGGGATGGAGCCTCCCCCTACCAGTCCTGGGCGGGAGATGCTGTGATGCGGGGAACGGAAGGGACGCACATACAGCAGCGGGGTTTTTCTGTCCAGCAGTCCTGCCACGCTGTGTATTCTGGAGACCTCTATGGCTTCTTCAAAATTGAGAGGGGGCATGAGTGCAGGCAGTCGTTGTGCCATCATGGTTTTGCCTGACCCCGGAGGGCCGATCATCAACACATGGTGTCCTCCTGCTGCTGCAATTTCCAGGGCGCGTTTCACCTTCCCCTGTCCTTTTACATCCTGCATGTCTATTCCCTGCCAAGGAACTTGTTGTTCCAATAAGGTGCGCATTTGCTGTGCACTGGAACGCTCAGGCAGCAGTTCTCCTCGCAGCCAACGCAAAAGTTCTGATATATTCTCCACACCGTAGACCTCCAATCCCTCCACCATGGCAGCTTCCGCCACATTCTCTTTGGCAATCACCAAATTTTTTAAGCCTCCTTTATGCGCTGCCACAGCTGCTGCCAGCACCCCGTGCAGCGGCCGCACCTTGCCTTCCAAGGAGATCTCTCCCATCAGCATGGCATCCGATAAACGCTGCGCAGGGGCAGCCCCCATCCCCGCCAGCAAACATGCCGTGATGGGTAAGTCAAAACCCGCCCCCGTCTTGCGCAGCTCCGCTGGCGCCAGATTACAAATCACCTTGCGCACTGGCAAAGGAAAACCACAACTAACCAGTGCAGAACTGATGCGGTCACGACTCTCACGAATGGCATTATCAGGCAGACCAACAATAATGAACTGACTCAACCCCCGCGCCAGTGCCAGCTCCACCCGCACCGAGTGCGCCTCCACACCCAGTATGGTCGCCCCCCATGCACTTGTGATACCTTCTTTCATCCTCTGTAAAACCACAGCAGACTATTCGCACCCCTTCCCATTTGGTACATACCACAAAATATAAACCACCAACCCCTTATACCTCAGGCAGGTCTGGCAAGGTCTTCTGGCAAGGTCTTCTGGCAAGGTCTTCTGGCAAAGTCTTCTGGCAAAGTCTTCTGGCAAGGTCTTCTGGCAAGTGGATGTGGTTGGTATTTTTGGCAATAGATGATACGTTGCAGTTTATGAAAGTTCTTTCGCTGCAAGGTTCTCTGGAACAATTTTTTCGCCGTCTCACTAACGCCTCGGTGCGCTTGTTGATGCTGGACTATGATGGGGTGCTGTCGCCTTTACAGGTGGATAGACAGCAGGCGCATCCTTGGCCGGGCATTACAGATCGTCTGGAAAAGTTGACCAGGGAAGAAAGCTGCCAGGTGACCATCATCAGCGGCAGGATGGCTGACAAGGTGGCTGAATTGCTGGACTGTGAGCCCCTGCCAGAGATTTGGGGCAATCACGGCTGGGAACGTCGTTCCCCACAAGGAGATTTGCTGCAAAGTCCACTGCCAGAAAGGCTGCAGGACGCTTTATCAAGGGCTTGCCAGCTGGCGCAAGAGGCCTGGGACAGGGATGTATTGGAAGTGAAGCATGCGGGGCTGGTGCTGCACCATCGTGGCAGGGATGAGGCTTTTGTGAAGAAAATGGATGGGTGGGTTGCGCAGCATTGGCAGACTTTTGGGGAGACAGCAGATTTGTGGCTGCATGCCATGGACGGAGGTTATGAATTGCGTGCAGAAGCGCATCACAAAGGGAAGGCTGTTGAGACCTTGCTGCAAGAAGGGGGTGCGGACTGCTGGGGGGCTTATCTGGGGGATGATGTGACCGATGAGGATGCTTTTGCAGCCCTCAAAGGCAAGGGATTGTCTGTATTGGTGCGTCCTGAATTGCGTGCCACCCAAGCTGAACTCTGGCTGCAGCCTCCGCAGGAAGTATTGGGTTTCCTAGACCAATGGGAGGCAGCATGCAGCAAAAGCAGTTGAGAGCGGCTGCTGAGCAGCAGCTTGCCGCCTCATCAGCAAAACCTGAAGGAAGCAGCCAAGCAGACAAGGGCAATCGCCTGATGATTATTTCTAATCGCTTGCCCTTCACCCTGGCGCTTGAAAACAGTCAGTGGAAAATCCAACCAAGTGCCGGCGGATTGATTACCGCTATGGGTCCGGTGCTGCGTCATCGGGGCGGGGTGTGGGTAGGTTGGCCTGGCGTAGCCGACAAGCCTGCAGCTTGGGACAATCTGCAGCAGCGCATTGGCAACCTGGGATATCAAGTGGCGCCTGTTTTCCTTAGTGCAGAAGAAATAGCATTGTACTACCAAGGTTTTTCCAACGAAGTACTGTGGCCCTTGTTCCACTGCATGCCTTCCCGTTGTCGCTTTAAGCCCGCTTACTGGAAAAGCTATCGGGAGGTCAACCGCAAATTCGCTCAAGTGATACAGCAAAACATGCAGCCCAACGACCTGCTTTGGGTGCACGATTACCAACTGGCACATGTGGGATATGACCTCAAAGCATTGGGAGTGAAGAACCCCATGTGTTACTTCCTGCACATCCCTTTTCCTCCAGACCGCATCTTTATGATGATGCCCTGGAACAAACAACTGCTAAAAGCCTTGCTGGCATATCAACTGCTGGGTTTTCAAACCCCCTGGCACAAAACCTACTTCCTGCGCGCAGTGGAATCACTGATAAAAAAAACCACTGTTTCCCGCCGAGGTTCACTTTATCAAATTGAACATCCTCAAGGCACCACCCGAGTGGGCAGTTTCCCCATCGGCATTGATTACCGCTACTTCGTCAACGGCACAAAATCTCCTGAGGTAAAAAAGCATACCAACAAACTCCGCCAATACTCACAAGGCAGGCAAATCATCCTAGGGGTAGACCGTATGGACTATACCAAGGGATTAAGACATCGTCTGCGTGCCTTTGGCGAGATGCTGCGCAAATATCCCGACCTCAAAGGCAAAGTTTCTCTGATACAAATACTGGTTCCCAGCCGCCAGCAGATTTCGGAATATGAGGTCATCAAACAAGAGGTAGAACAGCTGGTGGGTAAAATTAACGGTGAGTTCTCCCGCCATGATTGGACGCCTGTGGTCTATCACTATCGGAGTCTTAAACACCAGGAACTGCTGGCGCATTACTGTGCTGCCAACATTGCCTTGATTACTCCTCTGGATGACGGCATGAATTTGGTAGCCAAAGAATTTTGTGCTTGCGCTGAGAAAGAAAGTAGTGTACTCGTGCTAAGTGGCTTCGCTGGTGCTGCTGCCCAACTAGGACAGCACGCCTTAATTGTGAACCCGTTTGATATAGAAGGCATGGCTGAGATATTGTATCGTGCCTGCATCATGCCAAGTGATGAACGCAGCCTGCGCATGACACATTTGAAGAAAATTGTGGAAACACATAATATATTCTCTTGGGTAGACAACTTTCTACAGGCAGCACAAGCAGGCAATCTTGCCAACTACCCCCAAAACTTTCCTTCCATTCAAGATGAAGAAGACAGCATTTGGTGGAAAGGGGGCTAGCATCCAGTTATTGGGGAGGGAATGTCGGTCTTTTGAACCCCTCCGTTAGAGACTTGCTCCTTCCTCAATATCATCCCTGGTGCTGTTATGGCAGCAAATTTTTATGTCGTCTATTCCTCTAATGGTGTACATCACCACCCCCAACTTAGAGGACGCCAAACAGCTGGCACAAATACTTGTTACAGAACGCTTGGCTGCCTGTGCCAATATCTTGGGGGCTGTGCACTCGGTCTATCGCTGGGAGGGCAAGGTGGTCACCGACGGAGAGGTGGCTTTGTTGCTGAAAACCATGCCTGAGCGTTTGGATGCCCTTATCAACAGGGTCAAGCAGCTGCATGCTTACAAGTGTCCCTGTGTGGTTGCCTGGCCCTTAGTTAAAGGAAATGCAGATTTCTTTCAGTGGCTGCAGGCACAAACCCAAGATTGACTCCTGGATAGAGTCTAAGTGCCTGATGCTTACAAAGCCCATGTGCTGACAGACTGTCAGCAACAACACTAGCCTGCGCGCACCCAGGCTGGCAGTGAAGGCTAGCAGTGAAGGCTAGCCTCCAGAACCTAGGCGGAATGGCTGTCGGGGTGCGTTGGCTGAGGCTGTGTCAGGCACCACCATTTGGTCCAACAGCTGGCGCTGCTTCTTTTTGAGCGATTCATAAAAGTTTGTCACCGCCCTTTCAGAACGGCTGGCCAATTTCATTTGGTATTTAGCCCATTGGCGTTCTTGTTTTAAGCGTATTTTTAAGGTGCGCCGTTGGCGGGGATGCTCTAAAGACTGGCGCAATTTGAAACAAAAGGCAGTACGCTCTTGCTGATTTTCTCGCAGCACCCGGGTTAGTTTCCGCCAAAGCACTTGCTGTTGTATATTCAACTGGAAGCGGGCGTGCGCTCGTCTCATATTTAACTCCAAGCGCGGTGCGGCATCCCAACGGCATGCATTCACCCAGCCGCTTTGTATCAGCACATCTTCCCATTGATAATTTCTCGGTTCTTGAGACCAGACCACCCCGTTCATGGCTGTTGAGAACAGCACTGCTAGCCATACCAGGTGCCACCTCCAAAAAACCCTCCAAAAAACCCTCCAAAAGCCTTGGGAAATATTATCCAAAAATGTATTCATGATGGTTCTCCTGATTGCTAAGTATCTTTATGGCTAAGAACTGCCATCCTAATTGGTTAAACGCAGGTCATGTACTCCAAGGGCAAGGAGTTTGTGTGAGGAATCTCTACAGATTTTCTTCACAATCTGATGAGGACAATGTCAGGCGGGCAATGTCAGGAGGACAATGTCAGGCGGATGGTTGCGCCCGACAGCCTAAGAGGATTTCATGCGTTGTATGTGTCCTCCCTCACGGACACGCCAGCGTACTCCTCCCCAGCGGACAAAGGGATAGCAAAGGGCTTGCAGCAGTGCGATGTAGCGCAGCAGATCTATCAATGGCGCGTACCAGCAGAACTTCCATTGTTTTTGGCAGAGACTGATAAGGGCGGTTTTTTGCAGCAAGGGCAGGGACAGCAGCAGCAGTGCCAAGAAGATCTGCCCCGCAGAGGAAGCCGTGAACAGCAAGAACAGCCCCAGCCAGGAGGGCAGGTCAATCAATAAAGCAGCTGTCAGTCCTGTGGGGATGCCAGCAGGCGAGTAGCGCAGTACGATATGGCTGCCGCGCAGCAGGTCTTGCCAGAAATCTCTGGCTTTGAGACGCCCCACTTGGCAGCTTAACAAGCTGCCCAGCTTGACGGAGATGCCAGCCTTTTTGGCAGCACGCCCCAGGGCAATGTCTTCGGCCAGGTAGCTGCGAACGGCCTGGATGCCTCCCAATTTTGCTAGTGCTTTTTTGCTTAGTGCAAATGCGCCGCCAGGAATGCCAGTGACCAAACCCAACTGCAAGGGGGCAGCCCAAAACAGCAGCGGTACCGCATTCCAAAGATATGCATAAAACTCTCCCCAAAAACCCTTGCCCCCCCGCTGTATTACCAAGGCAGCCACCAATGTGTCATCACGCAGCTGGGGGGCAGCTTCTGAAGACAACAGCTGCCTGACCAGCTGTCCCAAGGCCTGCGGCGGTGCCCACACATCGGCATCACTAAACACCAACAGCTGATGACGGGCGCATGCCAATCCCGAACACAGGTTGGAGGTCTTTCCCTGCCAGCCTGCGCGTATCTCATGGACACATATTTGCGCCCCAAATTCATCGGCTATGCGCCTGGCTATGGGCATGGCAGCATCCTCAGGGTCTTGCAGGCACAACACATGTTGTACTTCCGCCCCATACACTTGGGTACTCCAAGACCGCAGGCAAGACTCCAGCTGGTTACTCAGCCCGCACAAGGGTTGAATTAAGGTTAACGGAGGTTGATGCTTGTCAAAGGCACTCAAAGCAGCCAGGCTGCGGGCTTGGTGTATGGCACGACTAGCCAGCAGCAGCAGCAATATTACCACCAGCACCCACAAACCCACCAACACCCCTGCACCTGTCAGCCACCATTCCACTTTCAGCTTTTTTCCAAAATCGTATCCAAGCCGTCGCTGCATCTCAGCACTGCATCTCAGCACTGCATCTCAGCACTGCATCTCAGAACTGCATCTCAGCACTGCAGCCTGGCTTGAGAAATCCTGCTTAGCGCAAACCCAGCTTTAAGAATCATGGCACCAAGGACGGGTTCTTTCCCCCTTGCCGTCCCACTTTTCCGCATGACCGTGTTGCAGCAGCATGCTGGAAAGCCGCTGTCCATTGAGCAGCACATCTCCCACAATGCGTCCATTATTCCATTCCCAGACCTTTTTGTCTCTTCCTTTTATCACCCGAACCTGCCTGCGGTCTACCTTGTTCAGCTGTTGTTCCACAAATGCTTTGGCACTCTTGCCCAGGGGTATTTCTTTATGGCGACAAGCATCCCCCTTTGCCAGCCTCAATTCGGGTGAATTGACCCCGGCTATGCGCAGGTTGACTTTTTCCAGCCCGCGGGGCATGTGGTTCAGCAAAATACGAACGGTATCTCCATCCACCACAGTGCCTTTTTGGTGCTGCCAATTGATGTTGAAGCTCACCTGCCCGCCGATAGCTGGGGGCAGGTGGGTGCAGCTGGCATTCCACAGGGACAGCAGGAGGACGAGGGCAAGCAGCACCAGGGCATGCAGCACCAGGGTTTTGATGGGTGCTTTGCAGGACGGTGCGATGGGGCGGGATTGGTGATGCATTCTGCCATAACTTTGCAGCAAGGTGCTCTTAAATAAGGAAGATTACAACAATTTTAAGTAAATAGATACTAAACATAATATAAAGACGCCTCGTGTCCCAAATAAGAAGAACAATGGGAAACCCAAGCAAATTCTGCTAGTATAAAAACAATCAATACTTTGCGGCTGCTGAATTTCTTGAAGTGTAGATATGTCCAAAAATCGCGAGTTGCTGATTTTGGATGAGATTATTCGTCATTATACCTTTCGGCAAGAAGCATTGAGTGCCCGCAGGCTGGCAAAGCAGTCCAATTTGTCGCTGTCGCCTACCACCATTCGCAATCTGATGGATGATTTGAGTCAACTGGGGCTGTTGACTACTGAGGGGGCGGTGCGGGGGCGTATTCCCACACAGAAGGCGTATCAAATACATTTGGATGGTCTCAAGCTGCAAAAGCCGCAGCTGAGGGGCAGTGGTTTGAATATTGACGCATTAGATGAAAGCACAGGAAAACATTTGGAATATGCTTTGAGGCAGGTTGGTCAATTTTTGATGGAAGAGAGCGGGTTGATTGCGGTGGCGTTTTTGCCTTCTCGGGACGATGCCTTGCTGGACTGGGTGCGTCTATTTGCTTTGGAGGACAATCAGGTGTTGGTGTGTGTGCGCACCTTGTTTGGCGAGTTGTGGAGCAAGCTGTTGAGGAGTCAGAAGCCCTTTTCCCAGAGTCTGTTAGATGAAGTCCAAGGTTTCTTAAATGAGACCTATCATCGGCGTTCATTAAGAAAGATTCGCCAAGATGTGATGAGAGGCAAACCGCAATCGGTATTGGCGGACATGGTTTCGGTAGGGTCTGCCTTTCGCATGCTACGGCGGGCTTTTGAATGGGACAACACCCCCCGATGGCACTTTTGGGGGCAAGAAAAACTTTACCGCTGGCCCCAATACAATCATCCGCTGCGCTTAGAACAGCTGAACCAGATACTCAATATTCCCTTGCCCTTGTTGTCGGCACTGCAACAGGGACGGCGCATGCAGCTGCCGCATGCTGCATCGGAAGACCTAGCGGACTCTCCCCAGAAAAGCCATTCCTTTAGCAGCAAAGCTGGCAGTGAGTTGCGCATTGCCATTGGCAGCGAACTGGGCATTGCTGGCCTGGAAGATTTTTCTCTCACGGGGTGCAGTTTCCAACATCAAGGCTGGCAGGGATGGCTGGCTTTATTGGGACCTATCTGGATGAACTATGCACAAAATCTTGCTTTGGCGCATCAAGCTGCGGACAGTCTTAATCAATGGCTGGACAGTCTTTGAGGTCTGCTGCTGGGTGGTGGATGGAGCTTGGGTAATGGCTGTTGCCAAAAGGGATATTTGGGCATAGTTTGTAAGGAGGCAGCAGGGGTGGACCTGGGAATGGGCAATAGAAAGCATGAGAAACGCCAGCATAGGAAATGAGAAATGATTAGTGAACTGAGAAACGTTTTGAAGTCATGGTGGACACGGCTGTTTTTAATTGCAGTGGCCTTGTCGTTTGTGGTGTCCTTTGGGGTGGGTTCCTTTGGCAATCCCAAGCAAGTGGTGGCGCGTGTAGATGGGGATGAGATTTTAGCTGGAGAGTTTAGCGTAGCGTACGATCAGCAATTGGAGCGTTTGCGCCAGACAGCAGGAGAGGATGTAGAGGAGTTGGCAGAACAGCTGGGGCTGCGAGATATCGTGCTGCAACGGATGATAAACCATCGTTTGTTGCTGCATGAGGCTGATCGTAGAGGGCTGCGGGTGCCAGATGTGGTATTGGCGCAGCATATACGCTCGCTGCCGTATTTTCAGCGGGATGGGGTATTTAGCGAGGATTTGTATCGGAGTTTGCTGGCAAGCAATGGATTGAATCCTCGTGGGTTTGAGCGGCAGGCGGAGGAGGATTTATTGGTGGCGCGCTTGGTGGGGATGTTGTCAGAGGCGGTGGTGGTGGGTCCATTAGAAATGGAGAATGTATATCGGGCGAGGAATGAGCAGGTTCGGGTGGAAGCTGCGCAATTGAATTATAAAAACTTTAAGCGTCCTGCGGCAGCGGATGAGGCGGCTTTGGAAGAGTATTATCAGTCTCGTTCTTTACAGTTTACTTTGCCAGCGGCGGTGAAGCTGTCTTATTTGGTGTTATCTTTGGAAGATATGCGCCAGGGGCTGCAAGTGCCAGAGCGCTTGATTCGGCGGCACTATGAGCGGGAGGTGGATAAATATAGTACGCCTGTGCGCATGCGGGCGCGTCATATTTTGCTGAATGTGCCTGCTGATGCTGGGGCGGAGGGAGAAGCCAAAGCGCGCAAGCGTTTGGAGGGGATAGCGCTTCAGGTGGCAAAGGGTGCCAGCTTTGCGCAGCTGGCGCGTCAACATTCTGAAGGTCCCAGCAAGACTCGGGGAGGAGATTTGGGCTATTTTACAGCTAAGGATATGGTGCCGAATTTTTCTAAAGCAGCTTTTGCCTTAAAGGCGGGGGAGGTGAGTTCGGTGGTCAAGACACCCTTTGGCTTGCATTTGATTCAAGCAGTGGCCATACAACCGAGTCAGGTAAAGCCCTATCAAAGTGTGAGGGGAGAGATTCGGCAGCAGTTGTTGTTGAAGTTGTCAGAGCGTCGTTTAAATCGTGAGCTGCGCAATTTGCCTGGGCGCATAAAGGAGGAGGGTTTTGCTGCGGTGGCAGCGGAATTGAAGAAGCCCTTGCGGCGTACGGATTGGCTGACTGGGGAGGTTAGTTGGAGGGGGTTGGGTGCTGTGCGGGACTTGGTGGCGCAGGCGGTGAAGCAGGAAGTGGGAGAGGTGGGGGCGTTGCAGCGCAATGCGGTGCGGGGGCATGTGTTTTATGAAGTTTTAGCCATACGGCCTGCTAAGCAGCGTCCTTTAGATGAGGTGCGCAGTGAAGTAGCCGCAGTGGTGCTGCAGCAGCAATGGCGCAGGGCTGCTTTTGGGCAAGCACAGACGGAGATCAACAAGCTGAAAAACTTGGCGGACTGGCGTTTGCTGCTGCGGCGGCATAGACTAGCCCCCAAGACATTTCAAGTCAGCGCAGCCCACAAACAACAGCAAGCGAATGCAGCGGTGCAGCGGGCTGCTTTTCGTTTGTCATCACAGCAGCCATTTGCGCTGGTGGCGTATCAAAATCAAGCTTGGGTGGTGCGCTTGGTGGGACGCAAGCTGACCCGTTCTCAGCCTGCACCTGAGCAAGCCCAACAGTTGCAGCGTCAGTTGAGAAACGCACTATTACAGTCGGTGGAAGCCAATGAAATCGCTCGCCTCAGGAAAAAAGCCGATATAGATGCGCCCCAACCCCAGCAGCAGGTAAGCAACTTCTGACTTCATGACTCTCTGAAGAGAGATTTGGCAAGGGGATAGAAGCTGTTGAGAAGTCTGCTGCATCAAGAAAATAAGGACATCATCTGCCAGCAATCCTAGCAAAATCAGGCAAATTCGCATCAATTATAGGCAAATCGTCTGGCTTTTTGTGATTTTATTAGTAAAAAAAACGCTTTAATTCCAATAAACAAACCAAAAGAACCTGCCAATATAAATAAAATGCGTGTTTTGCTTGTTGGAAGGGCATCTAAGCTCTGGTAGACTTTGATAGTCAAAGAAAATTGCTATTGGTAGCTTTCTTTGATTGTTTATTTATTATAAGCAAAATTATTTTCTTTATTACCTCTCATCAGACAATCACCACGATAGTTTCGTAGCACTACGATACACCTGGGTTGTCTGTGGTAGCTATACAAATAGGAGTTTCTTTATGACCAAAGCAGAATTAATCGATATCATTGCAGAAGATGCAGGTATTTCCAAATCAGAGTCAGGTAAGGCACTGGACAGCTTGGTTGCCAACATCTCCAAAACGCTTGCCAAGGGCGATACAGTGACCTTGGTGGGGTTTGGAACTTTTTTGGTTAGCGAACGTGCTGCACGCAAAGGTCGTAATCCGCAAACCGGTGAAAGCCTCGACATCCCAGCTTCTAAAGCCCCACGTTTTAAGGCTGGTAAAAAACTTAAGGAAGCCGTCAACTAATACCTGGTGAATGCCTGTCTGGGCAGGCATTTTGATATGTCAACCAGACACATCAAAAGGGTGTAACAAAAAGGGAAAGCCGGTTATGCTGGCCTTCCCTTTTTGTTATGGGCAAAAAGCCATACCGCAGCACCCCTTCCTAATAGAAAAAATTGCATATGCTATCCAGATTATGTTAAAAATTTGAGATAAACTTTTTTTAGATAGGTTCATCATAACAGCCAACTTCTTTTTCATTGAAGACGATGGAAATCTCCAACCCTTTTGACAAAAAGACCATGAAGCTGCTTCGCAAGAAGCTGGAGCAAATCCTGGAAAACCTAGAAAGCGAAGCCCGTCAAGAAATCAACGGCATGCGCAAACTGAAATTGATGTTTCCCGACCCCGCCGACCGCGCCGGTGCCGAAACCGCACGCAACCTCAACCTGCGCATCCGCGACCGCCAAAGAAAACTCGGTCAAAAAGTTCGAGAAGCTATCCAACGCATGGAAAGCGACAAATTCGGTTTTTGCGAATTCTGTGATGAACCTATTGATAGAACACGCTTGCTGGCAAGACCGGTTACCACCATGTGTATTTCTTGCAAAGAACAACAGGAAATAGAAGAACTTAAATCCTAAGCAGCCAGCCCTCGCTTGAAGGCTGCGTTAACAAGACGCACCTGCCTGATGATACTCTCCGACATCACCCTGCGCCAAATGCTGCAAAGCGGCGAACTGGCAATTCATCCCCTTACCGAACATTCTATCCAGCCGGCTTCTGTGGATCTGCGTCTGGGACGGCGCTTCCTCAAAGTGAATGAAGACAGCCAAGCCGTGATACTGCTGGATAAGCCCATAGAATATGTCTCAAACGAAGCCGACCACATTGTCATCCCCCCGCACTCCTTTATGCTGGCCACCACTATGGAAAGCGTCCGTCTCCCTCAGGATGTAACCGCCTTTGTAGAAGGGCGCAGCTCCATCGGACGCATTGGGTTGTTTGTCCAGAATGCAGGTTGGGTGGATCCCGGCTTCGTGGGTGAACTCACCCTGGAACTCTTTAATGCCAATCGCCAGCCCATCCACATGACTGCTGGCCGCCGTATCTGCCAGCTGGTATTCTCACGCATGGATCAACCCGCCTCCCTGCCTTACCAAGGCAAATACCAGCACCAAAAAGACCCCGTGGGCAGCCGTATTTTTGATGACCCCGAAAGCTGATGCCCCTCCTGCTGTGTACCAAGTTTGACACTAGGGGGGCGGGTATTGTACAATGGCTTTTTCATGCTGTGCATGGTTGTTGGTAAAGTGTTGTTGGTAAAGTGTTGGAAGCAAGGAGAAAATCATGTTTTTTAACCAAGCCGTTGATTATATTACCAGGTATGCCAGCCGCCTTTGCCTGTTTGGGCTGATGGCAGCTGCGCTGGTTCTTGCCTCCTGTGGAGGCAGTAGTGGAGGAGGCGGTGGAGGAGGCGGGCCAGCCAGACTGGATTGCATCCAGACGCCAGTAGCTGACCAAGGGGGTACCAATTGGGTTTGTCAGCAGGGCATGCTTGAAGATGATACCCCAGTTGTTAGGTTATTAAAGCAAGCAAAGTCTGGTGAAGTAGATTCTGACGATCTGAAGGCTTTTTTAATTTTGAGTTGCGTTGGGGATGATTCTGCTGAAATTACTGCGGGGTTTTTCCCAGGGGATTTTGAAACATTGGTAGTTGCAGACGAAATTGCCGAGATTAGGGGAGGAGGCGAATACATGGTAGACCTTCCTGACTTTCCATCGGGTGCGACTGGCGATGCCATCACTGTCCCTGCCCATACAGCCACCTGGGATACGAAAGATGCCAGTTTTCATATCAAGAACCACCTGCCTTGTATGCCCCAGTAAGTTGTGAAGGCTTTACAGGGGGAAGAAGACCTGTTGCTGCTGGAGACGAAAGGAACGCAGCTGTTTTTTGCCCGAGGCAGAACGCAGCCAGCGGATCCAGGCTTTGGCTGCTTGAGATTGGGTATGGGGATGTTTTTGGGGGGCAACGGCGATGGTGCTGTAAATGTTTTGAGGCCCTGAGGAAGAGAAAGGCACCAGGCGTCCTTTATTACCAAAGGCTTTCCAAGAGGCGGTATCTACCAGGGTGTAGGCATTAAGGGAGGCTGCGGTGTTCAAGGTTGCGCCCATACCGCTGCCGCTTTCCAGGTACCAAGAGGAAGGGTTTTGCCAAGGTTTTAGAAGCTGGGCTTGCCACAGGGAGCGTTCCATTTGGTGGGTGCCGCTGTTGTCGCCCCTGGAAAGGAAGGGGGTGCGGTGCTGCTGGATGCGCTGCAATGCCAAGCTAAAGGCGGGATACGGCAGGCGGGAGCTTTGGGGGGCGGGCTGCTTAAAGAAATCACGGATTTGTGCGGGGTCTTGCTGGGGCCCCACCAGCAGGAAGTGGTTGTAAAACACAGGAGTGCGCTTTATTCCCCATCCTTGGGCAACGAACTGGCGTTCGCGCGGGGGGTCATGGGTAAGCAGGACATCCACATCTCCCCTGCGAGCCAGGGCAAAGGCAGCACCGCTGCCGCGCACAATCACACGCACGCTGAGGGCACTTTGCTGCTGAAATACCGGCAGCAGCCAGGCCAGCAGTCCTGAGTGATCAGTGGTGGTGGTAGCAGCCAGCTTAAGGGTCTGGGCTTGCGGGGATGTGTGAAAGCTGGCGAGGCTGGCGGATAGCAGCAGTAAGAAGCAGCAGCAGCGGGTCATGTTTTTTGCAGCAGCTTTGCAGCAGCTTTGCAGCAACTTTGTATGAGAAACTTATTCCTTGAGTATGGCACTGGAAGACAAGGTGCTTTCTCTTTTTACTGTCGTTTCTTGCAGACGTTCTTCTTCTAGCTGACGGGCTTGCATTTCTAGTTCTGCGGCTGCAGCTGCGGCTTCGTCGATGATGCGGTATACCGTGTTTTGGAATTGCGGGAAGCCTGTACCACAGGGAATGAGTTTGCCCATGATGACATTTTCTTTGAGTCCACGCAGATTATCCACCTTGCCATGAATGGCAGCTTCGGTGAGTACCTTGGTGGTTTCTTGGAAAGAGGCAGCAGAGATGAATGAATCGGTACTCAAGGCAGCCTTGGTAATGCCTTGCAGTACCACCTTGGCAGTGGCAGGGGACAGGTTGTTGGCGAGGGCGTCAGAATTGGCGCGTTCAAAATCGTGTCGGGGGACCAATTCGTTAATCAGGAAGGTGGTTCCTCCGGGGTCTACCACGCGCACCTGACGCAGCATTTGGCGCACTATGACCTCAACGTGTTTGTCATGAATGCTAACCCCTTGCAGGCGGTAGACTTCTTGGACTTCATCCACCAGGTACTTTTGCAATTCTTTTGCTCCCAGTACCGCCAGCATATCGTGGGGATTGGCTAAGCCGTCCACAATGGGGTCTCCAGCGCGGACATAGTCGCTTTCGTGTACAATAATGTGCCTGCCTCGGGGGATGAGGTATTCCTTGGGTTCCCCTTTTTCAGGGGTGACAATGACTTTTTGCTTGCGTTTGATATCTTTGCCGAAGCTGACGTGACCATCAATTTCTGAGATGATGGAAGTTTCTCTGGGGATGCGTGCCTCAAAGAGTTCAGCCACCCTGGGGAGACCGCCTGTGATGTCCCGATTGCGCAAGATTTCCCGTGGCAAGCGTGCCAGAGTGGCACCAGCCAACACTTCTTGATTTTCTTCCACCATCAATTCTGCCTTGGCGGGCAAATTGAAGCGGGCAGGCTGCTGGGAGTCTGGCGACAGGCAGATGGCGCCATTTTCATCATGAATAGAAATGGTGGGTTGATGGGCAGCAGGGGATTCCAGAATCACCTTGCGAGAGAGGCCAGTTTCTTTATCCAGCTGTTCGCGCATGCTGATGCCCTCAATGATGTGAGAGAATTTCACCACGCCCTGGGTGTCAGAGAGAATAGGGGCTGCGAAGGGGTCCCACTCTGCCAGGGCTTGTCCGCGTTTCACCTCCTCGCCAGAGGCTACCAGTATGCATGAACCCACCGGCAGCGCACGCAGTTCCAGTTCACGGTCTTCTTCATCTAGGATGCGGGCTTCTGCTTTGCGCCCCATGATGATCCAGCTGGCATCAGAGCTTTTTACTACCCGCAGCTGGCTGTAATCCAGTCTGCCGGAGAATTTCCCTTCCCAACGGCTGGTTTCTGCGCGTTGGCTGGAAGCACCCCCGATGTGGAAGGTGCGCATGGTAAGCTGGGTGCCTGGTTCGCCGATGCTTTGTGCAGCAATCACGCCCACGGCTTCTCCTGAAGAAATCATGCGTCCACGCGCCAAATCACGACCGTAGCACAAGGCGCAGATGCCGTATTCTTGGATACAGGTTAAAACAGAGCGAATGCGCATGCGCTCAATACCAGCTTGTTCAATGGCTTGGGCTTTTTCTTCGTCAATTTCTTCGCCTGTGGACAGCAGCAGCGTGTCGCGGATGGGATCATGCACATCTTCCAGGGTGACGCGTCCCAGTACGCGTTCGCCCAGGGTTTCTATAATTTCGCCGGCTTCAATCAGGGCGGTCATTTCAATGCCGTCCACGGTGCCGCAGTCGTGTTTGGTGATGATGGCATCTTGTGCCACATCCACCAAGCGGCGGGTTAAGTAGCCTGAGTTAGCAGTTTTTAAGGCGGTATCCGCCAGTCCCTTGCGGGCGCCGTGGGTGGAGATGAAGTATTGCAGCACACTCAAGCCTTCACGGAAGTTAGCGGTAATGGGGGTCTCAATAATTTCACCAGAGGGTTTTGCCATGAGTCCTCGCATGCCAGCCAGCTGCTTCATTTGCTGCGGGCTGCCCCTGGCACCAGAGTCGGACATCACAAAGATGGAGTTGCTGGCACCGTCTCGGGATTGCTGGCTGCTGCTGAGATTTTTCAGCATGGTATCGGCAACTTGGTCGGTCAGACGCGCCCAGATATCAATCACCTTGTTGTAGCGTTCGCCTTCGGTAATAAGACCGTCTACATATTGCTGGCGGACTTCTAATACTTCGTTTTGGGCTTTGGCCAGCAGAGCGGTTTTTTCTGCGGGGATAGCCATATCTTCAATGGAAATGGAGAAACCTGCTTTGGTGGCGTGATAAAATCCCAGATTTTTAATGGCATCCAGCATTTGCAAGGCAGCTTTGTTGCCTCCGCGCATGCTGGCTTCATCCACCAAGGCGGTCATTTCACGTTTCTTCAGCTGTCGGTTGACCATGGAGAAAGGTACTTCTACAGGGACATAGTTGTACAGCAGGGCGCGTCCAGCTGTGGTTTTTTCCATTTTCCCTTGGATGCGAATGCGAATACGGTCATGCAGCTTTACGCGGTTATGGTCATAAGCTAGCTGCAGATCTTCTAGGGAGTAGAAGAATTTGGCTTCCCCTTCTTCTTTCCCGCTGAATTCTTTGGTCATCCAGTACAGTCCCAGTACCATATCTTGGGTGGGGGTCATAATGGGTTTGCCATTGGCGGGAGAGAGGATGTTGTTGTTGGACATAATCAGCACGCGTGCTTCCAGCTGGGCTTCCACTGAGAGCGGTACATGCACTGCCATTTGGTCGCCGTCAAAATCTGCGTTAAAGGCGGTGCATACCAGCGGATGCAGCTGGATGGCCTTGCCTTCTATCAGCAAGGGTTCAAATGCTTGAATTCCTAAGCGGTGCAGGGTGGGGGCGCGATTGAGCATCACAGGATGCCCCTTGGTGACTTCATCCAATACTTCCCAGACCTCAGGTCGTCTTTCTTCCAGCATGCGTTTGGCTATTTTGATGGTGGGCACCTCGTAATTGGCCATGAGTTTGTGGAAGATGAAGGGTTTGAATAACTCTAAAGCCATCAGTTTGGGCAGGCCGCATTGATGCAGTTTCAATTCTGGACCTACCACGATAACCGAGCGTCCTGAGTAATCCACCCGTTTGCCCAGCAGGTTTTGGCGGAAACGACCTTGTTTGCCTTTGAGGATATCGCTGAGGGATTTTAAGGGTCGCTTGTTGTTGCCCAAGATGGGACGACCCCTGCGACCATTGTCAAACAGGGTGTCCACTGCCTCTTGCAGCATGCGCTTTTCGTTGCGAACAATCAGTTCTGGTGCGCGCAGGTTGATTAAACGCTTTAAGCGATTGTTGCGGTGCAGGACACGGCGATACAAATCATTCAAGTCACTGGTGGCAAAACGTCCTCCATCCAGCGGCACCAAGGGGCGCAATTCTGGTGACAACACGGGCAGCACATCCACAATCACTGAGATGGGGTCATTGCCCGATTTGCGCATGGCTTCCACAATTTTCAGCAGTTTTATGACTTTCTTGCGCTTGGCTTCTGAGGTAGCCAGACGCATTTCTTCATACATGGTTTTACTGAGGGTTTCTAAGTCCATCCCCATCAGCAGTTCTTTTACGGCTTCTGCCCCCATGCCAATGCGCAGGTCAGGGAATTGTTCCTGCAATTCTTCGGCGTGTTCTTCTCCCAGCACTTCGCGTTCTTTCAGATTGGAACTGCCGGGGTGAATTACCACATAGGCATCGTAGTACAGCACCCGTTCTAATTCACGGGGCGCCATATCCAGCAAGTTGCCAATGCGGCTGGGAATGCCTTTGAGAAACCACACATGGGAAACCGGAGTTGCCAGTTGGATGTGTCCCAGGCGTTCTCGGCGGACACGGGATTGAATCACTTCCACCCCGCATTTCTCGCAGGTAATGCCCCGATGCTTCATGCGCTTGTATTTGCCGCAGGTGCATTCATAGTCATGATTGGGACCAAAGATCTTGGCACAGAAGAGACCATCGCGTTCAGGCTTAAAGGTGCGATAGTTGATGGTCTCAGAGGTTTTTACCTCACCGTGAGACCAGGATAATATCTCCTCTGCGGAGGCAATGCGGATATGCACTGAGGAAAGGTCTAAGACTTCGGGGGAGTGCTTTTTGCCGAAAGCAGCAGAAGCAATGGAAGAAGAAGTGGTGGGGTTCATATCAGGTTTTCTCAAGGTTTTTTTCTAGGGTTTTTCAGCAGAGGGTTTTTTCTAGGGTTTTCACAAGAGGGCTTTCACAAGAGGGTTTTCACAAGAGGGCTTTCACAAGAGGGCTTTCACAAAAGGGCTTTCACAAAAGGGCTTTTTCTAGGTTTATTTTATGGGGGGTAAAACTAACAGCATAACAAAGATAAGACGCAAGAGCTATTCATCCAGCAGCTTTATTCCAGCTTTATTCCAGTTTTATTGCAGCTTGATGCTAAGACACAGGCTTTTGAGTTCATTGGTCAGCACCTTAAACGATTCAGGCACGCCTGTTTCTAAGGCGTAATTACCTTTGACGATGGTTTCATAGATGCGGTTTCTCCCTACAACGTCATCCGATTTAACGGTCAAGAGTTCTTGCAGCGTATAGGCAGCACCGTAGGCTTCCAGTGCCCAGACCTCCATTTCTCCAAAACGCTGTCCGCCAAATTGGGCTTTGCCTCCCAAGGGCTGCTGCGTTACTAGGGAATAGGGACCAATGGAACGCGCATGAATTTTATCATCCACCAAGTGGTGAAGTTTCATCATATAGATTTTTCCTACCGTGACGGCTTGATCAAACGCTTCGCCCGTGAAGCCGTCATAGAGTTCAACCTGTCCCGATTCAGGCAGCCCGGCCAGCTTTAATAAGTGAGAGATATTGTTTTCGTTGGCTCCGTCAAACACCGGCGTGGCAAAGTGAATGCCATCTTTAAAGTCTTCGATGAATTCCAGCAGTTTATGGTCGTCCAGCGACTGGAAGAAATCTTGCACGCCTTTGTTTTGATAAATTTGATTGAGTCGGTCACGCAATTGGCTTATGGGGTGTGCTTGACGCACCATATCATTTAATTGCTTGCCCAATTCATGTGAAGCCCAACCCAAATGGGTTTCCAACACCTGACCCACATTCATACGACTGGGTACGCCCAAAGGATTCAGCACCACATCCACCGGTGTGCCATCAGCCATATAAGGCATGTTTTCCATGGTTTCAATGCGTGACACCACCCCCTTGTTCCCATGACGTCCTGCCATTTTATCCCCCACAGACAGCTTGCGCTTGACTGCCAGGCTCACTTTCACCATGCGAATGACACCCGGAGGCAGCTCATCACCCTCTCTAATTTTTTCACAGCGATTCTGGTACACCTTTTCTAGCAAATCCACTTGTGCCAAGGCTGCGGTGACAATCTGACGCAGCTGACCTTCTATGGATTCATCGCTCACATGCACTTCTTCCCAAGCCCGCAGGGGAATTTTCTCCATCACTTCGGGGGTTAGGTTCTGCCCTTTTTTCAACAGTAGCTTGTAGTGCCCCTGAGGGGCCAAATCAAAAGCCAGCTTGTGTCCCTTCAGCAGTGTTACTGCCAGTTGCAGCAAATTCTTGCGCACAATACGGGTTTCATCCCGATAGTCTTTGGTAAATTGCTCTAGGGTTTCTTTTTCTATCTGCCTGCTGCGCTCATCTTTTTCTAAACCCTTGCGGTTGAAAATCACCACATTGATGACCACCCCATCAATGCCTTGAGACACCCGCAAACAGGTATCTCTAAAATCGCCGGCTTTTTCTCCAAAAATCGCTCGCAGCAGCTTTTCTTCTGGATTGGGCTGCGTTTCGCCCTTGGGGGTTACTTTCCCCACCAAAATATCGCCCTGCTTGACATAGGTGCCAATGCGTATAATGCCGCTTTCATCCAAATTGCGTAAAGCATCTTCACCCACATTGGGGATGTCGCGCGTCAAGTCTTCTTTGCCCAGCTTGGTTTCTCGTGAGACCACTTCCAGTTCTTCAATGTGAATAGAGGTGAACAGATCATCATGCACCACGCGCTCAGAAACCAAGATGGAATCCTCAAAGTTGTAGCCGTTCCAGGGCATAAAGGCCACCAGCATGTTTTGTCCCAAAGCCAGTTCGCCTTTATCACAAGAGCTGCCGTCAGCGATGATATCGCCGGCCTTTACATGCTGTCCCACCTTGACGATGGGACGCTGGTTGATGCAAATATTCTGGTTAGAACTGCGGAATTTGGAGAGGTGATAGATATCCACATTGGGTTTGTTGTCGGCAGCGGAGGAGTGGGAGGTTCTATCCGCCTGAATGATGATGCGTGCAGCATCTATGCGGTTGATGACACCAGCACGACGTGCCACCAGGCAGGCGCCAGAGTCGGCGGCGACCTTGCTTTCCAGTCCTGTGCCTACCAGGGGTGCTTTGGGGGAGATTAAAGGTACGGCTTGACGCTGCATGTTGGAACCCATCAGGGCGCGGTTGGCATCATCATGTTCTAAGAAAGGAATAAGCGCAGCAGCAGCAGAAACCAATTGATGGGGTGCCACATCCATGTAGTCAATTTCTTCTGCACTAATCATTTCAAATTCGCCCTTGTGGCGAGAAGAAAGCAGCGGGGATGCAAACTTTTTCTGCTTGTCCAAAGGCGCATTGGCTTGGGCAATTTTGAATTGGTCTTCTTCTACTGCGGACAGCAGGCTGACATCGGGCAGCACCCGTGCCCCTTCCACCCGATGGTAGGGGGTTTCAATAAAACCGAATTCATTGATGGAAGCATAAATAGCCAAGGAAGCAATCAGCCCAATGTTGGGGCCTTCTGGGGTTTCTACGGGACAAATGCGTCCATAGTGAGAGGTGTGTACATCGCGTACATCAAAGCCTGCCCATTCTCGGGTGAGACCGCCCGGACCCAGTGCGCTTAAGCGTCGCTTGTGGGTGATTTCTGCCAGCGGATTGGTTTGGTCCATAAATTGTGACAATTGGCTGCTGCCAAAGAATTCATTGATGGCAGCAGATACTGGCTTTACATTGACGATGTCGTGCAGCATCATGGAGTCGGCTTCTTGCATGCTCATGCGTTCTTTAATGGAGCGTTCCATGCGCACCAGTCCCACGCGGAATTGATTTTCCAGCAATTCTCCCACGCTGCGTACCCGTCTATTGCCCAGGTGGTCAATATCATCTACTGTGCCTTCGCCTTCTTTGAGGTGCAGCAGGTATTCCACGGTTTTGAAGATGTCCTCTGGGACGAGTACAGTGTGGTCTAGGTCTTCTTGCATGCCCAGTTTTTTGTTGAGTTTCAATCGCCCCACCCGTGAGAGGCTGTAACGTTCTGGATTGAAGAAGAGGCTGTTAAGCAAATTGCGCGCACTTTCTAGGGTGGGCGGGTCTCCTGGTTTGAGGCGCTTGTAGAGTTCAATCATGGCTTCTTGGGGTGATTTCAAGCCGTCCATCGCCAAGGTTTTACGCAGGGATTCCCCCACGGTGTGGTCCCCAGTACTCAATAAAGAGATGGTTTTTATTTCTGCTTGCAAGATTTTTTCCAACACTTCTGGGGTGATTTCGGTGTTGAGGGCAGCCAGGATTTCTCCATTTTCATCCAAGATGTTTTCAGACGGATAGGCTCCCACAATTTCTTCTGCTGTGGTGGGGATTTGTTTCAAGCCTGCTTGTTCCAGTTTGCGCAGCATGACCTGGGTGATGCGTCTGCCTTTTTGTGCCAGTATTTCTTTGGATTTGGGGTCTTTGATATCCAGTAAGATCTTTTGCTTGAGCAAGCTTTTGGCATCAAATTTCTTGTAAAAGATGCGATTTTCTGGTTCTTTTTTCAGTGCTTGTGAGAGGTCTATTTCTTGGGTGAAATAGAAGCGGTTGAGCAGGTCTTGTTCGGTATGCCCCATGGAGCGCAGCAGCAGGGTGGCGGGAAATTTGCGTTTACGGTCAATGCGTACATGGAGAATTTCTTTGCTGTCAAACTCAAAATCCACCCAGGAACCGCGTTGGGGGATGATTCTGGCGGAGTAGAATTTTTTTCCGCTGCTGCTTTTGGTGTTGTCATGGACAAAGAATGCTCCTGGGCTTTTGTGCATTTGGCTGACGATGACGCGTTCGGTGCCATTGATGATGAATGCACCTTGGTCGGTCATCATGGGGAGTTCGCCTAGGTAGATATCTTGTTCTTTGACGTCGCGGATGCCGCGTTCTTTTCCTGGGACTTCTTTTTCCCAGAGAATCAGGCGCAGAGCGATGCGCAGCGGACGGGAATAGGTTACTCCACGGATGCGGCATTCATCTTCTGTGTAGTGGGGTTCACTGAGGGTGTAGTGGACGTAGCTGAGGGTGGAGGAGTTGGTGAAGTCGGAGATGGGGAACATGGAGTGAAAGATGCCTTCCAGTCCCATAGGTTTACGTTGGTCAGGATGGGTTTCCAGTTGGAGAAATTGCTGGAAGGAGCGCAGTTGGATATCCAGCAAGTGCGGCATGGGGGGGGCGTCAATACGTCCGAACGAACTGCGTACGCGGTGCTGGAATTTACTGTAACCATTGCTGCCGTTGGAGGTTTTTTTGGCGGCGGCTTTTGTTTTGGGATTGGATTTTGGGGATGGGTTGGAGTTTTTGGGGGTGGTGATTTTGTTGGGCATGTTTATTTAAGCGGAAGCGAGGGGACTAAGATAGAGACGGATGCAGGTAGGGGATAGGTTGCAGGAGATAGTGTTTTAGCTGGCTGTTTTAGTTAATTTTAATGATTTTGATGAAAAGGGCAATAGATGAGGGTGCTTGTGGTAGCATACAGTCTGTATGCGGGGGGTACAATCATGCTGCCTCTATTTTTTGAAGCAGAAGATGGTTGTATTGAGAGAGCTTGTAAAAAAAGATGCAAATTTTACCACAAGATCACAAAATAAAGTGCGTATCATGTATTGAAATTGGCACTATGGCTGCTATTAATGAAGATATTATTGATGAAGATATTAATGCAGAAATTTTTCAGCCCCTAAGAACTGCTGGGACGGCTTGTTATGGTGGCTGCAATATATTTGCAGTGGTTGGTGCTGCTTTCAAGAGGCTTGCAGCTGAAATTGGTCGGTAAGGCTGCCTGCCAAAATAATTGTGGGGATATTTGTGGGGTTGCTTGTGGAGTTGCTTGCTGGACCACAGCTGCTGTCTTGTGACCATAAGCATGACATCTTATAACATGACATCTATAAACTTTATCAAAATACTGTCAATACTGTACTAAAATAGCTGGAACAAGGCTTGAGCATAATATACTGTATCTTGCTGATAAAAAACAATGCCTTTTATTTGCTTTTTTGTTTTTTTATTTTTTGCGGTGTAATTTCTCTATTCATGGGTCATGTTAGCTTTTGTATGGGTTTTTTTACCGCCCTCCTCTTAACAGCATGGATATTTTACCCTTCAGTCTTAGTACCTCTCTTCAGCAACAAAGGCGGGTATTGACTATCGGCAATTTTGACGGCATCCACCCCGGACACCAACAACTCATCAAGCAGGTTGCCAAGACTGCCTCAGAGTTAAACGCCCTGGCTGCTATCCTTACCTTTAATCCCCATCCTCTGGCGGTGCTGGGAGGAAAAATTCCCCCCCTGATCACCACCCAAGACCACAAATGGCTGCTGCTGGAAGCCTTGGGTGTGCAGCAAGTGTGGCAGATACCCTTCACTCCCCAACTGGCTGCCATGGATGCTGCTGCTTTTGTAGAGCAAATACTTCACCAGCACTTCAATCCCCTCAAAGTACTGGTGGGGCAGGACTTTCGTTTTGGTCATCAGCGTCAAGGCAGTGCAGATATGCTTTCTCGCCTAGGTCAAGCAGTCGGTTTTGCCGTTGAGGTGATACCCTCTATGCGCTTTCAACAGCATGCCCTGGGCAGTTCTGTTATTCGCAGCGAAATTGCTGCCTCACACTTTTCCCAGGCAGCCCAATTGCTGGGACGACCTTACAGCATCCTCGGTGGTGTCCAAGCTGGCAGCAAACGTGGACGCATGCTGGGTTTCCCCACCATGAACCTCCACTTAGAAAGCCCCATCGCACTTTCTCAGGGGGTCTTTGCCTCACACATATACCTCCACAACCAATGCTACCAAGGCATCTGCAACCATGGCAGCAGACCCACCTTTCAACAGCAAGAAATCATCTTAGAAGCACATCTATTTGATTTCTCCCAAAACTGCTATGGAGAAACCATAGAAATTGTTCCCAGGCAATTTCTGCGCCCAGAACGTCACTTCTCATCTGCTGAAAATCTGGCCAATCAACTGCTAACAGACTGCCAACAAGCCAAGCAAATCCTCACCAAACTCCCTCCTCTGCCCCTAACATGTCCGTTTTTCCCCGCACCTACTCCTCCAAACGACTCTCACGCTTAAAATATTTTCTCAAACAAGGCAGCCGCACCCTGTGGAAAATCTTTCACTTAGGCGGTGAAGCTCTGTTCTTCTATCCCAACAACATCAGCTATTGCTCGCCCGAGGACCTCTGGCAACAGCTGGATACTGTTCAACTCTCCAGCGGAAATGCTACTCTTGATGCCCTTTGGCTGCATGCAAATCAACCCCGCGGTATTTTGCTGCACTGCCACGGCAACGCCGGCAATATCTCCTGCCATATGGATTTCGTCCACTGGCTGCCCCCACAAGGCTGGTCGGTGTTGATGTTTGACTACCAAGGCTTCGGCAGCTCCAACGGCAGACCCACCCGCTTCAATGCCCTCCAAGACACCCTGGCCGCACTTGATCTCGCCTCACAGCATGCCCAGCAAAACAATCTGCCCCTGGTTGTCTTCGGACAAAGCATCGGCGGCGCCATTGCCATCGCTGCCCTGGCTGCAGGCAGGCACCAAGCACAGGCACTCATCATCGAATCCTCTTTTGCCGACTGGCGCACCGTCGCCCGTGATGTACTCCGTTCCCATTGGTTCACCAAACCCTTGCTGCCTTTGGTACCTCTGCTGGTCTCTCAACGGCTTTCCCCTGAAAAATTGATTGCCACCCTCCGCCTGCCTACCTTGATCATGCAATCGCAGCTGGATGTGTTGGTCTTGCCATACCACAGCAAGCGACTGTTCCAGGCCTCAGCAGCCCAGGACAAAAACTACTGGCTGATAGCTGATTCCTCGCACTTAGAACCCTTGCTGGGGGATGATTCTCCCTGGAGAAAACAGTGTATTGACTGGTTGAATCAGCGCACTTCCCCCTGAAAAACTTTGCCTGTTTCGGCAGCTTGACAGCAGCAGAAATGCTTGCTAAGGGAGGGAGGCATGCAGTAGTCTGCGTCTGGGTGCAAGACTAGATACCGCAGCGTATTCGGCAGTGTATTCGGCAAGTGCAAATAGCAAGTACAAATAGCAAGTACAAATAGCAAGTACAAATAGCAAGTGCAAATATAAGTGTAAATATAAGGGAGACAGGCGGTGCTGCTGACTTTTTTGGCTTGGGTGGTGTATGCAGGATGGTTTTTTTCCTTTGGCTTGCTGAGCTTTCGGCTGGCTGCCCGCTGGCTGCCCATCAGGCAGCCTTTTGATGCCTTTCATTGTGTGTGGATGGGGCTGGGGGTTTCGCTGGTGGTGTTTCAGACACTGCATTATTGGCTGGCGTTGAATCAATGGGTGCTGCTGGGTGTGGGGGTGGCGTCATTGGTGATTTTGGCAGTCTGGCGTCATGAGGCAAGGGATGCGTTAAGGGGTTTGGGCTGGATGCGACCTGCGAGGGGTCATGGCTGGTGGCTGCTGGGGACAGCTTTGTGGGGTGCAGCTATATTGCTGGCAGCCTCTCGGGCAACCGATTTGTATGACAGCCTGGGCTACCATGCGCAGAGTGTTTTGTGGGCGCACCAGTGGCCCTTGGTTCAGGGGGCAGCTTTGTTCAGTCCACTATTCAGCCAGGCGACGGTTTCCTTTTTGCTGTCTGCGCCTTGGGCTTTTGGCTGGTGGCGCTGGGGCTTTGGGGGGTTGTTGAACAGTTTTTTGTTGTTGATGCTGGGTTGGAATTATTTGCATCTGCTGCGGGTGCGAGAGGGAAGGGGTGGCGTGGGCGAGCTGCGACTGCGGGCATATTTGCTGCTGTCGCTGCTGTTTCCCTTGTATTTTTTGGGCAAAACCGAACTGCATTCCCTCAGCCGTGACTTGGGTACGGCTTGCTTTGCACTGGTGATGGTTTTACAGTGGCTGCTGGCGGATGCCCAGAATAAGCATGCCCAGAATAAGCATGCTCAGGACAAGGATGGGGCGCAGGTGCCAGATGTGGCGGGGCTGATGGTGGCAGGAGTGATGGCAGCAGCAGCTGTGGCCTCCAAGATTATCATGCTGCCAGTGGCGCTGGGTTTTTTGGTGTGGTGTGGATGGCACCTGCGCTGGAAGCGGTCAGCAGCACCCAGGGGACAGCCCAAGCTGGAACAGCCCAAGCTGGAACAGCCGAAGCTGGGAAAGCTAAAGCTGTTGACAGCAGCCTTGCTGCTGCCCATATGGATGGCGGTGAATCTGCATGTCCATCAGTATGTGCTGTCTGGCTGGCTGCATTGGCCTAGTGAGAAGTTTCATCTGGGGGGGGACTGGTCGCTGCCTCCACATGTGGGTTCATCTACCTTGAAAGGAATCAGGCGTATTAGCAGGGTGCCTACCACGCTGAGTGGTTTGCCGCCACAACTATCGCAGTCTTTGACTGAAGGTTCTTGGCTCAAAGCAGTGGTCATCAGCTTCCGCCCCTGGCTGCTGGGTTATACCGATACCCAAGGTCTCAAAACCCGTGGTTTTCTCAACAGCCGTCATCGGCTGTTGCTGGTGCTGTCCACAGCGGTCGGCTTGTTGTGGATTTTCTGGAGACGGCAGTGGCGCAGCCTGCTGGCAGGTCATCGTCTGCTGATGGGGATGTGCCTGGGGGGCGTGTTGTGGTGGTTTGTGCTGGCACCGGACTATCGGCACATTCTGGGACTGTTTTGGGCTTTATGGGCTGCTTCCTTGGCGCCCTGGCTTGCCCAAAAACTGCCTGAGAAAATCATCCCCACTTGGGTTGCACCCACCCTGTTGGTGCTGGCCCTCATTATGCTGGCAGCAGAAGTCGCCAAGGGTCTGCCAGCTGCGCTTAAACCTGCAGACTTCCCACGATTTCCCACCCGCCTGGTGTCTATCCCCACACAGCCAGGGGCTTTCTATCGGGAGGCACTGATAAGAAGTGGGGGAAACAGGGTTTTCTTTATTTGTAGTGCAGCAACTCCTCCCTGCCTCAATCGTACCAACTTTGGAACATCTAACGATTTATCCCGCCGCATTCTTATGCGCCAAGCTGGCAGTCCCGCCAAGGGATACTACCTGGCACCCCCTCCCAGAAACCCATGAAAACACCCTCCCTGGTTTCGCCAGACATGCAGCAAGCCCTTCAGCGATCCTCCTGGATACGCCGTATGTTTGAAGCCGGCCAGAAACTCAAAACACAATACGGTGAAAACCAGGTCTGCGACCTCTCACTGGGCAATCCCATCTTGGAACCACCACCCCAGCTGCATCAAGCCCTCAACAAACTGCTGAGCAATCCCACCCCAGGCATGCACCGCTACCCATCTAATGCAGGACTGCCAGCAGCCAAAGAAGCCGTGGCACAATGGATACAGCAGCATACCAACATTCCCTACCAAAGCCAGCATATCCTCATCACCTGCGGGGCTGCTGGTGCACTCAACACCCTCTTCAAAACCATCCTGCCTCCCAACTCACAAGTACTGACCCCCGCCCCGTTCTTCGTTGAATACCAAGCCTATGCTGCCAACCATGGCGCCACCCTGGTTACCGCCCCCACCACTCCAGAATTTCAATTAGACCTCCCAGCACTGGAACGACTCATCTCTCCCCAAACCTACGCCCTGCTTCTCAACTCCCCCAACAACCCCAGCGGCGCTCTCTATCCAGAAAAAGACCTCAAAGAACTGGCCTCTCTCCTGCAACAAAAATCCAAACAATTGAAGCGACCCATCCCCCTCATCAGCGATGAACCCTACCGCAGACTGGTGTTTGATGGACTCCAAACACCCTGGCTGCCCCCACTCTATCCCCATACCCTTATAGTGGGTTCTTTTTCCAAAGATCTGGGCATCGCTGGCGAACGGCTGGGGTATATCGCCATCCATCCCCAAATTTCCCACCACAACCAACTGATTGAAGCACTTGCCACCGCACACCGCACTCTGGGGTTCGTCAATGCACCGCTGCTGCTGCAACGTGCCCTGCCCCATATGCTTCACCACCCCATCAGTTCCCAACACTACCAAGACATCAGGGATCTGCTGCTGCCAGCACTGCAAAAACTGGGCATTGGCTGCGTCAAACCACAAGGCGCCTTCTTTCTCTTCCCTCTGTCCCCCATCCCTGATGATATCATCTTTGCCCAAAAAGCCCTGCAGCAGCGGCTGCTGATTGCCCCAGGCAGCGGATTTGGCGGGCCAGGACACTTCCGTCTTTCGCTTTCTATCAGCAAACAGACTGCCGAGAGGGCTATTCCCAAATTTGAGCAATTGATGAAGTCTCTCTAAGGCTGGCGCAGCGTATGTGGAGCACGGAGGGCTGTTCTTGGCAGGCGCTGTTGGGGAGGACTCATCAGTTTTTTATTAATGTGAACAATAACTTAGGCATTTTTACCATTTTTGTAGAGCTGCAAACTTGACTTGTTAGCACTATATGCGATAGAGTGCTAACAGATAGAGAAAACTTGTGGTCACATCCCAGTTTTCTCTCAATACAGGGAAAACCAAGTTTTCTAAGTAAAAGAAAAATCGGTTCTCCCACCTAAAAAAAGAGAATGAAAGGTAAATAAACCATGAGAATCACACACTATCGTCCCAATCTTTTTGATGCTGTCTCCCACAGCTTCTTTCCTGCTTCCCTTCCTTCCAACGTGCAGGATTTTCTGCCTCGGGTGGATGTTCACGATGAAGACCAGCGCATTCTGGTCAGTGCTGAACTGCCGGGTCTGAAAGCAGAAGACTTGAAAGTAGAGGTGAAAGAAGGCGTTCTGAGCATCACTGGAGAGAAAAAGTCTGAGCGCAGCCAAGAAGAAAACGGCATCTTCCGTGCCGAGCGCAGCTATGGTCAATTCCAACGCAGTTTTCAGCTGGGAGACCTGGTGAATGCTGAAAATATTTCTGCCGATTTGCAAAACGGTGTGCTAACCTTGGAACTGCCTAAGCGACCAGAAGCTGCACCCAGGCAAATTGCAGTGAAAAGCAATAACGCTAAAGTACAGGTGAAGTAAGTAATCCTTAGGAGGAGCACTTTGCCAGTACCCACGCCCTGTGGAGGTTCCAAACGGCCTCTACAGGGCGTTTTTCATTTGGTGCTGGCAGTCTGCTGCCAGCCCGTCTTTAAAAAAATAAAGTTCAGCTGCTGCTGGCGGCGATGAGTTCTTGTGCTGAGGCTTGGGAGCTTTGGGTGATGTTGACTCCGCTGAGGAGACGGGCGATTTCCAGTACTTTTTCTTGTGGGTTTAAGAGACGGACGGAAGAGAAGGTTTGGTTGTGTTGGATGTGTTTTTCTACCAGGAAGTGTTGTTGTCCTTGTGCTGCGATTTGGGGCAGATGGGTCACACAGAGTACTTGGTGGGTGCTGCCCAGTTGGCGGAGTTTGCTGCCGGTGATTTGTGCAATGCTGCCGCTGATGCCAGAGTCTATTTCGTCAAAGATGAGGGTGTGGGTGAAGTCTGCGCGGGCTAGAGCGGTTTTAAGTGCCAGCATCACTCGGCTGAGTTCACCACCTGAGGCAATACGGGAGAGTGGACGGGGTTCCAGCCCTGGGTTGGGACTCAGCAGAAATTCTATGGCATCCATGCCGCGGGGGCTGTAGCGGGGTTTGCCATCGTCATCGTCTGCTTGTGCGGGTTTGAGGACTTGTATGTCAATGCGGAACTGGGCGTGTTTCATGCCCAGTTCTCGCAGTTCTTGATTCACGGTATGGCTAAGCTGCTGTGCCTGGTCTTTTCTGGCTTGGGAGAGTTGGCGGGAGAGTTGGTGCAGCTGCTGGGCTTGCTGCAGAATGCGATGCTCCAGCTGGGCTTGTTCTTTATCTGCGTTTTGCAGGCGGTCTAGGTCGGTTTGCGCCTGGGATAGTTTTTGGCGGGCTTTTGGCAGCGAGCCATAACGGCGGTTGATTTTTTCTAAGCTGGCCAATTGTTCGTTGAGTATTTCCAGTTCTGCGGGGTTGCTGGCTAATTTGCCCAGGTAGTGGGTGAGTTCGTGGTGGAGTTCTTGGACTTGCAGGCAGAGTGGCTCCAGCTGGCTGGCCAGCTGTTTGAGCGAGGGGTCTAGCTGCTGGGCTTGATGAAGCAGGGTTTGGGTCTGTTGGAGGGCTTGCAGCACATTGGTTTCATTTTGATACAGGTATGAGTCGGCTTGGGCGATGCTGCCGTGCAGTTGTTCTGCGTTGAGAAGACGCTGGTGCTTGCTGCGCAGGGTGTTTTCATCATCTGGCAGGGGGGATGCAGCTTGGATGTCTGCGATGGTTTGTTCCAGCAGGTTTTGCTGCAGGTCGCGTTCTTTTAACAGGGCGTTTAAGGTTTGCTGGTCTTCCATCAGCTTGGTGTAGGCTTGGTGCGCGGTTTTGACTTGCTTACGCAGGGGCATCAGACTGGCAAATGCATCCAAAAAGTCCACATGGCTGCGGGGACGCAGCAGCAGCTGGTTGTCATGCTGACCATGAATGCTGACCAGATAACTGCCCAAGGTTTCTAGGTTGGTTTGTGAGATGGTGTTGTCATTCACCGTTGCGCGGCTGCGACCATTGGCAGACAGGGTGCGTTGTATCTTCGCCTGCCCGTTGACAGGCACCTTCAGCGATTCCAACCAGCTTCTGGCATCAGGAGCAGCTGCCAGATCAAACACGGCTGCTACTTGGGTGTCCTGGTCTGGGTTGCGAAGCTTCTCTGCCCCGCCAGCACCGCCCATCACAAAACGCAGGGCATTCACCAGCATGGACTTGCCGGCACCTGTCTCGCCCGTAAAGGCTAGAAAGCCTAAAGGCAAATCCAAGCGCAGCTGCTGAATGGTAGCCAGATTGCTAATGCTCAACTGCGACAACATGAGCGGGGTGTCCTTGCCCTACCAAGCATTGAAAAACATTTGTAAAAAACCATTTCTCTAGCGCATCCTGCCAGACATCATCTTTGGCTGAAATGTCTGTTGTAAAAAAACCATGCATGGTGCGGCTCTCTTTGGTGCGCCTATCGTCCACCATAGCATGCCCATACCAATTTGCAAGACTGCCAGACCTGCCAGACCTGCCAGACCTGCCAGACTGCAGGGCAGCCAAGACTGCAGGGCAGCCGAGATTGTATTTGACGCATGCGCGTTCTTTGGGCATGCATGCAGTGAAGATGCAGTGAAGATGCAGGGGAGATGCAGGGGAGATGCAGGGGAGATGCAGGGGAGATGCAGTGGAGATGCAGGGGAAGGGAAGGCGTTCAATAGCAAGCGGGATGCTGCTGCGGATTTTTTTGGCAGGTTTTTTTGGCAGAGGTCATGTTCACAAAAGATGCCCCGTTGCGGGTGGCAGTGGTGGGGGCAGGACCTGCAGGCTTTTATGCCTGCGAGGGTTTGCTGCGTCAGCAGGAGATTCCTGTGCGGGTGGATTTGTTTGACAGCCTTCCTACGCCCTATGGTTTGGTGCGGGGCGGGGTGGCGCCAGACCACCCCAAGATAAAGAGTGTCAGCCGTTTGTTTGACCGCACGGCTGAGCGTGAGGGATTTCGCTTCTTTGGCAATGTTTGCTTTGGCAAAGATTTGCTGCTGGCGGATTTGCTGGGGTGCTATCATCAGCTGTTGTTTTGCTGTGGTTGTGAGGGGTCGCGCTGGTCAGGCATTGCGGGGGAACAGCTGGCAGGCTGCAGCGGGGCAGCGGAATTCGTGGGGTGGTACAATGGGCATCCACACCATCGGCATCACACATTTGACCTGTCGCAAGTGGAAGCTGCGGTGGTGATTGGCAACGGCAATGTAGCCCTGGATGTTGCGCGCATCTTGGCTAAACATCCCGCAGAACTGCGCTCCACCGATATCGCAGCCCACGCCCTGCAAGCCTTGCAGCAGAGTCGTCTGCGCACCATTTACCTGGTGGGACGGCGTGGTGCTGCCCAGGCAGCTTTCTCCAACCCTGAACTGCGCCAACTGGGGTCGCTGGAACATGCCGACTTGGTTGTGGATCCCGCCCAGCTGGAACTAGACCCCGCCAGCCAAGACTTTTTGGCTGCCAGTGGCACTCCCACCCCCCAGCGCAATCTGGAATGGCTGCAGCAGCATGCAAAAAAACCTCTGCGTGGATGTCCCCGTCAGCTGGTGCTGCGATTTCTGCGCTCGCCCACAGCCTTTCTGGGTGAACAGCGCTTGGAGGGAGTCAAGCTGCAGCACAATGTCTTGGCAGCGGATGAAAACCAGCAGGTGCGCGCACAGGGGCTGGATGTCTATGAAACACTTCCTGTTCAACTGGCACTGCTGGCGATTGGCTACCGCGGCAGCCCTCTGCCCGATTTGCCTTTTGATAAAGCCAGCGGAACCCTGGTGAATCAACAGGGTCGTGTGAAATCCCCAGCAGACCAAGGTTCTCTGCCTGGGGTGTATGCTGCGGGCTGGATAAAACGGGGCCCCTCTGGAGTTATCGGCACCAACAAGGTGGATGCCCTGGAAACTGTGGCAGCCATGCTGAATGACGCCTGTCAGCCCCAGCCCCATTGGGCGTCTGTGTCTACAGCTGCCGATGCCCCCATCCAGTTGATGCGGGAGAAAGGGATACGTTTTGTTGCTTTTTCAGAGTGGCAAACACTGGACGCACTGGAAATTCAGCGTGGACAACCTGACAAGGTGCGGGAAAAATTGGTTTCTATTCCTGCTATGATAGCTGCCTTGGAACAGGATGGCTGATGTCCTGTCTTTGGGCATCACCTGCTGTGGGCACTCTTGCCCTAAGCACCACTTGCTGTGGGCACTCTTGCTGTGGGCACTCTTGCTGTGGGCACTCTTGCTGTGGGCACTCTTGCTGTGGGCACTCTTGCCGTAGGCACTTCCTGCCGTAGGCACTCTTGCCGTAGGCACTCTTGCCTATTCGCCTTCTCCTTATAACCAATAACTAAAAATACTTGCAGGCAGCATAGGGTTGTGCTGATATGGCGTGAGTTGTGAACCATCGTATGGAAAATAGCTGGAATGGATACATATTGGGATATGCCTAACAGGGCATCGGTATTGTTGAGGGGTAAGGCACGGGTTGTGAGCGGCTTGGCGTTGGAATTCTGGTTGATAGCAGCTGCGGCATGTCTGCTGTGGGTGCTGGCTGCAAGTGGGGTGCAGGCACAGTTGACGGATGAGCAAGTTGCCAAAATTCCTGCAGGACCCCAGCCTGTGCCTTTCAGCCATATGATTCATGTAGGGCAGAACGGGATAGAGTGTCAGTATTGTCATTATGCGGTGCAGCGATCTTCCAGTGCGGGGGTGCCGCCGCTGTCGGTGTGTGTGGGATGTCATCAGGTGGTGGGGACGCAGTTGACGGAGGTCAGAAAGGTCTTGGGATACTGGGAGCGTCAAGAACCGATTCCTTGGGTGAAGGTGCACGATTTGCCCGATTTTGTCAATTTTCCACATAACAAGCATGTGAATGCGCGCAATGAGGTCTTTCCCCAGGGGGTGCCATGCCAGGCGTGTCATGGGGAGGTGGAAAAGCAGCATGTGGTGAAGAAGCAGTCCAAGGATTTTGGCAAGATGGGATGGTGCTTGGAGTGTCACTTGGGAGTGCCTGGTGCTTTGGAACGCAAGCGTGCCATTGCAGCTTCTATCGGGGGGTTGAAGACCAAGAATTGGAAGCATCCTGGGACGGAGCGGGCGCGGGCGCATTTGACCGATTGTTTAACTTGCCATCAGTAATAAGGTTTTTTTATGCACAAGAAGCAAGAGCAGGCGTTGGGAGTGGCTGTGGATGCGGGTGGGGGGTCGGCGGTGGTGGGAGTGAAGCCTGGGAAGGGGCATTCACCTGAGCGTTCACCTGAGCGTTCACCCGAACATTCACTTGGGGGCAGCCAGGGCAATGGCGGGCTGCGGCGGCGGGATTTCTTTAAGGTATTGGCAGCAGGCGGTGCAGCAGCAGCGGTTAGTGCCTGCCAAGACAAGCCCGAGAAGTTGATTCCCTACCTTACTGTGCCTGAGGGGGTGGAGTTTTCGCCTGGGGTGCCTTTAGAGTATGCCACCACCTGCATGGAATGCCAGGCACACTGCGGTATGGTGGTCAAAACACGCGAGGGTCGTCCGATTAAGGCAGAAGGCAATCCTGACAATCCCATCAATCAGGGGAAGCTGTGTGTGCGGGGGCAGGCATCCTTGCAGACGCATTACAATCCTGGGCGGTTGAAGACCGCCAGAAACCGTGATGCCAGGGGTCGCTGGCAAGAGGTAGCCTGGGAGGCTGCGGAAAAACAAGTGGCCGGGGTTTTGGCATCCCTTAGCAGTCCTGACCAAGCGGTGCTGCTGACGGATAATGTGGCTGGCAGCCGA
Source organism: bacterium (assembly GCA_965249525.1). GTDB lineage: Bacteria > SAR324 > SAR324 > SAR324 > JACQKK01. The sequence continues at coordinate 1,099,755 of OZ252237.1, read as the reverse complement.
GGGGATTTTTTAGACAGCTGGACGCGTGCGCTGGGGATATCGCCCAAGCTGGTGCTGATTCCTGATGGTCATCAAAATCTGCGCTGGGCTTGCAAGAAGCTTTTTGGCAGGGATGAAGTACCGCGGTTCCACATAGAACAAGCACGCTATTTGTTGAATTTTGGCAGCGATTTTTTGGAAACCTGGCTGAATCCCGTAGAGAATGCCCGTCAGTTTGCCCAGATGCATGCCTATGATGACGCCCGCCGTCGTCGTGGAGGGAAGTTTGTGCATATTGGACCGCATCGGGGTTTAACGGGTTCCAATGCCGATGTGTGGTTGAATATCCGACCAGGCACTGAGGAGGATTTGGCACGGGGTTTGGCAGCAGAGATGCTGCGTTTGCGCGGTGGCGGTGTGAGCAATGCGGCGGCCTTGCGGGGATATTTGCGGGGACACAGCTTGGCGAAGGCGGCAGCGGTATGCGGCCTAGACGCAGGCAAATTGCGCTTGGTGGCACAGGAGTTTGCAGCAGCTTCTCCCAGTTTGGCTTTGGCAGGCGGACGCAGTACGGCGTCGCCCTGGGGCAGCAGCATTCAGCTGGCGGTGCAGGTTTTGAACTACCTGGCAGGCAATGTAGGGCGCACCATGGTTTTTCAGGGGCAGCCAACCCAGCATGCCCCCGCCCCTTGGAGTGCCATGGAGTCCTTGATTGAACGCATGTATGACCGCAAGGTGCGGTTGTTGATTGTGGACGGCTGCAATCCCCTGCACACACTTCCCGCTGCTGCTCGCTTTGCGGGGGGGCTTAAGCGGGTGGGGATGATGGTCAGCCTCAACAGCCTGGGGGATGAAACCACCGAGCAAGCCCAGATCTCGCTGCCGGGGAGGAGTGCTATGGAACGCTGGGGGGATGCCTTTCCCCGTCCAGGATCGGCATCGCTGCTGCAGCCGGTGATGACTCCTCTGTATGCTGTCAAGGCTGCTGAGGACAGCTTGTTGGGCATTGCGGCTGCTGGCGGCACCAGCTTGGGTCATGCCAGTTATAAAGACTACTTGCAGCAGCAATGGCGCCGATTGCAGCGTCAATGGGGTGTGGCGGGAGATTTTTCGTCTTTTTGGCGAGCAAGCCTGCAGCGTGGCGGGGTGTTCCGCAGGGCGCCCAGTCTGGCAGTTGCGGGCATCAATACCAGTGCTCTGCGCAATGCCTCCCGCAGCATCGCTTCCCGCAGCACCCAGCTGCCAGGCGAGGGACTGGTGCTGGTGGCAGCGGCTTCCTTGCGACACGGCGCAGACGGCAAAGGGGCATCCAACCCCTGGCTGCAAGAACTGCCCGACCCCATCACCAAGGTGGCTTGGGGTTCTTGGGTGGAGATTCATCCCGACACCGCCAAAAAACAGGGCATTGCCCACGGTCAGCTGGTGCGCTTGACCAGCAAAAATGGACAGCTGGAAGCCCCTGCCTGGTTGAGTTATGGCATCCATCCAGAAGCCGTAGCCATGCCCAATGGTCTGGGACACACCCAAGGCGGTCGTGCAGCCCAAGGGGTGGGCGTGAATGTGGTCAATTTGCTGCCGGCTTCGGCAGATGCCAACTCTGGCGAACCTGCCTGGCTGTCAACACGGGTAAGCCTCAAAGCACTGCACCAAAAAGGCTGGATGGTGCAGACCGATTTCACCCGTCGCCAGCAGGGGAGGCACATCGCCCAAGCACAAACCCTGGAATCGGCACAAAAGGGCGAAGCCCCCCAATATATTCACCACAGCAGCCACCGCCATGTGAGCTTTTACGATCCTGTGGCAGAGAAAGTGCCTGGCTACCATGACCCCTACCGCTGGGGAATGAGTGTGGATATGGATCGCTGTACGGGGTGCAATGCCTGTGTGGTGGCCTGTTATGCCGAGAATAACATCCCCGTGGTAGGCAAGACCCGCCTAGGGCTGGGGCGTGAAATGGCCTGGCTCACCATCAATCGCTATGTGGAAGGCAGCGGTGATGAATCGGTGGTGATGATGCAGCCCATGTTCTGCCAGCATTGCGATAACGCTGGCTGTGAACCAGTTTGTCCGGTGTATGCCACTTACCATAATCCTGAGGGTCTCAACGCCCAGGTGTACAATCGCTGTGTAGGCACCCGCTACTGCTCGAACAACTGCGTCTACAAAGTCCGTCGTTTCAATTGGTTTAACTACCAGTGGGAATCCCCCTTGCATCTGCAGCTGAACCCCGATGTCACCGTGCGCAGCAAGGGCGTGATGGAAAAATGCACCTTCTGTGTCCAACGCATTAACCGCGCCCGTGGCAGCGCCCATGATAAAGGGCGTGAAATCCAAGACGGCGAAGTCACCCCCGCATGTGTACAAACCTGCCCCACCACCGCCCTCACCTTTGGCAACCTTACCGACCCCCACAGCCAGGTCTCCAAAAACTCTGCCCGCAGCAATCGCAAAGACCGTGTACGCCAATACGATGTACTGGAAGAACTCAACCAACAACCTGCGGTAACCTATTTGCGAAAAATCACTTACCAACCGCTGCCAGCTTCGCCAGGGGTAAAAACCCAGGACAGCAAACCACCAGGGAAGCCGCACGGCAATAACCACAGCAATAACCACAGCAATAACCACAGCAATAACCACAGCAATCCCCACAGCCTGCGACCCCGCCAGCCAGGCAGCAGCAAGCATGTCTAAGCCATTTTCCCGCTGACCCCTGCTAAGGCAGCATTATTTTGCGAAGTATTATTTTGAGGGTACTATTTTGAGAGTACTATTTTGAAAGATATCACCTACGCAGAAGTCAATTACGATGTCCTGCGGACGCTGGAACGCCCCAAGCCGGCTTTCTTCCTGCTGCTGATAGGCTTTATCACAGCACTGGGAATAGGTGTCGTCAGTTTGGCGGTGCAGATTGATGTGGGGCTGGGGTTAAGCGGCATTACCCATCCCATCGGCTGGGGGGTGTATATCACCAACTTTGTGTTTTGGGTGGGAATTGGTCATGCAGGCACCTTGATTTCAGCCGTATTCTTTTTAACCCGCGCCCCCTGGCGTGCGCCAGTCTATCGTGCAGCGGAGGCTATGACCGTATTTGCAGTGATGACCGCAGGACTGTTTCCTTTGATTCATGTCGGTCGCATCTGGTATGCCTACTGGCTGATTCCTTATCCCAACCAGCGCTTGTTGTGGGTGAATTTTAAATCACCGCTGGTGTGGGATGTATTTGCGGTAAGCACCTACCTCACCATTTCGGTGACTTTTTTCATTGTGGGGCTGATTCCCGACTTGGCTTCCCTGAGAGATCACGCCTCTGGGCTGCGACGCAAGATATACAGCCTGATGTCTATCGGCTGGAACCACTCGTATCAGCAGTGGACGCACTTTGCGCGCGGGTATTTGATTTTGGCAGCATTTGCCACCCCGCTGGTGTTCTCGGTGCATTCCATTGTGTCTTGGGATTTTGCCATGTCCTTGGTGCCAGGCTGGCACACCACCATTTTTGCGCCTTATTTTGTGGCAGGGGCTATATTCTCTGGTCTGGCGATGGTGCTGACCATCGTTATCCCCATGCGGGTGGTATTTGGGCTGGAGAAGTACATCACCCCGCATGTGATGCAAAGTATGGCGCGGGTGATTTTGTTCACTTCCATCATTGTGGGCTATGCTTATCTCACAGAGTTTTTCATTGCTTGGTACAGTGGGGTTTCTTTTGAGAAGGCTATTTTTTATTTTCGTCCATTTGGAGAACCTGGCAGCTTGGACCCGGTGCGTGACCAGGGGGCGTTTGGCTTTCCCCAGTATGCTTTTTGGATCATGGTGTTTTGCAACGTAATTGCGCCTTTGCCCCTGTGGCGATGGAAAATCCGCAACAATCCGCTGGCTTTGTTTGTGATTGCTATTTTTATCAACATTGGTATGTGGTTTGAGCGCTTTAACATTGTGGTGAGTTCCTTGCAGCGGGATTTCAACCCCACCAATTGGGGAACATATTATCCTACTGTGATTGAATTCGGCATTACCTTGGGCAGCTTTGGTTTTTTCTTTACTTTGTTTATCCTTTTCACCCGAGCTATGCCCAGCTTGGCTATTGCTGAGGTGAAAGAGAGTCTGCCGCCCCCCTTGAAGAAGGCTGCTGAGTAAGTTTTGAGCATGTTGAAAAAGTTTGCATCATTGAAGGGGAAGAAGCTGGCGGCGCTGTCAGAGAAGCTGCTGTTTCCGCGCAAGTTTCAGGGGGTGTGGGCCAGTTTTGCCTATGTGGATCAAGCAGCAGCCTGCCTAAAGGAATTGCACCAGCAGGGCAGGCAGCCGTCTGTGCTGTCGCCGTGTATCAGGCATGAGTTGTCGCATGCCATCGGATCCCCCCAAAGCAGGCTTCCTTTCATCACACTGGTATTTGGGGCGCTGGGGTTGTTTTTTGGCTACGGGCTGCCTACCTGGACTGCACTGGACTGGGTGCTGCCTGTCAGCAGCAAGCCGATTGTCAGTATTCCTGCTTTTACCATCATAGGCTTTGAGTTGATGGTCTTGCTGGCGGGCATGTCCACGGCGGTGGGGATTTTTCTGCTGGGATATATCACCCTGCGACGACGACCGCTGCCGCGCTCCCCGCAATTTTTGAACTACGGACGATTTTCTTTGGACAGGTTTGGGGTGGCGGTTCAATGCAATCAGGCAGAGGCAAAAGAACTGGAAAAGCTGGTACGCAAATATGGTGCAGAGGAGGTGGTGCTTGAAAACTAAAGCACACAAGCATAGAGAATTATCCCCTGGCGGACGGCGATACGGGCTGTTGTATGGGACTGCCAGTTTGTTAAGCCTGTTGGTGATAGCAGGGTTCTGGCTGGTTGCCACTGCTGGGCGGGATAAGACGCCGGACTATCTCAGCTATGATCTCTCACGCCCCTGGTTTGACGGCCTGCAATGGGATTGGTTCTTGGACATGGTCAACATGCCCCATCTCAAACCCCAGGAAGAGGGAACCATACAGACTTTCCCTCATGAATCGGTGCCGCGCAGCGGACGCGAACCCTTCATTGCTGCCAACGCTGTTGCTGGAGGGCATTTGCTGCGTGACATCCAGCCCCAGGATACTTTTCCCCGCAGCCAGCTGTCTATTGCCAGGGGCAAGAACTTCTACGGCATCTACTGTGCTGCCTGCCACGGCAGCGACGGCTATGCCAACACCGTGGTCACCAACCTGGGCATGCCTGCACCGGTCTTGCATAGTCTTTTGCCCTTGCTGTCCGATGCCCACATCTACAACCTGATTCGCTACGGGGGCGGTATTATGCCGTCTTACGGGCATCAAACCTCTCAGAAAGACCGCTGGGATATTGTCCACTACCTGCGTTCCTCAGGTTTCCAACAGCTTAGCCCTTCTCCTTAGCCCTTCTCCTTAGCACGCCATTTAGCACGCCATCCCCTTATGAAAGCAATTCTGGAAACAGGCAACCCGTATATTTCTCCGGGCTGGCGCGCCCTGCTGCTGCTGCTGATCGCACTGGGTGCAGCCATGTTCGCTTATGGGCTGTACACCAATCAAGCAGAGCGCACCTGGCAGGCTTTTCTCATCAATCTGCTATTCTGGGGGGGTATCGCCCAGGCAGGAGTCATGCTTTCTGTCATCTGGCAGTTGTGTGATGCCAAATGGGGACGCCCTTACAAGCGCATTGCCGAATGCTTCTCTGCCTTTCTGCCCTTTGCCTTCCTGGCTTTTATGGGCATAGGTTTTGGCGCCCATCACCTATACGAATGGGTGCAGCATCCCCTGCAATTCAAATCGGCTTATTTAAACCTGCCCTTTTTCTTAACCCGCAACGCCCTGGGACTAGCCGGGCTGTTTTTGCTGAGTCAACTCTATGTTCGCAATGCCTTAATGCCAGATCTGGCAGCAGCCCGCAGCCTGGTTCCCCAATGGGGAGGTGCATTTGCTCAAAAAATACTGAAAAATTACGGCGATCATCAAGTAGAACAAACCAAAAGAGAACAGCACGCCCGCCGCCTGGCGCCCTCCCTAGCCCTGCTGTATGCCCTGGTTTTTTCTATGGTGGCTTTTGACTATGTCATGTCGCTTGACCAAGAGTGGTTCAGCACCTTGTTTGGGGTCTTCTTCTTTGTGGGCAATTTGTACTCCGCACTGGCACTGCTGCTGATTATCATTACCTGGCTAAGGAGAAACCCCGCCCTTGCCGAATACATGACGCTCAATCGCTACAATGACCTCGCCAAACTTACCTTTGCCATCGCCATGTTGTACACCTACCTGGCTTTTTCTCAATACCTGGTCATCTGGTACAGCAACCTGGCTGAAGAAGCCCCTTTTCTGGTCACCCGTTCCATTGCCCCCACCCCCTGGAAACCCTTGTTTTGGGTGCTGTTCGGTGTACTGTTTGTGCTTCCCTTTCTCACGCTTATCTCACGCACAGTTTGTCGCACACCTGCTGTGGCTGCCTCCATTGCCTTCATCCTGCTGATTGGTCAATGGTGGGCGCACTATTTACTGATTACCCCTTCTATCCAAGACCGCCATGAGAACCCGCAGTTTGTATTTGGACTCACCGAGATTGTTATCACCGCAGGCTTCTGCGGGCTGTTCCTGCTGTGTTTTTTCTATATGATGCGCCGAGTGCCCATCCTGCCCATCTCGGATAAACACCTCTGCAAAAGCTGGCATGGTCATTGATTTTTACTCGTAGCTGACAAACAAGGTTTTCTCTACGGCTTTTTTCTGGCAAATTAGTACTGTCCCCTCAATTATGCTAGGGTGTGATTGATAAAATAATAGCCCATAAGCTACCCTCCCCCCAGATTTCATGCCCGCTATCTTTTATTAACAAAGGTTTATTAACAAAGGTTTATTAACGCTTGTTGATGTATTTTCCCTTTATTTAAGTTTTTTTACCATGACAGTTAGAGTTCGTTTTGCACCCAGTCCCACGGGTCATTTGCATATTGGAGGGCTGCGTACCGCTTTGTTCAATTTTTTGTTTGCCCGTCATAATCACGGTGTTTTTGTGCTTCGTATAGATGATACCGACCAAGAACGCTTTGATTCTACAGCGGAGGACAACATCATGCGTAATCTGGCCTGGGCAGGCATTACTCCTGATGAAAGCCCTTACCAGTATGGTAAGTACGGTCCTTATCGGCAGTCAGAACGCTTGAAAATCTATGATGAAGCCATCTCTGAACTGCTCGAAAAAGAAGTGGCTTACCGATGTTACTGTACCAAATCTGACTTGACGGCTATGCGCAAAAAGCAAATGGAATTGGGTCGCCCCACCCGCTATGATGGTCGCTGCAGGCATCTTTCCGATGCCCAACGCATCCAGTATGAAGAGGAGGGACGAATTTCTGTGGTGCGCATGGCTATCCCGCAAGAAGACAATCCCATCATGTTCAAAGATTTGGTGCGTGACAGGATGCAGTTTCCTTTGCGCCAACTGGAAGACCAAATTATCTATAAATCTGATGGCTTTCCCACCTACCACCTGGCTGCTGTGGTAGATGATTATCTGATGGAAATCTCACATGTGCTGCGCGGGGATGAGTGGCTGCCTTCCACCCCCAAATACCTGCTGCTTTGCCGCTGGCTTGATATAACTCCTCCAGAATTCGCTCACCTGCCCCTGCTGCTTAACCAAGACAGAAGCAAAATGAGCAAACGCAGCGGTGATGCCACCGTCACCGACTTCCGTCGCAAAGGCTACCTGCCGCAGGCTATGGTCAACTTCCTCTCCCTGCTGGGATGGAGTCCTGTAGAACAGCAAGAAATCTTCTCTATCAGCGAGTTGGAATCCGTCTTTGCTATTGAACGCATCGGTAAATCTCCCGCCAGATTCAACACCGAAAAACTTGACTGGCTCAATAAACTCTGGATGGGAAAAATGGGTAAAGAAGCTCTCTGGCAATACCTGGTTCCTTTTATCTCCAATTCTCGCTATGCCCACGAAGACTTTGAGGAGATCCGCAAGCTGGTTCCCGTCATCCAGCCCCAAATGGCTAAACTCACCGAGATAGAAAAACGACTCAGCCTCTTTTATCGCCCCGAACAAGAACTCCCAGATGATAAAATTATCCAAGCACTAGGACACAAAATCAGCAAAAGCGTACTCACCAGCCTGCTGAAACAAATTGATGCCATGAAAGAAGAGCAAGAACTGGATGCGGAAACCTTCAACAACATGGTCAAACAGGTCAATAAAGTTACCGGCTTTCAAGGAAAAAACCTGCTCATGCCCATGAGAATGGCCATTACCCTGGAAGTTGACGGTCCAGACCTTACCCAAATTGTGAATATCTTCGGCAAGACCAAGGTGCGCGAACGGCTGCAACGTGTGCTGCAAATGACTTAATAGCAGCACAGTTTTTAGCGCAAAGTTTTTCCCACCAAGTTTTTCACCACCAAGTTTTTCACCACCAAGCCCTTAGGGCAGCTATGGTGCATAGTTCCTTGGCTGTGTGAGGGGATTATCTGTTGTAGGGGGTGTCCAGGGGGAATTGCAAGTCGTTGGTGCCAAGTGGAATGGGCTGCGGGGAGCGTCCGATAATTTCTCCTGGCGCAGATTCAAATGGCTGCTGATTGGTATCGGTGAGGATACGCAATTGGTAGGCGGACTTGGCGTTATTGCGAAGTTGTGGAGGGAGGGCGATGGAGAATGCTTGGGGCAGGTTGTCGCTGTTGGAGATTTGAAAAGCCACTGGTTGTTGGATTTGGGGGTCAAACAGCAGGATGATTAAGCGCCCGTTGGCTGAGGGCTGGTGGGGGAGGTTGGTGAAAGCCACACCAGAGATGCAGAAATGGCAGGAAGGGGAGTCGTCTGAGGTTGGTGCGGGGCTGCCCCCTTGATTGCGTACACCGCCTCGATACACTTCTGTCAGTTCCAGCAACAACTTTTTTTCTCCTAGGGTGGCGGAGATGCTGCCATAGGCTTCGCCGGGGGTGACTTGGAAAAGTTCGCCGTCTTTATCGGTAATGGCCACCAGCAGGTATGCCTGCTGCTTAAGGGGGGCTGTTGCCTGGGCTTGTCCGATTTGTATGGCTTGGGGCAGCAGCAAGGGAGAAACGATGCGCAAAGCTGCGGTTTGCTGGGTTTGGGGGTCTACCAGCAAAACAGCCATGCGGTCGGTGCGTACCAGATCTACCTGGCCGCTGCGTGCCAGACGGGGATGTAATTGAACCAGGGCATTGACTGAAATGGCGATGTTCTGGTGCTCACGTGCAACCTCGCGCCAGAGTGCCAATGACAGCAGCACCGCAAAAGCTGCTGCCAGCAGCAAAAATACGCGGGTGGCACCTGTGGGAAGCTTCATTTCTTTGCCATTTCTTTTGAATTGCTTTTGAATTAAATGAGACTTTGCCTAGCCAAGTGTGCTACGGATGGCAATAGATAGTCAAAATGAACAAACCACACCAAATACAATTAGGAGTGAGTCCGTTGTCTTGGACCAACGATGTGTTGGAAACTTTGGGCGACCACATTCCTTTGGAGACCTGCCTGAGAGAAGCTGCTGCCGCAGGTTATGCGGGGGTGGAGTTGGGTCGTAAATTCCCCAGGGAAGAGAAAGCCTTGCGTGCTGCCTTGTCTCCACATGGTTTGGAGTTGGCATCAGGCTGGTATTCGGGATATTTAATCGACAGGAGTGTGGAAGAGGAGTTGGCTGCTGCGGATTCGCATATAGCGTTGTTAAAGCACATGGGCTGTGAGGTGATGGTGTATGGGGAGTGCGGGTTGATGCAGGGCGAACAGCCCTGGGAACGCCCGCTGACGGAGACGGTGGTGCTGGAAGAGAAGGAGTTGGCGGAGTATGCGCATCGTTTGGGAAGGTTTGCGCATGCGCTGAAGCGGCGTGGTTTGCAGTTGGGGTATCATCATCATTTGAAGATGCTGATAGAGACCGAGTCGGAGATTGACTGGCTAATGGCGCACACCCCGTCTGAGGTGGGACTGTTGCTGGATACGGGACATTTAACGGCTGCTGGGGGTTCGGTGGCGAGGGTGCTGCAGAAACATGGGAAGCGGGTGGTGCATGTTCATTTGAAGGATGTTCGCCAAGATGTATGGGCACGCTGCCGAGGGGCCAAGGTGAGTTTCAACGAGGGCGTCCGTTGCGGCATGTTCACGGTTCCTGGAGATGGAGATGTGCTGTTTGCCCCATTGCAGGGATTTTTTGCCAGTGGCTGGCGGGGCTGGGCGGTGGTGGAAGCAGAACAAGATCCCCAAAAGGCTGACCCCGCAGCCTATGTAAAAAAAGGCATGGACACCGTACGCATTCTGCTGCCTGCAGGCATGCCATAAAGCAGCACCAAAGACAGCACTAAGAACAGATTCCAAAGAGGGTGATAGTTGACAGAACGGCGATTAAATGTGGGCTTGATTGGATCTGGCTTTATGGGTCAGGCGCATGCAAGTGCATTTGAACGGGTAAGGATGTTGTATCCCGATTTGCCCGCCAAACCGCAGTTGTATATGCTGGCAGACGATGGTGATGAACTGGCAGAAGCAGCACGGCAGCGCTTGGGTTTTGCACAGGCGACGGGGGACTGGCGTCGCTTGGTGACAGATGCAGCCGTGGATTTGGTGGATATCACCTCACCCAACTATTGGCATTATGAAATGGCTATGGCAGCCATTGAAGCTGGCAAGCATGTGTATTGTGAGAAGCCGTTGGCACTCAATATGAATCAGGCGCAGGGCATGGCCGATGCTGCTGCCAAAAGGGGTGTGAAAACCATGTGTGCTTTTAACAACCTCAAGACACCGGCGGCATTGTACGCCAAACAAGTGATGGATAAAGGCTCTTTGGGACGCTTGACTCGCTTCCGCGGGCGCTTTGACCAAGGTCTGATGAATGATCCCCAGCTGCCATTTTCCTGGCGCTTGGAACAAGCCAAGGCTGGCAGCGGTTCACTGGGGGACTTGGGTTCTCATGCGCTGAGTGTAGCTTTATTCTTGATGGGCGGCGTTGAACAAGTGAGTGCCATCTCACGGATTTTCATTGAAGAACGCCCGCTGGCTGCCAGTGGCAGCGGTTATGCTGCCAAAGTCGGAAAAAACCCTGTCATGAAGCGCGTGGAAAATGATGACCAAATTCAATGTTTGCTGACCTTTGCCAACGGTGCCAGCGGGGTGCTGGAAGCCAATCGTCTGGCAGCAGGACGCATGTTTAGCATCTGCTGGGAGGTCTGTGGTCTGCGTGGCACCATGGAAATGGACGGCGAACGCTTCAATGAACTCAATCTTTTTCTGATGGAAGACGATACATCCCAAAGCGGCTTTCGCAAATTGTTGGTGGGTTCACAAGTCCCCCAATATGCAGGCTTCTTTGGCTTTGAATTTGGCGGCGGCGGTCTGGGATACTTTGATGCCAAAGTGATTGAAATCTATGATCTCATCCAGGGTCTCTACAGCCCCCAAGGCTGCTTCCCCGATTTCCAATTCGGCGCAAAAGTACAAGCTGTCTTGGAAGCCCTGCAGCACTCAGCCCAAGAAAATGGACGCTGGATGAAGATAACGCAGCCCCGCCCAGGCTAGAGAACCAGGCTAGAGAACCAGGCTAGAAAACCAGGCTGGAAGCCCAGGCTAGAAACCCAGACTGGAAGCTCAAGCTAGAAAACCAGGCTAGAAAACCAGGCTAGAAAACCAGGCTAGAAAACCAGGCTGGAAAACCAGGCTGGAAACCCATCAGCAAAGGGAATCTCCATGGACCGACAAATTTATCAAGACCGTGTGGCAGTTATCACCGGAGGCAGTCAAGGTTTAGGATTGGCTGTCGCCAAACGTTTAGCAGAAGAAGGCGCCAGAGGGCTGGTCATCTGCGGACGCAATCTAGAAAAAGGCAAACAAGCTGAACAAACCCTCAACAACCTGGGCTGTGAAACCATCTTTGTCCAAGCCGATATGCTGCAGCCCCCACAATGCCACGCCGTAGTGGACAAAGCTGTGGAAGCCTTTGGAAAAATAGACGGCCTGGTCAATTCCGCTGCCAACACCCAGCGCGACACCCTGGAAAACAGTTCCCTGGACTTGTGGGACAACCTCATGCACACCAACTTGCGCGCCCCCTTTCTCACCATGCAGCGTGCGGTTAAATATATGAAGCCACAAGGCTTCGGTGTGCTGTTAAACATCATTAGTGTGGCTGCCTACTGTGGAGACAGCATCCTTACCTCCTACTCCGCTTCCAAAGGAGGGCTTGCCACCCTTACCCTGAATGTGGCCCATGCCTATGCCCAGTACGGTGTCCGCTGCAACGGTCTCATGCTGGGCTGGATGGACACCCCAGGCGAAGACGCTGTCCAAAAGGGTTTCCATCAAGCCTCTGATGACTGGCGGGAAAAAGCAGCAGCCCAAATGCCATTCAAGCAGCTGATAAAACCACACGAGGTGGCGGCTTTGGCAGCCCATATGCTGGGCAAAGAGTGCGGGGTGATGACAGGTGCGCTGATTCATTATCATCAGTTTGTGCCTGCTGCGGTTTAATGCGGCTTGCAGGCTTTAGACCGCAGTGGCAGATGGCGGGGCAGATGGCAAGGGCGGACGCTGGAAGGAATAGCGCCCCAGTTTTCCTGTACGAAAATGTGCCAGCAGTTTTTGGGCAGCGATTTCCAGGTTGGGCTGTGCTTGAGGCAGCAGCCAGCCGCGGTGCTGGCATAGTTGTTGGAGGAGTTGCTGGGAACTGGAGATGGAAGTGGCTGGGGGCGGCTGAAGCGGTTGAATCCATTTGAGGAGTTGGGGCTGGGGGGATTGCAGCAAATGGGACAGCAAGGCTGTTGCTGCGTTGATCAAGTTGAAAGTGCGGTCTGGGAGGCAGCCGATCCAGGTCAGCCACAGTACCTGCTGTTGATTTTGCACTCTGGGAGGAAGAATGCCTGGGGTATCCATCAGCAGGAAGTTGGGTGGCAGTTTAATCCAGGTGATGCCGCGGGTAACGCCTGGCTGGGGTGCAGTAGCGGTGCGTTTTTTATGGGACAGGCGGTTGATAAGGGTGGATTTTCCCACATTGGGCAGACCAATAATCATCACCCGCAGGGGAGGGGGCTGCATGTTGCGTTTTTTGAAGCGCTGTTGTGCGGTTTCTCCCAGGGATTCCAGGGCGCAAGACAGCTGCTGCAATCCTTGTTGGGAGTCAGCATCCACAAAGATGGCAGGTCTCGGCTTCCAAAAATGCAGCCATTGTTGATTGGCTTGGGGGTTAGCCAGGGCTGCTTTGTTGCATGCCAGCAGGCGCGGTTTTTGTTGAAGACGTTTTTCAAACCAGCTGTGTGATGCCATATCGGGTACGCGGGCATCCCTGAGTTCTAAAACAATATCGGTATGCGAGAGGGCGTCAGAGAGGTGTCTGCGTGCTGCCTGCATATGACCTGGCTGCCAGGCGAGGGGAATGCCGCTGAGCGCGCTGGGGTTGGTTTTGGGAGACATGGCGGGGCTTTAGAGAGATAAGCGTGCTTGGCAAGGGTACTTCAATTGTGGAAGCATCTGGTTCTGTGTTATGTATCGTAAAAAGCCTTGATGATCCTTAGAGTGTCCGATGGCAAAGCGTAGTGCAAATAAGCACCTGAAAGGAAGACTGCAACCTGCTTTGTTGCTTTCCAGCATTTATCAGCCGTTGAAAGTGATTTCATGGCGACGTGCGGTATTGCTGACCTTATTCGCAAAAGTGGATGTTTTGGAACAGTATCCGCAGATGATACGGTCTCCTTCTATCAGCCTGCCCTGTCCAGCCGTACTGCGACTGCGACGTTACAGTAAACCCATCTGGCGTCGTGTAAAGCTGAACAGGCACAATCTCTACTTGCGCGATGGTCACATCTGCCAATACTGTAGAATGCATCTGCCAGCCTCACAACTGACCTATGACCACGTCGCCCCCCGCAGCAAGGGAGGCAAAACCGAATGGAGCAATGTAGTCACCGCCTGTCTGCACTGCAACCTCAAAAAAGGCAATCAACTGCTCCACCAATGCGGTATGAAACCCCTCAACATCCCTAGGGAACCCAACTGGCAAGCCTTGCTCGTCCCCCAGGCTGATGTAGTACCTCCTGTATGGCTTTCCTATCTCCCCCTCCAACCCCTCGCTGCCCCCTAATGGTGCTTTTTCTAAGGGATTTCACTACAACAAAGCTGCACCATAACCAAGCTTTACCACAGCCAAGCTTTACCACAGCCAAGCTTTACCACAGCCAAGCTTTACCACAGCCAAGCTTTACCACAGCCAAGCTTTACCACAGCCAAGCTTTACCACAACCAGGCTGCGCCACGAACACCGCTGGAGTCGCCATGCTTGGCGGGGAGGATGGGTGTGGTGCAGGTATCGGAGAAGACGAACTGCCCCAGCAGCTGAGGCAGCTGCTGGTAGAGTGGTTGATGGTTGGACATACCCCCGCCCAGAACCACAACTTGGGGATCCAGCAAGTTAATCACAGATGCCAGACTGCGTGCCAGACGGTGGGTGTAGTCTTGGCAGGCTTGTGCTGCTTGGGGGTTGTGTGCAATTTGTTGGCAGATTTGCTTAGCAGAGAGTTGCTGCTGGGTGCGTTGGAAGAAGTCTTTTTCTAGTCCTGTACCAGAGGTGAAGGTTTCTATGCAGCCGTGTTTTCCGCAGTAGCAGGGTGGACCGGGGATTTCTTGCGGGGATGCCCAGGGCAGCGGATTGTGTCCCCATTCTCCGCCAATGGCTTGGTGTCCTGTGAGGGGTTTGCCCTGGATGGCAATGCCGCCCCCGCTGCCAGTACCCAGCACAGCAGCAAATACCACCTCTGCGCCTGCTGCTGCGCCGTCGGCAGCTTCGGAGACCGCCAAGCAGTTGGCATCGTTTTGTATGCGGACTTGGCATTGCAGCAAGTGCGCCAGGTCTTGGTGAAATTGGGTGTGGTTCAGCCAGGTGGAATTGGCATTTTTCACCATCCCCGTAGCAGGAGAGACGGCACCTGGCATTCCCACCCCGATGGTGGCAGGTTCATCGGTATGGGTTTTTAAGCAGGTGATGACTTCTTGAATCGCATGCAGGGTGGCTTGGTAGTCATTTTTGGGGGTGGGAATGCGCTGGCGGGCGATTTCTTTGCCCGATTCATCCAGCAGGATACCCTCGGTTTTGCTGCCTCCCAGATCAATACCGATTTTCATCTCACTTGTCTTGTGTGAGTGTTTTGCTTAGGGGCAAAATACAGTTGCAGCAACGAAGAGGGCTGGTGTTATGTAAAAAGCTGCTGCCAAGCCTGCTGGCTTTCTGCAGTGATTCTCACAACAACTCTGCCTGGCTTGGAAAGTTTATACTGGAAAGTTTACAGCAGACAGGACAAGTGCTTATAGCAGCACTTGTCCTAGGCTAGCCGTCCAACAAACTGCTGGATGAAGCAGGTATGAATTAGCCCTTGTTTGCGTCTTCACCCTCCATGCTTTCTCCTTCCATGTCCTTTCCTTCCATGTCCTCTCCTTCCATGGCTTCTTCTTCCAAGGCCGCGGTGTCAGCATCGCCATTGTAAGAACTGCCTCGTGAAAATAGAAAGAATCCTGCTATCACAATGGCAATAATTGCTACTATCAGAACTATTTTTTTGTTCATTAGATTTTGTCTCCTTAAAAAGATCAATTGAAACATTCCCTTCAACAACACTGCTCACCTTTTTTTTTATGGAAAAGGTGAAGACAGGTCTAAGAAGAGACTATGTCATGTATACATAAAAGTTGTGCTGTTGTGCAAGCCTTGTAAAAAAGAAACCCGTTATATAGTGGGTTTATGGCAGCGGTAAGTTTTCTGCTGGAACAAAGTTTTTATAGATTTTGTTGCCAATGATAAAGTGGCTGGCGTTTCTGCCGTCATTGGTTTCAGCGAGCGGTTCTGCGCCTGCAAGAATAAGGGTTTGCAGGATGGAGCGTTCGCTGTTTTGGGCAGCGGCGAAATGCAAGGGAGTAAGACCATCTTTGCTACGGGCTTCTAGTTGTGCGCCTGCGTTAATTAGTGTTTGCACCACTTCTGGGCTGGGGCTTCTGGCTGCTGCCAGATGCAGAGGGGTCAGCTTGCCGGGGGCTTGGGCTTCCAGGTTAGCCCCGTTGGCTACCAGAACTTTAATCACTGCAGCCTTGAAATTTTCTGCGGCAGCCCGATGCAACGGGGTCAGCTTTTCTTTATCTAAGGCGGTGGTCTTTGCTCCTGCTTTTAACAAGGCTACCAATACCCCTGCAGTGTTGCGTCTAGCTGCCAAATGCAAGGGCGTTGAGCGACTTTTGCTGTAAACTTCAGTTTTTGCTCCAGCTTTTAGTAAGGCTGCGGTCACCTGGGGATTTTTATTCTGCCAGGCTGCCCAATGCAACGGGGATAAGCCGTTTTTGTCCTTGTCGTTCACATTTTCCCCGCTGGCCAATAAATTCTCTACTTCAGCCACAGAAGCCTTGATGATGAAATTGGCATCACACAGACGTGGACATCCCTGTCCCCAGGACAGCGGGGAGTACAATACCAGAAATAACAATAAATACCAGCGCATGGGGTATAACTAAAAATAAAAAGTTCCTTTAATAAAGATTATCATAACTATTATCACAACTTTCAAGTTTTGAGTCATGTTATCAAGCAATTATGTGCTTTAAGCTTGTTATGTGGGTGTCCATTGACCTTGGGAATGGGAGGTAATGAAGGTATGGGGATGTCCGTTGCGCAGCTGGAGGCAGAAGTGGCGGGCTTGGAGGGTGATTTTCAGGGCGAGTGGTTGGAGTTGTTGTTGAAAGTGGGCTGCGATTTGTTGGGTAAGTTTTTCTTGAAGGGTGGGCTGTTTGGCGAGGTGTTGGGTTATTTTAGAGAGGGAAGAGATGGCGCAGATGTGTTTATGGGGGATGTATGCAATTTTGGCATAGCCAAAGAAGGGCAGGAGGTGATGGGAACAGAGCGAATGAAAAGGGATGCGGGTGATTTCTATAGGGCCATGACTGCCCTCAGCAGGCATGAGGGAGATGGTTGGCGGGGGATGATGCAGGGCGCTGGTGAGGTGTTCCAGCCAGGCTTGTGTGGTGAGTTGGGCTGTTTGGAGTGTTTGCGGGTGTTGGGGGGAGAGTCCCAGTCCTTTGAGTACCAGCAGGAAGCCTTGTTGGATATCCTTGGGGGAGGGTTGCCAGAGGGGGGTCATGGTGTTTTTTGGGGGGAGGGAGGAGAGGAAGCAGGAGAGGAAGCAGGAGAGGAAGCAGGAGCGGGTGCAAGCGCAGTTGCAGGGACAGGAACTGTGAGATGGTGGGCCAGGTGCTGCAAGGAATAGGTACGCAGCTGTTCTGCTTGATTGACATGAAGCAGCAAGACACGCTGCGATTTTTTTTGCACTGTGGGCAGGGCTTCTGACAAGATCAGCAGCCAACCTTGTGGCTTGGGTTGAAATTGTGCCACAGGATAGAGAAAAACATTGTAGTAGAAATTAGCAACGATAGGATCTGTTAGCAGCCGAATAAGTGGTGGTTGATAATTCCATTGTGGCAGTATGGCTGCGGGCTGGGGTTTTTCCCCTATGGAAGTTCGTTGAATATGCCATGATTCAGCTTGTGGGGAGATGATCCACCAACCTAGGGGCCAGCTGGCAGCGGGAAACAGCTGGGGCTTGCTTGTGGAGTACTTGGCTGCGGGGTACTGGGCTGTTTGGAACTTCACCCAAGTATAAACCGCAAGACCCACCACCAAATAGACCGCAGCAACAGATAAAGACAGCGCAGGCCATAGATGGCGGGTCTGTGGAAAAATCAGCAGCAGTGCCAGCATCGCCAACAATGCCGCCAGCCAAGGATGCCCACTGGGGAAAACAGCCAGCAGCACCCGCATCTGCAAATGGGGAAATGTTGCCCCAGGATAAGATAAAATGCTCAATAGCAAAAAAAAGCTCCAACCAATAAGCAGGTTCAAGCTCACCCATAGGCCTCGTGGTGGCCCCAGTATAAAACCACACCAGCAACCAATGACCGCAAATAACAAAAAATTGCGCACCACAGAAGCCCCCGCAGGTAAAATTCCCAAAAACTCAACCATACTCTCTGAAAATATGTAGCCCACACCAACCAATACCCCCGGGGTCACAGCACCCCCTGCCAACGCCCAGAGCTCTAGACGCCTAGACCCCCACAAACTTAGTCTCAGACCTCCCCGTTCCAAAAAACCCAGTGACACAGCCAGCACTATCGCCAGCAACACATTCAACAATAAGGCAGCTTCCAGCAGCATCTTCCATCACCTTAAAATTTGCGCTGCAACACAAACTCAGCCAATCCCTCCAGCGAACCCCTAGCCTTTTTATGCGGCAGCCCCTTCAAATATGACAACCCCCGCTCCACCCTCTTGGCAGCCTCCGAACGCGTATAAGCCTCCACATCATACACACGCATCCAAGTTACCACCTGCTTAAAATCTTGCTCGCTGACCTCCCCACCGTTCAACATCCCTTTTATCTCCGCATGCTCCTGCTTGCTGGCTACCGATAACAAATGACTCAATGGCAGCGTTATCTTCCGTTCACGAAAATCCGCCCCCAGCGACTTGCCTATTGCCTCCCCACCATCCTCCGCATAATCCAGCACATCATCCACCATCTGAAATGTCATCCCCACCTCATGCCCGTACGCATACAACTTCAATTGCGCAGCCTCATCCGCCCCTGCCAAAGCCCCTCCTATGCGAACCGCAGCACCAAATAAACACGCTGTCTTGCAATGAATAATCTCTAAATAATCGGACTCACTGGCTTCCTCACAACTATTGGCCAGCTGCAGCAACTCGCCCCGCGCCATTAACATGGTGGTCTCTGCTATCACCTCCAACACCTGATGATTCCTCAACTCCGTCAAAGTCCTAAATGCATACGCCAATAGATAATCTCCCACCAGCACACTGGCAGCATTGTTCCATAACCTGCGCGCCGTACGCCGTCCCCGACGTTCATCCGCCTCATCCACCACATCATCGTGCAGCAAGGTTGCCGTATGTAAATACTCCAAGGCCGCCGCCGCCCGATAGACATCCTCACCCGCATCTCCAAACATCAAGGAGGAATATATGGCCATGGCAGGACGTATGCGTTTGCCCCCCGCACCAAATATATGTGCCGTTAATTCGTCCAAATAGGGCGTGCCAGCATCCAGCCCACGAGACAATTCCCGTTCCACTTGCTTCATATGTTGTTGAATATCTGCAAACACAAACAACAGCTTAACCTACTTTCTCTGAAAAGATAGGTTACATCTTGGCAAAAAGCAGCTGGCAGCAAACCGCAGCTGCTGTGTGCGCAGATACCAGGCTCATCAACTAGGGGATGCTGGGGTGGAAAGCTGAGGGTGTGCTGGAGGCCTTGAATTGTTGGAATATGAGCTCTCTGCCTGGATTCCAGATTTTCTCAATGAAGCTGGTTTCTTGGGGGGTGTTGGGCAGTCCAAAGAGGGGTTTGCGATGGGGGAAGTATCCGAAGGTTTTGATGGTTTTAAGATAGAGTTCCGCCAGTGGCACCAAGGGCATTTGGGGCAGCTGGGGGGCGAGTTGCAGCAGGGTTTTGTGTGCTTGTTGTTGTTTTTCTAGGTTTTCAGCATGAATAAAAGGAAGGACGGCATGGAGCTGCGCCTTTAAGGGGAGAGATTGGAGTGCGCTGTCATTAAGCAGCAGGGGTTGTGCCATAAATTGTGCTTTGAGGTCGGTGGCGTGGGCGCGTCCGTCTTTTCGGTAGAGGTGTCTGGGGACTTGGTCCAGCAGAATGATGAGGGAAAGGCGTGCTTGGTGGGAGATATCAGCCCAGGAGTCCAGTTCAGCGGCGGCGGCTTTTTCGTAGGCGGGGGCAAGCTGGGTGCGGATGAGTTCATCATGTGAGGGATTGGGTGTGGGTATGGCGAACCAGAAGTCCCAGACGGCTTGGTGGGAATCAGGCGGGGATGCAGGTTGTGGCAAGTCGGAGGTCATGGCTGGAGACAATGGGGGTTGGGACGATATGCACTGTCAGGTTGGCATGGTTGCCTGCAGTATGGCAAGCACACAGCAGCCGTTCATGCTTTTGGTGCCAGGCGTTTTTCCCCTGGCAGGTCACTAATTGCTGGCAGCATCAGAGGAGGGGAGGCGTTTCTTGGGGCTGGCACCCAGATGGCGCAGTTTTTCTGCTTGTGCAATGAGATTGCCCCTGCCGCCTTCCAGTCTTTTCCAGGCGCGTTCTTGGACTTGGGAAGCCTTGGAGAGCATGCTGCCAATAAGTTTTACATCGTCCACAAAGTCCACGAATTTGTCATACAGGCTGCTGGCTTGACGGGCAATTTCTTGGGCATTGGCGTTTTGTCTTTCCAGCTGCCAGATAGAAGCGGTCATGCGCAGGGCGACCAATAAAATGGTGGGCGAAACCAACACCACCTGCTTTTCCCAAGTTTGCTCAAACAACTGGGGAACAGCTTGCTGTGCCAGAATATAAGCGCCCTCATTGGGCATAAACATGAAGACAAACTGCGGAGTGTGCAGATCTGCCTGGGTGTAATCGCGTGCTGCCAAGTCCTTCACATGGTTCTGCACCGATGCTGCATGTTTTTCCCTGGCTGCTTGTATGGCTGCGGGGTCATTGTTGTTCACCGCATCTTGGTACCTGGCATAATGTTTCAGCGAAACCTTGGCATCTATCACCAGGCAGCGTTTTTCTGGCAGCAAAACCACCGCATCTGGTCGCAAGACGCCCCCCTGCTGGCTGTGCAGCCCCAAACCCTTGCCCTGCAGGATGTACTCTTCTCCTTGACGCAGACCAGAAGCCTCCAAGATGCGTTCTAAAATGATCTCCCCCCAGTCACCCTGGGTCTTTACATCCCCGCGCAAGGCTTGTGTCAAATTCTTGGTTTCGCTAGACAAGCTGTTACATATTTTCTCAAGCTGCTGGCGGTATATCTCCGATGTGTGCCCTAGCAAGCGGGTGTTTTGACTCAGTTCTTTTAATTCTTTCTCAAAGGGCTTTAACTGGGCGTCCAGGCTGGTTTTTGCCTGCTGGGTATGCTTTTCTGCCAGCGTATGCGCCTGCAATTCCAGGTGTTCCAGTGCCTCTCCTCGCCCCTTTTGGCGTCCCCGCAACTCCCCGAACCATAATCCCGCCAGCCAGCTGAGCAAGACCAGCACCACCAGCACCGCCACTGCCAACAAAAACCACAGCGTGTTTCCCGCTGCGCCCCCAGCTGCTGCCTGCAAAAAAACCATGTGTCCCATCTTGGGTGTCCTATCCTTAGGTTTGTAACACTGCTTTAGTGACACTGCCCCTCAGCAATCCTTACAAGCTAGCCAACCCAATCTACCACCACACCTTGCTGGCAACAATAGCTGAGGTGTGAGGGCTGCAGACCAGAATGTGACAGTGACACCAACTGTCATATGAGGCTATGTCGGCTCAGGTTGCGTCTCTGCAGCTTTGTGAAAATATAAATACAGGGGGAAGAAAATGTAAGGAGACGGATAGGTATCCGTATTTTTGTTACTCATAAAAAAATGTTAGGAAAAAAAAATGAAAAGAAAACCATCTTGGATAATTGGCGCCGCCAGCTTTTTGGCAGTGCTAATGACTTCATCATTGGTGTGGGCTGCGCCTGGTCCATTGGTGGAGGCAGATTGGCTCAAAGCTAATTTAAAGCGTGCCGATGTGGCTGTGCTGGATATTCGCAACAAAATTGATGGTGGTGGTGCAGAAGCATTTGCCGAAGGTCATATTGCTGGGGCTGTCCACAGTGATTATATTAAGGATAACTGGCGGGTTGCCCGTGGTAAAGTGGTAGGTTTGCTGCCTAATGTAAGGGACTTGGAGAAGAAGATTGGGGCCTTGGGAGTATCCAACAGGCATCATGTGGTATTGGTGTATGGAGGAGTATCTTCCTCTGACTTTGGTAGTGCAGCACGCATTTACTGGACTTTTAAGTATCTGGGGCATGACAAAATATCCATTTTGAATGGTGGTCATGCTGGCTGGGTGGCTGCTGAAGGTGCTTTGGAAACTGGCAAGGGCAAGAAGCCCCTTCGTCAGCAGTTTCGTGCATCTCCTCGCCCGCATCTGCTGGCTGATATAGATGAAGTGCGTAAAATTGTAGACGGCAAGCTGGATGCTGCACTGGTAGATGCCCGCCCCCGCGAGCAATTCCTTGGCAAGACCAAGCATCCCAAGGCTGCTGCCTATGGCAGACTGAAAGACGGCATATCTCTGCCTGAATCAAAGGCATTTGATGAAAATCCTGCACGCTTGAAATCCAAGCAGCAGCTGCAGACACTGTTTGCAGAATTGCCAGCATCCAAAACCCTGGTCAGCTATTGCAATACAGGCCACTTTGCTGCCACCAATTGGTTTGTTTTTTCAGAGATACTGGGTCGCAAGGATGTAAAACTGTATGACGGCTCCATAGTGGAGTGGACAAACCATGGGAAAGGAGACAACCCTGTTGTTTCTAACCGCACCCGTTGGGATGATTTGAAGAAACGCTTTTTCAATGGAGGATAATCCCGTTTTTTGTAGGAGATTGATAAGGAACGCGGAGGGCAACTTTTTTGTTCCTTATCGTGCGGGAAAACTGGTGTAAGGCTTTCAACACAGCCTTGCACCAATTTCTTTGTCGTGCTTGCAGGGATACAGCTTTTCTCATCTTTTTTGGCAGATTAGTTTACCTGCTTAGGCTATCCTATAGGACGGATTAGCCAGGCATTTTTTATCACGGTATTTATCACGCGGAGAGAACTTTTAGTGAATAAAAGTCTTACTATTTCTGGGGGTGCCCTTACTTTTCGTGCCTTGATCTCAGAAGACAGGCCGGTTATGTGGCTGGCGGGGGCATTGACAGTGCTGCTGGGCACATTGGTAGGCATAGAACTGGAAGGGCGCACCTTTTTGTTGTTTGTTACGGGCTGGGTCTTGGGAATAACCTTCTTTGCGTTTAGCTTTGGCTTTGCCTCCGGCTGGCGTCAAATGCTGGTGGAACGCAAAGGGGGATTGATGTTTGCCCAACTGGCTGTGATTGCCCTGACCTCCATCATTTTTATCCCCATGATTGCCCAGGGTCACGGCAGTGCAGCAGCGCCTCTTAGTTGGTCTTTGCTGTTGGGGGCGATGCTTTTTGGCATGGGGATGCAGCTGGGGAACGGCTGTGGATCTGGCACCCTGTTCACCTTTGGCGGCGGCAGTTCTCGCATGGTGATTACCCTGCCCTTCTTTATACTGGGAGGTCTGTTTGGAAGCCTGCACCTGCCTGCCTGGCTGCGTCTGGGAGGCATAGATCCTGTGGTCTTTCCGCTGTTCTTGAGTCCCTTCTTGGCTGTAGCCATCAATCTTGCTATCGTTGCCTTAGTGGCAGCAGCTGTGTGGTTCTGGTGCAAAAAACCCATCCCTCAGCAGCAGCAAATTAAACAATTGCTGCCTGCGGTGCTGTTGCTGACAACCTTGGTTGTAGCCGTCTTCTTGTTGGCGGGACATCCCTGGAGCGTTACCTTTGGGCTTACGCTGTGGGGGGCTAAAATTGCCCAATCCCTCGGCTGGAACATCGCAGCTTCCGAATTCTGGTCGTGGGCAGGACCCGCACGCGCCCTGCGTGAATCCGTGCTTACCGATGCCAGCAGTCTCACCAATATCGGCATGATTCTGGGTGCCATGTTCGCTGCTGCGTTCGCCAACCGCTTTGCCAAGGCCGCAGCACCCAACAAACGCGGGGTGGCTGGTGCTGTCCTCGGCGGTCTGCTGATGGGCTACGGCGCACGGCTGGCTTTCGGCTGCAATATCGGTGCATTTCTCGGAGGCGCTGCTTCCGGCAGTCTCCACGGCTGGATATGGCTGCTGGCTGCCCTGGTAGGATGCTCCATCGGCATTCTTCTTAGACCCTTCTTCGGGTTTCAACCCACCAAGAGAGCAAACCCATGAGAAAGCTTATTGTTGCCACCATTCTGCTGGGCATCACGCTGGTGTTGTTTGATCACCTTTCCAGCCCTTCCCAGGGACATGTTTCTGCTCCTGCTAGTCTGGGAGGCTGCGCCCCTTGCGGAGCTCCCTGCCCCTCTGTAAAGTAGTTGATTGTGGCATCTTGTCTTGCGGGGCTGGGGGCAGTCCCTAGTGCAGCTCATTGACAGGAGCATCCATCCTGAAACCTTTATGCAAAAAGCAAAAAATACTGTGATAGAGCTGCTGGGGAGGCGGCTGCGCTTGGGCATGGTGGGGGGAGGGATAGGTTCTATGATTGGAGAGGTGCATCGGACAGCTGCACGCATCAGCGACAGCTGCCAACTGGTGGCTGCGGTGTTATCACCCGATCCTGAGTCCAGTCATGCAGATGGCAAGGCCTTGGCTATTCCTCGTGTCTATGGAGGCTGGCAAGAGATGCTGGAAGCCGAAGCCCAGCGTGAGGATGGGGTGGATGTGGTAACGGTGATGACCCCCAATGACAGCCATGCGGAAATTGCTGAGGCGGCCTTGCGCAAAGGATTTCATGTACTGTGTGAGAAGCCCTTAACCAATAGTCTACAAGATGCCCAGATCTTGGCGGATTGTGTGGCTGAGATGGGGAAGGTTTTTTGTGTGTCATTTAACTATTCTATGTACGCTATGGTGCGCCAGGCGCGTGCCCTGGTGCGTGCGGGGGAATTGGGTGAGATTCGCCAGCTGCATGCGGAATATATTCAAGGTCACAATGCCACCTTGGTAGAAAAAGCCAGTTACAACTGGCGGTTTGATGTGTCACGGGGAGGACCGTCCATGGTGATGGGTGCCATTGCTTCGCATGCGCATCATTTGCTGTGTTCCACTGTGGGCTTGCAGGTGGACAAATTGCTGGCGGATTTGAAAGGCACGGTTGCTGGGCGGAAAGGGCATGATTATGCTGCCTTGTTGCTGCGTATGGAGAATGGTGCGCCTGGTTCTATGTGGATTACCAATGCTGCCTCTGGAGGAGAACACGGTTTGCGCATGCGTATTTTTGGGTCCAAGGGGGCGTTGGAATGGTGTCAAGAAACGCCTGGAAATTTGGTGCATCGCAGAGCGCATGGATTTACACAAACCATAACCCCCAGTGCGCTTTTGGCACAGGCAGCAGCCAGGGGGGAGAGCGTGCACCCTGGAGACAGGATGGTGGATGCTTATCAGGAGGCATTTGGTCGTTTGTATGGGGAGGTTGCCCTGGCTGTGGCTGCCAGTTTGGCAAATAAGCCTTGTCCTGCGGGGGTGAGTTTTCCTACTGTGGAAGCGGGGGTGGAGAATCTGCGCTTTACCGCTGCTGCTTTGGAAAGCAATGCCAGTGGCGGATGGGCACAGCTGAAGCGCTAGAAATCGCATGCGCTTGACCACTTGACAACTTCCCCTGATTTGGTGCAAAGAAAAGGTTATGAACAGAGATAAAAACACTGTGGTGGAGTTG
Source organism: bacterium (assembly GCA_965249525.1). Classification (GTDB taxonomy): domain Bacteria; phylum SAR324; class SAR324; order SAR324; family JACQKK01. The sequence continues at coordinate 1,074,427 of OZ252237.1, read as the reverse complement.
TTGGGGCGGCGGCTGCGCTTGGGAGTGGTGGGAGGCGGGGCGGGGTCTTTTATTGGTGAGGTGCATCGTACGGCTGCCAGGGTGGACGACAGGTATCATCTGGTGGCGTCAGCGTTATCCTCCAATGCAGAGCGTGGCCTGGCAGGGGGCAAAGCGCTGGGTATTCCCCGTCCTTATGGAAGCTGGCAGGAGATGTTGTCGGGGGAAGCTGGGCGTGAAGACGGCATGGATGTGGTAGCGGTGATGACTCCCAATGATAGCCACGGAGAGATTTGCATGGCTATGCTGCGTGGAGGCATGCATGTGTTGTGTGACAAGCCCTTAACCAACACCTTGGCAGAGGGAGAGGATTTGGCAGCCTGTGTAAAGGAGACAGGAAAGGTATTTTGTTTAACCTTTAATTATTCAGGATTTCCTATGGTGCGCCAGGCGCGTGCCATGCTGAAAGCAGGGGTGCTGGGCGACATTCGGCAGCTTCAGGCGGAGTATATTCAGGGGCATAATGCCAGTTTGGTAGAAAAGGCTGGAGATGTCAACTGGCGGTTCAACCCTGAAAAAGGGGGACAGTCCTTGGTGTTGGGAGATATTGCCTCGCATGCGCAGCATTTGGTGTGTTCCACCAGCGGTTTGCGGGTGGAGAAGGTGCTGGCGGATGTGGGAGCCACAGTGCCGGGGCGTGTGGTGGACGATTATGCGGGGCTGCTACTGCAGTTGGAAAATGGGGTGCGGGGGTCTATGTGGATTACCAATGCTGCTGCTGGGGGAGAACATGGACTGAGTTTTCGTATTTTTGGCGTAAAGGGTGGATTGGAGTGGAGGCAGGAACAGCCCAATGAATTGCATCATCGTCAGGCAGATGGTTTTATGCAGGTTCTCACCCGCCGTCTGGACGGCAAACTGACAGCAGCAGCCGAAGCTGCCAGTCGGGTGGGACGCGGGCATCCTGAGGGCTATCAGGAGGCATTTGCCAACTTGTATACCGAAGTCGCTGAAGCTGTGGCTGCCAGCATGGCAGGCAAGCCTTGCCCAGAGTGGGCCTCATACTTTCCCACTGCCCAAGATGGCGTAGAAAATCTGCACTTTACCGCAGCTGCCTTAGAAAGCCATCTCAAGGGACACTGGGTGGCAGTAAAACACTAAAAAAACGCCCATCCTTACCAGCCCCATCCGTTGGAACAGTCAAAAGTAGCGTTAAAGTTAACACCATGACCATTGAACGAACCTTGTCCATCATCAAGCCCGACGGCGTCCAGCGTCACCTAATAGGCCAGATTTTACAGCGCTTTGAAGTCGGTGGATTGACCATACGCGCCTTAAAAAAAGTCCAACTCAGCAAGCAAGACGCCCAACGTTTTTATACAGTGCATCAGGACAAACCCTTCTTTGACAGCCTCACCAGCTACATGTCTTCTGGGGCGGTGGTGGTGTCCGTGCTGGAGGGAAACCATGCCATTGAAAAAAATCGCCAATTGATGGGGTCCACCAACCCCGCTGAAGCTGCCAGCAACACCATCCGCAAGGACTTTGCTGAAAGTCTAGAAAAAAACACCGTTCATGGCTCCGATGCCCCCGAAACCGCCCAAGCAGAAATCAATTTCTTCTTTACAGAACAAGAACTTGTCTAACTGACAGCAGCTTTGCTTTACCACTGCGGTGGTTTGCGCTATGCTTCCAACAGTGACAGGCACCGCGCAGGTTTCATAAGTTTTAACAAGCCCAGCGGCAAGGATGCCCACCAAGTTTCACACCAAGACAGACCACTTCAGGGTATGTCCAGTGAAGGGTAACAATGGTTGATGGATTAAGCACAATCATCCGTGAATTTACATCACTGATGGACAGCGGTTTTCGCTGTTATGAAGAACTGCGCACGCGCTTCTTTGCGCTCTTGCCCGAACACTGGAACAATGGTCAAAGCAGCGTCCTGGAAGCTGAAATCAATAAACATCTGTTTAATGAAACCTTCTGTGCTGCCATTCCTGAAAACCTTAAATCGCTGCGCCGTCTGCTGATACGGCTGGAAGACCTGCCCCCCCCTGATTCTCCCCAGCAGCATCACCAAGCCATGCTGGCTGCCATCCTCAATGCAGCAGAATTGAAGTCGCTGGCAGAACGCCTGGAAGCACTCCTCCAACGACATTGGGAACTGCATCGCTATGGCAGCAGCCAAAAGCACCAATCCCTGCAATTGCTGCTGGACGCACAGCAAATATCAGAAGCCTGGATGCGCTACCTCAGCGCCTTCAATGCTGCCAGCAGCACCCTGCAAGCCCTTGAAGGTCCCAGCTGCCCTCCCCATACCCGTAAACTGGAACTGCGACACTTCCATCCCCTTCCCTTGGATGCGCAACGTCTGCAAACCCTGCTGAGGTTCCTCCACGCCAGTCATCAATTCATTTGTGCCGTCAGCGGCGCACAAGATCTTCCCCTCACCATCCTCTGCATCCGCGCAGGGCAGCCACTCACCCTGGAACTCGCCATCCCCGACCATACCGCCAAAGATTATCTCCGCCTGCTGCAGCATCTTTTTCTCAAGGACATGCTCAAACAAGATGTCTTGCTCAAAGTTGTTTTCCAGTCTGTGCTCAAAGAGCATCAAGGACGCTCCACACTCTCCCCTCAGCAACTCAAAGCGCTGGAGAAATCCCTGCTGACCGCACTCAAAGAACTCCCCTCTGAAGGCGAATTCCACATCAGCGGTAGAAAATTCCCCCAAGACAACATCCTGGTGCTGCAAGAACTCACCAACTTCCTTAAAGAACGCCATATCTCCTTCAAAAACCTGCTCTCAAAACCCAGCACTCCCCGCAAAAAAAATCCTCCCCTGCCAGCCTTTGTTCCCATACCCCCAGACCCTCCCCTTGAATCTGCTGCATCCCCTGTTGCATCCCCTGCTGCATCCTCTGAGGCTTCCCGCACAGAACGCATCAATAGACTCACCGAGATAACTGCCAAGTAATTGCCAAACTCTTATGCCAACTGCCCGAGTAGAGTTGCACTTAGGGGATTGCCGAGAGGCACTTTCCTCTTTGCCAGACCAGTGCATGGATTTAATCGTTACTTCTCCGCCATATGCGCAAAGAAGAAAACATACCTATGGAGGTATTCATGCTGATGATTACACAGACTGGTTTTTACAGAGATCTGAGCAATTTAGGCGGGTTTTAAAAAACAGCGGAAGCTTCATTCTCAATATCAAAGAGCATGCAGACAACGGGGAGCGCAGCACCTATGTGCTGGAACTAATTCTTGCGCTGCGAAAGCAAGGCTGGCTCTGGACAGAAGAGTTTATCTGGCACAAAAAGAATGCCTATCCAGGCTGGTGGCCTAACCGACTGCGAGATGCCTGGGAACGACTGCTACAATTTAATAAGCAGCGAAATTTTCACATGTATCAAGCTGCAGTGAAGGTGCCTATTGGTGATTGGGTGCATAACCGTCTCAATAAATTGGGAGGTAATGATTTGAAAAGAACACAACCCGCAACTGGCAGCAAGATGGGTAGAAATGTATCGCACTGGGTTGGCAAAAAAATGGTGCTGCCAGATAATGTTTTGCATATCTCGGCAGAATGCGGCAACAAAGGACACAGTGCGGTTTTCCCCGAAGCACTGCCAGCATGGTTCATCAAACTGTTTACCAAGCCAGGCGATACGGTGCTGGATCCTTTCATGGGATCCGGTACTACTGTGGCTGCTGCTATTCAAATGGGACGGAACGGGTACGGCATAGATATCTTGCCTGAAAATGTTGAATTGGCACAAAAGCGGATAGCCAGCATCAAACCAGCACCATATTTTTTACAGCAGTTATCCAATGGATGAGCCTCAGATAGAAAAAATTAGGCAATTTATTGCCAATAATATTGATGAATTTCATCAATCTCGTCTTGATAAATTGAAAAATTTGCAACTTGGCAAAGTACTAAAGCGTCGCAACCCATATTTATATAAGACAAAGAATCTGGAAGTCGCCCATGATTTTGTTAAAATACTATTTGATGATTTTCTCTCACAGCAAGAAAGAACAATTTTCGGACATTTTTTAGAAGAACTTGCCATTTTTGTTGGCAAAGAAATATATGGTGGAAGCAAATCGGGTATAGAAGGTGTGGACTTAGAATTCTTTCGTGACAAGACTCATTATCTCGTTTCTATAAAATCAGGACCCAATTGGGGCAATTCTAATGAGATAAAAAAACAAACGGAACTGTTTAATAAAGCTGCCAGGACCATTCGTCAAAACAGACGGGCAGAACATGTACAGGCTGTTTTGGGTTGTTGTTATGGACAAGAACGTTCAGTTGACAAGGGCAGTTATTTCAAATATTGCGGTCAAAAGTTTTGGGATTTTCTCTCAGGAGATAAACAATTGTATCTTAAGCTGATAGACCCATTAGGATATCAAGCCCAGCAGCGAAATGACATATTTAATGAACAATATGCAGCATGGTTAAATCTGGCTACAAATGATTTCACTAGAAGATTTTGCTCCAACCATGGTCATATTGATTGGGAATCGCTAGTGAGGTTCAATTCGGAGTATACAGTATAGACAGTAGCAGCCAGGGTACGAGAACAGGTAGGCATACACATCTTTTGGAAAGTCAATAATGAACCAAAAACTACAAAAAGAAGTTCAACTCAATTTTTCACAACGGTATGGACATAAGGAATATGTAATTCCGCTGCCGTTGAAAAAACTATCCAGCAATTTGCGTCGTGAACTGTGGAACAGCTTCTACAGCCAGATCACCAAGGGTTTGAATATCAAGAAAGACGGTATGTTCATTGACCAGGTCTTGGCAGATGAATGCAGAGAATATGTGGTAAGGGTGCTGGCTAATTATCAACAAGGGACATATTACGAAACAGAAAAACAAATCCATCAGCCTGAGAAGGTGTACCAAATTTTTAATGGCATCATCTTGAATAAACCAACCAATGAAGTGCTGGATTTATTGGAATACATGGTTAATGATCCTGTCGCCAGCAAAGGTATGATTTCCCGTTTTGAAACATTATTTGATAAATATGGCGCTGGCTATTGGCTGGATGGATTAAACAAGCCTTATCGCTTTTATGAGCGTGCCAGCAAGGAAGACGGAGAAGCGGTGCGTTATGCCATGCATGCCTTGGGCAAAAGCGGTATGGAAAAAGGCTTGATGCATTTGCACAAGTCCAAGAGTTATTTGCGTCGCCAGCGGTATGCGGAAGCTGTGGTAAGCAGCATGCAGGCGGTAGAGTCTGTGGCCATAAGGATTGCGCTTGCGGTCTTTGATGAAAAAGTAGAAACCCTCGGGGAGGCTTTGAAAATACTGCAAGGCAAGGGATTTTTGGAACAGGGGACGCTGTTGTTAGCTTTGCTGAATTTGCACGCTTTTTCTATGGAGGTAGCAAAGGCTGATAACATCAACATGTCTTCTCAGCAGCCGACGATAACAGAAAACGAAGCCTTGCTGCTGTTTGGGACATCGGCATCTTTTGCCGGGTATCTTGCTGCCAAGTATCGGGAGAGACAGGCTGAGTAGGGGGCTGTACTGTGGTTCAGCTGTCCAGATGACTTTTAGAACAGGAAAACGGGATAAATGGAAGCATTGTTGCGGCATTTTCAGGGTCGTTGGCCTGTGGTGCTGGTGGTATTGGATGGCTGGGGCTTGGGAAATGGGGGCGAGGGAGATGCGGTATATCAGGCACGGACGGGGGTTGCGGACAAGCTGACTGCGGCATATGCGCGTACGGAGTTATGGACGCATGGTCTCCATGTAGGGCTGCCTGGGGAGGGGGATATGGGGGGTTCGGAGGTGGGGCATCTTACCTTGGGTGCGGGGAGGATAGTGGAGCAGGGTGCTGCGCGCATACAGCGTTTATTGGGGCAGGGGGGTTTTTTTCAGGGGGCTGCTGCGGAGCGTGTGCTGGGAAATTGTGTGGAAGGAGGGGGAGCATTGCATTTGGTGGGGTTGTTATCGGACGGCAATGTCCACAGCCATTTTAGTCATTTTCTGGCTTTTGTGGATGAGGCTGTGCGTCGTGGGGTGAAGTGCTTATTTGTTCATGCGCTGTTGGATGGTCGCGATGTGGGGTTTCAGTCGGCGTTGGAGTATGTGGAGGCTATGGAGAAGAAGCTGGCGGATGCCTCGGGGGGTCGGGCAGGATGGGAATATGCCATTGCCAGTGGAGGGGGCAGGGAGCGCATCACCATGGACAGGGACAAGATTTGGTCTCGGGTGGAGTTGGGCTGGCGGGCGCATGTGCTGGGGGAGGCGGAGATACGGGTGCAGCGGGCGTCAGAGGCGATTGTGGCAGCACGCCAGCAGCAGCCCCAAATAGTAGACCAAGACCTGCCCCCCTTTGTGGTGGTGCGTGATGGGCGTCCCCTGGGGGTGATGGAAGATGGGGACTCGGTGGTGATGATGAATTTTCGCAGCGACCGCGCCCTTGAATTTTCGCAAGCCATGTCGCAGCCAGACTTTGACGCCTTCCCCCGCCAACGCCACCCCCGGGTGGTTTTCGCTGGCATGACGCTGTATGACGAAGATAACAACATCCCTGAACTCACCATGCTGCCCCCAGTGAAAGTGGAAAATCCCTGGGAGACCGCCTAAGAAAACTGGGGCTGCGGCAATTTCGTGTGGCAGAGACCCAAAAATTTCCCCATGTAACCTTCTTTTTCAACGGCGGGCGTCGTGAAGCCCTCCCCCAAGAAACCTACACTTTGATTGCTTCCGACAAAATCACCTCGTTTGCCGATGCTCCAGCCATGCAAGCTCCCCAAGTCGCCCAAGCTGCCTGCGACCTCATTGCCAGCAAGCAGTACCAATTTGGTCTCATCAACTTTGCCAACCCCGACATGGTAGGACACACTGGCGACCTCCAAGCTGTCATCAAAGCCGTTGAAGCCACCGACATCGCCCTGGGAAGCATACTCAAAGCCGTAACAGCTGCAGGAGGCAGCGCCATCGTTACTGCCGACCACGGCAACGCCGATGAAATGATCACCATCAATAAAACCAACAAACAAAGAGAACCCAGCACCCGACACTCCCTAAACCCCGTCCCCCTGTGGATATTTGACCCCTCCTCCCACCGCCCCTATGGTCTTAAACCCCTGCAAACCCCTAACACCCTAGCCAATATCGCTGCCACCGTGTTTGTTATGCTGGCACAACAACCACCCCCAGACCTGCATCCCCATCTCTTCATCCCCATCTCTTCATTCCCGCCTAGGCCAGCCCATATCCATGAAGCACAGCCCGATTCCCATCACCCTTAGCTCCTCCCCAGACCTCCAGCACAACCTGGCGCAGCTCGCCAACATTGCTTATCCAGGCAGAGGCATCGTACAAGGCTTGGCTGCCGATGGTCAACACGCACTCCAAGTCTATTGGCTGGCAGGGCGCAGCCCCAGCAGTAAATCACGCACCCTGAAAGCCCAGCAACAGTCCCTCACAGCCCAAGCACAGCACCCATTACCCCCCCCCAAGCAGCCCCACAATGCCCAGCAGCACCCATTACCCCCCCCCAAGCAGCCCCACAATGCCCAGCAGCACCCATTACCCCCCCCCAAGCAGCCCCACAATGCCCAGCTGCTTTTCTATACCGCCATGAGTCATCTCCAGCAGCACTGGGTGGTCGCCAACGGCGAGCACACCAACACCCTGCTGGAAGCCATCCAACAACACCGCAGCCCCCTCCCAGCCATTGCACAGCTGAGGGCTGAACCAGATATCCACCACACCCCGCGCATCGCTGCAGGCATTACCCCGCAGCACCAACAATGGATGGCCATTGTCAAACAACATAACCAATCCTGCCAGCACTTCACCTATTGCTATCAACCGCCATCCAGCACAGCACTGGGCATACACACCTACCAAAACAACGGAGACCCCCTGCCCCCCTTTCAAGGCAACCCTCTTGCCCTACCCCTGTTCAACCCCCAGCAAACCGCAGATATCTACTGGCAGCACCTCAACCCCCAAACCCGTGTGGCACTGGCAGTACGCGCCATTGATTTGCAGCAGCAAACCTGTCGCTTCTATTTTCCTCTTTGCTAGCAGGCGTAACCGGGGAAGGGAACAGCCTCCTCCTGCAAATCTTGATGGGTTGTGTTAGATTGAACAGGTTCTAAGGAGGTATATATGGGTATCTATTTTCATGAGTTTGGGACTCCTTATGGGGGGGTGTTGGTGTGGGGGAATAGAGAGGGATTGTGGGGGTTGAAGTTTATGGAGCATGCCAGGGGTTGGATGCGGGATAGTGGCTGGCGGCAAGATGCTAAGGCTTTTAAGGAGGTAGAGAAGCAGGTCAATGCGTTTTTTGATAAAAAGCTGCGAGCGTTTGATTTAGAGTTGGCTTGGCGGGGGAGTTCTTTTTGCATGCGGGTGTGGGAGGAGTTGCGCAAGCTGGAGTATGGGGAGACGGTGAGTTATGGGGAGTTGGCGAGGAGGATGGGTGCTGAAAGAAGTCAGCGTGCCGTAGGGGGTGCGTTGGGGAAGAATGCCATATCGCTGGTGGTGCCGTGTCATCGTGTGGTAGCGGCGGATGGTGGTTTGGGGGGATATGGGGGAGGCTTGTGGCTGAAGGAGGAGCTGCTGAAATTGGAGAGGGTGAGGGGGGAGGATGGTTGGTTGACATGAGGGGTTGGTGTGTGGGTTTGGGATGTGTGTTGTTAGCGGGATGCGGGGTGAAGCTGCCGCCCATGGCGGGGGATTTGCTGCTGCCCCGTCCTGGAGAGGTGGTGCTGCGTCGGATAGATGGAAAAATGTGGCTGGCGTGGCGTGGTGGGATGAGGGGTGATATCAAGGGCTGGAGGTTTCGGGTGGTGTATTTGGAGGCGGGGTGCGTGGTGTGTGAACCCCAGAAGGAACGGGAGTGGGAGGTAGAGGATGCTGAGGTTCGTCGTGAAGGGGGCTGGCGGTATGTGCGGCTGGGGGATGATTGGTTTGGTGCTGTGCAGGCATGGGTGGGGATGCGTTTAGAGGAGGGGGATGCGGGGTATAGGGAAAGTGATGTGTATCCTGGACCTGCGGAGATACCGCTTTGGAATTTGCACTGGAAGACCTTGGAGGGGACAAAGGGCGGGGTGCGGTTGTTTTGGCAGCCGTTGGCGGGGGCTTTGCTGGGGGATGGTTGGGGTTTGCGGGCCAATATTTATGGTCGTCGCAGGGGAGAGTCGTGGTCTATGACTGCTTTGAATGCCAAGCCGTTAACGGCGTCGCAATGGATATGGTTTCCTGTGGCGGATGAGAAAGAGGGGTTGAGAGAATTTACTTTGCGCTTGGTGGATGGCGTGGGCAATGAGGGGCCTGCATCTCCTGTGGTGAGGATACTGCCCCAGTGAGTGCGGGGTGGGCTTGGATGGAGGTGTAAGTAGATGACGGCTTTGGTTAGCATGTGGCTGCGGAAGATGACGGGGTATATGGGCTGTTTGGGGATGGTATGTGTGCTGCTGCTGGGGGGGTGTGTAAATTTGGTGTCTGAGTCTGCCTTGGGGGAGGTGGAGTTGGGTCAACCTGGGGATGCGGGGAGGTTGTCAGAGCGTGCGCAGCAGCTGCAGCAGCGGATTAAGCGCCGTCCTCGGCGGGCGGGTCTGCATCGGGAGTTGGGGCGGGTATTATTGGCGCAGGGGAAGTTAGAGGAGGCGGAGGCTGCGGCGGAGGAAGCCTGGCGCTTGGAGCCGCTGCGGGTGGATAATTTGGTAGTATTGGGACAGGCGTTGTTGGGCAATGGCAATCGGGTGCGGGCGGTGGAGGTATTGAATCGGACGCTGGAGGTATCGGGGGGTGACTGGCGCACCAGCATTTTGCTGGGGCGGGTGCTGGCACTGCAGGGGGAGTGGCAGCGAGCCGAGCAGGCACTGCGTCAGGCGGAGGCTCAGGGAGGTCGTCGTCCTTTGCTGGATGAAGCCTTGGTGGAAACCTTTTTAGAGACAGGTCAGCTGCGGCTGGCAGCTGTTCGTCTTGGTGCTTTGGAGGCTCGTCCTGCGGTGTGGGTGCTGAGGGCGCGCCTGCAACAGATGCACGGCCGCCCGCAGCAATCCTTGCTAATATTGGATAACGGCTTGCAAAAACATCCCCGCAGCACCTGCCTGCTGGAAGAACGCCTGGACATCCTCTGGCGACTGGGAAATACAGAAAAACTGCAAGCAGCCTTGCAGGCAGCTGCCGACTCCCCCCGCAGCCACATCCATCGTGCGCTGCTGCTGCAGGCAGAAGGAAAAACCTCACAAGCACAAAACCTGCTGCAAAAACTCTATCAACAGCAGCCCCGCCATATAGAAACACTCTTCGTACTGGTGCGCTTTCTCCTGCAAACCCACCAGCCCCAGCAAGCCCTGCAAACCCTGCAGCAAGCCCTGCAAGAAAACTTTGGCAGCCACGCAGCCACCCCCTGGCTGTATCGCATGCGCGCTTCAGCTCACCTCTCTCTCAGCCAGCCGAACCCCGCACAGCAAAACCTGGAACAAGCCGAACGCCTGCAGCCCCATCACGCCCACACCCGCCTGCTGCGCATTGCGGTACTCATCCAGAAAAACCAAACCACCCAAGCACAAAATCTGCTGTCCCAGCACCTCCAGCAAGCCCCCCACGATGTCCAAGCCCAGCTGCTGCGTGCCGACCTCGCCGCACTCTCTCAGCAGCCCCAACAAGTCCAAGATATCCTGGACGGCATCGGACCCCTCTCCGCACCGCAGCAAATCGCCTTCATCCGCGCCCGACAAGCCTACCTCAATAAACAATACCGCCAGACCCTGCGCATCATCCAACAAGCACGCTCCTCCGCACCCCCCGCCACACCCGAACTCAGCGTACCCCCATGGCGATGGGACATCCTGCGCGCACTTGCCCTCCATGAATCCCGACAAACATCACCAGCCCAAAAGACCCTTAAACCATGGCTCTACCATCCCGCCACCAACGGCTGGGCAGCACGCACTGCTGGCGACTTGCTGCACCTCAACAACCAACCGGCTGCTGCCCAAAATATCTACAACACCGCATTAAGAACCTTTCCCAACCATCCCCTGCTGCTGGAAGGACTCAGCCGCACCGCCCTGGCACGGGGACAAAAACAAACCGCACGCAATGCCATCAATAAAGGACTGGCGCAAACCTCCCCCTGGAGACTATTATTCCTTGAGAGACTCCGTTTTCTCAACCAACAACAATCCTTGAAAAAACTCCTCCAAACCACCGTTCCCGTACAAACCACACACATCCCGTCTCCGCCTCCAGGTCCACTCTTCCTTAGCCCCCAAACTCCCGCCCCCTGGCCCCGTCTCTTCCACTCCCTGCAAAACTATTGTAAATCATGAAATCTTGGCTCAAATCTGTCCTGCCGTCTGCTGAAGACAAACGACAAACCGAACAAAACATAGACCTCCCCCTTGCCGTCTGTGCTATCCTGCTGGAATCTGCAGAAATAGATGAACAAATATCCTCTACCGAACAACAAATCATTCTTGACTCATTACAGCAGCATTTTCAGCTTGAACCCCAAGCTGCCCAAGAACTGCTGCAAAACGCCAGACTGGAAAGGGAAAAACAATCCGACCTCTGGCCCTTCACCCGTTCCCTCACCAAACATCTCAACCCGCAGCAAAAAGAAGACATCCTGGTGATGATTTGGAAAGTCCTGTTTGCTGACAATCGCTTAGACCCCCACGAAAGGCTGCTGATGCGACGCATGCAAACCATGCTGGCGGTTAATCATAGTGTTATTATCAAGACCAAGTCTATGGCTGCGCCTTCCTCGTCTGGTTAGTGTCATCTTGTAGGGTGCCATTCGCAAGATATGCATTTCGCAAGATATACATTTCGCAAGATATACATTTCGCAAGATATACATTTCGCAAGATATGATTGCCCCAGACATTCCCCAGTGGTAGAGACAGCACATGCGCTTTGTAGATGAAGCGGTGATTGAAGTGATTTCGGGCAAGGGAGGGGATGGGTGTGTTTCATTTCGGCGGGAGAAGTTTGTGCCTAAGGGGGGCCCTGATGGCGGGGACGGGGGTAATGGGGGTGATGTGTGGTTTCAGGGCAAGTCCAGCAAACGCAGTCTGCTGGATTTTCATCAGCAGCGGCGGCATAAGGCGCAAGACGGGGGTCGTGGACTGGGGCAGAACAAGCACGGTGCCAAGGGGAAGTCCTTGCTGTTGACGGTGCCGTTGGGGACGCTGGTGTATGACAGCGACACCTCAAACTTGTGCCTGGATGTAGTGGATGAGACTCCCCGTATTTGCGTGGCAGGCGGGGTGAAGGGGAAGGGAAACGCCCGCATGAAAACCTCTACCGATCGCGCCCCCCAGTACGCCAGTTTGGGGCAGCCAGGCGAAGCCCTCAGGCTGCGTCTGGAGCTGCGACTGCTGGCTGATATCGGTCTGGTGGGGCTGCCCAATGCGGGTAAATCCACCCTTATCAGCCGCATCTCGCGCGCCAAGCCCAAAATCGCAGACTATCCCTTTACCACGCTTACCCCCAATCTGGGGGTGGTGCCAGGCAGCTATCCAGATGGTGTGGACAGCTTTGTGGTGGCGGACATCCCTGGTATTATCTCTGGCGCCCACCAAGGGGTGGGTCTGGGCAGCCGCTTCTTAAAACATATCCAACGTTCTGCCATACTGCTTGTTATGCTGGAGTATGCCTCCCAGCAGCAGCTGAAAGCAAACTGGGAGATACTGCTGAATGAACTCTCCCGTTTCAGCCCCCTGCTGCCGCAAAAACCACGCATCACCGCCCTTACCAAAATAGATGTGGCCACCCCCCTGCAAACCCAGCGCACCACCGCCTTTTTGCAGCAGCTTACCCAAACCGACATCATTCCCATCTCAGCACACTCAGGTGAAGGCATTCCCCAATTGCTGCAAATGCTCTCCCAGCAGATTCACACAGCAGCACTGCTGAAATAGTCGGCAGAAGTTCCGCAGAAGTTCGGCAGAAGCCCAGGGCTTAGGGTAGGGGATGCCGACGCAGGGCTGCTTCGGCTAGGGCGACATCTTGGGGAGTATCCACGCCGGGGCTGAAGTGCTGGGCTTGGAAGCAGGAGATGGGGATCTGGTGTTCCAGTGCGCGCAGTTGTTCTAGGCTTTCTTGTTGTGAGAGGAAGGTGGATGGCAGTTGGTGAAAAGTTTCCAGACAGGAGTAGCGAAAGCAGTAGACGCCCAGATGTCTCCAAGGGGGATGCTGGGGATTGAAGGCACCGTGGGGGATGGGTGAGCGTGAGAAGTAGAGGGCTTGCTGGTGTTGATTAAGCACCACCTTGACCACATGGGGACTGCGCCAGGTTTCCTCGTTGGCGATGGGATAGATGAGGGTGCCCAGCTGCGGGAGTTGTTGTTGGGATGAGGGGGTTTTCATGCCTTGGAGGAGGGTGGCGAGGTCTTGGGGGTGGATGGCAGGTTCATCTCCTTGGACGTTGAGTACCCACTGGGGTTCTCCGTATTGTTGCTGCAGGATTTGGGCTGCTTGGGCGACTCGGTCTCCACCGCTGCTGCATTTGCCTGTGCGAACGCAGGGGGCTTGGAATTGCTGGGCTGCCTCAGCGATGCGGGAGTCATCGGTAGCGATGAAGGCTGCGGTGATGCCTGGGGTGGCTTGGGTGCGTCGCCAGACATGTTCAATCATGGGCTTTCCGTTGATGGGGGTTAGGGGTTTGCCGGGAAAGCGTGAGGAGTTGTAGTGGGCGGGGATGATAGCCCAGGTGGTGTTATTTTCTTTCATGGTTATTCTGCGTGGTTATTCTGCGTGGTTATTCTGCGTGGTTATTCTGCGTGGTTATTTTGTCTGGGTGATGGGAGAGAATTGGGGTTTCATGTTCAGCTTGGTGAGTTCATGCTGGGAGTGTTGGAGGGATTGCAAGAAGGCTTGGACGGCAGGTTTGTGGAGTCGGTCTTGGGGGATGAGGAAGTCAAAATCTTCATAGACGATGGGGATGGATTGGAGTTGCGAGGCATGTTGTTGGTGGGGGATGGTGATGCCCCAGTCGGCGCGATGCTGCAGAATAGCAGCGGTTACCGCATGGTGTGATTTTGCTTGGTGGAAGAAGCCTCGGGGGCGAGGGTGAGCATATTTTTTCAAGAGGCTGTCAATAAGGGCGCGGGTGCCGCTGCCGTGGTTGCGGTTGACCATCACTAGGGAAGGGTCGGAGAGGGCGGTTTGGAGTGCTTGGTCTAGGTTTTTGTGTTTGAAGCGGGCGTCGTCGCTGCGGAAGACCAGGGCTTGCTGGCGTTGGTAGGCTTTGAAGAGGTGGAGGCTGGGGGTGATGAAGGGGGCGTTGTAGGATTGGGATGCTTCATGCCACAGGTGGCAGCCAGCAAGGTCGCATTCGCCGCGTTGGGCAGCCAGCAGACCTGCCTCGCTGCCCACAGGGATGGACTTGACCCGCCAGCCCTGGGCGCTAAAATATGCCAGCAGTCTGTCCAGACCGATGCAGTGGCTGCCTATCACCACCAGGTCGGCAATCTCTAAGCCTTTCCCCAGCAAATGGACGGCTACCTGGCTGCCAGCATCCAGCCATTGCTGCTGCTGTTCCACCACTATAAACCCCTCTGCCCGACTAAAAGCTGCCACAGACCCAGAACCTTTGGCTAAGGGCCAGGCATTGAGTCCTTGTGGGCCTTGGGTCAGGCTGACCAGGGCGAACTCGGTGCGCCCGCGTTCGGATTTCATGCGCACAGGCAGGGAGGCAGACAGTGTTGTATGCCTCTGTGTGGTGCTGAGGGACTGTGCTGGGGGTGGCTGCGTTGATGATTGTACTGATGATGGTACTGATGATTGTGCAGCAGGCGTATCATGTTCTGGCTGCGAAGCAGCAACCTGCGGGGCAGCAACCTGCGGAACAGACATCCCCGCCAGCTGACGCAGCACAGGCGCTATCAACAAATGAAAGGTAAAGGCTGCCGAAGTAGGAAACCCCGGCAAAACCGCCACCAACTTGCGTCCTGCCATGGCCAAGCACAGCGGTTTGCCTGGCTTTAACGACACCCCATGCACAAAAATCCCTGGCTTCAGCCTGGCTGCTGCACGGTGATTCAAATCCCCCTCGCCCTTGCTGGTGCCTCCAGACAACAGCACCACATCGCATGCCAGTGCCTGCTGCAAGGCAGCATCCAGCTGCGCCTCGTCATCGGGGAATATCCCCAGGCGCACAGCTTGGCATCCTTGTTCGCAAACCGCTGCTGCCAGCATATATCCGTTGGAATCATAAACTCCTCCTGTGGGTAGATTCTCCCCAGGCTCTCGTAGTTCACCACCCGTGGATAAAATAGCCACCTGAGGCTGCCGATGCACCCACACCCGCACCATCCCCAAGGCTGCCAATACCGCTGTTTCTCTAGAACTCACCAGCGTGCGACGAAACAACACTGTTTCACCCCGTGCAATATCGTCACCGGCATGGCTGAGGCCTTGTCCTGGTGCCACCGCCCGCTGCACCAGCACCTCGCCTGCCTGCCCCTTGCGGGTATCTTCTACCATCACCACAGCATCTGCCCCACGAGGCAGCATGCCCCCTGTGGCAATCTTGGTAGCACAACCCGCCGCTATCTCCTGCTGCGGCTGCACCCCGCAATGCAGCACCTCATCGCTTAAACGCAGCCGTACCGCATGCACCTCATCTGCCCCAAAAACATCTTCTGAACGCAGGGCAAAACCATCCAGATTGCTGCGAGCAAAACCAGGAACATCTATCCCGCTGATGACATCATGCGACAACACCCGCCCCAGCAAATCTTGCAATTCCACTTCCTCTTCCCCCAAAGCAGCTGGACGCACAGCATCCTGCAGGCGCTGCCTGGCTTCTGCCTCACTCACCACCGATAGAAAATGCAGATCCTCCTCTTCTGCCATAAACCCTGTTCTGCAAACTGTTGGTGGGCGGTAACCTGTGGCGGTACCTTTTTACTTTATGCGACGAAAGGTAAAAGTACCAACATAGGGCTTGCCTTTGCGAAAGCTGGTGTCTTTTGAACCGCTGCTTAGCAAGCTAATCTTGCCGCGCGGCTGGGTGTCATCGTCAAACGACTTGTATATTTCGCCGTTGTCGGTACCTGCATCATAGGCACGCAGCTTGACTGTGTGCTTATCAATCCACTTGCCGTAAGAGTCCAGCAAACTCAGGTTGTGCACTCCCACAAACCAATCTGGACTAGGAGCCACCATAGAAACCAAGGTTACCAGAGGAAAATTCTTGTCAATGGTGAAGTTCAAGCTGGTTTTCATAGGCGAGCCAAATTTTGGCGAGCCAGACATCACAGTCTTAGCCTTGCCAGCTTTGCGTGCTTTGGCGATCTCTTGTTTCAAGCCCGACTGACCACCGCTTTCAGCCATTTCTTCCATGCCATTTGAGGAGCGCTTGCCCCGAGCCCAAAGCTCCAACTGGTCGTTGTGGGTGGCGCCGATTAAGCCGGAAAAATGGGGATTAGAAGGGAAATTCACTGGATGCTTTTTCTTACTCCAAGTGGTGCGGAATTCCACTTGATAGGTGGCTTTATCTGAAGGTTGAGCTAACGCAGCCCCACCAGCAAACAAAATCATGAAAATAAACCATAAATAACGCATATTGCTTTCTCTCTTCATGCGATTTCCTGATAATTTCCCCCCCCAGTTATATTTTTCCATTGCCACAGTGTTTCCACAAGTTCCTTATCTTGGCAAACACTTTTTACCCCATCATGACCAGGAGAAGCTGTACGGCAGGGGTACTCTTGGCACAGTGCTCAAAGGGAGTGCTCAAAGGGAGTGCCCAAAGGGAGTGCCCAAAGGGAGTGCTCAAAGGGAGTGCCCAAAGGGAGTGCCCAAAGGGAGTGCTCAAGAGGGGCTAGGGGAAGGAGATATTATTGGCGGAGCTGTCGGTGCGCTGCCCTTTGGAGGTGAGCTGGAGTTGGAGGGAGCGTGGCTGAGATTGGAAGGTTTGCAGCAGCAGCTGGTGGGCTTGCTGCAAAGAGATGTTTTGGATGTGTTGAGCGATTTGATGATTGCGCTGGAAGTTTTGATAGAGAAAGGCCTGTTGAAAGGTGGCGAAGGCCAGCTCATTGAGACTGGAGGCTTGTTGGGTGATTTCTACTAGGGCACTTTGTTGGAGTTTTTGGAAGTCTTGGGGGGATAGTTGTTGGAATTGGTTGAGGAAGGAGGGGATGAATTGTTGGATGCGTTGTTGGAGGATTTTGGGGTGGTATTGTGCGGATTGTACGAAGAGGAAGAAGGCGGGGGTTTTGTAGATTTGGAAGGGAAAGGCGTGGGCGGAGTATCCTAGTTGTTGTTGGGTGCGGAGTTGATGAAAGAAGCGTTGGTTGAGGGTTTGTGCTGCGATGCTGACGGCTGCTTGGGTTTGGAGAGGATTGGAGGAAGCAGGCAGTTGGTAATAGATGCCAGCAAGGGCGTTATCACTCTTGGTTTGGTATTGAAAACGCCAGTTTTTTTTGGTTGGGATGGCTTTGGCGAAATCAGGGGCGAGTTGGTTGGGAGGCAGGGGCTGGGGTTTAGTGTTGTGGAGTAGTTGGTTCAGCATCTGGGTGGCTTTTTGGGGCGACAGGTTGCCAGCGATGACAGCACGGATTTGAAAAGAGCGAAACAGCTGTTGTGCGTAGTTCTGGATATGTTTAAGAGAGAACTTTTGTGCTGCTTGGGCGAGGTGGATGTGATGGTGGTACCTGGGTATAAGGAAGGGGATGATGAAGTTGGAGAGTTGTTGTGAGGGGGGTTGTGCTGCCAGGTTTTTCCAGGAGCGTATTTGTTGGCGTTGGATGTCAACAAAGCGTTGGGGGTTGAGTTGGGGATGCTGCATGTGTTCAAGGATGAGAGGCAGGGCTGGGGGCAGTTGGTCGGCATAGCCTTGTAGTTGCAGCAGGATTCCATTCTTGGAATAGCGGAGTTGGTATTGGATGCCAGCGATGCGCAGGGGGTAGCCGAGTTCATTAAGGCTTTCTAGGACGCTTTGTGTGTAAAGCTTGGAGAGGGCTTCGGCACGGCGGTTTTTGCCGTGATTGGGAAGGATGAAATTTAACAGCAGGACGGCTTTGGGTGAGCGCAGTTTCCAGTCTTCTATGTGCCAGGCTTGTGCCAGGGGGGTGTCAAGTATGTTGGTAGGGAGGGGGTCTGCCAGTTGGGTAAGGGGGATTCTTTGCTGGGGCAGGGAGAAGGGCAGTTGTTTTTTCAAGGCAGCTTGGAATTGTTGGTAGTTTTGCCAGTTTTTGCCTTGGAGTGCTTGGAGTGCTTGGAGTTGTTGGGGTGGGAATCCCAGGCTTTTTGCGCGTGCGAGGGTATCGCTGCCGATTTGCGCAGGGGCGGAAGGTTTAAGCAGTTTGGTATCTTTGGCGATAAAGGGATTGGCCTGGGGGAGATGCCAGCGGGGGTCAGGCTTTGCCTCCAGCAGTGCTTGGTAGGTTTCTCCTGTGAGTTCTTGATAGCTGTAGGGGGTGCCGTAGTCGGGTTCGGTTGCGTTGGTGGACAGATTGCGGTCTATCAGCATCACCAGCATGCGTTCGGGGGATGCCTGCTGCAGTATTTCTTGGGTGCGTTTGGCATCGTATTGGGTGGGGCCGTGCAGGGCACGGGGGAGCTCTTTAAGCGAAAAGTAGTTCATGGATCGTGCAGAGGTCACAGCAGCATGAAGACTTTGGATATTTTCATTAAATTGAAAGGACAGCTTTGCCAGCTGAAGCTGCTGCTTAAAGAACCAATCAGGCAGGGGCTGAGCTTTTAAGGCATTCAAGGCCCCCATGATATGCCCCAGCACCTGAGGGTATTTTTCTACGCCTTGGGGGGTCAGTTGCACCTGAATGGAAAGACTGCTGCCTCCTGGCTTCAGTACAGAACCACCTGCCTGCAAGCCTACGGCTAATCCATCTTGTTTCAATAAAGACAGCAGGCTGCCCTTGCCTTCATGCCCCAGTACAAAAGCAGCTGCTTGCAGCGGCTGCTGGCGACGGTACTGGGTGCCATGCGGCAGCGAAAAATCCACCATCAGCAGCGACTCATCGGAAATAGAACGCATGCGCACCAACCGCAGCGCCTGCTTGCGCTGCAAAAAGTACTCCGACAGTGCCAAATTCGGCGCCGAACGCTGCGGGATGCTGGAGAAATACTTGCGGGCTAAATCTTTCAGCTGCCCTAAATCATGGGGAGCGCTGATAGCCAAATACATCTTGTCGGCTGAATAATACTGCTGCCAGAAATCACGCAGCACCGCAGAGGTGGCCTTGGCTAATTTGTTGGCGTCTCCTGTATAAAAACGGCTGCGAACATCTTCTAAGTAAAATAAGCGCATCAAACGCGCGGCACGCCAGCTGTCCTGACTGCGATTCTTGGCATGCTCAGAATCTACTATTTGCAGCTCGCGGCTTACATACTCCTCCGACAACAAGGGTGCAATGAAAAACTGCGAGAATCTGTCCAAAGCCCCCTCCAATCCCTGCGGTGCCACCTGCAAATGGTAATTGACATGATCTTCCGCCGTATAGGCATTGCTGTGACCACTATATTCTGTTAAATATCGTTGGTATTCGTCCGCACCTGGATACTTCTCTGTTCCCAAGAACAGCATATGTTCCAAAAAGTGCGCCAGTCCCGCATGTTCTGCGGGATTGTGCCAATGCCCCGCTCTCGCCGCCAACGCCACCCCCGCATTAGAAAACCGCTTGTCCGAAATCAGCATCACCGACAACCCATTGCTGAGGCGCAGTTTGCCTATCTTACGCTGACTGTTGGCTTGCGGCAGCCTGACATCTCCCCATAACCACAACATCAACAACATCACTCCCAAAAGCAATCCTATCCCCCCCAAAAGCCATCTCCGCCAAACCTCAGCACCCAGCCACTGCCGAACGCCCTGCCGAACGCTCTGCCAAATATTCTGCCAGAAACGCAGCCACCCCGTCTGCTTCCCCCGCCCCTTTTTTGATAATATCTGCTTCAAACCCTTCACAAAAACCCTCTGCAAGCCATAAAATCAACACAAAACATGCACATAAACCCTATACTACCTCACGCTACTATGTCTGCATATATCTACATCGCCTTGGGGTCTAATTTGGAACCCAGACAGAAGCTGCCAGAAGCTGTAGGTCGCCTGGCCGAACTGGTCAGTATAAAAAAAATCAGCCCGGTGTATCGCAGTCTGCCCAGCGGATACCAAGCCCAACCACACTTCCTCAACGCCGTTGTCCAGTGCAAAACTCCCACCCCACCCCTTGAATTACTCAACCAATTGCTGGCATTGGAAAATCACCTAGGACGCATCCGCTCAGCAATCCCCGCCAACGGTCCGCGTTCCATAGACCTAGACCTGCTGGACTACCCAGCTACCACCTTGCAGCATTCCAAACTCATCCTGCCCCACCCCCAACTCCACCAACGCAACTTTGTACTGCAGCCCCTGTGCGACCTCAACCCCCATTGGCAACACCCCACCCTGGGTCAATCTGTCCTGCAGCTACTGCAAGCCAACCAAGATGTCCCCCTCGCCCTGGATCCCCTCGAATTAAAAAAGCCATAAGTCAAGCTGATATGCATGCTGTTCATGTCCATACTTTACATATCCTGCCAATTGTCTTATTATTTTAAAACTAGCTGCCTGAAAAAATAGACATTCCAAGCAGACAGGAACACAGGCAGCATTTTCACCGAAACAATGAGGGATACGCAAAAGACAATGAGGTTTCATATCAAAAAGCCCCACGAAGCCTATCTGGACAACAACGATTCGTTCTTGGAAAATTTCCTTGACGGCTTGTCCAGTCCTGGGCTGCTTTATGCAGAGAGAGAACCAGTCTCCTATCATGATTTGTATGAGAGTGACCCACAGAGAAGAATGTGGCTGGCATGGCACGATGTCTCCAGGGTAATGCACGATACCTGCGAGGCATACGCAAGAAAAAACTCTTCAAAATAAATTTATGGCCAAAGAAGCCCAGAATAAAGCCACGCTTAAAAAAAGCGGAGGAAAAGCAGAGTTGGTCAGCAAAAGTAAGAAAGATGTTTTACAGCAGGCAGATACCAAAGATATAGCAAAGCGCTTAGATAAATTACCCGAAGAGAAAAGGAATCTTTTCTTTGCACAATATAGCAGTCAAATAAACCTTTCTTTACAGCGACAGGTTTCTTTGCCTGATGCAGAACAAGCCAAAAAATGGACAGCCCTCCATCCATCTGCCCCTCAAATTTTTTTTCAGGAATTCCAGGCTAATAGTAGCCATCTGCGACGGATGGAAAGCCGTGTTGGGTGGTATGTCCTTATAGATAAAAACCTCATCGGCGTTTTGGGGGCTGTTATTGCCTTCGTTTCTATTGCTGGAGGGATTTATCTAGCCTTGGAGGGCAAGGACCGCTTTGTTTCCATTGCCTTAGTAGCTGCACCAGCTTTGTCGGGGGTTGCCAAAATAATATCCTCCAAATTTGGACGGAGACGCAAAGCATAAAGTGGCATATTGACCAGATAGCGGGGGGCTGCTGGCGGGCTTATCGCAAGTGCCATTGCAGGCGGAGGGGAGTTCCCAGGAAGCCGAAGTGGTGTCTGAGTTGGGCTTCGATGTAGCGGGCATAGGAAGTGGGTATTTGCTGGGGGTGGTTGGTGAAGAATCGGAAGCAGGGGGGGCTGGAATCGGTTTGTGCTGCGTACAGCAGGCGGGTGGGAGTGCCTTGCATAGTGGGAGGGGGTCGGTGCTGTACCATAGCTGCCAGGGCGCGGTTAAGGTCGGAGGCACGCAGCTGACGGCAGTGCTGCTGCTGGACACGCTGTATCATGCGCAGCAGTCGGTGGGCGCCGCTGTGGTGAGTGGTGCTGGTGGCGATGCGCGGAGCAAAGTCTACAAAGTGCAGTTTTTCTGCAATGGCGCGCTCGGCGGTGCGCCGCTGGGCAGCCTGGGGGAGTAAATCCCACTTGTTCATGGCCAGCACCAAACCACGACCAAAACGCAGCACCAAGGCTGCCAAGCGGGCATCTTGACGACTGGGAGGCTGCGAGCCATCCAGCACCAATACCACCACATGCACCAAGGGCAGCATCCCCAAGCTTTGTGCAGCCCCCAAACGCTCTAAACCTGCCTCCACCCGCGCCTGACGACGCACCCCCACACTATCCACCACCTGCCAGCCACGCCCCTCAGGGCGGGCATCGGTCTGTTTCAGCGCACCCCGCACCAACTCCGCAGGCAAACACAACGACATGGCCTCATGCGTGGTTCCCGCCTGCTCCGATACCGCCATGCGCTCCTCCCCCAGCAGCATGTTCACCAAGGATGACTTCCCCACATTAGGACGACCCAAGAGCAAAAATCGCAAGTCCATATCCGCAGCAGCTGGTTCTGCAGCAGAAACCTCCTGAGAGGATGCACCTTTCTCCAAACCCAGCTGCACGGCGGTGCGTTCCAGCAAAGCCTCAAACCCCCTGCCGTGCGTAGCCGAAACCATAAACAACTCCGCCCCCAAACGATGCAGCTCCCCGCTGTTAGCTGCCGCACCGCCCTCTGCCTTGTTCACCACCACAAAAAATGACTTCCCTTCACTGCGCAGTCGCTGCGCCAGCTGCTGCTCCTCTGCGGTGAGACCAGCCTGGGCATCCGCTACCAGCCACACATGCGCAGCCTCTGAGAGCGCCCGCCCCCATAAACGCTCCACCGCCTGACCCCCTGGGGTTTCCAAGCCGATTCCTGCGGTGTCCCCCAGCAAAAACAACTGCTCCCCCACAGCAACCTCCCCCCAGCGAACATCACGCGTAGCCCCCGCATGATGACTCACCAACGCCGTGCGCTTCCCCACCATATAATTAAATACAGTGGACTTGCCTACATTCACTGCCCCCAGCATCACTACCCGCTTCATTTCCGCATCATCCACACCCCCTACAACAACTGGACACCCCGAATCTGTTCTATAATCGCCTTAAATATCTGCTCCATAGCCTCTGCAGACAAAGGCCCCGCATTCTCCGTCCGCACCCTGCGCAGCACCTCCAACTCCCGCTGCGGCTGGTGGGCTGCATCACCGCTGTACTGCTTGAGCTTCGCCAAGCGCTTGCCCACGCCAGCACGCTTGTTCAGCAGCAGCAGCAGTTCATCATCTATGCGGTCAATTTCCTCTCGCAAATTCTTATAACTATCCATCATGCCCTCACAACCTGCTTTTACAACATTCTCCTGCAACCTTCCCCAGCATAGCCCCCCAGCGCATGCTTTATCAATCTTTATCCATACCCTCCAAATCAATACCTTCCAAATCAATACCCTCCAGGCGCACCTGCTTTATGGCATCCAAACACTTGGCGGTCTCCAGCGCCACATAACACACCTGCTTTATCAAGCGCAGGCAGGCGCGGTGGTCTTGGGGGTCATTGGGGTCGTTCACCAAGCCGCTGGCTTTGTCGGTTTTTATCACCAGCTGGTCAGCCAGCCACTCCAGCGCACTGCGCCCCTCCAGCTGCCATTGGTGCGCCTGCGGGGGTATGTTGTGCAGGGTCAGCTGGTCATTAAAGCGCAAAATGGTTTTGTCTGTGTCCACAAAGCGCATCTTTTGCTTGCCTACTAGGTAGCTGCTGCCTGCCTGGTCATTTTTCCAGGTTTCGGTCAGGTCGTATTCGTCAGCGGTTTCATAGCCCAAGTGCAGTTCTGCCAGCTGTTCGCCCAATTGCGCCAGCGTGCTAAAACCCTGGGGGTCAGCAGCCCAGGCAATGCGCGGCAAGGCACGGCGTAAATCATGTTGAAACGCTTGGCACCAGGCGGGGTGCTGCAACACCGCATACACATAGTAAAAAACCTGCTGCTTGGTCACCTGCTGCCCGTAGCGTTCTTGGTACTGCTTTAAGCCCCAGTCGGTCAGGTTTTCGGCTTGTCCCGTACCGTACTCTTTATAGGTATACTGGGGGAAGCACTGCACGCCTTCAATTACCAAGCTTATGTTGGGGATACAGTCGGTTATTAAAACAGAGAAACCCCTTCTACCTGCTACCCCACTGGTACAAATCACTCGGTTGGGGCTGTCTGCAACAGGAAAGAAGGAGGGCTGGCGATAGACTCTGGCATTCATCATGCGGTCAAAGTACAGATGGCGTTTGACAAAGGGACGGTACAGCCCACGGCGCAGCTTGCTGGGTTCAAATTTTGCCAGCTGGGTGCGTGCCAAATTAATTTTAAGAGAACCATCCCAACTCAGCTGCTGGTCGTCATAGTGGACAAAGTCATCTAGGTAGCGGGTAAAGGCTGCTTTATCATCTTTGGGATTGGGAATTTTATCTTTTTGCTTTTCCTGTTGTTCTTGCTGCTGCTGTTGCTGTTTTAGGGCTACCAGCCAGCGTCCCACTTGGTCATTGTAAAAGTTAATGGTGCGTTCCATGTTGTGGCTGAGGGCTTTGGGGGAACTGTTCCAGCACCAGGCATCGCGGTTGGTTTTTACCCCCAGACTGTATTCCCAAAAAATAGCTTTGGCTTTAACCTCTCTTCTTCGTTTTTCTTTTTTTGATCTTTGGAGGGACTTGCCAGATTTTCTCTTGTTTTGTGTACGGGGTTTTGGTTTAGCGTCTTTGTCCCCGATGGCGGGCAGCTGGGGAAACAGGGGGTGTCCCTGGTTCAGCCAGGTGTGCTGGGCATCAGGGGTAATAGGCGTCCAGTCCAGCTGCTGCATTCCCTGCTGCTGCACCGTCTGCTGCTGGGCAGACAGCCACGCCAGCTTGTCAGTGGCTTTGCCAGTTTCAGGTGCCAGTTGGTAGTGCAGGTCTGCGGGAGAGTCCCCATTTTCTTTCTTGGGGGCAGAATACTTGGTAAGGAGGTTGATGCTGACCCCCACCTGGATGCCAAATACATTGGAGAGCTTGCCAGGGTTGAGGGTGGCTTTGCGGGCATTGCCTCCCAAGTCCACAATGTGTACCTGGTCATAGTCTGCCCGCAGATGTTTTCTGAGACCATCGGCAGCATAGGTTTCTAAAAAGCCGTTGTTGGTGACCAGGCAGACCAGGCCGCGTTTGTCTTGTTTTTGGCTGATGCGGTCGCTGGCCCAGCGCAGGGCGCGCACATAGGGATCATACAAACTGATTTTGGAGGTGGCAGTGGAGTCTTTGGCATAGGTTTCGCGGATGCGGCCGTCTATGCGGGGATAGAGGCGGTTTCGGTTGTTGTCATTCTCATTCATCTGCCTGGAGTTGTAGGGAGGGTTGCTGAGGATGACCATAATGTTGGATTCTTGCTGATTTTGGATGCGTTTGGTGTTTTGTTCAGTAAAGGAAGCGGGGAGGTCTAGCTGTTCCTCCTTGCCGATGTCAAAGGTATCCACCAGGCAGATACCAGGGAAGGGTTGATACTGCCCGATTTTCTCATAGTAATAGAGTTCGGCTTGCAGGGAGGTGATGTAGTAAGGCAGCAGCATCACCTCATTGGCGTGCAGTTCGCAAAAGTATTTGCGGCGCAGCTGTTGAGGGGTAAGGCGTTCCATAACACTTCTTATAAAGTGTCCCGTGCCGCAGAAGGGGTCTAGGATATGCACCCCCTCAGCCCCCAAGCCTTCTTTCTTGCCCAGTTGGTTTTTAAGGGTGGCGTCTGCAGCTTCCACCATAAAGTCCACAATGGGCTGGGGGGTGTAGACGATGCCGTGGGTATCGGCAGTTTTGGTGGAAAAGTCTTGGAAGAAGCGTTGATAAATGCCGTGCAGGAAGAACAGGCGGTTTTGGGTATTGGGGCGGTTGCGGGCTTCTAGGGTGAGGCGGTTAAAGTAGGGCTGGATGCCAGCAAAGAATTGGTCTCGGTTGATGAATTTGCGGGTAAGCACCCTCACCATGTCCTCTAATTGTACAGCGATTTGGTTTTGTTTGAGGGTTTGGGGGTCGTCAAACACTGCCTTAAAAATATCCTCAGTCAGCAGGTGCTGAATCAGCATTTCTTCCAGGGCGTTCTCAGAGATGTTGGGGTTGATGGCTTGCCGCATTTGTTCAGTGAAATTCTTAAAACAGATTTGAAAGTGGTTATCTTTGGCACGGGCTTGGTGGATGATGTTTTTCAGGTCTTGGCTGAGTTGGGGAAGTTTTTCTTGGAATTTTTGGGCTTCGGCTTTCCAGGTTTGGCTGCGGGTTTCCCCGATTTCAAAGAAGCGGTTGAGGACATCACAGAGGTCTTGGTTTTTGTCGGAGTTGGGTCCGATGGTGTAGCTGGAACGATTGCCGTCTTGGTCAAACAGTACGGCAAGGGCGGGGGTGGAGAAGAGGATGCTGCGCTGGGGGTAGCCGTTGTCAAATTTTTCTTGGATGGCGGTGTTGAGGTCATCCTGTTCATCCTTGGCTTCCCAGTAGAGTTCTAAGAAGTTTTTAGAGATGGAGATGGTGGCATCGGGTCGCTGCTGCTGCCCTGAGATGCGTTTCTCAGATGTGAACTGCCAGCTTCTTTGCTCGCTGCAATGGCGCAGCAGGATGCTCATGGGTTCTCTAATCGCCATTTCATGGGTGCTGCCTGTTTGGCGCAGTTCGTTCAAGCGTTGGTAATAATGCTGGACGGGGGCTTGCTGGGGAGTGAGCGTAGGCACAAGGTTTTTCCTGGTTACAATGGTATTAAGGGAAGTACACAGGGCGTGAGGGGTAGGGAATGAAAGCAGCAGCTTTGGCACCCAGTCCTAGCTGTCCGCTGGAGTTTTCTCCCCAGCAGAAGACTTCTTTAGTAGCAGAGAGAGCGCAGGTGTGGTAGCTGGCAGCAATATCTGTGATGCTGACCTTCAGGTTGACGGTTCGAGTGGCGCGGTTGGTATTGACGGTATGACGGATGCCCAGCTGGCCGGCATCATTGGCGCCCCAGCACTCTACTTTTCCCTGCGAGAGGGCGCAGGTGTGTTCTGTGCCAGCAGCAGCAGCAGTGACGGGGGTGGCAGAGGCTGCGGCTTGGGTGGGGCGGTTGCAGATATCAAGGTTGCGGGAACAGGCTTTGGGAGGCAAGGCGCCCAGACCGAGGGCGCCTTTTGAATTATCACCCCAGCAGTAGAGGGCTTGACGGGTGCTGATGATGCAGGCGTGCTGAGTGCCTGTGATCAACTTTTGGATGCGGGGTTTCCAATGGATGGCTGCGGGGAGTCCGTTTTTGGCATTGGATTGACGCCCGAGTTGACCGAATTGGTTATCGCCCCAGCAGTGGACGGTTTCATTTTTCAGCAAAGCGCAAGAGAAGTTGCTGCCTACCTCAATTTGTTTTGCTGGCAGGGGCAGGGGGACAGTTTTCCCCGGCAAGCGAGTAGCAGAGGGCCTGAAGCCGATTTGTCCATGTTCGTTGCTGCCCCAGCATTGTACCTTGCCGTCTGTTAACAGGGCGCAAGTATGCGAACCGGCAGCTGCCAGCTGCCTGACCTTGCCAGACAACTGTAAGGGCGGGGGAGGAATGGAACAAAAAAAGCTCCCGTTTTCTTTTCTGCAGCCTTTAGCCCGTTTTAGCAAACCCAAAGCGCCCAGGCTGTTGTCTCCCCAACATTGCACCCGCCCATCCTTTAACAAAGCACATGTATGTGCAGTACCCACTACCACTTGATGCGCAGCAGCAGCCAAAGATACGGAAATCACAGGCTCAGGCAGGGCGCAAATTCTATCACGAGACAGCTTGTTGCCGATTTTTGCATCGCACACCAACTCAAGATTGCGCCACAATCCCAATTCCCCCGAAAGATTACTGCCCCAACAATACAAGAGTCCCTCAAAGTGCAATACACAAGTATGCCCTACTGCCACAGCAATGTCTGGTCTGGGGGTCCCCAAGCTGCCTATGCCCACATCCAATCCCTGCAAATCCCCGCTAAATTGCGCTTGCAATGATTCCGCTGCTGTTCTCTCCTGCCCCCGCAGCAAATTGATTTCCCCCCACAAACCCACAGCCAGCAGGCAGCACAACGCCAACCGAACCCCCCTCTGAGCATAATACCGCACTACCAAGCCATCACTGCCATCAATTTTATCCATGCTGTGATCCTTCCACTGATATCAAATACCCATCTGACAGCTTTATGCTTGCTTAGGCTGCCCGTCCAGGTTGCTTGCAGCATCCAGCGCAGCTGCGGCGAATAGCGTGCCATAGGTCTTACTGATATGCACCTATCCTACCACGTCCCATAACAAGCGTATGCCCAAAAAGAACAACAACCACATGGCTATTCGTCGAAACAGCACTTCGGACATGCGTGCCTGCAGCCACACCCCCGCCAGCACTCCCAGCCAAGCCACAGGTGCCAATATCAACGACATCCTCAGCAGCTGCGGCGACCACTGTCCCAATAACCCATATGGCAGCACCTTCACCAAATTCACCACCGAAAAGAAATACACCGTGGTTGCCAAATAACGCGCCTTGGGCATCTTCTGCGACAACAAATACACATTCAGCGGAGGACCTCCCGCATGCGCTAAAAAACTAGTAAAACCAGACAAACCTCCCCAAAACCATCCAAAATTTCCCCCGCCCAACGGCCGCTCCCCTCTCAACCACACATCCAACACAAATCCAATGGCTGTCAAACCCACCAATAATCGCACTCCATCCACAGACATCACATTCGCCAGCAGCCCACCCAAAGCAATCCCCAGCAAACTTCCCGGCAACAACGCCCGTAAATACACCCCATCATGCTGTCCCCACCATAAACGTAAACTCAACGCATCCATACAAATCAGCACCGGCAGCATCAAGGCCGCGGCCTGTACAGGATCCATCACCAAGGACAACATCGGTACTGCTGCAGAACCCACACCCCCTGCAAATCCAGACTTTGACACCCCCGTTAAAAACACTCCTCCACATGCCAACACCCAAAACAGCCATCCCAAATCCATCATATTTCCTCTATAACAGCCTCTTAGCCTGCCCGCCCGCCAGCTTTACCATTGACGCAGCGTTATCCCTCAAGCACATTTGCCTCCCAGGTTCTCCCCCTCATGAGTGGACTTGTTTAACACAGCACCCAGGCATCAAGACAAGACATGCTAGAGCGTCTGTTTTTGCTTGCCCTGTTCGTATTCTTTACGGGCTTGTTTGACTTTGGCCTTGTCACTATGTTGCAGTGTGCCGACTTCCCACCAAGCTGCACCGCCGTCAGTCCATAGATGGGGTTCAATACGTATATAAATAACAGAGGAACGCTCGGCTTTTTTGGCTTTCTTGAAGGCTGTTTCCAATCCTGAAAGAGAGGTGACCTCCTCCGCATGCAGCCCCAGGCTTTGTGCATGTTGAACGAAATTCACTCGCGCCTTGGGGTCGCCATAAGAAGTTTCCCAGCAGTTGTTAAATGCTTCTCCGCCCTTTGCCATTTGCAGTCTCTCAATAACCGCATAGCCGTTGTTGTCGCAAAGGACGACAATCAGTTTGTGCCTGGTGCGGATGCTGCTAAAAAGTTCAGAGTTGTGCATGAGGTAAGATCCATCACCGAGAAAGACAATGACATCGCCAGCTGTACGTGCCATGCGGGCACCATAGCCGCCAGCGATTTCATATCCCATGCAGGAGAAGCCGAATTCGCAGTCAAATGTACCAGGGTTTTTGATTTTCCAGTTTTTGCAAAGTTCTCCCGGCATACCGCCAGCAGCGGTGAGGGCCAGGTCATCAGGGTCTGCAATTTTGTTAATGGTTTGCACCACATGGGCGTAACCTGGCAATCCTTTGGAGGGGGGCTTGCCGTGTTTATCCAGGTATTGATTCCATCCTTGGTAGTATCTTTTTGCGGTTTTCAGCCAGGCTTGATCTAAGCGCCATTCTCCCAGTGCGTTGGAGAGAGCTTGCAAGCCTGCCTTGGCATCACCCACCAAGGGCAGGGCGCGATGCTTGCAGGCATCAAAACGGGCTGCGTTGAGATGGACAATCTGCGCCTGCGGGTTAAAAATGGTCCACGAACCAGTGGAGAAATCTTGCAGCCTGCTGCCAACGGTTAGCAGCAGATCTGCTTCTGCAGCCAGACGATTGGCAGAATCAGAACCCAAAACCCCCAAGGGACCTGCATTGTTGGGATGGTCATGCGTTAAGGCACCCCGTCCTGCCACAGTTTCCACCACTGGCAAATGATGGTAATGGGCAAATTCTGCCAGGGTGCCCTCAGCTTGGGAATACAACACCCCGCCGCCGCTAATCAACAAAGGTTTCTTGGCTGCTTTGAGTAAATCAACCGCATTTTGCAGATCATCTTCATCTGGCAGGTTGCGCCTGGGCAGGTGAAGACGCGGCTGGAAAAATTCCAAAGGATAATCATAAACCTCAGCCTGGGCATCCTGCGATAAACCCAAAAATACCGGACCGCAAACTCCCGCATCAGTTAACACCCCCACTGCCTGCGGCAGCGATGAAATAATCTGTTCAGGGCGGGTGATTCTATCCCAATAGCGCGTGACCGCCTTAAAGGCATCATTGACGGTGATGGTGGGGTTATGAAAATGCTCCATCTGCTGCAATACGGGATCCGGCGCACGCGAGGCAAAAGTATCTCCAGCTAAAATCAATAACGGCAGCCGATTGGCATGACCCACGCCGGCAGCGGTAACCATGTTCAAGGCACCAGGACCAATGGAACTGGTTACCATCATGATGCGCCGTCGCCGACATGCCTTGGTATAGCCCAAAGCCGCCAAGGACATGGTTTGTTCATTCTGACCGCGAT
Source organism: bacterium (assembly GCA_965249525.1). Classification (GTDB taxonomy): domain Bacteria; phylum SAR324; class SAR324; order SAR324; family JACQKK01. The sequence goes on along the minus strand of OZ252237.1, from coordinate 1,043,841 downwards.
AGGTGGGAAATGCTTGCTGGTGTCTCTCCATGGCTTGACCCAAACAACTCACATTGCCGTGACCGAAAATAGCAAATGCGCCTGCAAACAAAGGCAGCTCATGATCATGCCAATAGGTTTTCTGCGCCATCAAGTAACGAATCACCGCTTCTGACATGGTCATTTTTTCGGTTGCTTTCGGCATGGACTATCCCCTTTCAATACATAACAATCGGTGTGTCCCCAACCATGGACAAAGCCTCCCTAGAGTTTCTTTTACCATAGGCAGCCCAAACACGCTTGAATTTTTAGCCATGAAAGCCTTGGAAGCCATGGGGTTGTGCCTGTTCCATCAAACAGCATGCCCCACAAGCACATGCCCCACAAGCACATGCCAACAAGCACATGCCAACAGCCCGCAGCATGAGGCTTGATGCAGGCAGCCTGCGCTGCTGTTAGGGGGAAGGGTAGTGGATATCTACTGCTTGTTGTGAGTGAAAGGACTTGGTAGCAGCATCTGCCATGGCTAGGGCGAATCTTCCATTCTTAAAGGGGCAGGGGGACGGTTGATGATGGGCAAGCGCCTGAATAAATGCTGCTAACTCACTCAAATAGGCTTTTTCATAGCGTTGGATGAAAAAATCTTCCAGTGCCGATTGTGAATGGCTGGAGTTCTCAGTGAAGGTGTCCATGGTGTTTTTGGTGACATTGTTCATGCGCAGCATGCCTTTTTCTCCCAGTACTTCAACTCGCTGGTCATAACCGAAGCCAGAACGTCTGGCGCAGTTAATGATGCTGGTGATGCCAGAGGGGTAGGTCAGTATGGTGGCGGCTTCGCCCAGATCACGGGTGCGCTCAAACAATGGGGGGTCAGACAGCTGCGACCCCACAGCATAGACACGGGAGGGGGTTTCATTGGTCAGGTAGCGGATAACATCAAAGTCATGGATCATCATATCGCGAAACAGACCGCCAGATTCAGCCAGGTAGGCCTCAGGAGGGATGTCCAGGTCTCTGCTGGTGGAGATGGTCTGGTATATCTTGCCGATTTGACCGTCTTCAATAGCTTGGCGGACAGCTTGATGATGCGGATCAAAACGCCTTTGAAAACCAATTTGCACTGTGACGGGATGTGCCTGCAGCAGCTTTTCGCATTCCAGTACTTTTTTCATAGAGAGGTCAATGGGCTTTTCGCACAGGACATGCTTGCCTGCCGCAGCCGCCTGTTGGATGCAGTCCACATGAAATTCTGCAGGCGATGCCACCAGCACGGCGTCAGTCCCTGCATCTGCAAACAGTGCTGCCAAAGAAGCAAAAGCCTTGGTGTGGTACTGCTGTGCCAATTGCTGGCACAACCCTGGTTGGACATCAAAAATCCCTGATACCTGACAGCCCTCAAGGGCGAAGGCATTTTTTAAATGGACTTTGCCAATGCGTCCCAAACCAATAATTGCCAGCTTGATCATGTTGTTCATCCAAGTTATGGGTTGCTGCAGTGCCTGCGGGCTGTCCACAAGCCTTTTCTCCCGTCTCATTAGGGATAAAGGGGCGACCGATGGGACTTGAACCCACGACCCCCGGAATCACAATCCGGTGCTCTAACCAAGCTGAGCTACGATCGCCGTGGCGTGGGTTGATATTGCGATGCGCTGGCGGTGTCTGTCAAGGGGAGGGACGGGGGCTTACTATGTGAAATTCAGCAGCCAGCTTAGCAGAATGATTTGGGGCAGGGTAATGAGGGGAAGGGCGAGGGAGATTTTCCAGGATTTGGTGGTTTCTTTGATGCCTAGGATTTCAGTAGCGTCAGTGGAAACGCCTGCCATCATAAAGGCGAAGGCATTTCCTGGAGCGGCGGCGCGGGTGGCAAGATCTGCTGCAATGGGAACAGAGCCTTCGGAGCAGACCTCAATAATGGTGGCAGCTATGATGGTAATGGTCAGTCCCAGCATGGAGGGTCCCAGCCAGCTGATGAATTGCTCTTCAGTGAGGAAGGTGCGCAAGGCTGCAGCGATGAGTACGCCCAGCAGCAGCCAGCGGACAATCATGGTGGAACCGAGGACGCCGTCACGGGTGACTTGCAGCAGCAGCTGGGGGGTCCAGTGCACTTGGGACAGGGCTTGGCGGGTTTCTTTCCAGAAGGAGCCAGGGGGAGGGCTTTTCTGGGGGTTGGCAGGGATGAGTTGGTGATTTTCCAGCCAGTCAAATAGAACCCCTGAGATAATGGCAATCACCAAGGAACCAAGGAGGAAGGCCATGGTAAGCTGAAAGCCCACCAGAGAGATGAGGATGATGGTAAGACTGAGTGAGTTCCAAGGGCTGGCGATAAGAAAGGCAGCCATTTGTCCAGCGGAGGCGCCTTTTTGGTACAGACGAAAACCAATCAGTATCACGCCGTGGTTGCATACATCCAGCAGCACCCCGCCAACAGCAGCACGCACGATGCCCTTAAAGCTGCCCCTTTGTCCCAAAGCAGAGGAGATGAGTGTTTTGGGAGTGCGACCAATCACGCCAAAGGCTAATATGCCCAGTGCCAAACCCAGCCACATGATGTTGAGGATGTTGTAGACACCGCTGATAAACTCGCCCAGAAAATTCACATTTTTCAGTGATGGGTAAAATCCCCAATACAGCAGATAGGCTACCATACAACCACTGAGGCTGAATATCAGCAGCCAGTCCCTTTGTCGCAGCCAGCTGCCAGCAGCATGCTGAGAACCAGTGCAGTCAGAACAATTGTCCTCAGAAACAGAGGCCTTTGGGGTGTTGTTTACGGGCATAGTGTGGTGCTTCTGGCAATGGGTGCTATCTTGATAATACCATCATCTCATCCGATAGGTACAGAATCTTGCCAACAGAAGTTAGGCTTTCAGCTGTTGGGCTTTCTTTTCTCTGGCGCGCAATTCTTCCAGAGTAACAGCAGTGGGCAGGGCATCTTTCTTCTCTGCAATGGTGGGGAATTTTTCACATTCTTCTGCATTCACTTGCAGATAGCTGCTCCATTTTTCTGGCAATTGGTCTTCTGGATAAATGGCTTCCACAGGACACTGGGCTACACACAGGTCACAGTCTATACACACTTCGGGATTTATGTACACCATGTCGGGCCCTTCATGAAAGGCTTCCACGGGACAAACCTCTACACAATCGGTGTACTTACAGTCTTTACAATAGAGGGTAACAATGTAGGTCATGGAGTTCCTTCACAGAAATAAAACCACAAAAAGCTAGCCATAGGTAATAAGTATTCTATCATATTTAAATATCCATGCTCAAAATATCCATGCTTAAACAGCCATGCTCAAATATCTTCAAGCAAAAACCAGATCACGCACAACAACGGGCGGGGTGAGAGGCATCCAGACGCTTTCTAGATATTTCTACAAAGTCAGGCTGAATTTCAAATGCCAAAAAATCTCTTCGGTTTTCCTTGCAAACAACGGGACAGGTTCCCGTGCCAGAAAACGGGTCAAGCACCAAATCTCCCTGATGGGAACTGGCAAGAACCAGACGCTCAATGAGTTTCTGGGGTTTTTGAATGGTATTTAAAACATCCCGCGAAACCAACTCTTTTGATTTATAAGTCAGCTGTTTTATATCCCCCCAAACATCCCCTGGATTCTTGCCCTTATGATGAAAGCGAGTTTTTCCATAAGTACCGTTGGCAACAGAGGGTACTTTTTCACATCTTAATCTATGTTCTAGTTCAACCAACTGCGCAACACGAATGCTGTCTAAGTTGTAGCAGCGGGGATATCTGCCTTTTATGAAGTATCCGATAATATCGTAGTTATTGGTGTAGCTTGATCTTCCTTGGCCTAGTCGGCTGGGTTGATACCAAACAATTTTTGATTTGAGATTGAGGTAGGGACGATAATCAATAAAATCCAGGCAGTTAGGCTTGCCAAACAGATACAGTGCGCCGCCTTTTTTTAATTTCATAGAAAATTGTTTTATCAGTTCTAGATTGTATTCTTGGATTGAGGAAATCTTATCCCAGTCATTTTGGGTGATGCCGTAAGGACCATCACAGATAATCATATCTATGGATTCATCCCCAATCTTTTTTAAGAGGTCAAATGTGTCTCCGCAGTATAGTTGGTTTTTTTCCAGCATGCTGCCTCCTTGCTTGGCGATTGGTTAAAAAATTAACTTGCTTCCTGTGATACTGTCAAGCAGGCATGTCTACAGAATCTAGCGTAAGCACTGAGCTAATCTTATGAGAGGGACATTTTCTGCATTGGCACAGCATCTTTTAGCTTGCAGAAACACCCGAGTCTTGTGTATTATAGGATGCGATTGTTGACGCATAGATAATTTTTGATAGATACTAAAAAAATTGCTGCAGCTGGTTGTTACAGCGGCTTGCCACACCTCATAATGAGAAAAATACCCCCGATGCCTACTTGGATTCGCTTCCGCTGCGATAATGGCGACAGTTTCCTCGCTAACGCAGAACAAACCCACCTGTTTTTCAAGGTAGAACCTTGTGAAATAGAAATACTGCCAGCAGCCCCCACCGAAACTTTTGGGCAAAGACCCAAAGCCTTGTTTACCTTCCCTTGTGAATTTCCAGAACAAGTCCATGCAGCAGAAGACCTGGTTTTTGACGCCCTCTGTCAAGGCAAATCCATCACTTTGAATATGGAAAACCTAGAAGAACATGCCGACTATCTCAGCCATGTCCACGGCATCAGCATGGTATTATCCCTTATCCACCAAGGCAGTATCCACATCCCTGTAAACGCAGATATCCCCCAAGAAGATGAACTGTTTCTCCCAGAAGAAGACAGCGAAAAATCAGAAATCAAACAATTTGAGCGCATCCTTCATACCTATCTGGATGTTCCCTCAGATGTACTCCGCCGCGCCTGGAAAAACAGAAGCAAAACCGATCCTCAAATCCTCTTCTCACTCAATTGGGATTATGAAGACTGCCCCGACCACGGCTCTCACGAATACTGGAATGTCTCCACCCTGCCAGATCACAGCTACTGTTTCCGAGAATCCTACAACGAGCTGGCGAGCGACCTCGTCCGCAAGGAAGGATACCAATGGGAAGAAATAGCCAATCTGGAACGGCCAGAATCGGCGACGCCCAGCAGCTAAACCCGCGCTCAGCAGCAAAACCCAGGGGCTTTCCAAAGTACTCTTTTGGCGGGGGCTTCTCCCTGATCAAAACCTTCCCAGATTATTAAAATGGGCGGTAATGTGCCAGGTACAGAATCATGCCACCTGCCAGCAAGGTGGAGATGTGTACCAGCAGTATCAGGGGTCTGTTGAGTCTGCGTGCTGACAGCTGCCAGTCCAGCAGCAAACCAAAGCCCACCAGCACCAGCACCAGCACCAGCTTCCAATGCAGCCACTTGGCACTGCTGAGGATGCCTAGGCGTCCTGCCTGCCAGAAGCCCAACAAGGCTGCCAGTGCCAGCAGCGGGTAAAATATCACCAGCTGTACACGACGCTGCAGCTGCTTTACTCCTAAACGTTGTTCGTCATTGCCTAGGCGACGCTGCATCAGCAGCAGCAAGGATTGTAGGAATAATATTCCCAGCACCAACGAACCAAAAAGGAGGTGTGCAGTTACCAGTGTAGTTTCCATCAGCGTCTCAGATCAATAGCCTCTTGGTATCCACAACAAGCCACTCTAACAGCCTCTTGGCAGTAATGACACTTAGGAGGCGGGGTGCCGTTAGAGTTTGGTTTCTACAAACCACACATGTTTGCGCACATTGGGGTCATATTTTTTTATGCGCAGTTTTTCGGTGGAGGTGCGTTTGTTTTTGGAAGTGGTGTAGAAGTAGCCGGAGGCTTCAGATTTCAGGTGGATGGTTTCACGGGTAGCAGCCATAGTGAGGGTTCTCCTGATGATGTGCGGGGGATGGGGGCTGACTGGCTAAGCTTGGCGTATTTGGGGTGAGGATGCAAGCCCTTGTTAGGGGTTGCGCTGCCAGTGACCACTTTTTCCGCCCGATTTTTCTATTAATTGAAGATTGTCAATGGAAATGCTTTTATCAAGGGATTTGCACATATCGTAGAGGGCGAGGGCGGCGGTGGCAGCTGCTGTGAGGGCTTCCATTTCCATGCCTGTTTTGGCAGTGGCGGCGGCGGAGGTTTCTATTTGCACCAGCTGCTGATCTTGGTTGAGTTTGCAGTCAACCTGAATGGCGTCAATGGGCAGGGGGTGACAGAGGGGGAGGAGTTGGCTGGTTTGTTTGGCAGCTTGGATGCCGGCGATACGGGCAACAGCGAAGGCATCGCCTTTGGGAAGGGTATTGTTGGCGAGATGTTCTGTGAGTTGTGGAGAAATGCGCACCAGGCATTGTGCGCGAGCGAAACGAGCGGAGGGTTTTTTACCGCTGGAGTCTACCATGCGAGCGCGTCCGCTGGCGTCAAAGTGAGAGGGCGCGTCCATAGGGGAGGTGTTTTAAAAGCTGGCAGAGGTAGCGGGGGGCAGCTCATTCACCAGAGAAAGGGATTCTGGGTGTTCCAGGTATTCTTCTTCTTGGTAATCCCAGCTGGGCAGGTCTTCAATTTTTCCGCTGAGTTTATTAATGATGGTTTCAACAGATTCCAATTGTGTGACCCGATAGCCGTTGGACCCAGTAAAAAAGAGACCGGTATCCAAGTGTCCCAACCAGGCATCAGAGAGAGAATCAGCGATGCAGTAGCCGACCTTGTTGGATTCTTTGCCGTGGTCGCACGGAGTGATGCAGTTAGAGATGCAGGGGATTTTGGGTCGGTAGCCGGCAGAGACCCGTTGTACCAATGGTGTGGTGGCTACACCGCGTGCGGGATAACCTACAGGGGATTTCATCAGTTTGATGTCTTTGCTGCTGGCATTGATAATCACACGCTTGAAGACGGGGGAGGCATCGCACTCATGGGTGCCAATGAAACGGGTAGCTATTTGGACTCCTGAAACGCCCATATTCAGGAATTTCTCAATGTCTTCTTTGTTCCATACCCCTCCGGCAACAATCAAGGGGATATTGCCCCACATTTTACATGCTTTGACCACCTCGGGCGTTACATTTTCCAGTTGGAATTCTGGCATAAAGCACTGTTCGTAATTGTAGCCTTGGTGACCTCCAGATTTGGGGCCCTCTAAGACAACGGCATCTGGCAGACGACCATGACGTTTCCAGCGGCGGCAAATCAAATCCACCACCCGTGAAGAAGAAACAATGGGGATCAAGGCAATGTCTGCCTTGCCAGCATATTCAGGCAAACGCAAAGGCAGCCCTGCCCCGCTAATGATATAGCGCGCCCCTGCCTGTACGGAATCTCTCACCTGACGGGCATAGTCGGTAACCGCACACAAGATGTTCACTCCCACCACTCCCCCGCAGGATTTTTTCAGGGCACTCTTAATGATGGCCTGCAGATTTTCAGAGCTGTGAAAATTGGCCGGTTTTAAGGGACGACCATTGATCATGCGCACGGCTTTTGGGTTCCAATATCCTGTCCCCACAGAGGATACAGTGCCTCCGCATCCCATTTTTGCCACAGCCCCTGCCAAATTGTCCCAGGAAATGCCTACACCCATCCCTCCTTGGATAATGGGCAGCTTTAGGGTAAAGTCTCGAATTTTCAGTGATGGCAGCTTCATACTTTTATCTTATAGGTCTTTATCTTATTGAGGATACATGATTGCAATATAACTTAATTTTTTATGTCCTTCAAGGCATGCACCACGCGGGTTACAACCTTATTCATAAGGCACCAATAAGATCCATGGCATTATCTGTGGGCATGATTTTTTAACGGCGACATATGAATAGTAATATACCATTCTTGCAGACAGCACTGCAACTTTTTATCCAATCTCCTATTAAAGTTGTCTATGAGAGTTGTCTATTAGATTATTAGAGCATGCCCTCTTGGGCTTCTAGTGCGGAGATGGTGGTCATATTGACGATATCTTGAACGCCTGCTTCTTGTGGAATGAGATTAATGGGTTGTTTCATGCCAGAGAGGATGGGTCCAATCATTTCGGCATCGCTGAGACTGACCAGCATACGGCAGGCGATGGAAGCAGCGTTGAGGTTGGGCATGATGAGGACATTGGCAGGTCCTTCCAGGATGGAGAAGGGGAAGAGGTTTTGCCTTTCTTGATGAGAGAGTGCCAGATGGGCTTGCATTTCGCCTTCAGCCATGAGTTGGGGTTGTTCTTGGTGGATAATTTGCAGGGCTGTTTTGATGACGTGGTTTTCTTTGTTGGGGACGCCGCCGAAGTTGGAATAGGAGAGGAAGGCGATTTTGGGGGTGTGTCCTAGGAATTGTGCGGCGCGAGCGGTATTACAGGCGATACCAGCGAGTTGTTCTGCGGTGGGATGGATGTTGATGGTGCAGTCAGAGAGGAAGAGGGTGCGGTCTTTAAATAGTAGCATGTAAAAGCCGCTGGCGGTGGAGACGCCGTCTCTGAGTCCGATAAGTTTCAGTGCGGGGCGCAGGATTTCTGGGTAGGGTCTGCTGATGCCGCCCACGAAACAGTCGGCGTGGGCGGTTTTGACCATCATCAATCCGAATTCAATGGCTTCTTCTGCCAGGGCGCGGGCTTGGAGTTTGTCTATACCTTTGCGGGCGCGGGTTTTCAGTAATTCCATGGCGAAAGAATTGAGCATGGGGGAGGTAAAGTGGTCAAGAATTTCCACTCCGTGAAGTTCTATTTGCCAGCGTTGCGCCCAGTGCTGGATGTGTTCTGAACTGCCTAAGAGGATGGGTTGGGCGATGCCTTCTCTAATAATGTGATGGCAGGCGCGCAGCACAGGTTCGCTGCTGCTGTCAGGGAAGACGATGCGTTTGGGTTTGTCGGCGGCAAGTCGCCTGCTGAATTTTCTCACCGTGTGTTTTGCCAGGCTTTGCAGAGATTCCATGCGGTCTTTGTAGGCATTGATATGGAATTCTTGAGAGGAGGCGACACCGCTTTCTATGGCTGCCTTGGCTACGGCAGGGGCGACTGTCAGCAAGACGCGGGGATCAAAGGGCTTGGGGATGAGGTATTCTGTACCGAAATGCAGGGCGTCTAGTTTATAGGCGACGAGGACTTCATCGGGGATTTCGGCAATAGCCAGCGTGGCAAGTGCGGATGCAGCAGCCAGCTTCATTTCCTCATTGATACAACGGGCGCGCACATCAATGGCACCACGGAAAATGAAGGGGAAACAGAGGACATTGTTGACCTGATTGGGATAATCGGAGCGTCCTGTGGCGATGATGGCATCAGGGCGGGTTTGTCTGGCGAGGTTGTAATCTATTTCTGGGGTGGGGTTGGCCAGGGCAAAGACGACGGGTTTGTCTGCCATGGTTTTCAGCATTTCAGGCGTCAGCACATGGGGTGCCGAGAGACCGACAAAGACATCTGCATCACGGATGGCATCTTTGAGGGTGCGGTGCTGGGTTTTTTGGGCGAATTCTCGTCCCTGTGGGCTGAGGTCATCACGATCTTGGTGCAGAACGCCATGGATATCGCTCATCAAGATGTTGTCCCGCCGCATGCCCAGTTGTAAGTAAAAGTTAGCGCATCCCAAGGCAGCAGCACCGGCCCCGCTGAACACCACCTGAATGTTTTCTATGCGTTTATCTATCAGTTTCAGTGCATTCAACAAGGCAGCACCTGTGATAATGGCTGTGCCGTGCTGGTCATCATGAAATACCGGAATGCCCATTTTTTGCTGCAAGGCAGGTTCTATCTCAAAGCATTCAGGTGCCTTGATGTCCTCCAGATTGATGCCGCCAAAAGAAGGTTCCAGCGCACTGACTACATCAATAAAGTGCTGGGGGCTGCGTGAGTCGACCTCTATGTCAAACACATCTATGCCAGCAAAACGTTTGAACAACACCCCCTTGCCCTCCATCACGGGTTTGGAAGCAGCGGCACCGATATTCCCCAAGCCCAGCACCGCACTGCCATCGCTGATGACTGCCACCAAGTTGCCACGAGCGGTGTATTTCCAACTGAGTGAAGCATCACGCGCAATTTCCAAACACGGCGCTGCCACTCCAGGGCTGTAGGCAAGCGACAAATCATGCTGTGTGGCTGTGGGTTTGGTAGGACGTACTTCTATCTTTCCGCGCGGAGGACGGCGGTGATATTCCAGTGCCTCTTTACTAAAATCATTTGCGGGGCTGTTATGGTCTTTTTTCATCTGCTTCTCCTATGCTTTTTTATATTGCGAGTGCGGCCAATACCAGCATGCCAGCTGCTTTGCCAGCAGCTGCTATCCACCTGCCACTAAGCAGACCCCGCTGCCCCTACTGTCTCAGTTTGCCAGGTTCTTCGCCAAATGGCATCAGGCGGCACATTCTCTTGCTGCCAACGGGCTGCACGCAGGGTGTTAGCCATCAGCATGGTGACAGTCATTAAACCCACACCCCCAGGAACAGGACTCAGCGCACCTGCCTTTTGTGCTACTGAGGCAGCATCCACATCGCCCACAATGCGATATCCCCGCTGGCTGTCAGCACTCTCCACCCGCGTAATGCCCACATCTATCACCACAGCACCTGGGCGTATCATCTCTGCTGTAATCAAGCCAGGCTTGCCCACCGCCACCACCACAATCTCTGCCTGCTGCGTGAAGGGACGCAGATCCTCAGCTGCCGAATGCAGCAAGGTTACAATGGCGTCTTCCCCCTTGGCTGACAGCATCACTGCCATGGGGCGACCGACAATCTGGCTGCGACCCAATACCACCGCAGTTCGTCCCCGTGTGGCAATGCCGTAATGATGCAGCATGGACAGCACCCCTGATGGCGTACAAGGGGCAAGGCAGGGCTTGCCCAGCAGCATCATGCCTGCATTGTGGGGATGAAACCCGTCCACATCTTTCTTGGGATGGATGCGCTGTGAAATCTGTGTCTCATCCAGCTGCGCCGGCAGCGGACTTTGACACAAAATCCCATGGACACTGTCATTGGCATTCAAGCCGTCCAACAAGGCATGCATCTCGGCTTGTGAAGCCTGTTCTCGCAGCTCCAGCACCTCTGCCTGGATGCCCAATTGCTCCGCCAACTTGGCTTTGCTGCGCACATAGCTGCGCGAGGGCGCATGCTCGCCCACCAAAACCATCACCAAACGCGGGCGCGAACCACGCATTGCCAAACGCTTGGCCTCAGCACACAGACCAGGCATCATGGCATCCCGCACCTCTTTTCCTTTTAACCACTGCAATCAAAGTCTCCTATTCAAACATGACCAAAATCATCCCTTCTCCATTACTTGTACACTATTTTCTCATGCCTCCAAGCAGGTTGGGTTGGTAAGTTTGCCCCATACTTTGTCCCAAAGGAATGCTGCTGTGAGCAAAATTTCCCCCCTAAAACATTGCATAACAGCAGCTGCCTGCGGTGATATCCCTTGACTTTCATGCAAATTTCCCCTAACTTACAAGCCACGACACCTGGCGTGAACAACCCCGGCAGCACGCTAGACAGCACCAGAGCAGCCATCCAAAAACAGCAGAGCTAAAAAAAGCAAAGCCAAAAAAGCAGAAGAGCCACACAGCAGTTTGAGTCAATTATGGCATAGTGAGCTTTACTGGGCGACATGCAGGGCAACATGCGGGGCGACATGCGGGGCGACATGCGGGGCGACGTAGCCAAGAGGTAAGGCAGAGGTCTGCAAAACCTTTATCACCGGTTCGATTCCGGTCGTCGCCTTACCAGATAACCCTGCCCCATGACTTTGCGCCATCACTTTGTCAAATGACCGTGCTAGCTTATCTTCCCGACTATGATAACCTGCCCTAAGTTCACCATAAGAGATATGTCCATTGCTGGCAGCCTGGGTGGCGGAATTGGTAGACGCAAGGGACTTAAAATCCCTCGCCCTTATGGGTGTGTGGGTTCAAATCCCACCCCGGGCACCAGCTAGCAAACAGCGTTCAGCTTCTAAGTGGACTTAGGTTTATTCAGAGTCATCATCCCCCAAAGGTTTGTAGTTACTTATCTGCTGAGAAGAAGCTGCCCAGGCAGCAACATCGGCTTGCCGACAGCGTTCTTGGCGGTGTAGGTCTTCATGCCCATTGGATTCTGGCAGGTCGTCACTTTCATTTTCTCTATCTCGTTGCATAGACAGGGAATAGGCGGCAATCAATCGTTTGTATTTAGCCAGAAATGCAACACCCTCGGCAGGGCTCTTTTTTCTCAGGCGCTCCCACTCTCTTTTAAAAGTCGGATATACCTGTGAGTAATAGACATAAACCTTGCCATCCTTATTCTTTGCGAAGTTGCTGGCGTTGCGAGTGATATCCTGATCGTCGCTAATATGATGCCAATTTTTATCATTGGAGTCTGGCACTGGGATAATCTTAACATCTGGGAAATTCGTCTTGCCCTGTGGTGCTTTGGTTTCTGGAACCTCAACAATGACATATTCCAGTTGGTCTCTTACCCTTGGATATGTTTTGTGTTCTATACGGATAAAGCCAGTTTCTCCCACCTCGGTACTGTGGCATTCAACATCGATGCGCATGTTGCCACCTGTAAGTGTGCTCTGGTTCAGTTCTTTAAGATGCCTCTCACCCTCCAATATTATACGGAAAGGGGATTCCGCCCCATCTTCCTGGTCAATAGCATCTGTTTTAATCCTTAAATGTCTTATACGTCCTAAATAGAAATCTAACGGTTCTGTTTTCTCAAGAATCTCAACATAGTTTGGTGGGTCACAAAGGTCTTCGACATCTTCAGGTTTCCCGTGTGGATGTCCTGGATGGATGGCTCTACCACCATTGTGGGCGTCTATTGTACCTCCAACCATCTGGGGAGAATTCCCTTCTTGCTTCCACATACGACTGAGTTCCTTGCACATTTCATCATACCGTTCGTCTTTATCGATTCCTTCAAGACTTTGCTGGCGAGCTTTCTCATTCCACGCTTCCAATTCTTTGTCCCCCTTGAGTGTTTCGATTACCTTTAAGCGAATATCTTTATACAAATCATAGTCTGTACGAATCTGTTCACGGTTACTGGTAAATAAATCTTCCTTTGCTTCCTGTGTGAGAGCATTACAGTTCAGGTGACATATTAAAAATCTGTCAAGGAAAACTAACCCAGCCTTATCGATGAAATTCCAAGAAAACTCACCATGGTTTTGTCCATTAATGGTAAATATCACAGGTTTCTTGGGGTCTATATAAGCCCTAGTAGGAGGCACCCCCTGACGCTTTTTGATTTCTTCTGGATCAATAACCCAGCATTCGAGCGAGATATGGTCATCACCCCCAAGGGGGATATTCCAGCTGTTACGATAAGCAATGGATAACCTCCTAGAAGCTTGATCGGCATTGAGGGCATTGCGCACCCCTTTGATGGTGGTACCTTTGTCGGGATGCAGTCGGTCTCCATTGTGTACTTCCTTGATGGTGGTATCTTTACTGTCGGCGCGCAGTCGGTTCTCAAAGCGAAGGGTAGTAACTGGATCAAAAAGCATGCGATCCAGCAATCCATACACACTTGCGGGACCAAGCGGCCATTTGTACTTTGTAAGGTCGTACCCAAAATGGCGTACAATGGTTCCGTGCTCAAAATTCTTGACTATTTTTGATTCTAAAAGGATATCAGTGGCACGGTCAGCATCCACACATAAGGGGGCACCATTCTTTCCCAAGAACGCATAATAACCATGCTTACGTTCTGGTGTCCATTTTTGATAATATACTACGGTGAAACCGACTTGGTTAGATCGGTATTTGAGAGAGATAATTACAGTGTATTTACTGAATTTAAATGTGCTTGATCCTCCTTGTCCATAAGCCCCCATCAGATAGAATTTATCGACCTTGTTATTCCCCTGAAGTTTGAGGATGGTGTTTGAGAATTCATGGGGTTCAATGCCGATACCGTGATCAATAATCGAGACAAGACGCAATTTATGCGATCTTTCTCTTTCTCCTTCTTCAACTCTCACGATGATATTTTTTGCCAGGTGTTTTTTATCTTTTTTAGACATTTTTGAGATTCCGCCATCCCTTGGTACTCCAAACCAGGCAATGGCTGCTTGGTGAGGCGAGCGACAATCAGGTTTTCCCTTGTGTTTGTCATGTTCAAGCTTCAGGAGGGCATCAAAAGCGTTGGTGACTCTCTCTATCAGCGAGCGTCCAGCATCTGCAACAGTATCAATTGAACCACGATTATTGTCGTTACCATCAACAGGTTCAGGCTTAACGGAGTCGCCCTGTGCTTTTTTAAAAGCTTCCAGTGCGTCTTCAATTTGCGAGATTTTTTTTGCTTGGGTAAGCGATTGGAAGAGTTCAAGTTCGTTCATAACACTTATTCTCCACGGGATTGGAAAAAATTAAAGAACGGGCAGGGACAGTAGCATACCTTTACTAGAAATGGGACTTGGAGTCAATCAAAACAGGCAAAGCCGACCCTGTACCAGCTGGGGTTCCTCGGGACGACTCTTGGGGCGAGAGAGGGAGGGGAGGCAGATGCCTTCATGGCAAACCCAGCACCAGCCAGTGGGGCAGCGGGGGTGCAGGGTGTGGCAAGTATGTGCTTGGGGTGTATGCTAAGGTATGTGGATTATTAAGTGGCAAGAGGGCTATTTGTCGGGCTTAAACGCTTCTTCCAGTTTTTGCAGAGAGACACGCGGGCTAACAGCATTTTTGCCTTCTTTTTTGATGCGGAGGTATACTTCTTCTCTATGGATAATGCAGTCTTTGGGCGCATCAATTCCCAGGCGCACTTGGCGTCCTTTAATTTCAATCACCTGGATTTTGATATCTTCTCCGATGGTGATGCTTTCGCCTGACTTCCTAGTCAAAATGAGCATGGATGGTTGTCTCCTGGTGCAAGTAGCAAAGTGACAGGGTGTATTTGCTGAGTTATGGTTGGTTTCTTGTATGGAAGTAAGCAAGCGATGTGCCACCAGCGTGTGGTTTTGGAGATTGACGGGCTGGGGAGTGGATTTTTTATCATGTGTGGAGGAGAGTGAATCTTGGGAATAGATGAAGCCACGAAGCGCGGAATTGCGGCTGGAGAAGAGCGCAAGAGGGAGGCGCAATTACTGGATCAGCTGGATGAGCAGTTGCGCTTGCAGCAGCGTCAGCCTGATGATGCTCGTCATGCGGTGGAATGTGCGCGCATTTATGTGAAGCTGGGCGATTTAGAAAATGCGGTGGGGTTGTATCGTCAGGCGCTGCGGTTGGATGAAGACCATGCCGAGGCGCTGCTGGGCCTGGGTTTGTTGATGCAGACCTTGGGGCGCCAGAGTGAGGCTGAGCATGCGCTGCGAGCAGCGGTTCGCTGTGCTCCCAGAGATATTCATACCCATTTGAGTTTGGCGGGGCTGTTGGAGCGCATGCAGCGTTTTGATGAGGCGCTGGACAGCGTCCAAAGCGCCCTTAGCCTTGATGCCAACCATCTAGAAGCCAGGCTGCAACTGGTACGATTGTACATCCAACGGCAGGAACTGGACAAAGCCCGTGAGTTGTTGGAACCGCTCTCAGAGAACCAGGCTGCTCACTCTGAGGTTTGGAATCTGCTGGGGCTAATGCACGCCCGCGCCAACGAACCTGCCCAAGCCCGCACCTGCTACCAAAAGGCTCTGGATATAGATCCGCAGCAGGCCGAAACCTGGACGCATCTAGGCAATGTGCTGGTGCAGCTGGATGAAGACAAAGGTGCAGAACATGCCTATCGCACCGCAGTAGAACAAGAAACCCAAAACGCAGACTTCTGGTTTAACTTGGGTGAGTTTTACTTCCAACGCAGCAATTATCAGGCTGAACATGCCTTGATGCAAACTGTTCGCCTCAACAAGGAAGACATGGAAGCCTGGGAACTGCTCAACCAATGGTATAAAGAGCGTGC
This sequence comes from bacterium, assembly GCA_965249525.1. GTDB lineage: Bacteria > SAR324 > SAR324 > SAR324 > JACQKK01. The sequence continues at coordinate 1,028,046 of OZ252237.1, read as the reverse complement.
CAGTCCCTCAAGAAGGCGTATGGCACTGCGCATGCTGGTTAGCCGCCAACCCCAGCGAGAAGATCTGCTGCGAGACCTGGCGATTCTCCATGAACAGCTGGGGGAACTCAACGAAGCACGTCAAGTACTAAACAGGCTGGAACAGCTGACCCCCAAAGACAGCGCCATACGACAACAAGCTGCCCGCGTACTGCTTAAGCAAGGTCAAGTCAATGAGGTCTATACCCGCTTGCGTGACCTGGACGCCTCAGAATCCGTAGTACATGACCTGCTTGTCCATTTGGGGCAACGGCTGATGTTTCGTAAACAATTTGAACAAGCCGAAGAATGCCTCTTGCGTGCTGCCAAAGCCAGACCCAACTCCCCCCAGCTATGGCAAATGTTGGCTGAACTCGCCATGCAGCGTCAAGACCACCAAGAAACCTTTGCTCGCCTCTGCAAAGCCGGGGAACTCAATCGCAACCAAGCATCCCTCTGGCTGCCTTTGGCAAAACACTTCATCGCCGACAATCATGGCAAAAAAGCCGAAACCTGCTACGAATGCCTCAGTGAACTCATCTGCCACCGTGCCGACCTCTGGCCAGAAGTCCTGCAAGCGGCTCGCCTTGCCAGCACAGAAAAAGAAAATGAATGGCTGGGGCGTCTCCAACAATGGCTGGAACTAGAACAAGCACACCCCCAACACTGGGAAACACTAGCAGATCTTTATCAACAAGCCCATCAACCTGAAAGAGCCCAAGCCTGTCACCACAACCTGCAGGCTTTCTTGCAAAAACAAGCACAGAAAGCCACCAACAGACTAGACGAAGCCGATGACCTGCAATTTGACTCATCCCTTGAAGCCATGACAGCAGAGACCACCCATCCCCTTTCCTCCAATCCCGAGAAAACCGCCCAAACCACACCAGATAACCAAGCAGCACAGCTGGCTGCGGAAATCGCTGCCGATGTGGACAGCACAGTGCTGCCCTCTGCAGACACCCAGCTAGACCCCCCCTCAGAAGACAAGAACTGAACCGCTAAGTCTTCTGTTCAATATGGTATGATTGCGTAGCCCAGCAAAAAAGTATACTCTCTTACCACCTGAGGGAATATTTTGTAAGATTATAGCCCAACAAACAGCTGGTCAAATGAACCGTCCCATCACAAACCCAGTAAGACCCATATCAGCTGGTCAGCTTGCTGCTGTCAGCACACGCTCCCCCTTGCGTTATCCTGGGGGAAAGACCCGTGCGGTTTCCCAAGTGATGAAGTTGATACCATCGGACACCGATGTACTGTGCAGTCCATTTTTTGGTGGTGGTTCGGTGGAATTATCCTGTGCCTCAAACGGTATGCGGGTTTATGGATATGACAATTTTCCCGCAGTAGTAGACTTCTGGGAGGCGTTGATAAAAAAACCTGACAGTCTCTACCAAAAAGTATGGGAGTATTTTCCTCTATCAAGAGATGAATTTTATGCCATGCAGAAAAGTTTTGGGGATTTGAGCGACCCCATAGAAAAAGCTGCGGTGTTTTATGTTCTCAATAGGGCGTCTTACAGCGGCATTACGCTGTCGGGCGGCATGTCTCCAGGGCATCCTCGGTTCACAGAAAACAGCATAGAGCGTCTTAGGCAATTCAACCCAAGAAATCTATCCGTTGGGTGTATGGACTTTAAGGACAGCCTCAAACGACACAAAACCATTTTCTTTACCTAGATCCACCATATGCCAATCAAGAGTTGCTGTATGGGATAGGTGGGGATATGCACAAAGATTTTGACCACCAAGGACTGGCGGGTATTTTAAGAGGGCGAGACCGATGGATTTTATCCTACAATGACTGCCAGCAAATCCGTTCTTTATATGCTGACTACCTCATGCAGACGCCCACCTGGATGTATGGGATGAGCAATGACAAAAAGTCAAAAGAACTGCTGATATTAAGCAAAGACCTTTTGCGACTGTCTTAATGGCTATACAAACAATCACGGGTAAAGGGTTTGAGCGTGCCATAGCAGAGACGTTTTCTAAAATTTGTAAGTGTACTATAAACAAGGATGCTCCTGCTGCAACAGCCGAGAGGGCTCTCAATAAGCTGATTGCTGCAAAACCTGCCCTTGCTAACAGCATGAAAGCGGCGGCATTAAGGCAGCCGACTTTCTTATTAAGGCAGATAGCAGGCTGCAAGAGGCAAGCAGTATCAGTATTCAGTCAGACGCTAAGGGACAGCAAGGTGATGTTCGGGATGTACTGATACATACCAGCCGTGGTGATGTGGGTATTAGTGCCAAAAATCGCAATGATGTAGTGAAGAATTCTCGCTTATCTGATAAAATAGATTTTGCTAGGGAGTGGTTCAATTTCAAGTGTACCGAGGCGTATTTCAATCAAGTACGCCCGTTGTTTAATGAACTAAGGGAGAAAAAAGGCACTCCGTTTTCTGCCATTGTCAATAAGCACAACAATCTATACCTCCCTATCCTCCTGGCATTTAAGGAGGAGGTTGAAATCCAGCAGCGAATACACGGGCAGGAAGTAGCACAGCGGTTGCTGCAGTACTTGATAGGGCAGTATGATTTTTACCAATTTGTGAAAGAAGACCGCTGTGTGCGCATCACTTCTTTTAACATAAATGGCACGCTTCCATGGGGAGACAAGGTAGGATTAGCCAACAACATAGTTAAACTAGATTTCAAGCGGGGCAGCAAAACCACACTGGAAATGATACTGAACGGAGGCTGGTCACTATCTTTCCGCATACACAATGCCTCCAGCATGTGTGAGCCGTCTCTCAAGTTTGATGTTAGGATTGTTGGCTGGCCCAGCAGAATGACAGTACATTCTGTGGGGCGGGGTGATTCTTTTTAGTGTTGTAGATTATTTTCTTTGCAGCAGGGCGGCGAAGAGTCCGTGGTTGAATTTGGAAGGCAGCAGCAGCAGGTGTCCTTGGGGTGTGAGGTGCTGCTGGATGATGTGTTCGGCAGCCTGTGCGCATGAGAGTGTTTTTTTGAGTTGCTGCAGCAGGGGGAGAAAGGAGTGGAGCTGGAAGGGGTGTTGTTGTGTAAAGGCGTTTATTTGCCACTGGTTTTCTTCTGGTTCAATAGAGCAAGTGATATAAACCAGCCAAGATTGTGGGGGACAAAGGGAGACGGTTTGCTGCAGCAGGAGTTTTTGCTGCTGAGCGAGTTGTTGGATGTGCTGGGGGGAGAGTCTGTGGAGAGCGTCGGGGTGTTTGGCGAGGACGCCGGTGGAGGAGCAGGGGGCATCCAGGATGATGGTGTGCCAAGGATGTGTAGGGGAGACAGGGAGTGGTTTGGAGGCATCGGCTTGGATGAGGGGGATGTGGTGGGGGAGGATTTTTTTCAGGTTGTTTTGAGTTTGCAGCAGTCTTTGGTGATGGATGTCTATGCCGAGGAGGAAGGGTGGCGGGTTGGCGGCGGTGGCTAGGGCCATGAGTTTGCCGCCGGGGGCGCAGCAGAGGTCAAGGGTGGGTCCTTGAAGCAGGGGCTGGATGAGGGTGGTGAGGATTTGAGAGGAGGTGTCTTGAACCCAGACTGCGCCGCTGGCGAAGGTTTTAGAGAGGAGGAGTGGCTGGAGATTTTCTAGGTGAAGTGCCAGGGGCCAGTGTGGGTGGATGGAGGCAGAGATTCCTTCCTGTTGGAGTTGCTGCAGGAGTTGTTGTAGGCTGCCTCGGCGGGGATGGACAGCGACAGCAGCGCCATACCAGTGAGACTGCGCTTGGGAGATTTGCTGGGTGCGGTCTGCGCCATAGTATTTTTCCCATCGCTGCAGCAGCCATGATGGGTGTAATGGCATGGGGGCGGTGGGTGGCGGTGATTGGAGTGCATGCCTCAGGACGGCGTTTATCCAGGGTTTTGCCCATTTGCGATTGAGCAGGGCTGCAGCTGCCACGGTTTGATGCAGGACAGCATGGGGAGGCAGGCGGAGAAAGCGCAGTTGGTATAGTCCCAGCAGGGCGAGGGCCAGGGCTTCTGGCTGTCGCTTGGCGTTTTTTCGGGGAGAGAGTGTGTTGAGTTCGCTCAGCAGGGGCTGGGCGTATCGGATGGTGCCTTTGAGTAAATTGGTATAAAAACGGCATTGGGCTTTGTTTTTACACCAGCGGGGCGGGTTGGAGTTGAGGGGCTGTCCTGACTGCAAGCGTACCCAGGCACGGGCTGCATGGGCGCGCAGCCTGATACCATCAGAGGGGGTGCTGGACGGAGCTTTTGGGGAGTGATGAGGGGGAGTCATGGGGGATGTCCCAGTAAATTTTTAAGGCTGGGGTTTGTACCAGTTGGGCGTCTGGCCACCACAATCCCGTGAGTTTTTTGCCGTACAGGCAGCCAGTGTCCAAGCCCCAGCAGCGCCGAGTATGCACCAGTCCGCGCCAGGCCCAATGCCCAAACAGCACGGTCTTTTTGCCCCTGTAATGATAAAACCAGGCCCGATATCCCCTAGGTGCTCGCAGGGTGGGTTTTCTATGCTGGGTCGGCAGGCAGCCTTGGGCATCACAGTGACGAACATACAGCAAAAAATCCAGCGGGGTTTCAGCCAGCGACAACCAGGGATGCACCCCTGCATGGACTGCCAGCCAATCTCTACCTTCTCGCCAAGCAGGCCAGTGCGAAATCTGTCGCATGCGACGAGAGGTAGCATCTCCGCAGTCCAACGCCTCCCAGGCAGAGCCTCTTCCCTGCATCCAGGCTTCTCGCTGCCCGCTGCGCCAGCTTCTCAGCAGGCTGGCTTCATGGTTGCCCAAAATAGGCTCCGCTCCAATCTCCTCCAACAAACGCAAGCTCCCCTCAGAATCAGGCCCCCGATTGACAACATCCCCCAAAGGAATGCAACGATGCCGACCAGCAGTAAAACCAGCTGTCTTCAGCAAGTTTTCTAACTCCTGCAGACAACCATGAATATCCCCCAAGAACAAAATAGCACGTGTGTCTTCAGCCAACTGTCGCACCTGTCAGAAAAAACCAATTCCTGCCCCCCCCTTCCTTAGCTTATATATGAGGAGCTTATATATGAGGGGCTTATATATGAGGGGCTTATATATGAGGAGCTTATATATGAGGAAGTGGGACACTAGCTATGAGGCTATTTCAGCTGTCGCTCAGGTAAATAACCCCGCTGCTGTTGATACAAGTCAGCACTCCAAGCCCAAAAAGTCTGCAAGAAGGCTTTCACCCTGGCAGCAGGCAGGCCGTGTATCCCCGCAGCTCCCTCACGACCGCCCCCCCCAAATGCCTTCGCCAACTCCCAAGCACCCTTGGCAGCATTTAAGGGAGAACGAATAGATATATCCAAACTGCCGTCATGATTTTCTATGGTTATCAAAAATGCCATATCTGGATGCCTGCGCATCAATCGCGACACCCACACCACATAACTGCGACGAATCCACTCCCGAGAAGGCAGCATGTACAACATCCCATCCGAGTATTCCTCGGAGGGCTTTCTGGGCTGATGCCGCACCAAATCTTCCTCCATGGCAGTGCCTATGCGCTTCAAATGCCTATTGTCATGCAAAAAATCCAAAGGATGCTCATGCGCCAGCATTTGCTCATGTATCTCTGCAGCAGTTACATGGTTGGCATTCAACATGTCACCATAGGCGTTGTAATTCAATAGCTCCGCCAAATGCACCAACTGCTCCACATCATGCGGGTTCAACTCACTCTCTTGCAGCAATTGCTGGGCTGCTGAGAATATATTATCCCCAAATGCACCCACCGCAGCCCACTCCGCATACGCCCCTTCCAAATGTCGGTTCACCAATATGCTGGTGCACACTTCTGCCGAACTGTCCAAATGTAATGTCAAATTGTCATGCTCCAAGCTCTTAGTAGCAACATGGTGATCAAAACAACGCACCCGACACCCCTGTGCCAATAATTGCTGCAGGGCTGCATGATTGATATCCAGCGGCAAATCCAGCATCACCACCTCACAATCCGTTGCAGTACCAATTCCTGCTAATAAGGCATGCTGACTGCGCTTGCCAGTAACCACCTGACGATCCCCCAAGGGCTCTGACAACCTGAACTGCTGAATGGCGCACAAACCATCGGCGTCTCCGTGAAACACATCTATGGTGAACATCCATCCTCCGTGTGGGCAAAAATGGTTTTTTAGTAATTTTAAGCACTGTTTTTAGTACTACTTTAAGTGCTGCTTTAAGTATCATAACACCTTCAGGGATTTTTTTTCAAAAGGGCTTTTGAGGGAATGCGCAGGACACTTGCCGTCACAGCTGCTTGGGGGTGTCATATAAAAGAGGTTGTGGTGGAGGCAGCACCCCCATACAATGTGAAGGTGGGACAGGTGAGGGACAGGCGAGGGATGGACCGGCGAGACTAAGGTGAGGCAGCAGAAAAATTTAGAGATTCCCTTTGTGGTAGAAGCTGCGGGAGAGGAGCGTCCTAGGGAAGCGGGGGAGGGAATGGTGCAGACAGGGAAGCAGACAGGGAAGCAGACAGGGGAGCAGACAGGAGAGCAGTTTGGGGAGCGGATTTGGAGTGTAAGCGAGTTGAGCAGATGTGTAGGGGGGCTGCTGGAAAGTCATTTGGGTCAGGTGGTGGTGGAGGGGGAGGTTTCGGGTTTTAGGCGTGCGGGTTCGGGACATTGCTATTTTCAGTTGAAGGACAGGGATGCGGTTTTGCGGGTGGCGATGTTTCAAGGGGTGGCGGAGCGGACACGCTTTCGGGTAGAGGATGGGCTGCGTTTATTGGTGCGGGGAGATATGCGTGTGTATATGCGCCGAGGGGAGTATCAGTTGCAGGCGGTGAGTGTATCGCCGCGGGGGGTGGGGGAGCTGCAGTTGGCATTTGAGCAGTTGAGACGTCGTTTATCGGAGGAGGGTTTGTTTGCTGAGGAGTTGAAGCGGGAGCTGCCCAGGTTTCCGTGGTGTGTGGGTGTGGTGACATCGGGCGAGGGGGCAGCCTTGCAGGATATTGTGAAGGTGCTGGGGCGTCGTTTTCCTGGGATGCGGGTGGTGGTGCAGCCGTGTTTGGTGCAGGGGGAGGGAGCGGGAGAGCAGCTGGCAGCAGCGGTGCGTTCTTTGAGTGAGCGTGCGCAGGAATTGGGGATAGAGGTGATGATAGTGGGTCGTGGGGGAGGTTCTGTGGAAGATTTGTGGGGGTTTAACCATGAGGGTTTGGCACGGGCTATTCGTGCCAGCCGTGTGCCGCTGGTGTCAGCGGTGGGGCATGAGATAGATTTCACCATAGCGGATCTTGCAGCGGACAGGCGTGCTGCCACGCCCTCTGCAGCAGCGGAGATTATTTCTCCACTGCAAGATGCATTATTGGGGCAGGTATTGTATACACAAGGGCGGCTGCGTGCCAGCATGATGCGGCTGCTGGGGCATCATCGCCAGCATTTGCGTCATTTGCGGGCGCAGACACCCAGTCCTATGGAGGTGTTGCAGTACAAAAAACGCCAATGGCAAGATAATCTGTGGCGGCTGCAGGTGTTAAAACACACCATCACCGCAGCAGCACGGGGGCGTTTGGGGCGGATAGCTGCTGCATTGCAGGTGCTAAGTCCACTGGCGATACTGGGGCGCGGGTATGCCATTGTTCAAAATGAAGCAGGGCAAGCCCTGCTGTCTGCCGAGCAAAGCGTTGTGGGTGAATTTCTCAAGGTTCGCTTGCATCGGGGTAATTTGGATGTCAAAGTAAAAGGGATTTTGCCTCAGCAGTCTGCTGCCGACTCTCCCCAAGAATAATCACGCACTCCACAGGCACAGTAAAAACCATAGTAAAAACCACAGCAAAAACCAAACCCCCAGAGATGTCTCTGGCTGCCGCTTACAGCAATCCCAGCAACGCTGCACATGGCTAAGAATATTACCCCCCGCAGCAAAAATTACAGCCAGTGGTACTTGGATGTTATTCAAGCTGCACAACTGGCAGACCAGGCACCTGTTAAAGGCTGCATGGTGATTAGACCCAATGGCTACGCCATCTGGGAAAACATACAGGCAGTTCTAGACCAGCGCTTTAAGGAAAGCGGTCACCAAAACGCCTATTTCCCGCTGCTTATCCCAGAACACTTCATTAAGAAAGAAGCTGAACATATACAAGGCTTCTCTCCAGAATTAGCGGTGGTAACCCATGCGGGGGGCAAAGCTCTGGAAGAAGCCCTAGTGGTAAGGCCGACATCTGAAACTGTGGTTGGATACATGTATGCCCAATGGATAAAAAGCTATCGTGACCTGCCCCTGCTGATTAACCAATGGTGCAATATCATTCGCTGGGAAATGCGCACCCGCCTCTTTCTGCGCACTAGTGAATTCCTTTGGCAAGAAGGACACACCGCACATGAAACCCATCAAGAAGCCGAAACAGAAACCCTTACAATGCTCAATATCTACCGCCAATTCTTTACTGATTTCCTTGCCATGCCCGTAGTTGTCGGGAAAAAAAGTGCCATAGAAAAATTCCCTGGCGCCCTGCATACGTACTCTGTAGAAGCCATGATGCAAGATACCAAAGCCCTGCAAGCAGGCACATCACACAACCTAGGGCAAAAATTTGCCAAAGCCTTCCAAATACGCTTTCTGGATCGCCACAACCAGCTGCAATGGGCACATACCACCAGCTGGGGCGTCTCCACTCGCTTGATCGGCGGACTGCTGATGACACACAGCGATGATGACGGACTGCTGCTTCCTCCACGCATCGCTCCCTTAAAAGTGGTGCTGATACCCCTGGGCAAAGATCAAGCCGAACGCTCCCAAATTATGCCGCTGGCGGAAAAACTGCTTGCCGAGCTGCAACAGCACTTCCCACCTCTCTGCATCAAAATAGATAAAAACTTTAACGATAGACCCGCAGAACGCTTCTTCCACTGGGTACAACAAGGAGTCCCCCTGCGCATAGAACTGGGGATGCGCGATATCGCCCAGCAGCATGCCATATTGGTTAGACGCGACAATAGAGAAAAAATCACTGCACCCTTTCACTCCCTGGTGCAGCAAACACAAGAAACCCTTGATGCCATACAAACCAACCTTTTTCACCAAGCACAAAAACTTCAGCAGCAGCACTCCTATCAAATAGATACCCTAGAACAATTCCAACAACAGATATCCCAAGGAGGCTTTCTCTATACGCACTGGGATGGGACATCGGCAACCGAGCAGCAAATCAAATCAAGCACCAAGGCCACCTTGCGCTGTATTCCTTTGCAAGCGTCTGATCTGCCATCACACATAGATGCAAAACCCGGCAAGTGTATGGTTTCTGGGCAACCTTCTCCGCAGCGGGTTCTGTTTGCCCAGGCTTATTGATTGCCGTAGGAGCGAAGCGCATGCTTCGTATGGAATGATAATCTAAAGACTGGATGGTGGTCTTCCTGCTATCAGATACTTGGCAAGAAGAGAGGGAAGAGAGATCTGATAGCAGAAAGCCGATAAGAAGAAACTGTTCCATAGAGAGGGTATCTTGAAACAGTTTCTTGCTTCTGATTCCAATTTATCCTGCAATGCTGAATGGAACGAGCAAACGCAGGGTTTCTCCTTTATTGCTTATAGTTGCTTCACAATTGGTCTTGATAACTTGCCTTAATAACTTGCCTTAATAACTTGTTTTGACAAATTACAGGTCGTCTAACGCCAGCATCAGGGGGGCAATTCCCTCTCTATAAGCGCAAAAGAGAAGCCCTCCCCTGCCGCAAAGAAAAGCCCTGGGTGGTGCTTTCAAAGACATTTACAACAATTCCTTGACAAAAGACACTTGTGTTTGTTAAATAAACACTCCCCATTGAAATGGGAAAAATACTTCCCAAAAATCACACCCTTTTTATGGGTGTGTTTATTGAGGGAAAAATCATGGATGAATGTTTTCAATTAATATAAGGTGAGAGGATACTTACTACTATGAGAACAAAAAACTTGGTTGTTGTCTTATTGGCAGCAATATTTACTGTAGGATTATTTTCTGCAACTAAGGTTGAGGCTCGTGAGCGCTTTATTTTTGTAAGCCATGCTCCGGACTCTGATACCTGGTGGAATACCATCAGAAATGCCATTAAAGAAGCTCAAAAAGAGCTGAAGGTTAAGGTAATCTACCGCAACCCCAGCACGGGTGATATCGGTGATATGGCTAGGATTATTGAACAAGCCGCAGCTTCCAATCCTGATGGATTGGTAACCACCATTGCCGATTTTAGTGTGCTAAGTAAGCCCATTCAGAATACAGTTCGCAAAGGTATTCCCGTTATTACCATTAACTCTGGGACCGAAGCGCAAAGCCGAAGACTGGGGGCCTTGATGCACGTTGGGCAGCCTGAGTACGCAGCCGGACTGGGTGCTGGAAGAAGAGCTAAGAAAGAAGCCAATGTAAAAAGCTTCTTGTGTGTGAATCACTTTATTACCAATCCCGTCTCGGTAGATCGCTGTAGAGGCTTTGCCGATGGTCTTGGAGTCAAGTTGGGCAGTCAAATGATTGACTCTGGCACCGACCCTGGCGAGATAGAGAAAAAAGTGAGTGCCTTCCTGCGCCGCAGGAAAGTGGATGCAGTACTTACCCTTGGTCCTACCTCGGCGCATCCCACCATCTTTGCTCTTAAAAAGAACCGCATGGCAGGTAAAATCTACTTCGGTACTTTTGATCTCAGTGCTGAAATCAGTGCAGCCATCAAAGATGGCACCATCCGCTACGGTATTGACCAACAACCCTATCTGCAAGGTTATATACCCATCATGGTGCTTACCAAGCTCAATCGGTATGGCATTTTGCCTGGCAATAACATCAACACAGGTCCTGGATTTGTCACCAAAGACAATGTAGCCCTGGTAGAAAAACTTGCTGGCAAGTATCGTTAAACAGGTATCATATACCCAAAAACGGGTTTGTAAAAGCTGGCAACGGAGACTTCCGTTGCCAGCTTTTTCTTATAGCGATGCGGAGTAAATACAAATGGCGCTGCCTGTTCCCCCAGGATACCAAACATTAGATGCCACCAGTGCCTGCAGTTATGCAGCTGGAGTGGCAGCACTTGCCAGTCATTTAGGAGGCGATGCCGCTAGTTGGCGGGTGAACGAAGTGGGTGACGGCAATATGAACTTGGTGTTTGTATTGAAAGGTCAAGCAGGAAGCTGTGTCATCAAACAAGCACTGCCATACATACGCTCGGTGGGTGAGAGTTGGCCTTTGAAATTGGACAGGATGCGCTTTGAATACCATTGTTTGCTGCGCCATGGTCGCCATGCGCCTAACCTCATACCGCAGATATACCATTACGATGAAAGGATGGCACTGCTGGCGATGGAGTACCTGTCCCCGCATATTATTTTGCGCAAAGGGCTGGTGGCAGGAGAACGCTATCCGCAGGTAGCTGAACAGCTGGCTGAGTATATGTCACAAAGCTTGTTTAAAACCTCCGATTTGTACATGAAGCCTGAAGAAAAACGGGCAGATTTGCGCCTGTTTGCAGAGAACAACGAACTGTGTGAAGCCAGCGAAAATGTAATTTTCACAGGCCCGTACTACGCAGCAGAACTGAATCGCTGGACCAGCCCGCAGCTGGATGAGATGGTGACAGCACTGCGTGCAGATGGGCAGCTAAAAACCGCTGTCCAAGCATTGAAATATCGCTTTATGACATGTTCCCAAGCTCTGCTGCATGGCGATTTTCACACAGGATCCGTCATGGTGACTCCAGAAGAAGCCAAAGTGATTGATACAGAATTCGCCTTTTATGGACCGATGGGCTTTGATGTAGGCGCACTGCAGGCAAACTGGCTGCTGGCGTATTTTTCTCAAAGGGGCTATGAACAAAACCCAGGGCAGCGGGAGGGGTATCGCACCTGGATACTGGAACAGGTACGGCAAACCTGGCAGCTATTTTCCCAAAAGTTTGCCGTGCTGTGGAGAACAGAACGCCGTGGTTCAGCGTTTTCTCGGCAGCTGTTTGAAGAACAAGATACCTCGTCAGAAGCAGCCCTCCAACAGCTGCTGTATGAAGTACGTCAGGATGCCATGGGTTTTTGTGGAGCAAAAATGCTGCGCCGCCTGATAGGAATCTCTCATGTGGAAGACCTGGAGAACATTGCAGACACCAACCTGCGCGCTGCTTGTGAAAAACCTGCGCTCCAACTAGCACGGCAGCTTATGGTGGAACACCCCAAACTGGATGGCTTTGAAGACATTTGTCAACTAGCCCAAGAACTAGAAACAGGAACTAGAAACAAGAACTAGAAACAAGAACTAGAAACCAGCTAGCATGAAGCAAACAAGGGCACAAGGCTGCCTGCTTGCATCTTTAGAGGAGGTGGGTTGCTGCTGTGTTAGTTGGTGGTAGCAGGTGTGCTTGTTGGCGTTTGTAATTGTTGAATTTGTTTTAATTTTTGCAGGTCTAGTTTAAGCTCTTCTGGCGAGAGGGGTTTGGGATATTTTGCCAGGGCGATGGGAATGATTTCATGGAAATGCTGGACGGGAATGACTTTAATGGCCTTGAGGATTTCCTGAGGGATGTCGTGGAGGTCTTTTTTGTTATCAGCAGGGATGATGACTGTTTTAATATTGTGTTGTTTGGCAGCCAGGAGTTTTTGTTTAATACCGTCAACTTGCAAGATATTGCCACGTAGAGTCATTTCACCGGTCATGGCGATGTCGTACTTAACGGGGATGTCGGTGAGTGCGCTAAGCAGGGAGGTGACCAAGGTAATGCCGGCAGATGCGCCTTCTTTGGGGATAGCACCTTCGGGGAGGTGAATGTGCAGGTCAGCGCGCTTGATGTTGGAGTTCCAGATACCGAAATTGTCGGCATTGGTGCGGATAAAACTGATGGCAATTTCTGCGGATTCCTTCATCACATCGCCCAGCTGTCCGGTGATGTGTCGTTTGCCTGAACCTGGCATGAGTTTGACTTCGGTGATCATGATTTCGCCCCCTGCCCCTGTGACGCCAAGTCCATTGGTGATGCCGATTTCGTTTTTTTGTTCTCGGGGGTTGTTTCGGTATGGTGGGACGCCCAGGAAATTCTTTAAGGATTTGGGGGTAATGGATGTAAGTTTGTTGGAGTTGGTCTTGACAATTCGGGTTACGACCTTGCGGAAGATTTTGGCAATCTCGCGTTCCAGCGAGCGCACCCCTGCTTCCCTGGTATAGCCCCTGATGATAGAAAAAATGGCTTCGGAACTTATTTTGATATGTTTTTTCTCAAGTCCATGTTGGGAGAGCAGTTTTTTTTCTAGGTGATTTTCTACGATGTATCTTTTTTCAATTTCGGTGTAGCCAGTGAGTTTTACCACCTCCATGCGGTCCAGCAGAGGATGTGGAATGGTTTGGGTGGTATTGGCGGTGCAGATAAACAGGGTCTGGGAGAGGTCGTATTCTAATTCAATGTAATGATCCATGAAGGTTTTGTTTTGTTCTGGGTCAAGTACTTCTAGTAATGCGGCGGAGGGGTCTCCCATGATGCTGGAGTAGAGTTTGTCAATTTCATCCAGCAAGATCACCGAGTTTTTGCTGCCAGCTTTTTTGACTGCTTGGATGATTTTCCCTGGCATGGCACCGATATAGGTGCGACGATGACCGCGAATTTCCGATTCATCGCGGATGCCACCTAAGCTCATGCGTACGAATTTTCTTCCCATAGCGCGCGCAATGGAACGCCCCATAGAAGTTTTGCCCACTCCCGGAGGTCCAACGAAGCAGAGGATGGGACCTTTAATTTGACCGCGTAGTTTGTTAACCGCAAGGTGTTCTACTATCCGTTCTTTGACTTTCTCCAATCCGTAGTGATCTGCTTCCAGTATTTCTTTGGCTGATTTTAGGTTGATGTTTTGCTTGGCACGGGAGGATTTCCAAGGCAGCAGCACCAGCCAGTCTAGGTAATTGCGTATCACGTTGGCTTCTGCAGACATGGGGGACATGAGTCGTAATTTGCGTAATTCGCGTTCGGCAACTTCTCGGACATCTTTGGGCATTTTGGCGGCTTTGATTTGCTTGGCGATTTCGTCAAAGTCGTCGTGTGCTTCACTGCCCTGCCCCAGTTCTTTTTGGATATTGCGTAGTTGTTCATTGAGGAACACATCTTTGTGGCCCTTGCCGATATTTTTATTGACCTGGTCACGGAGTTTCTTTTGCAGTTCTAATACTTGCGATTCTTGTTTCATTTCTTCGTAAACCATTTCTAGGCGCCGATAAGGATTGTTCTCTTCCAAAATCTGCTGCTTGATTTCTTTTTCACAGACCAATAGGGGAGCCAGTCTGTCTGCTAACTGAGAGGGTGGATAGTCCAGCAGAACCTGCAAATCTATCTCCTGATGTCTCTGATGGGCTTCCACATAATATCGGGTAGCAATACGCACCTCTTCTACCAGCTGTTTCATGCCTTTTTCATTCTTGACTGTATCTTTCAGCAGGCGTATCTCAGCGGAATAGCCTTCTTTGTTAGTTCTGGCGTCCACCAATTCTGCCCGTTGGTGTGCTTCAAACAATGCTTTTAAGGTCTTATTGGGCAGGCGCATAATCTGCAGCACCACTCCCACCATCCCCACAGAGAACAAATCTTCCTTGGTGGGGCGCTCTAAATTGGCATCTCTTTGGGTTACCACAAAGATGCGCTTGTCTCTTTCTAAGGCTTGTTCTACTGCTTCAATGGAGGATTTTCTCCCCACGTAAAACGGTGCCGTCATGCCGGGATACAGCACATCCTCGCGCATGGGCAGCATGGGCAGCTTCATGGTGTCTTCTGTCATTTGGTGTTTCCTCCTGGTTGCTTGTTTGCCAGCTCCTCTTTGCCAGCTCCTCTTTGCTAGCTCCTTTTTGCTAGCTCCTTTTTGCTAGTCCTGTTTTCCCTACCCCATTACAACCTAAATTTCTTCACTCTGCAATATTTCACTGCTATATCCTTTGGAAAAGCTGCCTGATGGCCAAAAAGAACTGCGGAAAAGCTGCTGTGAACAAGGGCCGAGAGATTGGTTTCAAGGTGTGGTAAGTTAGGCAGAAGTTCTCTAACTGCGGAAAAGCGGGGTGAATAATCACAGCCGACAGACCTGCCTCAGATGTGGCAAATGACTCAGGGTAAAGTTCTAAAAGATTCGGCTGGCAAAGACAGCAACAGGTGACAAGTCTATTTCAGATGTGGCAAATGACTCAGGGTAAAGTTCTAAAAGATTCGGCTGGCAAGATGGATGGTTCGCGCCAGGTCAAGTCCAAGGGGGCGGGGCAAATCGTTGCTGATGCGGGGAAACTGCTGCATCAAGCTGCTAAGCAAGGCGATGCGCAGGCACAACATGATTTGGGGGTGCTGTACTACATAGGAAAAGGGGGGCTGTTTCGGCAGCCGCGCCAGGGTGCCAAATGGTTAAAATTGGCTGCTGAACAAGGTCATACGGGGGCGCAGCAAAAACTGGGTTTGATGCATGACACTGGTCAAGGGGTGCCCTTGGATCGCAAAAAAGCTGCCTTCTGGTATGAAAAAGCAGCAGCACAAGGTGAAACCTCTGCGCAAATTCGTTTGGGGATGCTGCTTCATCATGGCAGTGACATTCCCCATGATCATCAAAAAGCGGTGAAACTCTATCGGGCTGCTGCGGAGAAAGGCATCGCAGAGGCGCAATTCAACCTGGGCCTCCTCTATGAACAAGGCATCGGCGTAACACAAGACAATACCCAAGCAGCCAAATGGCATTTACGCGCAGCCTTGCAAGGATTTCCTCTGGCGCAGCACAACCTAGGCTCCATGTTCTTTGAAGGCAGAGGAGTCCCTCAAAGCGATAAACAAGCACTCATCTGGCTGGAAGTGGCAAGCACCCAAAAAGATGAAAAATCCACCTGGCTAAGAGAAATCCTCTTAAGAAAAATGAACGATGAAGAGATCGCTGAGGCGCAAAAAATAATTTCAAAAATGCTGCCTAAACATCAAATCAAAAAGAGTAAACACCTCAAAGGCCAATTATCTCCAAGCCTGTCCCCAAATATCCTGCGGGTTGCCAAGAAATGAGTCCTTGCCAAACAAAGCCTTGGTGTTCACAAAAGCAGGCAGCGTGATGAATTTCAATCAGAGGGAGATCTGTGCTTGTAAAGGGGTGTGCTCTGGGTTATGGTAGCTAGTATTTGGGTTGGGTGTTGTTGATTGTTAAGGAGTGTTGAATGTTTCGTTTGTTGTCATTGTTAGTTTTTGGGGTGTGGCTGCTGGAAGATGCCTATGCGCTTTCGCCTGGTTCGGGTGATGGTAGCAGTACGAGTGCAATTGTGCAGTTTCTGCCACTGATTGCCATATTTGGCATATTTTGGTTTTTGATTATTCGTCCTCAGCAAAAGCGCTTGCGGGAGCATCGTCGCTTGATGGATGATTTACGCGAGGGGGACAAAGTATGGACAGAGAGTGGATTTCAGGGTGTGATTAAGAAGTTGTCGGGCAATGAAGTATCATTGGAGATAGCACCGAAGGTATTGGTGAAGTTGAGACGGGCACGGATAGCAGAACGGATTGGGAAGGGAGGGGGGAAAGCGGGAGCAAGTAAAAAGAGCAAGTAAAAAGGGCAAGTAGAAAGGGCAAGTAGAAAGGGCAAGTAGAAAGAGCTAGAAGGATGAGTCTAAAGTTTAGGGGGTTGTTGGTAGGCCTAGTGCTGTTGGTGAGTTTATGGGCGCTTTTGCCAAGTTTTCGTGCCTATTTGAGTGAAGATGATGCTTCAGTGGTGAAGAATCGTATTGTGTTGGGGTTGGATTTACAGGGGGGCATGTTTCTGGATTTAGAGGTGGACTCCGAAAGTGCAGTGGAGCGGACTTTAGATAGGCTGGCAGTGGAGTTGGAGGATTTGCTGCTGACGGATTTGGTGGATTATGTGTCATTGGATCGGGTGCCTTTGGGAGTGGAAGTGACTTTGTCTCGTGGGGAAGAGGTGGACTTGGAAGAGGAGGATTTGGAGCGGTTGCTGTCAGGATATGAGGTTCAGCAGACGGGGGGTCGGATATTGGTGCAGATGCGAGAGGAGGATGCTAGGCAGATAGAAGAAGAGGCATCAGAACAAGCTTTGGAGGTGTTGCGCAATCGGATAGATTCCTTAGGGGTGGCGGAGCCGTCGTTGCGCAAGCATGGGGAGAAGGGCTTGATAGTGCAGCTGCCTGGCTTGAAGGACAGAGAATCGGCATTGAGCGCCATTGGCGCTCAGGCGGTATTGGAGTTTCACCTGGTAGAAGATCAGCTGGATGTCGAGCGTGCAGACAGCAGTCTGCATTTGGTGAGGGACTTGGTGATAGAAGACCGTGAGGGGAATGTGACAAGTCGGGATTCGCTGGTATTGCAGCGTCGGCCGGTGTTGTCAGGAGAGACGGTGCGGGATGCTCGGGTGCAGATAAGCACCTTGGATAATCAGCCTTATGTGGAGATATCGTTTGATGCAGAGGGGCGCCGTCGTTTTGCGCGGATTACGGAGACACATGTGGGGCGTCGTTTGGCGATTGTGCTGGATAACAGGGTGCAGTCTGCACCAGTGATAAGAGAAGCCATTAGCGGTGGTGAGGCGCAAATCAGCGGCAATTTCACTCTAAAAGAAGCCAGCAACTTGGCGATTGTGCTGCGGTCGGGCTCTTTGCCTGCGCCGTTGTTTATTCGTGAAGAGCGTTCCGTAGGCGCATCCTTGGGCGAGGACTCCGTACGCCAAGGGCTGTCAGCACTGGGTTTTGGCATGCTGCTGGTGGTGGGCTTTATGATTTTCTACTACCGTTTGGCAGGTGTATTTGCATCGCTGGCGTTGGTTTTCAACTTGGTGTTGTTAGCGGCGGCTTTGGCTTTGCTTCAAGCCACCCTCACCCTGCCAGGCATTGCAGGCATTGTATTGACCATGGGCATGTCGGTAGATGCCAATGTGCTTATCTTTGAGCGCATCCGCGAAGAATTGTCCAAGGCACGTAGCATTCATGCTGCTGTTCGCAAAGGCTTCGGCAGCGCCTTCTGGCCTATATTTGATGCCAACATCACCACCCTAGTCGCCGCACTTGCCCTGCTTACCTTTGGGGCAGGTCCCATCAAAGGCTTTGCCGTAACCCTCTCTGCCGGCATTCTTGCCAGCATGTTCACCGCCATATTCTTTACACGCTTCCTCTTTGAAGCCTTTCAATTACGCAGCAACAAACTGCAAAAAATTTCCATCTAATCCATACCCTTTAATCTTTTGGCTTATGCTGCAAATCATCAAACCTGGGACACTGATTAACTTCATGCGCTGGCGCTACTTGTGTCTGGGCATCTCTGTGGTGGTGCTGGGCTTGGGGGCAGCAGGCGCACTGGGACGGGGGGGGCTCAATTACGGCATTGATTTCCGCGGAGGCTCACTGCTGCAAGTACGTCTGCCAGGTGCAGATATCGCTAGCGTACGAAAAATACTGCAAAATTCTTCCATTGGGGCTTTCTCGCTGCAAAGCATAGGCGGCAGTCAAAACGAATACCTCATCCTGTTGGCAAAAAGCGAACAAGCCAGCCTTAATGATGAAGCCAGCGTTACCAAGCAGGCACAACAAACCTTACAGCAGCAATTCCCCCAGCTGGAAGTTCGCCGCATAGAAAGCGTGGGACCAAAAGTGGGCAAGGAACTCAAACTGGCAGCCACCCGAGCCATACTATTCTCGCTGGTAGCCATTTTGCTCTATGTCTGGCTGCGCTTCCAATGGCGCTTCAGTGTGGCTGCAGTCGCCGCACTCTTCCATGATGTACTGGTGGTTCTGTCGGTCTTTACCATTACCCAACGCGAAGTCAACCTGGCGGTGGTGGCTGCTGTCCTTACCATCGCAGGTTATTCCATCAATGACACCATCGTTATCTTTGACCGCATTCGTGAAAAAATGCGCACCAGTTCCAAACAACCCCTGGTAGATACCCTCAACCAAGGACTCAGCGAAACACTCAACCGCACTCTCCTGACTTCTGTTACCACTATGCTGGTGGTGCTTACCCTGCTCATCGTGGGGGGCAACATCGTCCAAGACTTTGCCCTGGCGCTGCTGGTGGGCATCATCTCTGGCACCTACTCCTCTATTTTTATTGCTTCTCCGGTAGTACTGGCACTCTCTTCCCAACGCCTGGCTGCCAAGAAACCATAACCCGTTCCCACGCAACAGCTGCAAGAAGATGCAAGAAGATGCAAGAAATCGGTAAATGGCTGTTCTTGCTGGGTCTGGTACTGGGTGCTGCGGGTCTTTTCTTCTGGCTGGGCGGCCGCCTTCCACACTGGCTGGGGCGACTCCCTGGCGACATCCACATCCAACGCCAAAATTTCTCCTTCCATTTCCCCATCACCACCAGCCTGCTGCTGTCCCTGGCACTCAGCCTGCTGTTCTGGCTGCTAAAACGCTAGCCCTGACTTCTCTCATACTGCTACAATCTCCCCACAGGAGAGGTGGCCGAGTGGTCGAAGGCGGTGGACTCGAAATCCACTATGCAGGCAACTGCATCGGGGGTTCGAATCCCTCCCTCTCCGTCATACACGCTGCCAAATGAGGTTGACTATGACTCAGTTGCTAGAAAAAAACTTTGAGAAAAACATTGAAGAAATGCCTAGATGGAGACGCACATTATTCTTCCAAAGGCATTCAAGGTTTTAGAAGATAAAGGGGTTTAATAAATGAGTAAGCAGCCTAAAATTTTTAAAGATGACTGCCTTCGGTGGCTTTATAATACTGATGAACGAATAAGCTTAACCTTCTTTGATCCACCTTTTAATCAAAAGCGTTTTTATAGATACTTTGATGACAGCCAAGAGGTACACATCTATTGGAATTGGATTAGGGGTGTTTTGCAGGCACTACGTGCCAAAACAAAAAAAGGTGGTGCAGTTTATTTTATGCAGCGTGAGAAGAACACGGAGTTCGTTTTAGAATCATTACGGGAATCGGGGTGGTCATTCCAAAATCTTATAGTTTGGAAAAAAATGACTTCGGCAGTTCCATGTAAAAATAAATTTGGAAAACACTATCAAATCATTGTGCAAGCTACAAATGGTGCACAGGCTCGTGTATTCCACAAGTTGCGGATTGATCCCCCGCTTATGCCACATTATAAGCAAGCAAGAGAGAGAGGGGTTTATGTAACCGATGTTTGGGATGATATTCGTGAATTAACCTCTGGATATTTTGCAGGTAAAGAACCTGTGAGAACTGCAAATGGGTTGCGCTTTCATAAACAACAATCGCCCATTGCCTTACTTTTAAGAATAATTTTATCATCCTCAAAAAAGGGAGATATGATTTTTGACCCCTTTGCAGGAACAGGCACAACGCTTGTTGTTGCTAGTCAATTAAATAGAAAATCAATTGGTGTGGAGATTGACCCCAAAAATATTGACTGTGTCAAAGAAAGAATAAATAAATTGCGTCCATTCGATTGCGTAGATAAGTTTCTCCATTATTATCGCTATACTGAAAACATAGCTGCGATATGGGGCAAGCCAAGTAGAAATTCCTATATTAAATTTACAGAAGAAAAAACAAATGACAGCATCAGCATATCATCTATTTAATGATATTTATCAACGCAGGCATAATTTAAAGTCTACTAGACTTGCAGCAGAAAATTTTATGCTGCGAGATGATCTTATTGCGTGTCGGGGCAGCTCGGCTTTATTTCCTGATATTGTACTACAAACAAATCAAAACAATTCAATGTTTCAAGGCGGTGAATTTATTGAAATAAAAGATGCAAGGAATGGATATACAATTGCGTCTTTTAATTCAACTATTCCAAGTGCGTATAAAAATACTATTGAATATATTAATCCAAGAGGTAAATTATACAAACAAATGAGAGAAAATCAAGATATAGATCCTTATCTGCTTAAGATACGAGAAGTTTATTACCTTATTCGTGGATATAAATCTAATAATTGCAAAGTATGTTTGGTACAGGGCAGTTTCTTTGAAACAATAAGTGCGACAGACAACATTAAATCAGCCTTAAAAGATGCTCTTTATGAGGCAATGCAAGACACCAACCTTAAAGATGATTCAGATGCTATACGTGCAGCAGATAGTGTCCTAGGTTTTAATTGGAAACGGGAACACCTTGCTAAAGTAAGAAAGAATAAAGATGCCTCAGTGAGTATCCGAATGCGTGTTATGTCTGAGGTTACCAACGAAGCGAATGTACTTAATCCAAACCTCTATCCTGCAATTAAAGACAATACTTTAAATATGATTGTCCCCGGATACCCAGATCAAAATTATCAAAAGTTGGAACAAGAAGCCATTAAGAAGATGGCAAGTACTTTTGGCAATAAAAAAGATTGTTTGCCTGATGATTTGATAGTCAACAAACTAAAACATTTGAAGAACGGTTCGTTTATCCTATTCCAAACCAATATATGAATAAAAACCAGTTTCTCAATAGTGCCGAGTGACTGCATCGGGGGTTCTGAATCCCTCCCTCTCCGCCTGTCTCTCCCCAAGAAAAGATTTGGGGTTGGTAAAAGTTGAATCTATTCAAGCAGGAATTTTGAATCCCAGTCATCAGGCTTTATGGAGCCTGTCTGATAAAATTCTTTGACCGTCTTGACGTAACCCCAAAAATCTTTGTTTTGCCTTGCCAGTCGGTTGGCGGTGTCCCAGTCAATACCACGTTCTGTGGCGGGTATCATGGTTTCGTTGTCTTCTGGGTCTTCTGTATTAAGACGGATAAAGCCGATGCCATGCAAGCTGGACAGCATACGAAGCTCTTTAAGGGCTTCTGGGCCAAGAGTAAGTGTAGCGGCAACCAAGTAGCCATAATTAGCCCAGGAAGAATTGCTGACGGTTTGAAAAAAAGCTTGTCTTAAATTGGATTGATTCACTAAAACTTTTACCTCAAAAGACCATAACTTCACCTGTTTATCTTTATGTTCCTTCACACATGCTTTTATCTCCGGATCCCAATCTTCATCCAGGGTTTCTAGGCTGACCACATCTGGATGAAGCCACTGATTGCCTTTGGGTCCGCGGGTATTGCGGGACTTCTTCTCATCAATACGTTTGCTGTAAATACTATATTCAGATTGCAAAAAATCAATAAGGGGGAAATAAAGATCATGTTCTGCGACCGACTTGCTAGCAGCTGAAACCTGTTCGGATTTTTTTACCTCAGTACTGTCGGTGTCTTGGGTGAAATAATACTTTCGGGGACGTTCTTCGGTTGTTTTTATATGAGGATATTTCTTTTGTAGATCTGCACGCCGAGCACCAATTTCAGCAACGAGTTGCTGCATTAAATCTTTTTCAGTGTGTAGGGAAGTTCCCCTGGCTATGGCCTTGTCTTTTTTTTCCTGCATGGCTTCTGGATAGTGTTTCATTATCCACTTTGCAAGTTCGCCAACTGTGAATCTTTGCTCAGGGCTTTTCTCAAGACATTCCTTAATCATCTCTATTTGTGTAGGTTTCTTAGTTGTTTCTGCCTGTTCTGACATTTTGGGTTTCCTCTATAAAAAAGGTAATATTTGCTGCGGCTAGGTAGCAGCAGGAAACTTGAAGCTACCACCATTGATATGCGCCTGTCTCTCCCAGCAATGGGGCAGCCAGCTGTTACCTGATTTCAATAAATTTCTTAGCTATATCATGGCGCAGGTGGTTCCACCCGCCACCGTTATCAAGATAGTCTTCCACAGACATTCCCTTTTCTCCATTGAGCAGAATATTAAAGGCATGCCAGCCGTGAGTATCGGGTTTGCGGGGGTTTTCAGAGACCAGAACATAGATTTTGTCTGTACGATTAATTTTAAAACGAACAGGTGTTTCAGACAGGTCTTTTCTGGGAGAATCGTCCTCAATTATCTTAGCATCCCAGTCTGTGGGATTTATTACACCTGCTTGATAAAATTCTTTGATCTTACTGATGTACTCCTTAAAATCTCCGTTTTCCCTTTCCAGTCGGTTGGCGGTTTCCCAGTCAACACCACGTTCTTGGGCAGGTATCATGGTTTCGCTTTCTGTTAGGTCTTCTGTATTAAGACGGATAAAACCGATGCCATGCAAACTGGACAGCATATGCAGTTCTTTAAGGGCATGTGGATGAAGTTGGGCAGCAGCCAAGTAGCCATAGTTAGCCCAGGAAGAATTGCTGACCGTTTGAAAAAAGACCTCCCTTATATTGGATTGTTTCACCTCAAGTTTTACTTCAAAAGACCATAGCTTCACCTGTTTATCTTTGTGTTCCTTTACACAGTCTTTAATTGCCTGACTCCAATCTTCATCCAAGGGTTCCATGCCGACCACATCGGGATGCAGCCACCGATTGCTTCTCGGAGCGCGGTTATTGCTGGACCTCAATTCATCGATACGTTTGCTGTAAATACCATATCCATAGTATAAAAAATCGCTAAGGATGGGATACAGATCATGTTCTGTAAATGACTTGCTGGCAGCCTGTTCTGACATTTTGGGTTTCCTCCATAAAAAGCTAATATTGGCTGCGACTAGGCAGCAGACTTGAAGCTACCACCATTGATATACAGCAGTCATGCTGTTAAATAGCCTGTGTGGTTTTCAAACAGATTGAGCAATTTGGGGATGGTCATCTGGCTGCGTTGTTTTCCTTTGAGGTCCAGCAGAATTTTCCCTTGATGCATCATCAAGGTGCGTGTGCCGAGTGCCAGGGCATCCTTCATGGAATGCGTAACCATTAAGATGGTCAATTGGTGTTGTTGTGCCAGTTTTTGTGTGAGCTTGAGGATAAAATCAGACATATAGGGGTCAAGTGCGGCGGTGTGTTCATCCAGCAGTAAAATTTTGCTGTCTTGCAGAATGGACATGACCAGACTAATGGCCTGACGCTGCCCGCCAGATAACATGCCAATTTGGTCATCCAATCTGTCTTCTAAACCGAGTCCCAAAATACAGAGATGCTGGCGAAAGAAAGCACGTCTTTTGCTGGAAACCGCAATATGCCCCAGACGCCTTTTGCCGCGCATAAAAGCCAGAGCAAAATTTTCTGCAATGGTTAAATTGACACAGGTGCCTTGCAAAGGATTTTGAAACACACGCGCCACAAAAGGGGCTCGCTGATGCACCCTCATGGTGGTGATTTCTTTATCATCAATATAAAGCTGTCCTCTGCTGATGGGACAGTCGCCTGATAAAACATTTAAGAAAGTACTCTTGCCGGCGCCGTTGGATCCAATTAAGGTTACAAATTCATTCTTAGCAATAGTAACAGACACGCTTTTAAGGGCGTGGTTTTCTAAAACTGTTGCGGGGTTAAAGATAACCTCAATGTTTTTTGTGGTAATCATGCTTTGAGAGTAATTGATAAAATTTATCTTTTATTTTCGGTACAATTAACGCCAATGTGACCAAGAGTGCGGTGATTAAATTTAAGTCAGAGGCTTTTAATCCCAGTACGCCTGTACTTAAAGTAATTGCAATTGCCAAGCGGTACAGCACAGACCCCACCACACAAGATATGATGATAACAACCATGTGTTTAGACCGTAATAAAGCTTCACCTAAAATAACCGATGCCAGTCCAATCACAATGGTTCCCACACCGCTGGTTACATCAGCAAAGCCATTGGTCTGGGAAAATAAGGCACCGCCTAGTGCTACCAGTGCGTTGGACAGCATCAAACCCAGATATACATAAAAATTTGTATGGATGCCCTGTGCCTGCGCCATCGGCTGATTGGCACCTGTTGCCCGCAAGGCAAGTCCGCTGTCGCTAAGCAAGAAACGTATCAGCATCCAGGCTGCAATAACAATCAGCGCACCGACAAATAAAGGACGCACATATAATAAAGCCAGCCCCCAATTTTCAAAGGGTGAGATAATAGTATCCACGCCCAGCAGCGGGATATTAGGTCTGCCCATAATGCGGATATTAATAGAAAATGCTGCAATCATGGTTAAGATGCTCGCCAGCAAATGCAGGATGCCAAATCGCACCACCAAAGCAGCTGTGATAAAACCCGCAACACCGCCTGCGAAGAAGGCAGCCACATTGGCAACCAATGGGGAATGTCCCCCCACCAGCAGCGCAGCCACAACAGCACCCCCTAGGGGGAAGCTGCCGTCAACAGTCAGATCAGGAAAATTCAATACACGGAAAGTCAAATATACGCCAAAAGCCACAAAGCCGTAGACCAGCCCTATCTCAATTGCGCCAAAAAATGCAAAAGCATTCATGTGAAACAACTACCGCAAAAGCACTATTTGATGACTTTGGTGGCTCTCCTAACAAGCTTTCTCGGCAGTCTCACCTTGAGTTGTTTGGCAGCTTTTCTATTGACAAAAATATCCGATCCCACAGCAATTTTACCTGGTAAATCCCGAGGAGATTTGCCCTCTAGGATAGCAACAACATAATCTGCCGTCTGTACCCCAACCTGGTAATAATCAAACCCGATAGCCGCAACCGCACCTGCTTCCACATAGCTGGTTTCTGCACCAAATACGGGAGTGTTGGCTTCGTTGGCAGCACTTATCAGCGCACTGATGGCTGAGGCGATGGTGTTATCGGTCATGGCATAGATGACATCCACCTTGCCAGCAACCACACGCGCAGCGCCTTGTACTTCAGAAGTTCGCGATGCCGTTCCCTCCACCACCCTCAGCTTATATTTTGGCGCATATTTCTTTACCGAATTGACCAAGGATACCGAGTTCGCCTCGCCGGGATTATAGACCAGCCCCAGAGTCTTTGCCCTAGGCACGATGCTCTTAATCGCTGCCAGGTGTTGATCTACCGGCGACATATCAGAAAGACCGGTAATGTTGCCCTTGGGCTTGCGCAAATTAGACAACAGCTTTGCCCCTACAGGGTCGGTAACCGCAGTAAAGATAATAGGGATATCTTTGGTAGCGACTGCCAGTGCCTGTGCCGTTGGCGTGGCGATGCCCACCAACACATCGGGTTTTTCGCCAACATACTGCCGCGCAATCTGTGCAGCAATACTGGGCTTGCCTTGTGCAGTCTGAAACTTAAAAATCAATTTTTTACCTTCAACATAGCCTGCTTTTTTGAGACCTGCTTTCAGTCCATCACGCACCGCATTGAGGGCAGGATGTTCCACAATAGACGATACTGCAACTGTAACAGTATCTTTGGCGTGTACGGGTGCCACACCCAGAGGAATGCCAAGGGCAACACCTAGGGCAACACCTAGGGCAACAAAGAAACGCATCATAGTACACCTGTCCTTTTGCTAGATTGACAAAAACACCCCAAGGAAATACAACATATGTACAGCATATTCACAGCTTAAACAATTTCTTTTCAACTTCCAACTATCACTTACCTCATTCAATGCTGGCAGTTAGCTGCCAGCCCATCTCACAAAGAGGCTTGCCATGGGCTTGATGTATTTATTGGTGGCCATTATCAGCGAGGTCATTGGCATGTCTGCACTGAAAGCAGCTGAAGGCTTTACACGCCTATGGCCCTCAGTCATTTGCGTGGTATCCTATGTGATTTCCTTCTATTTTCTGTCTCTTACCCTTAAATTTATTCCTATCGGGCTGGTGTATGCCATTTGGGCTGGTGTGGGTATCGTGCTGGTCTCTGCCATTGGCTTTTTCTTTTTCAAGCAGTCGCTGGACCTGCCGGCAGTGGTGGGCATCGGCTTGATTGCCAGCGGGGTGTTGGTTATCAACACCCTGTCCAACTCCATCTCCCATTAGGACTGATAAAGGTGGTAAAATGAATCGCTATGTAATAAGCAAAAAAATAAATATAGAGCAGATTGATAGCTTGAAAAATGACACTGGAGCTCTCTTGTCATTTTTACAATATCAAAATAATAGCACTATTATTTACATGCTAGAAAAATTAGGTAGATTACAAAACAGTCATAGTAAGGAACCTTTATTAAATTTACTGAACAGAGAGAACGAAGCAATCAGATGTTTGGCTATAAAAAATCTTGGTAAAATGGGTGATATTTCTCTATTGGATACTTTTGCTAGTTATGCAGAAAAGGATAAAAGTACAGAAGTAAGGAGAGAATCTGTTTCTGCTATTGGAAGGTTAAGGAACGAGAAAGCAATACCAATACTAATTAGATTGTTGTCGGATATAGATCCTAAGGTTGTAATGCAGGCTATTAGGGGATTATTTATTTTCTCTAAAAATCATGAAGTAAAAGAAGAATTATCAAAGCTGATTAATCATCCAAATGAATTAATAAAAGAAGTTATCAACAAAGAGATTAATGGAGTAAGTTATAAATCAGAAATTAGAGAAAGGCATGATGAGTTTCCAGCCTATCTTAAAAATACGGTCGTTCAAGGTGATGTTATAGATGTATTAAAATTTGTTCCAAAAGATTCTATTCATCTAACTTTTACTTCTCCCCCGTACTATAATGCCAGAGACTACTCTATTTACCAAAGTTATAATGAATATTTAAAATTTTTAGAAAAAGTTTTTAAGGGGGTTTATCGAGCTACAAAAGAAGGAAGATTTTTTGTGCTTAATACCTCACCGGTTATTGTTCCACGAATAAGCCGTGCTCATGCCAGTAAAAGATATCCTATACCTTATGATATTCACCCCCTGTTAGTAAAAATGGGATGGGAATTTATTGATGATATCGTGTGGGTTAAACCAGAGGTAAGTGTAAAAAATAGGAATGCAGGATTCTTACAGCATAGAAAACCATTGGGCTATAAGCCAAATCCTGTTTCCGAAATGCTAATGGTTTATAGAAAAAAAACGGATAAATTAATTGATTGGAATATGCATCAATATAGTGGGGAAAAATTACAGAATAGTAAAGTTATAGGAAAGTATGAAACCACAAATATTTGGATGATTGAACCAACTTTTGATAAAGTACATAGTGCAGTTTTTCCCTTAGAACTATGTAATAGAGTTATCAGATACTACTCATTTATTGATGATTTAATTTTTGACCCTTTTGCTGGAAGTGGAACAGTTGGTCGGTCGTCTTTAAATCTGAACCGCAATTTTCTCCTGACAGAAAAAAATCTAGAGTATGTAAATCGTATGAAAGAATCTCTGGATAAAAATCCTGAATTATTCTCTAAAAATAAACATACAAAATTTTTAGACATTAACAATTTTGTAAATTTAACCAAAGTAAAAATATGAAAATAACAGAAAAAACTGTAAAGAAAATAATAAGAAGATTGCTAAATGGGGAAGACTACAGAATAGAGATTGTTAATATTATCAATGTTAATTTTTTAGAATATTCTATTGATTTCTTCAAAAGAATTGTAGATGCAAAAATAAAAAGTAAAAACATTACAGTTGACTGGTATAAGGAGGAATTTCTAGATCCGAATTTAGAATCTCAAGAAATCATAATTAACTCAGGAATGAATAAAAAAACGATCCACAATATGTATAATTCATCAACAAAAGCAATTGTGATTGATGCTGCTAACAAGCATTATGATTCATTATATAATTCAATTAAAAATTTGATAGATAATGAACAATATATAGATTTAAAATTAACGATTAAATTTAAAGATGTTAGCGTTGATCTTAATATTAGTGAGAGTCTTATTGTTATAAATACTTTAGCGGTTAAGAGAGCTCAGTTGAGGGGTGGCCTTTGGAGTGCTTCGGGGAAAGGGGTAGAAAAACCATTAATGCAAACATTATGTATGTTGTATGGTCTGTCGACAAAAAATTATTCTCTCAAAAATAGAAAAGAAACTGGAAAAGGTGATTTCCAAAGAGAAGTAGATTTTTATTTAATTGAACGAGATAATCATCATAATTGCGAAATAAAACTAATGGGGCGAGGAAATCCCGAAGGTGCAGATGCTGTTATGGCAAGAGGAAGTAAAGTTTTTATAGCTGATAAACTATCTGATACCAACAAGAAACAGCTAGAAGAATGGAGAGTTGAATGGGTGGAACTTAGAAGTGAAAGAGGGTTTCAAAAATTTGATAAGGTTTTAAACAATTTAAACATTCCTCATAAAAGTTTACCAGAGAATATAGATAAAAAATTAGAGGTAATATTTAAAAAAATATTTGAATAAGAATATTTCTGTGAGGATTTTCCCTGAAAAACTCCATGAGTAAATCCTGCTGGGAGGAAGCGCTTTCTTTGTTCATGGGCTTTGCCATGTTACAGCAAGTTGGCTTGATTGCCAGCGGGGTGTTGGTTATCAACACCCTGTCCAACTCCATCTCCTATTAGGACGGGGTGGGGATGGGTTTGCCGCCAGCAGCAGCTAGCAACCGCTGGGGAGTTACCTCTTCCATTCAATGTGTCCGTTGATGCCATGCTTTTGGTAGACCTGCAGAATATCGGTGCAGAAGTCTTGCAGGGCAGGGTTTTTTTCAGCTTTGGCCAGCTGGTATAGGCGGATAAACATCTTCTTGCCCGCCTCGGTTTGTTTGAGATTCTTCTTAATAAAATTGTGCTGTGCGCACAGTGTCTGTCCATTGATGATGCTTGCCTCGCCCCCGAGGTCTTTGGGCTTGATATGATCCACATGCAGCTCAACTCCTTCTTTCTTCCCGCTGCCACAGATGACGCACTGGTAGCCATCACGCTTTAAGATGGCTGCTTTTTGGGAAGGGCTGAAATCTTCAAGGGTTTTCTTTTGTGCTGCTTGGGGGTCATAGCGATACACCCCCTTTCTCACCTTTATCAAATGACCTGCTTGATGCAGCTTTCTAATTCCTCTATCAGGATCTCTAAACACTTTGCCCGTCCGTTTATGCCAGGTGTTGGTTGCCCAGTCTACAATTTCGGGGTGGGCAATATTTCTGTGAGGATTTTCCTTGAAGAACTCCATGAGCAAATCCTGCTGGGAGGAAGCACTTTCTTTGTTCATGGGCTTTGCCATATCACAGCGGGTTGGCTTGATTGATTTCAGAACTTAGCCGTTCAACAGCGATATCGCAGTAGGTTTTGTCAATATCAATGCCGATGCCCTTGCGCTTATTGAGATGTGCTGCAATAAGCGTAGAACCACTGCCGAGGAAGGGATCTAGTACAGTATCCCCCACAAAGCTGAACAACTTGATGCAGCGACGTGGCAGTTCAACAGGGAAGGCTGCGGGGTGACCCCCCGCCCCTTTTTTGCTTTGACCACCGAATGTCCACACCCCATTGGTCCACTCCATAAATTCTTCTTTGGAGATATCGTTCTCTCTGCTGCCCCCCTTCTTTTTCCAGTGTTGTTTATATAGGATAACAATCACCTCCACCGGTGCAATCACATAGGGGGCAGAGGCGGACATCCAAGACCCCCAGGCGGTTCTGCGTGAGATGTTGCCCTCATTCCAAATGATGGTGGAGTGGTAGTTCCAGCCCAGGCTTTTAGCGATATTGGTAAGGTCTGCACAGACCGCCTGCTGCCCGCCCTTGTTTTTGTCCAGGGGGATGTTTAAGCAGAAGCGTCCGTCATCTCGGGCTAGCTGGTAGCATTTGTTCAGCCATTTCTTGCTGAACTCTAAGTACTCTTGGTAAGAAAGATCATCTTTGTGTGAATTGTAGTGAATATCCACATTGTAGGGTGGAGAGGTGATGATAAGGTCAACCGAAGCTGGTGGAATGCTGGCGATGTTTAAAATATCGTCATGATAGACAGAGACCAAGCCTTGCTGGAAGTAAGGCAATAATGAATCTGTGGGATAGACTGGTGTGGCTTGCTGCGCTGCCGTTTTTTCCATGGCGTTTCTTGCCTCCTTCAATGGATGCAGTAGTGGATGCTTTTAGGGTAAGCATTTTTATGCTAGGATGCAAGCGCAGGAATAGACTGCAGGTGGGGAAGGGACGAAGCCCTTAGCATATAAAGGACACAGCAGCATGACCGATAGGATTCAACTGTATTCACTGGCGACCCCCAACGGGCAGAAAGCCTCTGTAGCCCTTGAAGAGATGGGCTTGGACTATGACGCCCATAGAATTGACATCATCCAGGGGGATCAGTTCACCCCAGAGTATGTGAAAATTAATCCCAACTCCAAGATACCCGCCATTGTTGATCCCCTGGGGGATAAGGGCAAACCTTTAGCCATTATGGAGTCGGGGGCGATATTGCTGTATTTGGCAGAGAAGACGGGGCAGTTCCTGCCTCGGGGGACTGCGCAGAGAAGCCAGGTGCTGCAATGGCTGTTTTTGCAAGTGGGTGGTGTGGGTCCTATGTTTGGTCAGTTTGGTCATTTCTATGTTTTTGCCAAGGATGAACGCGATATGTCCTATGCGCTGGAACGATACACCGCTGAGACCAAGCGGCTGCTGGGGGTGCTGGAAAATCAGTTGAAAGCCCATACCTATCTGGTGGGTGATGAGATAAGCATTGCCGACTTTGCCACGGCACCGTGGGTGGTGTGTTTGGATCAATTTTACCAGGCGAGGGACATCTTGGGGTTGGCCAGCTTCCCCAGTGTTCATCGTTGGACAGAGGCTTTCCTCTCTCGTCCTGGGGTGCAAAAAGGGATGACAGTCTGCGCTGTTTAGTTCATATATAGGTTGGGGGGGTTTTTAGATAAACCCAGCTTAAAAATCCATTTTCCCTGGAGGAATCTCATGTCACTTCCCAATGTTGAGTCTGATACAGAAAGGCTGATTAGTCGCAAGTTGGAAAACTTGGGATGGGAGGATTCTTCCTGTAAGACGAATCGCAATGTATTTATGCAGTCTGCTAAGACACCAGCACAGCGCCGGGCATTAGACGGCAAGCGTCCCGATTATATACTATACCAATCCAATTCTGATAAGCCTCTTGGCATTATTGAAGCTAAAAAACAAGGGGCGAATATCCATAAAGCCCTGGAACAAGGGCTGGACTATGCCAAACGGCTAGATGCACCACTTGTTTTTGCCAGCGATGGTGTATTTACCAAGACCCTGCACCAAAAAATAGGATACCCCCTGTTACTCAATGGAGAAGAAGTTGATGATTTAATGAGAGAGAAGCTAGCCTTGCGCTACTTAGAAACGAATGAAGTAAATACACTTCATAAAACAGTTCTTAGATCAAGGTGGGAGTTAATTTCTATTTTTGGCAAAGTTAATGATCTACTTAGAGAAGAGGGCTTGCAACCAGGCTTACCACGGTTTAGTGAATTTGCCAACCTGCTTTTTTTAAAAGTACTTAGTGAACTAGAAACCATTAAAGAAGAAAACGGGCAACCTGCATCTGTAGATAAGGATTATCGTTGGGAGGCATTTCATAAGCAAGAGGGACAAGCTTTGCTTAGTTATATCAATGACACCGTTCTAAAACAGTTTAACACCCAGTATAAAGATGAGCAGTTGTTTAGGCCGCTTAGCATTAAACCCCCAGCTCTCAAAGAGATTATTGAACTGCTAGATGATTTGCAGCTTAGCGATATCAACGCTGATGTCAAGGGCGATGCTTTTGAGTACTTTATCAGTGCTTATAGTGACAACAACCCTTCCGATTTAGGGGAGATTTTCACCCCTCGCCATATCGTCAAGACCATGGTCAAGTTGCTTAATCCTAAGTCTGGTGAAAGTATCTACGACCCCTTTTGCGGTACAGGGGGTATGCTCATCACCGCTTTTAAGCATGTGATGGATGGCATGGCACAAACAGAACACAATCTAAGCCATTTGCGCCGGGATGCTTTGTATGGTAACGAGCTGACCAAAACTGCCAGTATTGCCAAAATGAACATGATTCTGGCAGGGGATGGACACAATAACATTATTCAACAAGATAGTTACCAAAATCCCGTTGACGGCAAGCACGATGTAGTGATTACCAATTATCCTTTTGCGCAGAAGACCCGTTATGGCAGCACATACCCGATTCCAAACCGCAAGGGTGATATTATCAGCCCGCAGCATTGCCTGCGTGCCTTAAATCCAAGGGGAAGAATGGCTTTTATTGCTCCTGAAGGGCTGCTTTCTAACACCCAGAACGCATATAAGCAGGTGCGCCAATACCTGCTTGAAAACGCTAAGCTTGAAAGGGTTATTTCACTGCCACCTGGTGCATTTCAGCCACATAATGCAGTAAAAACCAACATCCTTTACTTTACGGATTGCAATACAGGCAAAACCAGCAGCCATTTTTGGTATTTCAATGTGCGAAACCACGGCTATACCTTAGGTGCCAAGCCTAGAAAAATAGAAGGCCCCAATGACATGGAACTGGTACTCTCAGAAAAAGATCTTGAAAGCAAAGAGGAAGCCTACCTTAAAAATACCATTATTCAGCGGGTGGACTTAGAGCATGTAAAAAGGAATGACTATGTTCTTCGCCCCCAAATAGAAACTTCATATCAGCATGCTCAATCAGGCTGGCAACGGGTGAATTTGGGAGACTTGAGAAGTAATCAATTACTTATTTGCAAAAAGGGCAATACAATCACAAAAGCAAAAACAAAGAAAGGCATGATCCCCGTCATTGCAGGGGGTAAAACTAGCCCTTATTTTCATAATGAAGCAAATTATCAAGGGAATGTTGTTACAATTTCTGCATCTGGTGCTTATTCTGGTTTTGTTGCCTATCATAACTATCCCATATGGGCGTCAGACTGCACAGTGTGGTTCTCATCTGACGAAAATAATCTCATTACAAAGTACTTATATTATGCT
Organism: bacterium; assembly: GCA_965249525.1. Lineage (GTDB taxonomy): Bacteria > SAR324 > SAR324 > SAR324 > JACQKK01. The sequence goes on along the minus strand of OZ252237.1, from coordinate 994,587 downwards.
TTCGTAAGCGTACAGCAGCAGATATACAGTAAGCAACATGGAACAGGCATTCCCCATGTCTACAGGGATGACTTGAATGACATCCAAATCCCTCTTCCTCCCTTAGATGAACAACAAGCCATTGTAGAAAAGTTAAATGCCTACCAAAAGGTGATTGATGGTGCAAGGCAGGTGGTTAAATGGTATGCGCCAAAATTTGAGGTAAAAGAAGGCTGGCAGTGGGTAACGCTTGGGGAAATATGTGAATTTGAATACGGTTATACCGCAAATTCTTCTCCTTCTGGTGATGTTCGCTATATAAGAATTACAGATATTAACGATGATGGTTCATTAGGGGACAAACAGGTTTTTGTTTCTTTGATTGTAAAAAACAGAAAGTTTTTATTGAAAAAAGGCGATATTCTGGTAGCAAGAGTTGGATCTGTGGGAGAGTCACTTTGTTTTAATGAAGATACCCCGTCTATTTTTGCTTCCTACCTAATTAGACTGCATTTTGATAAAAGTATTTTGCTTCCTTTTTATTTAAAGTATTGTTTACGTTCTGATTTTTATTGGAAGCAAGTTGCTGCACTAACCTCTGGTGCGGTGCAACCACAATTTAATGCCCCTGCATTGAAAAAAATTCGAATCTCTCTTCCTTCATTAGCAGAACAGGAAGCGATTGTTGAGAAACTGGAAGCGGAACGCCAACATATTGAAGCCAATAAAGAACTCATTAAGCTTATGGAAAAGAAATGCAGGATAAGCTGAATACCCTATGGGAAGGTAATAGCCAAGCAGCGCAAGAACAGGCAGAAGAAGAAACACCTGGGAATTAGCAGGGGGAGAATTCCAGCTGCAGGTTTTCTTTAGAGGCGCGGGTGAGTTTGCAGGAGATGGTTGACCCTGGTCGGCAGGCTGCGGGGTGCCTTTGATGGTGTTTTGGGGGCTGTCTTGGGGGCTGTCTTTGGTGGTGTCTTTGGGACTGTCTTTTGCGGTGGGCGGCGTTGGTGAAAGGAAGGAAGCCTGAGATGGGAGGGGAGAGCAGTCGCAGTTCCATGCCGCGGTCGTTAACGGAGGTGATGGTGGCTTGGAAGGTTTTTCCCAGTTGGGGTTCCATGAGGAGGATTTGGTAGAGGCGGTTGATTTTATGTTCGGCGGAGGCTGCATTGCGTTCTGCTTGTGAGAGCAGGAGTCCTTGGGAGGGGTGCAGCTGGCGGGGGTTTTTTTGCAGCAGGCTGGCGCTCAAGGCGCGATGGAGCAGGAGGTCTGGATAGCGTCTAATGGGTGAGGTGAAGTGGGTGTAGTGGGGGGCATTGAGTGCGAAGTGTCCTTGATTTTTGTGGAGGTAGGCTGCCTGCGCCATGGATTTGAGGATGATGAGCTGCAGGGTGTTGTTGAGAGGGGCTTTTTGGGTTTTTTCCAGCAGTTGTTGGAGTTTTTTGGGTTGTTGGAGGTCATTTTCTGTGGCGCGTACCCCGAGTTCGGCGAGTTGGAGGAGGGTGCTTTGGAGTTTATCGGTGGGCGGCGGCTGGTGGGTGCGAAACAGCACCGGCAGTTGAAGTTTAAGAGCGTGCAGGGCGGTGGTTTCGTTGGCTTCCAGCATGAATTGTTCAATGAGTTTGGTGGCTTCTGTGGGTTTGGTGAGGGTGATGTCTTGGGGGAGACCTTGGTCATTGAGTTGGATGCGGATTTCGGCGAGGTCAAAGTCAAGGGCTCCGCGCTGGTATCGCAGTCGGCTGAGGGTCTGAGCGAGTTGGCGCATTTTTTGGAGCATGGGAGCGAGCGGGGCCTGATTTTCTGTTTGGGGGAGGGGCTGCTGGTTGTCAAAGAAGGCTTGTACTTGTTGGTAGGTTAGTCTGGCATGGCTGCGGATAAAGGCATGATAGATTTTGTGCTGCAGGCGGTTGCCTTGCTGATCCAGCAGTATGTCGCACACCATGACTGCACGGGTTTTTGCGGGGATTAGGCTGCACAGGTTGGTGCACAAGCTGTGTGGCAGCATAGGCAGCATCATGCCTGGCAGATAAACACTGGTGCCTCGCAGACGTGCTTCTTGGTCAATGGCATCACCTGGCTGTACATAAGCGGATACATCGGCAATGGCGACCCGCAGCTGCCAGGGCTGGTCTCCGCCGCCGCTAAGATGAATGGCGTCATCAAAGTCTGCTGCGTCATCGCCGTCAATGGTGATGAAAGGCAGTTTTTCTAGGTCTTGTCGGTGGCTGCCGCTGAGGTCTGGGGGGGCTGCTGCCAGTTGGTTGGCGGTGTTGCAGCAGTCAGTGGAGAAATGCTGGCGCAGTTCCAGGTCGTCCAAGATATGTGCTGCCAGGGTATTGGGGTCTTGATCATCCGCTAAGATGGCTTCTGGCTGCACAGACAGCGTGTTGTTCCCTGGCTGCGGGTAGCGGGTAATTCTGGCACGTACCAGTGTTCCCTCTGTCTGAGTGGAGGCTTTGAGGGATGGGTTATTTTTGAAGCCCACTTGCATCCAAGGCAGCCGCGGATTTAACGGATGCAGCCACCACATACCCTGTTCTTTACGCAGGCGACCACGCACATGGCTGCGTTTGCGCCACAATACCTTGGTAATCTGCGCTGCCAGTCCTTTTCCTTTGCGCTTGTCAGGCAGCAAGTCTATTTCTACGCCGTCCCCATCCATGGCTCCGTTCACATAACGGGATGGAATGAACAAATCATAGGGCAGCAGAGGGACAATCACAAAGCCGAAGCCGTCCAGGTGCAGGCTTAGAATGCCCTGCCAGGGAGGCTTGCCTGCCCGTTTTATTAACAGTTCACGCGCTTTCAAATCAGCAGATGACCTGGATGAATCAGCTTTATCAAACACAATAGGTGGTCACAATCGCTGCGGTGTTAGCGTTTAGGGATAGGAATCCAGGGAGGATTGGACACCGCCACTTCGTTAAAGGCGGGGAACAGTTTGGCAAGGGTTTTCATGTTCTTGATACCGTTTTTCCTCAGATCTTCTTGTGTGACCAGGGTGGGGGGAATGATGATGTTTTTGCCGGGCTTTTGACCGGCTATCAGCATGGCCACAGAACGAATGGAGACTCTCCCCACTACTACGGGATTGGTGGCAGCAGTGGCTACCCAGGCACTGTTGGCTTCAATCATTAGTCGGATATCGGAGGTGGAGATGTCGGCACTGTAGATTTTCACCCGTTTATTGATGCCGGCTTCATCCACGGCTAATTTGACACCTTTGGCGTATTCGTCATAGGGAGCGAATACCACGCTGATGTCAGGGTTGGCACGGAAGACGGCTGCGGCTTGATCTGCTACAGAAGCAGCGGTGGTGTCATTGACCACACCGAAGCGAGCCTTTTCTTGGATGTTGGGATAGCGTTTTTTGAATTGCTGCCAAATCTTATCACGGCGATCGGTAGGCTCAAAGCCTGGCACGTACACATAGCCTGCTTTGAAGCTGGTGCCATTATCTTTAATGGCTTGTTCCAGGGCAAAGCGCGCTATCAGGAAATCACTTTGTCCTACTTGGGGGACTTGGGGGTGTTCTACATTGACATCAAATGCCACCACCTTGATGCCTTGTTTTACGGCGCGGGCAACCAGGGGTTTCAGTACTTCGGTTAGTCCATGATCCAGCACAATGCCGTCATAACCTCGGTTAATGGCCTGTTCTAAAAGATCTCCCTGAATGGCAGCATCATTCTTGGAATCCAAAATGGTGAGTTTAATGCCCAGTGCTTTGGCTTGGGATTTGGCGCCGCTTTGGAGGGCATGGAAGAAATCACCACCGCTAACCAGCACCACCAAGGCAACCCTTACGCCTCCTTTGTCAAAGGGTGCAGGTGCCCCCTTGAGCCCATCTGCCAGTGCCAATGGCGTCCAGGCAGCCATCAGCATGAAAAACAACACAGACAAATACAGCGGGTGTCTGCGAGCTATCTTAAACATGTTCATATCTCTCCTTGGTAATACATATCCTTCCCCTTCTCAATTTATTAGCCTGCTCTTCTCTTGCTGGTTTGTCAATGGGTAGTGAACGCTAAGGTCAATGGGTAGTGAACGCTAAGGTCAATGGGTAGTGAACGCTAAGGTCAATGGGTAGTGAACGCTAAGGTCAATGGGTCAGTATAAATGCCAGTTGAAACAGCCAGCTTACCGGCCAGCTTATCAGCAGCCATACTATCAGCAGCACCAACAAGGGGGAAATATCTACAGAACCCACCCAGCACCAACCAGGAAAACGTCTTTGTATCGGCGAAATAAAAGGGTCTACCAGCATGCCTATGGTACGGACAATGGGGTTGTGTAGCGAGGGTTTTACCAAGGTTATGACAAACCAAATGACCATCAATAAAATCAAAAATGATAAGAACGAACGCAGCATCAGCACCAGCCAAGTCAAGCCAAACCCTGCCAAGCGAACCCCCAATACCGCAGCAGGCAGTCTGCCCGAAGCAAACGAACCCACATTGATCAGTATCTCCCCAAATACCTCAGCCAGATTCCATACCATCAACAAAGCGATATAGGCAGCAAACGGCAGCAATATGCGCGGCAGCCATCCCCCCACCCAGTTAATAAAGGGTGAGGTTAGCCTGCGCAGCCATCGCACCAAACGATTAGATGGGTCGGGGTGTATCCAGGTCAATAAAATCGCTGCCACAATCAGCCATCCATAGAAACGCAGGCAAAAGTTGCTGATTTTTGCTAACAACAGAAACAGTGTGGGTAAATCCATACAGGGCTCAGTGTCTCCATTCTGTCATACTGGCAGTGATGAGTGGCAGGCAAAAAACATCCGCTTCACTTGCCCAAAGATCCTCCTACTGCAGACTACACTGCCAGCCAAGTCCCTGGTTGAAAAAATGCTGCTGGAATATTTTAGCCAGAAACCAACAAAATGCTTGTGTGAAGTGATGTTGTACTGTATATCATAACAGCACTTTGTCATAGGAGGTAACCATGGCAGCAGAAAAAGCTCATACTGACGAACGCGTCAAAAAACGCACATTATTGCAAGATTTATTAAACCGCCCTGAATTTGGTTCGGCAGGCGGAGTTTTGTTGGTATTTGCTTTCTTTTTACTTATCAGTTTTGACAGCGGGATGTTCAATTCGGATGGTATTCTGAATTGGATGGTAGTATCTGCCCAGCTAGGAATCATCGCAGTAGGTGCGGTCAGTTTGATGATAGCAGGAGAATTTGATCTGTCCATCGGTTCCATGATTGCTTTCTCAGGGATGATGATAGCCATTCCCATGTTGTTTTGGGGCTGGCCTGCGTGGATAAGCCTGCTGTTTGCATTTGCCGGCGCCATGCTGCTGGGATTTATCAATGGCTACACAGTTATGAAAACACGGCTGCCGTCTTTTATCGTTACTCTGGCATTTTTGTACATTCTGCGAGGCTTGACGATTTTTCTTGCCATCACCCTGACAGGACAGACGGTCATCAGCGGTGTTCGAGAGCGGGCCGAAGGCGATTTCTTGGGAGCTGTGTTTGGAGCTAAGATATTTTCTCCTGTGTTTTACCAATTATCCGATTGGGGAATCATTGGCCAATACAACGACGGCACCCCGCTGGTCAGCGGGATTCCTATGGTCATCATTTGGTGGTTTATTCTGGTAGCGTTCGCATCCTTTGTCTTGCTCAAAACACGTTTTGGCAACTGGGTGTTCGCTGCGGGCGGCGACGCTGCTGCTGCACGCAATATGGGCGTGCCAGTACGTTTTGTAAAGATCTCCCTATTTATGTTCTCCGCATTTTGTGCCACTGTGTTTGCTGCCTGCCAGGTGATGGAATTCGGTTCAGCTGCTGCTGACCGCGGACTCTTGAAAGAATTTGAAGCTATCATCGCTGCTGTCATCGGTGGCAGTTTGCTCACCGGTGGATACGGATCTGTGGTTGGAGGAGCCTTTGGTGCAGTTATTTTTGGTGTGGTGCAAATCGGTATCTTCTACACCGGGGTAGACAGTTCCCTCTTCCGTGTGTTCCTAGGATTAATGCTGCTGGTCGCCGTGATATTCAATAATTATCTTCGCTTCAAAGTCACAGGAGAAAGTATGTAATGAATAACGCAAACCAACCCCAAAAAAAATTATTGGAACTAAGAAACGTCTCCAAGTTCTTCGGTTCTGTGGTAGCCCTCAGCGAAGTTTCTATGCATGTCAGTTCAGGCGAAGTCCTGGCACTGCTGGGAGACAATGGAGCAGGAAAAAGCACCCTCATCAAAACCCTCTCTGGTGTACATAAACCAGATGAAGGCAGCTACTGGATAGAAGGTCAACAAGTTGAACTATCATCCCCGCGTGAAGCCCTAGACCGCGGCATCGCCACCGTCTACCAAGACCTGTCCACCGTCCCGCTGATGAGCATTACCCGCAACTTCTTCATGGGACGAGAACCCATTAAAAAAATAGGAGGCATCCTGCCTGTGTTTGACCTTGAAAAGGCAGCCAAAATCTCCCGTGAAGAAATGCACCGCATTGGCATTGATATCCGCGACTCAGAACAAGCCGTCGGCACCCTCTCCGGTGGAGAACGACAATGCCTGGCCATCTCACGCGCCGTCTACTTCGGTGCCAAGGTGCTCATTCTAGATGAACCCACCAGCGCTCTTGGTGTAAGACAAGCCTCCCTGGTACTAAGATACATCATCCAAGCACGCGCCAGCGGCATTGGGGTGGTCTTTATTTCTCACAATGTTCACCACGCATACCCTGTGGCTGACCGCTTTGTGTTGCTCAATAGAGGCAAAAGCATCGGCACTTATCTAAAATCCAAAATCTCTCATACTGAGATAGAAAAAATGATGGCAGGTGGTAAAGAACTAGAAAATCTCAACGAGGAACTTACCCAATATAAAGACAATCTTCACACCGCATAGTCTTCGCATAGTCTTTCTATGGGGCAACAACTCTGTTGCCCCGCTGGCTGCCCTTTTCCAAAAGAGGGGCTAGAGCTTGCGCAAGTGGATATGGCTCACATTGTGTTGGTGTCGTTTTTCTAAGATGAGACTGGCGCGCTGCTTGGTGGGCAGGATATTTTCCACCAGGTTGACCAGATTGATCTGCCTCCAGGTGCGTTTGGCTTCTTCCAGCACCGCTTTCTTAGAGAGGGAGGCATAGTGGTGAAAATAGGAGAGGGGGTCTTGGAAGGCGGTATTGCGCAGCTGAAGAAAACGTTGGCAGTACCATTTTTCAATGAGAACAGGGTCGGCATCTACATAGATAGAGAAATCAAAATAATCAGAAACCTTGGGCGATAAGTTGGGGGGCTCCCCGACCTGCAGCAAGTTTAGTCCTTCAATCAGCAGGATTTCTGGTTGACGAATTTGCAGGTATTGTTTGGGAAGGACATCGTAGTGGAGATGAGAATACACAGGAGAGTACGCCACCCGTTGTCCTGACTTAACGGCAGCCAGGAAGTTGAGGATTTGACGGAGGTCATAACTTTCTGGGAAGCCTTTGCGATGCATGAGTCCGCGTTTCTTGAGTTCCACATTGGGCAGCAGGAAGCCATCTGTGGGGATAAGATCTACCTTGGGATGATTGGGCCAGCGAGAGAGAAGTTTTTGCAGCAGTCGGGCGGTGGTGCTTTTCCCCACAGCCACGCTGCCAGCAATGGCGATGATAAAAGGAACATTGGCGTGACCGTGTCCGAGAAAGATTTGTGAGGAACGATGGAGGTTCTGCCTGCTGCCAACATGCAGACTGAGAAGACGGCACAGTGGCAAATAGACTTGTGCGACTTCCTCCAGAGAGATGTGATCACCCAAACTGCGTAGATCTGCGAGTTCTTCTGCTGAAAGCGGCAGGGGGAGATCATCACGGAAGTGCGCCCAGTTTTTACGTGAGAAGTGTAAGAAGACATCAGGCAGCGAAGTGTGTGGTGTCAGCTGACTGTGTTGGACGATCTGGGTCATAGTGGGTTCTGGAGGTCTTTTGCTGAGATGGCTTTGGCGAGTTCCAAGATTTGCTGTGCGCGTTCTGCGTGGGTATAATCTACGAATTGACCATCCACCACAATAGCAGCTGTGCCCTGGGCTGCGGACTGTTCAAAAGCCTCAACAATGCGCTGTGCCTTGGTAATTTCTGATGCTGAAGGAGAAAAGACTTGGTGGATGACGGGCAGCTGTTCTGGATGGATGCAAGCCTTGCCACCAAATCCCAACTGACGTGCGCGCATGGCAGAGTTCTTCAAGCCCTCAATATCACCAATGCCGATCCAAGAAGTATCAAGGGGCTTATCCAGACCTGCTGCAGCAGAAGCATGTACAATCACAGTACGGGCATGTTCAAGCTCCCCTTCATGCGGAGTAGACAGCATACCTGCATCCAGACAATAATCCCATGAACCAAAAGACAGTCGGCGAAGGCGTCCCTGATGCGAACATATCTCGCCGATATTGCTCAGACCGCGGCAAGTTTCAATAATGGGCAGAATTTTCAAACTCCCCGTCTGCATACCCGCACGCTGTTCTAACTGCGTCAGTGCCCAGTCTGCAATCTCCATATCACGGCTGCTTTCCACCAGCGGTAACACAATGCCGTGCAAATTGCTGCCTACCACTGCACTGAGGTCTGCCAGACATTCGGGGTCTCCACAAGAATTCACCCGCACATACCTCATAGGCTGAGGCAGTGTTTTGGGCAGTGTTTTTGGTAGTGTTTTGGGCAGTGGCTTAGAGAGTGTCTGGGCAGCCAACTGGCGGGCGCTGGCTTTATGCTGTTTGGCTACCGCATCTTCTAAATCCAACACCACAGCATCGGCACCCAAGGTGAAGGATTTTTCCACCTTGTGGGCATCATCTCCAGGAGTAAAAAATAGAGAACGAATCATAGAAGATTACCTCCCCGCCAAACAATCATGCTTGTTTACATCATCACATATATCAGGTTTGAGTAAAGAGGATGGGGGTCTTTATGTGTATTGGTTATAGTAATTTTTGCAAGGAGAAGACCAGCAGTTCTTCCAGCAATTGGATGGAGAGCAGCGCCGCCAAAGGAGAAAAGTCTATGCCTCCGATACTGGGGATAAAGCGGAAGGGGCGGGTGAGGGGGTCGGTGAGGCGGTAAAGCATTCGGATGCCTGGTTTGTCGCGGTTGTGGGGGAACCAGGAGAGGAGCACCTGAGCGATGATCAGCAGGGAGAGAATATTGGAAACGAATTGGATGATTTGGATAACAATGAGCATGGCTAATGGGGGGGTGAGGGGTTGGAGCGAGCACCAAAGATGGCAGTGCCGAGGCGAACCATGGTGCTTCCTTCGGCGACAGCCCATTCAAAGTCTGCGGACATGCCCATGGAAAGCTGGTGACATTGGTGGTTTCGGGGGAGACGGGTTTGGAGGCGTTGTAGGGATTGACGGAGTTGGGCAAAATGCTGTCGGGACTGGGTTTCGTTGAGGGCTGGAGGTGGTATGGTCATTAGTCCTCGCAGTTGGAGGTTGGGGCAGTGGAGGAGATGGTCTGCCAGTTGTTGGAGTTGGTCATGGGTGTGTACGCCGCTTTTGGTTTTTTCTTGGCTGTAGTTGACTTGCAGGAATACGGGACAAGTGGCTTGGAGTTTGGCGAAGTGCTGCTGCAGGGCGTTGGCGAGGCGTATGGAGTCAAGCGAGTGGAGCATGTGGAAGAGGTGGGCGAAGCGGGCTTTATTGGTTTGGAGGCTGCCCACCAGGTGCCAGGTTGGTGGAGGGAGTTGGGCTTTTTGACAGAGGTCTTGGACGGCGGGGATTTTGGAATGTGCTTCTTGGATGCGGTTTTCTCCAAAGGATTGTTGGCCTGCTTGTATGGCTTGGAGTATTTGGTGGGCTGAACGTGTTTTGCTGACAGCCAGCAGCTGGACATCGTCGGGATTGCGTCCACTGCGGAGTGCTGCAGTGGCGATGCGCTCTTTAAGCATTTTGAGGTTGTCTGCGGTATCCATGCGAGGTTGCAGCTGGCAGCGATAATCGCAGTTCTCATTTAGTTTTTGCTGGGTTCTTTTGGTGGCAGAGGGAAATCTTGCGAGGTTTTTTGAGCTTCTTTGAGTGTGTTTTTATCATTGTTGGTGGTTTCTTCCAGGGTTTTTATAAATGGCTGGGTTAATATGAGGGCTTCTATTTCCAAGCGGTACAGGGGTCCGTCGCGTTTTTCTTCTATAATGCGGTAGCGCTTGACGAAGCCTTGGCTTTTGGTGACCAGGATTTCTTGCACCAGTTCATAATTTTCCACTTGAGAACGGGATTCAATTGCCAGTCCGCTGGCTTGTTCTACTGCATTGCGCAGGGCGTCGCGCAGGGCTTCTTGACGAGAGAGGGCGACATCATTTTCGTGCCAGCTGCCGGCACCTTGACCGCGTACCAGCACAGTGCGTTCCCCCTTTTCTACCACAACAGGAAATGCCTCCTGACGCGCTTTTAGCAGCAGCAGACGCTCGGTAGGAGACAGGTTTTTATCTTTGAGGGGGACAAAGATGCGCCCTTCCTGTTTGGCTTTCAATCGCAGCAAACGCTCGGTGGCATCCGCTGCAGAACTTTGCTGTGCCTGAATGGGGGCAACAGAAACTGCTGTTACCAATGCAGTACCGAGAACAACCAGGGACAGCCAGATTGTGGCTGGTTTGGTCACCTGGCTGACTAATTCTCTGCTGGTGGAATACTTTAAGGGCATGCTGGGTGGGGGCAATCAGGTTTTAAAATCATCCGAAATGGTGTTTTCTGGGGATTCATCAGGCAGCAAGCCTTGTGAGTAGGGCAGGGCATCTTGGGGATTGGCGGGCAGGGGGACATTGTGAAATTTGGTTTTTTCGCTGTTTCCCGTGGCGGCATCGCGTAGGAGTTCGCGGGTGAAGTCAAAGCGATCACGGTCTGTGTAAGCCATGGATACTATGCCTGTATCCATGCGCAGGGCATCTTTGGGGCAGGCTTCTACACAGAGTCCGCAGAAGACGCAGCGGAGTTCATCTATATCAAACACCACGGGGTATTTTTCTACCGATTTGTCTTGCACTTCGCCAGACTCAATATGGATGCAGTTGGCGGGGCAGACTTCTTCACACATATAGCAGGCAACACACTTGATGAAGCCATCCTCACGCATGGTCAAGCGATGACGCCCTCGGTAACGTGGTGAGATGCGGCGGGTTTCTTCTGGATAGTTGATGGTGACCACATCGCGCTTGCCGAATATATTGCGCAAGAAGTGTCGGGTGGTGATGCGCAGCCCGCCGATTATGGCGGGCAGGTAAAGGCTTTCCAGCCAGCCGCTACGATGGTGAACCTGTTTAATGCGTTGTTTGCTGCTGGCTGCGACTTTCATGGGGATGCCTTATCATGGGGATGCATGGGCTGCTTTATGCAAAGGTTATGAACCTAGCTTAGCAAAGGTTGGGGAACATAGCAAAAAATTGCCAAGAACAGTGTGGGGGATTTTGAGCGGGAACATCACCGCCTGCCGAGACAACTTGCTGCCATACGGCCGTGTCATCAAGGGAGATTTAGAAGACCCAGCTGTCATATATCAGCAGTGCCAAGGCGGTGATGGCGATGTTGGCAAGTGCCAAGGGTAGCATGCGCTTCCAGCCCAGGTGCATAATCTGGTCAAAACGGAAGCGCGGAACGCTCCAACGCAAGATGATAATCAGCCAGCAGAAAAACAAGGTTTTTGCAGCAAATGCTCCAATTTGCAGCAGGGTGATGAACCAACTGGGCAGTGCCAGCCACAACACCCCACCAGGGGCAATGCCGAATTCTCCCAGCCAAGGCAGATGATAGCCGCCCAAGAAAAGTGTAGTGGTTAGTGCACCCACTCCTACAATGCCCACATATTCAGCCAGCACAAAGGCAGACCAGCGCATGCCAGAGTATTCCAAAAAATAACCAGCTATAATCTCTGACTCGCCCTCTGGGGCGTCAAAAGGCTGACGCTTGATTTCTGCTAGCATGGCTACAAAGAACATCACAAAGGCAAAAGGCTGCGTAAAAATGCCCCACTTGGGTATCCAACCCCACCAGTGTTCCCCCTGATTCAAAACAATCTGTCCCACAGACAGGGTTTCATTTACCATGAACACCCCCACCAGAGACAGTCCTAGAAAAATTTCATATGAGAGCATCTGTGCTGAAGCACGGGTAGCCCCCAGCAAAGCAAATTTGTTGTTAGAACTCCACCCCCCCAGCACCGCCCCGTACACCCCCAGTGAGGTAAAAGCGAATACCAACAACAAGCCAATATCCAGATCAGCAATCTGGAACTTGAAATCACCCACAGGGGCTGCCACAGGAATCACTGCCCACATGACAATTACCGAGAGAAAAGCAAAATACGGAGCAATAGCAAACATCAGCCGATTGGCACCAGCAGGAACGGTATCTTCCTTAAACATAGATTTTAAGCCGTCGCTAAGGATATGAAACAACCCGTGGAACGTAAATTTGCCCACATTGGCACGGTTGGGTCCAATACGGTCCTGCACCGCACTCATCCATTTGCGTTCCATTAAGGTGAGCAACGTGCCTGTCAGCATCACAAACCCCAACACAATGGCAGCGATCTTAACGACTGCCTGCAGCAGGGGACTATTGAGAAAGAATTCTGCCATATGGCTGTACTGATTGATGTGAAGTGATTGATGTGCTGTGATTGGAAGTTTGCATGATTAACGTTCCAATTCTCCGCCGATCATGTTGACGGATCCAAAGATGGGAACGATATCGGCAATGTAATGTCCAATGGTCATTTCTGGCATAGCCATCACAAAGTTAAAGCAAGGAGGACGCACACGGCATTTCAGCGGTTTGCCTGATCCATCAGATACCAGGTAAAAGCCCAGTTCTCCGTTGCCGCCTTCAACAGCTTGGTAGGCTTCGCCTGGGGGAGGTTCGGGGCCATCCATGATGATTTTAAAGTGGTCAATTAAACCCTCAATGCTGTTAAAGACTTGGTGTTTTTCGGGCATCCAGACGCGGCGGTCGCGGCAGTGGAAGTCGCCTGGGGGCAGTTTGTGGATGCATTGTCGGATGATGGAGATGCTTTGGTGCATTTCTTCTTGGCGGACGATGAAGCGGTCTAGGCAGTCGCCATTTTTGCCCACAGGGATGTCAAAGTCTAGTTCTTCATAGACCAGGTAGGGGTCGGAGCGGCGAATATCATAGGGGATGCCGCAGGCGCGCAGCATGGGACCAGAAAAGGCGTATGCCACGGCGCGTTCAGGTGAAATGATGCCGATGTCACGAACGCGGTCAATAAAGATGCGGTTTTTCATAATGAGGGATTCGCCCTCTTTGAGGATGTGTTCCAGTTTTTTCAGGCGTTCTTCCAGCATGGGAAGAAAGTGGTCTGGCAGGTCATTGGCATTACCGCCTATGCGCGTCCAGGTGGTAGTGAGGCGGGCGCCGGTGACCTCTTCCACCAGTTCCCATAGGTATTCGCGTGCCTTGATAAACCAAAGAAAAACAGTCATGGCGCCAATTTCCATGGCGGTGGCACCGTTGCAAGTCAGGTGGTCGGTGATGCGTGAGATCTCACACATCAGTACCCGCACGAATTGTGCACGGCGGGGAGCTTCTATTTGGAAGAGTTTTTCTGTAGCCAGGGCATAGCCTACATTGTTGATGAGGGGAGATACATAGTTGAGACGGTCGGTGTAAGGGATAATCTGCAAATAGGTGGCGTTTTCGGATTCTTTCTCAAAACCGCGGTGGAGATAGCCGATGTCGGCTTCCATGTGGGTGATGACTTCACCGTCCAGGTGGCAGCGGAAGCGGGTGATGCCATGCATGGCAGGATGGGCGGGACCGATTTCAATCACCATCGGTTCAGCAGCAAAGTCTGGTTGGTTAAAGCGGCGTTCAGCAGTCATGGCAGGGGAGGGGTAAAAGCACGGGGTTGGTTGGATGATACAACATCTAGGTGTTCAAGAGAAAGCATGCTGGCAGAACTTCAAGGGGATCTCCAAGCCGTCAGCATTCTAGGTGGTGATGTCGGTGGTAATGTCGGTGGTAATGTCGGTGGTAATGTCGCTGTCATCTGGCAGCAGGAGTAGAATCTTCACTCTTGGTTGGTATTGGCTGTATTTCCCTGCATGCTGCTGGGGTTGTCGGCAGCAGCATCAGAGGTTTTTTCACGGAGGGCTTTTACGGGCTGGAAGCGTTCTTGATAGTCATAGCGTTCGCGTACTGGGCGCATTTCCACCAAGGGCTGGGCAAGAGTTTTTTGGTAGTCTTTTCGCAGGGGATAGCCCTCAAAGCCGTCATAAAGCAGCAGGGCTTTAAGATTGGGATGTTCCTTAAATACAATGCCGTACATCTCCCAGCATTCGCGTTCGTACCAGTCTGCGGCTGGCCAAAGAGGGATGATGGAATGCACCCAGGCATCGTCTTCTGTTAGGGGTATCTTGATGCGGATGCGATTTCCCAAGGAGATGGATTTGAAGTGGTAGACCACTTCAAAACGGGGTTGGCGGGGCAGCCAGTCCACAGCGGTGATGTCCACCATCATTTCCATGCTGGCAGCAGGGTTGTCTTTGAGGCATTTGAAGGCATCCAGCATGGCATCCCGATGAAGCAGCAGGGTGTCGTCGCCGTGCTGGGAGTGCTGACCTAGGATCTGTGCGGGGAACTGCTTCAGCAGCAGCTGTGCGGGGTCCTCCAGTTCTGGGGTGGGGGTGGATTTGGCTGCAGAGGTATCCGCAGGTGCGGGGTGGTTTTTGTTGGGAGGGGGGTCTTGGGGCATGGTGTCTTTGGGTTTGGGGCACAGGCTGCTTTAGCGAGACGGAGTGGAAGGGGTTTTGCGCTTGCCAGATGATTTGCCAGATGATTTGCCCACACAGGATGCCTAGGATTCTCTGCGACTGAGTTGCGGTGGGGGTTCGGCTTCCCTGGGATTGATAGCTCGGCTGTGGCGCGGTCCTTTTTTCTGGATGAGTTTTTGCAGTTCTATGATACCGTCCAGCACCGCTTCAGGACGCGGGGGGCAGCCAGCGATATAGACATCCACCGGGATGATGCGGTCAATGCCCGCAACGGCAGCGTAGTTTTGGTAAAAACCGCCAGAAGCAGCACAAGCGCCAAAGGCAATCACCCACTTAGGCTCAGCCATTTGTTCATAGACGCGCTTTAAGATGGGCGCCATTTTGTGATTGACCGTCCCCACCACAAACAACAGATCAGCCTGTCTGGGAGAAAAACGGGGAATCTCACAACCAAAGCGCGCTCCATCATAGTGCGCTCCGTAGACCGCCATAAATTCCATGCCGCAGCAGGCAGTGACAAAGGGATACTGAAACAGGGAGTACTTCCGTGCCCAGTTAATGACATTGCTCAGCTTGCTGGTAACAAATGCTTCGGCAACAGGTTGTTTCATTCCCACTCTAAGGCTCCCTTCCTCCAGTCATAAATCAGCCCCAGCAGCAGCACCGAAAAGAAAATAGACATAGCCCAAAAAGCAGGCCAGCCCAGTTCACGGAAACGCACCGCCCAAGGATAAAAGAACACAATCTCCACATCAAAAATCAAAAACGCCAGTGCTACCATATAAAAGCGCATGCTGTAACGGCGGTATTCGGAGCCTTTGGATGGCATGCCCGATTCAAAGGGCATCAGCTTGTCACCGCTGTCCAGCTTGGGTCCCAGCAGTATTCCTGCTGCAGAAAAAATAGTGGCAATGCTGAAAGACACTGCAATCAACAAAAGAATGGGTATGTACTGCTGTGCCAACATCTCATCACTTCAAATAAGCAAAACCCGCAAATGCTATCTCCAACTTAGCACAAACAAAAAGCCATAAGCAAAATCTTCCTGTGCCAAAGGGCTGTGGGGCTGGGGGTGCGCTGCAACTAACGGTATTTACGGGGCAGCTGCTGGCGGTTGCTTTTTTGTCTCGGCTGGTGGGGTTTGGGCTTGTTGCTCTTTTGGTGATTTTCTTACTGGTTGCTTTTTTGGTTTTTTACTTGTTTAACAGAGTTTTTCTGTTTCTTCACTATTTTCATCGGACAAATCAAGCCATTGTTGTTTTCCTTCCATCCTTACATAATGTTCCTTAAACTTTCTTAGATTTGGACTTATATCTAGCAAAGCAGAAATTCTACCTATTCTATTCCTAAGAACACTTAAACCTATATCTTGAGATAAGAATTGGTGTAGCCTTTTATGTTTTGATTTTTTTTGATTTTCTTTTAGTGCTAGAAAAATTTTTCCTTTTTCTATGGGACTATATACATATGTATTGATGAATTTCCCATAATATTTAGGTCTAGTTCTTGGTGTAGTTTTTTCATTTTTATAAATTGAATCTAAACCCTCAAAGAATCGGTCTGTAAATTCTTTAGTCCATTTTCTTGCTTCTTCAATAACATAAAATTCCACTAATTGACGCAGGGCATCCTTTTTTCTATATTTCTGAAAACCTGTAGCTTCATCAACGAGAGCAATTACACCAACTTTACTTATTGCCTTTGATAAAATATACGCAGTTTCAGCTACCTTTTTTTGTCTTTTACCTAAAGCGCCTTTTTTATCTGCATCCATCCAAACATAAAGTATATCTGACAATGAAGTAGCTTCTATACCTTCTTGAATAAACTTATTTTTGCCCAATTGATATTTTATTGGGTTAGAAAGCTTATTTTTTAGATTTTCTGGTATAAAATCTCTTAAATATTCAGCAGAAACATACTCTGGAAGTAAAACGCCTTCTTTTCTTTTCTTTTCCCAATCAGACCCACTTCCTTTTCTTCCCAGAACATTAGCTAAACTTCTACTAACAATTATACGTGTGCCATCTTTTAGTACAGCACAATACAAATTACAACCATTAAAAGATATTTTTCCTGTATATTCTGCTATTTTTATATTATCTTTATTTTTTTTAATTTTCATATTAGAAAATTCCTTTCTATAGTGTTATGATAAACAAGTTTACGGTTTATCTATTATTGTATATAAAACAAATAGAACCTCTCTTAAAAAAATAAAATTTTCAATAGTATTTTTATAAGTTCTCATATCCTATTTGTCTTTATGTATTTTTCTTTTTTTACCTCCTACATAAGTTTCATCAATCTCAATGACCTTATCCAGAATATCTCTATGTTCTCTCACGCCCTTTCCGATTTGCATAATCATACGCCATGCGGTATCTTTATTGACTTTTATATCTCTAGCTAATTGCCTCGCAGTAATTTCTTTTTTAGCATTCAATATTAAAGAAATAGCCAAGAACCATTTTTGAAGAGGAAGTCTTGTTTTATGAAATATAGTTCCTACTGTAACAGAAAAATCGGTGTTGCACTTATTACAATGATGCCTATGGTTATCTTTCCTTGGAGCAGATCTTTTATTGTAACAGTAGGGGCAAGTTATGCCTTTTTGCCATATTGCTTTTTCTAAATGCTCTATACAGGATTCTTTATCTGGGAATGTTTGAAATATACTTACAATGTCCATTGGACTCGTCTCTCTATATTGAGAATTACAGTAATATAGATTCATGTCAAGCATCAATTTACTGTCTATAGATGGGACAATACTAAATCTTTCTATAAGGAGTTCTGCCGAAAAGAACACTAGGGAATACCATTGCAGGCTGGTATGGTGGAGTGTCAGCAGATTATGGGCATTTATGGCGGGGCATCGGGAGCCAGCGGATTTATCCGCAACAAACAAGGCGGGCAGGGAAGGAATCCCTGAGTATGACGGCAAAGCTGTGAGAGGGGCTTGCCAGACAGGCTAGTGTTTAAGGAGTGCGGGGGCGGGGTTTTTGTTGGATTTGGCGCAGTCGCCACAGCCAGCCTGCGGTATAGACTGTGAGTACGGCTGCACAAAGCAAGTAGGCTGCAATGGCGTATGACATAGAGGAATGCCTTATAGGAAATTTAGGACAGGGGCGGGCGGGAGTTGAACAGCTGTTGGACTACATGGGGTTCTGCCAGGGTGGAGGTGTCGCCCACATCTGCGATGCTGCCATTGGCGATTTTTCGCAGGATGCGCCGCATGATTTTACCGCTGCGGGTTTTGGGCAGCAGGGGAGCGAAGTGAATCACTGCGGGGGTGGCGATGGCACCGATGGCTTGCCTCACATGCTGTACCAGCTGTTGTTTGAGGCTGTCGCTTTCTGGGATGGAGGCTTTGAGGGTGACAAAGGCGTAGATGGCTTGCCCGCTTAGGGAGTGTTCCATGCCGACCACGGCAGCTTCTGCCACTTGGGGATGCGAAACCAGTGCGGATTCCACCTCTGCTGTCCCCAGGCGGTGGCCAGAAATGTTCATGACATCATCCACCCGCCCCAGTATCCAGTAGTAGCCGTCTTGGTCGCGACGGGCGCCGTCGCCAGAGAAGTAATAGCCTGGGAATTGGGAGAAATAGGTGTTGTAGAACCTGTCAGGTTCGCCATATACGCCGCGCATTTGTCCTGGCCAGGGGAATTCTAGGCAGAGGTTGCCGGTGCCTGCGCCTTCAATGCGTTGTCCGTTGTCATCCAGCAGCAGCGGGCGGATGCCAAATAGCGGCAGGGTGACGGAGCCTGGTTTCAAGGCGGTGGCACCAGGCAAGGGAGATAGCAAAATACCGCCGGTCTCCGTCTGCCACCAAGTGTCCGAGATAGGGATACGCCCCTTGCCCACCACCCGATGGTACCAATTCCAGGCTTCTGGATTAATGGGTTCTCCCACAGTTCCCAATACCCGCAGGCTGTCCAAACGGGCACGCTGTACAAAAGAGTCGCCTTCACGAATGAGGGAGCGAATGGCTGTGGGTGCGGTGTAAAACACATTGACTTTGTGCTTGTCACACACATCCCAGCAGCGCCCGGCATCAGGATAAGTGGGCAGTCCCTCAAATACCAAGGTGGTTACTCCATTGGCTAATGGTCCATACAAAAGGTAGCTGTGTCCTGTGATCCAGCCGATATCTGCGGTGCACCAGTAGACATCGCCTGGGCGACAGTCAAACACATATTCATGCGTCAAGCTGGCATATAACAGATATCCTCCTGTGGTGTGCAGCACCCCCTTGGGCTTGCCTGTAGAACCAGAGGTATACAAAATAAACAGAGGGTCTTCTGCGTCCATTTCCTCCGCAAGGCAGTCATCATCTCCGTGCATCTCATGCAGCCACACATCCCGCCCTTCCTGCCAGCCAACCTCCGCCCCCGTATGACGCACCACCAAACAGTGCTTCACCAAATCCAAACCTGCTAGTGCCTCATCCATGATATGCTTCAAGGCAATGCGACGACCTCCCCGCTTGCCCTCATCTGCTGTCACCACGAACTGGCTGCCACAGTCCTGTATCCGCTGCCTAATTGAATGCGAACTAAAACCTCCAAACACCACCGAATGCACAGCCCCTATGCGTGCACACGCCAATACTGCCATCGGCAGTTCTGGAATCATGGGCATGTACAAGGTCACCCGATCCCCCTTCTTCACCCCCAGTTGCTTTAACACATTGGCAAAACGGCAAACCGCCTGGTGCAATTCCTTATAAGTGAAGGTCTTGCTTACATGGGGCTCGTCCCCCTCCCAGATGATGGCTACCCTGTCCCCCAGACCATTCTCCAAATGCCTGTCCAAACAATTATAACAAGCATTCAACTTGCCCCCTACAAACCACCGATGAAATCCACGCCCATAATCATGCTCCAATACCTGCTGCCACCGCTTAAACCAATGCAGGCGCTCCGCCTGCTCGCCCCAAAATGCTTCAGGATGCTCCACCGAGCGACGATACATCGCCTTGTATGCGGCCATATCCAAAGTGCCCGAACGGGCAAAATCAGGTGGCACTGCAATCATCTGGTCTTCAGACATTTTTACTTGCCAGAGTAAATATAAGCACCCCCATATGCTACCTATTGTAAGCACATTCTTGGCTGCTTAACTAGGGCAGGTAAGGCTTAGAGGGATAGAGCAATTTTTCTGTCTCTAGCGGGCATTTCTCTACAAAGCAGGGGAAGGGGTTGTGAAGTATGCGTTATTGCAGATAGGCTATTGGGGGAAGATGGGAGCAATTGAAAAAGGAAAACATTCAATGGCAGGCTTTCCTGCAGGCAAGTTTTTTATGTTGGGATTTGTGGGCTATCAGGTGCCTGCATGGTTGAAGCGCTTTGAGTTGCGTTATGGATTGGGAGGGGTGATTTTGTTTGATTACGATCCTGTTAGTCGGAGTTATCGTCGGAATATAGAAAGTCCATCTCAGGTTAGGCAGTTATGCAGGGAGTTATCGGGACTGTCTAGTCGTCCCTTGATATTTATTGATCAGGAGGGGGGCAAGGTGCGTCGGTTAAAGGAGGGGCGAGGATTTGCGCCGCTGCCTAGTCAGCAGGAGATGGGGGGGCTGTCTGTGGACAGCCAGCGGCGGTTTTCGGAGCGTAGTTATAAGGAGTTGCGTGCTTTGGGGGTGCATTACAATTTGGTGCCTGTGGTGGATTTAGAGTTGAATGCTCAAGGTCCTGATATTGGTTCATTGGGGCGTGCGTATTCTAGTGAGCCTAGGCGGGTACTGGATTTTGTGCAGTTGATAGATGAAGTGGCGCGAGGTGTGGGTGTGGGATTATGTTTGAAGCATTATCCTGGGTTGGGGGCTACGCATAAGAATACGCATTTGGAATTGTGCAATTTGTCTTTGCATAGGGAGCAGCTGCGCTTGTTTCATCATTTGGTATCGCGGGTGAATGGTCAGGGGATATTGGTGACGCATTGTATTGTGAATGAGTGGGATAGGTTGTTGCCTGTTTCTATGTCGCGGCGAGTGCTGCAGGGTTTGCGGGCAGATGCTGCTGAGGCGTTGGTGGTGACGGATGATTTGCTGATGGCAGCTTTGCAGAAACGCATGGATCTTCAGACAGCTGCGCGGAATGGATTGTCGGCGGGGTGTGATCTGATGATGATTGCCTACAATAGTTACAAGCATGAGGAGCGATTGGAGTTATTGCAGGAAGGTTTGCAGCGAGAAATTGGTTTTAATGGTGAGCTGCGTGAGCGTGCTAAAGCGGCGTTGAAGCGGGTAGAACGCAAGAAGGAATGGTTTTATGCTTAATGGAGGAGAGTGTCTGTTTTGATAGGAGACAGAGTGGGGGAGGTATTTGTGTTGGGTTTTGATGGTTTGGAGTTGCCGCATTGGCTGAGGGATTTTGCCGAGCGGTTTGGATTGGGGGGAGTGCTGTTGTTTGATGAGCAGGCAAGGGGAGGTGGCGTGCGGAATATAGAAAGTCGGCAGCAATTGCGGGGTCTTTGTCGGCAAATAGCGGCTTTGCCCTCTGCGCCGTTGGTGTTGATAGACCAAGAGGGGGGTCAGGTGTGTCGCTTAAAGGAGCAACGGGGGTTTGCTCCGTTGCCTTCGGCGGAAGAGATGGCGGAATTGTCGCCAACCAGGCAACAAGCCTTGCTGGACAGCAGCTATGCGGAGATGGCTGATTTGGGTATACAGGTCAACCTGGCTCCAGTGGTGGATTGCAACCTAGACCCCCAAGCTCCAGAGGTGGGTGCGCGTGGTCGCAGCTACAGCAAACACCCAGCTGCTGTGCATGGCTATGCTTTGCGCCATGCCAAGGCTGCTCGCAAGGCTGGGATAGGTCTTTGTATCAAGCACTACCCTGGCTTAGGCAGTGCGCAGTTCAACACCCATCTGGAAGCCTGCATTCTGGAAGACATCCCCAGCGAACCTTTGCGATTGTTCGCAGAACTGGCGCCCCAAATCCCTATGCACGGCGTACTCATGTCCCATGTATGCGCTCCCCCATGGGGCCATCTGCCGACATCGCTCAATCCCCAAGCTGCCGCCGCACTACTGCGTCAAGCACCTCAAGCCTGGCTGTTCACAGACGACCTGCGAATGCAGGCATTGCGGCAATATTGCTCCACCGAACAAGCCTGTCAACTGGCACTCATCGCTGGCTGTCAGTTGTTGCTGCTCGCCAATAACCTATTGCAGCAACAAGAACAATGTGTCCATTATGTTCAAAGCCTTCTTAAAGCAGCACAACAACAACCACTGCTCGCCAAAAACCTGCAACAGGCCATCTCAGACAATACCCAACGCAAAGCCTTCAATTAAATCGATCTAGGCTTCGCTAGACATCCGCTTCTTCTTCCACCACCCCGTCCCACTTAATCACTGATGATACCCAACATGGAGCAATTGACCTCGCTTGCCAAACGGCGCGGGTTTGTCTATGCAGGCTCAGAAATCTACGGAGGCCTTGCCAACGCCTGGGACTACGGACCCCTAGGCGTTGAACTCAAACACAACATCAAACGCCAATGGTGGAAAGATTTCGTACAAAGCCGCTCTGATATTGTGGGGCTGGACAGTGCCATCTTAATGAATCCCTCTGTCTGGGAAGCCTCTGGCCACCTGGCAGGCTTCGCAGACCCCCTCACCGATTGCCGCAAGTGCAAAACCCGCCACAGGGCAGACCACCTGCTAGAAAAACACCTTCCAGCAAAAGCATTGGCATCCATGAGTCCAGAACAACTCTTTGAAAAACTAAGCGAAATCCCCTGTCCCTCCTGCGGACAATGCGACTACACCCCCATCCGTCAATTCAACCTCATGTTTAAAACCTTTCAGGGAGTCACTGAGGAATCTTCCGCCCAAATCTATCTGCGACCTGAGACCGCACAGGGCATTTTTATTAACTTCAAGAATATCTGCACCACCAGCCGCAAGCAAATACCCTTCGGAGTGGGACAAATAGGCAAATCCTTCCGTAATGAAATTACCCCCGGCAATTTTATCTTCCGCACCCGTGAATTTGAACAAATGGAACTGGAATTCTTCTGCCACCCCCAGGATGCCAACCACTGGTATCAACACTGGAAAGATTTCTGTCAACAGTGGCTGCTCAAACTCCATATGCAGTCTCAAAATATCCGTCTGAGGGAACATGCACCAGCAGAACTCTCCCACTACAGCCAGTCAACCTGCGATATAGAATACCAATTCCCTTTTGGCTGGGGTGAATTGTGGGGTATCGCCCATCGCGGCGATTTTGATCTCACCCAGCACCAAACCCACTCAGGCAAAGATCTCGCCTGGCGCGATGCAGCCACCAATGAAACCTTTCTCCCCCATGTAATAGAACCTGCCCTGGGTGTAGACAGATTGCTGCTGGCTTTTCTGGCAGATGCCTACCACCAAGAACAAGTCCAAATGGATGGGGGTGATGAAACCCGCAGCCTGCTTAAATTGCATCACCAACTGGCACCCATCAAAATTGCCGTGCTACCTCTCTCCAAGAAACTAGCCGAACCAGCCGAAAAACTCTTCCAGCAACTCGCCCCACACTTTCACTGCGATTTTGACACCAGCGGCAGCATTGGAAAACGCTACCGACGCCATGACGAAATTGGCACGCCTTTTTGCATCACCATTGACTTTGATACTTTGGAAGACCAGGCGGCTACCATTCGTAACCGCGATTCCATGGCGCAAGAACGCATGCCTCTGGTACGCATCAGCGAACATCTAAAAAAGCTGCTAGCAAGCCCATAAAAGAAAGTGGGTGAGACAGCAAAAGCTGACTCACCCACTTTTTGCACGACAAATAGAACGTGCCCTCTTAAACTATGCCAAACTTCCATGTACTGGAGGCATGATTTTATAACTTAACCTAATCTAACCCACATTATTTTCCCTTGTCTATACTTATTTTAATCTTTTTTCAATAAAAGTGATGACAGCAACCGCAGTGTATTTTATGGAAGTGTGTAGGCAGGCATGCGTTCAGAATTTATTCCACCGATGTTGACGTAGACATTGTCTTCTTCCATCCCTTCTAGTTCAGCAAGGGTTCTACCGAGGTTAGCATTAGTAATGCCTAGTCCCAGCTGACCTTCTTCATTTTTGCCCCAGCAACGGACGTAGCCAGGTTGGGTTAAAGCGCAAGTAAAATCTTCGCCAGCAGCAATATTGGTGACATTAGAAATGGGCACCTCTGCTAGATTATCGCCCATCTGGTCTGCAGCATTTCCTCTGGAATTGGCAACTCCCAAGCCCAGTTGGCCGGAATTGTTGCTTCCCCAGCATTTTACTCTGCCAACATCGTTGAGGGCACAGGAATGGGTTAAACCTGCAGCTACTTGGACAGGAGTCCAACCCGTGCCTAAATCCACTGCAGGCGGCAAGTTGATTTCCTCAGGAGCGTCTCCCCAGTTATTGCCGTTGCCTTGACCCAGCTGGCCTTTATTGCCATGCCCCCAGCATTTCACTTGATTGCTTTCCAATAATGCACAGTGGTGTTCTTCGCCTGCACTCAATTGCGTTATGGTCTCTCCTCCTACGTCTCTCATCATCAGCTTGTTATCCTGGTTGTTGGAATCCTCCCCGCTCAAGGTCTGACCTTTAGATCTAGTGCCTGCACAGAGCAATTGGTCAGCGGTGTTGACCACACAGACGCTGCGGGTCGCAGCTGCCATGAATTTTATGGACACATCCAGATCATTGTTGTCTATCATTTGCCCCATGGGGGGACCATCTTGCCCCGTTTTCGGAGGCCCTGGGTTTAATCCTAATCCCAGCCACCCTCCTGATTCGCCAAGGCTTCCCCATGATTTTGCCAATTGGGTGTCTCCGTCTATACCATAAGTGGATGTTTCTCCAATATACATTTTTGTGGGACGGTATTCTGCATTATTACCAGTACTACCAGTGAGGCTAGGACCAACGATCCATGGACGCAAGGGAATGTATGAGTCTGTGTTGCCTGAAGCCAGTTGTCCTTCTTCGGCATCTCCCCAGCAATAAGGGAAAGCCTCGGTTGCTACACATTGATGGTCTCCGGGACCACTGCTGAGTTGCTGGGCAACCCCGCCGTTTTGGAGTAACACTGCCGGCAGGTTGTTACCCATTTCCTGGGGAGCATCACCAACAGGGCCATCATTGTGCCCTTGCCCTAACTGACCGTCAGCGTTATTTCCCCAACAGTAGATGGAGTTGCTTTCGGTGCGTACACAAACATGGCTTTTGCTTACTGCCAATTCTTCTACTGGGCGCGGCGGTTCGCTGGGAGCGGCGCAGTTACTGCCTTCAAGCATCACATGCAGTCTGACAACAACACTTGCTAGGGTAATATCCTGTGTCTGGTGAGCATACGCAGCACAACCATCTCCGTTGAGCACTTCTGCTGACCAAGAAAAGGTTTCATCCAGCGGCACCATTTCATCCCCATCGCCGCTAGCATCTTCATCCACCAGTGTGCCTGTCAGGTTGATTTCGGTTTCACGAAAACGCGAAAATTTCAGGGTGTTTGAGGTCAGTTCTCCGATGGTCAGGTAAGGAATATCTTTATTGCCCATTGTAGTTACAGTTGTTACAAGGCTGTATACCAGGGCATCTGTGTCGGCACTCCTGGTTTCAAAATTGAAACTGTTTCTGAGGATTTCTAATTGACGTACATCGCCGTCGTCATCTTCACCGCTGAGCCATTCCAACTGCACCTTTACAGTTCTTTCTTTGGGGCAGGAATTTTCAGGTTCATGGGTCGCATCACCGCAAAACAACTGCTGTAAATTGATTTTGGCCTGGCCTCCTAATACCAGACCCTTATTGGCTATGGCGGCTCTGTTGGGCTCTGATGGATCCAGGGCTATGCCTCCCCAGATGATGGGGCTATTGGGCATGGTAGTTAGTTCAGTAATATCGTTTACCGCTCTCCGTGTACCAAATGCCACCAGTACCCAAGGGCCGGTATCTTCTGTGGGATTTGCCACCCGAATGATGCTAGTTGCAGGCAGACTGACAACCTGTAAATTATCGGGGTTGCCTTTTAGTATGTCCACTATCGCATCAGGATCTGTTGGTTGCTGCACTGCCTGGGCTATCGCTTGCGCATCGCTGGAAGCAAATGCGCTGACAGGCACAAAGCCTGCGATCAACGTCACCACTTGTTCGGGCTGTTCTGCGGCGCCCGCAGCAGTGGGAGAGGTAAGTGTGGTAACCGAAGCCTTATCTGTGGTGCTGCCAATCTGGAAGCTGGTCAAATCAAGTTCGGTAACACTGTCTTCTCCAACTTGCTCACAACTGCCCAGCAGTAAGGTTACTGCTACGCAGGCGAGTGCTATTTTAAACTGACTAAGAACCTTCATGTACCCTCCTTAATTTCTTCCGTGCCTTATTAGTATTGTAACATATAAAAAAATTTTTTTCTTTATAATCAAAGGATTCTCTTTTTCTCAAATAAGATGTACCCATGTTAAAATTACTTTAGACATTCCTCATTGTTCCTCTGATGGCAGCTTCACCATGATGGAAAAAAGCTCTTCTCTTCACAAGCTGCATGCTGCTTCTCGCAGTGCTTCTCAACAACGGGAGAAGCATACCACCACAACATCTGATGCTGAACAAGCAAAGGAAGCCAGGCAGGCAGCCCAAGATGAAACTGTTTGGCCTCCGCCCTTAGTTCCCTTGTTTATCCAACGCTTGGCTGTAGGAGAAGACTACACCTGTTTCATCAACGCTCAAGGCAAAGTGATTAGCTGGGGCAGCAACAAACTCGGTCAGCTGGGAATAGGTCTCAAAGAAGAAGAAGAGTCTATTCAATCCATCAACAGTCCTCGGCATCGACTCACGTTTCCTGCACCTGCTGTCTCTATTGCTGGCGGGCAAAAGCACTGCCTGGTGCTGTTGGCAGACGGTCAGGTCTTCTATTGGGGCAGCAATCAATACGGACAACTGGCTCCCACAAAATATCCAGAATTCCGCAGCCCCAGAGGACCCGTACCTATCCGCATTCCCTATCCCAAGGGATTTAATCCTCTCACCCCAAACCCCAAGGACCCCTCCCTGCTGCTGGGCTATCCGCCCCAGAAGCTCCCCCCTGCTGTGTTCCCTATTCCTCCCTCGCTAAAACCTATTCCCACACCGCCTCCATCTCCTCCACCACCCGACGTCAAAGACCCTAATGCCCCGCCCCCGCCAAAGCCTCCACCTCCTAAACCCCCGCTGCCGCCCATCGCACGCACCGCCAGCATCGCAGCTGGTGAGGCACACTCCTGTCTGATACGCGAAGACGGCAAACTCTACTGCTGGGGAGAAAACGATTTCGGTCGCATCGGACTCAACCACACCACCACCACCCATCGCCCCACCGATCCTGTTGACCTGCCCCATAAAGTGATACAGGCAGCAGCAGGTCAAGCCCACACCGCTGCCTTGCTGGTGAATGGAAGCGTGTTCTGCTGGGGCTTCAATGGTGATGGTCAACTGGGGCTGGGAAACACCAAAAACACCTCCAAACCCACCCAAGCTGTCAGTCTGCCAGCACCTGCCACCATGATCAGCTGCGGATTCTCACACAACGCAGCCCTGCTGGAAGATGGTCGTGTCTTCTGCTGGGGATGGAACTATCACGGACGCCTAGGGCTGGGGCATGAGGATAATTTACTCAAACCTTCGCAGCCAGTTGAACTGCCAGATAAAGCCGTCGCCATTAGCGCCGGCTGGGATTTCACCGCAGCCCTGCTGGAAAACGGTCACATCTTCTGCTGGGGTGACAACCGCTACGGACAACTGGGCATCGGCACTCAACGACCCGTGGAAGGCTTCTTGCGGGATAAATACGGCTATTACTGTGTCCAGCCCACCCGTCCTGTGCAGCTGTCTGCCCAGGCAGTTGCCGTGGCTGTTGGCGTCCGACATGCTGCAGCCCTGCTGGAAAACGGTCACATCTTTTGCTGGGGTGATAACCGCTGCGGACAGCTGGGCAGCGGCGACAACCAAGACACCCTGGGACCCAGCAAGCCTGTGCAGCTGCAATCATAACGCATGAATCACAATGCCCCGCTTTGTCTGGCAGTATGGAGGGTTGTTAGTCATCCTCTGGTGTCACAGCGAAGTAGCGGGCGTCGGGGTGGTGGAACACCAGGGCGGAGACTGAGGCTTCGGGTTCCATCATGGCGCCTTCGGTGAGAGTTACCTGGATGCTTTGGGGTGTGAGGAGTTGGAAGAGTGGGTTTTGGTCATCCAGGTTGGGGCAGGCGGGATAGCCAAAGGAGTAGCGCGCCCCGCGGTATTTAGCCAGCAGCAGCTGGTGCATGCCAAGGTCGGCGGGGTCGGGGAAGCCCCACATGGCGCGCAGTTTGGAGTGCAGCCATTCGGCGGCGGCTTCTGCGGTTTCTAGGGCGAGTGCCTGCAGCACATGGCTTTTTAGATATTCTCCTGCGGTTTTCCAGGCTTCGGCTTGTTCACGGATGCCGTGTCCTGCGGTGGTTATGAACATGGCGATGTGGTCGCGCTGCTGGTCATTGGGTGGCAGGACGTAGTCGGCGAGACAGAGACCTTGGGGTTTTGCTTGTCGTTGGAAGTGGAAGGTGGTGAGGGGCTGCCCTGCGGGGCTGAACAGGGTGAGGTGGTTGCCCTGGCTTTCTGCGGGAAAGAAGCGCCAGAGGGCGGCAGCCTGCATCATGCCTTGACGGCAAAGGGTTTTCACTTGTGCTACTATGGTTTGTAATTCCAAGGCTTTGGGGTCGTTTTTTTCCAGCAGTCGGCGGACATTGCCTTTTAGTCCCAGGTGCTTGCCATAGAGCATCTGGGGGTTGATGTGCTGCCAGACTTCATCCAAATTGAGCTGGGGCAGAACATGACGTTTGAGGTCTGGTGCTGGAGGAATGGGGAGGTCTATTTTCACCAGTGGGGAGCGTTGGGCGGGGGCGATGGTTTTTTGCTTTGGGGGGGCGTCGCTGGAGAAGCGCTGGCTCTCGGTACTCAGTTGTGCCTGCAGGGCTTGACGACCTTGGGGATCCATCACTTGGTTGGCCAGGGAGAGTCCTTTCATGGCGTCTGGTGCATAGACCACCAGTCCGTCACCATAGGCGGGGGCGATGCGTTTATGGGTAAAGGTCTTTGAGAGGGCGGCGCCCCCCACCAGCATGGGCGATTGAATGCCAGCAGCGTGCAGGTCTTCTGCTGCTACCACCATTTGCTGGGCAGATTTCACCAGCAGTCCGGAGAGTCCGATGAGGTCTGGTTTGTGTTGCTTGTGGGCAGCAATCAGGGTCTCTGGCGGGCATTTAATGCCGAGGTTAATCACTTGGTAGCCATTGTTGGAAAAGATGATTTCCACCAGGTTTTTGCCGATGTCGTGGACATCGCCTTTTACGGTGGCCAGCATCATTTTCCCTTGATTGGCAGACTCTTGTTTCTCCATGAATTGTTCCAGGTGGCTGACGGCTGCTTTCATGGCTTCTGCGCTTTGCAGTACTTCGGCTACAATCATTTTGTTGTCGTTGAAGAGTTGACCGACTGTATCCATGCCTTTCATCAGGGGTCCGTTGATGATTTCCAGTGGCGGGCGTTTTTTGCGTGCCAGTTCTAGGTCATGAATCAGTCCATCTTTGGAACCGTCTATGATGTAACGTGCCAGGCGTTGCTGCAGGGGAAGTTTCTTGGCGTCCGCAACGGGTTTTTTATGGCGGAAGTGGTTGGCAAAAGCAGTGATGGGGTCTTCCCCGCGGTTGAAGAGGACATTGCGTGAGAGGGTGATGTCTTGCTCTGCCAGGGCAACATAGCGATGCAGCCGTTCTGTATTGACGATAGCCATGTCCAGCCCTGCCTTGACACAGTCATGCAGGAAGACGGCATTGAGGGTTTCACGACCAGCAGGGGGCAGACCGAAGCTGACATTGCTGATGCCAAGTATGGTTTTGCACTGTGGCAGGGCTTGTTTGATGAGTCTCAGTCCTTCAATGGTTTCCTCGGCTGAGCCTAGGTAGTTTTCATCGCCAGTGGCACAAGGGAAGACCAAGGGGTCAAAGATAAGGTCTTCTGCTGGGACGCCGTATTTCTGGGTCAGCAGCTGGTGGCAGCGCTGGGCAACCTGCAGTTTGCGCTGACGGGAGACAGCCATGCCTTGTTCACGGTCTTCATCAATGGTGCCTACCACCAGGGCTGCACCGTATTTTTTTGCCAGGGGGACTACGGCTTCAAAACGTTCTTCGCCGTCTTCCAGGTTGACAGAGTTGATGATGGCTTTGCCTTGGCTGTAGGGCAGTGCTGCTGCGATGACCTGGACATCGGTAGAGTCAATCATCAAGGGGGCTTTAATTTTTCGGATGAGCTGTGCCAAAAAGCGACGCATGTCATCGGCTTCTTCTCTGTCTGGATTGGCGAGGTTGACATCCATCACTTGGGCGCCCCCGTTGATTTGACGGCGGGCGATTTCGCTGGCTTGTTCAAATTGTTCTTCGGCAATCAGTCGCTTGAATAAACGGCTGCCGACGGCATTGGTGCGTTCGCCTACTAGGATGGGGCGGTTTTCTTCATTGATTTCCAAGAAGTCAATGCCCGATACCAGAGTTTTTTGGTACTGAGGGGGTTTGCGGGGAGTTTTCCCCTGTACCAAGTCGGCAAATACCCCAATGTATTGGGGAGTGGTACCGCAGCATCCTCCCATGATGTTCACCCAGCCAGCCTGGATAAAACGGTTGAGGACTTCAGCCATCATTTGGGGAGTTTCCAGGTAGTTGCCGTCCTCATCGGGCAGACCTGCATTGGGGACGACTGCCACAGGACATTTTGCCAGCTGCGATAGCGAGCGCAGGTGATCGGTCATAAAAGCTGGACCGGTGGCGCAGTTCATGCCGATGTACAGCAGTGGATGATTCATGATGCTGGTATAAAAGGCTTCCACATCTTGCCCTGCTAGCATGGTGCCCATGGGTTCTATGGTGCAGGAGACTGCTACTGGCAGCTGGCAGCCCAGTTCTTTTCCCAGACGCTGAACTGCCAGCAGCCCCGCCTTGACATTGCGGGTGTCTTGGCTGGTTTCCAGCAGCAGGAAATCCACCCCGCCTTTCCACAGGGCGCAGGTTTGTTGATAAAAGCCGTCTTCCAAGGCTTCAAAAGAGATGCCGCCTGTCACGGTAATGGTTTTGGTGGTGGGACCGATAGAACCAGCTACAAAACGCGGCTTGGCTGGGGTGGAGAAGGCATCTGCCTGCCTGCGCGCCAGTTGTGCCGAACGCAGATTGATTTGGTGACATTGCTTTTCCAGTTGGTATTCTGCCAACACCACCGGCGCACCGCCAAAGGTGTTGGTTTCTATGATGTCCGCCCCCGCCTCCAAATAATCCCCATGCATCCTTTCCACCAAGTCTGGACGCGAAAGGCACAGATGCTCATTGCAGCCATCCAGCGCCTCCCCGCCAAAATCCTCTGCGGTCAGATTCAGTGCCTGCATGTAGGTGCCTGCCGCACCATCCAGCAGTAAAATGCGTTGTTCCATCAGTTGACGCAGCTTGGCGACTGCTGGGGACGATGGAAGGGGGGGTATCATGCCCATATCTCTTTTACCCATATCTCTGTTGCTAATATTTTTGTTGCTGTGCGCTCTTGCCATGCCCAGCATGCGTGCCTGTTATGCCACTCCAGATGCCAGCAGCACCCGAAACACTTCCCCCCGACTCTGACGAATCTGTCCCACTGCCACTTGCTGTAATCCCACCTTTTGCAGCATGTCAGTCAGCTGGCTGGGGGAAAATCCTAAATGCTGATGCTTCAAGCCCTCACGCACCCACAGCTGGTTATGGGGTGCCAAGGCAATCACCAACAGCCTTCCTCCTGGCTTCAACAGCTGGGCAGCACAGGACAGCCCCTGTTGAGGCGCATCCATATGATGCAAAGACTGCGCAAATACTGCCACATCAAAGCTGTTTGCAGGCAGCTTTAATTTTTCCACCTTAGAACATACAAAGCGAATATTGTCCCGCTGTTCCCGCTTTGCCCGTTGCTGCGCCTGTTCAATCGCCTGTGGGTTAATGTCCACCCCCACGGACTCAGCGCAAAAATAACTTAACTCCAAGGCCACTACCCCATCGCCGCAGCCCAAATCTATCCCGCGCTCCAACGGCGGCACCAAATGCAGCAGCGCACGTGACCACGCCAGCCACGACTGCCCCGGTTCCAACAACCGTCCGCTGGGACCACGCGCCAAATTGTCCCGCTGACGCAGCAGCTCCTGCAAACGGCTGGCATCCCCCTGCCCATTCTCACTCTCCCCATAAGCCAGTGCCAGCTGAAACACCGATGCCAACGCCCCCCTCCCCTCCACAACATCAGCATTCTCCGTCTTCCCCCAATCCTCCAACAGCTTTTCCGATAATTGATAATAACTCCATATCCCCTCACGACGCTCTTCCACCACACCCATCTTGCGCAGCATACTCAAATGACGCGACACCCCAGACTGCGCCAGCCCCAGCACTGCGGTGAGCTCACTCACATTCAAGGGCTCCTGATGCAGCAGCCGCAGTATCCGCAGCCGAGTCTCATCTGCCAACAACCGCAATGCATTAGAAAATTCATTCATATCAACATGAAAACATATGTTGATATACAATACAACCTTTTGCCTGCAGCATGGTTTTACAGCGCAGATTATCTTGGCAGCGCCTATAACAGCCTTGGCTGCCGCGGGTGGGGATGGCGGATGAAGTGCTGGGTGGAGAGTTGAAAGGGAGAGGGGGGTTGGTTGAGCTTGAGTCGGGAGCATTCTGCTTTGAACCATTGTGCCAGCATTTGTGCGCGTTTGCCTTCTCCCCGCATGCGGGTGCCGAATTGTGCTTGGTAGAGTTTTCCTCCGTGAAATTGTCTGAGGGCAGTCACGATGCGGTTGGTTTTTTCTGGATAGTGAAATTGCAGCCAGTCTAGGAATAGTTGTTTCAGTCCGTGGGGCAGCCTGAGGCAGATCCAGCCGGCGGAACGGGCGCCAGCTGCAGCTGCCTGCCTGAGGATGTTGGGCATTTCTTCATCGGTGAGGCCAGGGATGATGGGTGCCACCATCACACCCGTGGGGATGCCAGCTTGGGAGAGTTGTTTGAGGGCGTTGAGTCGCTGCTGGGGGAGGGCAGCACGCGGTTCTAAACGGCGTGCCAGGTTGGCATCCAGCGTGGTGATAGAGATCATAACGGCTATCAGATGCTGCTGCTGCATGGCTTGCAGCAGTTCTAGATCTCGCAGCACCAGGGCGCTCTTGGTGATAATGGCAGCTGGATTGCGATGCTGCAGCAGTACTTGCAGACAGCTGCGTGTGAGTTCCAAGCGCTTTTCCAGTGGCTGGTAGCAGTCGGTATTGCCAGCGATGCTGATGATATCGGGCTGCCACTTGGGTGATTGCAGTGCGTGACGAAGCAGTTGGGGGGCTTCATGCTTGACCATAATGCGTGTTTCAAAATCTATCCCTGCAGAAAAGCCCAGGTATTCATGGGTGGGACGGGCATAGCAGTATATGCAGCCATGCTCACAGCCGCGATACGGGTTCAAGCTCCAATTCATGCCGATGTCCGGACTATCGGTGCGACTAAGGATAGACCGCGAGCTGTCAGCCAGTGTCTCGGTGTTGATGCGACGCTCTGCCAGTTCTGTCCCGCTCACTTCATCCAGCTGCTGAACATCCAGCTGCGACTGTTCAGCATCAAAACGCGAATCGGGATTGCTGACAGCACCTCGGGTGCGCCGCTGCATTATCCATCCATGGGCAGCATCAGGGACAACTTTTGCTTCTGCTGCTTTTGGTGCAGTCGTTTTGTGCCAAGAATCAGACCCCATGCCGCGCCTTCCAATGTGCTTTTTGTTCCCAAGGGTTTGGCTTCTTCTCAAACTATAACTGCCAAATGGGGGGACATGGGTACCAATATACAACAATTTTTTGTTTTTGGAGTCCATTTAAGCCCTATTTAGCCAAAAAATTTTATTTTTTGGCTGTGGGAGCTTTTAGCTGGAACCTATCAGCTGGAACGCAATTGCGAGGCAGCCACTGCTGCGCCCAGCAGACCTGGATGGGGGTGGTTAATGACATACAGGGGAATGTGCTGCAGTACAGACGCCAGGCGTCCTCTGTTGGCGAATAGTTTGAGAAAATGTGGTTGTCTTAAAAGGGGAACGATGTTTTTAGAGAAACTGCCCGTAAAGTAAATACCGCCCTTGGCAAGGTATTTAAGGGCGAGGTTGGAGGCTTCTATGGCTAGGGCGTCGCAGAACAGCTGCAGGGATTGCTGCGAGAGGGGATCAGACTGCGCTACAGCTGCTTGGGTGATGGCAAGACCAGGGTCTTGGCGGCGCATGGCTGCTTGGATAGATGGGGCTTCAGGGATGCCCTCTTCTTGATGAAGAAAGTGGTAGATGTTTAGCAGGCCTGGACCTGAGAGTACCCGTTCACAGGAGACAATGTGGTGTTCTTTTCTTAGCCATTGCAGCAGTCGGTCTTGCAGGGGGTTGATGGGGGCAAAATTGGTGTGTCCTCCTTCGGTAGCGATAATTTGCCAGCCGTCATGGGCAGGAACAGCGGCGCCTTCTCCCAGCCCTGTGCCGGGACCCAGAATCACCCGAGGGAATTGGGGCTGGGGCTTGCCGTGGTTGAGTTTCATCAGATGCTGGGGCTGCAGGTAGGTGCAGGCCCAGGCCATGGCGGAAAAATCGTTGATGAAATGGGTGGCGGGAATGTGCAGTGCTTGGCGGACAGAGACGGGGAAAACCTTCCAGGGAAGGTTGGTGGTGGAAAAACCCTTCTCAGCCACGGGACCAGCAATGGCGATGCAGGCGGTGACGGGGAGGGGCTGCTGCTGCAGGCATTCCTGATAAAAGCTGGACGCTACCGCATCCAAAGAAGGATATTCGGTAGAGGCGTAAATTTTCACCAGTGCAGGTTTTTCCAGATTGTCTGGGGCATACAAGGCAAAGCGACTATGGGTGCCGCCGATATCAATGGCTAAAATTTGCTTCATCGGCAGTTCTCAGTGGAAAAAACTTGCATAGGGGATGGGCAGAAGACTATCATAAAACGGCGAAACAGGCTGGATGAGAGGCATGAGCGAAAGATATCGCGGGCGGTTAGCTCAGCTGGGAGAGCGGCGCCTTTACACGGCGTAGGTCGTAGGTTCGATCCCTACACCGCCCACTTCTACTGCAAAAAGCTGCGAGGAAGTTTTTCAAGTCAAGGCGTTACAGGTTAGGCGTTACAGATTAATTTGCAGCTGCCCCAAAGCACCGAAATCCACCCGAATGTGGTCGCCTTTTTTGATAGATTGGGGAAGGGTAACGGCACCAGTGGAAAGGTATTGTCCTTTTTTGATGGAAATGCTGCGTTGACCGAAGATTTGAATGGCTTCCTGTGCTGCTGAGAGGGGTTGGCAGCGGTCATCGCCCAGGAATTGTAGCTGCGGGGGGTTGTCGTTGATGGTGAGGGTAACCTTGAGGCTGGCGAGATCAAGCGACTGCCACTGTGGGTAAGGTTTTCCAAACACAAATCCGATGCTGTTGCCGTTGTCGGCGATGGCTTCCAGGGTGGAAGGGACGCTCATATCCTGGTGGAGACGGGAGCCGACCAGTTCTACGGCTGGTGTCATGATGGAGGCTGCAGCGATTTCTTCTTGGGAATAGGCTGTGGATTTTGCTGGGAGGTCTTGTTGGAACAGCAGGGCGAATTCGCCTTCAACCTTTGCGTGATGGTAGCGGGAGGGGAGCTGCACCGGCGAGAGGTGCACTTGGGATGCCAGGATGATGCCTGGGACGGCACCGTCGTGATTGTCCAGGCGGCGCACAGCAGGGCTGGTGGCACCCACTTTGAAAGCACCGACGGGTTCATTCAACTCTGCAATCAAGGCATCTTGAATAGCAAAGGCTTCTTGACGATTGGATGGAGACCAGCCTGCGGGAAGCTGTGCCAAGGTGTTCTCAGTCCAGGCTCGGGCTAAGGCTTTGGCTGCAGCTGAGATTTGTTCTGGTGTCATGGTGGTATCAATATCAAGGGTACTGCCAGCTGCCTTGGTT
Organism: bacterium; assembly: GCA_965249525.1. GTDB lineage: Bacteria > SAR324 > SAR324 > SAR324 > JACQKK01. Next base: position 958,879 of record OZ252237.1, on the reverse strand, counting down.
TGGGGGGAGTGGCACCATGCAGAAATCTATTGGAACAATGACTTAAAGGGGGCAACGCACTGGCGGAAGCCGTCCTCAAAAGTGCCGTTATGGGGTCGGTACACGGCTTCTAAGGAGATGGTGCCGCCATAGTTCATATCACGTAGACCGCTGGCAATGGGCTGCAGCATGGGGGCTAGGTGACCAGTCCCCAGTTCTTTAATGGTGAGGGTGGCGTTGGCGATGTCCACCACCACATCCTTGATGTGCACATGCCCCAAGATGCCGTCCAGTGCTTGGAAGCCGTCGGGAAAAGCAGCTTCGGTGCAATAGAGACTGTTGGCGGGATCCCAGAGTACTTTCAAACGATTGCTGCCCAGTTCGGTAATCATGCGCTTTGCCAGCTGTGCAGAGGTGATAATGCCATTGTTGCCGGTTTCCACCACCAAGGTGATGTCTTCTTTTTCGGCTAATTCCAGGGCCGGTTCCAGCAGTTGTTTGGTTTTTTCCCAGGCGCCTTTGGAGACATTCCACACATCGGCACCATTGAAGCCGAACAGAATCATTTCTTTGCGAAAACACATGATTCTCACCAAAGGACAATGGAGTTCTTGTGCCAGATGGATACAGTTTTCCAGCTTGGCGAGATGGGTTTGGTAAGGGTCTTGGCCTGGGTGACAGCTGTCTATTGGCAGCCCGCTGAATATATGGCGGGAAATACAGGAGACTTCCACGCCTTCTTGCTTCACCAACGATTTCACCTTGTCGGTTTCAGCTTGGTCCAAATCACCTACTTCCTTTTCCCAGAGAAACTGTAATTCAGCACATTGCAGGTTGTGTTCTTTCAGTACGCGCAGGGCGTAGGCAAAATCGCGGCTGATGCCGTCTGTAATTACTCCTAATTTGGTCATGATGCTTCCTTTCTATTGGTTCTATTAGTTGTTCCATATCAACGGGGAGGCTATTCCTGTGAGGATGCCATTTCTTCCAGTACCTTGGCTACTGCCCAATTATCTTCCTTAGGAAAACGATTGATACATGCCTGAAACAGGGCTTGTGCTTGGGCGACAGCAAATAAAGGGGTGCGGGTTTCTCGGGCTAATTGCATGACGATGCCCAGGTCTTTGTTCATGGTGCCCACCTGGCTGCCGGTGCCGATGAAATCGCGCTCCACCACCCGCTTAATGGCGTTATCCACCAAGGGAGAAGAAGCGCCGCTGGAAGAAAAGACTTCTTGCAGTATTTTTCCCGACACCCCTGCTTTGCTGCCCAAAACAGCTGCCTCAAAAACCCCAGAAAGAATGGTACCCATCATGGCTTGCAGAACCACTTTGGCGGTTTGTCCCTCGCCTGGCTTGTCCCCTGTGGGAATAATCTTGCTAGAGACTGCCTCCATCACAGGGCGCACCCGTTCCAGTATATCCTGGGGCGCAGCGGGGTACAAAGCCAATGTTCCTCCATCTGCACCTGCCTTGCCCCCAGAAACCGGGGTGTCTATTAAGTGCAAATCCATGGCCTCCAAACTTTTGGCAATTTCACGCACATCTTGGGGGTGTACTGTGGCGGTGAACAATATCATGCCCCCTGCTTGCATGCCATGTGCCACACCGTTCTCGCCTAAAATAGCCTCCTTGGCTTGGCTGCCATTGAGTACCATCACATAAACCACTTGGGTGGCTGCTCCCACGCTGCGCGCATCAGCAGCTGCCTTGCCTCCCTGTTGGGTGAACCAATCCATTCTCTGCTGACGAGGATCATACCCATGCACCTCAAAACCAGCTTTTAGCAAATTCATGGCTAGTCCAGAACCCATATCCCCCAGACCAATCACACCTGCATTTTTCATTTTTCAACTCTCAATGTTTGTTATGTCAGCAACAAGCAAATATAACCCCATGGTTATCGTTGTGTACAGCGACTTTGTTTCGTTCTCTGTTCTCTCAAACAGTTCATGCAGCCTGCTGCTCAAATTTTAGCAGCGGCTCCAGTTTTTGCCACAAGCTGTCTGCGGCAGCTGCATCCAAAGGACGCAAAGGCGGCAGCACACTGCGCCAGCCATCCTGTTGCAGACGACGGGAAAGTCCCGCCTTTACAGTGGCAATCAGGCTGCTTCCCTGCAAGACTTGACGAAAGGCGAGCATGCGACGCTGGGCAGCTTCCAGCTCGGCATGCTTATCATGATTGCTGGCAGAGGATGCTGCCTGCAAGAGATCCCACACCTGCCTTATGAGGGGTGCAGATAGATTGGCAGAAGCGGAAATTACACCTGCGCCCCCTTTTTGCATCAGGGGCAGAAATTGAGGGTCAGATCCAGAAAATACTGCCAATTGAGGGAAACGCTCAAGGAAGCTGCACATACTTTCTAAGTTGAAGGAAGAGTCTTTGATGGCTATCACCTGCTGAGGGAATCGTTGCAGCAGGGTTTCCACCAGCGTGGGGGTGATGGGTACGCCAGAGTAGGAGGGGATGTGATACAGCATCAGGGCTTGCTGGGTTTGTTCCAACAGGGCGGAGTACCAGTCAGCCAGACCAGCTGGGGAAGGGTTGGGGTAGTAGAAGGGGGGCAGCACCAGCAATCCCGCCAGGTGCAAAGCTGCGGCATGCTGGCTGATGGTTTGTGCATCTTCCAGAGCGCATGCAGCGGTGCCCAGCCACAGACGCTCGGCAGGAATACCTTGATCTAGGGCAGCTTCCAGCGTCCGACAGCGTTCCTTGATGGAGATAGAATTAGCCTCGCCTGTGGTGCCAAACACCACCAGTCCGTGACAGCCGTGTGTCAACAGCCACTGCCAGTGTGCCAGCGTACGGGGGATGTCCACCCCGCCTTTTGAGAAGGCAGTTACCGCTGCGCAGAAAACTCCCTGTGGAACAACAGCAGTTGCTTTGTTGGAAGCAGGTGAGTCAGGAGAGGAAGTATTCATTGCCAGCTTTAGCAAGGGTTAATACAAACCTGCTGTGGCACCGCCGTCTACGGCAACAGCCACGCCTTGGATATGGCGGGCTTGGTCAGAACAGAGGAACAAAGCCAGTGCAGCCACATCTTCTGTGCTGCCAAGACGGCGCAACCCCTCACGGGTCATGGCCTGGTCACGGACAGCTTCTGGAGTGGTGTTGGCCATTTTGGCTTTGGTGCGGAAGATATCCCACACGCGTTCGGTTTCGGTGAGACCAGGGTGGATGGCATTCACCAGTACGCCATGGTGTTTGCCTAGCCCTGCCAGCCCCTTAGAAAAATTGGCTAGGGCAGCATTGACGGAACCGCCGATGAGGAAATCAGGGTCTGGAGTGCGGGCAAAGCCTCCGATGATGTTCACCACATGTCCCTGGGCTTTGGTGAGTTCTGGCCACAGCAAGCGGCAGAGACGAACAGCTGAGTAAAATTTGAGAGCGAAGCCATCTTGCCAGACATCATCGCTTTGTTCCACAAAACGCCCTGGCTGGGATGCACCAGCAGAATTGACCAGGATGTCGCAGCGACCAAAGTGCTTGAGGGTTTCTTCTGCTAGGGCCTTGCAGCCTGTGGTTGTGCGCAGGTCAGCGGCGTGCCAGCCGATTTCAGCTTGGGAGTGTGCTTTGAGGGTTTGGGCAGCCTGCTGGAGTCTTTCTGGTGAGGAGGCTGCCAGCATCAGGCTGGCGCCTTCTTGGGCAAAGCGCAGGGCGATGCCATGACCGATGCCGCGGCTGCCTCCAGTAATCACTGCCAATTTACCTGCCAATTTGCCTGCCAATTTGTCTGCCAGTTGGCTGCTGTTTGTTGGGGTTGTCATGTGCTGCTTGAGGCTGTTTGAGGCATATAATGGCTTTCCAAGCCTTTAACAAAGGCAACCAGGGTATCCAGCACAGGAGTAGAAAGCTGGTGTTTACGCGCAGCTTTGAGTACTTGACCATAGATAAAATCCACCTCTGTGGGGCGTTTTTTGATAATATCCCAGCAGAGGCTGGATTTGTTGGCACCAGTTCCGCCACTCCCCACCATTTGATTGAGAATATCGCGGGTTTGTGCTGCTTGAAGTGGAATACCCTCAGCTGTGGCTACAGCAGCAGCTTCCTCTACGGCGCGCAGTGCCACTTCTTTCAAGCCAGGTTGGGACATAACCTCGCTTGTAGACAAGTTGGTGATGCCGCAGGTGGCAGACAGGGCGATATTTGCCAGCAATTTTTTCCATATTTGGCGGCGAATGTCCTCACTGGCTTCGGTAGGCAGTCCATGTTGGGTGAATGTTTTGGCTAATGTTTGGCTGCGGGCAGACAATTCGCCTTTCATTTCTCCGATATAGGTAGACAGCATAGCGTAGTTGCGTACTGCGCCGGGACCTTCCATAGAAGCCCCCTGGGCTGTTAATCCTCCCAAAACCCGTTCTTCGCCTAATATTGAGGACAACAGTTCTTCATTGCCCAGCCCATTTTGAAAGGATATCACCAGGGTGTCTGTTCCTTGAAACAGATGCTTTACATCTTCTGCAGCTTTGCCAGTATGGGTAGCCTTGCACTGGAAGAACACCACATCGGCAGATTTCAGCTGTGCTGCATCCCATTCTGCACCTGTTTTAATAAAACGATCCCCACCGTAGCCCAGCATCTGCAAGCCCTTAGCCTGCACCGTCTCTATATGCTCCTTCCAGGGATCATACAGCGATACTTCCAGACCTCCTTCTGCCAACAAACCCCCAAACAAGCATCCCATGGCTCCTGCACCCACCACTACTACACTCGGCTGTTCCCAATTTGGCATCGGTTGTTGCCTTTATGAAAGCTGGATAAAAAGCATGGGATAAAAAAGCCGACAGAGCTTCACGAGGTTGCGGTTTCTAGGCCGCGACACCCAAGGCGGCGCGCACTTCATCATCGTTCATTTCTTTGCCCAGATAGGCTTCAATCACCGCAGCATTGTCTTTTAATTCATCTGGGGTGCCGTCGGCTATCTTTTGTCCATGATCCAGTACTGTCACCCGATCGCAGGTATCCATTACCAATTTCAAAATGTGTTCAATCACCACAATGGTGAGTCCGTAGCGTTTTTTCATAGCCATCAAAATTCTTAGCAGGTTTTCCAAATTCACAGGAGAAAGACCAGCAGCAGGTTCATCCAACAGCAGGAGGGTGGGCTTCATGGCCATAGCGCGTCCCAGTGCCAGCAGCCGTCTTTGCCCCCCAGACAATTCTGAGGCAGGAAAATCAGCAAAGTCCGCCAACCCAATAAATGACAGTAATTCCATCATTTCTTCACGCAGTTTGCGCTCTTCCCTGCGTACTCTGCCCGTACCCAAAAATGCGGGGAACAGTCCATAGGGAATTTGCAAATGCCGTCCCAGCAGCAGATTTTCTAAGGCGGACATTTCATTGAACACCCGCAGAAGCTGAAAAGTACGCGCCACCCCCATGGATGCTACCCGATGCGCTGGATTACCCGTGATATCCTTGCCGTTCAGCAGCACGCGGCTACCAGGGTCTGGCTTGTAAATACCAGATATCAAGTTAAAAAAAGTGGATTTACCCGACCCATTGGGGCCGATGAGACCGTGTACCTCTCCGGCTTTCAATTCAAAATTTATCTTGTCCACGGCCACAAAGCCACCAAACGACTTGGTCAAGTTTTCAGTTTTTAGCAGCATGTTATCCCTCTTAAAAATCAGTGTCAGTGCGGGTTTTCATCAAAAGCAAGGCAGCCTACACTCATGAAGCAGACTGTTTCCGTGCGAATGCGCGGGTAATCAGGAAGCGATCAATAAAACCGCCAATTCCTTTGGGCATGAATAGCACGGTGCCTACAATCAAGCCTCCGAAAATGAGCATCTGGTAAGCAAAATAGTCTCTGGTCAGGTCAAACACTACGGTGACCAGAATGGCTCCCAGTACACCGCCCCAAATATTGCCAAGACCGCCGAGTACCACCATCAGCATGAATTTCACCATTTCAATGATAGTGAAGTCATTGGGATGGATGAAGCCTGGATTGAGATGTGCGTAGAGGCTGCCTCCTGCGCCGGCGTAGGCGGCAGAAATCACGAAGGCGATCAGTTTGTACTTGGTTACATTTACTCCGCTGGCTGAGGCGGAGAGGGGGTCTTCACGCACAGCCTTAAAGGCGCGCCCCACCGAAGAACGCAGGAGGGCAAATGAGAAGTACAGTCCTATCAGCATGATAGGCATCAGCAGGTAGTAGTAATTTATGGGTGAATTAAAAACGAAGCTGCCAATTTGGGGGCGGGGAATGTTGCCGATGCCCTGGGAGGAGCCTAGGAAGCCGGTGACAGAAATGAAAATACGCACCGATTCTCCCATTCCCAGGGTAGCTAGGGCGAGGTATGCGCCTTCTAGTCGCAAGGAAGGAAACCCCACCACCACGCCTGCCAGAGATGCAACTAGGATAGCCAGGGGGAAAGTGAACCAAAAGGACAAGCCGAGGTCACGGGCAAGTATGGCGGAGGTATATGCGCCAATGGCTTGCAGTCCTACATGGCCGATGGTTACTTGGCCGGCAAAGCCTTTAACAATGTTCAATCCCACCGCCATGATAATGTTGATGCAGATAATGTCTAGCAGGCGGATTTGATAGGGGTTGCCCATCAGCAAAGGCAGCGGCAGCAACACCAGCAGCCCCAGCAGCCAAGGAAGCAGGGAATTCTTTTTTTCCATTTGATGGAAAAAGCTGCTAACTGAACGGAGTAAATTTTCCACGGAAAAAATCTAGGTAGAAAAGAGATTAAATGGTGTGTGGTTGTTGACTGCTATCACTTTGCCACCAGGGGTAGGGGACAACATGGTTGCGTTTACCAGCAAGGTGCTTTCGGGTTTGCAGCCAGGCATTGCGCCAAACAGCAGGGTCGGTTACCGCTGTTTCCTTTTGGCTGCGCAGCAAAAAAGAAGGGAAGTAATCACGCCCGTTGGGTTTACCTGCTTCTTGGTAGCGCAAATCCAAATTGATACGCAAACGCTTGCCCACATTGGGTAAAGCTGCGTGGGGACAAAGCGGGTGGATGATCAATGCACCACCGCGTTTCACAGGAACGCCTACAGCCGCTTCCTCGTTGATGCCAGAGATTTTCAAGCCGTCCATTTCTGCATCCTGATGGCGATGCAAGCCTCGCTTATGGACAGCAGGTATCACTTTTAGGCAGCCGTCTTGCGGATTGGCATCGCGCAGGGGTATCCACACGGTGACAAACTGGGTTTGATAGGCATCAGGAGAAAGCACAGCAGTATCTTGATGCCAGGGAGTCTGTGCCAGCATGCCATTGGCTTTTTGATCGGCATCCAACAAATGAATAGGTGGCTTGATACGTGAAAAAACTACAGGGTTCAGGGCAATCTCTGGACCCAGCCAAGATTTCATTGCATCCAACAAAGAGGAACCACCCATCAAACGAAAGATGGAATCAGGGAGAAAAATAGGGGTGTCGTTTTGAACATCTTTTAAGCTCAAGGAAATATTAAAAAACTGTGCATATCCGTTTTTGCTGGATTTTTGCACTGCCAGAAAACGTTGGTCAAAGCTAGCATGGCTATCACCTGTCAAGCCCAAGGAGTTTTCCAGTTCTTCCAGACGCAAGGACATGTCTTGGAGAATGTCATCTAGCAAGGAGGTAGCCACCAGGTTTTCTACAACCAGATAGCCTTGGTCTTCAAATTGTTGCAGTTGTTCTTGAGAAATCCTTGCGTTCATATGCTTAATCTCCCTTTTTTAAGAAATGACCAGTTAATCAGCAAAAGGTGTCCGGATGCTAGCCAATGCCAGCATCCGGAAGTTGTTTCCTATTGCTAAAATTAAAGTCCAAAGCTAGCAGGAAAAGTGACGGAGTCCAACACACGGGTTCGGAAATTTTTGCCTCCTCTGGTGTACTCAATCAGGACAGGAGTGCGGTTGCCATCTCGACATTGCGGGGTAGCAGCAGCACAGAAATTAATGGGACCAGATGCCAAACCGCGATAGTTTCTGGTTTTGGCAAGTGAATCTCGAATAGCGCGTCTGTCAGAAACTAGGTTGCGGTTTCCTCCTTTAAGAGAAGCTCGCTCCAAAGCCTGCTTGATGATTTGCATCATGTCCCAGGCTTGGGAGAAGTCGTGATCAGGCAATACGCCATAATCTTTTTGTATCCTCCTGGTAAATTTACGTGCAATCGGGCGTCGGTCAGAAGCAGAAAATGCAGCTGCATAGAACACACCTCGGATGGCTTTACCTGCCAACAAAGGGGTTTCCTGTTTAGAGGCTACCGAGTTGAGCACGCGTTTTACCTTACGACTGATACCGACTTCGTAAGATTGAATCAGTGCACGGGCACTTTCATCTTGCAAGGCGGAAACCACCAAAGCATCTGGATTAGCAGCTTTGGCTTTCAGTAATAGCGCACGGAAATCAATTTCTTTTTCCTGTACCTGGGCTTCAAATACTGGAGAGGCTTGATATTTATCCTTCATGTACTTGATCATGTCTTTTGCAAAGGCTTGACCAGCAGCATCAGAGGCATAAATATAGGCTATTTTTTTGCCGATGTTCTTGGCCACATACTCAGCCTGAACGGCTTTGTAAAAGCGCCCAGAAACAGGCACGCGGAAAATCCAGGCACTGCCCTTCTGGGTAATGGTTGGATTGGTAGAGTGCGGAGTTATTTGGGGCGTTTTGCCTTCAGCCGTCACATCTACAATCGGCAAAGTTACCGAAGAGCAAGAAGATCCAATAACCAGGTGTACTTTTTCCTGGTAGATCAGCTTGTTAGCGTTGTCTACACCTTGTGCAGGTTTGCATTCGTCGTTCAATAGAGTCAATTCTATTTTACGACCTTTAATACCGCCTGCAGCATTTATGGTAGCCACTTCGTCTTCAATCATTTTGCCTTGCTTAAAGCCGACATCAGAAATCATACGAATACTAACCCCAATTTTAATAGGGTCACCAGGTGCCGCTATCGTTGGGGAAGACAACAGTCCGAAAGCTGCCAACGCGCTTGCGATAGATAGCAGCTTTCCAAACATACTTTTCAATCTCATGAGTTTATCCTCCATTGAATTAAAAAAACACACCAAAAAAGAATCACTCCTACGCCAATGAATATTTCCTGTTTGACACAAGTACTTGTATGCGCAAAACAGGATGCATATTCTTCTAGGTGCATTACAAAAAGGCTTAAAACCTTAGCGTCTCCTTTCTTGTACAGCAATTGCTAACAATTTTTCAAGTTTTTAATAACAATTCTTATCCTTTAGGAGGAGCTCCCAAGAGCTGCAGCCAGCGTGTGGCTTCTTTTTGGACAGCGGACATGGTATCGGCTTGTGTGGCGAGACGGTTTGCACGCTCTGGATGTTGTTGGAGTGAACGTTTGAGGGCTTGATACCTGGCAAGGCGCAGATTGGTACCGATGTTGCATTTGGCAACAGTGGTTTTGACTATTTGCCGCAAGTCTTGGGGCTGCACCCCGCTAGAACCATGCAGTACCAAGGGGATGGGAATTTGTTCAGAAAGCACTTGAAGCAGAGAGAAATCTATGGTGGCAGAAGCTGTTTGCAGGCGGTGAACATTACCGATGGAGACAGCGACTGCATCCAGGTTGGTTTCCTGTATAAATTGCAAGGCTTCTTGGGGTTTGGTGATTTCAGACTTGATATCTGGCTTGCCTTCATTGTAGGGGACGGAGCCGATTTCGCCCTCAATGCTGATGCCCCTTTTGTGGGCTTCTTGCGCCATGGCTTGGGTGCGTTTGATATTTTCTGCTAGTGGAAGTTGGGAGCCATCAAACATAACGGAAGCGAAGCCTGCATCCAGGGCACGCAGCAGATCATTTTCATCGGAGCAATGGTCTAGGTGAACGCAAACAGGGGCGTGTTGGGCTCGGGAAGCAGCCTCGGAGAGCGTGGCTGCTGCCAAGGGGAAGCCCATCATTGCGGTTAGATCTTTATTGGCAGCGATAATAACAGGCTGCTTGATTTCATCTGCTGCCTGTACCACCGCAAGGGCTTCATCCAAGCCAAAAACATTAAAACAAGGGATGGCGTAATGGGCTTGGGCTGCGGCGGGAAGCAAATCGTTGAGGGTGATGCGCTGGGGCTTCATGGCTTTGTTGGCGGGGTTTGGTGGCGACAGCTATTTAAAGTGCTTGACCATGTCTTTAATGCCTGGGATGGTTTCCACCTGCCAAGCATGTTCTGGATGGAAATACTGAATGAGGGAGCGCTGGGTTTGACCCACAATCACGGTAAAGTAGTACATTTGATAACCTGGCGCCGCCACACAAGGATGATAACCCTTGTCAATCAAGATGACACTGCGGTTGCGTACTTCGTGGACGGGGCCTGAGGTGTGCTCATCAGGGTTAAGAAACTGCGCCCCAAAGCCATTCTCTGGCTTGAAACGAAAAAGATAAAGTTCCTCAAAGCGGGTTTCTTGCGGGGGACGGTCTTCATCGTGTTTGTGTGGGGGAAAACCCGACCATCCTCCCTCGCCCACAGTGAAAAGCTCACTCACCAATAAGCGTCCCGCACGACCTTCGGCATTTTTTCCCAGAATGTGCAAAATGCGGCGGTGTGTCTTGGTTTCATCGCTGCCGTATTGAATTTGAAATACCTCATCAGGCTTTACTCGGAATGGCTGGTAGGTGTTGTTATCTGTTTTGCCACCCCCCACCATAACTTCGGCTGTATCTGATTGACAACGCAGCACCACCTCCATGCCACAAGGCGCATATACTGAATCAGGCAAGCCATCCCACACGCTGCTGCGGGCGCCTACCTTCTCAAAGTGCTTCTCTCCTACCTGAATGTTGCAGCGGCCAGAAGCTGGCACGCAAACCGACTCATAATCTTCCCAAGTATAACGATGTTCCTCACCTCTACGCAGCTTGACCAAATTAAACGCACACAAAGGCAATTGGGTATTGTGGGGTGGTACAATCGGTTGGTTGTGGTTTTGATAAGCTGGAATATGTTTCGCCATGTTGCCTCATTGCAGGTCATTCTTTGCAGTGTGGTATGCTGTAAACGCCCCCTTAACACTTATACAGCATAGCAACTTTGCATCAAGAATAAAATCTATGACATCCCTCGCCGTTCATGCTGCCAGCACCCAGACAGCTGGTGCCCAAACAGCCGGTACTAAGGCTGCCAACAGACGCACCCTAGACGCCATTTGCCTAGGGCGTGCTGGGGTTGATCTCTATGCCCTAGATACCGACACTCCCCTCAAACAGGTTACTGCTTTTGAAAAGCATGTGGGGGGGTCTGCTGCCAATATTGCTGTGGGTATGGCGGTACTGGGCTTGCGTCTGGGCATCATCAGCAAGGTGTCCGATGACCCCCTGGGGCAATTCGTACAAGACTACCTCCAAAGCAAAAAAATCAACACCGACGGCATGCATACCGCCTCCAACGGCGAGCGCATCAGCCTCGCCCTCACAGAGATACGCAACCCCGACTGCCAAGTCGTCTTCTACCGCGAGCGTCCCGCCGACCTGGCGCTTGCTCCACAGGAAATCTCCTCTGCATACATCCAAAAGTCACAGGCACTCATCATCACCGGTACTGCGCTGGCAGCCTCCCCTTCCAAAGAAGCCACACTCCAGGCACTGGAAATCGCTAAAGCGCACCAAACCCGCATCTTCATAGACCTTGATTACCGCCCCTTCGGCTGGTTATCACCTGCACAAACCGCGGTCTGCTATCGGCAAGTTGCTCTCCAGGCTGAAGCCATTTTGGGCACCCAAGAAGAATTCCAGCTGCTGTTTTCCAATACCTCCCTGCAGCGTGCATCAGAAGAACAACAATGCCAATGGCTGCTGAAACAAGGCACCCAGCTGGTTGTGGTGAAACACGGCGTCAAAGGCTGCAATGCCTACACCCCCAATCAATCCCCCATCCACTGTCAGCCTTTTTCTGTTAAGGCACTCAAACCTTTCGGGGCGGGCGATGCTTTTGCTGCCTCTGTTTTCTCTGGCATGCTGAACCAGCAGTCCCTGCCCCAAAACCTGCAATGCGCTGCGGCTGCTGCTGCTATGGTGGTCTCCCAGCGCACTTGTACAGAAGCCATGCCCACTGCCCAAGAAATTAATAACTTTCTTGCCCAACAAAGCCAGCCTGCTTAGGCTGTGGTGCTTCCTCAAGGACTCTTTGGCAGGAAATGCCAACCCCTTTTCTCTGCACCCCCTTGCAAAATAACGCAATCACCCCCATCCTTCACAAAAGGAATGGGACGGGGCAGGTTTTTTTGTGTTATTTTATATTGGGCGTAGGTACTTTATGATGGGGTAGGATATTTTTATTCAATAATTGATAGAGGAGAGGGAGATGAAATTACCCTTAGTAGTGTTTTCTTTGCTTTTGTGTGGGTTGTGGTTGTTTCAGATAATTTCACCTGGGAGGCGTTCTGACGGTTTATTTTGGGGAGCTTTCCGTGTGTGGGCTTTCATGGCGGGGGCTGCGTTATTGAGCATTGCCTTTGGTAAGCCTGGGTTATTTCCGCAGTATGCTGCTTGGGCTGTGGTGCTGCTGAGTGTGGGGCGTGCAGGGAGTGTGCTGGCGGAGTGGAGTCGTCTGGACAGGGTATTGGAAGTGCTGTCGCTGGTGGCGATTTTTTACTTGTGGTGGCACCAGCTACCGATAGTGGGTTTCAATCCTTTTTAGGGATGGTGTGATGGGGGACAAAGGGAGCGCAATGGCAAGTGGATTGTATGTGCATGTGCCGTTTTGTGCTTCGGTGTGTCCGTTTTGTGCTTTTGCGGTATGCCTTGATAATGCTGCAGCACGGGAAGGGTATCTAGCAGCTGTGTCAGCGGAGGCTGTGATGGCGGCAGCTGCTTGGGGTGAGGCTTTGGGGGAGGTGGGCAGCGTATATGTGGGAGGCGGGACCCCTTCATCTTTGGAGGTTCGGCAGGCGGAGCGTTTGTTGAAGGGATTGCGTGGGTGTTTTTCTATAGCGGGGGATGCGGAAATTACTTGGGAGTTGAATCCGGAAGATGTCGGGGCGGATTATTTGAGGGGGTTGGCTGATTTGGGTGTGAATCGGGTAAGTTTGGGGTTGCAGAGTTTTGATGACAAGAGTTTGCGGGCTTTGGGACGCAGACATAGGAAGGAACAGTCGCACCAAGCAGCTGAAGCGGTAGCCACGGGTGCCATAGCCAATTACAACTTGGACTTGATGCTGGGGGCTCCCTATATCGGGGAAAGCCGTTTTTGCCACAGTCTTTTTCATGCCATGCAATTTGAACCCCCGCACCTTTCTTTGTATGCCTTGGAGCTGGAGTCTCACACGCCGTTTGGGCGTTCTGCCGACCTGAGGGACTGGCATCGTCAACAACAGGATAGCCAAGCTGAAACCATGCTGTGGGCAATCCAAACCTTGCAGCAACGGGGCTGGCAGCAGTATGAGGTCTCCAACTTCTCCAAACCGCAGCGTCAAAGCAAGCAAAACCTGCTGGTCTGGCAGCATGGTCATTATCTGGGCTTGGGACCCAGCGCTCACAGCTACTTGGAACAACGCCGCTGGGCTAACCAACGCAGCTTGAAAGACTGGCAGCAGGCGATTGGACAGCAACAGCTTCCCATCGCATGGCAGGAGCATACCACTCCCCAACAACGCGCCAATGAAGCCCTGATGCTGGCATTAAGACAAACTGCAGGCTTGAATATCACCCAATGGCAGCAGCAGTTTCACACCAACTGGACTGTGCATCAGCAGCACATTTCCCAACAATGGGTTCAGCTGCAACTGGCTGCCCGACAGCAGGATGTCCTTTGGCTTACCCCCCAAGGATTGCTGCTTGCAGATGCGCTTACACCGCAATTGATGTTAGCATAAGCTGGTGGAGATTAAGGAGTATTTCTTGGCAAAGTAAACAGAGGTGGGTTAGCATGGGATTGTCTATGTGAACGACAGGTGGCAAGTGAGGGTTTGATGCGTTTTTTTGTGGGAGTATGAAAGATGAGCTGGGGTTTGATATTTGGGGCTGTGCTGCTGTTGTTGGTTTGTGCGGGGATGTCGTTTTTAATGGCCACCAGGGATAGGGAGTAATTTTTAAGGAAGCACCATATGTTTGAGTTGTGGGGATTATTGTTTAAGTTTTTTGTTTTTGCTTGGATCGCAATTATTGCGATTGTGCCGCAAATTATTATGGGGGGCTTGGTTATGTGTATATTGGCTACCTTGATGACCTATTTACCGATATACAAGCCCTTGTCGCGGACAGGTTTTTTTGATCAATTGAGGGGTAAATCCCGTTCTTAGCAGTTTGTTGTAATCATGGCTTCACCGAAAAAAAAGCCACCCAAATTAGATTCTTCTGTTCATGATGCTGCTCGTAAGCATCCAGTGCGTGAGGAATCACAGCGGGGCAGGGGGTTGTTTTGGCTGCTGAGGGTGGGGCCATTGCGGATAATCATGGGGCTTTTGTGGGTCATAAGAAGTTCGGTGGGATTGGCAGCAGTGGTGGCAGCCATAACCGCAGTAGGGGTGCTGTGGGCTGCTGACTGGGTGGCTATTTTTGGCAAGGATCGGGTGGAATCGGTGGTGGTGGAGATTACACTGACTCAGCAGCGAGCGGATTGGTATTCTCCGTGGCAGCCGCAGCCCCCGAAAAGTCCTGGGGGTTCTGGTTTTATCATCGGCGAGGGACAGATTTTGACCAATGCGCACGTGGTGAGCGATGCGCGTCAGGTGTTGGTGCGTCAACACAACAACAGCACGCCCATACTGGCAACAGTGGAATATATTGCACATGACAGCGATTTGGCATTGCTGCGGGTAGACAGCGAGCAATTTGCTGTTGGAGTGAAACCTTTGCGTTTTGGAGGGCTGCCTTCTTTGAGGAGTCGGGTGCGTACTTATGGATTTCCTGTCGGAGGCAAGCGGATTTCTCGTACGGAGGGGGTGGTGTCTCGGGTGCAGTTTTGGCAGTATGTGCATTCTGGTTCGGATGCCCATTTGGCAGTGCAAACGGATTCAGCCATTAACCCTGGCAATAGTGGGGGACCTGTGGTGCAGAATGGTCGGGTGGTGGGGGTTGCCTTCCAAAGCAGCCGCAGTTTGAATGATGTGGGTTTTTTCATTCCCACTCCGGTGGTAAAGCGTTTCTTGCGGGATGTGGAAGATGGCAACTACGATGGCTATACCGAACTGGGGGCTTTAACTACACCGCTGCGCAACACAGCCAAGCGGGGGTTCTTGGGACTGGCAAAGGAACAAAGCGGGGTGGTAGTCAATCATGTTCTGCAAGGGGCTTCTGCAGAAGGACAACTGAACAGCGGCGATGTGATTTTGGAGATTGAAGGTCATAAAGTAGAAAACGATGGCACCATTGTATATGGGGGGCATCGGGTGGCATTGGAACAGATGGCAGAGGAAAAGCTGAGCGGCGAAGAGCTTTCTCTCAAAGTGCTGCGCGACGGCACCATCCTGCATCTTTCCATTACCATGCAGCCTTGGGCGCGTGCGCCTTTTAAGCGTTACCGTTACGACTCTCCCCCCCACTACTTGATATTTGCAGGGTTGGTGTTCATGCAGTTGGAACGCGAATTGTTTAATGCTTCCAATGCCGCAGATGCGCCACATCTGCTTTATGCGCATGCTTACCAATCTTTGGAAGAACCACAGTTATCTACTGCCGACAAGCCCCCCATTGTACTGACACGCATCCTGCCCCATGCCATCAACATTCCCTATCGCAACTTTGCAGGGCGAATCGTCCGTCAAATTAACGGACAGCCCATTCGCTCACTGAAGGATGTCAGCGATGCCTTGGATGCTGCTAGTTCTACTATCCAGCTGCTGCTTGACCCGGGTGACATTTTGCTGGTGTTCAATCGTGATGAAGCCGATAAGGCACACTTGGGCATTTTGCGTTCATACAACATCACCCAAGACCGCAGGCTTTAAATCACTAGTTTTTTTAGAGTTCCCTCTGGTAGTATTATCGCATAACCTTTTTTCTCCTTAGCCAGCACCAAATCTTGATTCCAAGCGAATTTTCCTCATCTTCTGCAATCACAGGTAACTCTTTTGGGTCTGGGCGGCCTCTGCTGCTGCTGGTGGGGCTGCTAACCGCTATGCTGGTGGTGAATATCGGTACAGCACGGGCACAGGTCACCAATGCTGCTTCTATGGTGAGTGTGAGGGTGAATGCCAAAAATTGGAACGCACGACTGCCATGGCTTTCCGGGAAAGAGGATACTCGCAGAGGCAGTGCGGTAGTGATAACCGCACAACGCTTGCTGACCACCGCAGCACTGGTGGCTAATGCCCAATTGATTCAAGTACGCAAAAATGGGCGACCTCCCGATTACTCCGCCACAGTGGAACGGGTGGATTATGCTGCCAATTTGGCCCTGCTAAGGGTGTCATCCGCCCCTTTCTGGCAAGGCTTAAAGCCTATGGCATTGTCTCATCCCCCAGCAGGGCTGTTGAGCCTTACCATCACCCGCTGGCGCTCGGGACACTTTGAACAAAGTGCAGCAGAGATTGTTCGCTATAACCAACACACTTCCCCTTATGATTTCCTGCTGGAAACCCCTGCTGTTTGGTTGAACACCAGCCTGCAAAAAATCCGCGACGGCGAAGCCGCTATCCACCAAAATCGACTGATAGGATTAACCGCCTATCAAAACAAAAACGAAGTGCGCCTTATCCTCAGGGGCATGCTGGCAATGTTTGTTAATGCGGGACCACGAGAAGTGTTTGCTAATCGTGGTTTTGACTGGCAGCCTCTGGATCATCCACATCTGCGCAAGTCCCTGGGGCTTACCGCCAGAGGCGGAGGCATACGCATCAACAACCTGTATGCAGAAGGATCCGGTGCCAAAGAACTACGTAAAGGTGATGTCCTCCTGCGCATGCTTGGCTTGCCCATTGACGCCGAAGGCGGAGTCTCTCATGCGGTTTTTGGGCGCATCCCTTTTCAAGTGCTTCTCAATACCACTTCACAACCACAGGTAGCTGTACAATTGCTGCGCAATAAAAAACTACTCAATATCAATATTGAAAGGCAGCGCACTTCTTCCTCAGGATTTCGCGTCCTGCCGCCCCCACGGGACATCCCTCCCGATTATGAAGTTTTTGGCGGGATGGTCTTCCAAGAATTCAACCTGGGCTACCTGCAAAGCTGGGGTGCCAAATGGAAAAATAACGCCCCCCAGCGACTGACCGTAGAATTTCTCTTGCGACAAAGACGTGAAAAAGATGAAGATATCTCCCGTGTGCTGATTATCTCTAAAGTACTGTCCGATGCCGTTAACCTAGACTACGAAAATGCTGAAAATACCATCATTCAGTCGGTTAACGGCTTGCAGGTTCGTTCACTGCAAGAATTCCGACAGGCTTTGGCTGCACCACAAGATCAACACCACTTGATTAGCACCATATCGGGACAAAATGTAGGGTTGCTGGTGTTCTCTGCTGCGGATATCCAAGAAGCCAACCGACGCATTGCGCAGCGTTATGGAATTCCTCCCAATCCCAATACCACAGAACAAACCACCTCCCGCCTGAGTTCTTACAGCCAACCTTGATAGAGGGATGCGGTCTTCAGTGATAAAATTGCTTGCAATATGTTTATTGCTATGTGACGATGAAAACCTGAGATGTGCCTCGGATCAGCGTGGTTATATTTCAAATCCGCAATTGATAACGAATTTTCATGCAGCAAGAAGAAAAGCCTCCTTCGCAGCATTTGGCTGTTGGTGTATTCCGTTTTTGTGGCTGGTGGCAGCTACGGGGACGGGCTTTGCGCAGAAGAATGGATTTAGCAAATCATTGCAGGGAAGCAGAAGGGGTGTATGGAAACCTTAAGTGATATTTTTAAGGGAGTAAGTTTAAGCTTGTGAGTACGACAACCTGGGAGTTAACAGGCATCGTGCTATGCCTGATAATGTCTGGGGTGTTTTCCGGTTCGGAGACGGCGTTAACTGCGTTGTCTTTGGGCAAGTTGGAGCATTTGCTGGAGCGTTATCCACGTTGGGCGCGTAGTTTGCGTGTCTGGCGGGATAATCCTGGCGAGGTGTTGACCAGCATTCTGATAGGCAACAACATCTTTAATATCACTGCCAGTGTACTGGCTACCGATATTGCCAGCCGTCTGCTGCAAGACAATGCCCTGGCTGCTGCCATTGGGGGCATGACCTTGTTGTTGTTATTCAGCAGTGAAATTACTCCCAAGGCTTTTGCACGGGTGTATGCGCCTCAACTGGCTCCTTTGGCTATGAACATCGCAGGCAGCTTTCATGTGCTGTTTTATCCTGTTACCTGGCTAATGACGCACATTGTCAATGCCATGATGTTCTTTTTTGGCAAGTACGGGCAGATGAACCAGAATCATGTGATTACTGCTGAGGATCTCAACTACATGCTGCGCATAGCTGGCCAGCAGGGAACCCTGGATAGTGAACAAGAACGCTTGCTTTCCGCTGTGTTCAAATTCCAAGACATCACCACCCGAGAAATTATGTCGCCACGTACGGAGATGCTGTTGGCCTCAGATCAAACCACCCGTGGGGAACTGATTGAACTGACCAAAAAAAGCGGTTACAGCCGTATTCCGGTATTTCGCAAGAACAGCGACAACATTCAGGGGATATTTTTTACCAAGCAGCTGCTTGAAGATCACCAAGCTTCTGCAAAAGAATCGTATCTTGCCAAACGGCTGCTGCCGGCTTTGTTTGTGCCTGAGTCCATGCCAATTACAGAGGTGTTTCGTCTGATGAAGCAAAAACGCATGCACATGGCTATTGTGGTGGATGAATTCGGCGGCACCAGTGGCTTGATTACTATGGAAGACATCTTGGAAGAACTGATGGGGGAAATTCAAGATGAGCAAGACCAAGAAGATATTAAACTGCTGTCTGTGGGCAAAAACCAATTGCGCGCCGATGCCCGCATCAGCATTAGTGACCTGGAAACCGAACTCAAATTGGAATTTCCAGAAGAACGCAGCTATGAAAGCCTGGGGGGTTTCTTGATTGAGCAAGTTGGTCAACTGCCTGCGGTCAACTGGGAATATCGATACGCAGGTCATCTGTTTCGGGTGATAGAACGCGACCAGCAGCGGCTGATCAACATCGCCATAGAAAAACTCCCAGAAGAACAACCCAAACCAGAAACCAAACCGCAGCCAGCCAAGAAATCATCTGCAGCCACGGCACAGTGAGGGATCACAGCACAGAGAGACAGGCGCAAATACAAGACGATGGGCCATGAAAGATTACACCACCAGAAGCTATCTATCGGTGGGGGAGGTTGCTGCCTACTTGGGTGTGGGGGTCAGGGAGGTTCACGGACTTGCCCGCTGCAATCTATTGAAGAGTTATAAATCTGCCAGTGGACAATATCGTTTTGCACTTGCTGAAGTCAAAAAGGTTAAAATCACTGCGGGTGTAAAACCAAACACAACCATTGCAGCCAAGACTGTACTGCATGTTCATGGAACTGAACAAAAACTATACCTGGGGGATGCGCGCAGCATGGACAGTCTGGAGGACGGCAGCGTCCACTTGTGTATTACTTCTCCGCCGTATTTCAATGCAAAAATGTATTCAGAAAATGATGCCAGCGATTTGGGCAGCATTCATGATTTGAATGAATGGCTGTTGGAAATCGGGAAGGTATGGGCGGAAGTATTTCGGGTTTTGCAGCCTGGCAGAAAATTTTTCCTCAATATCATGAATCTGCCAGTCAGAAACAACGGTAGTTACAGAACCCTGAATTTGGTTGGAAAATCCATTGATTTGTGTGAGCAAATCGGGTTTGTTTTTAAGCGGGATATTATATGGCACAAGACCAATGGGGTTCGTGCGCACTTTGGCACCTATCCATATCCCGGTGGAATACTGCTCAACAACATGCACGAATTTATTTTAGAATTGCATAAACCAGAAAAATCGGGGGTGAAAAAATATGCACATATTGACCAACAAGCCAAAGAACAATCCAAATTGAACAAAGCTTTTTGGTTGTCACTGAAAAATTCCGATGTGTGGACTATGAAACCAGAGAAAAGCGGCGGCAGTCGAAACCACGTCTCTCCGTTTCCCTCTGAGCTGCCCCTGCGTTTGATAAAGGCATATAGTTTTGTGGGGGAAACCGTATTGGATCCGTTCTGCGGAAGCGGCACCACCCTGACAGCCGCCGTCTTGGAAAAACGCAACGGTGTGGGCTATGAGTTGAATAAGGCTTTCTTGCAATATACCAAAGAGCAGCTGGAAAATGGCGGTGGATAGACTCACAAGCGTTGACGGCTGGTGTACGCCCACTCCAGCGATACACAGTCCAGAACTTGTCTGGCATATCAAACCAAGCACTTCAGCCTGCTGCTGACTAACAAGAGGCGGACTGACATGGGGCGATACATCTGGTGAAACGCATATTGGTGCTGGCGGGGGTGGAGAGTTATTCGGCGGGGAGTTTTCTGCGTGCTGCCGAACAATTGGGGATAACGGTGTTGGTGGGGGTAAATGGCAGTATGCCTGCAGGAGGTGCGGTGCTGCCTCTTGACTATACCCATAGAGAAAGCAGCCTGCGACGTGTGGCAGACCTGGGTGCACTGGACGGGGTGGTAGCCGTGGATGACAGCGGGGTGCGCCTGGCAGCAGAAATATCGGCTGCCCAAGGACTGCACAGCAGCGGGGTGGAAGCTGTCGTCAGTGCTGCCAACAAGCATGTCATGCGCCAAGTATTGGACAATACCTCTGCCGGCGGCATCTGGTACCAATGCCATCCCCTGCACACAGACCCCCTCCAGCTTGCCTCAGACCTCCGTTATCCCTGTGTCCTCAAACCTCTGAATCTCAACGCCTCGCGCGGCGTGATGCGCGTTGACAACCCCCAGCAATTCATCCAACGCTGGCAGCAGCTCGCCAACTTCCTCCAGCAAGCACCCTTCAAAGCAGATACAAAAAGCCACATTCTGGTGGAAGCATATCTGGAAGGCGCAGAGGTCGCCTTAGAAGGAATCATAGAACAAGGACAACTTCAGGTGCTGGCCCTTTGGGACAAACCAGCAGCCAGCCAAGGTCCTTTCTTTGAGGAAAGTATGCTCATAACACCCTCTCAACTGACCCCCCAGCAGCAAGCCCAAGTGATTGCCACCACCCAAGTGGCTGTCAACGCCCTGGGTCTTAAACAGGGACCCATCCATGCCGAATTCCGCATCAACACCACAGCACAACTGTTGGAAATCGCCCCACGATGCATCGGTGGAAAGTGTGGAAAGCTGCTGGAATTCCAAAACAACCTCAATCTCCACAGCCTCATCCTGCAAAACGCTCTTGGTCAGTCCCTGCCCAAAAATCTGCTGCTGGCATCACCAGCGGTGGGGGTCTGCATGCTGCATCCACCGCAATCCGGTCGTCTGCAAGCGGTTGCAGGACAATCCAAAGCCCGTGCAGCAGGTGCCATATTGGAACTCACGGCACACACGGGGCAATGGCTGCATGCCACACCCTATGGAAACCAATACCTGGGATTTCTCTTCGCCCGCTGCCATTCTACCCAGCAAGTGCTTGATGTTTTAAACACTGCACGTTCCCATCTGCATATCCAGATGGCTGAATGAGGACGGTTCCTATCGCGGTGGTATGGCAAAGAAGGTTTGTTGCAAAGAGAAGAAGGGCTATGCTGGGCATAAACATGTGTGGGACTGAAGAGAATGTTCATGAAGCAGCAGCTGGAGAGATAAGTTGATGGTATTGGGCTTGGAACAGTTGTACTACAAAGGGGCAGCGCAGGCGAAGCGGGTTGATTTAGAAGCCTTGCGTGAGCAATTAAGTGGAAAGTTATTAAAAGAAGGGGCGGGGTATGCGGTGCTGCATCGCTATACGGAGGCAGTAGATAGCATGATGCTGCATGCTTGGAAGGAAGCGGCGGGGGAGCTGCCACTGCTGCGGGAGCGGGAGCGGGAGCATGCGAGTGAAGAGTGCCAGCAGCTGCGCAGCATGCTGGAAATGAAGCAGGCGGAGGGGGTTGTTGAGGAGGGTGGAGCAGCTGGCAGAGAGGAGGCATATGTGGCGCAGGTGAGGCGGGAGCGCCAAGAGCGCAGGGAGGGGCTGCGTCAGCGGTTGGTGGAGCGAGAAGCCTGTTTGCTGCAGCTGGAGGGTTTGGAAGTGGGAGATGGGTGGATAGGGGAACGCTTGGTTTTGTTTGCGCGTGGGGGATATGGGCGTGCGGAATTAAGTTTTGCTTCTGATTTGGATATTGGCTGGTGTTTGTCAGGGGAGTTGGATGCGGGGGGACAAAAGGTGGTAGAGGCGTTTGTGCTGCGGGTGCAGCAGATACTGAGGGAGGGAGGCTTGCAGCCTGAACAGCAGGTTTTTGTGATGGGGGAGGATTTACAGCGATTTTGTCAGCCAGCGACCCTGCATACGGCGACGGCGGTATGGGAGGGTCGGTGGTTGTGTGGGTCAGAGAGCTTGTTGGGGGAATTGAAGCAGGGTTTTTTTAAGGCACTGCCCTTGCGGAGGTATGCGGATCAAAAGCTGTGGGAGTTTGGGCAGGCAGCAAAGGTTGGAAATGCCTGGGAGATGGATATCAAGCGGGATTGTGGGGGATTGCGTTCTGTGCAGGTGGCGTTGTGGTTGTTGGGGGCGCGGTATCGGAGTGGGTGCTTTGGTACGGCGGAGTTGTTGTCATTGGCGGTGGAGAAGTCGTTGATACTGCCATGGGAGGCGGAGCACTTGGTGGAGGTGTTGGAGCTTTACTGGCGTTTGCGAGGGATGTTGGGGGTGGCGGAGCGCTATTACTATACGCGGGAGGTTCAGGAGCGTGGTTTAAGGGTGGAGCAGTTTTCCAAAGATGGTTTGAATGAGTCTTTGGTGCGTCTGCTGATATTTCATGTGGATGCCTGGGAAACCCCTGAACAGTTGGGTATGGTGCTGTGGCGGGCGAGTTGTGAGGCGGAGGAGGTCAGCAGGCGTTTGTTGCATCGGGGATTGGATTGCAGCGTGCGAGAATCATTGGGATGGGGACAGGCGGAGATGCATTTGGGGGAGCGTCGGGTGGAAGCGCTGCTTGACAACCAGGGGCAGCCCTTGGAGCGACTGGATGCAGAGGAGGAATCAGCAGGCGATGCTGCTGGCAGGCAGTTGGTGTGTCGGCGCATGCTGGATGTGTTTATTTGCCTGGCAGAAAGTGGATTTACACTTTCAGAGGGCCTGGGACAGCTGCTGCTGGATGCTGTGGCAGAGCATATGCCTGTGGACAGCCAGGGAACTGATACAGAAGAGGTGGCGGTTAGCTGCCCTGCGCCAGTGGAAAGCTGGCAGCGTATGTTGGGCGGTCGTTATGCCCAGGTTGCGCTGCGGGAGATGTGGCAGTTGCGTGACGGCAGTTTGCAGCAGCCACACAGCATTCTAGAAAGATTTCTGCCCGAATTGCAGTCTGCCCACGGATTGCTGCGTTCTTGGTATGGGATGCCGCGCCCCTTGCATCAACAGGTGCTGGACAGCCTGCAAGCTATTCAACAAACACTGGACTGGCTGCATGAAAGCTATCCCGAACTAAGAGCAGCTGTCGGTCCACCAGAAGCCCTGCTGTTGAAGCAAACCATCCTGCTGTTGGGGGTGTTGTACCAAGTTGCTGATCCTGCAGCCAAAGATCTGGAACATACAGCATCCATGGCAGCATCTTTGGGTCTCTCTCCGCAGCAAGAACCGATACTGCGCATTCTGCTGGAACACCACTCACGACTGCTTATCGTCTGCCGCACCAGTGCTTATCTTGACCAAGCCCTCACCAGCTGCTTTGAACTGGCTGCACGCTCTCCCCAAACCTGTGTACTGCTTTTTCTGGTCAATATCGCCATTCTCAACGCACAACCCGATGCCTCCAATTCTGACAAAAAAATGCTCTCCACCCTCTTTGAAGAAGCTGCACACATTCTCATAGGAACACACAGCATCCCCGGCGGAGAAACAGGCATCTCCCTCATTAATGCCTACCTGGATGACAAAAAAGCCCAACTCCGCACCCAAACCCAACTGGTTTTGCTGCAGCTCCGCTGCCTAGAACAAGGCTTTCAGCAAGCCCTCTTCCAACCACTGCAACAACTAAAACCCACAGCCTGGAAAAAACTGCAGCCGCATGCTGCCTCCCTTGAAAAACTTCAGCAGCAAATCCTCATCTCCGCTGCTGACCCCGAAATCTCCACTTTCCGACAACGCCTCAGCCGACAACTGCGACAACTCCTCTCCAATCAAATCCTGCAGCTCCTTACCCAACAAGACCAACAAACCCTCAACTGGATCTTCGCTGCTTTCCCCAACCGCTACCTGCTTAGCACCTCCCCAGAAAAAATCGCAGGGCAGTTCAATCACTTTGCCCAATTTCAACAAAAACAAGTCATAGTTGACTCCTCTCCCAGTCCAGCTTTTGGCACACTAGAACTTATCATCCATCTCCAAAACCTGGACAGACCACACAGCCGCGTGGCTCACGCCCTCACACTCTGCGGACTGCAGGTACTCAGTGGAAAAATTAATCAAATCCAACTCCAACAACAACACGCTTACTGCTATTACTTTCGTACCTCACAACCAGACAGCAATGTAGCCTTCTCCACCAGAGACCTCCAAAGACTCATCCTTGAACGCCAGCCCCCTCTGCCCCCCTCTCAACTGCTTCAAAACACCTCACTATCCCGCCCAACCTCCAACCTCAAAATCTCCGTACAACCCCCCGATAAACGCAGCTACCTCATCCAGCAGCTTGATAAACAATGGCAGCGTATCCCACAATTATGGCCGCATATACAAATCCGCGCCCAAGACACCCCTTTTTTCTTCCTCAAAACCAATCTCCTCTTTGAACTCTTCCAAATAGAAATCACCCAAGCCCTCATCACCACCAGCGGAGAACAAGTCACCGACTACTTCTATACGCAGTCACAGCAAACCAAACAACTGCTGGAAATCCAAAAGCACTTTCCGCAGCTCATCCACAGCAGCCTAAACCAGCCACTCAGCTAGACCAGTTCTAGGGAAGGTCAATTTTCCCCTGTGGACTCAGGGGAAAGCTCGGTGCCCAAGCCACCTCCCAAATGTGTCCATCTGGGTCAGCAAAGCAGCCGGAATAACCTCCCCAGAAGGTGTCTCTGGCTGCCTGGGTGATTCTCCCCCCATGCTTGGCAGCCGACTGCAGCAGCTGGTCTACTTCAGGTTTGCTGGGACGGTTGCATGCCAGCACCACGCAGCGAAAACCCTCGCCTTGTGGAGACAGGTTGGCATCTTCTGCCAAAGCCTTTTTGCCATACAGTGCCAGCACGCAGGTGCCAGCATCCAGGAAGACGATACCTTCAGTACTGGCAGAAGAAACCCGCCAGCCCATAACCGAGCTGTAAAATTCCCGAGAGGTTTTTAGTTCTTCAACCCCTAGGGTAACGATACTGATACCGCAGTTGCTGGGCATAGGGCTTACCATGACCTTTCCGATACGCTGCTGCCCCCATGGCTCTGCCTGCCACCACCAGAAACCTGGTTATCACAGCGGTCGCAAAAAAACCACCCCGCTGAATACTTGGCAATGACCACAGTTACTGGCATGATTCTTTAGCAACCTCTGAGGTTCTATTTGAAAAAATGGCTACGTCACATAAAATTGAAATATATACCATCACCTATTGCCCTTTTTGCATAAGGGCCAAGGAACTGTTGAATGAAAAAGGTCTTAGCTACCAAGAAATCAATCTGGATGAGCAGCCCCAGCGACGAGAAGAAATGCAGCAGCGCGCTGGTGGAAGAAGCAGTGTACCGCAAATTTTCATTGATGGTAATCATCTGGGTGGCTGTGATGATATGCTGGCGTTAAATCAATCGGGCGAGTTGGATGGTTTGTTGGCTTAAAGAAAGAGAAAAAAAGAGAGAGAAAAAGGGGTGCATAAAGAGTTTGAGCCTGTAATTGGGCTGGAAATACATGCCAGGCTAGCAACGGAAACCAAGTTATTTTGCGGGTGCAGCAATCAGTATGAGGTCACACCCAACAGGCACACCTGTCCTGTGTGTTTGGGGCTGCCAGGCGCGCTGCCAGTGTTAAATGCCAAAGCGATTGAATTGGCGGTGCGTTTGGGATTGGCTACGCACTGCGATATTTGCTTGGACAGCGAGTTTGCGCGCAAGAATTATTTTTATCCAGATTTGCCCAAGGCGTATCAGATATCACAGTATGAGCGACCTTTGTGTGTAAACGGGTGGATAGGGATTGAACTTCATGGAGATGAGGGTGAGGGTCGTCCCTTGCGGACCAAGCGGGTGGGGATTACCCGTATTCATGTGGAAGAAGATGCCGGCAAGCTGGTGCATGAGGGGCGCGACCCCAGTGCCAGTTATGTGGATTTGAACAGGGCAGGAGCGCCATTGGTAGAGATTGTGAGTGAGCCTGACTTGAATTCTCCAGAAGAGGCCAGGATTTACATGGAGAAGATGCACAATTTGATAACCCATTTGGGGGTGAGTTTGGGGAATATGGAACAGGGACATTTGCGTGCGGATGTAAATGTATCGCTGCGCCCCAAGGGGAAGGATGCATTTGGTACGCGAACAGAGACCAAGAATTTAAATTCGTTTCGTTTTGTTCAGCAGGCGGTGGCGCACGAGATGATTCGTCAGCGAGAGGAATTGCTGGAAGGACGGGAGATTCATCAGGAAACCCGACTGTATAACCCCACGCGCAAGCAGACCTATCCCATGCGCAGCAAGGAGGATGCACAAGACTATCGGTATTTTCCTGAGCCGGACTTGCCGCCGGTGGTGCTGGACAAAGCCTGGGTGGAACAGCAGCGCTCCCAGCTGCCAGAGCTGCCAGATGCCAAGCGGGAGCGGTATATAGAAGCCTATGGACTATCTGCTTATGATGCCAATGTGCTGGTAGATCAACAGGAATATACGGGTTTTTTTGAAGATTTGCTAAAAGAAGGCGTGCCTGCCAAACCTGCAGCCAACTGGGTGATGGTGGAAGTAGCGGCGCTTCTGAATGAGGAAAAATGCACCATAGCAGACCTAAAGTTTGGGGTAAAAGAACTGGCGCAGCTGATTACGATGGTTGCAGAAGGCACTCTCAGCAACAAATTGGCAAAAGAAGTGTTTGAGAGGATGTTTCACACAGGCAAGTCACCGCAGCAGATTGTGGAGGCAGAGGGGTTGATGCAGCTAAGCGATGCAGATGCACTGCTGGCTGTGGTGGAAAAGGTGGTAGAGGAACATCCCGAACAGGTGGAGCAGTTTCGCGGAGGCAAGCAGCGGGTGTTTGGATTTTTTGTAGGACAAGTGATGAAAGCCACCAAGGGACGAGCCAATCCCGTCATGATTAACGAAATGTTGCAAAAAAAGCTGGTAGGATAAGTCTCCTGCCACAGCCACAACAGCAGCTGTGAAAATGTATGACCAGCTCTGTAGATATGTCTCGGGTCATGGTGCTGCTGCGCCAAATCCAGCAGGGTGAGCTTTCTGCAGCCGACGCCCTGGAACAGCTGGAAAACCAACACTACCAAGATCTAGGCTTTGCCAAGCTAGACCACAACCGTCGCCGTCGCACAGGGCTGCCAGAAGCCGTGTTCGCAGCTGGCAAACCCACCGAACAATTGGTCAGCATCTGCCAGCAAATGCTGGCAAGACAATCCTTGCTGCTGGTAACACAGCTCTCGCCAACCGCACACCGCCAGCTGGCATCACAATGGCAGCCCGCCAGCCAAGGACGCTACCATCCCCTGGCACAAACACTTGCCATAGCCCCACACCTCAAAAAAGGCCTGGCAGCAGCCGACAGCAAAGATTTATCCCTCCCCCAGCAAGAACCATCCCATCCACAATTGCTGATACTGTGTGCAGGCACAGCAGACCTCCCCACAGCCACAGAAGCCCTGGAAACCGCCCAATTTCTCGGCTGCCAGCCCCGCCTCATTGCCGATGTAGGCATCGCAGGCATCCAACGGCTGCTGGCACATCAACAAAGCTTGGAACAAGCCCAAGTCGTGATTGCAGTGGCAGGCATGGATGGCGCTCTCCCTGCTGCCACCGCAGGACTCACCCCAGCACTGGTGATTGCTGTGCCTACCAGTGTCGGTTACGGCACAGGCATAGGCGGTCTCAGCGCAGTGTTGACCATGCTTAATTCTTGCGCCCCAGGGGTGCTGGTGGTCAATGTTGATAACGGCTACGGTGCAGCCTGTGCCGCTGCCCTCATACTGAAAAAAATGACCACTGAAAAATGACCAATGACCAATGACCAATGATAAATCACAACAGCTGATTTGCCCCCCAGGCTGCGTTCTCTTTTTGCGGATTGAGCCCGTCCAGGTTTTACAATTGTTGTTCTGCCAGCCAGTTGCCTGCATCTATAGCAGCCATACAGCCTGTACCTGCTGCGGTGACCGCTTGGCGGTAGATGGGGTCAGCAGCATCACCACAGGCGAACACCCCCTGGATGGAGGTGTGGGTGCGTCCAGGTTGGACTGTAATATAGCCGTTGCTGTCCATTTGGAGTTGATCTTGGAATAATTGGGTATTGGGGGTGTGCCCGATAGCCACAAACAGGGCTTGGGTGTTGAGTTGGGTCTCTTCTTGGCTTTGGGTGTTTTGGATGCGGAGTCCAGTGACGCCGCTTTGGGGGCTTCCAAGTACTTCTTTGATGACAGAGTTCCAGAGAAAGTGGATTTTGGGGTGCTTTTGGGCGCGTTGCTGCAAGATGCTGCTGGCACGCAGGGAGTCACGACGGTGGATAACGGTGACGGATTCGCCAAAGTTGGTGAGGAAGAGAGCCTCTTCCATGGCGGTGTCGCCGCCGCCAACCACGGCGATGGGTTTGCCGCGGAAGAAGAAGCCGTCACAGGTGGCACAGGCAGAGATGCCATGGTTGCGCAATTTTTCTTCTGAGGGCAGTCCCAGCCATTTGGCGGAGGCGCCCGTGGCGATAATAAGGGCGTTGCAGCTGAGGGTGTTTTGCTGCAGTTGAATCTGAAAGGGGGCTTGCTGCAGGTTGATGGCGAGGGCGGTCTCTCTTTGGAGGACGGCACCGAAACGAGCAGCTTGTTTTTCAAAGTCTTGCATCATGTCGGGGCCTTGGGTGCCGCTGGGGTAGCCGGGGTAGTTTTCTACTTCTGTGGTGATGGTGAGTTGTCCGCCTGGTTCATTTCCCATCAGTACTAGGGGTTTTAGGTTGGCGCGTGCAGCGTAGATGGCAGCAGTGAAGCCTGCGGGACCTGAACCTAGGATAATCAGCTGGTGATGGTTGTTTGGTGTCATGTGATAGGTCTTTCACTTGGAAGGCAACGGGGGGTTGTTGGTGCAGCTTTCAGGCAGCCAGGGGCAGGTTGGGGATGTCTGGCTGTCCAGTGGTTCTCCTGCTTTTCAAGATAGGACTGTGACACCTGCTAACAATGCTTATCATGTGTTCTAACAATGCTTACCATGTGTCGCCAGCAGCAATTGTATCTAAGCAAGAATTTTGAGCAGAGAACATTCTTTTCCTGAGAAAAGGCTTGTATAGCAAAAGCTTTTGGTTGAAGTTATAAGGGGTGGACAGAGGCAGGGAAGGCTGGCAGGGAAGGCTGGCAGGGGATATTTGCTGCGGGGTTGTTTTTCCAAAAATTGACAGCAAGAGGAACCCTAATGGAAATCTTACTGGAATATGGGCTGCCCCCCTTGCTAGTGACCATAGGGTGTTTTTTGGGTGTCTGGGGAATGTTGATAGTGTTGATGGCACTGTATCGCTGCATTCCATTTATAGGAGAGACCCTGCAGAGTCGCCAACACGATGTTATTGACTACCACGAGCGGCTGGAATTGCGTCGGCAGGGCATATTGGGGTTGTGTTTGTATATGCTGGGGATGGTTTTTATCTCTGGCGGTGCGTGGATGATTTGGATTTGGCGGAGCTTATAGGATGAACCAACGGGCAGTGCTGGCGTATTCGGGAGGATTGGATACGTCTGTAATTGTGCATTGGATGTCGGTGCGGGGCTGGAAGGTTACCTGTTTGTGTTTGGATTTGGGTCAGCGGACGGATGATTTAGAAGCGGTGCGAGAGACGGGGTTAAAAGCTGGGGCGCAGGCGGTGGTGGTGCGTGATGTTCGTCGTGCGTTTGTGGAAGAGTTTGTGTATCAAGCCATGCGCTTTAATGCACTGTATGAGGGGAGTTATCCTTTGGGGACGGCGTTGGCGCGCCCCTTGATTGCCCGTTGTTTGGTAGAACAGGCGGAGAAGATTTCAGCGCAGTGGGTGGCGCACGGGGCTACTGGCAAGGGGAATGATCAGGTGCGATTTGAATTGGGTTGTTGGAGTTTGCAGCCTGATTTACAGATATTTTCGCCCTGGAAGCAGCAGGAGTTTTATCAGGAGTTAGCGGGGCGTCGTGAGTTGATAGCCTATGCAAAAAAGTATGGCATTGCGGTCAAAGCGACCTTGGAGAAGCCCTGGAGTATGGATGAAAATTTGATGCACATCAGCTATGAGGCGGGGATGCTGGAAGATCCGTGGCAGCCTCCATCTGAAGATATGTTTCGTTTGACCTGTGCGCCGCATGAAGCACCAGACGAGTCAGAGGATTTGGAGTTGGAGTTTGAATCAGGTCTGCCTGTAAAATTGAATGGAAAGTCCTTGGAGGGGGAGGAAATGCTGGCTGCTTTGAATGAGACAGGGGGACGGCACGGAGTGGGTCGTTTGGATATGGTGGAGTCGCGTTATGTGGGGATTAAATCCCGCGGGGTGTATGAGACCCCTGGGGGTGTGCTGTTGCTGGGTGCGCATCGGGCGATGGAGTCGCTGACCCTGGACCGAGATGTGATTCACTTGAAGGATAGTCTCATGCCCAGATTTTCAGCACTGGTGTACAATGGCTATTGGTATACGCCAGAGATGGAGGCGCTGCTAGCCCTGCTGGAGAAGACTCAGGAGGTGGTGGCAGGTCGGGTGCGGCTGCGACTGCACAAGGGAGGGTTCCAGGTGGTGGGTCGGCAGTCGCCATGGCCGCTGTATGATGCGCGGTTGTCATCTATGGAGGATGATGCCGGTAGTTGGAGTCCGCAGCATGCGGAAGGATTTATTCGTTTGCATGCGGAGCCGTTAAAGATGGTTTGGCGACAGCGTCAGATGCGTGGAAAGACGGCGGGGTTCTCAAAAACCGCAGCCAAGCGGGATGACGGGGGGACAGGTTGAGGGACTTTTTCAATGAAATACAACCTGGAGTCAGTTGTAATGGGTAAGCAGGTGCGCAGCTGGCGCATTACACACCTGGCAGCCTGGGGATTGTGTGCAGCCACACTGCTGCTGCTGCTGGCAGGGGCTTTGGTTACCAGCACAGGTTCTGGTTTGGCTGTCCCAGATTGGCCGTTGTCTTATGGAAGTTTATTTCCTCCGATGACAGGGGGCATTCTTTTTGAGCATGGTCATCGTCTCATAGCCTCCATGGTGGGATTGTTAACCTTTTTCTTGGCGGTATGGCTGTGGGTGGTCTATCGTTCTGAGGCATCAAAACGGCTGGCATGGCTGGGGTTGTTCATGTCAGGTTTGATTATATTTCAAGGCTTGCTGGGGGGGATTACGGTATTGCTGCAATTGCCAGTGGCGGTGAGTGTGGCGCATGCGCTGACCGCACAGGTTTTTTTCTTGTCCAGTGTGCTGCTGGTGGAATGGAGCAGACCGCTTGTCCTGAAACGAATGGAAGTTGGTTCCCCAGCAGTAGAACCACATGATGGACTCAGCAAACTGAGGTTGTGGGCAAGCATTTTGTGGATGGTGGTGTGGTTGGAGATTTTGTTGGGGGCTGTCATGCGACATTTGGGGGTGGGGTTGATTATTCCTGATTTTCCCTTGGCTTATGGTCGGCTGCTGCCGCTGCAGGTATGGCAGTCTTGGCCAGTAGCCTTGCATTATGGGCATCGGCTGGGAGCGGTATTGGTATTGCTGCTGACTGTGTGGACAGCTTCTCGCATTCTCTGGGGAAGCAGCTTGAAGATTGCAGCAGGAGCATCTTTTGAGAAGATGGAACTGCAAAGACCAGCCTGGGGGATGTTGATACTAACAGCTGTGCAGATTAGCCTTGGTGCTGCCATCATTTGGCTGCAGCGGGAGGTGGTGGTGACCAGCCTGCATTTGGTCAATGGTGCCTTGTTGAATGCCGCAGTATTTATTTTGTGGAAGCGCAGCAGGCGATAAACATGGTTCATTCTTTGAGAGCTTTGCCATATTTGCTGCCAAAAGTGATACAGCTGGGGAAGCCGCGTATTACCCTGATGGTCACCTTGATAGCATTACTGGGTGGGATGCTTGCAGCTGGCAGACCTTTTGATAATATCGGGTTGGCTGCTGGCATACAAAGCTGGCTGTTGCCGTTGCTGGCAGGTACAGCTATGTTGAGTTGGGGCATCAATGCCCTCAATCAGTATCTGGAAAAGGAAGTGGATGCGCTTATGAAGCGCACTGAGTCCCGCCCTTTGCCTGCGGGGGTTATTCCGCCCCTGGCTGCTTTTTGGGCAGGAACAGTGACCATGCTGCTGGGCTTAGGACTGCTTGCAAGCCTCAACTGGTTGACTCTGGGGCTGGGCATAGGGGTTGCGGTGTTTTATCTGGCTATCTATACTCCATTGAAGCGTTTGAGTACCCTAAACATGCTGGCAGGTGCTGTTCCTGGCAGCATGCCTCCCTTGGTGGGTTGGGCAGCGGTGCGTGGCAGCTTGGATGCCCCGGTATTGTGGTTGTTTGCTTGGATGTTTCTGTGGCAGTATGCTCATTTTTTGCCGATTGCCTGGCTGTGTCGCCATGACTACCGCCGTGCTGGTTTAAAAATGCTCTCGGTGAATGATGAGCGCGGCATACAGATTCGCTGGCAGCTGCCGTTGTATGTCACTGCTACTACCTTGGTGAGTCTGCATCCTGAACTTACCCAGTTAGGCAGGCAGGCGTATGTTTATGTGGCTGTGATTTTCGGGGCAGCCTTTTTTTTGATGGCAATGGCAACCGCTTTCAAACTGCAAGACCGTGTCACCTTGTGGACGCTGAGAATGTCTGTCATTTACCTCCCAGTGGTGTTGGGAGCTTTGGTATGGGGGGCTTTGTTTTAAGTCTGATGGGTGTTCATGTCTGCTGCTGCTTCTAAACACAGGGTTCCGCTGTTACAGCTGAATAATATAAGCGCCCACTGGGGGCAGCATGTGGCTTTGCTTGGAGTCAGCCTGAAGTTGGCAGCAGGTGAGCGATTGGCTTTATTGGGACCCAATGGCGGAGGGAAAAGCACCTTGCTGCTGGTATTGGCAGCATTGCATCGCCATAGTGGAGGGCAGGTATTGCTGGACGGCGAAGAGGCTGCGCCCCCAAGCATACGCAAACAAGTAGGCATGGCGTTTCAGACATCCAGCTTGGACAACCGACTGACCATACGAGAGAATTTGTTTTTGCATGCGCGTCTGCAGGGGAGAACCGCACGGGCAGTCCGTGGGCGCATCCAGGTGCTGCTATCGCAGCTGGGAATAGAAGCGCAGGCGGAAGTGCAGGTGGGAAAACTTTCCGGTGGACAACATCGGCGGGCAGAATTAGCCAAGGCGCTGCTGCATCATCCACGGCTGTTGCTGCTGGATGAACCCACTGCTGGACTTGATCCTGCTGCACGCAAAGCATTTTGGCATTTGCTGGACGCCCTTTATGCAGAATCCCCCTTTAGTGTAGTTGTTTCCACCCATCTGCTGGATGAAGCCGAAGCCTGCCAGCAAGTGGCAGTACTCAATCAAGGCAGGTTGACTGCCCTGGGGACGCCGCAGCAATTGCGTGGTGCCATGCAGCAGCATATACTGAGCTTAAAAATTGTCGACAACAAACAAGACCCATCCTCTAAGACTTCCAAAACAGCTTTACAAACAGCCAAGAAACTACTGGAAGAACAAATGGGTTGTTCCGTTCACATCCAAGCACAAGACCTGAGGATAGCACCGTTCCTTCCCGACCGCCTCCATCAGCTGCTGCAAATCCTGAACCAGGCTTCTCTCAAGATAGACAGCCTGCGGTTAGAACATCCCTTTTTAGAAGAAGCCTTGGGACTGGGGCATGCGCCGCCGTCTTTGTCCAATGCTGACATCTCTGGGAGCCGCAGTGCTGCTTCGCAAACTGCCAAGGCTTCGCAAACTGCCAAGGCTTCGCAAACTGCCAAGGCTTCGCAAACTGCCAAGGCTTCTCTTTCCTGAAACCTGCCACCAGACTTCTCACAGCATCGCCATGAATCCAACAGCCGCACCATCTCTTGCCCGCCAGGCTGCTTCAGCTGCTGCCTCCATTCCACAAAAAGGCGGGCTGCTGCTGGCTGTCTGGGGGCTGTTGGCAAGAGAAACCCTCTGCTTCTTGCGACAGCCAGGCCGCATTGCTGGTGCCATTGGCACGCCTGTGATGTTTTGGCTGGTTTTGGGTGGCGGATTTGGTCGTTCCCTCAGTTCCCCTGGCCTGGAAAACGGACTGGACTATCTCACCTTCTTTCATCCAGCTGCCATGCTCATGACCTTGCTCTTCACCACTATTTTCTCTTCCATCTCTGTCATACAAGATAGAACCTCCGGCTTCTTGCAAGCCACCCTGGCTACCTGCGCACCCCGACTGGCTATTGTACTAGGAAAAGTTCTCAGCAGTACCATCCTAGGAACCTTTCAAAGCGCAGCCCTGCTGGTTGCAGCACCTTTGCTCAATATCCAACTATCCCTTCGTTCCATCATACTCACCCTTCTGCTGCTTTCCCTTACCTCCTTAAGCCTCAGCGCCCTCGGCTTTGCTCTCGCCTGGCGCATGCGATCTATTCAAGGTTTCCATGCCGTCATGAATTTGCTACTTTTCCCCATGTGGCTGCTCTCTGGCTCCTTCTTCCCTCATACCAGCGTCTCAACTGCCATCCTGGTTCTCATGTTTGTCAACCCGCTCAGCTATGTCCTTAGCGGACTTCGCTATGCCCTGTTGACACCACAACAGGCAGCACCCCTGCTGCTTGTCAGTCCCACCACCTCCTTTGTCCTACTATGCTGCTTTGCTGCCATCACCCTTTGCTGGGCGCTTCTTTCTGCATTAAAAACCCCAAAATCTTAAAAACACTAACCTTAAAAACACTAACCTTAAAAACACTGTGGGTATTCAACAACTACCAATCCTCAACGCTTTTCTTAACTTCACTGCCCTTTGCCTGCTCATAGCAGGATTTGCTGCCATTAAAAATAAACGCATGAAACTTCATGCCGCTTTCATGATTGCTGCCTTCTTTACTTCCATTGTTTTTCTTACCAGCTACCTCATTTATCACTTCCATTTTCCCATCAACCGCTTCCAAGGCCCAAACCTGGCGCGTACCATCTACCTGTCCATACTCATTCCCCATATCATTCTTGCTGTTACTGTACCGCCTTTTGCCATCACCTCCCTCTACACCGCCTTCAGAAAATACTTCCGAGCCCATAAAATGATCGCCAAGCTCACCTTGCCTATCTGGATATTTGTCTCCGTGTCTGGCATCACTGTTTATTTTATGCTTTATGTATGGTTCTAGACTGATTGCCGATACAGCCTCCCTTTTTAATTATGTGGTATGGATAGCGCAGGCAAACTAGGAAGTGAATGGGTAAGGAACAGTTAGAACAGTCGTTGTGGGAGGTGATACGGATGGTGCTTTATGAACGTGCTGCCTTAAAGCGTCTGCCGGAAGACTTACAGGTGCGCTGTGAGTCGGTGGATGCGATTCCTGGCAGGGATATCATCGTACTGGCATTGGCTTTGTGGGGACCCAAGCGTTGGTGCTTTAAGGATGACACCCGCCAGGTTTTGCCCCAGGGTGTGCTGAAGGCATTGTTGGGTTTGGGGGCAGATATCATGTACAACTGGGTTTTTTGTATTTGGCATTATTATCGCGTACGCCGCTTGCTGCAGTTGGGGCGTAAGCGGCACCATCAGCCACGGAACAGCCAAAAGCCATCAGTAGCATTTTATCGCAGCCGTGCTGCACTGTACTGCCGTCTTGATCAATATCTTAGCGAGCAAACAGGAGGAAGTTTTTCTCATGTAGCTGGTGTTGTCAGCGGTTTGCAGCATCATCTGCCTGCTGTCCAGGTATTGTCTTCTATATCTTTGCCGCCAGACTGCGACCATACTTCCTCTGAAGTGCTTTCTCCTTGTTATGGTCGTGGTCGCAATTTTCCAGAGTTGTACCGATTGGCATACCAGAAACAGTTGGAGTATTGGTGGCGCAAAAAGCATGCTCAGCTGCCGCCATTGGGAATGATTTACGGACGGTCTGTATTTGACAGCTATTTCTTAGCCCATTTGCGCTCTCAGCTGCCTGTGCCTTATGTATGCGAGTTCAATGGATCAGAAATATGGATACACAAGAATTGGGGAGTAAAAAGGCTGCGGTTTGAAGGTCTTTGGGAAAGCATAGAAAAGTCCAATGTGTTTATGGCTGATTTGGTGGTGGTGGTCAGTGATCCCTTAAAGCAGTTGCTGCAAGGATGGGGAGTACCAGCAGAACGGATATTGGTTAATCCCAATGGAGTAAATACAGAGATGTTTCACCCTGAGGTATCAGGACAAGCGGTTCGTCAGCAACTGGGCATACCTCCTGAAGGCCTGGCGGTCGGTATGGTGAGTACTTTTGGTTTTTGGCACGGAACAGAGACCTTGGTAGCAGCTTTGGCGCACTTGCTGCAAAAGCATCCCCAGCTGCGTACTACCCGCCTGCTGCTGTTTGGAACAGGTGATCAGCAGTTACAGGTGCAGCAACTGGTTATCAAGTTGGGGCTTCAAGAACATGTGCGGTTAGCAGGAGAAATCACCAGGACGGAGATGCCAAAGCATCTGGCTGCCTGCGATGTATTGGTCTCGCCGCAGATTCCCAATCCCGATGGCAGCCCATTTTTTGGTTCTCCTACCAAGCTGTTTGAATATATGGCTATGGGACGCTGCATTGTAGCTTCCAAGCTGGGGCAAATGGCTGAAGTAATACAGCATGGCAAAAACGGCTGGCTGGCTGTTTCTGCTGATGTGGAATCTCTCAGCCAGGCACTCCAAACTGTACTGCAAGACCGCCAGCTGCGAGAAAAACTGGGTCAACAAGCGCGTCAAGACGCCCTCAAACACCATACCTGGAAACAGCACACTTTGCGTATTCTGGACAGCTTGGAAGCCTTGGCACCACCGCCGTAGCCTGCTGTTTTAATTATGCTGATTATTCGCCTAAGCAAACTAGGAAGTGAATGGGTAAGGAACAGTTAGAACAGCCGTTGGGGGAGGTGATACGGATGGTGCTTTATGAACGTGCTGCCTTAAAGCGTCTGTCGGAAGACTTACAGGTGCGCTGTGAGTCGGTGGATGCGATTCCTGGCAGGGATGTCATCGTACTGGCATTGGCTTTGTGGGGACCCAAGCGTTGGTGCTTTAAGGATGACACCCGCCAGGTTTTGCCCCAGGGTGTGCTGAAGGCATTGTTGGGGTTGGGGGCAGATATCATGTACAACTGGGTTTTTTGTATTTGGCATTATTATCGCGTACGCCGCTTGCTGCAGTTGGGGCGTAAGCGGCACCATCAGCCACGGAACAGCCAAAAGCCATCAGTAGCGTTTTATCGCAGCCGTGCTGCGCTGTACTGCCGTCTTGATCAACAGCTTGGCGGGCAAACAGGAGGAAGTTTTTCTCATGTAGCTGGTGTTGTCAGCGGTTTGCAGCATCATCTGCCTGCTGTCCAGGTATTGTCTTCTATGTCTTTGTTGCTAGACTGTGACCATGTTTCCTCCGAAGTGCTTTCTCCTTATTATGGTCGTGGTCGCAATTTTCCAGAGTTGTACCGATTGGCATACCAGAAACAGTTGGAGTATTGGTGGCGCAAAAAGTATTCTCAGTTGCCACCATTGGGAATGATTTACGGACGGTCTATATTTGACAGCTATTTCTTGGCAGATTTGCGTTCTCAGCTGCCTGTGCCTTATGTATGCGAGTTTAATGGATCAGAAATATGGATCAACAAGAATTGGGGAGTAAAAAGGCTGCGGTTTGAAGGTCTTTGGGAAAGCATAGAAATGGCCAATGTGTTCATGGCTGATTTGGTGGTGGTGGTCAGTGAACCCTTAAAGCAGCTGCTGCAAGGATGGGGAGTACCAGCAGAACGGATATTGGTTAATCCCAATGGAGTAAATACGGAGATATTTCACCCTCAGGTATCAGGACAAGCGGTTCGTCAGCAGCTGGGAATACCTCTTGAAAGCCTGGTGATAGGCATGGCGAGCACTTTTTACCCTTGGCACGGAACAGAGATTTTGGTGGCAGCTTTGGCACACTTGCTGCAAAAGCATCCCCAGCTGCGTACTATCCGCCTGGTGTTTTTTGGAATAGGGGATCGGCAGTTACAGGTGCAGCAGCTGGTTGCCAAATTGGGACTTCAAGAACAGGTTTTGTTGGCAGGAGAAATCCCCAGGATAGAGATGCCGAAACATCTGGCTGCCTGCGATGTGTTGGTCTCGTCATTCATTCCCAATCCCGATGGCAGCCCACTCTTTTTTTCTCCTATCAAGCTGTTTGAATATATGGCTATGGGACGCTGCATTATAGCTTCCAAGTTGGGACAAATGGCTGAAGTGATACAGCATGGCAAAAACGGCTGGCTGGCTGTTCCTGCTGATGTGGAATCTCTCAGCCAGGCACTCCAAACTGTACTGCAAGACCGCCAGCTGAGAGAAAAACTGGGTCAACAGGCGCGTCAAGACGCCCTCAAGCACCATACCTGGAAACAGCACACCTCGCGTATTCTGGACAGCTTGGAAGCCTTGGCACCACCGCACCATTCCAAAGGATAACCAGAGAGAAGCTCCTTGTCGGACAGCCTGAAAATCTTCTGGCAGAACGTTCGCAAAGCCAGATCCATGCCGCCGCAGCAAGCCATCCGAAAGGCAGCAGCCTTGCTGGGCAGAACACTGGCAGCCCGTTGGAAAGCCATGGAGCGTCATGGTCGCAGCTATGACAGCTGGCACATGGCACAGGGGCTCAAGCCGTGCTGTGGAGACCTGTCGCTGTCATGCAGTGCGGCCACACAGCAACAGCTGGCAGCAGCAGGGGAGCATATACTGGCACATCAATTTGATTTGCTAGGCAGTGGTGCTGTGGTTGTCTGCCATGGAATGACTTGCAAGGGCGCCCAGCATCCGTTGTCCCGCAAAACAGCGATTTGGGCAGCAGAATCGCGACCCCATGCCGCTTATCCTCCTCAGCCCAATAACAGCGCCTGGCTGCGACCGCGCATCAGCAAGCGCAACTGGCACAGGGCGCAGCAATTGTGGAACCTGCTGCCAGCTGACTATCTGCCCATAGACTGGCAGCTGGATTTTAAGTCTGGCTTCCGTTGGAATGAACACTGCTGGCACACAGACATCCGCTATGGACAGCAAGAAGGGGTAGATGTAAAAGTCCCCTGGGAACTTGGTCGCTTGCAGCATCTGCCGCAGCTCGCCCTGTGCTGGCGCCTGGCACAGCAAAACATTTCCAATTTCCGCAGTCCCCAGGCGTATCTGCAAGAATTCCGCAGCCAAGTTCTAGATTTTCTTGCCTGCAATCCCCCAGGCTTCGGGGTGCAATGGGCATGCCCCATGGATGTAGCCATTCGTGGAGCCAACCTCTGTATTGCCTGGAGTCTTTTTCACTCTGATGCCAATCCCCCAGCTTTTGATGTTCCTTTTACGCAAGCCCTGGCTGCTGCAGCATACAGCCATGCCCGCCAGGTCTTCCGTAATCTAGAATGGCACCCCCACTGGCGTGCCAATCATTACCTTGCCGATATCGCTGGTCTTGCCGTACTCTCTGCACATTTGACATCTGCTTTGCCCGCAGTCCCAGGTTGGCGAAGCTTTGCTGCACATGCACTTGCTGCTGAAATTCCACGACAATTTGATGAGCAAGGGGCAAACTTTGAAGCTTCCACTTGTTATCACCGCCTCTCGGTTGAAATGGTCTGCTGGGCACTGGCTTGTCTCCTGCCCGAACAAATCCAGCCATTCCATCAACTTTCTCCTTTATTGCAGCAACGTCTGGCAGGCATGGATGCCTTCCTGCAGCACAGCACAGCACCCGATAACAGCCTGCTGCAAATCGGCGATAACGACAGTGGACGTTTCCTCATCCTCTGTCCCGATTGGCATCCAAGGCAGCCGCACGCCACCCAAGGCGCACTTGCAGCCCTGCTGCAACACAGGCTGCCCGAACATCCCCTGGCAAAAATCAATCACCAAGTCTTGCAAAGCTTTCTCCAACCCACCACTGCAAAAACTATCCATCAACACGTAGCCCTCCCGCTTTCTATCCAGCACTGGCGACATTCCCCCACACCCGACCAGCAGCATCTCAAGCCTGCACACATTCTTCAAATCACCCCCCAAAAACAATCCCCACTGACCCAACAGCTCTCCCTGGCAGCCTATCCCCATTTTGGCCTCTTCATCTGGTCCTCCCCACGCCTGTTCCTTGCCGTCCGTTGTGGCCAGGTAGGGCAAAATGGCAATGGGGGTCACGCCCACAATGACCAACTCTCCCTCTCCCTTTTTATTGATAAAATCCCCTGGCTACAAGACCCAGGTACAGGTCTCTACACCCCTTTCCCCCAACTGCGCAACAGTTACCGCTCTGCTCTTGCCCATAACGGTCCTGCCAACCCCCAACCCCACAACCCAGAACCCAATAATCTTCAAGCAGGACTCTTTACCATGCCTGACCAAGCCAAACCCATCTGCATCACCGCTTCCACCCACATATTTCAAGGCATGCATTACGGATTTTCCCAACCCGTTATGCGCACCCTGCAAATCAAAGCAAATACCATCGTCCTTACAGATTCCCATCCCTATCCCCACCATATCCCTGAACCGATAACCATTGCTTCACCCCAGCAGCTGCAACAAGCACTGCAACCACTCGCACCGCCTTTCTCACCCAACTACGGTGAATTCACCCTATAGACACAAGATGTCCTCTGCCAGACTTTAACCATGTTGGCTAAGATAATGAACAGCGTATTGTGC
Source organism: bacterium (assembly GCA_965249525.1). Taxonomy (GTDB): domain Bacteria; phylum SAR324; class SAR324; order SAR324; family JACQKK01. Next base: position 917,941 of record OZ252237.1, on the reverse strand, counting down.
AGCCAGGGAGTACCCAAACGGACCCAGCCCGGCAATGGTGCCTTTGGCAATATCAATCAGTTTGGAGTGCTTTCGGAAGGTTTCTCTGTTGTAGTTGTTGGAAAGGTGAATTTCTATGAAAGGCATGTTGCCAAGTTTGATGGCATCCCTGAGAGCGACGCTGGTATGCGTGAAAGCGGCGGCGTTGATGAGCAGGAAATCAGCTTGGCGGTGTTGTTGCATCCATTGGATAAGTTCACCCTCATGGTTGGATTGAAAAGCTTTTAATTGATGTCCGCCTTTGGAAATAATTTCTTCAACGCTCTGTGTGATTTGCGCTAGGGTGGTGGTGCCATAAATTTCAGGCTCACGTTCCCCAAGCAGATTGAGGTTGGGTCCATTGACCAGCAGTATCACAGCCATAAGAGATGCTTTTGTTGAGGGGGGGCTTCAAAACTGAATGTCTAAAACGGGAACATCTGTTTCTTTAAGGCTTGGGTCAAAGATGAAGGAAGTACTGCACCCACAAGAACCCTTGGCAGCAGGGTTGGTAAAGCGCAGGCCATAATCTGCCAGGTTGTAACTCCAATCTATGGAGGTGCCGTCAATGTAGAGATGACTTTTTTTGTCAACCAGGATGGTCATTTCTTGGGATTGAAACTCTATATCAAAGCGGGTTTTGCGGCTGTCAAAGTCAAAGGTGTAGGTAAAACCAGAACATCCGCCGGCTTTTACCCCGATGCGAATGGGGACATTGTCCTCCAGGCTTTCGCTGTTTTTGATTTTGCGAATTTCTTTGGCAGCGTTTTTGGTAAGGGTAATCATGGGGCATGGATAAATTGGTGATGATAGCGTAGTGTTACCCATATGCTATGCCATTATCATGGGATATTCAAGATTACATGGAAAGATATTGCCTGGAAAGATATTGCCTGGAAAGATATTGCCTGGAAAGATGCTCACGCTTTTTAACATCCTGTTATTTGTTGATAACAATAAGCTATACAACAGCAAGATGATGTAATAAAAGATAGAGGAAGCGAGAAAGTTATTTTTTTGTAAAATATTTGCAACATATGAGAAAGAAATTATGCAATACCGCAAGATGGGGAGATTGAACTGGGATGTAAGTGAAATAGGCTACGGTATGTGGCAGGCCGGTGGTCCTAAGGGAGGATGGGTGGATACAGATGACGCCGAAACTGCAGGTTCACTGCAAACTTCGGTAGATTTAGGTTGTAATTTCTTTGACTCGGCTTGGGCTTACGGAGCCGGCCACAGTGAAAAACTATTGGGTAATCTGGTGCGTGCCAATAGCAGCAAACGTTTGTATACTGCCAGCAAAATTCCTCCCAAAAACCGTTTATGGCCGCCACGCAAAGGTTCTGCTTTGCAAGAAGTTTTCCCCCCCGGTTATGTCACCGAATATACCGAAATAACCCTGAAAAACCTTGGACTAGAAAGCCTAGACTTGCAGCAAATGCATGTGTGGGAAGATGATTGGTCCCAACACGACGAACTCTGGGATGAATTAAATGCTCTCAAACAGGCAGGTAAAATTAACGCCATTGGTATCAGTGTCAATCGCTGGGAACCTGATAATGTGTTAAAAGCCATTGATACTGGGCAGCTAGACAGTATACAAGTCATCTACAACATTTTTGATCAAGTTCCCGAAGATGTGCTCCTCCCCTATTGCCAACAACACAACATCGCCGTGATAGCGCGTGTACCCTTTGACGAAAGTACCCTTACCGGCAAATTAACCCTCGATTCCACCTGGCAAGAGGGTGATTGGCGCAATCTCTACTTTGGATCAGAAAATCTCCGAGTCAGTGTGGAACACGGAGATGCACTCAAGCCTGTTGTCCCAGAAGGATGGAGTATGCCCGAAATGGCACTTCGCTTTATTCTTCATCATCCCGCTGTCTCCACAGTTATCCCAGGCATGAGAAGAAAAAACCACGTCCAGCAAAACATGGCTGTTAGCGACGGTAAAGCCTTTGATGCCCAGCTTCTTCAACAACTGCGACAACACCGCTGGGACAGAACTCCCACTTCATGGTCTTCTTGAAACAGGGGCAGCAGCTGCTGGATGCCTATTGACGCCCGTTTAGGCAACATAATATACAAATATGCGCCTTTTGGTGAGATTTTTGTCAATTGCTATTAGCCAGAAGTGTCTTTTTTAGCGATGTACGCATCGGTAATAGAAGACTCCGAGTATTTTTATGTCTTAATCATATATGCGATGAGACTGCATGATTTTGTTTCAAGGTGGAGGTTTGAGCAAGAGGGTACAGATGAGAAATTTATAGGTTGCATTATAGATGTCGGTGGGGTTGTTGCTGGCGTTGCCTGCATTTGGTCAGGGTAAGCTATGCGATTGGGAATTTATCTCAAAAGCGTCATTGGGCGAGGTTGAGCAGGCACTCAAAGAAGGAGCCAGTGTTAATGCCAAAGACAGTTTGGGCAGAACACCTTTGCATCGTGTAGCAGCCTTGAATAAAGATCCCAACGAAGGCTGGGTGCCGCTGCATTTTGCAGTGGCAAGAAACAAACACCCAGAAATTATCACTGCTCTCATCAAGGTGGGGGCAAATCAAAGGGCGGAGAACAATTTCCAAAAATTCCCTGGAGACTATATAGAACTCAATCAGGTACTAAGAAAAACTCCTATCACCCAAACCCTGGTGCGTCACCAAGAAAATATTTTAAATCCCTAACAGCTATCTACTGCTATAATTCTCCTCCTGCCAAAATTAACTAGCTTTGCAAAGGACTCTTTGGTGGAAGAAATCAAGAGGATAAAATACTCCCTGTGAAGATCTCCAATAGTTAAAAAACTTCTGCTAATGCCCGTGCGGTATCATGGCGGGCATATTGGAGGGCGGAGTTGACATTTTTCCAACGTCCGTGCTTGGCAATGATGAAGGGGGATTGCTGTTGCTCAGCGAGGTAGGTGGCACCACCAGCACGCAGAGAGTGTCCCCCAAATGCACTGGGGTCTTCGCCTGCTTCCCTAGCGATTTTCTTCACCAGGCTGTCAACACTGGCAGCAGAAAGCGGCTGCTGGCTGGCTGTGTTTTGGCAGATATGTGGAAACAAAGGACCCTGTTGCAGTTTGGCAGCTTGGAGCCAGGTTTGCAGGGCGCTTACCGGACACAGCTGGGGATGCTTATGGGCATAGACAATGTCCACCCAGGCACCGGCACTTTCTTGGTCGGTTTTTGAATGCGGAAGAAACAGTTGCAGGCCGTGTGGCGAGCTGCGCATGCCATCTGCCTTCAGTACGGTGAGCTCTGAACGACGGAAACAGCCTGCAAAACCCACAAGCAACAAAGCCTTGTTGCGCTTGCCACGTAAATTATCTGGAAAAACAATGCGTGCCAGATGTTCCAAGGTGAGCGGTGCCTGCTGCTTTTTATGTACTCCCTTGCGACGGCGAATGCCGGCCAAGGCGGTTTGGATGCGGATCCCCCCACCAGGCGAGGGCAGCTCCCGCAGGCGATGGATAACATTCACTGCCCACAAGGCTTGTGCCACACTGCTGGGACGCAGCCCTCGTCTTTTGAAGCATCCCTGACGATCTCTTACAACATGGGCATCTGCCAAATATAGCAAAAATGCTTCCAACGCATCGGCATCCACTGGCAGTGCCGAAACCCCACGCTCCCGACACCATCCCTCAAACAATCCCCAATTCTTCAATAACGCACGCTGCGTCTCCCGTGCGCGTGAAGCAGCCCGATTGGCACGCACCAATTTCACAGAAACCAATGTGTTGACTTCTGCTGCAGTAAGTTCTGTAAGTGCATCTTCCATGGCGTATCTCTTTAGCAAAAAGTTGCTTTACCCTATCATTTTCTGCGGTAATGTCAATTACCGATGCTTTTCTGCAAACAAACTGCAAGCATCCTATAAAAACCTCCCAAAAGGCAAGCCAAGCATCCTTTCTTACAAAGACACTATCCTACCTGTCAGCATCATTTACCCCCCTTGCTGGCTGATTCAGCGGGCTGTTTATTTCAATAATGTTTAAAAATTGGGGATGCAGCTGAAGATTGGGGGTTTTACAGGAGGGCTTTATTCTCCTTGATATACCTGCTGCATTCACAGAGTCTTGGTGCCAGAGCTGAAGACTGGGGGTTGGACAGGAAGGCTTTATTCCCCTTGATATTCTGCTGCATGCACAAAGTTTTTGTACTAAAAAATCTAGGGTTGGTACTGGCGGGATTTTTTGAGTTGTGTGGGGGTCATTTGTTGTTCTAGTTGGCTAAGTTGCAGCTGTGCGTATTCATCATTTTGCGCAGCAGCCTGTGATATCCAGTAATGTGCTGCAATCAGGTTCTTGCTCACATTTTCTCCTTTGGCATAGGCGGTGCCTAATTCATATTGGGCAGAGGGGTGGCCATTGTCAGCTGCTTTACGCAGCCATTTCAACGCTTGTTTCCAGCTTTGTTTAACTCCTTGTCCTTCGGTATAATGGTAAGCCAGCTGTAGTTGTGCTTCGGCTTCACCGGCGTTGGCTTTCTTTATTAATTCTCTAACCGCTGGCGACTGCTTCTTTGCAGGAGGCGGCATGGCCAGGGGGGAACTGGTCATCAGTCCCACCGCTGCTAGGCACAGCATGAACTTGATAGCGGGAGTGGCTATTTTTTGCGGGGTCACATGATTCATATTTCCTCTCTATCACAGGCAATCCATTAGACAGCTCCAGGTTGGGTTTCTACTTTAAAGCCTTTCTTCTGTAACTCTTGCACCATGTATGAAAATCCTTTCTTGGCATACGCAAATGGGTTGGCTTTCTCAGGATCTTGTTCGGATTCTATGATAATCCAGCCCTGGTATTTTAGTTCTGTCAGCAATGCAAAGAAGGATGGAAAATCCACTACGCCATCACCTGGTACAGTGAACACCCCTTCACGCACCCCTTTCAAGAAACTCCAATCCTGTGCTTGCAATTGCTCTAATACAGCCAAACGAACATCCTTGGTATGCACATGGTTGATGCGCCTGCCCCAGCGACGACTCACAACTACAGGGTCTGCACCAGCAAAGAATAAATGCCCTGTATCCAGCAGCAAACCTACTGCAGGACCAGTGTTTTCCATCAACCTGTCCACATCTTCAGCAATTTGAAAGATGGTTCCCATGTGCGGATGGTATGAAACCCCCAAACCCTCCCCATTGATCTTCTCTGCCAAACGCGTCAGCTTTTCTCCATAACGTGCAGTTTCATCTGTATCCAGGCACGGTCGTTGACTCAAGGGAACATTCGGCTTGTTTTGAACAGTGTTGCTGGTCTCCGCATACACCATCACCGGCGAACCGCAAGTGCTAAACAACTCTATATCTCCGCGAATGCGTTCAAATTCTGCATCCACATCGTGTGTCAATAATTCCCCGCTACACCAGCCACTGGCCAGCCAAATCCCATACTCCTCCAAAGTGCGTCGCAATTTCTCAGGCTCTTTGGGAAATTTTCCTCCACGCTCTGTCCCCACATACCCCGCATCCCGTATCTCTCCCAAACATTGTTCCAATGATATATTCCCCCCCAATTGCGGCATGTCGTCGTTGCTCCAGGCAATCGGTGCAATTCCTAACTTTACTCGCATGCTTTCATCCTTTTACCAATAAACAGTCCTGCAGCTTTTCCTCCATGCAGCCCTACGCATCTCTTTTTGTTACCCTATTGCCTCCTTTTGACAAGATATTTCTTTGACCATGGTGTTCAGAACCATGTCAGGGATGCCCTTGTGGTTATCTCTTCTTGTACAGCAAAGCCTGATCTGTCAAGGAGAGATCTATGGATAAGGTTTAAGTATAGACGGGAGGGGGCGTTTCTAGGGGTTTGCTGGGGAGGATAGTTTCGCCGCTGGTGGATATAGGATCTGGATCTAGCACGGGTTCTGGCATGCGTTCCAAGGCAAGTTCCAGGTATTCCATTACATGATGGAGGGGATTGATTTTAATGCCTTGTCGGATTTCTTTGGGAAGTTCGGCGATGTCTTTTTCGTTGGCGATGGGGATGAGGGCTTGCGTTACTCCTCCGCGTTTGGCTGCCATGAGTTTTTCTTTTAGTCCTCCGATTTGAAGTACTTTGCCATGCAGGGTTACCTCTCCGGTCATGGCGACTTCTTTGCGTACGGGGATGTTGGTAAAGGCGCTGACGATAGAGGTGACCAGGGTTACACCAGCGGAGGGGCCGTCTTTGGGGATGGCGCCTTCAGGAAAGTGGATGTGGGCATCTTTGTTTTTGAAGGTGCTGGAATAGATGCCCAGTTTATTGGCATTGGCTCGCACATAACTAATGGCAGCTTGGACAGATTCTTTCATGACGCTGCCCAGGCTCCCAGTGCAGATGAGTTGGTTATCACCTGGCATGAGGGCGGTTTCTACAAAGAGGAGGTCTCCGCCTGCTTGTGTCCATGCCATGCCATTGGCTACGCCAACTTGGTTTTGCTCGTTGATATAATCATATTTGTAGATGTAGGGACCGAGTAATTCTTGGATTTTTGGTACAGTGATGTGTAATTTTTTTGTTGCAGGTGTTATGACGATTTTGGTGGCGACTTTTCGCATGACTTTAGAGATTTCGCGTTCTAGTCCGCGGACGCCTGCTTCACGGGTATAGTGGCGAATGATTTCCAATACGGCTTCTCGTCCAAACTGGATATTGGCAGAGGTGAGACCGTTTTCTTGGCGTTGTTTATTCATCAAGTGTTTGAGTGCGATGCGTTCTTTTTCTATCTCAGTATAGCCGGACAGGGAGATAACCTCCATACGGTCTATCAGGGCTGCTGGGATGCCGGAGGCATCATTGGCTGTGCAGAAAAAAAGGACATCAGAAAGATCATATTCTACTTCTAGGTAGTGATCCATGAAGGTGTTGTTTTGTTCTTGGTCTAGTACTTCTAGCAAAGCTGCAGCAGGATCGCCCATGACGCCATTGGTCATTTTGTCTACCTCATCCAGCAGCATCAGGGGATTGTTACTGCCTGCTTTGCGAATAGCCTGAACAACCTTGCCTGGCAAGGCTCCAATGTACGTACGCCGATGTCCGCGAATTTCTGCTTCATCACGAATGCCTCCCAGACTCATGCGGGTGAATTTTCTTCCCAAGGCCCGCGCCACCGACTTCGCCAAAGAGGTTTTCCCTACGCCAGGTGGCCCCACCAAACAGATAATAGGCCCTCGCATGCAAGCTACCCGTTTGGCTACCGCCAGATACTCAATTATTCGTTCTTTTACGCGTTCCAGTCCGTGGTGGTCTTCATTTAAGACTTTTTCTGCATGGTTGAGATCCAAATTGTCCTTGGTTTTTATCCCCCAGGGCATCCCCAACAGGGTATCCAAGTAATTCCGCACCACATTTGCCTCCGCTGACATGGGAGACATCATCTTCAATTTTTTGGTTTCTTTCTCCGCCACATCTTGGGCTTCTTTGGACAATGACTTTTCTTTCAACTTTTTTTCATAGCCTTCCAATTCGGCTTTGCCATCTTCTCCATTTCCCAACTCGCGCTGAATAGCCTTAATTTGCTCATTGAGATAGTATTCCTTTTGTGTACGACCAATTTGGCCCTGCACCCGCTCTTTCAAACGTTTTCCTAGTTTCTTTATCTCTGTTTCTTCCAGCATGCGTTTAAATATTTGTTGCAAACGCTTTTTGGAGTCAAATATTTCCAATAGTTCTTGTTTCTTCTGTAAATCCAAATTGAGCAGTGGTACAATCTTGTCTGCCATCAAATGCGGATACCTCACATCCAATGACAATTGGTCCATGTTTTCCGTATTGCGCTTAATATCACGCAAATAATTCTCTAATTCAGACAGAGCGACCTTGGCTAATGCTGTAAATTCAGCGTCTACCTGGTTGCTTTCCTCTATGGTTTCCACCTGCGCACGAAAGGAAGAACCATGGGTATCCGCGGATACCATTCGCCCTCGAGAACGTGCTTCAAATAAGGCTTTAATCGTCCCGTTGGGCAAACGCATGATTTGCAAAATGACCCCTATCGCTCCCACGCGATACAAATCATCCTCCGAAGGATTCTCTAACATGGGGTCCCTCTGAGCCACCACAAACACTTCTCTATCCAACTTCAACGCCTCTTCTAGCGCCTCCATGGATTGTTTGCGACCAATAAAGAACGGGGTCGTCATCTGCGGGAAAATGACTATGTCCCTCATGGGAAGCATAGGTAGTTCTCTTGTCTCTGTCATGATAATTCTCCTCTGCCGCTATCCTTTGCAGAAACACAACCAGAGATGTAAAAAAAGAAATGAAGACATTCTTATATTATACAGATTATACGCTTAATGTCATTTACTGTCAAAAATGTTTCTTTTACTTTTTAGACTATTTTTAGGGGGAATGGCTGATAAAGATAAACGCTAATGGCTTGCCCTTGGTGAAAACCTTCCACAGCGGGCGGGACGATGCTGAATCCGTCTGCGTGTGAGGTGGAAGAGAGTCTAGATGCACCGCGTGTGCCAATGGGAGACGCTTGATGGTCTTGTATTTGGATGCGTGCGTAGTCCAGTCTGCCCAAGACGGAAGGGAGGGGATGGGCGAGGGGGAGGGTGATGGTGGGATATGGCCAGCTGTGAGGGGTATTTTGCTGCAGGGCGACAGCCAGCCCTGCAAAGAAATCATAGGCTGCCAAGCATGAGACGGGGTTGCCTGGCAGCAGAAAAACCGATTTTTCTTGGATTGTGCCAAAGCCGCTGGGAGTACTGGGTCTCATGGCGACGCCGTGTGAGAGGAGTTTTCCGTGTTGTCGCAGCAGCTGTGGGGCGTGATCTTCTACTCCTACAGATGAGCCGCCGCTAATGAGTACGATATCGGCTGGGGCTTGCAGCAGGGCATCAGCGATGGACTGGGGATCATCTGGCAGCTGTTGGCTAAGGGAAAGTTGTGCGCCGTCGCGTTGTATCAATGCAGTTAACATGGGGGTGTTGGCATCTGCAATCAGTGCCCCCCTGGGAGGTTCACCTGCGGGCAGTAATTCGTCACCGGTAGCCAGTATGGCTACGCGCGGACGACGTTGCACAGACACCTTTGCCAACCCCAAAGAAGCCAGGATGCCAATATCCTGAGGCCGCAGTTTGCGTCCTGCAGGCAGTATCTGTTCGCCCTCTTTGATGTCTTCTCCACGACGCCCCACATGCTGACCTGGCGTCACTACTGCCTGCACCTCTATGCTTGCAGGCAAACGCCCTTCTTCAGCAACGGCATCTTCTGCCGGCAGCACCGCATCCGCTCCGACAGGCAGCGGTGCTCCTGTCATCACCCGCACTGTCTCGCCGCTGCCAACTTCTCCAGAAAAGCCATGCCCTGCACGCGCCTCACCAATCACGCGTAATCGCAAACCTGCATAGGGCGCAGCTCCAAACGTCTCTTCCCCATGTACAGCCCAGCCATCCATGGCTGCACGATCAAATCTCGGCACAGCTGTATTTGCTTGTATACCACTTCCCAGTATTCTTCCCAGTCCCTTCGCCAGCGGTATTACCTCGCAGTCCAAAACCCTTACATGCTTCCTAATCAGCTCACGCAGCTGTGATACTTCCATCAATCTTCCAAACCCACGCATGCGAGGATTTTCAATGCTGGCCATGGGCACTTTTCTCCGACTATTCCGTGAAACCTGGCTGCTTCCCAAAAACCATCCTCTCTTCCAAGAAAAGCCAAAAGTTTGTAGATAATTGACAAAAAATTGGTATGGTTAAATAGATACAACAAAGAAAAATATTCGGGATATCAAATGAAAGCAATATTCCAGAAAATTCTTGGATTTGGTATATCACACCGCTGGATGCGCTGGTGTTATCAATTGCTCCTGACAGGGATGGCAGGTATCTTTTTACTTATCCTTGCTTTGGGGACTAATATTTTACTCAATTCTTCACCGGAATACATTCAATGGAAACATCAACTTAAATTCAACAATCCTTGGCTGCGAAATATAGTCAAAATTCTCTGGGTGCAAGATGCGATCAAAAACTATAGGCTGCAAAATATATTTTCTTTTAATCCATACAGTGAAGAAAAATTAGAAACCAAAGAGGAAATAGAGGTTTTCTTTGCTCAGCAGATACCCAATTATCATCATTTGAAAGGATTGGAGAAAACGTTTGCCATTCGGGAGTGGTTTTCAAGAAATATAGATGAAGCTGATGTGGGTTCAAAATATTACTTTGAAACTGATCTCAGATGGTATCAAAGCAAAAATCTCATTGAACGCATTAATTTGTATTTAAAAAACGTTGGAGGAGTAGTTTGTGGCGGCAATGCCCATTTGCTTGCGCAGGTGTATTCTGTACTCGGTTATGATGTTTACGCGTATGACTATGGGACAGATCCATTTCCTTTCACCCATTCAGTTGTTTTAGTAGGATGGAATGGAAAATTTTACATTCAAGATTCATTTTCTCACAGAAGTTATTGGCGAGAAGACGGCACTCCCATGCCTTTAGGGGAAATAATTGAAGCTCTTAAAAATAGAAACCATCATAAAATCATTATCAAGGAAGATTTCCCCATCCGACAGATACATACATATTCTTCTGTCAATTCAAACTATGTAAAAAATTGCCAAAAACTTTCGGCTGGACATTATCTTTGTGAAATTCATTATGCCAGCTTAGGGGAAACAGAATATTTTTTGTGGCAAAAAACAGCAATTAAGAAATATCTTCAGCAAAAAGGAGTGCCTCCCCACAGGGTGTACACGCTGTTGGAGGGAAATTTTATTAGGAAGTATAAACAAGGGCAGCGGCAATATTGGGATGGGGATCACAGGGAACACCTAGCTTCAGAATATCTGGTCATTCTTGAATTAAAAGATTTCATTGAGCAAAGAAAAAGAAATGGGAAAAATTGGGAATTTCCACAGGATACAGATATTCCCCTAAAAAATGCCAACTTGACTAGCCGTCATCCAAGTTATCAATAAATAGAGAATAGTTCAGAACCCTAAGCCCTTTCGCATGACTTGAAGGGTAAAGAAATCGGCTACCTGAGAAACGACTGCTATAAAGGCGGTTATAAAGGCAGTGTGCCTGGATCAATGCTTATCTTACGCAGATGTCCTAGCAAGGCATCCTTAGGTATGTTGGCGAAGCAAAGTTCCCCAGGTGTATCGATTACAAAAGCGAGATGGACTTTTTTTGAATAAAGTGCTTGTGCCAGAGGGCAAAGTTGAAGGCAAGCCAGAGGGGCAGGCTGGTTTTTCCTTGAAAGAGCGTTTCCAGGTATTGAGGATTGAGCAGGCCGCTTTCTTTCTGTAAGGTAAAGACTTCTTTTTTTATGAAGGGACCTAAAGTGCCAAGGAACCATTCGTGAATGGGCACACCGAAACCCATTTTGCGGCGGTCTATCAGGTTGTCAGGAATAAGGCCCCGCACTGCTTGTTTTAAGGTGCATTTGAGGACACCACCGCGGGTTTTCATGGCACTGGGAATGCCCAACACCAGTTCTACAAACTCGTGGTCTAAGAAAGGCACACGACATTCCAAGCTTACGCCCATGCTCATTTTATCTACCCGCATCAGCAGCAGTTCTGGCAGTCGCAAGTTGAGATCGTTATAGGTCATCCAATGGAGATGAGAAGGTTCCCAAGCGTTGGATTGGAAACGCTGCCAGATATCAGCGAGGGCATCAAAAGAGGTGATATCTTGTACTTTGGCGCGGGTATCAGCCGACAGTATGTGGCGCTGACGGTAATCACTTACACTGGCGACACCACTCCAGAATAATGGTTGGCCTTTTCCTGCCCTCCGTAACATTTCTCGCTTCAAGCCTTGTCGTCCTCTGGGACTCTGTTTCAGCAACCATTCTCCCATCTTTATCAGCGGTGCAGGCAGCCAGTCCATCATCTGTTGCAGCCGTAAGGATGTTTTCCAAGAAGGGTATCCCCAGAACAATTCATCTGCACCTTCCCCTACTTGTGCCACCACCACACCATGTTCACGCGCCATTTTGGAAACATAATATACAGGCATACAGACCGGATCTGCTATGGGTTCGTCCTGTAAATGAATCATTTGCGGCAAAAAAGACAACAAGTCGTCCAATTTTAAGCGCAATTCATGGTGTTCCGCTCCGATACTATCTGCCATTTGGCGGGCATAGTGCAGTTCATTCTGGTAAGTTGAGTAATCTTGGTCATAGCCAATGGAAAAAGTTTTGATAGGCTGCTTTTCTCCTTGGGAGAAAAGTGCAGCATTGGTGGAGCTGTCCACCCCTCCAGAGAGAAACACTCCCACAGGAACATCACTTATTTTGCGTCGTTGAACAGCAGTGTGCAGGGTTTCCCGCACACGCTCCACGATGCGCTGTTCGCTCCAGTCTGTCATGGGCTGGACATGCTGCCAGGCATCCCACCAGCGTTGGGTTTTCAATTGTCCGTTGGCATCTAAGCGCAGCCAGCAGCCTCCTGGGAGCTTGTGAATGCCTGCAAACATGGTGTTAGGAGCCGGAACTGTGAAATAGCAGAAATAATGAAACAAAGAGATTTCATTCACGGCTCGTGGCTGGGCAGGATCAGCCAGCAAAGCTTTGATTTCCGATGCAAAATTGAAACGGTCATTGAGCAGGCTGTAGTACACAGGTTTGATGCCTATTCTATCGCGTGCCAGCCACAGCTGGCGCTCTTGGGTATCCCAGACAGCAAATGCAAACATTCCCCGCAAGTGCTGCAGGCAGTCAATTCCCCAGTGCTGAAAAGCACGCAGCAGCACCTCAGTATCAGAATGATCTGTTTTCCAGGCAGTTTCGCCTTGCCCCTGCAACTGGCGGCGCAGTTCCTGATGGTTATAGATTTCTCCATTGTAGCTCAATATATAGCGTCCGTCAGCTGAGATCATCGGTTGGTTGGCAGCAGATGACAAGTCAATAATTGCCAGACGACGGTGTCCCAAGCCTGCCTGACGTCTTTCATCCACCCATACACCCGAACCATCTGGACCGCGATGAGACATCTCGTCTCGCATGCGTCGCAGCAGTGCCCTGTCCACACGGTATCGGCCATTCAAGGCAATAGAACCAACGATGCCGCACATACCATTAAAAGAAAGAAGAGGAGATAGCTTTATTGGAATAAAGAAGAGATTATAGCAGAAATTAACTGCATCTAGACAACCGATGGCTTTAAGGTTAACAGCCGTCTTTCTTTATTTAACAGCTTTCACGCCAATTAAACCATGCCCAGCTTTTGGGCAGTATTTCGGCAATCCAGCTGGGCCAGGCAGTGGCATCATAGAAAGCCCAGATAGGATACAATTCCACCTGCCGAAAGTTTGCGAACCTGTGCCGCAGGCTTCTTTTTCCCAGCAGGCACGCATCTCTTCGTTGTCGGTGATTTCCGATGAGGACGTCGCTGGAGAGCGGTTATGCGGAGAGCTGTTCTTGGACATCTAAAGCGATACGGGTGGCTTCCAATTGCTGCCAAAGGGGGATAGGCCATGCGCCGCCCTTGAGTATACTGGTGGCGAAAGCTTTCAATTCATTGCGGTGTCCTTTGTCTTGTCTGCCACTCCATTGACCCTTGCCTCCAAAAGCTTCTAATTTTTTGTAGTCTTCCAATACCCACATTTTGCCCTCGCAAGACACTTCCAGGTGTTCTTTGGGCCATTTGCCAGAACCCAGGGCGGTGTAGATTAGTGTGGTCAGCGAACCATCGGCAAAACGAATGGAGGCAGAAAAATTTTCGTCTCTCCGCGAGGGATTATCTTCAGCAGGCAGGATGCTCTCTGCCTTTATCGATAATGCCCGTTGTCCTGTGAGGAAGCAAAACAGGTCATAGATATGACATGCCTCCCCCAGATTGCGCCCCCCACCTTGTTTTCCGTGCAGCCAGTGATCTGGCGGCAGCCAGCCTGCATTCATGCGATAACATGCAACCAGAGGGCTGCGGCGGTTTTCCAGTTGTTGTCTCAGCACATGAATAGCAGGAGAAAAACGGCGATTAAAGCCTGTCATCAGCAAGGGTTTGGCAGGTTTGGCATCCTTGGTAGATTTTGCTTTGGTTGAAGAGACAGAGTGGCTGTCAGATGGTGCATAGAAGGCCTGGATACCTTCCAATTCTTGGCGGGAAAGAGCCAGGGGTTTTTCTACCAGCACGTGTTTACCAACCTTGAGGGCTTGCAGGGTGTAATCGGCATGATTGTGGTGGCGGGTGCAGATCAGCAGCGCATCAATGGTTTTATCTTGCAACAAGGTCTTGAAAGAGGTGGTGGCGTAGGCGGAGCGCTCGAATTTAGCAATAGCTTTGGCGTTGTGTCCGCTGCGACTCATGATGGCACGCAGGGCGAATTGTTTTTTCAAGCTGTTTAAATTGGGCAGGTGCATGGATTGAGCAAAACCACCTGCACCGACCAGCCCCAGCTGCACCACTCCTGATTTCAGTGGTTCTGCCAGTGGATTTTGCACAGTGGCAGCTGCAAGCAGTTCTTCCTGTTGATTGTTAGAAACAGCAGCCTTGTTGGACTTGGCATCTTGGGCAGAGGGGCTGCTGGGACTATCGGGATAACCCAACAGTACAATCAGCGGTTTTTGTTCGCTTGGGGTTTGCAACGATGAATAAGCTTTACCGGCTTGGGTGATAGGATAGACGGATTCTATCATGGACTGCACCCGCACCTGGTTACTAGCCAGCAGTTTCAAGTATGTCTGCATATTGCGTCGTTCAGTCCAGCGAACATAGCCAATGGGATAGTCCAGTCCTTCTTCTTCGTAGCTGCGGTCATAACGGCCTGGTCCATAAGAAGTGGAGATGAAAAAATCAATCTCTTTGTTATAAATGGCAGCCCGATTGAAATGAATAGGAACATTACCTACCAATACCAGACGCCCTTTGCTGCGGCAGAGTTCACAAGCAGCAGACAACAAGCCTGCATCCGTGGTAGCAGCTGTCACCACCACACCGTCTGCACCGGTGCCATCGGTTAGACGTAGAATGGCTTCTGCAGCTGGATGTTCTTGTGGAGACAAGCCGATGTCCATACCGTTTTCCAAGGCTTTTTGGATACGGTCATGGTTTAAATCCATACCAATTACTCGGCAGCCATTGGCTCGCAGCAATTGTGCGGTCAATTGACCCAGAAACCCCAACCCCACAACCACAAAAGTCTCTGCTAGGGTGGGTTGTGCGCGCCGCACCCCTTGCAGAGCAATGGCTCCTAAGGTGATGGTACTGGCTGCTCGTGCATTCAGTCCTGGAGGCACAGGGACGGTCAAGTTCACTGGAACTGTCACCATCTCAGCGTGATATGCTTTCCCTGCTCCAGCACAAGCTACCAGTTGCCCCACCCTTGGGGCGTTGGCATGCCGATCTATTCCTTCGCCCACCGCCAGCACTTTGCCAGCGGCACTATAGCCGGTGGCATATCCAGAATCCAAATGGCTTTGTAGCCTGTATGCGGTGCTTTTCAGGCCTTGGGTCATGGCATTTTTCAACATCTTTGACACCTTGTCGGGACTTTTTAAGGCGCGCAGCCACAAGGAATCTGCGCTAGAAAGCACCCCTGCCATTTCCGTACCCACAGAAATACAAGAATACTCCACCTGCACCAATACTTCCCCAATGCCCACCTGCGGTGCGGGCACCTCCTCTACCACTGCCTCACCGTTCTTAATGAGCACCTGTTTCATGCCTCATGTCTCCGTCGGTTTACAGGCATAAGCGAACACATAATGACCCATCCACCGACTAAGCCAGGACACAAACCTTGGATGAAACAATAAAGGATAACGCATTGTCAATGTATTACATTCCAAATGTTGCACAATACAGCGAATCCCTTTAAAATCTCGCAGCAAGAGCTTTACTTGACGGCGACTATAAAGCTTTACCAGTGGGCGTATATCCTTGCCATCAGCACCTCTTTCTATCCTGCTGAGAAAACCCCTCCATCCCAGCTTCCATAATTTGCTTTTCCATATCCCCCCATAAAGCACATATATAATCCCCATCAGATGCCAACGATGGTACAATCCCAACATCAAAATTCCCCCTGGCTTCAATACCCGATAGATTTCCTTGATACAGTCCTCTGTATTGGCAATATGGTGCAGCACCCCGTGAGAATACACCACATCAAAGCGGTTGTCAGGGTATGCAAGCGCATCGGCATCGCACAGCTTGATCTCGCCTTTGATGCCATGCAGAGAAAGGTTTTTCTTGCAAAGCTGGTGGTGGGTCTCTGTTATATCAACTCCATGAACAACAGCACCATGCTGGGAAAAACGTACCAAGTCGGTGCCTATCCCATGTCCTATTTCTAACAACTGCCTGCCACAAGCGTAGTTCCAATCAACGGCTTCGTTCATCCAAGTATCTGTTTTTTGGTAGCGGGAATAGGCGGCTTGGTCAAAAAATTCCAGTGTGCCGACTTCTGCTTGGGTATCTGTGCTGCCACATGGGGTGCGATTCCATTGCTTGCGGGCCTGTACCCGGTCTTGGCGGTTATCTTTTACAGGATTGGACATACAGCATTACGAAAAATGTAGGACG
Source organism: bacterium (assembly GCA_965249525.1). Classification (GTDB taxonomy): domain Bacteria; phylum SAR324; class SAR324; order SAR324; family JACQKK01. The sequence continues at coordinate 901,436 of OZ252237.1, read as the reverse complement.
AAGGTATGCAGCAAACTTGTTTCAGTCATTGAAGGGGATTTAAGCAATGGTAGCAGCAGAGAAATCAGGCACGCTTTCCCAGTCCTACTTGATCTGCAAACAACCTGCGAAATGGACCCATTTTTCCCATCAATTCATGGTGTGTGCCATGCTGGACAATGCGTCCTTTCTCTAATACCCACACTGTATCTGCTTGCTGGATGGTCGCCAGCCTGTGCGCAATCACAATGATGGTCAGTTTTCCCTTCAATGAAGCCAGCCCCTGCTGAATAGCAGCCTCCGATTCTCCATCCAGCGCACTGGTAGGCTCATCCAATATCAGTAAGTCCGGCTTTGTCAGCAGTGCTCGCGCCAAGGCTAAACGTTGCTGCTGCCCGCCAGACAGACGCTTGCCCTCATCGCCTATCTGTGTGTCTAAGCCTGCCTCCATCGGCAAAATAAATTCCTCACAATGTGCCAGTTCCAACGCTTTCCATATTTCTTTTTTTTCAGGTACTTTTGGCAAACCCAAGAGCAAATTTTCGCGAATGCTGTTATTGAAAAACATACTCCGTTGTGTAACGAACGCCATGCGTTTTCTTACAGACCGTAACTGGTATACATCCAGCGGCTTGCCATCCAACAACACCCGTCCTTTTGTGGGCAACAGCAGCCCAGGCAGTAAATCTACCAATGTAGACTTGCCTGCCCCCGATCGCCCTACCAATGCCATCATTTCTCCACTTGCAATCTGTAAATGGACTTCCCGCAGCACTTCTGTACTCACCCCCTTGTGTGCATAAGCAAAAGACACCCCTTCATACACGATCCCCTGCTGTAAACCCCGCCATTCTATACCTGCTTTGTTTATAGATTCATTTTCTCCCACATCCTTCCACCAATCTTCCACTTTTTTCAAATGCGGCCAAGCAATCTGCAAATCTATTCTTGTCGCATTCAACACACTGAGCTGCGGCACTACCCTCAGTGTCACCAGTACAAACAACCCTATTTCTGCCAGCCTCAACTCAAAGCGGGATGTCGCCAAGGCAAACATTCCCAAAATGAGCAGCAGAAACAGCATTTGAGAAGAATTCTCTGTAAAAAACTTTTTGTTGCTTGCAGCAACTTCTACTTTTGTGGTTGCAGTTACCCGTTCCAGGTAAATTTTATCCATCATTTCTTCTATCCCACGCATTTTTATCCACCGCAGTCCACGCATCATTTCTTCGTGCAAATATCTCATATGGTAGTATGCTCTATCCATTCGTTCCCCCAAGTATCTCGCACGTTTTACTAACCGATGCTGCCCCGCCAGCATCGGCAGCGATAATATCCCAAACAGCAGGGTAATTTGTGGATTCAACAACAGCAGCAAACCTCCATAGGTCAACAACACCAAAATTAATGCCATTCCCTCCAATAACGAGCGATAAAACTCTCCTGTCATATTGATACTTGTCTCTCCCAAATTTCGCATCTGAGGATTTAAGTGGGTGACCGTTTCAAATGGTGCTTTCAAAAAATTATCCATCAGGGCGGTGAGGCCTCCACGCCATACCTCCTTGGATACCCAGACAAAGAACACTGCGCGTATATACAAAAATCCTTGACGCAAGAATACTGTCGTTATCACTATTCCTAGCAATACCACCAAGTTTACCGGCAAACCCAGTTGCTCCAGTCCGTCTACCAATCGCAGCATTACACCCCCAGTCTCCCGTAAACCAGCAACACCTCCATCCATAAAAATTAATACCGGATACACCATCCCCAACCCCAAGCCTTCCATCATCGCAGAACCTAAACCCAAAAAAGACCCCAACAATGCATGACGAGTCAATTGTCCCTTTCCAACCAGACGGCTGTGTAATTTCCAACTCCGAACCAATGGACGCCATACCATCGCAATATCTCCTTACTGAAAAAACTAGCATAGTTCACTAAGAAGGTGCAGCTGCACCATCCCTTTGCTAGCAGTTCACAGAAGCTCCCCCTTTTTTGTAAACACCTAGAGGAAAACGCAAGTGGAGTTTGTCCTCTGCAACTTTTCACGGGCTTGTGGAAAGGTAGTTGGATTGGTTATCTTGTTTGCTGAATAAGGGAAACTTGGGAGCGATGGTTATAAGGAGAAGCATGAAACATGGAACCTGTTAAAATAGGCATTGCTGGTTTGGGACGTTTAGGAAAGCGTCATGCGGAAAATTTGCACGGGCGAGTAGCAGGTGCAAATTTAGTAGCGGCCTGCAGCATTGTATCTGAAGAGTTGATGTGGGCAAGGGATGCATTGAAGCTGCCGCATATATTTGAAAACTATCAACAAATGTTAGAACTGTCAGGTTTAGAAGCTGTGTTCATTGCCACATCATCGAATATGCATGGCCAGCAGATTTTGATGGCACTGCGCAAGGGATTGCATGTGTTTTGTGAAAAGCCATTGGCATTGACCTTGGAAGAATGTTTGCGTGTGGAAAAGGAAGCGGCTGCGTTTTCAGATAAAGTGGTGTCATTAGGGTTTGTACGTCGGTACGATGCGGGGTATCAGCAGGCGTATCGGCAAATATCGAAAGGAAAGATAGGCAAACCATTTTTGGTGCGGTCTCAGACAGCAGATTTAACAGAATATGCGCCTTTTCAGGTAGAATTTGTCAAGACAGGCGGAGGTATTTTTTTGGATGCCAACGTGCATGATATTGATCTGGCTCGCTGGTTTTTGGCAGCCGAGTTTAAGCGGGTATTTGCTTTGGGAGGGAGCTATGTATATCCCGAGTTTGAAAAACAAAACGATGCTGACAATGTAACTGCTTTATGCCAGATGGACAATGGCACCATGGCAGTCATAGCTATGAGCAGAACCATGACTCATGGTCATCATTCGCATACAGAGATTATCTGTACGGATGGTATTTTGCAGGTAGGAAAACCCCCCAGCAACACCAGCTTAGAAATTAGCGATGTTCATGGAGTCCGTCAAGAGTGTGTGCGAGATTTCTACCAGCGTTTTGAACAAGCTTTTATTCAGGAGGCTCACCATTTTACTCAAGCCGTAAGAAAAGAAGCCAAAAATATTGTTTCTTTGCACGATGGCACCCAAGCTACCCGAGTTGCACTTGCCATGACAGAATCTTTCAAGAAATCAGCAGTAGTTGACTTATAGCAAGCAATCCCCTGTAATTAACCATTTTGTTAAAAAATTCTGATGATGCGTCAAGATAACCAAATTTAAATATTATTCTATATTGGTATTATTTAGATGGTATTTATATTTGGATTCCTAATTCATAATTAATTTGATAAGAAGCGGCATTGATAAAATAATGGATATTTTAATTACTGAGAAAGTTACATTCATCTATTTGATTGCAACTAGTGGACTGGCGGCTCATTACTTTATTAAAAGTAAATGGATTCAAACCAGTGTAAGTATTTTAGCAATGCTAATATGGATATGGATTGTGGATCCATTTTTCTTCTATGCCCGAGGGCTTGGAACGGATTCTTTTATTGAAAGCTTTGATTTTGCTGTCGATGAAGCTTATTTTTTCTTACTATCATTGCTTCCAGAATTGGGATTATTAGCGAAACGAGAAGATACTCTGTTAGCTGTTATTTTCATTATTATCTGTTTTTTCATATGGCGTAAAATCATTTTATTAAGTCAGAAAAAAATTCAACTAAAAGATAAATATGTCTCTAATACCGTAGTAGGAGTATGTTTTGCCGTTATAGCATTAATTATTGGTTATGAATCCAATCGGGTTTTCCAAAGCTATATGAAAGTGAAGAAGATTAACAAAGAAATGAAAATCAACTTTGCCCAAAGTTCTCCTCAATTGGATTTACGAAATTCCAGATTAAAGATATTCATATATATTGGTGAGTCTACATCTATAATGAATATGGGCATATATGGATATCCTCGGGATACCACTCCTTTTTTATCGTCATTAAAGTCTGATGCGGATAGTGGAGCACTCTTTTTTGATAATGTTTTCTCAACTCATACCCATACCTCGCCATCCCTACTAACTGCCTTGAGCTTTGGCACTGATCCAAAAGAAATATATCTGCCAATCTTTGAACAAAAAAGACTATCTTTAATCGATATTTTAGAATTCAACGGTGTTGATACTTTTCTTATTTCCAACCAGGGACAAAGCGGCAGCTGGAATACTGTTTCTTCTTTAATTTTTAATAAAAATGATAGAATTTTCTCTACACCAAAAGGTTTGGGTAACTTTGGTGGATATTATGCTAGACCATTTGACCATGAGCACTTCAAACACTATCTTCCTAAAAAGTTAGTGGAAATGAAATATGATCGTCCAGAGGTAATTTTCTTGCATTCATATGCGGGGCATATTGGATACCATCATCATATTCCTGAAGAATTTCATTCCAATATAGATTCCTATTATCAAGGAAGAAATAAAGAATCTATTTTTGGCAGCCTTAAAAGAGAAATTAAAGAAATTGAATCATACGATAATGCGATTCGTTACATTGATTTCAGTATTTCCCAAGTTTTTGAACTTATCAAATCAATAAAAGAACCATTCGTATTCATCTATTTTTCAGATCATGGAGACGCGGTATTTACCGATAGATACCATGATTCCAGCAGGTTTTTACATGAAATGGTCCGTGTTCCATTTGTTATGTATTTTAATGAATCCGCTCAAAAAAGTTATGCAGATTTATGGGAACACTATCGTTTGGCATCTAAGTCCAATGTTATTCACACGCTTGAACAACTTTCCCCTACTATTCTGCATCTTCTTAATAATGGTATAAGTGTTGAAGGCATTGGAACAACAACACATCTTGGCAGGCAAAAAAATATACCCATACGTATCGTTAAGAGGAGGCTTTCAGATAGTCTTTCGTATGTTCATCTGAATTCATTTCAATCTCAGACCGCAGGAGAGATAGACTCATCTGACAGCCCCACCCAAATATTTGCTGTCAGTCAAGCTAACGGAATGAAGGGAACAAATATTTGCTACCATCGCTCAAATAGCATTGCAGCTGCACTGCGAGGAAGCTTGGTGGCTGACTGCCTAGAAATCGACCTGGTGATATCCTCTGACGGCAAGATGGACATATACCATCCTCCTGCAACGAATACCGGCCTTAAACTTGAGGATATTTTGCAAATTGCCGAAAAGCGCAAAAAAGAGGTATGGATTGACGGTAAAAATCTAAATGATGTAAATGCCTGTCATGCACTGGCAGATTATCTGGTTGCCTCTAAAAGAAAAAAGGCCAGTCTGTTTATAGAATTCCCCTCTAATACCGCATTGGATAATGAAAAGATAGGAGCATGTATATCTCGGCTGAAAAAGAATAATTACAGGGTGTCCTATTATGTGCCTACGGGTAAAGCGATAGAATGCGCCAAGTCGCTGCCAGCCCAACATAAAGGGGATACCCCTGCTTGTTCAGGCTTAAAAAACCAACTGAAGTTGGTTCGAGATTCTGGCTGGTTCACCGACCTCTCGTTTGATTATTCGGGGATTGCCGCAATTGAAAACATACCATACACAGCCGAACTCACTTGGAACACCTGGCATGTTCAACCCCAGCAATTTAGTTCTATTGACCCGGGTAGATTTCACAATATCATTCTCAGCACAAATGACCCTAACGGCATTTGATGCTGCTGGGACATAGTCTCCTAGAAGCGTATATTTCTAGTGGAGGATGGTAGGGGAATTCTCCTTTCGCCATACAGGAGGCTATGTTCTCAAGGCACTTTTTTCATAGCATTTTTTTCAGGGCATCTTGGAGGATTTTTTTGATGGGAGTGTCTTTAAGCAGCGGATTTTCTTTCAGCAAGTCCAGGGGGGTGAGATCATCTTTATTTTTAGCTTTGGGATTGGCACCATAATCAAGCAGGAATTGTGGGATTTTGGTTCATAAGTGCTGCTGCATGAAGCGGGCCGGAGCCGTTGTCGGCGGCGGTGTTGATATCAGCGCCGGCTTTGAGCAGCAGCTGGAGTACTTGGGGATTGAGATTGTAGCCTGCTGCCCAGACCAGTGGTGTGGATCCATAGGCATCTTTGATGTTGGGATTAGCACCTGCTTTCAGGAGGCTTGCTGTGGCTTTGGGGTTGGGATTGTCACTGGCAATCCAGTGCAGGGGGGTGGATTGATTTTTACCGAGAGAGTCCACAGTTTCGCCTTGCTTGAGGAATTGCCTAATTTGTTTAGGGGAATAGGTTTTGGCGGCGCTTTCATCGCAGAGTTTGTGGCATTTCCCCTGGGCAAGAACTGTTGATGTCATCAAGGCGGGCATGGTCATGATAACAGCACTGGCCAGCGATAAGCGTATCAGCGGTATGAACGGCATCATTTTGGCAGATATGGAGTGAGGATGTATGGCATGCGAGCATGAAAAGCATCGGTGCAGTGTGTCATATTTGGTATGAAGAGACAAGCTCAGCGCGATGGTGGTGGAAGGGTTGGTATGCTGTGTGCTGCAGGGTGTTGCAGAAGTGGTTAGTGTATGGAGATTTCTGTTCCCCAGATAACTTCTTTGTTGGATGCCGATTTGCCTCCAGCAGGCCTGGGTGCCGTCAAGGCTGAGGATATTTTTACCGCTGCTCAACAACTGCCAACACAGCAAATTCGATGGCAATAGCTAAGCTTTGCTCACCAAGCAATTGATTTTGCAAGAAAGAACCTTTATACTAAACTCTCATTCAAGATATTCCCATATAGTGCGCTCAAACCTGCTGTAAGGCATCAGACCCAATAAAGCTAGCTTAGAAGCTATTGCTTGCTGTCAAAAACCTCTTTGCCCAAGAACCCCGCCCCCAGAAAATTCGGCCCTGTTAGGGCTTGGAAGCCTTCTCTATGGCGTATTCGCCAATTGGCGAGGCAAGGGCTTTGCTGGACTGATATGGCTGCTGCTATCAAGTTGGATCGCCAACCTTCTGCAGCCGAACTAGAAGAAATCCAAAGATGTATTAAACAAGCACACACAGAAACCCGTGTGGTCTTGTTGCAAATTCGCTTCCAGCAGGCACTCCAAGGCAAAATCACCCCCCTAAACACCCTGCTTGAACAGCTGCAGCCCCTCTCTGCTTCACAGACGAATTTCCGCATCGTTCGAGAAGTTATTCAGCCAACCGAAAGCCGCACCGTAACCAATACCCCTGCTGCAAAATCTCCCCCTACCGATGCCATCTCTTCAACCACTGCTGCTGATACACCTGGTGACATCAAACCTCACCAGGAGATTACTCCAACAGACAAATACTGGCTCAAGCAAGTTACCCCCCAAGAAGCACACAAACTCTGGCTTGCCAGTCAAGTCGCATCAGAAAAGGCTTCCAAAGAAATCGGCAGCCCTCAAAAAATTGCTCCCAGAGTTGCTTCCAAAATCATCTCCACCCCTTCCATTATGGCTGCCGACCCCCTTTGAAAACACAGCCTTGATATACAAAGAGGGGTTTCTGTACAAACAGCCTTGGCAATAATAGTTGTGATACATTAACAGGGGGGTGTTTTTCGGTACAAGGATGAACAGATGACTTATAGTCCGTTGCAAGTAGAATTGGCAGAATTTGAGGGACCGCTGGATTTGTTGCTGCATTTGGTGCGTAAGCGAGAACTGGACATTGGTAGTTTGTGTCTAAGTGAGCTAACTGAGCCTTATTTGGAATGGGTGGGGAAGATACAAGCGCATCAATTGGATGAGGGAGGGGAATTTTTAACCATAGCAGCCACATTAATTTGGATAAAATCTCGCTCATTGCTACCTGGGATTTCGCGTGACAGTGAAGAAGAAGATATGGACGCAGCGGAGGTGGAAGCCATATTGGCAAAGCGGTTGCAGTTTTATCAGGAGCTTAAAGAGGCAGCCAAGCAGTTGGGCAAGAGAGAGATGCTGGGGCGCGAGGTGTTTCCACGAAGATCGCCAGAAATAACTATGGAGGGGAATACAGAAATTGAAGAGCGGGAAATTGAGGAGGTGTCTCTGTATGGGTTATTAGAGGCATTTCGCGAAGTTTTAGAGCGTGTGGAGGGGCAAGAGAGCTTGCAGATTACACCGGAGCCTTTTCGCATGGAAGAGGTGATACGACGGACGTGTGGTATCTTGATTCAGAAGCGTCAAGTTTATTTTAGGGGGTTGTTTGCGGAAGGGACTGGTCGTCTAGAGATGGTGAGCACATTTATTGTATTGTTGGAGTTTGCTCGCTTGGGAGTATTACATTTGTTACAAGAGGTTCCAAACAGTGCATTGTTGTGTCGGTTGGTGAACCGTAAGCAATGGGGGGAGCAGGAATTGATAGAACTGGTACTAGGGTCTTTGGGTACAGTAACAGGAGGGCAGCAAGTCAACAAAAGCTGATGGTTATCAAGATTCAAGCAGGCTTGCATGAATCTAGCATAGCAAAGGGTGCAAAAATACCAAGAAGTTACCTCAGCATGATAGAGTGATGATGCTGCTGTTTTGAAGAAGAGGCGTAATTTTTGGAAGGCTGCGTATGGGTTCTTTGTTAAAAAATCGTTTACGTGGGTTTTTGCAACAATTCACAGATCCTCGCATCCTGACGTTGTTGGCGGCGGCGGCCGTCGTTATTGCAGGTGTTGTGCTGCTGGGGACAGTGCTGCTATTGCTGATTATTTCTCTGATGTTCACTTTTGCATTAGAAAGCTATATTTCGGCACTTACCAAACGCGGCTTTCCAACCGTACTTGCACGAAACATCGTATTTTTCATCTTTCTCATCATCTATTGCGTTGCTTTGATTGGTCCTGTTCAACTGGCAGTTGAACAAATTCTCCAGCTTACCGTTCGTATCCCAGAAATCGTTGATGAACTGGCTGTCCATGTGGAAAACTGGCAGCCACCTGTTTTTTTGCAGATGTACTTTCCAGGTATCTCAGAGATGTTTGCAGACAACAAAAATATCTCCGATATTTTACAAAAAAACCTCGCCGAACATACCCAGGATTTTATCCAAACAGCTTTTAGTGCAATTTCGGGCATTACAGGCGCCATCATCTACCTGATACTTACTCCTTTGCTGGTGTTCTTTCTGCTTCAAGACAAAAGTGCCCTCTCAAAAAGTGCTGGCCGTTTGCTGCCTGGCGATCTCCAGCTGGTCAAACGTATCTGGGGCGAAATGGAAGAGCGCATGGCCAAGTATGTTCGCAGCAAAGTTGGGGAAATCCTCATCGTGGGTATTGTCACCTGGGTGATATTTGCCATTCTCCAGTTTGAATACGCCGTCCTTATGGGCGTATTTACTGGTCTCTCTGTTCTTGTTCCCTATGTCGGTGCTTTTGTCCTCACCCTTCCCATTTTTCTGCTGGGACTCGCCCAGTGGGGATTTTCATGGCAGCTGACTTCTCTCCTCATCGCCTACCTGATTATCCAATTCCTTGACGGCAACGTGCTGGTACCACTAATGTTCTCTGAAGCTGTGAAAATCACCCCCACTGCCATTCTCATAGGCGTCATTGTCTTTGGACGACTTTGGGGCTTCTGGGGTGCTGTATTTGCTATTCCTCTGTTAGCGCTGTTTAAAGCTCTTGCCCTTACCTGGTTTGAATTTCGCCACCCCGTTAAGGAATAAAATACCTGGAGCAAGCCTGCGCCCCCGCCTTTAGAAACAAGGACAGTCGCCCAGCCGCAGCTTGTTGTGAACATCTATACTACCCACAAAAGGCTGCCAAGACCTGGCAACAAGACCTGGCAACAAGACCTGGCAACAAGACCACAGGCAACAGATGGTTTTTATTTGCAGCATTTCTGCATGATAAAATCCAGCTGAACCCCCATCACTTGTATGTTTTTTCCACACCCCTGTATTGATCTTCTGGTTGAAATACCCTAATATAGTCTATTTCAGCAAAATCTTGCCAATTTTGAGAGGAAACTCCTATGTTTGGGTTCGCTGACATGGTGATGCCTATGTTCTGATAGGCATGGCTTACTGTACGGTCAATGATACAGACTCCTGATGGGTTGCATGATGTTGAGCGCACATGCGAGGGTGCTCCTGGTATCCTTGTAAATTCAAACCCACCAATTCTTGTGTTAGTTTCGGTAGAATATCCATATTCCCGAAATTCTCCGATGCCTTTGCTATAACCCCTGTAAGGTTCTCCATTGATAAAGCCTTTGTATCCTGCGGGAGTCCACTCCACACCTATGACAATCTGCCGCGATAATAGTCTAAAATCGTGAGTAGCCCACCAAAGACCAGAATGGATGCCTTTGCCCCTGCCATCTGAATAAGTATGACAGTTAGAGTGGGCTCTCTTAGGATCGATCAGATGATAAACCCACCAGGCGAATCGTCCCTTACTAATTTCTAAATACTCCATCTCCACCCCCCTGGAGGTTAGCCAGCGCATCCTCTTTGCTTGAGGATTATTGCCACGACACATAAAATCACGGTAGCTCTTCGAAAAGAGAGCTGGACGCGACCCCCAGCTGCTAAAAAAACTAACTCCCCTACCAGTAATGGGAACACGATTAAACCTGGCTTCTATATAGCCATATTTATATTCAAATTTACCTGCTGTGGTTATTGAAGGATAACGGCGATAGTTATTGCCTTTCGCATCAGCTGATCTGCAGTCATCAGCTACTCTCAAGTGGATAACCCCTCCCTCTTGCCTGAATTGGTTGCAGGCTAGACTATATCGTGCGGTCCACAGACGGTGATCTAATTTTTCAATTCCCCCTTCTTCATTAAATTCATCCCTAAAAATCACCTGATAATTTGCCTTGGGCTGTGTAAGCCCGCCAGGCAGGGTATTCAAAATAGCCTGGTCTGTAATAAACTCCTTCCCCCTGGGCCTGACCTTATAATCTAGATGCTTGCAAATTCCCCTTTGAAAGGTGCTCACCTGTTCCTCTGTCCAACCTTCTAGGTCTGCATCCCAATCTAATATACTGCAGTCAGGATTGCCAAATTTAGGCATCTTCACTGTAATGTGCGTTGTTTCCTCGCTGTTGCTGTCATCTTGCAAGCTAACATTGACGGTTAGCACAAATTGTTCAGGCAAAGGCAAGCCTTCTTTCTGATACTCTGCATCCAATTGTGATAAGCCATAGGATGACTTGTCTTTTTCCACATTAAATACATTACTTAAATCTGCAAATTGATCCGAAATATAAAGCGCTCCTGTCTCTTCATTTATCCCGAAAAAGTTTGCCCATGCCGCTGGGCTTACAGAAACAAGCTCAAAATTCAGTGGGGTATCTATTGTCAGAGTGAGCACTTTTCCAATGTAATTGATGTGGGGAATATTGCCAGCAAAAACGGTGCGAGCCTTACCACTATCCTGATTCCACCAAACATAGGGCAATTGAAACTCAGGCTGTTCAGCCAACAGGGTAACCTGGCTGTCTCCATCAGGTGATGAGGGGCTGCCATCAGAGGTGGAACTATCCCCATCAGGTGATGAGGGGCTGCCATCAGAGGTGGAACTATCCCCATCAGGTGATGAGGAGCTGCTTTCAGGCTGCAAAGACAGCAGCAGGCAGTATTCATCCTGAGAATCCTTCAAGACAAGCAGTGCTTCTCTACGGTTCTCTTGGATGTTAGTCAAAAACGATTGTTTATCTTTGATATGCAGAACATTGTTATTCCTTAACTCAAAAAGCTCGTTTGAGCTGTCCCTTAAATCTATTGAAGCAGACTCAAGACCCGTTAATTTTGCTTTTTCCGCAAGTTGTTTTGCACTTAAAAACAAGCGGCCAGTACTTATGTCAACAAGACTGAAGGAATGCCCAACTGCTACTTTATCCTCTTCACTTGGACTAGAACAAAATAAGCCTTGTGCGGTAGGTATTGGGTCTCGCTCATAATAAACGTTTCCCTGATCTTCTTGAGAAGCTTCATCACAGCTGGCTAACATGGTTCCTAGCATGCCCAGCAAAGCGAACACAAACAACCTCCTGAACTTGAAAAGGCTATTACTTAAAAACACTTCTGTATATCTTTGAAAACATTTTTTGTGTCATATGAAAACTGGCATAGTGTCATTGTCCATCTGGCATAAAATTGATAGTATTGATAATAGTTTACCATAAAAACCTACGACAATAACCAAGTTTTTACCATAAATCGGGGTGGAGGGATTCGAACCCCCGGCCCCCTGCTCCCAAAGCAGGTGCGCTGCCAGACTGCGCTACACCCCGTTATGATAACACAGCAGTCTCCATGCATTATATAGCATGCTTGTGGTGGTCAACGTGCGACGAGTCGCAGGGGATTCTTTTTTCTTATGGTGTAAAGATGGGGGTATTTCTGTTTGGCGACTTGTAGCATGGCGATGAATTTGGGGACGTATTCGGAGGTTTCTTTTCGGAGTTTGAGGTTGAAGACATCGTGGGAGTGATATTTTTTGATGTTTTTTTCTAGATAGTTAGGGCCTCCGTTGTAAGCAGCAAGGGCGAGGTCCCAGCGGTAGTTAAAGCGCTCTCCCAGTTGTTCCAGGTAACGAACGGCAGCTATGGTGGATTTTTTCCAGTTGAGGCGATCATCTCCTAGGGTGCCCACATATAATCCCATGTGTTGTGCGGTTTGGCGTGTGAACTGCCACATGCCGAGTGCGTTTCCAGAGTCAGCGTTATTGAGGAAGGTGGATTCAAGCATGGGAAGATAAGCCAATTCTTCCGGCAACCCACGGCGACGGAATTCTTTTACGATGGCAGGCAGATAGGGTTGCGCGCGTTTCAGGGATTTTTCCACAGTAATGGTACGGTTGTAATAGCGGCGGAATTTGCGTACTTGGGGGTGTCGTGAATTCCACAAAGAAGGGTTGTTGTCTTTAATGCTTCCCTGATGAGAGAATCGTTTGTTTTGCATACCTTTAGCACCCACTGGCATGCGGAAAGGGTGGGCACAGGCTGAAAGCATCAAAACAATTAAGACTATCAACATCAACAGACACATGTAATGCCTGCAGCAAGGAGAAGGGTTCTGTTGTTTAATAGGTGCAATAAAGGGTAATGTGGATTTCATGCTTCACCTTGAATTGGTACCTACCAAGCGGTTTTGCTTAACTGGTACGTCTTGGTGTTGCATCCTTGCGCTTCTTTCTTGGATAATGCGTCCTTGCATTACTAATGAAATGGTTTTAGTGACCGATAGACCAACCTGCATGTATCCGACAGCATGGTATGTTGCAGGCATGAACGCTTGACCATCTATGCAATGCGCGTGCAAAACACTGCTAAACCAAATGAGCGGATGGCAGTCGCACAGCAGCAGAACCCAGGATTTTCCAGCCAATAGACAGTCTATGCTGAATCTCGTCGCCATTGCTAAACTGATGCAGCACCGTCAGCCAGTAGCTAGCAGCCCCTCCTTTCATCCTTTCCAGCTACGAGGACAGCAGCTGACTTTCCTACGCCCCCTGTTGATGGGAGTGATCAACCTTTCCCCAGACTCTGCCTACAAGGAAAGTATCTGTACCGAGGCATCTGCTGCCATCGCCCGTGGTCGTGAACTGGCTCAGCAAGGGGCACGTCTGATAGACATTGGGGCAGAATCCACCCTTGGACAGGCAAAGCGTGTTGCGCCTGCTGAACAAATAGAACGTCTGCAGCCTGTAATAAAAGCCTTAGCTGCAGAAGGCCTGTTGGTATCGGTAGAAAGTTATTATCCTCAAGTGCTGGAAGCAGCAGCCCAAGCAGGCGCCGCTATTTTTAACCTCACAGGCGCAGTCGAAGAAAAGGAAGCCTATCGCTTGGCTGCCAAACATCAAACCGCTGTCATTCACTGCTATGTACAAGGAGAACATGTCCGTCAAGTGGGCAATTTTGAATTCTTGCCAGACATGATTGCCTCCATGCAACAATGGTTTCAGCAGCGCCTGCAATTGGCACAACAGCTCGGCGTACAACAGCACATCTTAGATCCCGGCTTAGGCTTCTACTATGACAACCTTAAAGATTCGCCCCAGCGCGTTCATCACCAACTGCACACCTTGCTCAACACTTGGCGGCTGCACATCCTCGGTTGGCCGCTGATGAATATCCTCCCCCATGCGCCCGAAGCCTTTGGCAACAACCATCGTCGCCAAGCCGAACCTTTTTTCGCAGTCTTTGCCTTGATGGGCGGCACGCAGATTATTCGCACCCATGAACTGGAAACTGTTGCCGCCGTAAAACAAGCCTTGGAAATGTACCAGCATGGTTGATGACCAGCCCAGCATGACAACATCTAGCTGAACCCCCATCACTTGTATGTTTTTTCCACATCGCTGTATTGATCTTCTGGTTGAAATACCCTAATATAGTCTATTTCAGCAAAATCTTCCCAATTTTGAGAGGAAACTCCTATGGCTGGGTTCGCTGACATGGTGATGCCTATGTCCTGATAGGCATGGCTTACTGTACGGTCAATGATACAGTCTCCTAACTGGCTGCATGGTGGATTGTCTGGGTCTTCATCATTATAGTTTGGTATGTCTGTAAATTTATACCCAAGAATTCCTGTGTTTGTTGGAGTAGAATATCCATATTCATAGAATTTTCTAATATTAGGATCAATACTAGCCCAACCCTTGTAAGGTTCTCCATTGATAAAGCCCTTGTATCCTGCGGGAGTCCACTCCACACCTATGACAATCTCCTGCGAGACTACAAAACTGTGCGTTGCCCACCAAAGACCAGAATGGATGCCTTTGCCCCTGCCATCTGAATAAGTATGACATTTATTGCGGGCTCTCTTAGGATCGATCAGATGATGAAGCCACCAGGCGGATGGTCCCTTACTAAATTCTAAATGCTGCATCTCCACCCCCCTGGAGGTTAGCCAGCGCATCCTCTTTGCTTGAGGATTATTGCCACGACACATAAAATCACGGTAGCTCTTCGAAAAGAGAGCTGGACGCGACCCCCAGCTGCTAAAAAAACTAACTCCCCTACCAGTAATGGGAACACGATTAAACCTGGCTTCTATATAGCCATATTTATATTCAAATTTACCTGCTGTGGTTATTGAAGGATAACGGCGATGGAGATTGCCTTTCGCATCAGCTGATCTGCAGTCATCAGCTACTCTCAAGTGGATAACCCCTCCCTCTTGCCTGAATTGGTTGCAGGCTAGACTATATCGTGCGGTCCACAGACGGTGATCTAATTTTTCAATTCCCCCTTCTTCATTAAATTCATCCCTAAAAATCACCTGATAATTTGCCTTGGGCTGTGTAAGCCCGCCAGGCAGGGTATTCAAAATAGCCTGGTCTGTAATAAACTCCTTCCCCCTGGGCCTGACCTTATAATCTAGATGCTTGCAAATTCCCCTTTGAAAGGTGCTCACCTGTTCCTCTGTCCAACCTTCTAGGTCTGCATCCCAATCTAATATACTGCAGTCAGGATTGCCAAATTTAGGCATCTTCACTGTAATGTGCGTTGTTTCCTCGCTGTTGCTGTCATCTTGCAAGCTAACATTGACGGTTAGCACAAATTGTTCAGGCAAAGGCAAGCCTTCTTTCTGATACTCTGCATCCAATTGTGATAAGCCATAGGATGACTTGTCTTTTTCCACATTAAATACATTACTTAAATCTGCAAATTGATCCGAAATATAAAGCGCTCCTGTCTCTTCATTTATCCCGAAAAAGTTTGCCCATGCCGCTGGGCTTACAGAAACAAGCTCAAAATTCAGTGGGGTATCTGTTGTCAGAGTGAGCACTTTTCCAATGTAATTGATGTGGGGAATATTGCCAGCAAAAACGGTGCGAGCCTTACCACTATCCCGATTCCACCAAACATAGGGCAATTGAAACTCAGGCTGTTCAGCCAACAGGGTAACCTGGCTGTCTCCATCAGGTGATGAGGGGCTGCCATCAGAGGTGGAACTATCCCCATCAGGTGATGAGGGGCTGCCATCAGAGGTGGAACTATCCCCATCAGGTGATGAGGGGCTGCCATCAGAGGTGGAACTATCCCCATCAGGTGATGAGGAGCTGCTTTCAGGCTGCAAAGACAGCAGCAGGCAGTATTCACCCTGAGAATCCTTCAAGACAAGCAGTGCTTCTCTACGGTTCTCTTGGATGTTAGTCAAAAACGATTGTTGATCTTTGATATGCAGAGCATTGTTATTCCTTAACTCAAAAAGCTCGTTTGAGCTGTCCCTTAAATCTATTGAAGCAGACTCAAGACCCGTTAATTTTGCTTTTTCCGCAAGTTGTACTGCACTTAAAAACAAGTGGCCAGTACTTATGTCAACAGGACTGAAGGAATGCTCAACTGCTACTTTATCCTCTTCACTTGGACTAGAACAAAATAAGTCTTCTGCGGTAGGTATTGGGTCTCGCTCATAATAAACGTTTCCCTGATCTTCTTGAGAAGCTTCATCACAGCTGGCTAACATGGTTCCTAGCATGCCCAGCAAAGCGAACACAAACAACCTCCTGAACTTGAAAAAGTTATTACTTAAAAACATTTTTGTATCTCCTTGAAAACATTTTTTGTGTCATATGAAAACTGGCATAGTGTCATTGTCCATCTGGCATAAAATTGATAGTATTGATAATAGTGATAGTAGTTTACCATAAAAACCTACGACAATAACCAAGTTTTTACCATGAATGGGGGTGGAGGGATTCTTTCTTGCGCTTTGCCCTAAGTTGTCCCAGCATACGCTAAATGGTGGCGGATATTGCTGTCGGCATGAATTTAACTCTCTGCTTTATTAAGAAAAAACGATGGAAAAATATCGCTGGACGCCTTCTAGGGAAGTGATTGCCAATAGCAACCTGACAGCATTTTTGCGTGAAGTGGGTGAGCGAGATTTTGAGTCGCTGTCAGAAAGGGCCTATCGGCAGCCTGCATGGTTTTGGGAAGCAGTACTGCAGTTTGCAGACATTCGTTTTTTTAAACCCTATCAGCAGATGATGGATAACTCCCAAGGGCTGCCTTGGGTAAAGTGGTGTGTGGGAGGAGAAACAAATTTGGCATTAAACTGCCTGGATCGGCATCGGGGGACAGAGGTGTATCAGAAAGAGTTTCTGGTTTGGGAGGGTGAGGATGGTGAATTACAGCGGTTGAGTTATCAGCAGTTTGACCGCCTAAGTTGTCGGGTGTCATCTGCATTGGAAAGATGGGGAATAGATGCGGGAGATGTATGTGGCTTGTACCTGCCGCTGATTCCAGAGGCACTGATTGCATATTTTGGAGTGGTGCGCCTGGGGGCGGTGGTGATGCCGTTGTTTTCCGGATTTGGCCCGCAGGCGGTGCGTTCTCGGCTGGAATTGGCAGGAGCAAAGGTATTGTTCACAGCGGATGGGGGATTGCGTCGGGGGAAGCGTATAGAGATGAAAAAGACAGCAGATCAAGCGGCGGAAGGGTTGGAGATACGACAGGTGGTGGTGTCTCGTTTGGGAGATTCTTGCCCCATGCAGACAGGTCGCGATGTGTGGTGGGAAGAGTTTTTAGCCAGCGGGCGTGAGGATTTTCCCACACGACCTATGCCAACAGAAGCTCCTGCAGTGCTGCATTTTACTTCTGGCACCACAGGCAAACCGAAGGGCTGTGTGTATGACCAAGTGGGGCTGGTAGTCAAGATGGCTTTAGATCACGGCATTTTGAATGATTTTCGGGAGAGTGACCGCCATTTCTGCATGGCAGACATGGGCTGGATGGTAGGTTCTAAGCTGGCTACCTTGCCAACGCTGCATGGAGGTTCTTTGCTGCTGGCTGAAGGACTGCCAGATTATCCCACCACGGATCGCTATTGGCGGCTGATGGCAGAACATGGGGTGACTTTTGTAGAATTGGCACCGGCACTGATTCGTCAAATGATGGCTTATGGTGAAGATCAAGTTAAAAAGCACGATCTTTCTCGGCTGCGCATGGTGATCAGCGGGGGAGAACCCTGGACAGAACGTGCTTGGAACTGGCTATTTGAAGTAGTAGGGCAGCGCCGTGTGCCAATTTTGAATTCTGCTGGCGGCACCGAAGTCTCTGGTTCTATTTTGTTGTGTGATTTGCACCATCCACTAAAAGTGGGGTCTTTTTCCATCGCCATTCCTGGGATGGGGGCAGATGTGGTGGATGAAGCGGGGCAGCCTGTTCCTGTTGGCATGCGTGGGGAACTGGTATTGAAGCGGCATCCCATGGGACTAACCCGCGGGCTGTGGAATAATCCCGAACGCTATCTGGAAAACTATTGGGAGCGCATCCCAGGCTTATGGGTGCATGGCGACTATGCCAGCCGAGATGAAGACGGGCACTGGTTTCTTCACGGGCGTTCAGACGATACCATGAAGGTGGCGGGCAAACGCATGGGTCCCGCAGAAATTGAAAATGCTGCCATGAATAGTGGCAAACTCAAAGAAGTGGCAGTGGTAGGTATTCCAGATAAACTCAAAGGAACCAAGATCTGCATGGTGTGTGTTCCGCTTCCCGGCAATTCGGATTTGCTGAAGCAAGAATTGACCAATTTCATTCAAAATACTCTGGGCAGTTCCATGCGTCCGCATCTGGTGCTGGTGGTAGAAGATCTTCCCAAAACGCGTAATATGAAAATCATGCGCAGGGCTGTGAGGGCTGCCCTCACCGAAGAAGACCTTGGTGATACCTCCTCACTGCTCAATCAAGAAGCCATAGATGCCATCCGCGCAGTCTATAAGCAGCAAGCCAACCAATAAGCAGTCAACAGCCTCTCAGCAGTTTTGATTGGCAGCTTTAACAATCAGGAAAACCTCTTTGTAGATTCTTCTTAACCCTCTTCTCCTAAAGATATGCAATACCAAGATATTATTTATGAAGTACACCAATTGTCAGCACGGATTACCATCAATCGCCCCAAGGTACTGAATGCTTTCACTCCCCGTACCCTGGAAGAAATTCAACATGCATTAGGTCAAGCAGGTGGTGACAGCCAGGTGGGAGTGGTGGTGCTTACAGGTACTGGTGAACGCGCCTTTTGTACAGGAGGAGATATCAACTGGGAGGCCAGTGATGATTTCCAGCAGCATGAATACCAACTGCATCACCATATCCTAGACTGTCCCAAACCAGTGATTGCACGTGTGAATGGCTATGCCATTGGTGGTGGCAACCACATGGCGTATGTGTGTGATATCACCGTAGCTGCTGAGCATGCCATTTTCGGTCAAAACGGACCACGGGTAGGGTCGCCAGCCTCTGGTTTTACAGTGGCGCATTCAGCCAACATTCTAGGACACAAGCGCGCACGAGAGATGTGGATGACCTGCCGCCGCTACACTGCTGCCCAAATGATGCAGTGGGGATTGGTGAATGCAGTCGTTCCCATGGCAGCACTAGATGACGAAGTACAACGGTTTGAAGACGATATTTTACAGGCAGCACCCACCTGTTTGCGACTGCTGAAAGCATCCTTCAAAGCACATGCTGCGCCCATTCTGCCCCTGCGCCAAGACGAAACCGTGGCGCGTCTTGCACCCAATTTCTTCAAAAGCGGCGAACAACAAGAAGGGGCACAAGCCTTCTTGCAAAAACGCAAACCAGACTTTTCTCGCTGGCGCTAGTTCCCGCCAACTCCTACCTATTCCAGCATTTCTTCCCATTCCCATGAATATCCTCGCCAACATTCTAAAGCTGCCCCCACTAGAAAAACCCCTGACCATTGAACACCTGGAATGCATCCCCCTAGCCATTCCCTTCAGCCACGGAGGACCACAAGGGGGCTTCCAAGGTCAAGATTGGAGCAAAATCTACCTCCTGCCCATCCGTCTGCAAACCTCAGATGGCATGGTCGCCTGGGGTGATGCCTTCGGCTACAATTGCTGGCGCGCTGTCAAAGCCTGCTTTGATGATGTGATCATCCCCCTGGCCATCGGCAAACAAATCGCCTCACCACAAGATATCTTCAACCTGATGGTGCAAATAGACCGCATGCTCAGCATCTTCGGTCGCAATGGCATCCTGCAATTCGCCTACTCAGGGCTAGACATCGCCCTGTGGGACATGCTGGCACGAGCACACCAACAACCCCTAGCGCAACTGCTGGGACAATCGCAAAAACAATCACCAAAACAATCACTGCCAGGCTATGCCAGTCTCTTTCGCTACCCTCATACAGACACAGTCGCAGAAAAATGCGCCCAAGCAACCGCAGAACAATGGCCAGCCATTAAACTCCATCAACATCAAGAAGCAGATATTAAAGCCGCCCGTCAGGCTTGTGGAGACCTTCCTCTGATGGTGGACACCAACTGCCCCTGGAACACAGCACAAGCACAACAAGCAGCCCATATGATGGGCTCTTACAACATCTTCTGGCTGGAAGAACCACTCTACCCACCCGATGATTACCAAAACCTGGCACACATCGCACAAAACTCCCCCGTCCCCCTTGCCTGTGGGGAAAACGCCAGCCTCTTAGACTTCCAACACATCGCCAACCTCAACTCCGCAACATATCTCCAACCCAGCGTTACCAAAATCGGTGGTATTACAGCCTTCCTCAATGCTGCACAATATATCACCGACGCTAAACTCAAAATGATGCCCCACTCCCCCTACTTTGGTGGAGGCTTCCTTGCCACACTTCACCTCGCCTCCCTCTTTCCTGATACCCTCATAGAATGGTTTTACCTTGAGTTGGAAGCACACCTCATTCCCTCCTCTGCTCTCCCGCAAAAAGGACATTTCCAAATTCCCTCACAACCTGGCATCGGTATCACCCCGGATGACTACTTACTGAAAACCTATGCCGCAACATAATATGATTGTAGTTGGAGGCTGCATAGGTTGTACTGCGCAGCAGGCTTGCTTTGTCACGCATCCAGCTGATGCTCTGCATCTTGGATGGTCAACCATTTTTGGGTTTGTGGGTGTCGCAGCTGCAGTCTGAGTGCGTGGAGTTGGTGGGGATGGGAATCAGGCTGCTCAATGGCTTGCAAGGAAGCTAGGAAGGCGTCTTCATTTTGGGCATAGATTTTGTCATACAGTATGGGATGTCCAATGTGGGCAGCATGTACGCGGATTTGGTGGGTTCTACCGGTGTGGGGTCTGATATGGACCAGGGTATTGTGTCGGAGTAGTTTTACGGGATAGAAGTTGGTTTGACTGGGTTTGCCTGCGGGGGAAACGGTTTGCTTGATATGAATCTTGCTGCTGGCATCCTTGGCGATGGGAGCGTTGACCTGGATGCGTTTTTGTTTGAGGTGTCCTTGTAGGATGGCGGCGTAGGTTTTTCGGATTTGTTTTTTTTGGAAGGCAAGTCCCAGGATGTGGGCATTTTCTTTTCCAAAGACGAAGAGGTTGACGCCGCTGGTTTCGCGGTCTAGGCGATGGACTGCACGGAGGCTGGGAGCATTGAGTTTATGTTGGAGAATGTGTAGCAAGCAGTTGTGCCAGTATTTTCCTGAGGGAGAGGTGGGGATATTGTTGGATTTACTAACGGCAAGCAGGTCTGCATCTTGGTAGAGGATACGGAAGTTGGTATTTACTGAAGGTTCGGGGAGGTCTGGGCGGTGGTAGATGATGTGTTCTTGGGTATGCAGGATGTGGTTTGGAGAGGTGGGGTGATTATTTATGGTGACTTGTCCGTGGTGGATAAGTTTTTCCCATGTAGACGGGGAGTGATATTTAAATCTGCGGGTGAGAAATTCCAGCAGTGTTTCTGCTGGTCTTTTATGGCGTACGTATTGGAAGCTGAGTTTTGGCATCAAGTATTTTTGGTGGTGGTATCTTCGGGAATGGTGACATAGGGAGGAACATTGCGGATATTGTGCACCACGATGCTAAGGTATTCGCCAAGAATGCCAAGAATGATGAATTGGATAGAAGCCAGAAAAACAATGATGAGAACCAAAGAGGCCCAGCCCTCAACAGAACTTTGTGTAATGCCTTGCCAGAGGGCATAGCCTCCCAGGGCAATAGAAATAAGCATCCCTAAGATACCTAGGATAAATCCCAGCCGCAGAGGCGCCAGTGTTAGAGAAAAAAGGGCAGAACTAGCCAATTTGAAACTAGGCCAGAAGGTGTAGCTGGAATGCCCCGCATAACGCGATAATTCTTTATAGGGCAAAACGGCACTTTTGTAGCCCAGCCAGCGGACCATGCCCCGCCACAAATATCTCTTTTCTTGAAATCCCAATAATGCGACCACCACTTGTCTGTCCAGCAGCATAAATTCAGGCGCTCCTGGTATTAAGGGATAAGGGAGAATAAGATTTATCAAGCGGTAAAAGGCCTTGGATAAAATGCTCTTGAGTATTGTGTTCTCATAGCTCATGCGTTGCATTTGTACTACTAGAAAACCTGCCCGCCAGCTGGCAAGCATATCGGGCAGCCGTTCAGGAGGATGCTGCATATCGCTATCCATGATAATTATCGCAGCAGCTTCTTGGTTGTGCTGCAAACCCGCCAACACTGCTACTGTATGACCAAAGTTGCGTGTAAATCTTACCAACCTAATCCGTGAATCTTGGTGCATTTGTGCATGCACGGCTTTGACAGTGCCATCATGAGAACCATCGTCTACAAACAATATTTCAAATAACTCCCCTTGCAGGGCTGCTATCAGAGCTTTTGTAAGCGGGGCAATATTTCTTTCTTCATTGAAGACAGGCAGCACCACACACACCTTCTGCTGTCCTTTTCCTGTTGCCGACATTTAAGACATTTCACTCCAATTGGTTGGGGGTGGTTTGTGGAGACTGTGCTTGCAGTCGCTGTTTCTTTTGCTCTTGCTTCCACATATCTATCAAGAGTA
Organism: bacterium; assembly: GCA_965249525.1. Taxonomy (GTDB): domain Bacteria; phylum SAR324; class SAR324; order SAR324; family JACQKK01. The sequence continues at coordinate 878,766 of OZ252237.1, read as the reverse complement.
CCTTGATGTACCTAATACCATATACCCCTGCTTATTTTACAGGCATACACTAGGAACCCCCTTCTTTGATGACTTCTTCCACTCCCAGTATCCTTATCACTGGAGGGGCAGGCTTTATCGGCAGCCACACGGCATGGCTGCTGGCGGAATACTTCCATTTGGTGCTAGTGGATGATTTCTCTGCCCATGCCGACACCCCCCGTCCGCCTCAAGCAGAACTGATTCAGGGAGACATCAGCAACCCCGTCCTGCTAGACAGCATCTTTACCAAATACCCTGTCCAAGCCGTTATTCACCTCGCCGCCAGCATCTCTGCCCCAGAATCTGTTCAACTACCCGTACGCTATTATCAAAACAACTTTTGCTCCACCCTTGCCCTGCTTCAAGCCTGTATCCAACATCGCATTCCCAATCTGCTGTTTGCCTCCTCCTCCTCCGTCTATCCGCCAAATACTCCACAACCCATCAAAGAAGCATCTATCACCCAAACCCCTCCCAATCCTTATGGACATTCTAAACTGATGGCAGAATATCTCTTGCAAGACGCCTACAATGCCGGCGGGCCCAACTTTATAATACTTCGCTATTTCAATGTCGCTGGCGCAGACCCTCAAGGACGCAGCGGCAATTGCAACCCCAAACCTATCCATATCATCCAACTGGCTTGCCGAACGGCTCTCAAGCTGCAGCCATATCTGCATCTCTACGGCACCAACTTTCCTACTCCCGACAACTCAGCCATACGTGACTATGTCCATGTTTCAGACACAGCCCAAGCAAACCTGCTTGCCCTGGACTTATTGCTGAGCAATAAGCTCAAACCCCATACCCCACGCATCCTGAACTGCGGTTCTGGTCAAGGCCTTTCAGTGAAAGAAATTATCCAAACCACAGAAAATATTACCAAAAAATCCCTCCCTGTCCAGGAAGCCCAACCCCGCCCAGGCGATGTTGCCTGTATCATCGCCGATGTTTCCCGCATTCAACAAGTTCTTAATTGGAAGCCTTCCCTTAGCAAACTCTCCCTGATGATAGAACACACCATCCATTGGGAAAAGCAGCTGCTGTCCAAACAAAAACCTGCAAGAAACTAGTTCCCCTTCTGCCTGGATTTGCAGGGGGCTTGGCCTCACACAAGAGGTTCTTTGCTGGATGCAGCTTTCTCTGTACAGGAGCGGCTTTCAGGGAGTATGTTGGGCTGCTTGCCCTGGTGAGATGTCTGCTTGAAAATTAATGGAGGCGTATTGCTGGATACGGCATCGGATAGCCGAAGCCACATCATCGCTGGTGAGACTGCCGATTCTGGGAGCCCAGCAGATGCGGGTATAGGGAAGCGTATTGGAAGCAGAGGGTATTTGTAGGTCTGGAATCAACAGGATGGCAGGGGTGGATTGAAAATGCGGCAACTGCCGCAGAGCGCTAAGAATAGCCAGGGCAACAGTGTAAGGATGTTCAATGAGCAGAAGATGGACATGCTGGGCAGAAAATTGGGCAGAGAGCATCTGGATATATTGCTGGAAGGCATCGGCATTAGGGTGTTGGTTGGGGGGCAGGGATTGTTCTTCTGGCTTGTAGCTAAAAGGGGGTGCTGAATGGTGTTGTTTTCTAAGTAGGGGAAAGATTTGCTGACAGGCAGCAAGTACGGCGTTGCGATTTTGGTTTGAGGAAGCGGAAATGCCGATATGGTGGATGTTGGCAGGTGCCAGCCAGATGCGTTCTGTTTGTCGGCAGACGCATTCCAATGCCTGTCTCCAGGGTTGATGCTGCGTTAGCCATTGTTGGATGGTGGCAAGTGTCCAGCTGGAGACAAGCGCAGGAGCCTCAGCTGCTTGTTTGCTGCGTTCTAAGCGATAGAAATCAGCACGTTCTTGGAGAGTAAGCAGGGTATTTTGAGATTGCTGCAGTTCTTGTTGTATTGCTTCTTGTAGCTGAAGTAGGCGGGATCGGGCGCGGGCAGAAATCAGGACCATGGATACAGCCAGCTCGGACGATGTTTCAGGGCTGGTTTTAGTATCGCTTTCAACGGCAGATTCGGAGTCAACATTAACCACGGACGGCGAAATATCCTGGGCTGAGACAGGGGGTTGGGAAGAACAGGCAGCAGCATGCAGTTGATGCAGCGGGAAACGCAGCAAAGTTTCGGCATCTTGAATGGGATGCAGGTCTAACCATCGGCGTTGCGGGATATGAGCAAGGGAGTGCATGCACTGGGCTGCTTCTTCGGGGTCATGGGAGAGCAATAAGATTTTCTGTGCTTGTGGGGAAGATGCTTCGTTCCAGTTAGTGAGAGGAGAATTTTCTCCAAGGAGAAGCTGTAATTGTGCTAGCGCCTCAGAGTGGATATCACAGGTTTGTTGCAGCATAAGTATGCGTTTGTGCGTCATATTGACCGCATCGTGCAACTTATCACGGCGGTGTTGAAAATTTTGCAACTGGCGGTCAAGCATTGTTGGCGGATTGGGGGCAGGTAAGATTTTGGCATTTTCATCTGTGTTTGTGGGAATCTGAGGGTTATCCTCGCTTGGAGCTTGAAATCGCAAGGTGCGCCAATCTGCCAGGGGATGAAGCGGCTGCATCAGCTGCTGGAGTTCATTCCCTAAAAGCAGGATCTGTGGAGGTTCTATATGAGCTTCTGCAGCAGGAGGTGTGCAATCTAAGTGCAGCAGCAAGGAAGGTTCGCGAAGCAGGAAAGAGGATGATTGCGGTCGTAGCTGTACATCTTGGTGTCCCTGCTGCTGTAACAGATGCAGCAAGCTTTCACGCAGCAAGGGAGAGCCCCCTTGCAGCCAGATAGGCACATCGGTTTTGTATTCCATTTGGCGAATGCTCTGAAAGACGTTTTCCCAGCTACGGGCTTGTGTGCGACCGCAAGAGGATAGTTGTTCTGCCAGCTGTTCAAAGCCGGGCAACTGGGAATTTGGGGCAGTATCCAACCAATAATCAAAGCGTAACCCGTTCAGCTCAAGACAACGAATTTCTCCAACAGGCACACCAGGGAATAAAAACAACCCTTTGGCATCCTTCAATAAACCAACAGGTTTAGCAGCTGGCTGTACACCTGCCTGCCGTAAGATTTTCTTTAGCCAACGGCGGGGAGAACAGGGGGTGTCTTGTTCGTCATGGATGCTCTCCAGCATGTCTAGTGCCACCAGGGAATTATCGGGCAATTGATGCGGCTGCATACGTCGTGAAAAAGGCCCGCCGCCATGAAAAATCAGCCTCTGGATAGCAGCATCTACCCGTACCAAGGGGAAATGGGGCGGTAAATTGTCTATCAGTAGACTGGGGCTGTACAGTGAAAGCGGCGGGCGGTCAGGAATTTCCACTTGCAGCGACAAATTGCTCGCCGCCAGCTTGCGCAGCTGGTGTCCCCCCCCGGGCAATACCAAAGCCATCGGATTCTTGGGCTGCTGCTGGCAAATATCCTCTACCAGTTCCAACTGTTCTCGCAAACTGCTGTCTAGCATTAGCCCGCACAACAGCACATCACAGCTTTCCTCATGGTAGCCTTGTAAACGCTCCCTTAAACCAGCTATCTCCAAAGCATTGCAGTACATAGCTGCAGCCATGGGCAATTGCGGTAATCGTTCACGCAAGCAGGCAAACAGACTCTCCCAAGCCTGCGGTTCCAAACCCAAAGCCAGTATTTTTACCAACATGTCGGCACCTTCTAATATTCACCGAACAAGCTAAAAGCTTATCCCCGTTTGTATGACAAAGCCTCCCAATTCATCCCCCGTCAATAGTTGTATATAATAAGCACTGTTGCTGATCTCTAGCCCGCTACGGTGGTTGGTGTAATCAATTTCTGGCTTTTGCGGTTCCGTCCTACCAAGCCGTATGGCTTCAAGCCTCTCTTCCTCATACGCTCTTTCAAGACGATGCTTGCGTGCATGAAAATATTCGCCCTCAGCCACCAATTTGAAGGTATCATTTATCTGAAATTCCAGTCCTAGGGAACCAACACGGTTATCAAGATAAAAGTTGGTGCGTATTCCCCCCCCTTGTACAAAGGGATAGAGTTCCATAGTGAACACGCCCAATAAAGAAGAAGTACGATTATCTATGCGGCGCTCACGCTGGCTGCTACTCTCAGTGAAGCGACCCAGAGCACCCAAAGCCATGGCAAAACGCTGCTGGTGAGATTCAAAAAGCCGTAGTTTCAGACGGGCTTCCTGATAATCAAAGTCGTGTCGGGGATCGTTGGTGTAACGACTATCGGTAGCAATTTGAAGTCCACCCAATTGCAGACCATAGTGCAGGCTGTCCAGCTGAAAAGATGCTTCATTGGTATTCAACACCTCTGTGCCCACACGCAGTACATGTCTACTGATTTGGTCGTGTGCGCTGGGCCAGAGAATCACCTGTCCCGAAGACGCACTAGGCGCAAATTCTGTAGCACTGCAGCCTGTCGTCCATACAGCCAGCAGTAACAGCACCCCCCCCCATAATTGCTTAGCCTTTTTTGCAGGCAGCAAGACCCAGCATGGGAAATCCCTTGCAAGTCTCCATGAAGATAATAACAGGCTATTCATCCGTGACTGCCCAAGAGAGTAGTACGATCAAGCATCATTCCTTAATGATATCTGCCAAGCCGCACTGGCTAATATTTATGATTATCCCCTGCACTTGTCTACTTGTAAAGCCCGAATTTTCCTTGCATTTGTACTAGACTCGTGACCATTCTTTTATAGGTAAACCGAAAACAACTAGCCCATACTGAAACAAGCAATCATCCTTTTTCTTTCAGCAGGAACCCTGGCATGGATGCCAACCCCCCGCGTTCTCCTCACCAAGCATCTGCAGGTGATACCGTTCCCGTTTCAAGTGCGGATGCCCCGGCTACCATAGCCTCTGCCGACAATACCAATGGAGGCGCTGCTAACCATGGCAGCTCTCCTGCCGAATCCAGCTTCTCGCAGCTGCGCCCCCTCCACTTGAAAGATTTCATTGGGCAAAAAGGCATTTGCGATAATCTGCAAGTCTATCTCAAAGCTGCCCAAAACCGCGGCTTGCCGCTAGACCACGTTTTGCTTAGCGGAGCACCAGGACTGGGCAAAACCACCCTCGCTCATGTACTCGCACATGAAATGCGAGCACCCTTGCGCTCTATCTCCGGTCCCTTACTAGAAAAACCAGGAGACCTCGCTGCCATTCTCACCAACATTCCCAAAAATGGTGTCCTCTTTGTTGACGAAATTCATCGCATGAGACCCAACGTAGAAGAACTCCTCTACGGCGCCATGGAAGATTTTAAACTGGATATCATCATCGGGCAAGGACCCATGGCACGCATTGTGGCCATTACGCTGCCCAACTTCACCCTCATTGGTGCAACCACACGCGCAGGACTGCTCAGCGCTCCTCTCAGAGACCGCTTCGGCATTCCCCTGCGCCTCTCTTACTACTCAACCCAAGAACTCAGCACCCTCGCCCTGCGTTCCGCCAAATTGCTTCAAATCTCCCTGCAAAAAAACGCTGCCCTCACCCTTGCCCAACGTTCCAGAGGCACCCCGCGGGTTGTTAATCGCCTGCTCAAAAGGCTGCAAGACTTTACACAACAACAAAAAACATCCTCTATCAGCACCGCTAATGTCAAAAACACCCTTAAAAAAATGGGCATAGATCACCTAGGACTAGATCTTTTTGACCAGCAATTTCTAGCCCTTCTCACCAAACAATTCCAGGGCAAACCAGTCGGTCTTAGCACCATCTCCGCAGCTCTCTCGGAAACTCCAGACGCCATACAAGAAATCTACGAACCCTTCCTCATTCAGCAAGGTTTCATTCAAAAAACTTCCCGAGGACGTATCGCCACCCCCAAAGCCTTTGAACACATCGGAATCATGCCGCCGCAATCGCAGTTGTTCTGATTGACAAAAATGGGGGGTTGTGAAGTTTTTTAGAAGTGGGTAAAGCCCCGGGGATACAGGGGTTGTTGATTGAGAAAGACACCCCTACCTGCTTGGGCGTGTCCGATGATGGTAAGACCTTGTTGTTCTGCTTGTTGTTGGAACTTGGGTGGGCCTGTGATGAGCAGCTGCCAACATTCACCCGAATTGAGAATCCATTCGGTGGGGTTTTGTTGATGCGCTTTTAACCAGCGTGATAACAGAGATGTGCTGGGGAGGGAATGGCTTTGGATATGGAGTTGGACTTTGCTGGCATTGGCGAGGTGATGGAGTTCGCTGGAGAGACCGTCACTGATATCAATAGCAGCGTGGGCGTGTTGTTGCAGCCATGGTGCCAATTGCACAGGGATGGTTGGTTTTAGCCAGTATTGGATGAGGGTATGTTCATCTGGAGAAGGTTGGCGCTGTTGCGTTTCTTGCAGTGCCATGCGACCAGCTTCGGCTTCTCCGAGTGTGCCGCTGAGGGCGAGCCAATCACCTGGGCGGACGCCTGAGCGTGGAATAAAGCGTTTGCTTTCACCGAGCATGAAGAGGTCAAAGGCGAGGGTGTCTGCTTGGCTAAGGTTGCCGCCTATTATGTGAAAGCGGTAGTGGTTGGCAGCTTGATAGAGACCATCATGAACAGCTGCTAGGACTCGGTTTGCAGGTTGATTGTTGATGGTGGCAGGCGAGCTTGTGGAGATAAGTGCTGCCAGAGGAGTGCCTCCGCAGGCGATTACATCGCTGATATTGGCACAAGCCAGTCGCCAGCCAACAGCATCCCATGGGGATATGCCTGGCTGAAAGTGGCGTCCTGCAACAGCAATATCGCAAGTGAGCAGCAGGTTTTTGTCGCCGATTGGCCAGAGGGCACAATCATCCCCAGGTCCAACGGCACCGTTAGGCAGGTTGTCGGCTGCACCTTTGAATTTTTCTGCGCTTGTTAGCAAGCGTGTTATCCAATCAAATTCCAGACCGCTTTTCTTCATACCGCTTTTCTTCATACCAAAAGCCTAGCATATTGCGGGTTCTTTATGGTGCGTACACAAAGCCACTAGACACCGTAAAGCCCAAGAGACACACACAAAAATCTCACAAACGCTCCACACGGTGTTGACAAGTTCGTAGCTCCAAAAGGTGAGAATAAACAAGAGCGATAGTTATGCGTCGCTTATTTGTAACTTTTGTAAATAACTTGAAAGGAATAAAACACGCTATGAATCATTTAAACGAAATGGAAAATGCCATGTCTTTTCCACAACCTCTTGCTGGATCGGTCAGCAAGATAGGCGACCCCACCGTAGCGGGGAGTCTGTCTATAGGGGTGGTAGGTATTTTGGTGCATATTTACGGTGTACTGAACATCATGCGCCAAAACTTGCGCAGCAACAATATATCTGGCAAGCAGATTTTCCGCTGGAAGCATGCGATAAAATCGCTGAGGAAATTAGCTGTGGTAACTGGTCACCATGCCGTGGCAGAATCTGCACGCAATTTGAACAACCTCCTAGCCTTGTTCTGGATTCAAGAGAAAAAATGCAACAATGCCAATTTCAAATGCAACAAAGAACTGTTGAAGCTGGTGCGAAAAGTACAGCAGGAAATAATGGCACTGAATGTACCTGATCCTGACGATATGAATAGCACCTTCTCTGATATGCATGCCCCGCTGGACTCGTTGATGCAGCCCCATCGTAAAGTCTGCATGCGCATCAACAAAGAAAGCAAAGGTAAAGTTGATTTGAACCTGGATTCTCCAGAGACGGAACTGGAAATCAAAAAATTTGCGCCCTTGGCTATCCACCTGATTTACTTGCTCAACACTTTTGCCGTAACCAAACTTAGCTATTTTAGTAAAAATCCTGCTTTTGGTCTGCCAATGTGTTTGCAACTAGAACCAGAAAACCAAGGGATTACCGTTAAAATGCACGGTCCGCTGCAAGGTTTTTCTTCTGAGGTCTTGCATGAATGTGTAGCCAAGAACGGTATAGAGATTCATGAAAAAACATCTCATGAACAACTGCTGAAATTATTTCTGCAGACACAGTTCGCTTGGAAAGATGATATCTTTCGCAATTGCGGAATCGGTGCCGGCTTGTTGACTATCAAACAAGATTTGGATGCGATGAAACAAGATTTTAGCTTCTCTATCCAAAAAGAGCAAAATCTCGCTATTCAATTTCACTGGCCGATGTAACCCGATAGTTTCTTGCCCTTAGAGAGTATCCTCTCTCGCAACAACACAGGGGGGCTTTTTGCCTCCCTGTTGTTTTACAAACTTCCTTAAAAAATTCTGTTTGCATGAAAGACGCATGGTGATACATCATGCTGCGTTGCTGCTTTCAAGTTTGCTTTCTTCTTGCTGCTTTCAATGCTGGGCAAGCTTTTGCCTTCCTTAATGCTTTTGTTGAGCAAAAGGCTGATGGGATGATTTTTGCACTGCAATGGGAGGAAGGAAGATGCAAACGGAGCCTTATGCAGCATTTGAGATGGTGAAACGTCGCACAGTGTGGGGGGGGCATTTATCTGAGGAATCAGACAATCTGATGGTGCAATTTTGTGCTGGCCGAGATGTATCAGCAATAGGCATGGCAGATGAAGGCTTGCTGCGGTTTGATTTGTGGCTGAATCGGGTGCATGCGGCCGGCTTGAGGAAGATAGGGGCCTTACCGCAAGAGCATTTGCAGCCGATATTGGCTGCATTGTTGGAATTGGAAGAGGCTTTTTTGCAGGGGAAGTATCGGTTGGATGCAGCACTGGAAGACGTTCATGTAAATGTGGAGCATTGGGTAAACCAAAAAGCAGGAGAAGCTGCTGGAGGATGGCTGCATACAGCGCGTAGCCGCAATGACCAAGCTGCCTGCGGCATGAGGATGTACCTGCGTCACCATCTGCTAGAATTTGGTCAACAGCTGTCTGGCTTAGCAGAACTGCTGATAGAACAAGCCTCCCAACACACAGAGACAGTGATGCCAGGCTTTACGCATCATCAGCCTGCCATGCTGACCACTTGGGGACATTGGCTGTGTGCCCATGCGCAGGCATTGCAGAGAGACTTGGAACGCCTGTTACTCACTATAAACCTGATAAACCGCAATCCCCTGGGGGCAGGAGCGGGTTTTGGCAGCACCTGGCCCCTCAATAGGGAATACACCAGCCAATTGTTGGGTTTCTCAGCAGTAGAAGTCAACAGCCTAGACGCCATCTCATCTCGTGGAGAAGCAGAAACCCAAACCGCTGTCGTTTATGCGCAAGCCATGCGGCATCTGGCTGTACTCAGCCAAGATTTGCTGCTGCTGTCACATCCCTATTGGAACATGTTGAAGTTATCAGATGCTTGGGTAACCGGTTCTTCTATCATGCCGCAAAAACGCAACCCCGATTTCGCCGAAGTTTGTAAAGCCAAAGCTGCCTGGACAGCCTCACAAATCGCCACTTTAATGAATATCTCTTGCAATAACATGAGTGGCTATCACCGTGACTCACAGTGGAGCAAATATATCGCCATGGACCTGGTCCGAGAGTGTCAACCCACACCTCTCATCCTCAAACAGGCACTCAAAAAGACCTCCCCCAATGCCGATGTCATGTTGAATGCCTCCCAAAAAGGTTTTCTTACTGCTGTTGACTTCGCCAACCAACTCTCACAACTCAGCAAGATACCCTTCCGCAGCGCATACCACATCACAGCACAAGCCGTGGCACTCTCCCAGCCAGCGCAAACCATCCAACCACAAGCTGCAGAAAAAGCCTTACAGCAAGCCAATCTCCAACCAGAATTGACACAGCAGTTACTCGCTCATCTCCATCAACCCTTAAAACTGCTCCATCAGCGCAATCACAGCGGTTCGCCTGCACCAACACAGGTCAAAAATCATATCCAATCCCTGACACAGCAAAATCAACAGCAGTTCCAACTGCTGCAAACCCAGCAGCAACACCTCCTCAAACTAGAAGAGGATGCCCGTTCCCTAAGTGGAAAAACTAAGCTTTGACCTTGGCGATAATACCCAAGAAGCCCTGCGGTCTGAAGACCAGTACCATGATGAGCAAGAGGAAAGCATAGATATCTTTGTGGTGTGCAGAAATGTAGCCTGCGCCCAGGCTTTCTCCAACACCCACAAGAATGCCACCAAGCAGTGCACCAGGGAGCGATCCGAAACCGCCAACGACAGCAGCAGCAAAAGACTTAATGAGGATGAGGTAGCCCATTTGTACTTGTACAGAGTTGATGGGTCCTACCAGAGTGCCTGCAGCACCAGCGAGGGCTGCAGATACGCCAAAAATCAGCGAGATAGCCAGGGGCACATTGATGCCCATGAGGAAGGAAATGTCTTTGCTATGAGCAACGGCGCGCACGGCAAGGCCGAGGCGGGTATATTTGAGGAACAGGTGAAGCCCAAGCATGATGAACACGCCAATGCTAACAATCCAAATATAGCTAAGCGGGAAGACAAGTTCACCGACTTCTAAGGGATCGCCAAAATCCACATGAAAAGGTCGTGGGTTGGGATTCCAGATGAGGTAGGCGATGTTTTGCAGCACGATAGACATACCAAAGCCGCAGATGATAATGCCCATGCCAGCCACAGTATATCCACCACCTTTGCTGGTAAGACGACGATAGAAGAATCTTTCTACCAACATGCCAATCAAGGCCACGATAATCATGGATCCCACCAAAGCAAAAGGATACACCCAAAGAGCAATATCCCCATATAAGATAAGACCGAAGAATGCCCCCAGCATATAGAGTTCACCGTGAGCAAAATGGACAATATCCAAGCCTGAGTATATCAAGGAAATACCCAAGGCAACCAATCCATAGACCATGCCAATGGAAAAACCTATGAGTAGCAAATTTAAAAAGAAGTCCATGTTGTTTTTCGCTCTTGTGATGCTGCTTTGTGAATCGGAAAAGTTGGGTTGTATCTAGCGACTCATAACAGCGTGTTCAATATCTTTGCTGGTATCAGTTACAGTACCTCCCAAATATGACAAGCGTACTGCGTCATCGTTAATCATTTTCTTGGATTCACCCTTGAGATTGATAACACCATCCCTGATGATGTAGCCATACTCAGACAGCAGCAATGCCATGCGCACATTTTGTTCTACCAGCAGAACAGTCATACCATTCTTACGAATGCGATTGATGATAGCAAAAATTTCCAACACCACTTGGGGTGCCAAAGCAGCTGAGGGTTCATCCAGCAGCAACATTTTGGGCTCGCTCATCAATCCTCGCCCTATACAAAGCATTTGCAGCTGCCCTCCAGAAAGGGTAGCCGACAATTGACGACGCTTCTCTTCTAAAATAGGAAAATATGAATACACCCGCGCCAAATTGCGCTTCAATAGAATCCGAGAATAGTTTGTGTAGGCACCCATACGCAGATTCTCTTCTACCGTCATGGCAGGAAATACCTCCTTGCTTTGTGTAACTTGCGCCAAACCCAATCGTACAATTTTGTCAGGCCTTAACGAATGGATGGGATGGCCCTCAAATATAATCTCTCCTTCCCAAGTGCGCAATAACCCAGAAACAGCTTTCAACAAGGTGGACTTGCCCGTCCCATTACCTCCCAACAAAGCAACAATGCTTCCCTTAGGAACATCCAGGTCTATTCCATTCAAAATTTGGATACTTCCATAACCCGTTTTCACCCCCCGTATTCGTAACATACTCTCCTTGTTTGTCCCCTCAGATTGAGATAACTGTTTCTTGACCATATAGGTATCTTCTACAAAAATTATTCCCACTTGCCCATAAATATATGTATACATTGTTTTTGTGATTTTTTACAAGATATCTTTGCCCTCTGCACAAAAAGCTATGCTGGAAGTCCTTCTTAGCTAGACGCACAAAAGAGATATAGGTTGACAGATGGTATATCTGTGTGCGTATATGATGGGGTTTGTGTATAGGAAGAGATAAGCAAGATGAGAGATCAATAAAGAGAGATGAAGCGCACCTATCAGCCAAATGTATCCAAGCGAAAAAAGACGCACGGCTTTCGTGTGCGCATGCGCACTGTGGGAGGACGGAATATTCTGCGTCGTCGTCGTGCCAAGGGTCGTCTGCGTTTGACGGTATCAGGGTAATAAGATGAAGCGATGGAAGTATGGACAAGAAACGCGCCTATGCAAGAGGATGGAGATTAAAGCCGTGTTTCGTAAAGGGGAATACCATCGTTTGGGGATGATGTATGCACGGGTGCTGCGCCATGACAGGGGCGGTGGACGGTATATGATTGTGACTCCCCGTCGTTTAGGAAATGCAGTATGTCGCAATCGGGTGCGGCGCTGGGTGCGGGAAGCCCTGCGCTGCCATGTGGAGGCACGTGGTGCGGCAGAGGGTTGTGGAGGCTGGGATGTCTCTTTGTTTTTTGGTGGGAAAACCCAAGCAGATTTGTTGAGTTATGAAGGTCTGCGCCAGGAAGTAGATGTGTTGATGCAGCATTTAACCGAACAGCAGAAAAAGCAGTCCCAGCATATCGTTCAAAGGTAGCGCAGACCAAATGAAGCGGTAGAAGCATGAAGTAAGTGGAGTCTTTGTTGAATGACATGGTTGTTGCTTTGGTTGGTGCGGGGGTATCGGTTTTTGGTTGGACCGTTGTTGCCACCTGCCTGCCGATTTTACCCTAGTTGCTCGGTCTATGCAGAGGAAGTTCTGCGAACACATGGCTGGTGGCGTGGAGGAGGCATGAGCATCTGGCGATTGCTGCGCTGCCATCCGTTTCATCCTGGCGGCTGGGATCCTCCCCTGCCTGCTGCAAAAAATGCAGCTTCCCCCTGTAAACGCATTCAAGACAGTATTCAAGACGGTACTGCTTCTTAATTATATCTGGTCAGCATGGAACAAAAAAATACCTTCCTGGCAATTGCTCTCTCCCTGATGGTGCTGTTGGGCTATTACGCCTTTGTGGCTTCTAGAACCCCACCACCAGAAGCCACACCGCCAACTCCCACCGAAACCCCTGCTGTGGCTGCAGACAATACCTCACTGCCTTTGAAGCTGCGTCCAGCTGAATCTCCGCCGCCAAAGGGCATCCCCCGCAGCCAGCTGCTGGTGGCAGAAACCCCCCGCTACCGCGCTGAATTTAACCTGCAAGGCGGCACACTGCACAGCTTTGTGTTGAAAAACTATCGTATCGACAAGCGCAGCACCGCTTGGGACGACCTGCTGCCACCGCTTCGCAACTGGCTGTCATCCAAACAAGTGGATGAAATCTCCTTGGTAGACATGGTAGACAGCCGATACCCCACACAAGCAGCCTTTGGAGTGCTTCTCAACTCTGATAACACTGCTTTGAAAGAACTACGCTACCGAACCAATCAACGCAGCATACAACTCCAGCCCGGTGATGCCCCCCGCAGCATCAACCTGCGTACCCGCACAGCCAACGGTATGGAAATCGTTAAAACTTTTATCCTTGACCCCCATTCCTACATTCTCAACTACCAACTCAACATTCGCAACGCTTCCTCACAACCACAGCAGCTGCAAGCCTTTAGCTTGATGGGTGCAGGCCCCCCCAGTGAAGAAGCCATCAGAGGCATTGGCAACCATAGCGGCCCCCTCTGGTGGCTGGATGACGATTTGGAAACAGAGGATGCCGATGACCTAGATGACGGTCTTGTCATTCCGAGTGCAGATTGGGGCGGTATTTCCAGTTCTTACTTCATTAATGCTGCCCTGCCTCAAAACGGCAGCCAGCGCTTCTTCTTTGGAGGCTTGCAGCCCCCAGAAAAAGAACCATGGCAGGCATTCTACGGCTTTGAATTGTCAAATACCCTGCTGGCACCAGGACAATCCCTGGAACATCAGGCAAAAGTCTATGTTGGACCCAAGGACCCGGTGGAAATGCGCAAACTCCATCCTAAATTTGAGCTCGCCAAAGACCTCACCCTCGCCATTATCGCAGAACCTATGCTGGTGGCTCTTAGAGCCTTCCATGGCTTTACCGGCAACTATGGCGTGTCTATCATCCTGCTTACCATCTGTGTTCGGGTACTACTCTTCCCGCTCACCTATATGGGATCCCGTTCCATGAAACGTATGAGAATCCTTCAGCCTAAAATCCAAGCAATTAGACAAAAATTTAAAAACAACAAAGAAAAAATCAATCAAGAAACCATCCAGATTTATCGAAAACACAAAATTAACCCCCTCGGAGGATGTCTCCCCATCGTAGCCCAAATACCCATCTTCTTTGCACTCTATAGTGCTCTGCTTAGTGCCATTGAGCTCAGACACCAGCCTTTTATTTTCTGGATACAAGACCTCTCCAACAAAGACGGTCTCTATATCCTCCCACTCCTCATGTCAGGCTCCATGGTCATCCAACAAAGACTCATGCCCGCCCCCGCAGACCCTCTCCAACAAAAAATTCTCACTTGGATGCCTGCCTTCTTTCTCTTCTTCATGTTTGGTTTTCCCTCAGGACTCGTCCTCTATTGGTTCATCAGCAATCTGCTCTCCATCCTGCAGCAACTCGCTGTAGAAAAACTCCAAAAAGATCCGACCTAGCCCCCCTAACCAGAAGGCTGTCACGCAGGCAAAGATCTTTCTAGGATTGAACCGCAGCGAATGATTTACCGCAGCCGCAGTTGGTATCATTGAGGGATTTAAACAGGAAGCCTTTTTCAGTAAGGCTGCCATCTTGATAGTCAATTTCTAGGGAACCAAGAATCTTGTGGAGGCAGTCGCTATTGACAACAATTTGCAAGCCTTCAGACTGGAAGAGGATGTCGGTGGGTAAGACATCTTGGGGGAGGGCAGGATCCATGGTGTATTTGTAGCCTGAACAGCCGCCTTTGGCTGCTCCCACACGAATGAGGGAAGATTTTTCGCCTTTTAGGGTGTGACGCACTTGTTGTGCGGCTTTGGAGGTAAGGCGAATGATGGGTTGTGTGCTGGTATTCATGTGGTTATGGGGGTTTTGTTTGGTGATTTTGATTCCATTATATGTTTGTGGGGATCTAAAAACAAGGTTTTTGGTGAGAGCAATTGGAACAGTGCGAAGAGTTGTTGGGGGTTGAGGTTTTCAGGTCTAAGGTTTTGCCAGTCTGGGGGCAGGTCATAGGAGGGTTGCTGGCGAATGACGGCGATATTGCGGAGTTGTTTTCTGCGTTGGGAAAAGAGTTGTTTTACCCACTGAAAGAAAGCGGTTTCTGAGGAGGTGTCGGTAAATTTTTTCTTAGGTGTCAGCATAATAACAGCAGAATGCACAGCTGGAACAGGAGAGAAGACTGCGGGGGGTAATTTGAAGCAAATGCGTGGATGGAAGGCAGATTGAACAGCAACACTGAGTGAACCGTATTGCTTGGGGGTAGCCGTAGTGGCAACAGCGCGCTGGGCAACTTCACTTTGGATGGTAAGTACCAGTCGTTTGAAATAGCTGCGCAGGGGTATGAGGCGCATGAGCAAAGGCGTGGTGATGTAGTAGGGCAGGTTAGCAACGACATCAAAAGGTTTGGCGTGCTGGAAGAGTTGTTGGAGATTGGTGTGGAGGATGTCTTCTTGCAGCAGCATCAGCCGTGGGTGATGTCCCCAATTGCTTTGCAGGTATTGATACAGTTGAGGATCGCGCTCTATGGCGCAGACATAAGCGCCTGTGGCCAGCAGTGCTTGGGTAAGGGCGCCTTGACCTGGACCAATTTCCAGCACATGTGATTGGGCATCCAATTCTGCTAGGGCTGCGATGCGATGCGCTATTCCTTTATCTTTAAGAAAGTGTTGTCCCCATCGCTTACCCATGGCTTATCTCGCTACAGTTATATGCTTGCAAAGCTGGATGATATTTTGTCATATTAACATGCTGCAGAGTTTCTACATATGCTAGGAACGCTTATGAGCATTGGAAATTCCATTTACCAAGAGAGTCATTAAGATGGGAAAGGCTGCTGCTATGTCTTCATCTGCCACTGCTGCTTCTATGTCGGCATCAAACCCTGCCTGCGAGGCTTTGCATCAACGCGCCCTGCAGATCACCCCAGGGGGAATGCATCATGACAGCCGTCTTCACCACCCACAACACTTGTTCATCCAGCGAGCCCACGGTCCCCACATATGGGACCTGGATGGCAACAAATTCATTGATCTCTGGATGGGACACTACGATGGCATCCTGGGACACACTCCCTCAGTGGCGGTAGAAGCAGTGCGCCAGGCTGCCTTGGATGGGCTGCACATCGGCTTGCCGCATCCCTTGGAGGTGGAACTCTCAGAAATGGTGTGCCAGCTGGTGCCGTCTGCCGAGCAGGTCCGCTTTTGTTGTTCTGGCACCGAGGCTGCCATGTATGCCCTTAGAATGGCGCGTGCTTTTACTGGTCGCAGTGTGGTCATTAAAATGGCAGGAGGCTGGCATGGTATGGGCTCAGACACCATGCTGGATGCCCGCGTGAAATCACCGGCAGACGCCGGTCCAGATGGTCTGGGACTGCCCCCCAATCTCCATTCCTGCATGTTAAGCGCACAATTCAATGACCCCGACAGCGTACTCCAAGCCATGAAACAAGCTGGCAGCAACCTGGCTGCCGTGCTTACCGAACCCCTCATGGGCGTGGCTGGCATGATACCCCCCCAGCAGGATTTCCTCCACTTCCTCAAAGAAGAAACCCACCGTCGCAACGCTCTGCTCATCTTTGATGAAGTCATCACCGGCTTTCGTCTTGACCTCGGAGGCGCCCAAACCCTTTACAACATCACCCCAGATATCACCACCCTCGGCAAAATCTTGGGAGGCGGCACCCCCATCGGAGCCGTCTGCGGACGCACCGATATCTTAGAACTCAGCAATTCACATAGACCCCCCCAGCAACGCGCCATCGTGGGCGGCGGCACCTATTCCTGCAATCCGCTTTCTCTCTCCGCCGGCATCGCCACCCTCAAATACCTCTCCCAACACCAACCCTACCCCCAACTCCAAAAAAACAACCACCACCTCCAAAAACACATCCAACAGATTTTCCAACAAGCCCACATCCCCCTCAAAATCAGCGGGCAAGGCTCCCTCGGTTCTTTCCATTTCCTCAAACAAAACCATCTCCCCATTCTCAATGCACAAGACGTCTACCAGAACACCCTCCCCCAAAGAAAACAAGGTTTCTGCCAACTCATGCGAGAACAAGGCATCTTTCTTATGGGCAGCTATGCCCTATCCCATACCCACCAGCAACAAGAACTGGATGCCATCATCGCAGCAGCTGCACACACGGCGCAAATCATGAAGCATGAAAAAAGTGCTTAGCCCATATCTCCCGCTGCTGTGTTTTACACAGAGGTTTATGAGGGCTTGATAAGGGGTATTAGCAAAAGCGGATAGCTTCAAAGCCTTCGGTGGGTTCACGGAAGGCTTTTAGGAAGGGGATGCCTTCTATGGAAACTTGGAGAGGTTGGTTGAGTGATTGATCTAGGGGGATGGTGCTGCCTGGGTGTAATTTGAGGAATTGCTGCAGGGGCATGGAAGTACTTCCCAGTTCTGCGGATACGCGTACTCTGTTTTGGGCGAGGTGTCGTTGCAGTTGTTTATTATCTGTTTTTTGTTGGGGCCAGAGGTAATGGAGAGTAGAAGCAGGCCAATAGAGTTGTATGGGGATTTGGATGGAAGGTATGCCGAGTTGGATAACAGCCGAGATGAGTGGTTCTTGAGCGAAGTGTTGGAGGGGATTTTGTTGAGGTAGCCAGTGGGTGAGTCTGGCTTGGGATCTAACGAGGGGTTGGCAGGCAAGATGAAGGGCAGCGATGAGCGCATCGGCGAGGCGTGCCAGAATTTGTCTTTCTACGGAAGAGAAGTGATCTTGGCGGGGAGATTGTCCTGCGCCTCCAAGCAGGAGGTCTACTGCCTGGTGGGCTGCGGGTTTATCTAGGCTAAAGGCAAGAGGGAGTGGTTTTTGTTGTAATGGTTGCAGCTGCAGCAAGGCGGTAATGCCTGCCTGCTGGAATTGTTGGGGTGATGGTTGAGAGATGGTGTGTTCACGAACTTGGATATCTGGTCGGAAGCGGGCTTTTAATCGTTTGCTCAACAGCAGGGCGGTGCGGCGATGGAGTGTATCCAGCTGGGGCCAGGGGGCGTCGGATGGGGAAACTGGGGATTGTGAAGATGGGGGAGGGGTGTCTTCTCCTAAGAGAAGACCAAGTTCGCTGTCACTCAGCAGGGAATGTTTGGATTGGTTATTCAAGAAATGGGTCTGGAGAAAATCAGATTGGAATTGCAATTGGGAATTTCAATTTGAAATTTCAATTTGGAATTTCAACTCGGAAATGCAATCAAGCAAGATTCATCCCTTTTAAGCAGAAGCTGAGGGAGTCCAGCGAATTTCTGCCATGACGGGGGCGTGATCGGATGGTTTAGGTCGGGAGCGTTCTTCGGTTTCTATCCAGCAGTTGGTGGCTTGTTGGGCGAGGGGAGCTGTCAGCCAGATATGGTCTAGACGGAGGCCGTGTCCTTTCTCCCAAGCTGCGGTGCGGAAATCCCACCAGGTGTGATGACCTGCTTCTTGATGAAAGAGGCGGAAGGCATCATGCCATCCCCAGCCGTACAGCTTTTCTAGAACTTGCCGTTCTTGAGGATGAAAGCCCACTTGATTTTCCATGGCTTGGGGGTCATAGACATCGCGTTCCTGGGGGGCAATGTTAAAATCTCCCGTAAGCACCAGGGGTGCAGAAGGTTGGTATTGTTGCTGCAATAGCTCAAGCAGGCGCTGATAGAAGGAGAGTTTGGCCTGAAAGTGCTCACTTTCAACGCTGCGTCCTTGAGGAAAGTAGCCGTTAAAAACACGGATTCCTTCAATGGTGCCCGCCAGCAGCCTGGCAGGGGAGGTTTCATTATCAAAACCCTTGGTGGGTTGGCTAATGGGATATCTGGAAAGAATAGCCACCCCGTTATAACTCTTTTCTCCCCACCAAACAGTTTGATAACCCAGTTCCCTAAATTTGTCCTCTGGAAAGAGATCATCGGTCATCTTGGTTTCTTGCAGGCAGAGCACATCAGGAGCATGTTCTATCAAAAAGCGGGTCACATGCTCCATGCGTGCCCGTAGAGAATTAACATTCCAGCTAGCAAAGGTTCTGGTGGAGGGAAAATGCAAATTATCGGTGTTGGTTCTATCTGGTTTCACTAAACGGCCGCAGGTGACACAGGAGAGGTGTATTTTTTTGCATCCTATCAGCTGACAGGTATGCTAGCGTTACTTTTTAGACAGTCTCTGCTAGAATATTGCTAAACGCAAGGCGAACTTTACCTTGAGCAACCAAGAGAAAATATAGAGAAGACCTGCTGGCAATAGTAGGAGGTAATGCTGTGTCTATACAAAAAGGAAAAATATTTAAAGGTTTGCTGCCAAAAGATATGGAGGCAGAAATCAAACGCTTAGAGTTGGATAAGCTTGACAGCTTTGAGTTGAACTATTACCAGCAGTGCACTCCCGACTTGTTGAAACGTTTGGAAGAAGAACCGCTGCTGATGTTTATTCACTCTGATGAGTTTGAAAGGCTTTCCTTTCCGCTGAACCAGCTGCCAAGTAATTTTTCTCGGCGGGGACGGGTTGTTATAAGGGCTTCTGATGATTTTCTAGCAAAAATAGCCGATTTCCAACACTTACGAGTGGAGGTGATAGCAGATAACATCTCTGACAACTTGCTGCGCTTTAAGCTAAAACGGGAGTTACAAATACTTGATAACGAGGCAGAAGCAGAAAAACTGATGCAACAATACAGCACAGATCAAAATATTCTTACTGTGCTGAACGAAATCGGTCAGTCCCTTTCTACCGAGCGCGACTTGAATAAACTGCTGGAAATGATTGTTGAACGCTGTCGCCAATTCACCACAGCTGATGCCGGCTCCCTCTACCTAATTGAACCCGACCACGAGAAAGAACAAAACGATAACGACTGGCTCGCCTCCAAGCAAATTCGCTTCCAAGTTGCCCAAAACGAATCTCGCAAAGTACCCTTCAGTTCTTTCGTATTAGATATTGGCATGGAAAGTATCTATGGACGCGTAGCCATTACCCAAAAACCCATTGTGATTGACGATGTCTACAAAATTAACGAAAAAGCAGGCTACTCCTGGGGAGGACGTAAATTTGATCAGACCATCGGTTATCGCACCAAATCCATGCTTACCGTCCCCATGGTCAATTTCCGTGGACAAACCATCGGAGTCATTCAGCTCATCAACCGCAAAACCCGTCCTGATATTAAATTAGACAACCCAGACACCGCCTTGGAATCTGTACTCCCCTTCACCAAAAAAGAAGAAGGGCTGATGATGTCTGTAGCATCGCAAGCCTCTATCTCCTTACAAAACGCCCAACTGGTCAATGACATTCGCAACCTGTTTGAAGGTTTTATCAACGCCAGCACACAAGCTATTGAATCTCGCGACCCTACCACCTCTGGGCATTCTTATCGCGTGGCCACCCTTACAGTTGATCTCGCCAAGAACATCAGTGCACTCAATAGCCACCAACAATTCAGCCATATCAACTATTCTCATGAACAATTAGAAGAAATTCGCTACGCCGCCTTGCTGCATGATTTCGGTAAAATCGGTGTGCGTGAACACGTACTTATTAAAGCCAAAAAACTCTACCCCTATGAACACCAACGCTTGCTTGACCGCTTTGAATATATTCGCACCCTGATCACCCTGCAACACACCCAAAAACAATTGGAGGCCATAGAAAAAACCTCCAGTGCTTCCTCTGATAAACTCATTAAACAAACTAAAAAAGAACTGCAACAATCACTAGAAGACCTAGAAAAACTCCATGAATTCCTAGAACACTGCAATGAACCAATCGGCGTCTCTGAAGAAGATATGAAGCAATTAGAAAAAATCAGCCAAACCTCCTTCATCTCCCTCAGCGGCAAAGAAATGCCTGTCATCTCCAAAAATGAACTCATTAGCCTCAAAGTACCCAGAGGTTCCCTTACACAACAAGACCGTGAAGAAATCGAATCCCATGTAACCCATACCTACCGTTTTCTTAGTAAAATCCCATGGACAGCAAACCTTAAATCCGTTCCCGATATCGCCCACGCCCATCATGAAAAACTTGACGGCAGCGGCTATCCCAACCAACTCAACTCCTCACAAATCCCGCCGCAGTCCAAAATGATGACCATCTCGGACATCTTTGACGCCCTCACCGCCTTAGACCGCCCCTACAAAAAATCCATCCCTGTTGAACGCGCACTCCAAATCCTTA
This sequence comes from bacterium, assembly GCA_965249525.1. Lineage (GTDB taxonomy): Bacteria > SAR324 > SAR324 > SAR324 > JACQKK01. Next base: position 857,653 of record OZ252237.1, on the reverse strand, counting down.
GCGAAGAAGCCAATGCCAACCACATAGACCAAGACATGCTGGATGTCTTCATCCAAAAGCGCGTCTATGAACTCGTCATCAAAGACGGCAAACACCTCAACGCAAACCCCGAATAATCTGGCAGAATACCTGCGGGATGCTTCACCCCTCTGTAAGAATTACTGCAGAGGGGTCAGCAAATTTTTTTCTCCTTGAATAAAAATCTAAGCATAGTTATTTCTATTAGACATGGGTTTGCATTTGGAGGCAGAAGGTCATGAAGGAGACAGCATGGAAGCCATAGAACGAGAAACTGCAGCCAGAAAGGCGCCGCTGCGCGCCGGTGGGTTGGTTCACTCTTCTACGCCCATGATGAATCAGTTTAATCAACTGAAACGCCATTTTTTGGACTGCATTTTATTTTTCCAGGCGGGGGAGTTTTACGAAATGTTTGGGGAGGACGCAGAGTTGGCGTCTGAGATATTGGGGATAGCTTTAACATCACGCCATAAGAATATGCCAAATCCCTTGGCAATGTGTGGGGTGCCGTGCCATTCCTATCAGCAGTATCTGAACAAGTTGGTAGAAGCTGGCTACAAGGTGGCACTGGCGGACCAGGTGGAACCCTGCGCACCGGGGAAGTTGGTTGAGCGTCAGGTGGTGCGGGTAGCCACCCCTGGGACCTTATTAACGGATATAGATGCTAGGGAGGGTCGCAGCCACTATTTGCTGTCGGTATGGCAGGATCGGGAAGAGATAGGGGGTGTATTGAGTGATGTTACGACGGGTCAGTTGGAATTTTTTCAATTGAAAGAGAATGCCTTGGAACAGCTGGTGGGTTTATGTGAGATAGAACATCCACGAGAGGTACTGCTGCCTCCGTTGACGGAAGTTACTGCGAAGCTGCATGAGAAGATGGACGGGCTTGCGCATGAAGGTGAACAGATGCGCTTGGAAGAGCGTCCTTTGTTAACTTTTAGCGAGAAAAACACCCGTCAGAGGCTAGAGAAATTGTATCAGGTGCAGGGTTTGGACGGCTTTGGCTTGGGAGAGATGCCGTTGGCTTTGCGTGCCTGCGGGGCCTTATTGGATTATTTAGATCAGATTCATTATGGTCTGGAGCATTTGTATCGGCCGCGGGTGAGGAGTGACAGCGATGTGATGCGCTTGGATGAAATATCGCTGCGTCATTTAGAGGTATTCTCCAGCAAGAGGCAGGGGGATAGTGGTGCTAATTTGTTTGGGATGTTGAATCGGGGCGGCACCCCGATGGGCTCGCGCATGTTGAGACGGTGGTTGGTTCGTCCCTTGCTGGATAAACAGCAGATTGAGCATCGCTTGGATGCGGTGGAGAGACTCATCAAAGATGCTGATTTGCGCTGCGGACTGCAAGCATGTTTTTTGCAGGTGAAAGATTTGGAGCGCATGGTGGGTCGGGTGAGTTCACCTCGGGTGGGGATAGCAGATTTGGTGGCTTTGCGCGATGCGCTGTGTGGATTGGAAGGTCTGCCCCAGTGGCTGAATAGTGTTGTGAAAACAGCAAAAAATCAGCAAGGTCTGTTATGGCAATTGGCGAACAATTTTGACCCCGTGGATGAAGTGCGTGAACACCTGCAGCAACGCTATTTGCAAGAACCGCAATTAAAATTGAGCGAAGGAGGATATATAGCAGAAGGGGTCAGCAGGCAGCTGGACGAACTGCGGGCGCTTTCCAAGAACAGCCGTGAAGTGATGACGCAATTAGAACAGAAAGAACGCAAGCGTACAGGAATCAATTCATTGAAGCTGCGCTACAATCGGGTATTTGGGTACTATGTAGAGCTGCCTAAGATACACGCCAGCAAAGTGCCGCCAGAGTATCGGCGCAAACAGACATTGGCAAACGCAGAACGCTTTACGCTGGATACACTGCAAGAACTGGAAGAAAAATTACTCAGCGCCCAGCAGCGGGCATACAACATAGAACAAGAACTATTTGAGGAAACCTGCAAAATTCTGCAGGGCTACCTTAGACGCATACAGCAAACCGCCGAGCGCGTAGCCACATTGGATGTACTGTGCACCTTGGCGGAAGTCGCACACCACAACAACTACTGCCGTCCTGAATTGCTAGAGAAAGATGCGCCAGTCTGCATCCAGATTGAACACGGCAGGCATCCGTTATTGGAAAAACTCTCTTCAGAACCCTTTATTCCCAATGATGTACATTTACAGGCAGATCAGCAGCAAATCATCCTGATTACCGGCCCCAACATGGCAGGCAAGTCCACAGTAATGCGCCAAACTGCCCTTATTCAACTGATGGCACAAGCCGGCAGCTTTGTCCCCGCCAAACATGTCCGCATAAGCCTCATAGAACAAATCTTCACCCGTATCGGCGCAGACGACAACCTGGTACGCGGACAAAGCACCTTTATGATGGAAATGACTGAAACTGCCAATATCCTCAACAACGCCAACCCCAACAGCCTCATTATACTAGATGAAATCGGTCGCGGCACCAGCACCTATGACGGCATCAGCATCGCCTGGGCAGTCGCTGAATACCTGCACCAAGCTGGACCGCTCACGCTCTTTGCCACCCACTACCACGAACTCACCGCCCTAGAAGATATCCTCCCACGATTCGCCAATCACTCCATGCTGGTTCATGAACAAAAAAACCAACTGCTCTTCGCTAGAAAACTCATCCCAGGACCCAGCGACCGCAGCCACGGCATCCAAGTAGCAAAACTGGCAGGTCTCCCCCATAATGTTATCCAACGGGCATCCCAGGTTGTTAAACAACTGGTGGCAAAATCTTCCCCCAAACAGCAACCCGCACTCTTTCAACCCCATAACCCCAACAACACACCCCCAAAACCCCGCAGCCCTCTTCCACCACCCCATCCTGCCCTAGAAACCCTGAAAAACCTCCAAATAGACAAAATCACCCCCCTTGAAGCACTCAACCTCATCCATCAACTGCGCGATAAACTCCACTCATGAAAACATTGCTGGCAAAAATTCCCCGCGTACTCGTATTGTTGGGGCTGATTTACTCCATCAGTGACTGCAGCGATACTGTGGTTTTTAAACCACAAGAATCAAAAGAACCCAGCATAAACACACCTCTGAGTTCACAAAGTATCGCCTTCCTTAATATGCCCGCACCTCCAAACACCGCACCCAAACTCCACGAAATCGTCCTCAGAGAAGCAGAAAAACAACTCCGCAGTCTTCCATGGAAGCAATTCATCACCCGCCGTCAGCTCCAATCACAGCTAAAAAACAACTTCCTCTCCAGAGCCGCTCACCAACAACTCAGTCAATCTCTTGCCTTTAGCGGTATCGCCAACAGCACCCACATCCAACAACTTGGCAAAACCCTACCCGTAGAACTGTTCTACTCCCTGCACTTTGAACACATTCTCTGCAAACTATGCCGTGATAAAAACCAACTCTGGCTGGTAGGACAAATTATCCGCATCCAAGACAGCCAAACCATCCTGCGCATCCACATTAGAAAACATTCCCCAGAAGACACCCCCGAAGCCATCCTTGATACCGCACTCAAAATCACCCGCCAACATACCAATACCATTCGTCAACAACTCACACCCTCAAAATCCTAACCTCCTAACCCCTTGATCCATGCAGGGGGCAGGTCTTCCTTGCACAGAGGTTTGCCGAGTGGATTCAAGTAGCGAAGCGGAAGTTGAGTACATCGCCATCTTGTACGATGTACTTTTTACCTTCTAGGCGTATTTTTCCTTGTTCTCGGGCTTTTTTTTCTGAGCCTAGTGCCAGCAGCTGCTGGCAGTGGATGACTTCGGCACGAATGAAGCCCTTGGCAATATCGGAGTGGATTTTACTGGCAGCTTCTTGGGCAGATGCGCCATTGCGCACTGGCCAGGCACGGCTTTCATCTGCACCGCTGGTAAGGAAACAGATAAGGTCTAGCAGACTGAATGCAGCTTGGATGAAGCGTTCACGAACAGAATGCGTCAGGTTGAGGCTGGCCATGAATTCGGATTGTTCTGTCGGCGGTAGTTGCGCTACTTCCATTTCCAACTGGGCACAAATAGCCATTGACTGGCAATCTGGCACTAAATTGGTCAGTGATGTCAAAGCTGTGATGTCATTTGCCATAAAACTGGCTTCATCTTGATTGAGCAGCAACAGTACTGGTTTGGCAGAAAAAAACGAAAACCCACTGAGAATCTTTATCGCTTGTTCTTCTAACTGCATGGAAACCAACCGTTGACCGTTTTCTAAATGAGCCAAACAGCGCTCTGCCAGATCTTTTTCTGCTTTTTGCTCTTTTTTGTTTTCTTTGCGCAAACGCTGCAAACGTGTCTCCAAAGCACCCATGTCTGCCAAAATCAGCTCTAATTCCAGCTCGCGCCATGCATCCACAGGGGCAAGCGATTTTTCTGGTCCTCCGTCATCAAAACCACGCAGTACCGCAACCAACGCATCTGCGCCTTGCATCGCCTGCATGGCAGCTGTGCTTAAGCCCCTGTCTTGCGGCTTGCCTGTGGCTTCTGCATCTACAAATATCACTTCTACATAAGTGCGCTTCTTAGAATCACTCATCTCTGCCAGTGCATCCACGCGTTTGTCTGCTGCCTTCACGCTGCAGGCACTTACTCCTCCTCGCAGTTTTCCCACACTTGCCCCAGCCAGCGCCTTAAACACTGTCGTTTTGCCACTGGCGGGAAATCCTGTTATTCCTATCTTCATTCATATCCTCTATTAAAAAGTTCTTCATACCCTGACCGATATTTACTCTCTAGCGCAACCCTTTCTCTTTTTCTCTGTTATGCTATGAACTAGCTGGCAACTTCCCAAGGATACCTCCAAAGGATACTTCCCATGGCTTCATTAAAAATCATCGCTAATGATATAGAAATTATAGTGGATGTGCTGGACACGCCCAGTGGACGTGCCTTGCTAAAAGCTGCGCCCTTTGAGTCATCAGCCAACCGCTGGGGGGAAGAGATCTACTTCTCCACCCCTGTAGACCTGCCCCAAGAAGCAGATGCCCGCGATTTGATGCAGCTGGGAGAAATTGCTTATTGGCCTCACGGCAAGGCTGTCGCCATTTGCTGGGGGCGTACACCTGCCTCACAGCAAGATGAGCCGCGCCTAGCCAGCCCTTGCAATGTTTGGGGACGCACCCAGCATGACCTCAAACCGCTGAACAAGATCGCCGCTGGCACCACCATTCAAGTACAACCTGTTGCTTAGTGTCTTTTGCTTAAAGCAGCTTGGCTGGAAGTTGACACAGGTGGCAGTTGTTGGGGAAGTGGTGGCAGAAATCATTTTGCAGCTGCAGAAGCCCTTGCTGCAGCCTGAGGGGTCTGTTTTGGTGGTGAGAGAGGAACAGACGGTATTGCATGAACTGGATGCGTTGGTTGGAGATTTCGGTGGGCAGCAGCAAGTAGAATCGGTAAAGAGTTTTTTCCATTTCTTCGTCTTGTTTCCAGTGGGCAATTCCCAGCAAGAAAGGAACAATGGCGTTGGCAGCCAGGACAGCCAGAAGATGTTCGCCAACCAGTTGGATGGGTGCGGAGAGTGTTTTGGCGTGAAAGGTGGTGTGAAACTGCCAGGTTTCGTGGTTAGGGGTGTGAAAGGCACCTCTAAGAAAGTGTTTTATTTGTGTTTGGAGGGAGTCGTCATCACGCAGATTGTCCAGACGACTAAGGAAGCGCAGCCAGCCATGTAACAGACCGTGTGGTGTCATATGATGCAGGTGCCAGAAGAGGGCGGTTAATCGCCTTTCGGGTGAGTTGAATGGACGTGCTTTGGCGCGTTGGAGAGGTTTGGGAAGTGGTTGAAGCTTTAGAGAAATCCAGAGTTGTTGAAGTTCTGTGTAGTATGAGCGGCAGTCTTGATGCACCAGCGAGGGTGGCTGCTGGAGCAAATGTAGAGTGCCCATCCAACGTGCGAGGATTTGCATTCTTGCCTGGGAAATTGGCAGTTGCAGCAGGGGGATAATGGTGGAGAGAGGAAAATGTTTGGCTAGTGCTGTGAAGGAGTCTTGATACGGTTTAAACCCGATAAAACGACAGACGGCTTCAAACAGGGCTTGTTCAAGGATTTTCCAAGCTTGTTCTGAATGGGGAGATGTCAGCTGTTGTTTCAGCGGCTGCATCAAGGTATCGGATTTGATACGGACGCGGGCTTCAGCAGCATGTTGCAGCAGGTCAGTAAGTTTTTGCGGATTTTGAGCCGCAGCCAAACCACAGGGGCCGGGAAACATATGCTGAAATTTGCTTGCACTAACCAGCTCTTCTGCCCAGCAGAGACGGTCATGAAGATAGGGTTTGAGAGATAGTAACGGCAGGGTGGACGATGGGGAAGAGCCTTGATATACCACTTGCAGAATCACAGGTGGTTCTGGGGGAGGGGATGGCAGCGGGAGTGGCTGCCAGCTGAGTTGTATCTGTCCTTGCAGCTGGTTTTTGCCCAGTTTGATGCTGGTGTTGTGAAAAAGAAAGCAGGTATGGTTGTTGTTAGATGTGAGCGAGCCGGCATCAAGAATGACCAGAGACTGCTGCTGAACTGTATGGAGGGTGAGTTTTTTGGTGTTTTTCTTGGAGGAGAAAAGCTCGCGCCAGCAGGCAGCAAGGAGGGTTAGTCTTTGTGCGAAGACTTGTTCAATGACAGCTGATGACAGTTGCAACATAATAGGTGCAGGCAAGTAAAAGAGAACAAGTGCAAACCTTGGTTACTGTTCGTGCAGCGAAGGATGCTTTTTGGATGGAAGAGACCACCATGCTCCTCGGTAACAAGATGTGTCTTCGGGATGAGCAGCTCGCAGCTGCAACTGTCCTGTGGGGGTACAGGCCCAGCATGCCTGTGATGAAAAAGGTTTCTGCGGTGCTGTGGGCTTTGGAAGTCTGTTGAAGGCTTGCTGCCAAGGCATATAACCAGAAACGATACGTTCTCCGTGCTGCAGGCGAAAGGGTGGGGTGCTGCTACCCTCAACATACTGCACCGCCAAGGCTGCTAGATGAAGATCGCGCATGTGGAAATCCAACCCGCCCCGCTGCTGCAAAGCTTCATCAAAAAAGAAGCGATTGGGGATGCGTTCAGTAACATGACACCAATGATGTGCGTTGGGTCGCCACATAGGACAAGGCTGCTGATGTGGACAAGGATACAAAATAGGATGCTGCCGCAGCAGGGGATGCAGCATCATCAGATGAAGGTAGCCCTTACGCACTCCTGGTTCCACAAACAACATCATGCCCCCTGCAAGCATGCGCGCCCGCAATGCCTGCAGCAACACCTTGGAGCGTTCGCTCTTGCGCCGCGGACCCAGCAGTCCCAATTCTGCTAAAGACATGGCTGCGCCCACCAGGCAAAACTTCTCATCAGTGGCAGTACGCGCCAACCAAGGTGCAATGCCCTCAGCCACCGCTTTCACCCGTAAACTCGCTCCCGGCATAGCTGCACCCACATATAACTGCAGCTGCCTCTCTGCCTTCTTTAATAAATAATGCGATTGATCTACCAAGGTCACTTCCAGCTGCGGCCAGCCTTCCGCAGGAGCACCCAGTCGCACCAACCATTGCAGCCAAGCCAAACTAAATGCCCCTGTACCGCATCCCAAATCCAACCAAGACAATGTCGGCAGCCCTTCCCGCATACCTAACCAATGACACAGCAGCCATTTCCCATCGGTCTTGCTGCCATGCCACCAAGGCAGCCCCCGCAGCACGCAGCGCACCCGATGCAGATTCCTGGGCAAATAATACAGCTGATATCCCAACTCCCTGCCCCGCAAAGGATTGTCCACCCCCTGATAAGAAACGCCTCCACTTCCCGTATACAGCCCGTGCAGTTCTCGCACATCTTTCCCCGCACGCTTCCAGTCTATCCCAGACAACAACCGCTGTTCATGCTGGGAGTCCCACCTCCCACTATCCTCTGCTGCGTGGGCATTCCCCTGCACATTGCTCAACAACACCCGCCGCAGCAGCGCATCATCCCCCAAGGAAACCATGCCAGACTGAATTCCGCTGCGTCTCACCAACTTGGGTTTCTGTGCTTTGATGCTGCGTTTTTTATTCACCTGCCCATACTTGTCAATTTTTTTGTTTTCCATCCCCATACAACCTTGATGATATAAACCATGCGGGTATACTGGTCTTGCCAGACAGCAGCTGCTGTGAATTCATCCCAGCTAGAAAAACCCCCAGCAAACTGCCCATAGTAATGGCAACCAGCCACACTATATTTTTCAACACTCTACACCAACAACAGAAAAGGATACGCAAAAATATGAACCATTCACCAAAATCCACTAACCGCGTAAAAGAAATTCTCAGCTGGTACAAAAATGAAAACCCCGGCACACTAAGCAGCCTCGCCCGCATGCTCTACCAAGGCAGAACTGCCGGCAGCGGAAAAATGGTCATCCTGCCTGTTGACCAAGGCTTTGAACACGGTCCCGCCCGCTCATTCGCCCCCAACCCCTTAGGATACAATCCACTCTACCACTTTGAACTTGCTGTTGAGGCAGGCTGCAGCGCATACGCCGCACCCCTGGGGGCTCTTGAAGCAGGTGCAGCCGAATTCCCAGGACAAATTCCTCTTATCCTGAAACTCAACAATAGCTCCTCCCTTACCTCAGGCGAACCGTGCCCCGCCATCACCGGCAGCGTAGATGATGCACTGCGACTCGGTGCTGCTGCCATCGGATTCACCATCTATCCAGGTTCTGAACTCTCTAACACCATGTACGAACAAATTAGAGAACTCACCCTGGAAGCCAAATCCGTGGGGCTGGCTGTAGTCGTCTGGTCATACCCCAGAGGAAAAAACCTCTCTAAAGAAGGTGAAACAGCCATTGATGTTATTGCCTACGCTGCACATCTCACCTGCCAACTGGGAGCGCATATCATTAAAGTCAAACTCCCCAGCGAACACATAGAACAAGACGCTGCTAGAAAAATCTATGAAAAACACCAAATCCCCATCAAAACCATGGAGCAGCGCGTGCAGCATGTGGTGCAAAGTACTTTTGCTGGCAGGCGCATCGTTATCTTCTCTGGCGGTGCAGCCAAAGATACCAACGCTGTACTAGAAGAAATCACACAAATTCACCAAGGCGGTGGTTTTGGTTCCATCATTGGACGCAACTCCTTTCAAAGATCAAAACAAGAAGCCATTCAACTATTGCATAACATTATGGATATCTACCTGGGCTAGTACCCAGGGGTTGTGCCTACTACTAAGGGTTGGGGATGATGAATTGGGCGTTGATAAGCATCGGCTGGAGTTTCTGCACCTGATGATGGCGAAGGTAGTGTTGGTATTGACCGCCTTCATTTTGCAAAAATTGTTGTGTGAAGCTGGGGTCAAAAGATTCATGGGGGGGGATTTCATACAGGCGCCGCGCCAGTTCTTCTGGGGGCAATTCCAGCAGCAGGCGTACATCCAGCAAAGGCTGAAGGGGCTGAACAAATACCATTTCTGCCAAAAGCAGCAGGATGGTCTCTGGATGCAAGTAAAGAGGGAATTGTTCAGCCATGGCAGTCGGCAGCAGGGGGGGAGGAGTTTTGAGGAAGATGGTTTCTCCTTTTTGGAGCGGTTTTAATAATTGGTCTGTCAGCCAGCTGCCGCCCTCTGGGGTTTGCCAGGCGGCGTTTTTGGGCAGCTGCTTGGCATGCAGGACTTCGGCATTAGGGGTAAGCGAGGAGATATCCAGCAATTCCACCATGGGCAGGTTGGCGTCTTGCAGGGCGCTTTGGAGGAGAAGGGTGAACTGCTGCAGATCGCTGATGGCGGGACCTCCAATACCAACGATGATGGCACGCTGGGAAAATCGTTCTTTGAGTTGAGACAGCTGGCTGATGGTGTTAGCCATCACGCTGTTGAGTGGATTGAGTGCAACAACCAGCTCGTCTATGGCAGCCAGGCGGCGAATGCCAGGCTGTTCCTTGCCTCCAATGCACATGCGCAGGCGATGGTGTTCATCCAGCCAGCGTTCCAAAGGGGCATGATTGGTAACCCAGAGACAATACTCTCCTTCCAGTAAAGGATATTTGGGCAAAGGAGGCAGCGGTTCTGTCAGAAACCGCAGCTTTGGATGCTGAAAATCTTCCCTGCTAAAATCATCTCCTGTTGAAGAAAACAAATACAGTTGATATCCTCGTAACAACAGCAGCCAGATGACCTCGGCACAGCGTGCCTGGCTGTCATCCGCAGTGTTCAATCCAGCGATATCCAGGGCTACCGCTTTTACATCATCTAGATTTGGTATCACTTCACTGGTAACTTTATTCATATCTTTATCTTGCTGCCCATAGGAGCAATCACATGTACACGCATCCCTCATCTTACTACACTTCACCTCTCTCATGGTCTCGCTGGCTGCTGGGTGCAGCTGCCGCCTGCCTGCTGATAGTCACCACGGCTGCCCCTGTCTCTGCTGCCAGTATCAAAGGTGATTTCAAACGCATCGGCAAACTTCCCAAAGCCCATACCCTCAAGCAAGTAGAGGTGGTGGAATTTATCAATTTCACTTGCTCTCATTGTCATCAATTCCGCATCTCGGTTAAACCACTGCTGAGAAAATACGGCAAGCGAGTCAAATTGGTCAGTGTTCCTATTGCTTTCAGCGGGCAGTCCGATGCCCCCATTCGCCTCTACTTCATCGCTGAACGCCTGGGAAAAGGGGAGCGCACCCTTAACGCTATCTTCCAAGCCACCTTTACCAGCCAACTGAATATCAATGATCCCCGCATCGTCCAGCAACTTGCCCAAGGACTAGGCCTGAGAAAAGCCTATGCCCAACAACGCAATGCAACCTGGCTTAACAAAAAAATCCAAGCATCCATCCAACAAGCCAGCAAAGCTGATGTCAATGCTACTCCCACTCTCGTCCTGCAGCACAGCATCAGAATCCAACCCAAAACCTCCATATCTCAATTTATCCGACGCCTGGACAATCTACTCCAACAACTGCTTACTTAAACCACCTGCTCCTCTGGCAATAGGCAAGGTGCTTAGTAGTCTATGGCTTTCAAGACCTCATAGATGCCCAGCATGCCGATGGGTTGTTGTTGTTGGTTGCAAACGAACACACAGCGGATATGTTTACTTTCCATCAGGAACAGGGCTTGTGCTGCCAGGGTGTCTGGGGTAACGAAGTGGGGCTTGGGGTTCATATATTTTGAGACAGGTTCTTGCATGAACTTGGATTGCTTGGCGTGCAGCCGCAGCAGGTCGCCAAGAGAAAAGGCACCGCAGAGACGACCTTGTGCGTTGGTGATGGTGGTGATGCCATAACCTTTGCCATGGATTTCCTGTACGGCTTGTTCTATTGAGGTATTTTCGGTTACTTGGGGTAGATTTTTTTTGTCCATGATATCTTCAGCAGTGGTGAGCAGCTTTTTGCCGAGACTGCCGCCTGGATGCAGTTGTGCAAAATCCTTGTCTTGAAACCCTTTCAGTTCCAACAAGCAGACAGCGATGGCATCGCCCATAACCATGGTGGCAGTGGTGCTGGCAGTAGGGGTTAGATTGAGAGGACAGGCTTCTCGGGGGACAGAAACATCCAAATGTATTTGGGAGCGACGTGCCAGTTCAGAGTTTGGATGACCAGTAACAGCCACCAGGGGAATACCCATGCGTCCTAATGGCCCCAGCAATTGCAGCATCTCTTCGGTCTGACCAGAGCCGGACAGCATCAGGGCTACATCGCCACGCATTACCATGCCCAAATCGCCGTGTAACGCCTCGGCAGGATGCAAGAAAAAGGCAGGTGTCCCCGTACTAGCCAAGGTGGCTGCAATTTTCCGTCCCACATGACCAGATTTACCCATCCCCAATACCGCTACCTTGCCCGGGCAGCTGCCTATCAAACGCACCGCTTCCACCACAGGGGTATCCAGTCGCTCCAGTAAAGCCTCTATGCCCTCACGTTCTATTTCCAGTGCTTTGCGCACCAACCCTAGTATGTGTGATTTATTTTGCTCAAATGCCTTGTTCATGGTTCTCTCAACATACCCCAACCCCGCCCCAAAGGCGAAAAAATCCTGCTGACAGGCACCCCCACCCCGTGCTACAGCTAGGGATATGTTTGACTTGCCTAGTTTTCAGGGAAAATCGCTGCCCTTTTTTGCGCTGCTGGGTCCTGATGTAATAGAGGACTCCGTCCGTCCAGGGCAGACACTGGCTTTTGCCCAACACCTGAAACAACTATGCAGCCAGCTGCAGATACCCTTCGCCTTCAAGGTATCCTACGATAAAGCCAACCGTACCCGTCTGGACAGCTTCCGCGGCCCAGGACTAGACGCAGCCCGCGAAATATTTCAGACCATTCGTCAACAAGTGGGAGTACCGCTGCTCTCAGACATCCACCGCTTTGAAGAAATTGAACCAGCTGCCCAAGTGCTGGATATCCTGCAAATACCCGCTTTCCTAGCCCGCCAGACCGACTTCCTGGTAGAAATTGCCCGCACAGGCAAGATTGTCAACTGGAAAAAAGGACAGTTTATCTCGCCCCGCGATGCCGCCCACGCCATAGAAAAAATGGCATCCACCGGCAACCAACGCCTGCTTATCACCGAACGCGGCTATATGTTCGGATACAACAACCTGGTGGTGGATATGCGCGGGTTTCCCATCATGCGAGAATTCGGTTTCCCCATAGTCATAGACGCCACCCATGCGGTACAGCTTCCTTCAGCTTCAAAAGGCAGCTCCGGCGGAGAACGGCAGTTCGTAACCACCATCGCACAAGCCGCAGTCGCTGCAGGTGCTAACGGCGTGTTTATGGAAACCCACAAAGATCCTGATCAAGCCCTTTGCGATGGTCCCAACATGCTGCCCCTGAAAGACTTGCCCCCGCTGCTTAAAAAACTGCAAGAAATTCACCAGTTGGTACAAGCATGAAGCTGACCGCTCAAAACCCCTCATCATTGCTAAGGGGAATTGCGGTAGGTTTCATACAAGGCGGTGTCTTTTGGTGTGAAGAGAACTCCGCACCCTATACAGCTTTCTTAGGGGTTTCGGCGTCTGCGGGGATTGCGTGCCTGCAGGCCTGGGGATTGCTGCTGCTGACGCAGGTTTTCGAGGGCTAGCATTTCTTCTGGTGGCAGATTGGGTTTGGGGAGGGCGATGTTGGAAAAGTCCAAACCAATAAGTTCATCGGAAAGAATGTTGCCTTCTTCATCTTCTTCATCGGGGCTGCGACGTGGAGGCGGAGGATTTTGGGGCGAGGGTTCTTCAGAGGAGGAGTCGGGTTTATTGGCTGGGGGGAGAAAATCTCTACGGATTTGTTCTTCTAGTCCTTGCAGGCTTTCATTGGCTTTATCGTATCGTTCTTGTTGGCGTCGGGTGTTGTTATTGGCGTCATTGAGGGAGTTGATGATAGAGGGGCGGATAAAAGCCAGCAGATTGGTTTTGCGGATTTCTTGCCGTTTGCTTTTGAAAAGATTGCCCAGTATCCAAATTCTGCTGAAGAAAGGCACACGGTTAACAGTTTCCACTGATTGAGTTTGTATCAAACCGCCAATAGCCATAGTGGATTGGTCATCTACCACCACTTCGGTATTGATAGAGCGTTTGAGGGTGGTGATAGCAGTCTGACCGGTGGTGTCTGGGAGTCCTGCCACGGAACTGAATTCTTGTCTGATGACCAGGCGTACGCGGTTTCCACTGGTAATTTGGGGGGTAATTTTGAGGATAACACCCACATCGCGGAATTCAAATTCGGTGGTGCTTTGTGATTGGGTATTGGTGACGGTGCGGGTGGAGATGGGTATGACAGAACTGACATTGATTTCGGCTTCTTTGTTATTGATAGTGAGTACCTGTGGATTGGCGATGATATTCACATCTTGGTCTTGTTGCAGTGCGCGGATGAAGCCGCTGAAAGAGGCATAGGTTTCTCCACCGTAGGTGATTTCGTTGCCAAGTACACCGATGAGTGCATTGCTGCCCGCACCGATTGCACCTCCGGTAGTAGCAGGTACACCGGAGGGAAAAGTGCCGCCGATGATACCGTCAGTAGTTTCTTCCAACACGCGCCAGTTGACGCCAATATCTAGGCTTTTTTCTAGGCTCATTTCCATAATAAGCACTTCAACAAATACTTGTGGAGGTCGGACATCCAGTTCTATAAGCATATTGGCTACGGCATCAACAGCCTCATTGGTTCCGAAAACCACTAGGGAATTGGTGGCTTTATCTGCTGTAATGCTGAGTTTTATTTGCTGTGTGCTTTTTTGTTGTTGGGAAGTAAGGGATTTGAGATCCACAGACTTAAAGATTTTCACCAGTTCTTCGGCATTGGAATGTTCTAGTCGGAATACCCTTAGTCCGCGTTGTGATGGTGTGGGGGGGGTGTCTAATTCATTGATGATTTTCTCCAACCCATTGAGTACGTCTTTGCCCGCTAGTATCAACAGGCTGTTGGTTCGGACATCAGCTTGGATTTCAATAGTCCTGGAAGCGCTGCCAGTAGATTTTTTGTCTGGCACCACAATGCCTCGCGCCTGCAGCATGGAAAGACCCAAAATACGCAGAATAGGTGCTAGCTTTTGTGCTTCGGCATAGCGCAGCTTAAAGCTCTTAAAGCTGGCTTTGCTGCTGGGTACATCCAGCTGCCTCACCACCTTGCGCAGTCGTTCCAGATGGGCAGCAGACTCTGTCAGCATCAACACATTGGCAGGTTTATAGAATCCCACTGAGGTAGAATTCACCACCAAGGGTCGTAACAAATTGGCAACTAAAGAGACATCCGCATAGCGAAGCTGAATAATCTCGGTGTGATGAAACGAAGGCGCACCTCCTTGCTTGCCCTTTGCCAATCCTCGACCACGCACTCCCGAAGCTGAACGTGTAGCCTCACTCACCGGCACCACCTGCAACAAGGGCGCAGAAGGATGCTGGACAATCGCATACCCTTGCATAGAAAGTACACTTTCAAATACCTCTGATGCCGTAACCCGCTCAAACGGATTTGGCGACAACACCGTAATGTTCCCCTTTACCTTGTTTTCATCCCACACCAAGGCCACTTGCAGTGCATCTGACATCGCCTGCAAAAAGGTGCCTATCTGCACATTCTGAAAATTTAATGAAATCCCCCCCTCCTGATTCTCCTCGCCACCCGTCTGACTAGCCTGTTCTTGCGACCATAACTCTCTCACTAACCCCGGCCATCCCCACAACACCAAAAACACTATCACCACAACGCACTTACGCATAAACGCAGCACTCCTTCGCCAGCCCAACAGCCAGCCATAACAAACCCTTGTTTTCTCTGTGTTTTTTGGTTGCATTTCAGTCCTTCTGTATAATACCAGTCAGTAATTGTTCTGCAAACACAAAATCCTCTCTTGTGGTTAACTTCACATTCTCACGAACTCCCAACTCCATGTGCACCTTCTTGCCAGATTGTAGCACCGCTTCTGCATCATCTGTATAATAACTCCCCCTTTCTCTCGCCAAACAATGCGCCTGCCAAATCGTCTCCCACCAAAACCCTTGCGGCGTCTGCACCGCCACCAACCCCTCCCGTGATACCAACTCCCCCTCAATACCCACACGCCTTAGTGTATCCACCACAGGCAACACAGGCATCACTGCCTCATGCTCTCTCAATGACTCTATCACCCGCTGCAATAACTCTGCAGTAAAAAATGGCCGCGCTCCATCATGAATCAATACCTGCCGCAGCGATAAACCCGATAACTCCTGCAAACCACAAAATACCGAATCCTGACGCTCTGCACCCCCCAACACCCAGCACAATCTCTCCCCCTCACCGAAAGTTTCTACCAACTTCTCAAAACGCGCCTCATCTCCCATACGCAACACTACAACTACCCGATCTACCTCTGCACATGCCAGAAATTGCTTCAATACCCTTGCCAACACCACCTCTCCCCCCAGCATACGCCATAATTTATCTCCTTCACTGCGACGACCCCCTCCCCCAGCTGCCACTATTACTCCCAAATCCATCTATTACCAACTTCCTTAAAAAAACATACTTCTGTTTGCAAGCTATGCAATTTCGCGTCCAAAAGCCTTTGTTCACAAAGGTTTGTGAAAAATTGCAGCCCTATGATAGATGATGGAAACAAGAACTTGCAGAGATAGATCTTGAAAATTGCACTTGAAAATAGCCACCCATTTGGTAAAGATAATCAGCATGAAGATACATGAGCATCAGGCGAAAGAATTTTTATCGCATTATGGAGTACCAACCCCTAAGGGACAGGTTGCATTTGGGGTAGAGGAAGCCATCAAGGCAGCAGGGGAATTGAAGGGAGAGCGCTGGGTATTGAAAGCACAGATTCACGCAGGCGGGCGAGGGAAAGGTGGGGGAGTGAAAGTATGTGGAAGCATAGAGGAGCTTGGCAAAGAAGCTGAAAAGATGTGGCAAATGCAGCTGATAACGCACCAGACAGGTGCCGAAGGACAACAAGTACGACGGTTGTTGGTGGAAGAAGCATTGGTATTACGCAAGGAGTTGTATGTATCTATACTGGTAGACAGGCATTCGCAATGCCCGATGGTATTGGCGTCCACAGAAGGGGGAATGGACATAGAGGCTGTGGCAGCAGAGTCTCCTGAGAAGATATTGCGCGAAGTGGTAGATCCAACAGTAGGTCTGCGCGCATTCCAAGCAACACGTTTGGCATATGGATTGGAATTAGCACAAATAGATGCCAGCTTGGTGCGTCCTGGGGTGAAGTTATTGCTGGGCTTGTATGAGGCATTTACGGCAGGAGACTGCTCACTGCTAGAAATTAATCCTCTGGCAGTAACGGGAGACGGTCGGGTGTTGGCATTGGATGCAAAAGTGAGTTTTGACGACAATGCCTCGTTTCGCCATCGCGATTGGGACAAGCTGCGTGACGAGCATGAAGAAAATGCCATGGAGAGGGAAGCCGCAGCGGCGGATTTGAATTATATCAAGCTGGATGGAAACATTGGCTGCATGGTGAATGGCGCAGGGCTGGCTATGGCTACCATGGACATGATTAAGGTATATGGTGCCTCGCCTGCCAATTTCTTGGATGTAGGAGGTACTGCCACCGCCGAACGCGTAGCCACAGCCTTTCGCATCATCACCAGTGACACCAACGTAAGAGCCATCCTCATCAACATCTTTGGCGGCATCGTTCGCTGCGACTTGGTAGCAGAAGGGGTGGTAGAGGCTTTTCGCCAAGTCCAACCCCAAACACCTGTGGTGGTACGGCTGGAAGGCGCAAAAGTAGAAGAAGCCAGAGAAATTATCCGCAACTCTGGACTGCAAGGTAAACTCATTATGGCACAAAGCCTCAAGGCTGCAGGCCAGCAATGCGTCCAACTGACACAATAACTCTGTGTACTCCCATGGCTATTCTACTCACCAAAGATTCTCGCGTGCTGGTACAAGGCATCACTGGGATGCAGGGTTCTTTGCACACACGCGCTTGCAAAGAATACGGCACGCAAATCGTGGCAGGAGTCACCCCAGGCAAAGGCGGGCAAGATCTTGAAGGTATCCCCGTTTTCCATACCGTTGCCGACGCAGCACATCAAACCCAAGCCAATGTCTCCATGATATTCGTCCCTCCACCCTTCGCTGCTGACGCTATCATGGAAGCCGCTGAAGCCAATATTGACCTGATCGTCTGCATCACCGAAGGCATCCCCGTCCTAGATATGGTACGCGCCACCGCCTATGTCCGCGCACGCAATAAACGACTGGTGGGACCCAATTGCCCAGGCATCATTACCCCAGGACAATCCAAAGTGGGCATTATGCCTGGTTACATTCATCAAAAGGGCAAAATCGGTGTAGTCTCGCGTTCAGGCACCCTCACCTATGAAGCCGTCTGGCAGCTTACAGAACTCAATCTGGGACAAAGCACCTGCATTGGTATCGGTGGAGACCCCATCCACGGCACCAACTTTGTGGATTGCCTCAAACTCTTTCAAGAGGACACCCAGACCCAAGGTGTGGTGTTAATTGGTGAAATTGGCGGAAGCGAAGAAGAAGATGCTGCTGCATTTGTAAAACAACACATGAACAAACCCGTCACTGCCTTCATCGCAGGACAAACCGCCCCCCCAGGAAGACGCATGGGACACGCTGGTGCCATTGTGGCTGGAGGTAAAGGCACCGCCAAAGAAAAAATCAAGGCACTGGAAAACGCCGGCATCAAAGTGGCACCAACCCCAGATCAAATCGGCCAAACCATGGCTGATGCTATTTAGGCAGCCTGGATAAGCATGCCTAAAAGCTGCATGTACTCGGCTATCATCCTTTTTTCAGAAAATATAGCTGGCACCAGCAGATAACTCTCAGAGTTTATCGCTGGCTCACCAAGGCGCTGGAAAAGCGGACATGTTGGTGGCGGAGTTCGGTGGCAAAGCTCTCGGCACTGAATGAAGATTCGAATGGACCCAGCAGGATTTGATAGGATGGATAGGAGAAGTTCTTGACTCGTGCTTGGAATTCAGTGCCTACACCGATGCGACTGGCTTTTCGGCGGACAAGGTTGGCATCATCCAGTTCGGTAAAGAGACCGAGGGAGACGCGCCATGAGTCTTCTTTTGCGATGATGTAGGCCAGTGAGGGGAGGATTCCTTCTCTATTGATGTTATCAGCAACACGCTCTGCAGCTTCGCGTTCTGCGTAGGTTGCAGCAGAAGACACCTCTAATACTTGCGTGTTTTGGTTTAGTGTGCGGAGGTAAGGTTGGTGGTCTAGTGCTTTCAGGACGGCGGCGAAATTTTCTAGACATTCTATAACAAAGCAGGTGGTTACTTGTACGGTATATCTACCTGTGGGAGGCATGGTGCGTTCATCTGGAATGAAAGGAATGCCCTCTTTGGGGACGGCTGGCCTTGGTTCAACACGGGGGAGCGCCTGGGGTGGCGCTTGAGGGGGCGGTATGGGTGGGAGTGGTCTGCTAGCAACAGGTGGCTTGGCAGCAGGGGGTGGTGGCAGGGGTTTGATCTCAGGTTGTGGGTCTGGTATAGGCACTGGCTGTTGGGGTGCTGGCTTGGTAGCCCGTCTGGGTGCTGGCTTGACAGCCCGTCTGGGTGCTGGCTTGACAGCCCGTCTGGGTGCTGGCTTGGCAACCCTGCGGGGAGAAGCTTTTTTCACCGCATCAGCAGCCTTAGTAGCTTGCGGTTCTTTGAGAAGTTTGCTGACATCTTTTTCAGCAGCAGTTTTTTTCAACGAAGAAAGTGAGGGCCAGGGAATTCGTTCATTGGCAAATAGTTGCCTAAGGTAATCCACCATGCGTTCAGGCCAGCTGTTTATCTGAGGCCAGGCTTCTTTTCTTGCCCATTGGCTGGCTATTTCCCACCTTTGCAACATGTTGCCTATGGCTAGCTTTGTAGCATCAATAAAGGAGCTTTCTTTCTGCAGCTGCATATATCCAAACCAACCCGCTGATATCAACAGCACCGCCACCACCAACTTTTTTAGCCAGCTGCTGCCTCTGGGGACATGCATATCTGTGGCAAATGGTTCTACTAACGGAGGGACGCTGGCAGTATCATCAAGGTTATAGCTAAAATCGCTAGTGGGCGGCGTGGGAGGAGGAGGCGGTTGCTGCACCCACTGTGACACCTCAGGAGATGAAGATGCGGTGCTTTCAGAGGAACTGTCGTAATCATCCAAAGAGGATAAATCACGGAAGAATGCCTGCAATTCGTCTTGGCCTTCTGCTTGGCCTTCTGCTTGGCCTTCTGATTGGGTGCCAAAGTCAGAATTTGGCCAGCCGCTGGCTTCTTGTGCAGATGGAGACCTGGGGTTCTCTCTTTGTGAGTGACCCCGCGAATAGGGATTAGGATGATGTTCGCTCATCGTTTTACCGATCATTGCTGGGAATCAACCCAGGTTCTTGAAGCATTAGCTATGCGTTATTTCCTTTATACCATACAATACAAGGTGCTGGCTTACCTACGGAGACTGCTGTACAGTTGCTATACCACATGTGTCAGGTGTTGCATCTATGAGGACTTGTCCCAGCAGTTTCTTTGCCGACCAGTTGCCATTGGCTTGATGCCTTGCAAAACTCAGGCAAATTTTGGAATTTAAACATGTTTCTTCTATTTCATTTGCCCATTATGCTACTGACTGGCCGCTTGACGCAACGATTCTGCCTCTGTTATCTCCACCATGGTGGTCTCAATCACTTTTAGCCGATACTGTTATGACTGTTACATCCACCAACAGCCTTACCGCCAATGAGGTGAGAAGGTCCTTTATTCAATTTTTTGAGAAAAACGGACACCAATTTGTGCGTTCTTCCCCGGTGGTTCCTCAGGATGATCCTACCCTGCTCTTTACCAATGCAGGAATGAATCAATTCAAGGACGTGTTCTTGGGAACTGGCAGGCGTGATTATGTCCGTGCGGTCAATTCGCAAAAGTGTATCCGTGCCAGTGGCAAACATAACGACTTAGAAGATGTGGGACGTGACCATTACCATCACACTTTTTTTGAGATGCTGGGCAATTGGTCATTTGGAGATTACTTCAAACGTGAAGCAATTGGGTGGGCTTGGGAGTTGTTGGTAAAAGAATGGAAGCTGGACGGAGATCGTTTTTATGCCACGGTGTTTGCCGGAAGCGAGCAAGACGGACTTCCTGGCGATACCGAAGCGGAAAGTTTGTGGATAGAAACCACACCGCTGCCTGCTGAAAGGGTGTTGCGATTTGGCAAACACGACAATTTTTGGGAGATGGGTGAAAGCGGTCCTTGTGGCCCCTGCAGCGAACTGCATTACGATTTAGGTGCACAAGTAGTCTGTGATACCTGCCGCACAGCAGGACGTGAGTGTCAGGTGAATGCTGAGGGCTGCGTCCGTTTTATAGAACTGTGGAATTTGGTGTTTATTCAGTTCAACCGCAGTGAAGACGGTCAATTGTCTCCACTGCCGGCGAAGCATGTGGACACTGGCATGGGTTTGGAGCGCGTTGTGCGGGTATTGCAAGGGAAAGAATCCAACTATGCAACAGAATTATTTGAACCGATTACACAAGAACTGCAGCGCATCACCGGTCAGGACTGTGCAGCAGGCGAGGCTGGGGTGGCTGCCCGCGTAATAGCAGACCATGTGCGTACCATCTGCTGTGCCATTGCTGACGGCGCCCTGCCCTCCAATGAAGGACGCGGCTATGTGCTGCGTCGCATGCTGCGACGGGCGGTGCGCTTTGGTCGCATGTTGTCGCAGCATGAAGCCTTTATCTATCAACTGACTCCTGTCGTCAGCAAGGTACTGGGTGAAGCCTTTCCAGAGGTAGCTCAGCAAGCCCCATACGCTGCCAAAGTGATTAAAGCCGAAGAAACCAGCTTTCACCAAACCCTAGAACGTGGATTGGAACGCTTTGATGCCGTCATTGCACAACTCCGTTCCAAAACTATCCCCGGAGAAGAAATCTTCCGTCTCTATGATACCTATGGCTTTCCCACAGACCTCACCCACCTCATGGCACGCGAAAAAAACTTAGAGGTGGACATGGAGGGCTTTCAACAATGCATGCAGCAACAACAATCCCGCGCACGCACTGCCAGAAGCACCCTCCGCCAAAGCGGCGAATGGCAGGAATTCAGCCCAGGGGAGCATTCCAACTTTATCGGCTACCAAAACCTGCAAGCCCATACCACTATCCGCCGCTGGATGCCCGCCGATAATCAACAACTGCTGCTGGTACTAGACCAAACCCCCTTCTATCCCGAAGGCGGTGGTCAACTCGCCGACCAAGGCATCCTCTCCAGTGACGCTGGCAACCTCAGCGTTCAGAACGTCCACCGAGATGGTGATTACATTCTTCACCTCTGCCAATCCACAGCCGCATCCATCACCGACCCCGCCTCTCTGCTGCCCCAAGATGGATGCCTGCAAGCCTCCGTCTCACCAACATGGCGACATAATGCCCAGCGCAACCACACTGGCACCCATTTGCTGCACGCTGCACTGAGACAAACCCTGGGGAAACACGTCCACCAAGCAGGTTCTGTCGTCTCCCCCGAATACCTGCGCTTTGATTACACACACTTTGAAAAACCCTCACAGAAACAACTTGAACAAATTGAACACCTCGCCAATAATGCCATCCGCAGCAATATTACCGTGCACACCCATCTCTCCTCCTATGATGAAGCTATCGCCAACGGTGCCATGGCACTCTTCGGAGAAAAATACGGCGACCAAGTCCGTGTTGTCACCATTGGCGACTTCTCTATAGAACTCTGCGGCGGCTGTCACACCCCCGCCACTGGAAACATCGGCTTCCTCAAGCTCATCGCCGAAACCGCTGTGGCCTCAGGCGTACGACGCATCACCGCCTTCACAGGAGAAAGCGCACAAAACTGGCTGCAGCAAGAAATGCTTTCCCTTCACCACTGCAAGCAACTCCTCAATACTGAATCCCAGCTGCTCCCGCAAAAACTCCAACAATTGCTGCAAGAAACCAAAGACATCAAGCAACAACTCAAACAACTTCAAAAAAACCAACAATCACTCAACGCACAATCCATGCTCAATAACGCACAAACCCTACAAAACCAAACCAAACTCATCGTCCAACAAGTACAAGTCTCCTCCATAGATGAATTCCGTAACCTCGCCGACAGCCTCCGCCAACAACTCAAGTCAGGCGTTGCCCTGCTTTCCGCCAATATCAACGGCAAACCTACCTTGCTTTGCACTGTTTCCGATGACCTGGTTAAACAGCAGGTCAAAGCAGGAGACCTGGTCAACCAAATCGCACAAATCGCAGATGGCAAAGGCGGAGGACCTCCCCACATGGCCACAGCCAGTACCCCTAATACACAAAAACTCCCATCCGCCCTCCAACAAGCCCCGCAAATCATCACCCAATCCCTTCCCTGATGGAAAAGATGATGGACTCCTGCTGGCATCCCCTAACACATAGGAGAAAGCATTCCTTGATGCAGCCCCATGCCTTTTTGTACAGGTTTGGTTGCTATTTTTTTGGTACAGCTTTTAGCAGCTGGTAGGCTTTGCTGTTTTGCAATTCTTTTCTTGTTTGCAGGTAGTCCCAGGGGGTTTTACCCTGGGCATCTTTTGCAGCAGCATTGGCTCCCAGCCTTAGCAGGGTTTCTATGATTTGGGAATTTTGATTGCTGGCGGCGGCTCTGTGCAAGGGGGTTGCCCCGAATTTGTTTTTTTGGTTGGGGTCTATGCCTTTTTTCACCAACATCTCCACCACCTCAGGACTTCTATTATGCCCTGCTGCCATATGTAGGGGGGTATAGCCATTAAATGTTGCTACTTGAAAATTTGCCCCTGCGTTAAATAGGGCTTCAATGATGGAGGCATGAGGATTGTATCTTGCTGCGGTTTGCAGAGCTGTGCTGTCAAATCTTTTGTTGCGCTTCTCCGGTTTTGCGCCGGCCTTTATCAACAGTTTCACCACTTCAGGGTCTTGATTATTCGATGCAGCCATATGCAGGGGTGTTTGGCCGTCTTTGGAATACACATCTACTTTGGCTCCCTTTTCCAGCCAGCTTGTCATTTCCTTTGGTGTGGAATTAATCACCTGAATGGCATCCAGCAGTGGATTAGTTTGCATTCGCCAATTATTGCTCAAGACATAGCCTACCACCAGTCCCAGCGAGATAGCCCAAAGCAACCATAGCCATTCCATCATTGTCTCCTTTTTTGCTGCAAGTGAATGTTACCATCTGTTATTGACCATCATTGTTTAAGCAGATTTTATGCCAGTTGTTGTCTATTTTGCCTACCTTTGTTTAGGACAGTAGACTTTGCCCCGCATAACAGAAATGTGTTAGCTTGCCTGGATGATGAATAACGGTCTTTCAGAAGATAACACACTACTGCGTTTGTGTGGGCTGCACAAGCATTTTGGTTCTACCCATGCCTTGCGAGGAGTAGATTTGGAGATTGGCAGCGGCGAGGTGACGGTGCTGATGGGGGCGAATGGGGCGGGGAAATCAACCTTGGTCAAATTGGTATACGGGGTATATGGAATGGATGAGGGAAAGATGTATTTGGGTGGAGAATATTATTCGCCTCGCAGTCCGCATGATGCTTTGCGTAGTGGAGTGGTGACGGTGCATCAGCATATTCGGGACGGAGTGATAGCAGACATGACGGTGGCAGAGAATTTGGCGATAGATCGTTGGTGCATGGGAGAAGCGGGGTGGCTTTTTACACCGAGAATGGCGCGCCGTCTAGCGAAACCCATAGCAGAACGTTTGGACTTGCGTTTGAAACTAGACAGCAAGGTGCGGGAACTGTCGTTAGCAGACAAGCAGCTGGTAGCCATAGCAAGAGCATTATCGCATCATCCGCGGTTATTGATATTAGATGAACCCACGGCATCGTTATCTCGCACAGAGAGTGAGCGTCTGTTTGGGTTGGTAGAACGGCTGCGGCAAGAGGGGTGTGCCATTTTGTATATTTCGCATCGTCTATCAGATATTAAGCGATTAGCAGACAAGGTGGTGACGCTGCGGAATGGGATTGTGGCGGGGGTATTTGCATCGCCTGTGAATTATGGTCTTGCGGTGGAAACCATGTTGGGATATGCGGTGAGCGAGGTTCGCCATCAAGCAGCCAAGCCCAGAGAGGCAGCCTTGGAGGTGCAGAATTTGCGCCTGCGAGAGGACTCAGCTGCCATAAATGTTGCCATTCATCGCGGTCAGGTGACAGCCATCATCGGATTGGTGGGAAGCGGCAAAACAGAGTTCGCAGAGTGCTTATTTGGGCTGCGGCAGCCCTATTCAGGCAAGATATTGTTGGGGGGAAAGGAGTATGCAGCGCGCTCTGCCAGAGAAGCCATTAAGCAGGGGGTGTTTATGACACCTGAGGATCGGGCGGAACAGGCACTGCTGCCAGATTTTTGCTTATTTGAAAACCTGGTGCTGCCATTTACTAGCCGTTTTAGTCGTTGGGGCTGGCTGCGCAGGCGTAAGGAACGCAAGTTAGCCCGTGAGCAAATTGCAGCGTTGAAGATTGTGTGTGATTCGGAAGAAGCTCCAATTGGCAGCCTGTCTGGAGGCAATCAACAGAAGGTGGTGCTGGGACGATGGCTTTGCCAGCCTTGCCATGTGCTGGTGATGGATGAACCTTTCTTCGGAGTAGATATCGGGGCGCGGCGGGATATCGGGGCAAAGCTGCGTGCCACTTCCGCACAATGCGCCACCTTGGTGCTGTGTTCTGATCCTGATGAAGCCCTGGAAATCGCAGACCGCCTGCTGGTATTCCATAACTGGAGTCTCAATGGTGATCACAGCATCACCCAGCTGGATCGCAAACGCCTGGTGCAGCAAATGGCATACGCCTGATATCCCTTAGTACAAAATCTCCACAGCCTGCCATGAACACACTTTTCAAAACCATCTTCTCCAAAAACTTGCTGGATTGGACACTGCGTTATGGACTGCTCATTCTGATAGTGCTTATCTTTGTCTTCTTCTCTCTCATGGAACCGTCCTTCCTGCGCATCCGCAATATCTTCACCATTCTGCAATCGCTGTCCATCGTTGCTATCTTAGCCCTCGGTATAACCGCCTCCCTGGCCATTGGCGGATTTGACCTCTCCATCGGTGCAGTAGCAGCCTCCTCCATGATGGCTTCCAGCTATGCCATGGTCATATTAGAAACAGGGGCTCTTGCTGCCATCCTTATCTCCCTCTCAATTGGTGTCACAGCAGGAATCTGCAACAGCTTCCTCATCGTCAAAATGCGCATTCCAGACCTGTTAGCCTCACTCGGCATGATGTTCCTCATCCAAGGACTGCAGCGCATCCCCACCGCAGGACACTCCATTGCCACAGGAGTCCTCCTTCCCAATGGCGAAACCGCAGAAGGCATCTTCTCTCCCGCCTTTCTACTGTTAGGCAGACACCGCTTTTTTGATATAATTCCCGCACCTGTAATCATTATGTTGCTACTGGCTGCCCTCATCTGGGTATTCCTAGAATTCACCAAATGGGGACGCATCCTCTACGCCATAGGCAGCAATGAGCAAGCCAGCCGACTGGCAGGCGCAGCCGTAGAAAAACACAAAACTGCCGCCTACATTATCTCAGGAACATACGCCTCTATCGGCGGCATCCTGCTGGCGGCTCGCCTCGGGCGCGGCGATGTCGGTTCCGGCAATTTTCTTCTGCTGGATGCCGTCTCTGCTGCCCTCGTCGGATTCGCCGTCCTCGGCGCAGCCAAACCCAACGCCTTCGGCACCATTGTGGGAGCCCTCTTTGTCGGCATGCTGATTAACGGACTCACCATGCTTAATGTCCCCTACTATACCCAAGACTTCATCAAGGGCAGCGTACTGGTACTTGCACTGGCTTTCACCTTTGGGCTAAGCAAGCACCATTAACACCACACAACCCTTTTCTAAGGGGCTTTAGCGACAGCGCAGCAGGCTGCTGGAGATATGTTGCAGCAGTTGTTGGTAAAGTTGGGGTGAAGGTGTGAGGTTTGCTCCTAGGGGATCCAGGGTATGGATCTGGAGTTGGTTATTTTCTTTCAAGGCATTGACCAGCTGAATGTTTGAGAATTGTGGTTCAGTGAAGAGACAGTAAACTTTGTCTCTTAGAATGCGCTGTCTGAGTCTGGCAATGGTTCTGGGACCTGGGGTAACACCGGGAGTAAGGGTGAGTACACCTGATGAACGGAGTTGAAATTCATCTTCAAAGTGTTGATAAGCGTTATGGAAGACGAAGTATGGAACATCAAAGTTTTTCAACTGTGCTTGTATTTGCTTTTTAAGCTGGCGCAGGCGGATTTCTAGCTGTTGCAGATTTTGCTGGTATTTGGCTGCATTTTTAGGGTCTTTTTCTGAGAGTTTGTGGGCAATGGCTTGGGCAATCACAGCTGCGTTGTGGGTGCTTAGCCAGATGTGTGGGTCTTTGCTGTGTGAACGTGTATAGTCATCTTCCTGGTGGGCTTTATCATCAGAGAAGGAGAACAGCTGCTGCAGCCGATGCCAAAAGGAGTGTTGCGAGGTCTGGATTTGTTTGATCCCTTGAAGCTCTATCAGGGAAAGGGCGCAGGGGATGTCTTGAATGACTTTGCCCAGGGGACCTTCCAGCTGGGGTCCCACCCAGATGACGATATCGGCTTGCTGCAGGCTGCGTGCATCTGAAGGTCGCAGATGATAGTCATGTGGGGAGATATTGGAGTGTATCAGCAGCTGGGGGCTTCCCACTCCCTGCATGACCTGGGCAGCCAGGCTGTACAGGGGCTTGATGGTGACAACCACCTTGGGTACGGTGTTTTGTGCCAGGATATGGCGTGGAAGGAAACAAGCAGCCAGGAAACAAACGGCCAGGAAACAAACGGCCAGGAAACAAACGGCCAGGAAGGTTGTCGCCATAATGACCAGCTGACGGTGGGGAATCATCGCCATGATTGTTTGAGCATTCATGATTGCAGCCATGGAAGGTGTTAGCAGTTTTCAAGGGGGCAGCAAGGGAGACTGTCCCCCTAAAAAGTATTGCCTATCGGGTTATTATAATACATGGTAAAAAAACCATTTTTGAGAGGTAGAGTGGCTGCTTCAGCGACCTGTGTTGCTCGCACAGAAAAGGATACAACACCCCTTGCCCCAGAAACAAAGGGTGAGGAATTGGTGCGCATGCGAAGGGTATCGGGTCCGTTAGAGGCTGTAGTGGTTTCCGATATTGACTTGGTGGTGCATCGCGGAGAGGTGGTCACCTTGATTGGCCCCAATGGGGCGGGGAAAAGCACCATTCTTCGCTTGCTGCTGGGACTGCAAAAAGTTTCTGCTGGCGAGGTATGGCGCAAGCCCAAGCTAAGGATAGGCTATCTGCCGCAGCTGACTGTGTTCAATCCTTCTTTGCCGCTGACTGTGAAAGATTGGCTGTGCCTGCCTACTGTGGTTGCAGACCACAAGCTGCAAGAAGCACTTTCTCAAGCAGGTGTGGCTATCTCAGCAAAACAGCTGCTGCGAGAACTCTCTGGCGGCGAGCTTCAGCGTGTGATGCTTGCCCGCGCCCTTTTGTGCAAACCAGACCTATTGGTGCTGGATGAACCCGTACAAAAAATGGATATCCATGGACAGGCTGAATTCTACAATCAACTCAACAAACTGCGATACAGCCTTAAATGTGGTGTGCTCATGGTCTCTCACGACCTTCACATGGTGATGTTCTCCACCGACCAAGTACTCTGCATCCAAGGACATGTCTGCTGTTCGGGCGCCCCTGAAGCCATCAGCCGTGACCCCACCTATGAGAAAATATTCGGCAAAGCTTTTGCCCCCTACATCCATCAACATGACCATACCCACTCCAACCGCTAGCCCCTGGCTGTATCTACTGGGGCAGGGGAAGCTGCCTTTTGCAAAGGGAGGTTAAATCAAGCATGGCGTTGGAATTGCTGTTTCAGGAACCTTTTCTGCTGCGCGCCCTCTTGGCAGGCATAGGCATCAGTCTCATCACTGCACCTCTGGGATGTTTCGTGGTCTGGCAGCGTATGGCATATCTGGGTGAAGCCATGGCTCACAGCGGACTGATGGGCATCGTTCTGGCTATGGCATTTGCCTCCGCCCTTTCCTTCGGTTTGGGTATCGCCTTTCTTTTGCTGGCATTCGGTCTCTATTGGCTCAGACAAAAACGGGGACTCACTTCTGATACCGCCCTCGGCATACTCTCTCACAGCATGCTCGCCCTCGGACTGGTGCTGTTCTCCCTCATGCAAGGTTCCAATCTTGTTGGACTTCTCTTTGGCAATATCCTGGGCATCAGCTGGACAGAAATTGCCGTTATCTATATCGGTGCTGTGGTCATCAACCTGCTCATCAAACTCTGCTGGAAACCCTTGCTGATGACCATCGCTTACCAAGAACTCGCCCAAGCCGAAGGCATCAAAACCAACCTGCTGCAAATCATGCTGCTGGTGCTTATGGCTGCTGCCATGACACTTGGCTTCCGTCTCGCCGGTGTGCTGCTCATCTCTTCTCTGCTGCTGCTTCCCGCTGCAGCCGCCGCACAAATCTCACGCTCGCCGCTGCAAATGGTACTGCTCTCCTGCAATGCGGGCATCATGGCTACCATCCTCGGACTGCTGTTCTCTATCCAATACGACACCCCCTCCGGTCCCTCCATCGTGCTGGCAGCAGCCCTGATATTCCTGCTTCATGCCCTCATCGCTAAAAAATTAAAAAAATCATAACAGGCGCTTTTGCAGTCAAAGCTTCCTCCACAGGCTAAATCTTTTGTCTTGTGCGTTTTGCATAAGAAATGCGTTATCATGACAGCATGAGCAACACCTCCCCCTCAGCCAGGTCTCCCAAAGGCTCGCCCGCCAGGCAGCCAGCACTGCCCCCTGTCCCGCAGGGGCGGGTGCGTAATTTCTCTATCATCGCACACGCAGATCACGGCAAGTCCACCCTGGCTGACCGCATGATGGAACTCAGCGGAGCGCTTGCACCCCATCAAATGAAAGACCGCGTATTGGATTCATTAGAGCTGGAACAAGAGCGCGGTATTACCATCAAAGCGCAGACCGTCAGCCTGCACTGGAAAGCCCAAGATGGACACAGCTACCGCCTGAATCTGATTGACACCCCTGGGCATGTGGATTTCAGCTATGAGGTTTCACGCTCATTGGCAGCCTGCGAGGGTGCTCTGCTGCTGGTGGATGCCTCACAGGGGGTAGAAGCGCAAACCTTGGCTAATTTGTATTTGGCTTTACAGCAAGATCTCAGCATCATTGCGGTTTTAAGCAAGGTGGATTTACCGCATGCGGATGCTGAGGGAGTGGAGCGCCAATTACGGGAGATTCTGGGAGGTCAGCAAGAAGCTCCCATGCTGCAGGTCAATTCCAAGACGGGAGAGGGTGTGCCTGCGGTGTTGGAGAAGTTGGTACAGCAAGTGCCATCACCAACGGGTGATATGGAAGCCCCCTTGCAGGCATTGATCTATGACGCTTGGTTTGACAGCTATTTGGGAGTGATGGTGAACATTCGGCTGCGACAAGGACGGGTGCAAGTGGGAGATCGCATCATGTTGATGAAATCAGGCAAGGAGTTTGAAGTGAGTTCGCTGGGCATGCTAACGCCTCAGCGACGGGAGGTGCATGCGCTGTCGACTGGCGATGTGGGTAACTTGGCGGCAAGCATCAAAGACATCCAGCATGCGCGCGTAGGGGATACCATGACACTCGCCAAGCGCCCGGCTGCACAGCCCCTGCCTGGCTATACGCGCTTAAAGCCCATGGTTTTCAGCGGGCTTTATCCTGCGGAGGGCGAGTTGTTTGAGCATCTGCGAGAAGCCTTGGGCAGGATGGCTTTGAACGATGCTGCCCTGGAGTATGAACCAGAGACTTCCACAGCACTAGGGTATGGATTTCGCTGCAAGTTTCTGGGCATGCTGCACCTGGAAATTATCCAGCAGCGGCTGGAGCGCGAGATGGGTATTCGCTTGATAGCCACCGCCCCCACAGTGGTGTACCAAGCGCATTTGAAATCGGGCGAAGTGGTTCGGGTGGAGAATCCCAACCATCTGCCAGAGACTACACGGCTGGAACACATCGCTGAACCCTATGTACGCGGGCAGGTATTTGTTCCCAAGGACTATGTGGGCACAGTGATGCAGCTATTGCTGGAAAAGCGGGGACAGCAGCAATCTATGGAGTATCTGGAAGGTGGGCGGGCAGTACTGACCTACGACCTGCCCCTCAACGAAATCATTGTGGACTTTCACGACCGCTTGAAATCTGCCACACGGGGCTATGGGTCATTTGATTATGAACAGTTGGGATTTCGCCAGAGTGAACTGGTGAAGCTGGACTTGCTGCTGAATGGTTCAGCAGTGGATGCCCTCTCGCTGATTGTACCAAAATCGCAAGCCACCACCCGTGGACGAGAACTTGCCTTGCGCCTGAAACAGCACATTCCTAGACAAATGTTTGAAGTAGCCATCCAAGCTGCTGTCGGTTCACGCATCGTCGCCAGAGAGAGCATCCGTGCCATCCGCAAAAATGTTACCGCCAAATGCTACGGAGGAGACATCTCCCGCAAACGCAAGCTGCTGGAAAAACAGAAAGAGGGCAAACGACGCATGAAACAAATCGGCAGTGTGGAAGTTCCACAAGATGCCTTTATGACCATACTAAAAACAGATAACTAATCTTCTGCAACAAGTGTTTTGCTGCCGTGCGCAAAATACGAGTCTCGCTTTACCCAGACCCGAGGGGTGAGCATATCCAATGCTTCCAAGCGTACGGGTACTTCTTCCCCTGGAGATGGGCTGTTGCCGTGCAGACGGGCGGGCATTTGCAGCTGGGGCAGCCAGACACGGGTTTCACCCCTATGGGTAGCCTTGTATGCTTTTGCAGTGAAATTTTGATGGCTGTGCTGTTGCAGCCAGACCATTTTCCAGTATGTTTCTAGGCGGCGGCTGAGTCGCTGAAGCACCCCTAGACGGCTTTCCAGCTGGGGGATCAATTGCTGTAGTTCCTCTGCCTGCCAAGGAAGCGGCTGCCCACAGAGGTGTGCCAATAATTGCTGCTGAAGACACAAGTCCAATGCCCGCCGCAGTGGTGCAGTAAGCTGTATATAACGGGGACAACCGATGCTGGCATGTTCAGCAGCAGTGAGAGACAGTCGCACCGCCTGTATGGGTTGTTTAGTAGCTGCCGAAGGGGAGGCGTCATCGCAGGCAGGTGGAGAAGCAGCCTGCGTGCGATAAAGTACGGGGATCTGGTGCTGGTGGCAATAGTCAGCGGCGGCTATGTTGCAGGATATTGCCAACTCCTCCACCAAGCGGTGGATGGGATCACTGCGCTGAATATGATGTAACTTCACGGCTTGGGGATCGCTGGCATCCAACAGCAGTTCATGTCGCTCATGGAGACGTGCGCCGGCCTGCTGGCGTCGTTGTGCCTGTTGTTGGCAGAGTCCAGCCAGCAGTCCCCAGCTGCGATCTTCTTGCAGCAATTGTGCACTTTGTTGATAGTTCAGATTTTGCTGGATGCTAACCACCCCAGGCAGTAGTTCCAGCAGTTGCACCCCACGAGGGATAACTTCCAGACGGAAGGTGATGGTTTCGCGTTCCTGTTGGGCCAGCAGGCTGCTGCGGTTTTCGCTGATGGCAGCAGGCAGCATGGGGACACAGCCAGCAGGATGATAAAAAGTGGAAGTGCGGCAAATAGCTTCTTTGGTGAGCGAATGCCTGGCAGGTATCAAAGCTGCTGGTGCTGCAATGGAAACAGCGACCTGTACACGATCCGGCGCAGCTGCTTCAATGGCGATAGCGTCATCATAGTCACGGGTGCTGCTGGCATCAATGGTGTAACTGTGCAGCATATGCAGTTTCTGCCAAGGTTTGCTCCTTTTCTGCCCTTGCTGGGTTCCAGTCTCCCGAGGGGATTGCGCCAGTGTATCTGCGGCGGCTTGCAGGTGCTTTGGGAATGCTGAATGCACCTGGGCGCGCCGCATCCAGATGCTTGGCCAGCCTGGCCAACAATTGGCATGCTGCAGCCATTGCTGCAGGGTGCGTTCGCGCTCTGCCTTTTCCAATCCCGTCAAGCCAAGCGCCAGCCCCAGCAGCGCCCAATGCGGAGAAGCTTGTTCAGCCACCAACAGCGACTGCAGCGCCGCCAATAAATCCTGCGGCTGCCAGTCAGTCGTCTGGGGATCGGTCACAGCTGAAGGTTGCAGCAGCGAAGCTGTTTCAGGTTCGTCCGCCAAAGAAGAAGTTGGGCTGTCCGATACAGGTGGAGGCCACTTTCCCTGCTTCAACAAGGCAACCCAAGCCTGCGTACGCTGCACCTGCTGCTGCTGCACCCAACGAACGGCTGCCCGCTTGCGCACTGCCACACCCTCCTCTGTGCTTAGCACAACAAATTCTCCCTTCTGACGACGAAACCACTCCTTGCCCCGCAACAACACCCAGTACCAGCGTGCCCCTTCCCACCCCTGTTCCCCCGCCGAAAGAACCTCCAGCAACTCCGCCGCCTCCAACCCCTGTCCCGCAATCAACCCCCCGTGCAACCGCTCGAGCGCACCCCTTTCCTCAGCACTCAAACGCCCCTCTAACAGCTCCTGGTGCTGCTGTTTCTTCTCTTCAAGCTGTTCCAACGCTGCCTTCTGCCACATCGCTTCCGACTCTGCTGAGGCAGTCATCTCACCCTGCCAGCAAAACAACATCCGCCGTGCCGACAAACAGTGCGAATCTCCTTCCTCAGTCAGCAGGTACACCAATCCAAGGGATTCATCGCACACTAGTCCCAGGCAGATGTTACCATCCTGAAAATAACAACAATACTGAGGGCACCCTTTTGCATACATATACAGGTTTCCTTCCCCTCAACACAACACTTTGCATAGTTGTATGCAGGGAGGGCATGACTCCCCCGCACACCTCTTATAAAAAGCCTTGTGCCGTATCACCCTAGTGATGGATGCCTGGGATGGCAGAAAACCTAGTATCTGTAGGCAAGATCAGAAATGATACCTTGCAAAAAATATTTTTCTAGATGCTGGCCGCAATTGAAGTCCCATTTGTTTCTATTGCTGGGGAAATTGATTTGCTGGGCTGCGAGAATTCGTGCCTTTGTTAATCCGTCATACCAAACAAATCTGGGTGATAACGCATGACGATTGAAGCCAGAGATTTACCAGCAATCAAGCCGATAGATTTTCCAGACTCTTCTCTCAATTTGTTCAGTTTTCCCAAAAATTGCTGGGTGGGATAACCAGTCATTAGCAGCAAGCATGAATCAAATTCGTTTCCCTCTTCTTTTCCGTTGGCAAAAACCATCTTAATTTCTTGAAAAATTTTTATATCAGACACTGTGCCAGTATCAGCCATAATTTGCACTGCACAGCGTTTGGCTTTTGACATGCCTTCAATGGGGATGCCGTCATCATATGACAGCACAGCATTCAAGCCTTCACTGTTGATGGAATCATCCAACTGTGCCTTCGGCAGCATTTTTTCTAAGCATTGAATGAGGGTGGCTTCTAAGTCTTTTACATCATTCCTTTCAAGTTCCTCAGCCATCTGCTTCAACAGTTCATCGCTGTCGTAAAGCAACTGCTTGAATCTGCCAGTTTCGTCAGCTTTCTTACCCAGCTTGCCGGCTTTATGTGCTTTTAGTACTTGTTCAAACGCATTCTTGGCTTGGATGCGATACCACCGTCCTTGCAATCCTAACTTATGGCTTAAATCTTCCTGCACATATGCATCATGGCGGAAAAATGAAACCACCCTAGGATCTATGCTAATGCAGTGGCGGAAATCTCCTTTATAACTCTTATCCTCACGGGTGAAAGCATATACTCCTGTCACCTTGGCAACGGTTACTTCCCCCGCTTGAAATTGGTTCAGATACGCCAAATAATCTCCCGGTTTGATTTTTAGCAAATAACGATTGCGAGGACTGTATTCGGGACGGTCTTTTTCCTCTATACTTCCCTCGCCAAATCGTGCTTCGCCAGCAGCAAAACACTGTTGCAGCCACATATTAAATTCCAGGGCCTCTTCATATCTCTCTGCCCTCACAGCGTAAATGTTATATTCCGCCATTGTCTCCTTCTCCATCAATATAGAAAAATCCTGTGGTTTTCCACAAACTCACAGTAGACATTTAAATAAATATCAAAGATATTGCGTTCGTGTACAGGATAACGCTTAGTTCCACAACATGCAAGCTTTGCACTAAAAACAAAGTGAATCTACCTCCAAAGACGCTTGAAAAGCACCCTGTTTCTGGCACAATGTAAGATTGTTGATGGCGAGAGATGAGGGGAACAAGCCGTCTGCTGTGATTCGCTGGTGATGGTAACAGGGCATGCAACAAAAAAAAGAGCTAAAACAAGTTTCTGTGCGGTATGAAGGGCCGCAATTAGAAGAAAAAGTGCTGCGTTTTTGGAGAGCGCAGGATGTGTTTGCCAAGACCTTGCGGCAAAGCGAGGGACGGGAGTTGTTTACTTTTAATGAGGGGCCCCCCACGGCAAATGGCAAACCAGGATTGCACCATGTGTTGGCACGTGCATTTAAGGATGTGTATCCGCGTTATCGGACGATGCGTGGCTTTCATTGCCCTCGCAAGGCTGGCTGGGATTGTCATGGTTTGCCTGTGGAACATGAGGTGGAGAAAGAGCTGGGGATATTTGACAAGCAGGAGATTGAGACCAAGGTAGGAGTAGCAGAGTTCACCCGTCGTTGTCGGGAGTCGGTAATGCGGTATGTAAAGGACTGGGAGCGTATGACGGAGCGCATGGGTTTTTGGGTGAATATGGAGGATGCATATTTTACCTTGGACAATAGCTTTATTGAGTCGGTATGGCATTTGTTAAAGCAGATTTGGGACCAGGGGTTGATTGAGAAGGACTACAAAGTGGTGCCGTATGATCCCCAAGTGGGTGCCACCATGTCCTCCCACGAAGTGGCATTGGGATATAAACAGGTGGAAGATCCCTCGGTATTTGTGCGTTTTCGCTTGCAGGAGGAGGAAGGTGTAAGTTTTCTGGCATGGACGACCACTCCTTGGACTCTCCCAAGCAATTTAGCATTGGCGGTGCATCCTGAAGCGGAGTATCTGGAGGTGGAATTGCTGGGGAAGGGGGAACGTTTCATTTTGGCAGCCGAGCGTGTGCAGGAGGTATTGGGAGACATAGAACTGCGGAAGCTACGCAGCATGCGGGGTCGTGAGTTAGAGGGGATGCGTTACCAGCGATTGTTTGACGATTTACCGGTGGAGGGAGACATCTGCCGTGTGGTGTTGGAATCATTTGTCCATTTGGAGGATGGTACGGGGGTGGTGCATCTTGCTCCGGCTTATGGCGCAGATGATTTAAATGCGGCGCAGCGTCATGGACTGCCTGTGCTGCATGCGGTGGGGTTGAATGGTCGTTTCCTGCCAGAGATGCCACTGGTAGCAGGCAAGTTTTTTAAGGAGGCAGATGCTGTCATTATTCAGGATTTAGAAAAACGGGGATTGTTGTTTCGTCAGCAAAGCATCAGTCACAACTATCCTCATGGTTGGCGTACAGGGACTCCTTTAATTTACTACGCCAAGGAAGCATGGTTTATTCGCACATCCCAGCTGCGAGAACGCATGGTGGAACTGAATCAGGAGATTGATTGGACCCCGCAGCACATCCGTGATGGTCGTTTTGGCAATTGGCTGGCCAACAATGTGGATTGGGCACTGTCTCGGGAACGATTTTGGGGAACGCCGCTGCCTATTTGGACAGATGGAGAAGGAGATTTTATCTGCATTGGTTCGGTGTCAGAATTGGAAAAACTGTGTGGAAGGCAGCTAGACCAGTTGGATTTGCATCGTCCTACGGTGGATGAGGTCAGTTTTGCGCATCCCAAAACAGGCTGCACCATGCACCGTGTGCCAGAAGTTATTGACTGCTGGTTTGACTCTGGTGCCATGCCCTATGCCCAGTGGCACTATCCTTTTGAAAACAAGCAGCTTTTTCAGCAACATTTCCCAGTGGATTTCATCTGTGAGGCAATTGACCAAACCCGCGGTTGGTTTTACAGCTTGCATGCTATCGCAGCGTTGGTATCTGACCAGGCGGCGTTTCGCCATGTGGTGTGTTTAAGCCATATCGTGGATGAACGCGGGCGCAAGATGTCAAAATCACTGGGCAATGTGATTGATCCCTTTGAAGTATTCAATCAGGTAGGGGCAGACCCGCTGCGTTGGCATTTCTTGGCGCGGGTCTCACCAGATGGGCAAAAGCGGGTGTCGTT
Organism: bacterium; assembly: GCA_965249525.1. GTDB lineage: Bacteria > SAR324 > SAR324 > SAR324 > JACQKK01. The sequence continues at coordinate 820,974 of OZ252237.1, read as the reverse complement.
GGAGCTCATCCGCGGGGTAGCCAGCGGTTTCTTGAACACTTATTGGAACACCTACGCCTTCTTGGTGACTTATGCCAGTTTGGATAAGATTGATTTCAATCAGCAGATAGAAGCCTCCCAACGCAGCGAAATTGACCGCTGGGCCCTGGCTTTACTGGAACAAACAGTGCAGCAAGCCACAGCAGCCATGGAAAACTTTGATGCCCGCACCGCCGGTGAAGCCATAGAACTTTTTGTAGATCAGTTAAGCAACTGGTACATCCGCCGCAACCGCCGCCGTTTCTGGAAAAGTGAACACGGCTGCGATAAACATGCAGCTTATCTTACCCTATTTGAGTGTCTAGAAACTGTTAATCGCTTGATGGCACCTCTAATGCCTTTTATCACCGAGGAGGTACACCAAAATCTGGTGCGGGCAGTGAACCCCGCTGCCCCCGAGAGTGTACACCTGGCCAGCTGGCCCCACAGCCAGCCTGAACTAGCCAACCATAGCCTGGTCAACCAAATGGAAGCAGCACAGAAGGTGGTGTCTTTGGGGCGTGCAGCACGAGAAAAAGCAGGTATCAGAATACGTCAGCCGTTGGGCAAGCTCAGTCTGCGTCTACCAGATGAAGCATTCCACCAAGCAGTAACAGCACAGCAAGACCATATCTTAGAAGAATTGAACATCAAACAACTGGAATACCTGCCAAAAGATGCCAGCATCGCCCAATATCACCTGAAACCTAACCTGCCCCTCTTGGGGAAACGCCTTGGGAAAGACATCCCCTTGCTGAAAAAATCCCTGGCTTCCGTTGATGCAGCTAGCATCGCACGTCTGCAACAGGGAGGAAGCATCACCCTCCAGCTAGACAATAAACCCCTTACCCTTACAGCAGCAGAACTGCTGATAGAAACCTCCTCCCAACACAAGGCCGCCGCCGAAGAAGGCGGACTGCTGGCTATCCTAGACATCCAGCTCAACGATAATCTGCAACAAGAAGGCCTTGCCAGAGAACTGATCCGCAGCATCCAAGAAGCCCGAAAACAAGCCAAACTTCAACTGGCTGACCGCATCACCCTGCACATCAGCGGCAGCCAAAGCGTAGAAAAAGCTCTGGCATCACACAAACCCCTTATTATGACAGAGACCCTCGCCACCAGCTGGGGCAGTCATAATTTCCCCTCCAGCTTTAGCACGGAACATCAACTCGGCGAACATCATTGGAAAATCCAACTTGCTGCACATACCCCCTAAAATCCATCTCCAACGACCAACCCCCAAGAACACTGTCAAGAAAACTGCCCAGATACACTGTCCAAATATACTGCCCCAACACCCCGCATGGCTGCGGGGAGAACTCTTCCCCCAATCCTTGAAGCAACCCAACGGGTGATGCCCCCAGTGTTCACTTGGATAAATAGTTGTTGAGAAGATGGGTGCCGACAGGGTTAGATGGGGAAGCATTGTCTTGGGGATGGATAGATTGAATTGCATGGCATGATAGATTATTCTCGGGCAGATGCTAGTGGGAAAAATGAAGGGGATGGGGTGGATTCTCCTGGTACTGAACGGGATAGGACCGCACGGGATAGGACCGCAGAACAAGATTCTCAGCAGGAAGCACAGACGGTATATCGTCATGCAGGTGTGGTGACCTTTTACACCTTGTTGTCTCGCATTTTGGGCATGATACGAGATGTGACATTGGCACATCGTTTTGGGGCATCTGGTGCCACGGATGCTTGGGTGCAGGCCTTTCGCTTACCCAATGCGCTGCGCCGTTTAACAGCGGAGGGAGCCATGACCATTGCTTTTGTGCCGTTGTACACCAAGGTGCTGCATCAGGAAGGGGAGGCGACTGCCAAAGTATTGGCACGTGAGACTTTAGGGGTGGTATTGTTGGTAACAGGGGTATTAAGCCTGGCGGGGATTGTATTCAGCGAGTCCATTACGGCAATATCCTCACCTGGTTTTTTGTCCAACCCGCAGAAATTTGCCTTGAGTGCACGCCTGCTGCGTTGGAGTTTTCCTTACTTGGCTATGGTTTCCTTTGTGGCTTGGGCGATGGGCGTGCTGAATGCAAGGAGTAGATTTGCTGCCCCTGCTGCTGCGCCTATTTTTTTGAATTTGAGTATTATCGTGGCGGTGCTTGCGCCTCAGGGGTGGATTTCACCACCGGTGATGGCGGTAGCCGTGGGCGTACTGGCAGGAGGGGTGGCACAGGTACTGCTGCAATGTCCTTGGTTGCTGCAAGAGGGTATTCCCTTGCGACCATCCTTCCAAATGGGCAGGCATGTCCGCAAATTGCTTGCCTTGCTGGCACCAGCACTGCTGGGATTGGCGGTATATCAAATCAACATTCTGCTGTTGGGCATTTTGGCCAGCTTCTTACCTACGGGACAGGTGTTTCACTACCATAACGCCACCCGCTTGACGGAACTGGTGCTGGGGCTGTTCACTTTTGCTTTTGCTGCTGCGGGACTACCTGCCCTCAGTATCCACATAGCACAAAAAAATTGGCATCGGATCAGGCAGACCCTCAGTTTAACCTTGGAAGCCTCTTTTTATCCCCTGCTGCCTTCTATAGCTGCCTTTATGGCTGCCAGCCAAGCCATTGTAGCCATGCTGTATCTGCACGGTGAATTCAGCTTTGCCGATGTACGCTCCACCGCCAGTACCCTGCGCTGGATGGCACTGGGTGTACCTGCAATCGCCGGCATACGCATCATGACCCCCGCCTTCTATGCCTACGGTGATACCCGCAGACCTGTACTAGCTGCTGCTGTCAACATGCTGATAACCATCCCCAGTGGATGGCTGCTTAGTCAACGCTTCCTCGCTCCAGGTCTGGCTGGTGCCCTCAGCTTGGGAGTATGGATGCAGTGTCTCCTGCTGTGGAGTATGCTCAACAAGAAAACCGCCGACCACGGTACTTGGACTCCTTGGCGCGCCCTGCTAAGACAAACCTTGGCAGCCCTGCTGATAGGACTGCTCATCGGCAAGCTGCAATCGTACGGACAATGGCAACTCGGACCGCAGCATCTCCAAAACTGGTGGCTGTTCACCCTCTGTCTCATTACAGGCGGCGGCGGCTACTGGGTGCTCACCTTCCTCCTTGGAGATCAACAAGCTCGCCACTGGCTGCAATTGTTCAAAAAAATCTTCCAAGGTTTGGGACTGCGCTGATCCGCCCCTTCACTTACAACGCCACTGCATATAAAATAAAAGCTCCTTAGGAAAGTCACATCCTTTGCCCGCATCAAAATTACCAGTAACAAAATTACCAGTAACAAAATTACCAGGAACAGACCCATGACCAACAATCCCGCCACATGTTGGAAATGCTCCGCAGATATTTCCTCACTGGCACGCCCCCTAGGAAGACAATCCACCTGCCCCCATTGCTCCTCATGGCTGCGTTGCTGCCTGATGTGCCAATTCTATCAAGAAAACGCCCCCAACCAATGTCGGGAACCCATTGCCGAACCCGTTAAAGACAAAACTGCTGCCAATTTCTGCGATTACTTCCGCCAAACCAACGCCGCCAACCGCAGCAACAATATCGATGAAGACCAAGCTGCCCGCCAACAACTCAAAAAATTGTTTGGGGATGATTCCTAGCAGCCTAGGAGATTTTATCCAGGGCGCGGTCTAAGTTGGTGGCAGCACTGATGAGGGAAAAGTGGCTGAAGGCTTGGGGGAAGTTGCCCAGCAGTTCTCCTGTGGAGGAAATTTCTTCGCTGTATAGTCCGAGGTGGTTGGCGTAGCTGAGGATTTTTTCAAAGACGATCCTGGCTTCTTTCAGCCTTCCTGCACGGGTGAGTGCTTCTACCAGCCAGAAGCTGCAGAGTGAGAATGTCCCTTCTTCGCTTTGCAGACCGTCATCAAAGTTCAGGTAGCGAAACACCAGCGAGTCAGAAACCAAATGTTGGATAATGTTGTTAAGAGTAGCTTCCATGCGGGGGTCTGTGGGAGCAAGAAACAACACCAGCGGCATGATAAGATTGGAGGCGTCCAGTGAACTGCTGCCATAGTATTGGACGAAGCTGCTGAGTTTTTTATCCCAGCCTTTTTGCATCACTTGGCGATAGATATTGTCGCGTTGTGTACGCCAGTATTCTATTTTTCCTGGGAAGCTGCGCTTTTTGGCAATGCGAATGGCACGATCCAAGGCGACCCAGCACATGACTTTGGAATAAACAAAGTGCTGGGGTTTGCTGCGTTGTTCCCATAGACCTTGATCTTTTTGCTGCCAGTTTTCGCTGACCCAATTGGCCAATTGTTCTACTCCTATCCAGTGCTTGTAAGAAATCATTTTGCCGTGCTTGTTGTACAAGTAAATGGCATCCAACAACTCACCGTAAACATCCAACTGCAACTGAGAAACCGCCAAATTGCCCACCCGCACAGGGCGCGAATTCTGATAGCCGCTTAAATGCTCCAGTTCTTTCTCTGGCATCTTCTTTTTGCCGTGGATGGTGTACATGATTTGCAAATGCCCCTCCTCACGAGGATTGACGATATGCTCAAACACAAAATCCATGAAGCGTGTCGCCTCATCCAAGAAACCCAGTCGCATCAAGGCATACACAGAAAATGACGCATCTCGCAGCCAAGTAAAACGGTAGTCCCAATTGCGATCTCCTCCAATGGACTCTGGCAGGCTGGTGGTGGGCGCCGCCACTATTGCCCCCGTAGGCTCAAAAGTCAGCAGCTTCAAAGTTAAAGCAGAACGCATCACCATCTCCCGCCAACGACCCCGATAATTGCATCGCGACAACCAGCGATACCAATACTCCAGGGTTCTTTCCAAGGTCTTTTTGGCATTAAGCTTGTACTCCAGTGGATTGCCATCCTCCTTCTCTAGATGGTAATGCAGCACAAAAACACAACTTTCCCCCTGATGCATGGTGAAGGAAGACACCGCTCCCCCACCCTCTGCCTTCATAGGTACATCTGCCTGCAATGCCATGCGCTGCTGACCGTTCTCAAACACCACTCCCTGCTTGGTACAATGCACCATGGGCTGCCTGCGAGCGTAGTCAAAAACAGGAAAACACTCCATTCGCAAATCAATCTTGCCACGCACACACTTCACCAAACGATAAATCTGATGCAACGGCTTGCCCTGCGACTCTCTTTCATTCAAAGGCATGAAGTCCTGCACCTCGCCTACTCCATCCCCATGCAGAAAACGCGTAATCAGCGCATTGGTATCAGGATAATAAAATTGCTGCCGACGGCAGTCTTCTTGCAGGCATATCTTAAAATATCCCCCACGCTGCCCATCCAAAATGGCTGCAAATACCGAGGGGGAATCAAAGTATGGCGCAGGCAGCCAATCAATCGCACCATCCATCCCTACCAAGGCAGAGGTATACATGTTGCCTATCAGCCCGTATTCTGAAATTGGTTTGTACACAGCCGCCATCACAAAAACAATCCCCAAAACAAAAAATCTCATTAGCATTAGCCTGTTCATGCCCACAAAGCAAGTCTTTCATGAAAAACCACCCTGGTTAAGAGTGCTTCACCTACGCTCCCCTGCACAAATTTTGCGTTTGTGGTATGGGAAGTGTTAAGTTGGGAAGGATGGGTTGGTAGAATTCATAAGCAGCGGAGCAGGGATGCACGCGATATTGGTAGCATTGTGGGTAGGAGTCTCATTGGGATTGATGTGGGGTATTAAGCAGCCATGGGCTGTGGCTGTGGGGATATTGCCTCCACTGATATGGCTGCAGGTCAACTTGTGGCGGCGGCATTTGCGTGCTGTGGGTGGCAGACGTGTTGGTGCTGCGCAGAAGAAGGAATCACGGAGTCGGGCGCGTGCGTTAGCCAAGGCGTCACGGTCAGTGATGGGGAACAGACGACCGTTGTTACCAGCCGGTGTGTTTTGGCGTTTTCGTCGTCAGTTGGTACAAGCGCAGAAAAAACCTATCTTGGCGGGACAGCAGCCTGCGCACAGGCCGCAGGAGCGGCGCAATCTATCGGCAACAACCAAGGTGGCAACAACGCAAGCCACTAGGGAAAACCTGCCCAAGGCAGCAGCACCAGAAATGAAGGAGAATCCGCCGCAGCCAGTAACTATGACCGCAACCACAAAGCAGGCATCCTCCCCGCAGGCAGCCATGGATGCTCACAAGCCCACAACCACACAGGATGCCACAGCCAAACAAAACCAGCCCCGCAAGACACCCCCACAGGTAAAGAAAGCAGCTACGTCTGCTGGCAGCCTGCAGACAGCAAAGCATCCCGCAGAGACGGGCAAAGCCGTTAAAGAGGAAGCCTCGCCCCCTGTTGCTGCCAGTAAGAAGACAGTCGCTGAAACAGCCTCAGCAATGAAACTACGCAAGACCCGCCGCAAGCTGGCATCGCTGGGGCATATGAACGAAAGCCAAGACTTGCTGGAATTGTTTGATGATTTGCGGTTTGTCGGCGGTGAATCCAAAGGGATGCTGGAAAAACTGAAAAACCCCCAGCTTCATGGCAGCAAAACCCATAAAACCAACCAGGTGGATTATCTCCATACGCCCATCAACAAAGCGACTGAGACCATCACTAGCAAGAACAGCGACAAGAAGACACACAAGCCCACGGACAAAGAAGCTACCGCAGCCAAAATGCCTGTAGCCCCTGCCAACACCAAGACCATCCCTCCCACACCCACCAACGACAAAGACCTGCACAAAACTACAAGGAAAGCTGCGCAACCACCAGACAAAACCCCTAAGCAAATCAGCGTCAAGACCCCTGCTGTCAGTCTGGCCTTGGGTTCAGCGATGAAAGCTTATCACAATAGCGACTGGCAAGGTGTGCGCAGCGGTCTTGAGCAACACCTGAAAGATAGCAGCCATACCGATGCCGCAACCCTAAGACTACAAGCTCTGCTGGCACTGCATGACACCCACCCTGAAGCCGCTGCCCACCATCTGCAGGCATGGTTGAAGCTGGCACCACTCACTGTGGAAGAATTGCAAGACTTGTGGCAAGCACTGCCAAAAACCGCCAGCCAAAAATTGCAAAGACTGGCAAAAAAATGCACCTTGGAATCTTTCATCCAACATGCCAAAAAACACCAAAACCATGACAAACTGCAACAAGCCTATTCCCTCATGACCTCACTGCTGCATGATTGGGGAGAAGAACTTGCTCTTATTGAATGCCTTAGACAACAATTGCAACTCCGTGAACGCCTGGGCGATATTGCAGGACAATTAGAATTGATCGACCGTCTTGGCAACCGCTATTACAAACTCAACAAAACCAATGAAGCCAAAGCCTGTTATAAAGCAGGACTCAAACTCAAATCACAACTGGAATCCCCACACCCCTAAAACTTCCATGGCGCAATCCTCCTCCAGCCTACCTGCCAGCCTGATCGCCAAAGACCGTAGCCATCCCCTTTATCGCATGCGCCACTCGCTGGCACATGTACTGGCACAAGCCGTCTGCCAAATCCGTTCCCATGTCAAGCTGGGATATGGTCCCCCCACCCAACATGGCTTCTTCTACGATTTTGACGTCTCCCCACCTCTCCGTCCAGAAGACCTCCCCGCTTTGGAAAAACACATGCGTCGCATTATTCAAGAAGACCAAATCTTTCAACAAAGCCAAATCCCCGCAGCACAGCTGCTGCTGCAGCTTAAAAAACAAGATCAACCCTACAAAATTGAAATGGCTGAAGAGCTTATGGCAACAGGAGAAAAAGACCTTGGTGTCTACACCAACGGATCCTTCTCTGATATGTGCCAGGGCCCCCATGTAGAATCTACCAGCAAACTGCCTGCAGACTCTTTCAGGTTGGATTTCCTCGCAGGTGCCTACTGGCGCGGCGATGAAAACAATCCCATGTTGCAGCGCGTACACGGACTCGCCTTCGCCAAAAAAGAAGAACTCAAACACTTCCTCCAGCAACGCGAACTCGCCAAAACCCGAGATCACCGCAAAATCGGTCAACAGCTGCAACTCTTTACCATCAATGATGAAATCGGCAAAGGATTGCCCCTCTGGCTGCCTAACGGCGCAGTCATCCGACAAGAACTGGAAAACCTAGCCATGGAAATGGAATTCCGCGCCGGCTACCAACGTGTCTCCACACCCCACATCACTAAGGAAGGCCTTTACCACACCTCAGGGCACCTGCCCTACTACCAAGATGACATGTTCCCTCCCATGATCTGTGATGACGGACACTTCTATCTTAAACCCATGAACTGTCCCCATCACCACATGATCTACAAAGCTGCCCCACGCAGCTATCGTGACCTGCCCCTCAGGCTTGCCGAATATGGCATGTGCTATCGCTATGAACAATCCGGCGAACTCAGTGGTCTGCTCCGTGTACGCGCACTAGAAATTAACGACGCACACATCTACTGCACCCCCGAACAAACCAAAGAAGAATTCATCCAAGTGATGCAAATGCACCTGGACTACTATCGCCTGTTCGGCATCACCAACTACTGGATGCGCCTCTCCCTGCCCGATCTCAACAAAGACAAATACGCTGGCCCACCCCAGGTCTGGCAGGACGCCAATCGACTGATTACTGAAGCCATGCAAGACCTGGAAGTACCATTTCACACCGAAAGCGGTGAAGCCTGCTTCTACGGACCAAAAATAGACATGCAGCTGAGCAATGTGGCAGGGCGTGAAGAAACTGCCTCCACCAACCAACTTGACCTCATCATGGCTGAACGTTTTGGACTGGAATACATCGGAACAGATAACCAACCCCATCAGCCTCACATCATTCACCGTGCGCCCTTAGGTACGCAAGAACGTTTCATCGCCTTTCTCATTGAGCATTACGCTGGCGCCTTTCCCACCTGGCTCGCTCCTATACAAGCCCTCATCCTCCCCGTAGCCCCCTCCCACAACCCTTACGCCCAAAGCCTCCAACAACAACTGCGCCAAAATCTCATTCGCGCCACAGTGGACGACAGCAACGAGTCACTCAGCAAACGCATGCGACTAGCACAAACACAAAAAATACCCAACATCCTCATCGCTGGCGACCAAGAACAAGCCAACTCTACCATCAGCTGGCGACGCCACGGCAGCCAGCAGCAGTCCACCCTTCCCGCAGACAAACTGCAACAATTGCTGCTCAACGAAATTAAACAACGCAAAGATTGGCGCCAAACCTCATAACACCAACACAGAGGCTGCCACCCTCACCAATTACACACTAAAAGGTGTTGTCTATGGATGTATTATTTTCCCTATTCTCCTTGCCCTTTGTTTTGTTCTTGCTGTTCTGCCTGGGTCTGATTACCCTCTTAGGCATTTTGATACCCCTCAATGTCTATCTGTTGGCCAGAAGACAAAAAGAAACCAATCGGCTGCTAGAAGCCATTCTTCACTCATTGCAACAGTGAGAAACCACCGCTCTCCCAGGTGAGAAATAACTGTAAAAAAATCTTGCATTCCCGTGATATAATATTATAATATAGCCTATAAAATTTTGGCATCAACACATCACGATAACTTCTTTTCAAGGGTGAATGATTATGTATTACGGATATTACTTGATGGATCCATCAGATTCTATTGTCTACGTTGGCGTTACTGAAGATCCTCAAAGAGAAGAAGAGGACCATCAAAATCAATACAGTGGTGATGTGCGCGTTTATATAATCAAACAAACAAGCTCTAAAGACAAAGCCAAGGTCTGGGAACAGCAAGAACTCAAGCGCCTAGACCCCAAATACAATGCGAAGTGAAGTCTAAGTCTCTAGCCATAAAAATAAGCCTCCTTCTTGCTCGCTTATGCAAAGGAAGCTTGTTCTGCTACAACTCCCAGCAAAAAACTCCTACCTCTTTATAAAATGTGGTGGGCTGATGTAAGGAATGCCAGCTGCAACTAGCACTATGTACAGGTTTGTGGCTAGCCCCGACTTGCTTTTTTCTAGGGAGGCAAGCTGCGCCACAGACTAATTCTAGCTTTTATTTATCTCTGCGGAAGCTGAGGGTGCCTTTACTTGAACAGAGTATGCGGACTTTATCGCCAGATTTGAGGGTATCGTCCAGCATTTTACTGGCGAGGACGTCCAGCACTTCTTGTTGGAGGAGGCGTTTGAGGGGTCGTGCTCCGAAGTAGGGGTCAAAGCCTTGTTCGGCGAGATAGGAGCGAGCGCTGTCTTCTAGGTTTAGGCGGATGCCGCGCTCTTGCAGTCGCTGCTGCAATTGCTTCAGTTGGATATCCACGATTTTTTCCAGTGCTGGTTTAGCGAGGGGTTTGAAGACGATGACCTCATCCAAGCGGTTGAGGAATTCGGGTCGGAAGTGTTGCCGCAGTGCGCTGGCTGCATTGCGCGCCAGTTCTTGATGGGATAGAGGACGTCCGTTTTGCAAGTCTTGTTGTCCAAGGTTGGTGGTCATGATGAACACAACGTTGCGGAAATCTACGCTGCGTCCCTGGCTGTTGGTGAGTCGACCGCAATCCATTACTTGCAGGAAGAGGTTAAAGACATCGGGGTGTGCTTTTTCAATTTCATCCAGCAGCAGCAAAGAGTAGGGACGTCGGCGAACGGCTTCTGTGAGTACACCGCCCTCTTCAAAACCGATGTAGCCTGGAGGGGCGCCAATCATGCGAGCAACAGAGTGTTTTTCCATGTATTCTGACATGTCAAGGCGCACTATGGAGCGTTCATCATCAAAGAGGAAGGCAGCAATGGAACGGGCGAGTTCGGTTTTTCCCACGCCAGTGGAACCAGCAAAGATGAAGGAAGCGATGGGACGATCGGGGTCTTGGATGCCGGCGCGGGAACGTCGGATGGCGTTGCTGACGGCACTGATGGCGTCTTCTTGTCCGACTACACGGGTAGCCAGGGTTTGCTCCATTTGCAGCAATTTGTGGCGTTCGCCTTCCAGCATGCGTTCTACGGGAATGCCTGTCCAGCGGTTCAATACGCGGGCTATGTCTTCTGCATCAACGGCCTCACGCAGCATGCGGCCGCCACCGAGTTGCTCTAACTCCTGATTGGCATCAGAAAGCTTTTTATTGAGTTCATCTAACACACCGTATTTAAGTCGTGCAGCTACTTCAAGATTGCCAGCGCGTTGGGCTTCTTGTTCTTCTTGACGGGTGCGTTCAATTTTCTCTTGCAGTTCGCGGATTTTTCGGATGGCCTCGCGTTCTCGCTGCCATTTTTCTTTTTTCTCTTTACTGTTTTGCTTCAGGGAATACAGTTCTTTTTCTAGGTTTTTCAGGCGTTCTTGGCTGGCAGAGTCATCTTCGTTTTTGAGGGCTTGAGCTTCAATTTCCAGCTGCATCACACGGCGGTCTATTTGATCAATTTCGGTAGGCAGAGAATCAATTTCTATGCAGAGTTGTGCGGAGGCTTCATCTATGAGGTCAATAGCTTTATCGGGGAGAAATCGATCAGACAGGTAGCGGTCAGAGAGTTTGGCTGCAGCGATGATGGCAGCATCCTTGACACGGACGCCATGATGAACTTGGTACTTTTCTTTTAGTCCCCGCAGGATGGCAACGGTGTTCTCGGTATCTGGTGGATTGATGAGAATTTGCTGGAAGCGCCTTTCTAATGCGGGATCTTTTTCCATATGTTTTTTGTATTCTTGCAGTGTGGTAGCACCAACACAGCGCAAGCTGCCGCGCGCTAAGGCAGGTTTTAGCATGTTGCTGGCATCCAAAGCACCTTCTGAAGCCCCCGCACCCACCAGCGTGTGCAGCTCATCAATAAAGAGAATCACATTCCCCGCAGCACCCTCTATGGCACTGATGATGGCTTTCATACGATCCTCAAAGTCACCACGGAACTTGGCACCAGCCACCAATGATCCCAAATCAAGCGAAAGTATCCGCTTGCTGCGTAAACCATCTGGCACATCACCAGCCAAAATACGCTGTGCCAAACCCTCTACAATCGCTGTCTTGCCTACCCCAGGCTCGCCAATCAGCACAGGATTATTCTTCCTCCTGCGACTCAGCACCTGAATCACCCGACGCACCTCCTCATCGCGTCCAATCACTGGGTCCAACTTGCCTGAGCGCGCCTGCTGAATAAGATCTACACAATACTTGTCCAAAGCCCCAAAGGCGTTTTCCTCTTCCCTGCTGTCCGCCTTGTTCCTACGCAACTCCCGCAAAAATCCCAACGCACTCTGACGATTAATCCCACGCGTTTGCAATAACTCCTGTGCAACTCCCCCTTGTTCCATGGCCAAGCCAATCAGTAAATGCTCAGGCGCAGTAAACTCATCCCGCAACGCTACCGCTTCTCGCTCCGAACGCGAAAATACCGCCTGCAGCTTCTTAGACACATAGGGCTTTGCACCCACCGTCGCCGTGTGCGGCAGCCTCTCCAAATGACGCTCCAACCCCCCCGACAACCTTTCCAATCCATTGCTCCCATCCCCCAACTTCCTCAGCAGCACCTGCGCTAATCCATCCTGCTGACGAATCAAGGTCAACAGCAGGTGCTCAGGGTCTATCTTGGCATGCTGCTTCTCCTCCGCCAGCTGCTGTGCCTCCAGAATAGCCTCCTGGGCATTCTGTGTAAAACGAGATAATGACAACCCCATAGCAGGCCTCCCTGTCCAAACTTTATCTAATCACCCCGCGCATTCATTGCTTTTTTTGAGTCGCATCCTGCCACTCAAAATTCCCCTTCTCATAGCCATCATGGCACATTATCGCACACAATTTCCAACTTGAGCGCGGGCTGCAAGTAAAAGTGCCTCAATTCACATAGGGTGGCGATGCTGTACTGGCAAAAAATGGGGCGGGGGTTTAGCGTGGTGCGTGTCTAGCATACCATGCTTAAACCATGTTTGTGCTATCTGGTGGGATGGGATGGAGTTAGGTTGTAGAAAATGGATCTGCGGTTGACAAGTTCTGGTGGAATGGGAGACAACAAAAAGAATGTATAAGAGAGGGGGGATTGCATGGAATGAGCATGATAGATTTTACGGGCAAGCGAGGATTGATATTGGGTGTAGCCAATCAGCGCAGTATTGCGTATGCGGTTGCACGTGGATTGCATGAGCTGGGGGCGGAACTGGTGTTGACATATGGGCCAGATCCCAAGGGTCGTTTTGAGCAATTTGTGAAGAAATTGCAGCAGGAATGGCGTGTAGCTTCGATATTACCACTGGATCTGCTGTCTGATGAACAGATAACGGGGGTATTTAGTGAGTTGGACAAAGTATGGCCAGAGGGTTTGGATTTTGTGCTGCATTCGTCAGCTTTTGCCTTGCGGGAAGATTTGGAGCGGGATTTCTCACAGACTTCGCGGCAGGGGTGGTTATTGGCGCAGGAGGTGAGTGCTTATTCTGTGGTGCCGTTGGCGTGTCATGCAGCACCTAGAATGAAACAGCGTGGTCGGGGTTCATTGGTATGTATGTCATTTATTGGCTCGGTGCTGGCAGTGCCCCATTACAATGTGATGGGACCAGCCAAGGCTGCTTTAGAAGCATCTATCCGTTATCTATCCAGAGAATATGGTACAGATGAGCTGCGTTTTAATGCAGTGTCTGCTGGTGCCTTGAAGACTTTATCCTCTTCTGGCATCAAGAAATTTGGTAATATGTTGAGAATTGCTGGTGAGCATTCAGCTTTGGGACGTAATGTGTCCGTGGAAGAAATCGCCAATAGTGTGATTTTTCTTCTTAGTGACAAAGCCTCTGGTATTAGCGGGCAAACCTTGTATGTGGACGCCGGTTTCAATGCAATGGCCAACTAGAATAAGGGGCTACTATGGAAAAAGCCTCCCCAAACCGCGAATTACCCCCTTTTGGCAGCGAGGAAAAAATTCGCAGCGACTGGCTGGAAACTTTTCCTTACCAAGGACCTCGCCAAACCATTGAATATTATACCAAGGAGTTCTCTGCGGTTTGTCCTTTCTCTGGGCTGCCAGACCTGGCTGATGTTTGGATTGACTACATCCCTAACAAGCTGGTGGTAGAGTTAAAATCGCTGAAATACTATTTTGTTTCCTTTCGTCAGGTGGGTGTGTACCAAGAACCTGCCACTGCCCGTATCTATACAGATATCCACCGCCTGCTAAAACCCCACTGGCTGTTGGTAAAAACTCGCTACAATACCAGAGGTGGTATCAACGCTGTCTGCCAAATACGCTCAGACCAACAATCTTCCTCCAGCCCGTCTAAGCTGTCCTTTTCCCATACCCAACACCATCCATGAAGCAGCAAGGCAGCGTCAGTGTGTGGGTTAACGGTGCCAAAGGCAGCATGGGCAGTCACACCACTGCTGCCATCCAAGCATCGCCAGGGCTGCATCTCGTCGGCAGCAGCGATAAAGAAGCGCATCTCTCCAGCTGTCTCAGCCAGGCTCAACCACAGGTCTGCGTCGATTTCACCCACCCCTCTGTGGCATTCACCAATACCCAAGCCATCATCGCAGCCGGCGTACGACCGGTCATCGGCACCAGCGGCCTTACGCCTCAACAAATCAAAGAACTTCAAAAACAGGCGCATCAATCCAAGCTGGGCGGTGTAATTGCACCCAATTTTGCCATCGGTGCAGTACTGATGATGCGCTTTGCTGCTGAGGCTGCCAAGCACCTACCTTATGTCGAAATTATTGAAATCCACCATGATGGGAAAGCCGATGCTCCATCTGGCACCGCCATCCGCACCGCAGAAGACATTCAAGCTGCCAGACCCCAGGCCCCTACCCTAAAAACCGCATCCAAAGAACTCCACCCCGGCGCACTCGGTGCCACCATCAACCAAATCCCTACCCACTCGCTCCGCCTCCCAGGCTTTATCGCCAACCAAGAAGTCATTCTCAGCGACCAAGGAGAGCACCTGCGCATCACCCACCAAGTCCTTAACCGAGGATGCTTCATGTCAGGAGTACTCCATGCCTGCCGAAAGGCGCCCTCCTTAAATCAATTGCATTACGGGCTGGAGCAAATCCTGTAAATTTGGGAAAATTATCTTGTCAATTCATTGACATGGGAAGTATTATTTAATTAAGGGATAAGCCTGCGCATTTCTTGCCAGGCCCTCAACTATTTGTGCTTCGTTTCCGGCTGGCTTTGTACCAGCCGAAGAGCATCCTATCTTTTACCAGTCGCACTGATGTGCTGGAAACAGTTGCCATTTATGTGGCAGCTTTCTCTTGCTTAATTTGCCCAATAAAAAAATATCCATGTTTTCTCATGCACCATCAAGCCAGTTACCAACTTTGCTGAAGAAGTCCTCTCCCCAAAAACCTTGGCACAAAGCCAGCTTTTTCTTCTCATGCATACTAATAGCTGTGCTTAATCTCGCCTCCTGCAACGGGGCCGGGCATTACAATGGACAAACAGTAAAAACTGGCCACCCAGACTGCGATCATTTCTACTTTCCCACTAATACAGAATGGGTTTGTGCTTATGCCGCTGTCATGGGTGTCCCTTCTGTTCAACTATGGAAACAAGCAGATAACGGCAATACCTATTACGATTCAAATAACAACTACGTTTTCAAGGCTTTCCTAATTCTAGCCTGTGTAGGCAAACCTTCTGTCCCCACGGCTCACGTCATGTTTAACAACCGCCTATATCCCGCCGATAATATTCATTCATTCTTACAACAAATTAGGGGAGAACCCGATTATTTTCAGGAGATGGATTCTACCTACACTGCAATCTGGAATTTGGCAGACGCCAACTTCCATATCAATACACATCTGCCCTGCATGCATGGGTTGTAAGATAGGCTTCACACTGCTTGTGCTGGGGGCAAGCCTCCTGTAGCCTGCTGCAAAATTGGGGGCAGCTTGCCATGTGAGAGAAAATTTGATGAGATGGTTATTAGAATAAGTTTGGCGGGTGGGAAAGCAGCTGAGCAAGTGGATATGAGCGTAAAACGTGGTGGGGATCATACTGGAGATTATACCGCAGCAGTGTTGGAACTGTTGGGTGGACTGCATGGTTGTGTGCGGCAGACCGAGGATGGGAATTGCCGTTATGCAGGGGTTAGTGCCACCAGTTTGCATTTGCTGTTGAAGAGCAATTTGCCAGGCAAAGAGATCTTATGGGCTTGGTATAGCTATTTTGACAGTGAGCGGGGACAGTCGGTGTATTGCACTTTGGCGCCATGGGAGGACGAGATTTTATTGGCGGTGTTGGGACGTTGTAAGTTTACTTGGAATGCAGAAGTGGTACGGGCCAGCGGGTTGGTATTTTTGCGAGAACATTATCGCGAGGTGATTTTGTGTTTGGGGGATGTCATTGGAATGCGCTTAGATGCGTTTGCCACTATGGACGATGAGGAGCTGCGGGGGCGTTTGCGTCCTGGTTTAGGTCAGTTGCCTGGGCATATTGGGCGTTTGGTGCGAGAGTTGCGTTTGCGTCCTTTGGAGTTGGAACAACGACGTGCGTTGAACGCCACCTTGTCATCGGATTATTTGCGAGCTACGGCATCTGCCTTGTTGGAGCGAGCGCAGAGTGAGGCGTTTTGGCAGGAACCTCCAGCGTCGCTATCGTTATTGATGGAGCGATCTGAAGCGTTGCAGAAGCGTTTGTTGAAGGAGGCTCATCGGTTGGGTTTGACCTCTTGGGAGAATGGAGGGAGGCATGCAGGGCAGTTTCATTCGCCGCTGCGAGGAATGGGACAACACTTGGCGGTGCTGGGATTATCAGAGACGGCTGAATTGGAGGAAATTCGGGCTGCTTATCGGAGGTTAGCAAAGGAGAATCATCCCGATCAAGGAGGTACCATAGGTGATTTTCTGCGGGTGCAAGAAGCCTACGAGCAACTGATAGCTCGCTGGCAATAGTTTATATTTTCTCTTAGAGGGTGCTAAGTTGCTATGAGTGATATCAAGGAAGAATGCGGCGTAGCCGCCTGCTATTACTTTGGATCGCAGCAGGCGCAAGCCAATGCTGCCCCCCAAGTGGTACGCGCCCTGCTGGATATGCAAAACCGCGGACAACTAAGTGCCGGCCTTACCAGCTACAACCCCAGCAATCATCACATTTTGTCTACACACAAAGAGAATGGATCTGTCCAACAGGTGTTCTCTTTGTACAACCACAACAAAAGCAAAGCCCTCATGCAGCAACTAAAAGGATTTGCAGCCATCGGGCACAACCGCTACAACACATCTGGGGAAAATCGTCCCGAAGATGCACAACCCTTTGAGCGAAGTCACGGGCGTAAATGGAAGTGGTTCTCAGTAGCCTTTAACGGAAACCTTGCCAATTATCAGCAGCTAAAAACAGAATTGGAAAACAAGGATTATCATATTTCCTCCGAAACAGATACCGAGGTGATGATGCACTGCATCAATAGACAGCTGCGGGGAGAACACAAACCCTCCTTAGCAAAACTCTTTTCCTCATTGGCGCAAGAATTTGACGGCGCATATAACATTGCCTTTATCAATGCAGAGGGAGAACTGGTAGCCGCCCGCGACCCCCTAGGCTTCAAGCCCTTCTCTTATGCCGTCCAAGACAACATGCTGCTGGTGGCATCAGAAAACATCGTTCATCGCAACCTGAACATGCACGACATACGCACACTGCTTCCCGGTGAGATGCTCATCGCCAATCCCCAAGGCTGGCGGATAGAACGCTACGCCCCTGCTGGCAAACCATCACCGTGTTTCTTTGAGTGGGTGTATTTCTCCAACCTGGGTTCTGCCATAGGCGAATGCTCAGTCTACCAAGCACGCACCAACATAGGCCGCGAACTCGCCCTGCAAGAGAAAGAACAACTAGCAGGCAAGCCGCCCCTTGGCGAAATGATTATCTGTGTGCCAGAAACCTCTTCCACAGCTGCCAACGCATTTGCCTATCATATGGGACTGCCTATAGAACAAGGCCTGCTGCGCAACCGCTATGTAGGACGCACCTTCATAGAAGGCGCCAATCGCGCAGAAACTGTCAAGATGAAATTCATCCCCCTCACTGAATTGCTGCAAGGACGCAGCATCTACCTAGTAGACGACAGCCTGGTGCGTGGCACCACCCTGCGCATAGTGATAGAAACCCTGCGAGAACGAGGCAAAGTAGAATCCGTACATGTAAGAATCGGCGCACCACCCGTACGCAATCCCTGCTATTACGGCATTGATATGCCCACCCGCAAAGAACTCTTCGCCTCCCAATTCATCCCCGATAACGAACAAACCCCCTCACCTCAGCAACTCAAACGCATGGCAAAAGCCCTCAACGCCGACAGTCTCAACTATCTCCCCATTCCCCGCCTCTGCAGCGCCCTCCAACTACCTCCAGAAAAACTCTGCCTCGCCTGCGTCGGAGGTCCATATCCCACCCCAGCAGGACAAAAACGCCAACAACAACTCCTGCAGGAAAGTGCTTAAATCCACCCCACACCTGCCAGCAGTCCTACCAAGGACAGAGGGACTTTGCCTTCCTGCATCCTCACACCAAAGGTCATAGACCTTGAGAAACCAGTTGGCTGCTGTCAGAAATGACTTTTACCTAGAATCTTCATCTGTTATCTCCAATCCAAATTGATACTTTTTTACCAATCCTGCCGTATTCCCTAAGTTATTCTAATAACAAGATGCCTTGCCTGTTTCCTTTTGCTTTTATGTCTCTGCAATCCACACCTGTTGATGTTCTGCCTGTGTCCTCGTCTTCAGCGTGTTGGCCGTTACGACCTATGACAGAGGGCAAGCAAGACATTAAGGGTCTTACCCTGTCTGCGCTTGAGGAGTGGCTGGCGACTCAAAATGCGGATGCTTACCGTTCCCGTCAAATTTTTCAGTGGTTGTACCGCCATGCAGTAGAGGACTTTGCCCAGATGACCACGCTTTCTCAGCCTTTGAGGGAATTGTTGGACAGGCATTTTCACTTGGGCAAGCTGCCGATAGCTGCCCGCCAGACTTCTGCGGACAACTCCTGCAAGGTGCGCTTTCAGCTGCAAGACGGCAAGTCCATAGAGGCGGTACTCATGCCCAACCGCCGTCATTACACTGCTTGTATTTCTACCCAAGTCGGCTGTGCTATGGGCTGCACCTTTTGCCTTACTGCCACTATGGGGCTGAAACGCCAGCTGACCGCCGGTGAAATTGTGGCACAAGCTGTGGAACTCTTGCGCCTGACCGAACCAGACAAACGCATCACCAACCTGGTTTTTATGGGTATGGGCGAACCGCTGCACAACTACGGCAACCTCATCTGTGCGCTGGAGATTTTACAAGCCAACGATGGTATGCGCTTTGCTGCCCGCCGTATCACGATTTCCACCAGCGGCTTGGTTCCTGCTATTCGCCGTTTTGCCAAGGAGAAACTCCGCGTCAACCTGGCTGTCTCCCTCAATGCCACCACCGATACTATCCGCAGCCGTCTGATGCCCATTAACTGCCGTTGGAACATCGCTGAACTGCTTAATGCCTGCCGTCTGGCACCACAGCGCGGTCGTGATCAACTAACTTTTGAGTACATCCTCATCAAGGGCATCACCGACCATCTTGAAGATGCCCGCCGTCTGGTTAAGCTTCTGCATGGGCTGCCTTGCAAGGTCAATCTCATCATGTACAATACTTTCCCCCAAAGCCCTTACCAGGCGCCCTCTATGAAACACATGCGCAGCTTCCAGCGAATCCTGCTGGATAAGGGACTCATTGCGCCTCTTCGCCTCTCCAAAGGGCAAGACATCCTGGCTGCCTGCGGTCAACTCGCTACTGCTTCTTAGCGGTCAGCTGTATGAACCATACTTGGCGGGCAATTTCTTAAACACACTCCGCCGTGACCTCAACACATTGTGAAATACCAACGCTGCCAAGGTACGAAAACCATCTCTCCAGGCTATCTTCTTCCCTTCTTCACGAGAACGCGGGGTATAGCTTATCGGTAACTCCACAAAGCGCGCCTGCGTCTTGCCCACCAATGCCGAAATCTCCAAACAGATAGAAAAGCCGCCAGCACGCAGTTGCATAGCACGGATCAAATCGGTGCGCAGCAGCTTATAACAGGTATACACATCTGTGGTGTGTACCCCTCCCAGCATATTGTTGATGAAGGTAAACAGCCGATTAGCCCTATAATGCAACCAAGAAGCCCCTTTTCTACCCCCCGCTAAAAAACGGCTTCCATACACCACATCTGCTTCATCCCGCAGCAAAGGCTGCAGCAAGCGGGGAACATCGGCAGGATCATACTCAAAATCTGCATCCTGTATCAACACAAAATCACCGCGCGCCTCCCCGAATGCTCTTATCACTGCTGCGCTTTTGCCCTGATTAACCTTCTGTCGCAACAGCACAAAACTATATTTTTTCCTGAGACTTTGCAGTATCTCCCATGAGTGATCCGTACTGCCATCGTCTACCACAATCCATTCTTGTTTCACGGGCAGTGAAAAAGACAGCAACCCTTCCATGGCTTGCTGCAAATGAGGCGCTTCATTGTAAACAGGCACCACCACAGACAACATCTGCTTTACAGGTACAGGGTTCTTTTTTGCTTTTCGCTGCAAGTTATCCCTTACCAACAATCATGGAAAATCCTGCTTTCATTGGCTTCACAGATGGTTAAACAGCAAGGGATTGGAATGCTTGGGAAGTTGCATCAAACCAAACAAGAATAGCACCATCGGGCTGTTTATTTTTTACAGCACATACCAAGTAGAGGGCTTCTGGCAGCAGAGGCTGCCCCTTGAAAGAAGCGCGTTGTTGGTCTTCTTCTGAGAAATAGGCGCCGACATCAATATGGGAATGCATGTAGATTTTGATGGCTTGATGCTTTTTTTGTAGTTGATTTTGTAATTTGAGGAATGCCTGCGGATCAATCACATAGCCGTTGCGGGAATTGCGTGGCCAATGTTGGGGATCTTGTGCATGGAGTTGATTAATGATGTTCTCCAGTGAGTGAAATTGGTCAACGTGGTTGGCATCAAAAGGACCGCTGAGTACTCCGCAGGCTTCATGAGGAATGTGTTGAATGGCATGTTGATAGCAGATATCCATCAAGTGCTTGGGAATGCCAAGGCTGGGCATGTTCATAGCGAAAAGATAGTGGCAGAATAATTTGCAAGAATAGGATTTGGTATGGGTTGAGGTTATGATAACAAGAAGGAAGAAAAAGGATGGATTTTTTTGTAAGTTTGAGAGGATAGGGATGGACGGGAACAAGTTAGATAAGGCATTTTTTTTGGAACATTTGCGTCAGCAAGGATTGCAGTTAACTTCTCAGCGACGAGCGGTGGTGAATGAAATATTCTGCGGTCCTGGTCATTTTGAAGCAGAAGAATTGTTGGCGCGTTTGCATGCGAAGGGATTGGAAATTTCACGAGCAACGGTGTATCGCACATTAGGGATGTTGCAAGCCTGTAGTTTAATGGAGAAGCGAGATTTTGGAGAACAAGGTCGGCTATATGAAACCACAGCACCTGGGCTGCATCATGACCATTTGATATGTACTGGCTGCGGCAAGGTGATAGAATTTGACAATCCTGAGTTGGAAAAGATACAGCAGCACATTTGTGAACGGTTTGACTTTATGCAGACATCACATACGCACCATGTGTTTGGTTTGTGTCAGGATTGTTTGAAGGATGCAAGTAACAGTGGCAAATTAAGCTCAAGAGACAAGATGGCACATATAACAGACAAAGATTAAGATACTCATCACAAGGGTTTATTTTTTACTGCCCAGCTTAATAAAAGGCAGCTTTGCAGGGATGGTATCTGGTTTATCGCCCAACCTCTGTCTACTTTCGTAGCCTGTTAAACCGTATAGACCACGTCCCCAGCACTTGGCACGCTGGCCTTGTGGTGTCTTGATCAGCACACAGGTACTTCTTTCTGTTAAGGCAAGATGACTGACAGGACCTCCCACCATTACCTCAGGCTGCTGGGACAAAGGTTGCAGCTTACTCTCCAACCTTCCCAGAACTCCAAAACTGGCATCCCCCCAACATTTCAATTTCCCTCCAGTCAGGATGGCACAGGCATGCAACCAGCCTCCCACCACTTGTAATATTTGCTGCCCCTTGGCTGGAACCAGCCAGCCCTGCTTGGCATCATCGGCTTTGATAGAATGCTTGTTTATTCCACCCCCCAGTAAACCCTGAGAACTACGCCCCCAACACTTGATGCGTCCCTGCTGCAATAGTGCGCAGCTGAAATAGTCGCCACTGTATAAGCGTGTGACACGCAAGCCTCCCAATGGCACAAAGGGCAGCTTGTCCCCCATTTCCCCCGCAACATCGCCCCGTGGCTGCGGGTCATCATAGCCCAGCTGTCTCCAGTCATTCAAACCCCAGCACTTTACGCGTCCATTCTCCAGCAGCGCACAGGTGTGTGTGCGACCAGCACTCAACGAACGCACCCGCATGCCTGCACCCAAATTGACAAAAGGCAGCTGGTCTCCCATTTCCTGGGGTTGATCTCCCACCCGATATCGGTCCCCCTCAATGTTCTCCAACCCCAACTCTCCATGACCATTAAAACCCCAGCACTTTATACGTCCCTGCTTAAACAGCGCGCAAGTGTAAAACCCTCCTGCTGTTAATTCTATCGGGCTTAATCCCTTGCCAAAATCTATAAATGGCAGCCCATCCCCCATTTCTTCAGGTGTATCTCCAATCAAGCGCTTGGACCATGAGTCATCTCCCAACCCAATCTCTCCACTGGTATTCAACCCCCAGCATTTCACCCGTCCATCGATCAACAAGGCACAAGTATGAAAATATCCCACTGCCAATGATTGCGCCTGCACGCCGCTTCCCAGATCCACAAATGGCAGCTTATCACCCATCTCGCCAGCTTGGTCACCTATGGCTGCATGCCTGGCATAAACTGAAGCACCAGAACCCAAAAAAGGCGCAACACCTATGCCCAACTGACCATAATTATTGCGCCCCCAACATTTTACCCGCCTATCCCCCTCCGCCACCTCCAGCAAAACACAAGTATGATGCCCCTTGCTCCACATACCCACCACCGGTAATGGAGTCTCTGCCACAGCTGCCCCAGGCTGCCATAACACCATCCCCGCTGCCAGCATCACCCCAAAAAACCATAGCGCACCATACCAAATTCCAGTATGTTGTTGCTCCATCCATCCCCTAGACATTGTTTTCATATTTATTAACACCATTGACAAAGAATTTCTTGCTGCATCACAATAGCTGCATATCTCTCCTACCGCCTGCTGACGATGGTGAGATTTGGTCAAGAATTTCACCGTCCTTTTAATATCTCTCAATAATGATAAATACCAACATCAAGCATACTTTTTTTTCTAACTATAACAACAAGCACATATTGTTGACACTGCTGCTGACATTGTGTCTCTTCGCTGGTTTTACCCTTACAGCAACCTGGACTGCCCAGGCCCAGTCAGAAGTGAATGTATACAGCTATCGTCAGCGACAGCTGGTGCAACCCCTGTTTGACGCCTTTACCAAATCCAGCGGCAGCAAAGTGAATGTGGTATTTTCCTCCAAAGGATTGATAGAACGCCTAAAACAAGAAGGCCCACGCAGCCCCGCCGATGTGCTGCTGACTGCCGATTTCGGTCGCATGGTACAAGCAGCAGACGCCGGCTTGCTGCAACCCATCCGTTCTCTCAAGCTTAACCGCAGCGTGCCCCGACATCTGCGCCATAAAGATGGCCTCTGGTACGCCCTCACTGTGCGGGCGCGGGTGATGGTGGTCTCTAAAGACCGAGTCCCCTCCAACTCTCTCAAACGCTACGAAGATTTAGCACTGCCGACTTGGAAGGGTCGTGTCTGTTCGCGTTCTGGGCAACATTCCTACAATGTGTCTCTTTTGGCATCTCTGATTGCCCACCATGGCGAAAAACAAGCCCTCCAATGGGCAAAATCGGTGCGAGGCAATCTGGCACGCAAACCCCAAGGCAATGATCGCGCACAAATCAAGGCTATCTGGCAAGGCTTGTGCGATGTTGCCTTGGTTAACACCTATTATCTGGGACTCATCACCAAAACCCCTACGCAAGCCCCTTGGGGCAAAGCCATCAAAGTGGTGTTTCCCAATCAGGGAGACCGCGGCACTCATGTAAATATCAGTGGGGGTGGAGTCACACGCCATGCACCCAACCGCCAGCAAGCCATTGCACTGCTGGAATTCTTGGGATCCCCACAGGCACAAGAACTGTACGCCAAAGCCAATTTTGAATACCCTGTCAACAAGCGGGTACCCTTGTCCGATTTCCTACAGCAGCTGGGTAAATTCAAGCAGGATCGGCTGCACATTGAGCGTGTAGCTGCTTTCCGTTCCCAAGCCGTACGTTTGATGGATCAGGCTGGCTGGGAGTAACTACCAGCAAGCCATTTCTTTCCTTTGTAAGGCTGCCTGCAAGGAAGACTCAGGGGCTGGATCTTTTGCTTGTCCGTTTTTAGCTGAGCTGCTGCTTGTTGTCCGTGCGCTGCGGGATATCGGTTCTAAAAATGGCCTTGCCTTGAAATGGATGCTCTGCAATTTCTTTTTGTATTCTTTGCTTCACCGAGCCAAAAGATTTTTCGCTGATATCAATTCCTACCCACTGCCTGGCCAACCTTTCAGCAGCTATACAGGTGGTGGCACAGCCGCAAAAAGGGTCTAGTACAAGGTCGCCTTGGTTGCTGCTTGCTTGAATAATGCGTTCCAACAAAGCAAGGTTTTTTTGGGTGGGATAGCCAGTTTTTTCTTTGGCAAAGCTTTTAATCATAATTGAATCCAGAACATCTGCTTGGTGACAATTCCAGGTATCTTCTATCGGAATACCCTTGCCTGTTGGCAGTGAACCGTCACGCCTTTTATAGTCTTTGGTGTAGGGAATATATTCTTTATTAAAAATATACCCAGATTTGTTTTTTACATAATAAAGAATAATGTCATGGTTGCGTATCCAGCCCTCTTTTTGTGTTTTGTATCCTGATACCCAGCCTATTCTCCAAACAATCTCATTGGAAAAATTTGCCTCTTCAAAAATACAATCTAACAGTATCTTTAAGTAGTGACTCATAGCAGGATCACAGTGTAGATATAAACTCCCCGTATCTTTCAACACCCGATACAACTCTAAAATCCTCACCCCCATATAGACAAGATAAGCAAAGTTGCTGATAGTCCCGATGGCTTTGATGCCTTGTAAGTAGGCAGCCAGTTTGGGTTCTTTGTCTGCTATCAGTCCCAGCCACTCTTCTTTTATATCATCCTCTTTAAAAACATCCTGAAAATTAGCGCCTTCAGCAGCAGTGCCCCTGGGGGCATGAAAAGTCCTTTTTTTATTAAATGGCGGGTCAAGGTAAATGAGGTCTATGCTTTTGGAGTTAATACCCCCTAAGACTTCCAAATTGTCTTGACAAAAAATGGTACGATTTTTTAGCGTTGCTTGCATGAAACAATTGTCATAAAAGAGATTAACCTGCTTGGAAGTCTCATTTTTAACGGAAAAGCCTTTTAAGGTTGTTTAGTTATAGCTGCTTGAATGACCTGCTGATACGATTTTATCACGCTGCTTGTCAATTCTATATGAGAACAACTTGCTGAGATCCAATTTGCTCATGGCACGACTTCACGCTTTGGCTGTCCATTGCCTGTTTGTTAGGGTTTAGCTAATGGGCATTGAATGGTCGCGGCTAGGGGGGGCAGCCTGGAAATCGGGCATGTTGTGCTTGGTGGTTCTGGCTTTGCTGCCGTTGATGGGTTTGGTAGTGGTGGCTTTGCGTCCTGCTGAGGGGATCTGGGGGCATTTGTGGCAGACGCTGTTGCCGCGGTATGTTTGGACCAGCTTGTTACTGGCATTTTTGGTGGCGATGGGATGTTTGCTACTGGGTGTAAGCAGTGCTTGGTTGGTAAGCATGTGCCATTTTCGTGGACGAGGGATATTATCAACGGCTTTGCTACTGCCTTTGGCTATGCCTGGATATTTGGCAGCGTTTGTATATACAGAGTTATTGGATTATACAGGTCCCGTACAGCGTGGATTGCGGGCAGTATTTGGCTGGGAAGATGCGTCAGCGTACTGGTTTCCTGAAGTGCGAGGGATATTGGGGGCGGCGGTATTTTTGAGTATCACCTTGTATCCGTATGTGTTTTTGCTGGCGCGTACTGCCTTTGTGAAGCAGTATGCACGGGTGTTTGAAGCGGGAAGGAGTTTGGGAGGTTCTCCCTGGCGATGTTTCTGGACATTGTCTTTACCATTGGCACGGCCTGCGATTGCAGCAGGCGCAGCCTTGACAGTGATGGAAGCTTTAAGCGATTTTGGGGTGGTGGAATTATTTGCGGTGCCGACTTTTACGGTGGGCGTGTATCGGGTTTGGTTTGCTATGGGCAATGCGCCAGCAGCAGCACAGCTGGCGATGCTCCCCTTGGGGGTGTTGTTATTGTTGGGTTGGCAGCTGGCGCGTTTGCGACGTAGTCAGCCGTTATATGCCTTGGGCTTGACGGACAAAATACAGCCTCCCTTTGTCCTCAGTCCCATACGTCAACTGGTAGCGGTTGTGTTCTGTGTGTTACCGGTGCTGCTGGGTTTTTTGCTGCCCAGCATCGCCTTGGTGTGGGAAGCCGCTGCACAATTCAGCCTACAGCTAACAGGCAGTCTAACCAACAGTCTCTCCGCAGCCAGCGAAGTGCTGCAATTAGTTGCCAACAGCCTGCTGCTATCATCGGCATCTGTACTCATCTGCACCATCAGCGGGGGGCTGCTAGCCTTTGGGGTGCATTTACATCCCCAGGGCTGGCGACGATTCGCTCATACCCTGGTTCGCCTCGGCTATGCTACACCGGGAGTGGTACTGGCCATTGGCATCCTGCTGCCCCTTGCCTTCTTGGATAATATCATCACCGCAATCAGTCACAGCATCGGCTTCCAACAACCCTGGCTGATCAGCGGATCACTGCTGGCTGTCTTGCTGGCCTATTACGCACGTTTCCTCTCCATCAGTACTGCCACCTTTCACAGCGGCCTCAGCCGACTAGATACCAAACTCCTCCACGCCGCACGCTCCCTCGGTGCAGGACCCCTCACCACATTCTGGAAAATCCATAGACCCATCCTACAACACACCCTCCTTTCTGCAGCACTGCTGGTCTTTATAGACTCCATGAAAGAACTCCCTCTCACCCTTATCCTCAGACCCTTCAATTTTGATACCCTCCCCACCCGCATCTTTGAATACGCCTCCACAGAAGCCTTCTCTCCCGCCGCCACCAGTGCACTCATCCTTATCATCGCTAACACCATCCCCACCCTACTGCTGCTTCACAAAAATCCATCCCTGAACAAATAACTCCCCCTGCTGCAAAATGGCAAAACCCCCCACAAAATCCGAAAAACTTGGTAAAGAATCCCCAAAGCCATGCAGCCCTATTTCCCCATTGCTTTGTTTGTTAGACTTAAACACAAGCGGTATGTTAGGGTAGGTAATATGGGTGTATGAATAACTTATTTGCCATTGTTTTTTCTTGATTTTTCCCTTGTCCTTTTTATGCCTGTTGAGCAAACCACCATTGATTCATCTGTTTGTTTGCTGGAACTAAAAAACGTCAGCAAACGTTTTCAGCAAGCTCCTTGGGCTGTGCGTGACTTCAACCTCAATCTGCAAGAGGGCGAATTGCTGTGCGTGGTGGGTCCCAGTGGCTGTGGCAAAACCACCTTGCTGCGTATGATTGGTGGCTTTGAAAACCCGGATGATGGCTGCATTCATTTAAGGGGTGCGTGCATTAGTCGTCCAGGATGGACGCTGCCTCCGGAGCATCGTGGTGTAGGGATGGTATTCCAAGACTATGCCCTCTTTCCGCACCTTTCTGTGAAGGACAACATCTGCTTCGGCTTACGCAATGGCAACCGCAAAGCATATCGTCTTCCTGCTGCAAACACTGCATGCAACGACGTACAACCAGCTGCACCACGACCATCCGCAAAGCTTTCAGCCATAGAAAAGAAGCAGGCATACAATGAAATGCTGCAACTTGCAGGTTTGAAAGCATTTGCTGAGAACTTCCCGCATGAAATCTCTGGTGGACAACAACAACGCACCGCCCTGGCACGGGCTCTTGCCCCTAAACCCGATGTCCTGTTGCTAGACGAACCATTTAGCAACTTAGACGCCAATCTTCGTCGCCGACTACGCTCTGAAGTCAAACAACTCCTCAAAAATGCCAAAGCCTCCTGTATTCTGGTGACACATGACCAGGAGGAGGCTCTTAACCTTTCAGATCGTATGGTTGTGATGAATCAGGGAAAATTAGAGCAAATTGCTACTCCGGTAGAAACCCTTCGTTGTCCTGCCAGCCCTTTTGTTGCTTGTTTCTTTGGTATGGAATGCCTGCTCCCTGCCCAGCGCGATGGCTGCTTCCTGCGCACCGAACTTGGACGTTTCCCCGCGCCTGAAAACCTCCCTGCAAAAGGGCCCTATCAAATTCTTGTTCCCCCCTCTTCTGTCCACCTACGCACAGAATCTTGGGCTGTGCGCGCCATAGTACATGAAGCAGGTTTTCTCGGGGGCATGCCCAGCTATACCTTCCGTCTCGCATCAGGACAACACATCCGCGCCACCCTTCCCCATTGCCCCACCCTCCATCCAGGAGATCAAGTGGGCATTTGCTTTGCACCTGACCCTCTTGTGGTGTATGCCAACCAGCAAACTTTCTCCACTCCGCTTGCCAAAACATCCCCTGATCCCCTCCATAACTAGCGGGAAATGCTCCTAGACAGAAATGTGATGCATTAGGCCTGTCTAGGGGTGCTCCAGCATCACAGTGACAGGCCCATGATTGACAAGGGCAACACGCATATCTGCCCCAAACCAGCCGTGTGCCAGAGCCGCCGCTTTGCGAGGATGATGCAGCTGCAATTCTTCAGCACACACTCCGATAAATTCCTCAAATAGTTTGTGTGCCTGTTCTGATGGCATAGCCTGAGTGAAGCTTGGCGTCTGCCCCTTATTGAAATCGGCATACAAGGTAACCTGCGGTACCAGGGTGAGGCCCCCGCCAATTTCCAGCAGATTTTTTTCCATCTTTACAACATCCTTTGAGGCTGGAAATAAGCGTAAATTGAGCATTTTTACCGCCATTGGCTGTAGATATTCTTGCTTATCACCCTGAGCAAAGCCAACCAATGCCAGTAAGGCATCTCCTGATGAACAGGAATTCTGCCTACCTCTAGATACTTCTATCCCATCACATCGCTGCAATAATAACCGCATCTTTTAACTATTACAAAATATACCTGTAAAGAGACTGCTATCCTCCTGGCTAACATAAAAAATGTAGCATCTTTTCACGGGACAGCAAGTGGGCGAAGTATAAATAAGGTACCCTGTCTACTTTCTTGTCCCACCATATCCATGATCATATCTTTTGCCAGCAAATGCGGCTGTATACTGCGATTCTTCATCCACACCTTAAACGCACTAACCGCATGTTCCTTCTCAAACCGAAGCTTTGCTCCATCAGGCGCTTCCACCCTCACCTCATACGGCTTGCTCGCATCCACCAACAAGGGTAACTCCGCAGGCCAATTTGCAGCTGCCGCCGCTTGCAATACCTTTATAGACCGCTCCAAAGCAGCACTCTCCAAAGGCTTTCCAAGCTCAAGCTGAGGCTCATCCAACATTACAGTAGGAAAATATTTACCCGCAGCTATCTCCCCAGACCCATATACTGTTTGCATCTGCATCCCACCCGCCACCTTTTGCGCATGTGCCAATACCACACCCTCTACATCCAACAATCCCCAACTGCCATCGGCTAACACCACCCGCAAAATCGGTTCACGCTCATGCAAACGCAAGCGCAGCTCCCCAGGAAGCAGCTTGATGACATCCGCCTGTGCAATCCCCGCATGATCCAATAACCGCAATGCCAAACTATACCCATCTACTGCTAACCAATTCCTATGCCTGCCCAAGTCTGTATGTGCCATCAGATCCTCTGTCTTCAACTGGCGCAAACCCCATACCTCCACCGATTGCAGCGGCAGCCGCCATATCGCCCACATCCCACTCCCCAGCCCCATCAATACCCATATCACCGAAATAACCCCCGCCAATCCCCACAACCTGCGTTTCCATTCCATAGCTGGACCTCCACTTGCCAGAAAAATTGGCAGCAATCTGTCTAATAAGATTTATCCCAGACACGCCATTAATTCAATAACAAATATTTTAAGGAATATGCAACCCAAGTCTTCTCTGCGCTATCAAGTTATAATTTCAAGAGTCCGCAAGAAGACAGTTTTTACTGGTCTTGCTTCTGCTGGCAAAGGGAGAGAAAAAAGGGGTGCAGCAGGCTATGCTGGGAGAGTTCGGGATGAAAGGTGGTGAGAAGATGATGTTGGAAAGTAATAGCAGCAGGCGATTGTTGGTATTGTGCAAGAATTTGGCATGAGGCATGGGCTTGCTGAATGCGAGGAGCGCGGATGAAAACAGCTTCCTGTGATTGAGCTACTTGATGGGGAAGGCTGAGGTCAAGCTGGGTGATGAAGCTTTCATTTTGTCTGCCATAGGCATTGCGCTGGATTTGAATGGGAACAATGCCCAATCCATTATCCCTGGAGTTTTGATTGTGGGGATTTTGAATGTGCTGTGCCATGAGAATAGCACCTGCACAGACACCCCAGATGGGTTTGCGCTGCGCAAAGGATTGGATAGGCTGGAGCAGCTGAAAAATGTTCAGCAGCAGGGAGAGCGTGGTGCTTTCGCCTCCGGGAATGACGAGACCATGGCAGCAATTAAGCTGAGCAGCCTCACGAATCAGCAACACTTCTGCCCCCAAGGCAGAAAATTTGAGCTGATGCGGATTCACCGCACCCTGCAGTGCGAGAATCCCGATGCGTTTCATTACCAACCTCTTGCGGCCAGTTTTTCAGTGGATTCCAATTGATCAGCAGCAATTCCTGTCATAGGCCTGCCAAGACCTTTGGATGCCTCCAGCACTTTCTCAGGGTCTTGGTAGCAAGTAACAGCCTTTACTACAGCCAGGGCACGGCGTGCAGGATCTTCTGATTTAAAGATACCCGAACCAACGAACACAGCTTCTGCCCCCAACTGCATTAGCAGTGCAGCATCTGCAGGAGTAGCTACTCCACCAGCAGTAAATTTAGGTACAGGAAGTTTCCCTAAGCGATGGACATGCCGCACCAGTTCATAAGGCGCACCCAACTGCTTGGCAGAGGACATGATTTCCATTTCATCCAACTGAACAATGCTGCTCAGCTGGCGATTGATACTGCGCAAATGATGCACCGCCTGTACAATATCGCCCGTGCCAGCTTCGCCTTTGGTGCGTATCAGGGAAGCACCTTCACCAATACGCCGCAGTGCCTCACCCAGGTTGGTGGCACCACACACAAAAGGGGTGGTAAAAGCATGCTTGTCTACATGGTGCGCTTCATCCGCAGGCGTAAGCACCTCGCTCTCATCAATATAATCCACCCCTAATGCTTGCAGTACTTGAGCCTCAGCAAAGTGTCCAATACGACATTTAGCCATCACGGGAATGCTGACAGCCTGCATAATAGCTTCAATCAAAGCAGGGTCAGACATGCGCGCCACACCTCCCTCCTGGCGAATATCCGCAGGAACCCGCTCCAAGGCCATCACAGCCACCGCTCCTGCTTGCTCGGCAATCTTGGCATGTTCTGCGGTCACCACATCCATAATCACCCCGCCTTTGAGCATTTCTGCCAAACCTGTCTTCAGACGCAAGCTGCCCACTTTCTGTCCGTTCTGCTTAGACTGCTTCTCAGCAGACAGCACAGGCTGAGCATTGTTGTTAACTGATTCTTTCATGCTGCTTTTCTCTTCTGGCTGTCACTGTTGATGATTTCCCCTTGCATACAATCCCCTCCCACCATAGAAAACGCCCACTGACAGTTGAGTGATATAACCCATATTATACACATATGATTTGAATTTGCTGCTGTTTTACCTATGCTGATATTAGCTCCATACATTTTCATTGGCAAGTATGATGGTACACGCTGGAAAAGCTTTCTTGCTGCCCTTAAACCCCATGGATGCCCCATAACTACCCTATGACCACCCCTCCGCCCGTTGCAGTTGCCTTGGATGGCCTAGATGAAGCCAGCGCCTTGGCATTGGCACGCCGTTTGGAAGGGCTGGTGTGGGGGTTTAAGGTGAATGACTTGCTGCTGCGGGCAGATGTGCAGCTAGTAGCCAGGCTGCGCCATTACGGCAAAGTGTTTTGTGACGCCAAGCTGCACGATATTCCCCATACAGTAGCCAACCAAGTGAGAGTGCTGGCAGCTGCGGGAGCAGACATCATCACCCTACATTGCAGCGGAGGGGCAGCCATGCTGCAGGCAGCAGTGGCAGCCGCACACACCACAACACCAACAGGGGCCACAACCCCACTGCTGGCTGGGGTGACTCTGTTGACCTCGCTAGATGAACACCAAGCCCAGCAGCTGTATGGGGCGTCATCCAAAGATGTGGTCTTGCGACTGGCTGATTTGGCTATGCATTGCGGTTTGAACGGGCTGGTATGCGCCGCAAATGCATTGCCACAAGTCCACCAAGTAGACCCTCAGCACACATTGCAACGTATTGTGCCAGGTATTCGGCTGCCAGAACAACCAGCTGATGACCAACACCGCACATCTGCACCAACAACTGCCTGGCAGGCAGGTGCAGACCTGCTGGTGTTAGGAAGACCCATCACGCAAGCCCCCGACCCCGAAACCGTCTGCCGCAGCTTGACGCAAATGTGGCAGCAGCACATCCACAAGTAAGCAGCTGCTTGCTTCAAGCCTTTGCAGGCATGCCTCCTTGAAGAAACGGGTGGGGGAGAGTATCATAAATAAGGGGGCAATGATTTTAATTTAATTAGCTCTTAATGGAGTCATCCTATGAGAAACAACTTTACTTGCAGCATTGCTATTTACTGTTTAAGCAAAACACAGCGGCTGACTGCAGTAGCCCAAGATCTGCTGAAACAAAGTATCATTTTTTTCTCTGCAAAAAACGGCACTGTGTTTATTCTTTTGTTGCTGCTAAGCGTTGTGCTGGTGGTCGGCTGTAAAGAAAAGGATAAAAAAGATACCAGTAGCAATCCCAGCTTCAGCCTGTCTTCCAGTGCCAGTGATGGAGGCTTTAACCCAGGAGAAACCCTTGCGACGGAATTCAAAGACCATAGGGATGGGAGTTCAAGGGCTTCAGCAGGTTCTGGCACCCAATGCAGTGGTAATAACAATTTCCCTAAGCTCAGCTGGAGCAATGTGCCCGACGGCACCCAGAGCTTTGTTCTGATTGTAGATGATCCCGATGGCTCTGACTTTGTGCATCTGAATCTGTACGATATTGCTGACACACTCAGGGAAATTCCGCGCACAGTCATCGGCGACCTGAGCACTTATGGCACCCTGGGGAATACAGGTTGGGGCGGCAGCGAAACAGGCTGGAGAGGCCCTTGTCCCCCTAGTGGTGCGCATACCTATTACTTTAAGCTCTATGCCATCAGTGCAGCCAGCTTGAGTCCAGCCCTCAGCAACGCTGTTACCAGAGACAGCTTTGAGAGTACCTATACCACCAATATTTTGGAAAGTGCAGAAATAAGCGTTCAGTCTTCCCGATAATACAAGCACCTTCAAAAGCAAGCTGCTCTTGCCAAAGCGGAAGACAGCTTGGCTGCTAGATATGGCATCCCCCACAAGGTTATCTACCTTGTACAAAGGGGTTTCAGTTGCTTAAAAGTGGGCTTGCAGCATCCAGATGGTTTTTTCATGCCAGGCAATGCGCTGTGTCAATAGATCCTCTGATGCCACATCTTCGGCTGCTTGGGCAGCTTTTAGTGCATCTCGCAGGCTTTTTAAGACGAACTGATGGTTTGCCTGCAAATGTTCCAGCATTTGGCGAGCAGGAATATCTGGGGCAATGGCCGGTAAAGAACTCTTTTCAGCAAATGCTTTTAGTGAGGCATTTATAACCACACCCAGAGTCCGTATGCGTTCAGCCAGTTCATCTACAGCAGCAGCCAGCTCGTTGTATTGCTGTTCAAATAGGCTGTGCAAGCCTGCAAATGAGGCTCCAGTTACATTCCAATGGCAGGCTTGGGTGTTGAGATACAGGGCATAGCTGTCTGCCAGTACTTGATACAAACCTTCCACACTGCTGTTGGACTGCATAGATACTCCTTGATGATGGCTGGGGGGGTTCTGGGGTGTGTATTCGTTGAAGCATTCTTACAGCTGGCATGCTCAGATGGGCTGATGCAGCTGCTTATTTTTGACGGGCGATTTCACGCAGGGTTTGCCCCAAAGACTTGAGTTCCTTGCCAAAGCGCTCCCAATCATTTTTACTGGCAGCTTCGTTGATGGATTGGTATTGCTGCAAGGCACGTGCAGCCAGCCCTGTTTGGTTTTGGGTGCTGCCATCCAATGTTTGCAGTGATGACAGGACTGCTGCTGTGCGACTGCTGCCAAAGAAAATTTGCCCCAGGGCATCTTCTAGATTCAGACCCATAGCAATTTCGTTTTGGTAGCCCACCACCACCCGTTTGAGTTCTGGAATGCGCCCTTCCTCGGCACGCAGGTACAAAGGCTGGATGTACAACAGTGAGCTTTCAACCGGTATCACCAGCAGGGTGCCGCGAATGACATTGGAACCGCTTTGATCCCAAAGGGTAATCTGTTGAGAAACGGTAGGATTTTGGTTGATGCGCGCCACCATTTGCTTGGGTCCGAAAACCAACTTTTGCTTGGGGAAGCGATACACAACGAGCTGACCGTAATTGTCGCCGTCGCTGCGGGCTGCCATCCAAGCTGCCATGTTGTCTTTCAAACGGGGGGTAAAGGGCAGCATCAGGATAAACTCTTCTTGCGTTCCACCTGGCAGCTTCATCACGGTGTAGTAGGGTTCCATCCTTTTTTGTTCCACCACAGGCACTGACCACTGATCTTCTTTGTTGTAGAAGGTATTGACATCACGCATGTGGTAGGTAGCAAAGAGGGAGGCTTGTATGAAGAAGAAATCCTGCGGATGGCGCATGTGCTGCCGAATGGTGGTTGGCATCTCACTCATGGGCTTGAGGAGGTTGGGGAATATTTTTCCGAAGCTGGCCGAGATAGGTTCATCGGGCTCACGGGCATAAAATTCCACCGTACCGTCGCGGGCATCCACCAGCACCTTTATTGGATTGCGCATATAATTGCCCACATGCGGAATATATTCTGAGTAAGGAATACGATTGGAAGTAACATAGGCATCCATCATCCAGACCAAACGACCATCTGCTACCACCAGATAGGGATCTGAATCATAAGAGAAAAAGGGTGCCAATCGTTCTACCCGCTGGCGAATGTTACGGTGCAGAATCACCCGCGTTTGTTTGGTGAAATCATTGGACAGCAGCATTTTTATATCCCGCAGATAGAAAGAGAACAGCAGCCGCTTGAAGAATCCGTCCAGCAGCACACCGCCTTTGCCCTTGTATTTACTAAATATATTGGCATCGCCTTGCGGATAATCAAACTCTTCCTGCTGCGAACCCACAAAGACATAACTGCTGGAGAGTTCTCCGTAATAGATCTCAGGAGAGGTGATTTGGAATTCAGAAATATTACTCTTGGGCGGCAGGTCTTGTACAAACAACACCGGCAACCCTTCAGAACTCACACGATTCACAGGTCCAGCCGTCAAGCCATAGCCGTGCGTAAAAGTAAGGCGTTCGTTAATCCAAGTGCGGCTGGGCAGTGACTGGCTATTCAGCTCCCTGGGAGAAAGCATCACTTGCCGTAATTCTCCATTGATGTAGTAGCGATCATTGTCTACCGAAACAAAGTCATAATAGGTGCGAATTTCTTGAATTTGGGCGAATGTCTCCAGCAGTGGTTCATGATCCCACAAACGAACATTGTTGATAGTGGCGCGATTGGCAACAATGTCTCTTCCCGTCAAGATGGTGTCCTCGGTCAAAGTACGTTCCTCTACCTTATCCAACAAAAAAGCCTGATTGGTGGAGGTAATATGATGTTTCAAATACAGGCGTTCTTTTTCCAATTCATTGGGTGATACCACAAATCGCTGTAGTACATTGACATACACAGAACTCACCAGCCATACTGCTACCAATCCAGCAAAAGTCACTCCCAGCAAGCGGAAAATACCCTTGCGCAAGGCATAAAACACCACCCCTGCAGCTAGCAAAGACGCAATGGTCTTCAATGCCAGCAAGGGTAGTGTGCCGTGGATATCGGCATAACCAGGTCCTGTAAACAAACCATTCACACGGTACATCAAAGCGTAGCGATTCAAGTACGAGCCCACAGCCAAGCTCACCAGCAGCAAGGCTGTGAGAATGGCCAAATGCAGGCGGGCATGGTGAGTAAATTTGGAGTCAATATTGCGTTTTCCGTTGCCGTAGCGCAAACCTTGCAATTTAAGCACATAAAAGAAGCTGGTCCCTATTAAAGAAAGCAAAGTCAATGACCAAAAAATACCATGCAGCTGAAAATAAAAAGGCAGGTTAAAAATGTAAAACCCTATGTCTTGCTGAAATACCGGGTCCTGCTGCAGGAAAGGCTGTCCATTCAATGCCAGCATCAACTGATGCCAATTTCCCCCCACCGCCAAGGCGTATAACAAAGCCAAAAAAATGCTGGAACCCCAAACAATGCGATCGCCCACTTTTTGCTGAAATAATTTGGAAAAAGGCGTAGCTGCCAGTTCAGGAGGCAACAACGCCTTGGGATCACCCAGCTGATTCAAAGCATGGCGGTAATTCCAGAACAAAATCGCAAAAGCTATCCCCCCTACTGCCAATCCAATCCCCCACTGCAAAAAAATGGTCTTGTAAAACAAACTGCTATAGCCCAGCTGATCGAACCATAGCCAATTCGTCAACAAATTCAGCAGGCTTTCACTAAAAAAAGAAAACAGCAAAAAAGCCGTAAAACCAATAATTAACCAACGTGAACCAGGCATGCCAATCTCCAAAAGGGATACAAACAATTATCTCGCCAATAATCTTCTCTCACAAACTTTGCACAAAGTGACTGCATCTTCAAGGCTTTTTTTAACATTCTTGCCCCAAAGCATGGGGTAGACCACCCCCTGCCTGATTTCTCATGGCAAACATGCCCTCATGGGCATAGCAAAGCTTCAAAGGACGCTTTAAACAGGGGAAAGGGTTCGCAGGAAGGAGGATAATCCTGCGAACCCTTTCTATAGGGGACAAAAATAGGAACAGGAGGGCACGTTCCACTAGTCTTGACCCCTGGAAGGACTAACAATCTTACTTTAATAAGTAATAAAACAATTGTCAATAAAAAGACGTTATTATTTCGTAGTATGTACAATGAGTTCCCTCCGATAACGATCAAAGAGGGTAGATTTTGACATCATACCAAGGTAGCGACGTTTATTATTGACCACAGGAAGCGACCAGGCACCGCTTTCTTCAAATTTTTGAATGGCAGATCCAGCAGTTTCGTTTTGCTGAATAACAGGGAGGTTGTTATGCATAATAGCACCCATGGTAACGAGGCTGTATAGCTTGGTGTCAAAGAGATAGGGGCGAATATCGTTGAGATAAACCAGCCCTCGCCATTCTTTGTTAGAGCTGACAACAGGAAAGACATTGCGTTTGGCTTGCTTGAAGAGTTCCACGAATTCGCCCAGAGAAGTATGTTCGCGCAAGATGAGGTCTTCGGTATCAAGGAGTTCTTTTGACGCCATGGTACGGAGAAGGTGGGCATCAGATCCTTTTGGAGTGAGTTCACCGCTATGGACGAGTTCCATAGTATAAATAGAACCTTCTTCAAAGAAATAGTTAACTAGCATAGCAAAAGCGGAAACAATCATCAGAGGTATGATCATTTGGTAGCCAGCAGTGATTTCAAGCACCAAAAACATTCCTGTAAGAGGTGCATGCATTAATCCCGCCACCATGCCCGCCATACCCACAAGTGCATATACATTGGGCGAAGCAAAGCCTGCCAGGGGAAATATAGATTGCAGGGTTCTGCCAAAGCCAAAGCCAGTGGCTCCCCCCAATACCAGGGAAGGAGCAAAAACCCCCCCAGAACCCCCACTGCTGAGGGTACAGCAGCAAGCGGTAAATTTTACCAGAATAAATAATACCACCCATTGCCAAGAGTAAGAGGCAATGTTGTCCAGGAAGCTTTGAATGACAATATAGCCGTCATGCAAGACGGCAGGCATAAAAAAACCCATGGAACCAACCGCAAGGCCTCCTAGACCAGCACGCAGGCCTGGCTGGCGAATAAAACGTTGAAACACGTGTTCTCCTATCACCAATCCATGCTGAAACAGCACAGAGAGAACTCCTGTAGCCAATCCCAGGATAACGCAGGCAAACAAATCTTGTGTAGAAAAACTTGCTGAAGCGATAGAAAATGCCGACTGTGAACCCAACAGCAAGCGCGATAATTGCGTAGCACTCACCGCAGATAACAATGTAGGCAAAATAGTGCGGGCATTCCATTCACGCAAAATGATTTCCAAGGCAAAGATAGAACCCGTCAAAGGAGCATTGAAAATACCCGCTATCGCCCCTGCTACACCATACCCCAACAACAAGGTGCGACGCCGTTCATTCAACCGCAGCAGCTTTCCAGCAAAGCTGCCAATAGCACCTCCTGTGGTAGCAATGGGTCCTTCTAAACCCGCCGAACCCCCACTCCCCACAGTCAAAAAACTGGATAACACCCGCGACCAAGTTAAATCTGCACGCAGCTGTCCTCCTTTTAAGGAGGCGGAACGTATCAGCTCCGGCACCCCGTGTCCAGAATTGTCCTTCAAAATATTATGCAGAAAAAACGCCGCTAACCCCGCCCCCACAGCAGGAATGACCAACAGCCAAGCAGTGTGATAAAACCGCTCCATGGCGCCAATGCTCCAATGCACCGCCGAAAACAACCCCACCGCCACAGCACCACTCACCAAACCCACCCCAATCGCCAGCAGCATCAGCAAAGCAGCTTCCATCGCCGCAGAATGATGTACCTGCACCAATCCCCAAGAACGCAGCTTGCGCCACAGGCGCCTAGGTAACTCTTCTCCCCACAACATCGTGAATCTGTCTCAATAAAACTTGTGGTTGCGGCGGCATCTCCTTTAGCAAACACTTCCTACCCTGTTCATCTGCCAGTAAATCTGACAACTCCTTCAACAGCACCAGCAATTCACTCACCTGATTGCACACCGGTATCAACATCATTCTCACCGCAGGCAACTCAGCTGCAAACTGCACCGGATGCTGCAAAAAAAACACCCCCACCAATGACTCAGACACCTCCCAGTTCCGCCACGGCGATGCATGCGGCAATGCCACCCCCTCTGCCACCACAGTGGCGCCATATCTCTCACGCACCTGCAATCCACGCAAAAACTCCTGCCGCATGCGCTTGTCCCATGACGGCACCGGCAATTGCTTCACCGCTGCCTTCAATACCCCCGCTACCGAACTCCCAGGCAATTGATAAAACACTCCTCCATAACGCACCGCCTGTTCCAAGCTCCCCACACCATTCAACTCTTTTTGTTGGGTACAACTTGCACAATTGAGCCCTTGAGAATGCGCCCAATTCAACAACATCTCACGATCAAATCCACCACGCCTAGGCAGAGTTGGAATCACTCCCTGACGCACCCAGCGCAACACCGTCTCCTTCGGCACCCGAAGCATCTCTGCAGCCTGCGATATGGAAATCTCGCCCATTTTTTTTAACTATCATCTCTCCTGGCGTGCCCCTTATCCATATCTATATCCAATTTGAATCCTAATAACAACCATTTCCTCCCTGCACCCACAGCATAGACAGAAATTGGCTTGACAAATCAGGTGTTTATCCTTAATATAGGCTATGCTAGCAGGTTCCTCCCCGTCGCGGGGTATGGATATGTATGCTGCCAAGCCAGCACGGTGAAGCCAAGGTGCTTATCAGCACTGAGATTTTGCCGATCTTGGTTGGGCGGTTTCTGTGATGCGTTAGGGTTGCTTGGGTAACCATAGCAGCCATAACGTCACCTGGGATATGGTAAGTGAATTATTATCATGTTCTATGTGGTTGATGTCTTGGACGGCTGTGGGTTCATAAGTGAGGAACACTGCCTGTCGGCATGGGCGTTGGTTAACAGCCAGGCATGCCCTGCAGCTATGGACGCATAGCAGGAGGTATTGCAGCGCCGGTGATGGATGGGCAGAGGGTGTTTGCACCCACCATGTGGATGGGGGTTGAAGGGATTTGGGAGTCTGCCGAGGACTAGATAGAGTCAATGGCAGACAGCACGGACTGTAGCTGATCTTGTTTCTTCTGCAAACAGAGAGACACAGGTGACAGACAGCCAACTGCCTAAGGCAGGGCTGATGATGGCCTCTTGGGCAGACCGCGGCGGACAGCGGTTGCAGCTTGGCTGCGTACTTGCTGGCTGTGCGGTTAATGCAATTCCTGCTGAGGTGAACAATCGGCAGGTTCAGCAATGGGAGTCGGAGGCTGCGTCATGCCGCAAGATACTTCCAAATCAATATCCACAGCGTCACAGGTGTGGAATGAATGACGCCCGCGAAAACTGAGGCTTATAGGCTGCGCCAGAAAGTTTTTCCTTTAATATCCGTTGTTCCCTAAACGGAATGAGTCAGCCTGCTGCTGAGAAAAAACAGCACAAGTCAAGCAGTATCCCACACCCTGGCAACCCCCCTTCAACCCCCATCCATCCACATTTTTTAAAACATTGATAAATTTTCTGTGAGGAGGAGATAAGCAGTTTTTTTGGAACATTGATAAATTTTCTGCGAGGAGGAGATAAGCAGTTCTAAAAAGTTCTAAAAAGTTCTAAAAAAAGCTGCAACTCTGCTGTAAGGAAGAGGCAAGCAGTTCTAAAAAATTCTAAAAAATATTGTGCTGTACAGCGATGGCTGATAGGATTCTGATTATAGCTTTTTATGGTGCGCTGCCACAAAAAGCATTTTTAGAATACACAAGCGGAGTATCGCTATGTTTGCTCAATTCCCAACCAAAACAGCTTGGAGGCTGCTGCTGGCAGGCGGACTGGCAGTGATGCTGCTGGGTGCCTTGCTTGCCTCCTGCGGCGGGGGTGGTGGAGGCGGCGGCGGAGAATGATGGTACTCCCATTGCCGACAATGGTGGGACCAACCCCACGCCTGTGCCTGCAAAGGTTTATCTGTGGGTTACCAGTGCTGCCTATACTGGAAATTTGGGTGGTGCAGCTTCGGATGGTTTACTTCCGGATGGTGTAGCTGGTGCCAATACCAAATGCGAGGGGCAGGCAAGCGGTGCTGGTCTGCCTGATGCTGCTGCTGAATATACCCATCAGGCAGTGATAGCAAGCCAAGACCCTGTTTCTCTCAATATCACTTTTCATCCCAGGACCATTATAGCAACTGATGATACCCGTGATGTCTACCGTTCTGACGACAGCACCAAAATTGCCAACAGCTATGCGGACTTTCTTGATGCTTCTATGGACTTAGATGCCTCGGTGACAGACGACTCTGCTGAGTACTGGACAGGTCTCGGGGCTGCGGATTCCATAGTCGCTTTAACGGTATTTCAGATAGGCATCAGCTGTCAGAGTTGGATAGCAGCAGGAGCATCTTTTAAAGGTCATATCGGTGATAGTTCGCAGACTGGCACGGGAAAATTAACCGGCACGCAGAGAAATTGTTCTACTTCGCGCCGTCTTTTATGCGTCAGTTATTAGTGCCTGAACCCACAGCACCACTGCTGTGGTCTAGATGAAGCGCAGCTGCGCTAGGCTTTACAGAAATTGAGCTGCGAGGCATTGGTTAGTCCCAGGGAGTTCATAGTCAGTTCCCAGCGGTTTTCGCAATTGGTTTGAAGCAGTGGGATGGGGTCCATATCCGCCAGCCACCAGGATTCTTGTTCTATTTCCTCATCTAGTTGTCCCGGTCCCCAGCCTGCATAACCTACGCCGAGAATATATTCTTCTGGGGCTTTACCTTTACAGATGGATAACAGGACATCGGAGACAGAACTAAGAGAGAGTCTTTTCCCGATGGGAGTAGAGGACTCTGCGGTGTAGTCCGTGGTGTGCAGTGCCCAGCAGAACTCTGGCTGAACAGGTCCCCCAACCAGGACAGATTCTGGCTGCAGGTTGGGGGCAGCAATATTGAGTTCTTGCATGAGGTCATCTATGGAGGTGGCAGAGGGGATATTGACCACGAATCCCATAGCACCGTCTGCATTATATTCGCAAAGCAGGATAACAGATTTCTCAAAGTAGCCGTCTTTGAGTTTAGGCATGGCAACCAAGATTTTTGGTGCTTTTATTTCTCGGTAATCAAGCATGTGGGACCAGAGGAAGGGGTGTGTGGTGTGGTATCAACGGGGTTGAATGGGGGCAAGCTGCAATATGGCTGGCAGTTGAATGGAGCCATCGGCTTGCTGTCCATTTTCTAGCAGGGCGATGATAGTACGAGTGGTAGCAATGGCTGTGCCGTTGAGCATATGGACGGGTTGTGTGCCTTTGTGTTGTGGGGATTTGTATCGTATCCCTAACCTGCGGGATTGGTAATCGGTGCAGTTGGAGGTAGAGGTAATTTCGCCCCATTGGTTTCGTCCTGGCATCCAGGCTTCTAGGTCAAACTTGCGGTATGCGGGTGCTCCGAGGTCGCCGCTGCAAATATCTACCACGCGGAAGGGAATTTCCAATGCTTGGTATATTTCTTTCTCCCATTGTAGCAGTTGCAGATGCATTTCGTCAGATGTTTCAGGGGTGGTAAAGGCAAACATTTCCACTTTGGTGAATTGGTGGACACGGTAAAGACCTTTGGATTCGCGGCCTGCGGAGCCTGCTTCGGTGCGAAAGCAATGAGAAAGCCCCGCAAATAGCAGAGGAAGCTGTTCAACGAAAAGGATTTCTTGACTGAAGTATCCACCCAGAGTGATTTCTGCAGTAGCAATGAGACTGAGGTCAGTACCTTCTACGTTGTAGATTTGGGTAGATTCGTCTCTGGGTTGGAAGCCCACACCTTGGAGGATATTTTGTCTAGCCAGGTCTGGGGTGGTAAAGAGAGTGAATTTTTTTTCGGCAAGGAATTTCAAGGCAAAGTTTATTAGGGCTTGTTCTAGTAGTACTGCTTCATTTTTGAGGTAATAGAATTTCTGTCCAGTGACTTTGGCAGCGCGTTCAAAATCAACAATGTCCAGATCTAGCATCAATTGGACATGGTCTTTAGGGGTAAAGTTGAAAGGTGTGGGTTCCCGAACCATTTCAAGTACTTTATTAGCAGATTCATCAGTTCCAACAGGTACTTGGGGATGAGTCCAATTGGGCATTTGTTCCAGCAGTTGTAAACGTTGGGCTTCGCTTTGACGCACTTGTCTTTCCAGGCTGGCTTCTTGTTCTTTGAGTTCTTTGTTGTTGGCAACCAGTTGGGGGCGTTCAAGGTCAGCAGCAGCTAGAATACTGGCATTGAGAGAATTGCGCTGCTGTTGGAGTACTTCCAATTGGGTACGAAATTCACG
Source organism: bacterium (assembly GCA_965249525.1). Classification (GTDB taxonomy): domain Bacteria; phylum SAR324; class SAR324; order SAR324; family JACQKK01. Next base: position 777,594 of record OZ252237.1, on the reverse strand, counting down.
GGCTTGCTTATCAACTACAAGCAAGGCTTGTACATCAGCTTGCAGTCCACGGTTGGTTACGTTGGCTTTCAGCAGTTCGGATTGTTCTCGCACCAAACGCAGGTCAAGCATAGTTGATCTCAGTAAGTTGCTTGCGGAGGTTACGATCTGCCCCTATGCAAAAAACAGCCATGGAGTGTTTGCAAACGAAATGTCACAAAAAGCCAGCCATGGCAATCTTTTATATAGGATACAACAGACATTGGCAGCAAGGAATAAGAATGCGGTCAGTCAAGCATACTTGGCAGCGGGAGAAAAGCCATCAAGCTGAAGACGGGGGAGATGAAAGCAAGCGGTTATGTGTTCTTTGGATAAATGTCCAAAAAGGCCAGCTGCGCCAATGGCCAACACCCCAGGTAGGATGGCGGAGGAAGAACTCCAGTAACAGATACATCGTCATATAGTAAAGAAGACGACTGAATATTTTCAGATTCAAGTGAAAAAGATCTGTATACAAACTGTATACCAAGGTGCTTTCAGCATATAATAGCAAGAAAACTGCGGCCAACAAGAAAAACAGGGCATACAAAGCCTGGTCTTGTTCCTTAGTGGAGTTGCGCCGCAGCAATCTCCAGCCAAAAAACAAGAAAATCAGCAACACAGCAGCAAATGATTTATATTTACCTCCAAAAGCACAAGATGAACAATTCATTCTAAATTTCTTTTGGTATGTTTCTACCATATCTATAGGATTTTTGATGATCATTTGCTGCATAACCCCCAATAAAATATTTTCATGTTGGGGAGAATAGATGCGGATATCTTTATCTTCTCTCCGTACTATATTGAATCCAACTATATCATTCCATTCAATTGCTTCTCTTTTGGAGATAGCATTATCTCCATTGGCTATTCCAAGATAAACACTATGAATCAATGGATGGTAGGCGTTTTTTCCTAATGGAACAACCAACAAGGTTTGAGGTAAAACGAAAGCACTGATAAATATGACAGCAGTTAGCAGACTATTCCTAAAAGAAATTTTATGCAATCTTAATCTTAGAATAAAATGAAATATCAACAAAGAAATAATAATAGGCAGATAAGATGCTCTGGTAGCAAAAATAAAGGAAGCAAATAAACCACAAAGAAGATAAAATAAACATAACTTCCAATGGGATTGATTCTGAAAATACTTTGATAGAGACCATGAAAATAAGAGTATCATCATCAAGACAGCAGGATGCATGATTTGATATTTCTCAATATAAAATACATCATAGTTTTTTAGTAGTACATTCATATATGCAATAGCTGAAAAGGATAATACCAATCCAAAGTTACTTCTCATGAGAAAAATTCCAAGAATTCCAAAAGGAATTGATAAAACAACAAAAGAACTTTTTACCAATAAATTGAAACTTAGAAATGGTAAAAAAGATAACAACAAATAATTAAACCATAAGAGACCAGTACCATCCACTACAAATTTTGATGTTCTATTGCAATAATTAGCTGTATCTTTTATTTCCTGATGCGCCAATTTTATCAATGGAATCCTATCAGAAAAGGAAGAAGAGTTGGCTATTGTATATACAATCCTTGGATTCCCAATATAGGGATATTTTCTACATAATTTGAGAATAAGTGCATGTTCAAAAGAATCTCGGGTATGGTCTCTATAAGTATCAGTCATTATCTTGGAGCCGGGAAATTTCTGCTCCAACCGCTTTAGATTCACCGCAGCAAACAAGACAAAGGCTGCCAAGCCCAGCAGCAGCACCCACCGCCAAGAAAGTGGCGGACGATGAGGTGCTACCAGACGACCAAATAGCAGCCATCCTACTGTCTTTGGCCTAGGCAAAATAAAAGACAAAGAACCCTTGCTTTGCCTTCCAGCCTTCAGCAATGAAAGAAATGACTTAAGCACAAGTACTTTTTAAGGCTGAAAAATAAATAATCAATCCTAATCAGCAGAAAATCAAGCAAGAAACCACTAGATAAGTTCCGGGTCAGTCAACACCTCTACCAAACTAGGGCCAGGATGAGCAAGAGCTTGCGTGAGAGCTTCATCTAACATTTCTGCTGAGGATACCCGCACTCCCAAAGCCCCGCACAATTCGGCATAGCGGGAAAAATCTGGATTATGGAGAGAGGTCTGCCAAACTGGAAATTGACCTGCACGCTGCTCTTTGCTGATTTTTCCCAGCTGCTTGTTGTGTAACAAAACATGGGTGATGTTCATGTTGAATTTAACCGCAGTGGTGAGTTCAGCCAGATACTGCCCAAAACCACCATCACCAGAAACAGAAACCACCTTACGCCCTTTGAAACGTACATCATCTTCTTGGGTGGCACACCACGCACCTAAGGCAGCAGGATAGGCAAAGCCTATGGAACCCAAGTAACCAGACATGAGTACCGCTTGACCACAACACTCAAAGTAACGCCCAAAAGAATAGGTGTTGTTGCCTACATCCACCGGCATGATAGCATCTTGTGGAGTGAGACGAGAGAGTGCATCAAACAGCACCGCTGAATTGATACCATGCCCAAGATCATCTTGGCGGCGACTGGCTTTCTCTTGGCGCCATATGCGCCACCGTTCTTGCACCTGCTGCCGCTGCGGTGCAAACTTGCACCCTGCCATCCCTTGCTGCAACAGTTTTGCCGTAACTCCAATTTCACCCCATACAGGCACTTCCACCGCATGAAACTTGCCCAACATCATCGGATCAAAGTCCACTTGGATAATTGGCTTGTAAGAAGAAATACCCGTATGGTTGCTGAAACTGGCACCAAATACCAACAAGCAATCGCTTTCATTCATAAACCAACTAGCAATGGGAGTACCACTGCGTCCCAACACGCCACAACCCAATGGGTGGTCATCGGCAATTAATCCCTTGCCTTTGAAGGTGGTCAACACTGGCCAATCCATGTTCTCCGCTAAAGCCAGTACCTCAGGCATATGAAAACGTGCCCCATGCCCCACAATCATCACCGGCCGCTTGGATTGTTTGAGCAGCTTTAATGCATCCTCCAATGCCTGCTGTGGAGGGGAAATTTCATGCGGAGTAAGTCTCCCCTGTGGTTTTCCAGGCTGTGCTTTAGCATTTGCTGCCAAAGTTTGTACCTCATCAGGGAAAATAAGGTGTGTGGGTCCACGCTGGATAATTGCGTGCTTGCAAGCCAAATTCATCAATTCCGCATGGCGGCTGCTATGCAGCACAGACTGACTCCAAAACGCCACCTTGCCAAAAGCTGCTTGCAAATCCACTTCTTGAAACGCCCCCGGGCCCAGTACTTGCGTATCCACCTGCCCGGTAAGCGCCAATAACGGCGCACGATCTACATGCGCATCCCACATGCCCGTGAGCAAATTGGTGGCTCCAGGACCAGCAATCGTCAGGCATGCCGCCGGTCGTCCTGTCAACTTGCCATACCCCGACGCCGCAAACGAAGCAGCACCTTCATGACGAATACCCACATAGCGCAACCGTCCTGCTTCTTCTTCTCTACGAATAGTTTCCGCCAGCCCCAAGTTGGAATGTCCTACCATCCCAAAAACATTGCGCACCCCCCAATTAGTCATGGTGCGCACCATGATATCACTCACTGTATCAACAGCATCTGCCTCAGCTTCCAACCCTACATAAATGCCGTCTTCTCGTTCTTCTACAGCAAAAACCTCCACCCCGCCATCCTCATAGCCGCCAGGCGAACGACCGGTGATAGGATCAAAATCCCAGCCATGCCAAGGACACCGCAAAAAACCTTTTTCTATAGAACCTTCCCCCAACGGACCACCTTGATGCGGACAGCGGTTATCCAAGGCCGCATATTTACCCTGCCAGTGCGTCATGCAAAAGGTTTTTAGCCCACAGGTGACTGACCTCACCCGCCCCTCTTCCAGTTCACCCTTCTCTAATGCCTTGTGCCACACCAATTCTCGCTTTGACATCAGTTATCTCCTTGTTTGTCTATCACATTATCTTTCCTAATATATCGTCCTTAGTGACAATATATGTGCTTCACCGCTAGCAAAAATGCTGAGAAGAATACCCCTGCAGCAATCACTTTATTCCGCATATACCTTATGCCTAAGCTTTCTAGTCTAACAGCTTGAGACAGGCTTTTATGGCTGAATTAAGATATGCAGCTACCTGTTCTGGCTGACCTGTAGAGGCAAGGTTATCTGTGGTTAACAATGCCCCTTTAAATTTTTCTTGGTACCAGAAGCCCTGGCCTTCCAATGGTAGCAACGGCTGGGAAGAATCAGGCCAAAAGGTGATGTACCAGTAAGGAGTTTCAAAATTATCATCTCCTGGACTGAGACCGATATTCACCTGTTTGGCTTCTTCAGAGTTCTTGTCTTCCAATAATAGCAAGGTGGCTACATCAAAATGATGGGGCCAACACCATACCGTGCTGCTTTTTAAGGATTTAGCCAACAGTGCCAAAACGGCGTAACTGTTGGCAAACCATAGGTCTATTTCAGCCAATGCTGCAGGTTCGTTATCGGGAAATGGTTCTCCGTGTGCAACGGGGGAATCTGGTATTTCCTCAAACGGACGCACCAATTCAGGAACAGCCTTACCGCCATGTTTTTCAAGGGCCTCAGCCATCCAGACCATGCCTTCTTTCAGCGTAAGTCCGACCAATGGCTGCTTAGCGATGGGTTGGGATTTTTTATCAACCAGCAATAGGCTGCATTCGGTGATATTCAATCCAGCCTGCAATCCTTTATGGCTTGCCAGTGGACGCGTCAACATGGCGTGCAAACCTTGGTGGTAGCTGAGACTGCCCTGACTGTAATCGGGCAGGGGTTTTATCAGCTGACTAGCAGCAGCACAGGGAATTTGCGAGCCCCAATGCAGCCGTAAGCGAGCATTCGCCAGTGAAGCAACCGGCGGGATGGGCAGGGTTTTCCATACAGCATCAATAGCTTGGGTGATAATGTAGGAGTTGGACATAAGCGTTTTTAGGGAATTGTGCTAGAAGGTTAAGGAGATGCAATACCAACATAGGCAATGCCAGTGAGGGCAGCAATATCTCGATTGAGGGTAGCGATATCATCCATATTGAATTGCTTGAGGTGTGTGTGTCCGCAAGCACGGCAGAGGACTTTCATGAGTTCTAAAGTGGCATTGAAGTAATTGGCAAGTTGCTGTGCCGAGGCGTCAATGAGTAAGCGAGCACGCAGATGGCTCTGCTGAGTGGCTATTCCCACGGGACAGTTGTTGGTGTGGCAAGCACGCATGCCCAAACAGCCGATGGCTTGCAGGGCAGAATTGGAAACTGCGATACCATCAGCACCTAAGGCGAGAGCTTTGACGAAATCGGTCTCAGTGCGCAGACCTCCAGTAATGATCAAGGTAATGTCTTTTTTGCCGAGTTTATCTAAATGCCTGCGGGCGCGTGCCAGGGCAGTTATGGTGGGGACGGAAATATGCTGCTTGAAAATGTCAGGAGCTGCTCCTGTGCCTCCACCACGTCCGTCCAATATGACATAATCTGCCCCGGCTGCCAGGGCAAAATCCAGATCAGCTTCAATGTGTTGTGCCGACATCTTAAAGCCGATAGGAATGCCCCCTGAAGCCTGACGCACTTCATCAGCAATGCGGGCGTAGTCTTCTGGGGTATGTAGATCAGAGAAAGTAGCAGGGCTAACAGCCGCTGTGCCTGGTTTGAGACCTCGCACTTGGGCAATTTTCCCTTGCACTTTTTTAGCGGGGAGATGACCTCCAGTACCAGTTTTAGCACCTTGCCCTGCCTTGAAATGGAATGCTTGACAGAGGGAGGCTTTCTCTATAGACCACCCAAAACGTGCACTGGCAAGCTCATAGAAATAACGGGAGTTTGCCTGCTGTTCTTCAGGTAGCATGCCACCCTCACCAGAACAAATCCCAGTCTGTGTCATCTCTGCTCCCTTAGCCAAAGCGATTTTTGCCTCTTCGCTTAAAGCACCGTAACTCATATCGCTAACAAACAACGGCATGCCCAGCTTCAAAGGCTTCTTTGCACGAGGTCCAATTACCAACTCTGTCCCGATATTAACATCATCCTGCTGAGGTTTTCTAGCCAGCTGCGCTGTAAGAATCTGCACATCATCCCAACTGGGCAGCTTCTCTCGCGATACCCCCATCGCAGACACCCATCCGTGAGGACCCGTACTTTTCAGTCCATTGACTGCCAATTCTCTAATGTAGCTATTGTAGGGCTCTGCTGGAGTTCCATGATGATCCGCATACAAACCCTGGTAGCTATCACGGTCATATGGCTGTGGATTGGCTTGTTCCCAGACGACTATTTCCGCTTTATCCACGTACACCGCATCGTCTTGCACCCACGCCTTGAATTTATGCAGCCGTTCTGAAGGATTATAACCGCTGACCCCCGTATCATAGCGATAATCCCAATTATGCATGCCGCATATCAAATTCTCTCCTTCAATACGCCCATCGGACATCAACGCCCCCCGATGCAAACAGCGTCCATACAGCACTGAAACCTGCTCATCCCAACGCACTACCACCAAATCCACATTGCCTACCAGTGCATAACTTGGCTGGCGATCCGCCAACTCACTCCAAGCCACCACCCGTACCCGTTCTTCTGGCACTTCCGCAATGTTTGTATCCAAACCAGTCTCCTTCTCACTCAACGCCTTGCGTGAAACTTGTCACCCCTCCCACTGAAAAGCTCCCTTATAAGATGGAGCATATCCCACTCAATGCTTTCGCATGCTATCATAACTAGCTATCTTTATTTCACCTTACCCCCTACACATCCATTATGGCACAAAAACAATCCAACTTGTGGGGGCGTACTGTTGAACTTGCCATTCAAACACCTCTGCGTGCCTCAATCGTTATAGGAACCGCCATTATCAGTATCCAAGGCAGCCTTGGTGTTCTCATGCAACACTGGCCCTACACACAATGGGTGATGCTGGCTGTCCCCTTTATTCCTCCTATTATCGTTGGACGCGCCTCCAGACGCATCAATGAACGCCTTGCCGAGCATGACTTCGTTAAAGACGCCCTTCCCCTCGCCTTTATCGCTTATCCCAACCTGCCTACAAAACATTCCCTCAACCACTGTCAGCCAGATATGCTTAGTGACAGTGCCCAAAAGCACACCGGCTTCTCTGCTGATGAACTGCTCCATCAACCCGTTCTTCCCTCTTGCATTTTTGAAGACCCCAAACAACGCGACGCCATTATTCAATCCCTCCTAAAAAACTATCACTCCAATAACAAATACGGTCATATCCAAAACCTCCATGTCCGTATCCGCCCACACTCTCAATGCAAAGAAGTGCAAACCTATCTCTTTTCTTCCAGCCTCAAAAGACGCCGCAATCATCTTAAATGGCAAGGTGTGCTCATCCCAGACCCCAACCACCCTCTTTTCTCTTCTTGAAGCCTCCCAACAAGGATCCCCATATTAGAAGGGAAAAGGGTTATGCACTGGGGAGGGCTTGTTGGATATCCTGTTGGATATCCTGCTGGGCCTCAATCCCCACAGAGAGGCGTATCATACACTCATTAACACCAAGATCTTCTCTTTCTTGCGGCCATAGCCCCCCATAAATACTAGAAGCTGGATGAACGGCGATGGTACGTGTATCGCCCAAATTAGGGGCAAGTATGACAAGTTGGAGCTTTTCTAAGGTTTCTTGGCAGGCTTGGAGACTCTCCAGTTCAAAGCTCAGCACACCGCCGAAACCCTGGAATTGTTGTTGGCAGAGTTGGTGGTCTGGGTGTTGAACAATGCTGGGATAATGGACGGTCTTTACAGCAGGATGTTGTTGCAGAAAAGCAGCGATGTGTTCAGCATTTTGACAGGTTTTCTTCCAACGGAGAGGCAAAGTTTCTAATCCCACCAGAATGATGAACGCATTGAATGGCGAAAGACAAGGACCAACCGATGCCATTAGACGACTGCGGAGTTTGTCAAGCAGAGCGAATTCGCGGGATTCCTGATGCTCTTGCAAGCCCCAACGTGTAGGATTTCTCCACGATTGACGACCTGTATCTATAACCATACCGGCAATTTGACTGGCAGGACCTGCAAGGTACTTGGAGCCGGAGAGAAAGGCGATATCTATACCGAGGGATTTCCAGTCAATACTGCCTGGAGGGGTAAGGGTAGAATCGGCAAGCAGCAGCAGTTCATGCTGATCACAGAATTGTCGCAGAGCTTGAAAGTTGGCAGTACGAATGCCAGGATTAGAAATGGTTTCTACAAATACGGCTTTGGTTTTGCTGGTAAGTGCCTGCTGGAGAGTTTCGGGCTGGGTTGCATGATATGAAATGGGTGTGATGCCGCAGTCACGCAGGGTATGCTGAAATAGGGTGTGCGTACCTGAGAACAATGAGTGGCTGACGAGTATATCATCACCTTGGCGACAAACAGCCAGTATACCCATGGTCTCAGCAGACATACCAGAGGCCAATGCCAGGGTTCCTCTTGCATGACACACAGCGGTGAGGCGTTCTTCTAAGGCTTGCACAGTAGGATTTTGCAATCGGCTGTAAAGGCTTCCTGGCTTCTGTCCAGCAAAAACAGCCTCCATAGATTGGGCATCAGGATACCCAAACGCAGTAGAAAAAACGATGGGTGGTAAGGTGGGTTCCCCTTGAAACGAGCTCGGAGCAGATTTTGACTGTCCATGTACGAATAGGGTGTCCATTTTCCAGTCAGAGACCTTGTCTGACTGCTGAGACCTTGGCTGTACCTCTGCTGCATCAGCTGCCTTCATTGGTACAACTTTTTTTGCCGCCGATTTGGACATTGGACCTCTTTTTTTCAATCTCATGTAATGGAATCAGCCTAGCATGATATGAAAACAGTACCAACATCACTGCAAGATTATTTACAGCACAGCTAGACAGCGCAGCCAGATTTCATTCCCAATAGTTGATATGCCCCCACGCTTTGTGAGATGCAATAGGAAGACCCGTATTGCAGTCTCCCATTTCGTTTTTTCCTTCCCCACAGCTTCAATTTATCTTGTCCCAACCCATACCCTTCATTGATTTACAGACCCAGCGAGAACGGTTGGAACCACAACTTAGTCAAGCACTGGCAGCAGTCATTAAAGACGGACGCTTCGTACTGGGGCCAGCAGTGACGGAACTGGAAACCGAACTCGCTGCCTTCTGCCACGCCCAGCACTGCATCACCTGTTCCAGTGGATCCGATGCTCTGGTCCTCATTCTGCTTGCCTTGAACATCGGTGCTGGCGATGCTGTGCTGCTTCCCGACTTTACCTTTATTGCCACCGCAGAAGCTGTCGCTAGGGTGGGTGCAGCACCCATCTTTGTGGATGTCCTAGGGGACTCCTTTAACATCAACCCCCAGTTGCTGCCGCAGGCATGGGATATAGCCCGCCACGCTGGACTCAAACCCACCGCACTCATCGCCGTTGACCTATTCGGACAACCCGCAGACTACCAAGCTCTTCAAGCTTTCTGTGAGCAGCATCAACTCCACCTGATTGCCGACGCAGCGCAAAGTTTCGGTGCGCAATACCACCAGCGTACTATCGGCACATTGGGCGTAGCCACCGTTGTCAGCTTCTTCCCCGCAAAGCCCCTCGGCTGCTACGGAGACGGCGGCTGCATCTTTACACAAGACCCCCATCTCGCCCAAAAATTGCGCTCCCTCCGCCAGCACGGACAGGGCAGCCACCGCTACGAACACATATCCATCGGGCTTAACGCCCGCCTAGACAGCATTCAAGCCGTCATTCTTAAGGAAAAACTGCGCATATTCCCTGATGAACTGCAGCGCAGGCAGCAAGTTGCCCAACGCTATCACCAAATCTTGCAGCATACCTTGCAAACCCCGCAAATCCCCCCACACTCCCTCAGCGCCTGGGCACAATACACCATCCTCAGCCCGCACAGGGATAACATCATAGCTGCCTGCCAGCAACAAAAGATACCTACTGCCATCTACTATCCCATTCCCCTTCACCAACAACCTGCTTATCGGCATTTCCCTTGTGCCTCTGCCAGTCCCAGCATCACCCAGCTTCTCTCCCAACAAGTCCTCAGCTTGCCCATGCACCCCTACCTCAGCACAGACACTCAAGACTTCATCACTGCTACTGTCCTAAAAGCCCTTGCTTAAAAAAAATTTTAGAAAAAGCCCGTGTATCTGCAACTCCAATTCACAAAGCCAGGTGTATCCGTGCGCTGGTGATGTATTGGGCAGCTATAGGATAGGTCATTTGCCTATGGAAATAAGAAAAGTGCTATGTTGAATGTAGTAGTGGCGGATTCTGATATGGGGAGATCTTGGCATGAACAAATGGACATGCGTTCTGTTTATCAAAAAAAGGCAGGCAGATGATTGAAGACAAGCTGGGTAGACAGCTGCGTGATTTGCGCATTTCGTTGACGGATCGTTGCAATTTTCGTTGTACTTACTGCATGCCTACGGATGTATACGACCGTCAGTGGAAGTTTGCCTCTGCTGAAGCCTTGCTGGGAGATGATGAAGTGGTGCGTTTGGCAGCTTTGGGAGTAAAATTGGGGGCATCCCGACTGCGATTGACAGGTGGTGAACCTTTGCTGCGTGCGGGGGCAGTACAATTGGTTGAGCGCTTGCGAAATTTGAAAGGGGTGCAGGAGTTATCGCTTACTACCAATGGCTGGTTTTTGGCGTCAATGGCTGGTGATTTGCAGCAAGCAGGGTTGGATCGGGTTACGGTAAGTTTGGACAGCTTGGATGAAGGACTATTTGGACGCCTCAATGGAATAGGCAGCAAAAAAGAAGGGGTGGCACGGGTGTTAAAGGGAATTGAAGCTGCTCAAGCAGTGGGCTTAAACCCTGTGAAAGTGAATGCAGTGATTCAACGTGGGATCAATGAAGGTCAGGTTGAAGCCTTGGCTGAGAAATTTCGCGGCACTGGGATAGTGCTGCGTTTGATTGAGTACATGGATGTAGGCGGCTGTGATGGCTGGCAACCCAATCAGGTATTGAAAGCGGCGGAGATGCTGCAGTTGTTGCATCGTCGTTGGCCCTTGCGCTTGTTGGGGAAGCGAAGAGGTCGACCAGCGCGTCGTTATCGCTATGCCGATGGTCAAGGTGAGGTGGGGATAATTGCATCAATCACACGACCTTTCTGCGGCAGCTGTACGCGAGCAAGATTGTCTGCAGAAGGGGAATGGTTCACATGTTTGTTTGCCCATGCAGGATTGGATTTGCGCACTCCTATGCGTGGAGGGGCCTCAGATGAAGAACTACTGGAGTTGCTGCGGGGTTGTTGGCAGCAACGTGAAGATCGCTATTCAGAACAACGCGATGTATTGAGGGCGTCTGCATCGGGGGCGAGCACCCTACCCAAGGTGGAAATGCATCGCATAGGAGGTTGAATGAATACTTCCATACCGGCCATATCGTCGGAATGGCGGTATCATTTCTTAGGGGCTGGGGGCATTGGTATGAGTGCCTTGGCCTTGGAACTGCATCGCCGTGGCATTGCTGTTTCCGGCAGTGATGCCCATTCCAGTACGGTTTTGGATGCTTTGGCTGCTGCTGGCATTCCAGTGCAGGTTGGACACCATCGCAAGCTGCTTGAAAATGCACAAGCAGTGGTATTTTCCAGTGCGCTGAAGCCCAACCACCCTGTGTGGCAAGAAGTAGCAAAACTGGGGCTAGCCAAATTCCATCGCAGCGAGATGTTGGCGGCACTCACCCAAGGGAAGCGACTGCTGGCAGTTACTGGAACTCACGGTAAAACCACTTCCACTGCTGTACTGGCTTGCGCCTTGGAAGCCTGCGGAACAGATCCTCTGGTTTTCTTGGGTGGGGAATTAGCGGGCTGGGCGGGCAGTGGCAACCTAAGACCAGGTCAAGGAACATTTTGCATCTGTGAGGCAGATGAAAGCGATGGCAGTCTGGTAAAATTGTCACCACAAGGAATCTTGCTAACCAATATAGATGCTGACCATTTGGATGTACACGGCAGTTTGGAATCGCTGCAGAACGTGTTACAAACTTTTGTTCAGCGATTGTCTGCTGATGGCATCCTAGCCTATTGCAGCAATGACACCCGCAGTGTTGCTTTGGCAAGCAAGCTACCTCCTTCTATACAACAGGTTTCTTTTGGTCAAGGCAACAATGCCGATGTGTCACTGAAATGGAAGCCGTTGGCAACTGGGGGGATGCAACTCACCCTAGCTATGGGCGATGAGCATTATCAACTGCATTCTCCTCTGCTAGGTCAGCACAACGCTTTCAATTTGGCAGGTGCTTTTGCCCTGGCGCGAAGCTTACAGCTGCCTGCTGAGAAGCTCATCGCTGGACTGGAAGCATTTGGAGGGGTGCGCCGTCGCCAAGAACGATTAGGAACGCTGGATAATTTGTTGTTAATGGACGATTATGCCCACCATCCCACCGAAATACAAGCCACTTTACAAAGCATAAAAGGGTTGCATGAGGGTCCATTGGTGGTGGTGTTTCAACCCCATTTGTACTCGCGCACACGGCAATTCTCTAAAGAATTTGCCCAAGCTCTTAGCATTGCCGATGAAGTTTTGTTAACTCCTATCTATGCAGCCAGAGAAGAACCCATACCCGGGGTTTCTTCCGCCGATATTGCGCGTTACATGACTCCCAAACCACAACTACTGAATCATTGGAAAGACCTGCTGCCGCAATTACTGCAAGGTCGCTGGACAAAAGGATTAATGATTACCTTAGGTGCAGGTGACATCACCGAACTGGGACGCATGGCACTCAAGCAAGCTGCAGCTGCTGATAACCCTGCTGCCTGTGAAACTTCCAATTCCAAATCCTCTTCATATCTACCAACCACTTCTGACGAATCTTCTGGAACACAGCCCATTTGGGGCAAATCGCTGCAAGAAACCTTGCAGCATTCCACTCTTCGCTGGAATGAATCTCTGGCTGCCAAAACTTCTCTAAAAGTGGGTGGGCCTGCCAAGTGTTTAGCAGAAATCAACAGCGAAGAAGATTTGCATGCTTTGATGCAGTGGTTGAAAAAGCATCGCCAAGCCTGGTGGGTGATGGGAAAAGGCTCTAATTTACTGGTGAAAGATGAAGGCTTAGACGGAGTGGCAGTGCGCTTGGGAAAAGCCTTGCAAGCCATTTCCATTACAGGAAACTGTGTGCATGTAGGCGCAGGTTTGTCCAATGCTGCTTTTGTGGAGAAATGCCGAGCGGCACATCTGGGTGGGGTGGAGTTTCTCTCTGTAATTCCCGGCAGTATTGGCGGAGCAGTATTCATGAATGCCGGCGCACACGGCAGTGAAACCGCATCTTTCTTATCGCGGGTATGGCTTTGTCACACAGGAGGGCAAATAGAAGTATGGCAAGCCAACAAATCCCCCGCAGGCATCCCCGCAGTTTCAGCATCTCCTACTGGCTTCGGCTATCGCAGCTCACCTTTCAAACGGGGAGCTATCATCTATGCTGTTGAATTCAACCTCCAGCCAACCGCACCAGCAGAAGCCCGCCGTCGTCAAAAAGACATGCTGGCATGGCGAAAACATCATCACCCCAAAGGTGCCAATTGTGGATCTGTATTCAAAAACCCCCCTGGACACACCGCAGCACAACTTATTGACCAAGCTGGTCTCAAAGGTCTCACCATCGGTGGAGCGCAGGTCAGCACACAACACGCCAACTTTATTATCAATATCAACAAAGCCTCTGCCAGCGATATTCTGCAGCTCATCCAAAAAGTACAACAGCAAGTGCTGCAGCACAGCGGCATCCAATTAGAATTAGAAGTGCAAATTCTTCCTTAAACTTGCAGGAAAATCTTTGGTGCAACGCTGTTTCCTAATCTTTTGCAGAAGGGATCAGCCGTAGGCACCCATATGATGGGAAATGGCTACGCCAATACGTTTTAGCAAACTTTCAATAAGCAACATGGGCTGGAAGATATCCTGGTGGTAATCTTTATAACCTTCGGCAGATTCATCCAAATAGGTGGCTTTTTCATGAAGCTGCCAGCTGTGTTCTTGTTCTGGATAGTTAGGGAACAGATTTTGAAGCATTTCTAACGCATAGCGGATATTAAGGGTGAAGATGCGATTCATCACTTCATCGGGAGAGGCATTTGCTTCTGGGGCAAAGCGGGGAACACGCACAGCCAGTAGAAAAAGATGCTCAATCAAAGCAATGCGAATGCTGTGCAGCAGCATGATTTCCACTTGTTGTTCACCCATTTTGGCTTCTTTAGGTTCAAGTTCTGCTAGCAGTTTGTCTAGGTGCAGAGAATCTTGACGCAGGTGGTTAATAATGACCTTGGTGGGATAACGCTCAGAACGCAAGGTGAGTCTTTCGGTCAATTGGCGCATGTTTTCAGCCAGCAGCCGATCAGGTTCTTGGGAGGCGCGTTCACACCAATATTCGGGGTCAAACACCGAAGCATATGCCTTAGTCGCATTAATGCTGCTAACTTTACGAGCATGCAGCATCAGGGCAATGATACTTCTGAGCCGCTCTGAACCGCGGTAGATGTTGATGAGATGTTGCTCATCATGGAGAAAAGCAGAACCAACTCCGCTCACAGTATTGGCCAAATAACCCAGCTGCTGCAAAACGGCGTTGTGGGGAATAGCACGCATTTGGCGAGGGTGGGTGCTGTCTCTTTGGCTGAGGTGCTCGTGCTGACGACGGACATCACGAGAACCACTCTTGTACAAAAGGTTGGTGCCAAACATACTTAGCAAAGCAGCATAATGGGGATCATCCACCATGCTGATATGAAAGCTGGTCAAGCGCAGAAACAAGGAAAAGATGGATGCAGGTTGATCATAGAATCGGTCATTATTGGCTTCTGGGGACAAGCGATAGCGCAGCAGGGTATTTTCCATCAGGCGGGTAAGGGTAGCGAGTGCTAATCCAGGACGCTGGAAAAACAAGTAACCGTCCCCACCCTGAAAGCTAACTTCATGCTTGGTGGGCACGCCAGCCTGAAACAACAGTGCTCGGCTTGTAGGGGTGAAAAGGTAGTCTATGCGATCATCCAAACTGCGTGGGTGTGCGCCACGACCCATAGATTCCCCGTGGGTATTGAACATCACCAGTTCAAAATTCTTCTTGCCGCTTTCCATGAAAAAGCGCGCCAACTTCATGTGCAGCCGTTCAATGGCCATAGAAGCGCCCAGCTGCCCGATGAAACGCCCTGCATCTGAAAAACCAGTCTGGATACACACCCGCCCACGTTTTTGAACATAAGCTAGATAATGAGGATCTTTCATTAGACTTTCCATAAAAGTTGCTCCCCGTTGGAGCGCTGTAGGCGTTTCCAACAAGGGAGAAATATCTACCATGTGGTCAACATCAAACATCCTGGCTAAATACAGTGCTGCCAGCACAGTGAAAGCGGTTTCACTCTCGGCGATCAAAAAACGGATGGGGACGGTATCGTCCACATGTTTCAGCATCTGGGACAACATAATGAACAAACGACGGGCAGTGGTACGTTCTGCTGCCAAAGAGGCAAAATTTACCTGTACCGGCTGAACTTCATCTAGCAGTTTTCCCAGCCGTTCCAACATCAAACTACGAACACCTGGATCATCAGGCTCCCCCATAAGACTAACTTCACGATGAACCGCATTATGTACCTGCACCGAATTCAGCCGAACATGCACCCTAGCAGTGCCCAGTCCGCAAGATAGTATCTGAGAAGACAGCAACACCATCTTTTCTTGCAAAGCAACAACCTGGCAGCAATCAATCGCTTGCTGCAACAATTCCAATAGCGGCTTGCTATTGGTCAGGCGGCCGGGATGTTCATCGGACAGTAGATTGGCCATCATAGAAAAATGTTCGACATCAGACAAATCATGAAGAAAACATTCATGCTGGCGACTGGTTAGCTGCAGGGCTTTTTCTAAAAGATCGTGCAAGGTTTCTAAAGGTTCGCGCGGCGGGCCTTGAGCTTCTTCCAGCAACGAGCGAACTTCATTCAGATAGTGCTGCAGCTGGAGTTCTTTCTGATTGAGACGCACCCGAAAAGAATGCTGCCATTGAATATCGGTGCGACCATCCAAATCATAACCAACCCAAGTGGAAGGCGCTGCAAACTGGGGGCGCAATTTGATCCACTCTTTAGGGTAAAACTCCTGCGCCAATTGCAGCACCACCATCCCCATACGCTGCAATGCATCCCGCGCATGCACTAAAGCATCTTCACATTGGGCTTGTTCATCAAAAAGGTGTATGGATTCATCCGGCAAGTGGGGGGTATGCTGCAATTCTGATTCTATCGCTTGCTGCTGCTGCTGATCTAATAGGCGCCCCTGTTTATCTTGTTTGCTTATTAGACCGGCCATCAAATAATATAGTCGTCTGGATAATCCAAAAGTCGGGTGTGCTGTGAACACTGCTCCCAGCCATTGACGTTCCCACTCACGGCGAAAATCTTCAAAAGGTACTGGTTGGCCATCAACAGTAAAAATTAAGCGCACTGTTGCTGCAAATGAATCTAGATTGGCTTGCTCATCCAACTCACCCACATATGCTCGCATCTTGTCTATGCGGTGCCTGCATGCCCGCATGTTTAATTCAGTAATTATCTTTTCTATCTTCTCCAACGATATTTCTCCCGCTTCTATCAGCCGCGATAACTCCAATGCCACTTGACGTACCGGGTTACTTAATGGCGACTGCTGCAATTCCCCCATCAGTTCCAAAATCCGTTGGGCACACAGCTCTACCACCTCAGTTGCCGAAGACCCAGATATATCCTTTAAAAGTAATCCACCCATGCTGACAGTCCCATCTTAAAATTTTTCTTGTTATGAGAAATTGCGATTGCTGAACTGCAAAACCAGTTGCAATAATTTATCAAATAGCTGCTCAGGCACACTTTGAAAATATTGGTTACCATAAACAAATGGATAGCTTACATACAAGTCGCTATATAATATGCTTTAAAAAAACCAATGTTTAATTTTCTTCGTTTTACATGGAAAAAGCAAAGCTTGCGTTCAGCAAGCGTGCTACGAGGCATAGGAAAAAACGGTTGGCGCTGGATTTTTTACGACTGGGCGAACAGTGCTTTTGTATTGTGTGTGATGACCGTGCTGGGTTCAGCTTGGTTTATCGCATTATTTGAAAGAGCAGCAGAAGAAGCCGGCGGGCTGCGGGTGGGGCCGGCGCTGGCATTGCAGCTATTTGGAATAAAATGGACAGCAGAAGCATTCTGGTCCATGTTGGTAGGAGTATCAGCAGGAGTAGCCGCATTCAGTGCTCTGTTTTTGGGGGCTGCAGCGGATGCCCAGGGCCGTCACAAGCAGTTTGCGCTGACTTTTTGCTTGCTAGGATCTGTCGCCACAGCATCTCAGGTATTCTCGCCTTGGTGGGGAAATTCCACCTGGGTTGTCGTGGCACTGCTGATATTTATCGGCAATGTAGGATATGAAAGCTCCAATGTATTTTACAATGCCTATCTACCCAAGCTAGCAGCTGACCCCCAAAAAAGTGCGCAGCTTTCTAGTGTGGGCTATGCCATGGGATATGCAGGGGGAGCATTGGTATTGCTGTTAATTCTCGCTTGGTTCATTCCCCAGCATCTACCTGCTGCTTTTCTGCTGGTGGGACTGTGGTGGGGAGGTTTTGGCACCGCCTCACTAGGGTGGCTGCCAACTACAACTCCATCCCGTACAAATGTTAAAGGCTTACTTAATCATTTGAAAGAATCCTTTCGCCATTTGCAGCGCAACGCACACGCCCTGCGCTTCCTGCTGGCTTTTTTACTATACAATGACGGCGTCGCTACCCTCATATCCAACGCTACCCCCTATGCCCTACAAAATATTTACACCGATGCCTCTCTTACCCAAAAAGTGGGCATCCAACATCTGATTCCCATGATTCTCATTATTCAACTGATGAATATCCCCGGCAGCTTGTTTTTGGGTTGGTTAACCAATCGCAGCAGTGAGAAAACCACCATTTTTCTCTCTTTGGTGGCATTTAGCATCACTATCTTGCTAGCCCAATGGATTCGCACCTTAACAGCATTATATGGACTGGCTGTTTTGATTGGTCTTTTTTTGGGTGGGCTGCAGGCAATTAGTCGCTCTCTTTTCGCAAGCTTTATCCCTAAGGGTAAAGAAGCCGAGTATTTCTCTTTCTTCGCTTTCAGTGCACGCTTTTCTGCTATGCTGGGACCATTGGTGTTCGGTGGACTGGTGCTTATCAGCGGCGATACCCGTCCGGCTCTCCTCAGTCTGAATGTTTTCTTCTTGGCAGGAGGTCTACTGCTGGCCTTTGTGAACCCTGTCAAAGCCCGTAGTATGCGCTAATGATATCCCGCATAGACCATCACCAAACCCTTACTGCAGAGACTCATCGGCTTGTTGTACCATCAACTTCTCCTGCTACTCCTCCAGAAACCATCGTGGTGGATTGGCTGCCCATCTCTCCGGATGCCCCTTGTGCTGTTTTCATTCATGGATTGGCATCAGACCGCCAAGGGGACAAAGCCCTTTATTTTCAAGAAGCATTTGCCAGCCGCGGATGGAGCTTTCTTAAATTAGATTTGCGTGGGCATGGAGAATCAGATGGAACTTTGCCAGAACTCACCATCAGCCGTGCCTTGATAGATCTGGAAACGACGCTGCGCTGGTGCAGCCGTCAGTGTACATCTCAAGCACCCAAACCACTGTTGATTGGTTCCAGTATGGGGGCATGCCTGGCAGCATGGCACCAAATTCAAGGAAGTGCAGCTGTTGGCGGGCCATTAGTCTTGTTGGCTCCTGCCTTAGATTTTCCTCACTTGCTGCAACGCGAACTCTCCACCAAGCAATGGCAAGACTGGCAACAAACAGGTCTGCTGCAACATCCCTCTTCTTGGGCAGATATCCGCCTGGGCTGGCAGCTCATAGAAAATGCCCGCCAATATCCCTTCAAGCGCCTGCTGGAACAGTGGAAAAGTCCCGCCCTGCTTATCCACGGACTTGCCGATGAATCTGTTCCTTGGGAAGACAGTATCCGCTTCCTCTCGCAGTGTCCTGCAACATCGCTTCAGTTGCTATTGGTAAAATCTGGCGACCACCGTCTCAGTGCGCACAAAGAACAAATCTTCCATACCATCTGGCAATGGTTGGCACATCTTCCATGGCCGCCTAAACCCAAGGACGGATACTCAACTGACGCAGGCGCATGAGGCCGTAACTGCCAACCAATAAAGAAGGTATCAGCATTAAACTCACATGTAGCCCCCGTGCCTTAACCAAGTCTTTAAATGCCAGCCAAGCCAAATAATAGACAACAATCAACATCACGGCTCGCAAATAACCAGAAGACTTTCCCGAACGCGGATTCAACACAGACATCGGCACAGAAGCCAGCACAAAAGCCAAACAGGTTATTGGCGCTAACCAACGACGAAACAATTCCAACTCTACATCAGGACGGATATAACCACCCAATGCATTAGAAGCCAGCCTCTGCTGCAAACGACGATTGCTTTCTCCGGCAAGCAACTTCAGCTCATCACTGGAACGCTCAGTAACTCCTAGTAAACGTTCCAATCGTTCAAAACGGGTGTGTGTAAAATTCCCCTGCACACTGTTGAAAGCCAGTGCTTCTCCATCCTCCAATACCAACAGCAGCTGGTGTTGCTCCTCGGTGTTTATAAAAAAACCCCGACGAGCCGAAACTACCGTAAAAACATCCTGCGGAACACGTGGCATAAAGTGCACATTATGCAGTTGGTTGCCATCTTGTACTTCTCCACTTAACACCACCGTACCCGGGAAAGAAAAATTTAACTGACCAGGACGAAATTGTTGAAAAATCCGCTCGCGCGCTACCTGCACACGTAAAGCATTGAATTGACCAAATGCCAATGGAGCCAACCACAAGCTAAGGCAAGACACCAACAACGCAACCGAAAACCCAAATAGAAAAAATCCATGGGCATAATTCCGCAAACTCACTCCTGAAGCCATTAACGCTGTCAACTCTGAGTTGCGTGAATGACGCGCCACTACCACGAATACCGCCCCTATTAGCGAAAATGGCATAATCAGCAACAACAGTCCCGGCACCGACAGCACCAATAACCAAG
Source organism: bacterium (assembly GCA_965249525.1). Taxonomy (GTDB): domain Bacteria; phylum SAR324; class SAR324; order SAR324; family JACQKK01. The sequence goes on along the minus strand of OZ252237.1, from coordinate 757,535 downwards.
CAATTTGACCAAAAGCTAGTTCCTGATTCACTGCTAATTCCACTAACTCACGCAGTTGGCGCAGCAGCAAAAACGCGGTTAAACCCACTACAAACAATCCAAATACCCGCCAAGCATCTAAAAACACCCAGCGTGGCAGTAAGCGGAAATTATTCCATTGGGAAGAAAAAAACTGTTTTAGTAAAGCAAGAATGTTCTTCCTGCTAACACGCCTTGTCTTTATTGATTGCCCCATTGCAGATTCGGCAACTGCTGTTGCCCATTGTAAAAATTGAAAATTATTGGAAGCCTGACTGAAGACAAGCAAAACATCGCAAGAGTCATCCAGGGCAGCCTGCCAACAGTCATATTGGCATCATTGCTAGACATGTTTAGCCATGCCAGCCTTGATTTGCGCTGCAGCTTCCATCACGCGCAGACCGTCCTTGGCACTCACAGGCGGTGGGCTTCCTGTATATACAGAATGAAGAAAAGCCTTGATTTCAGCTTCTAAAGCATCTCCTTGAGATATCTCTAATTGGCGTGCAACGGTTTGTTTTTCTTCATTGAAGCTTTCCATGGTCAAGGTAATGCAGGCAGGAAGGGAAAAGTCCAACGAAAAGCAACAATCCTGTTGAAAGATGCGCATTTTTCTTTCTACACGAGTGGCTACGCGACTGGCAGTAAAATTTGCTACACAGCCTGAAGCAAACCTTAGCCGTGCGTTGGCTAAGTCTATTGTGTCAGTCACCAAAGAAATACCAACGGCTTGTACATCTTGGATGGGTGAGGGTTCCATCATTAAAAGCAGATCTAAATCATGGCTCATCAGATCCAGTACCACATCCACATCTTGCCCGCGCTTGGAGAAAGGAGCAATGCGAACCGCATCCACGAAGCGGGGAGAATCAAGCTTTTCTTTACAAGCTTGTAATGCTCCGTTGAAGCGTTCTAAATAGCCCACCTGCAGAATGCGCTGCTGTTCATCAGCAGCAGCAGCCAGCTGCATGGCTTGCTCTACCGACTCAGCCAATGGTTTTTCCATTAGCACATGCACCCCGGCCTTTAAGGCACACATGCCTAGGTTATGATGGGCTTTACTATCGGCTGCGATGCTAACGACATCAACCTCCGCCAACAACTCTTCTGGCTGCGAAAAGACACGCACACCCAGTTCTTCGGCTACAGCTTGGGCGCGCTGCATATCCAAATCGCACACACCAATCAGCTGACATGTCTCTAATGCAGCATACTTCAAGGCATGAAACCTTCCCAACCGCCCTACACCAATTACACCTGCTAGCATGCTCATGGCATTTCTTTCTGGGAAAGTTTATCTACGGTAATCCATGCATGACTCACGTCGGAGCAACCAGCCGAACTTCCGCAGAACAGGCCAATTGCCCTTCCACCGTAGCCCGAGCAGAAAAAACCCACAAATCCAGCTTAGTAGTAAGCAGTGCAACTTCTACCAGCAATTGGTCCCCAGGAGAAACCCGTCTTTTAAAGCGTGCTTTGTCCACCCCCGCATACAGGGAAATCCTCCCTTTTGCTCTTTTTACCGACTTAGCCATCAGCACACCACAAGCTTGTGCCATAACTTCCAAAATCAACACACCAGGAAAAGTGGGCAAATCAGGAAAATGCCCCAGAAAAATCGGTTCATTGATGGATATATTCTTAACAGCCTTGCAACTTTTCCCAGGTTCTAACGCTAATACTTTGTCTAACATTAAAAAAGGATAGCGATGCGGCAGCAATCGCATAATTTCTTCAATGTTCAATGCACTTGAATCTTTTGCCATCAACCACCCAACTTTTTAATCACCGTCTTGGTAATATCTTGCAAGGGTTGTCGGGCGTATAACACTGTAACTGCACTGGTGCGTTCCAGCACCAAATCATACTCCTCTTCTTTGGCCAATTGCTGGACAATCTTTTCTACTTTTTTTACCACGCGTTGGGTAGCAGCACGTTCCCGTTGTGCCAACTTGGATTGAGAAACCTTTAACTCTCCCTGCAGCTGTTGGAATCGCTTTCGTAATTTTGTTTCTTCTTGCTGGCGAGATTGTTCATTCAGCACCGAGTTGGCACGTAACGCCTCCACTTTGCTCTTAAATTCAGTCTCCTTGGAATTTAATTGCTTTTGAAGCTTATTGCGTTCTTTCAACAATTTACTTTTTTCAGAGCGACCTGTTTTGGAATCATTCAAGATACGACTCATGTCCACCACAGCAATTTTTAGTCCCTCTCCTTCCTCAGCCCATAGGTCGCTTGGCATGTAACTGCATAGCACAACCCCGCCCATCACAAACGCAAGCCATAATCTGGGGGCTTTTGCAAGCCATCGCTTTGCCCAACAGACCTTTCTTTGCAGGAATGCTGGCAAAAGTATCTGTATTGCTTCTCTCAACAGCAAAAACCACTTGGCTATAAAGTGAACTTGCATATGCCTAAAATCCGTTCAAAAAAATTCGCATAAAACCGGGGCGTTCCTGCGACAAAAGGAACAGAAAGCAACCCTTATTATCAAAACAAAGAACTGATGGTAAAGTCAAACTCATCTGGGTTTTCATTCTTGTGGGGAGATATTTTCACGCCGTACTCAAAACGCAATACCCCGAGTGGAGTAATGATACGCATTCCAGCACCATAAGCCTGTCGTAAATCAAAGAAGTCAGGTTCAGGGGTATTCAGGATGCTATACTGCTGCGGTTCAGAATTGACCTGGCCTGCATCATAGAATATTACACTACGAAAGACTGGTCCTGCCAAAGGCATCAATAATTCTATATTGAAAAGACGTCGGTGAATGCCCCCTCCAATGAGTTTATCTAATTCTTCCTGAGTTAAACCCAAGGTGCGTCTGTCTTGTAATCCGCTGATGGGGTTTCCACTCACATCTGCCAGAGGGTTTCCCTGTAAATCGGTGCGCAAGGTGGTTGATCCATTGATTTTTCGCTGACGACGTCCATACACACCACCAATCTCCAAATGGCTATAGCCCCTCAGCGTAGCAACACCTCCCAGCCGATAGCGTTCTTCGGGAGGAATATCGTTTTGTGTTATTTTTTGCAGCCAACCAAAGCGTGCTCGGGTCATTAACACCACCTTGGCGTCGGAACCGAAACCAAAAAACCTCCGCCCATTTAAAGTGTACCGACGAAACTTGGTAGAACCTACCACATTGGTAAAAAATCCTCCCAAAGAAGTTCCTCTAGAAGGAAAAATAGGATGGTTGACAGTATTCCATGACAAACCCAGCGTGAGAGACACTAATTGTTGGTTGTCGTCTGGTTCCAGTTCAAATTCTTTATTCTTTATTCCCAAAGTGAAGTTGCTTCTCAGCGGCCCAATAATTCTTCGCGAAAAACTTTGTGATATACCCTCTTCATCCAGCAAACCACGTTCCAATTCAGAAAAGTCCTCTTGGCGGTTGACAAAAATAGATGTAGTGCCCGAAAGCGGGATGCCAAACAGATAGGGTTCTGTAAAACTCAACCTGGTCTCACGTTCCACTCCTTGCTGAGTCCCTCGCAAATCCAAACGCAAGGTTTGACCTCTACCACGAAAATTAGCTTTTGCTAACGAAATGAGCGTTTGCAGTCCGGTAATCTTTCCGTAAGAAAGCTGAAATTGAAAACTCCCCGTACGACCTTCTGCTACCCGAGTTCGCACATCCAGAATATTGTCTACATCGCTAGCCTCGGTATCCACAGACAAAGATGGTTCAAAATATCCCAAGCGGGATATTTGTGCTTGAGATTCCCGCAGTTTTTTTCCGTTGTACAAAGTATTTTCTGTGATGGAAAACTCTCGACGAATTACATCATCGTGCGTGGTGACATTGCCCTGAACTTCAATCCGACCGATATACGCCCTCTCTCCCTGAATGACCTGGTAAACCACATCTACTGTACGATCAACATCATTAATCTTCACATCCGGAATAACGCGTGCAAAGGCATAGCCTTGTTCCTGATAAAAATCTCTCAGGCGAAACACATCCTGGTTGTTTCCCAAAAGGTTAAAAATTTCCCCAGATTGTATAGCCAAAGAGTCTAGCAAGCGGCTTTTATCGCCTAAAATATCGCCTTGCACGTCCACCGAACGGGTGGTGTATTGTTCGCCCTCAACAATAGAAATATCCACATGTACTGTGTAGTACCCTCGCCGACGCACCAACTTGATTTCAGGACGTCTTATCAATACCCGTAGATAACCACGCTGCAAATATTCCAGACTAATGGACTGCAGATCGTGATTGATGATTTCTTCTTGAAATAAACCAGAATGATTCGCCCAGCTAAAACAATCCACTTCCGCAGATCGCATCCAGCGGCGAACTTGAAGTTGGCTAAACACTTTGTTTCCCTGGGTGCGAATACGGGTGAGATACACCCGTGGATCTTCCTCTACCAACAATGATACCCGCAGCTGTCCTCCGACAAGGCGTTCCTGACGCGAAGATATACGTGTCTTAAAATATCCCTTTTTCCGATATTCCTGCTGCAATGCCTCTATAGAATCTTGTAGCTGAGAACGCAGTAGTACATCACCCACTCGCAGCAATATGGCTTTTTCTTTATCTTTTTTGCTGAGTAGTCGACTTCCTGTTACTTCCAATTCGGCAATCCGCAGCCGCTCCACCACCCGAAATATCAGCCTGACTCCACTGCCCTCTTGTACTGTCAGCACTTGTATCTCGCTAAACAATCCCAGGCTATGAATATTCTTGATGTCCTGTGTTAATAATTCTGTTTGCAGACTGTTCCCCACCCGAGAGAATAATCTTCCCAAAATCTCCCCTTCTGCCACAGTTTGCGCTCCTTCTATCCGCAAACTGACAATCTGTCGCCCTTCTATGCTGCTTGCTTGTGCCTGTGCTCTCGCACTAGACAACAACAGCACCAGCGATGCCATGGCCAGTACTGACACCCCAGCAATAGATATCCTTGCCCGTAAGAAGAAATGCGGATGCCATTTTTTTAAGAGAGCAATAATCAATGCCTGGTCAAAGCAAGGTTTAAGCATGGGACACCACAGAAGAAGTCTCATGCAATTCACCATCACGAAGCAGCAAATGCCGTGACAGTTGACTTGCCACTGCGGGATTGTGGGTGGCCAATACCAGCGTCAATCCGAAATCTTTATTCAGCTTCAACAACAGCTGAGTTATGCGCTCGGTATTGGTTTGATCTAAATTGCCCGTAGGTTCATCCGCCAAGAGTAGCTTGGGGCGATGCATCAGGGCACGCGCAATAGCTGCACGCTGACGTTCGCCTCCAGAGAGTTGATCAGGGGTATGTTTGGCACGTTCTGTCAATCCTACTGCTTCTAAAATTTGTTCTGCATGCTCTTGGCAGTTTACTCTACGTCCATGAGCAATCCAGGTAGGCATCATCACATTATCTAGCAGTGTAAAATCCATCAACAAATGATGAAATTGAAATACAAACCCTAGCACTTGATTGCGAAATTGTGCAGCTTCTACAGCTGTTAAAGCACCCAAATCTCTACCTGCTACCCGCACTTGTCCATGATTGGCTTTATCCAATGCACCCAAAATATGCAGCAAGGTACTTTTGCCTGTACCTGAAGCTCCCATCACTGCCAGCGTCTCCCCTTGGGTGACTTTTAAGCTTATCCCTTTTAGCACCGGCAACAGAACACCTTGGCTTTCCTGATATCCTTTGTGTAAATCTACTACAGAAATAAAAATGGATTTCGTCATGCATCTCTTCCGTGCGATTCCAACACCACAGACCATTTAACCGCTTTTTTGCAAACACTCCCAACCGAATATCTCGCATTACGTTGGCCTCTCTCACAATAGCGGCTTGAACCCTTTCGCCCATGTCCGATTCTATCCATCCCTTACCATCCTTTTCCCCACATGCCCGAGGGCCTCGCCACGGCAAACGGATCTTCCATGCCCGCCAACAAGTCTCAGTAGAAGTACTAGAAGAAAACGGCACCCACTGGCTAATGTTAGATAGTGATCTGGTGCAGAGTGCATGGCATCCGCAGCGAAAAGAATTGCTGCTGGAATATACCCAAGCAATGGTCGGAGGGCTACTGTTTCAACCCTCTCCTCAAACAGTGTTACACATTGGCTTGGGGGGTGGTGTGGTGGCAAAATTCTTGGACAGCTATTTTCACCCTGCAATGCAAACAGCTGTGGAAATACACCCCGAAGTAATTGAAGCTGCCCACACCTGCTTTTCATTGCCGCCTGAAAATCGCCTACGGATAGTTTGTCAAGAAGGCTTGCACTTTTTGCTGCATCAAGACCAACCTTATGACCTGATATTCTTAGATGCTTTTGGTAGCAGTCAAGCTCCAGCCCACATGAACAGCCTCGCTTGTATGAAAGCCGTAGCTCGCAACTTGAGTCCATGTGGGTGGCTGGTGAACAATGTGTTTGGCAGTCAATCTGAAGCACTGATTCAAGTAAGGCGTTCCATGTTGAATACCTTTCATTATGTGTTCTGCTTTTCACTCAAAATAGAAAGCAACCTCATCTTCATATGCGCCAATGCTGAAGCTACTCCCCCTACTACCACTAATTTACTGCAACGCAGTGCAAAGTTCAGCCAGCAGGCGCCCTTGAATTTCCGCAAATTGTTAGAAGGTCTTCGTCGTTTAAGTCCTCCTTGAAGCCATGGCTGCAAAACTACACGCAAACGCTGCTGCTGAAAGGCTACATATGATAGACCTGCTGCGTCCACGCTTTGATGAAGCACGTTCCATGGCTTGTGCCCTAGGCATGTTAAAGCTGCCACCAGGAAAACCACCACAACCACTCGGCTTTGCCCTAACGCCTGCACCTATCCCGCCTGAAACACTGGAACAGCTTACTTCTTTTACCATAAATTTCAACCGCCTGATACATGCCACTGCACAAGATCACCTTTTTCTACAAGATGCGCTAGAACCAGCTGCTGCAAAAGACTCCTTCCTCGCACGTTTGCTTTCGTTGCTGCCCGCTTGCAATGCAAAATCTCGTAAAATATATCTCAACCGATATGATTTTTTCCTTGCTTCCCATATTGCCAATACTTCTCTGACCAATACCCAAAGTCCCAGTAAACTGCCTGTCCATACCAATGCGCTTACACTGCTACCTCAGCTGGTAGAAATGAATACCTGTTCAGTGAGTTACACCGCTCTTGCTAGTCGCATACAACAACTGCAGGCCATACTGCTACATGGCACCCCATGGTCAACCCGCTTACCAAACAACCCTTGTTTAGAAAAACTTGCAGGATTTTTGGCTACGGCCTTTCAACATTGCGATGGCCATGACGCCTGTTTCTTGATGGTCGTACAACCCGATGAAGCCAACCTAGCCGATCAACATTTACTTGAACACGCCCTTATCCAACATGGGGTTCCGGTATTACGGCAAACTTTATCCCAAATTGCTCAACAAGGCCGCTTAAAAGATGGCCATTTATGGATTAATCAAACCCGTGCAGCTGTTGCCTGCCTGCGATCAGGCTATCGCCCAGAAGATCTGGCGCAACAGGATGATTGGCGGGGTAGAGAAATGTTGACCCAGGCCTCAGTAGTAGAAATTCCGGATATTGCCGGGCAACTGGCTGGAATGAAGAAAATCCAACAACTGCTTTGTCAGCCGTCCCTGCTGAAACGCTTTGCTTTGTCAGCCCACCATGACTTGCTGCCAATCTTTACACCCATGTATGCTCTAGATGATTCCTTACCTGATGGCACACCAGCATTGGCGAAAGCAATGGAATCCCCCCATGAATATGTTCTAAAACCCCAGCGAGAAGGAGGCGGAAACAATTTGTTTGACCAGGCTCTATCACAAAAACTCCGCACCCTGTCTCCTCAAGAAAAGCCAGCTTGGACGCTCATGCAGAGGCTCCAGCCTGTCACCCATCAAACTTTGTTAGCCAACCCCTCCTCTAACCAGCCATCACAGGTAGAAGTCGTTAGTGAAGTCAGCCGTATAGGCTTTATGTTGACCGAAAGCAAGCAAGAAATTATCAACCAAGATAGTGGCTTTCTGGTACGCACCAAACCCTGCCACTTTCATGAAGGTGGTATTGCTGCCGGTTTCGGTGCCCTGGACAGCTTACTATATGAAGATGACTACACAAAGAAAGCTTAACCTGCCCATATATCCTTTGGTGAAAAATTATCATAAAAGTAAAAAGCTTTTATAATAGAATTACACCAAACAATCTCATCCACACCCGAGTTTAAAAATTTGATTGGTACACCCATATGGCCACTTATTTTCGACAATTGGTAAGCCTGTCAGCCGAATATCAGGGACGGGAAGCTGCCGAGCTGTTAAATTCCCCATTTACCTGCATTCAAGGAGTAAGCAAACGTCAGCTGAAATTGATGCAGAATAATTTCTCTGTTTACACTGTCAAAGAAGTCTCCAACTTCAATTTTTTTCTCCAATCCCAAGCCATAATGAAGCTGGTAGAAAATGCAAATTTTCCTTCCTATGCAGTCATCTCCGATATAGAAAGAAGCAACCAGCTGGGCTTTGAAGTCATGCCTTACGCTCGTCAAACACTTCTGGCGGATCTGCCGCGTTCCTCTATAGGCATTTTGAAGGGATTCACTCCTCATCAGCAGATAACCATTTACGAGGCTCTTCGCATTTCCACCGTTTTTCAGCTGGCAAACAATAGGATCATACGAGAATGTCAAATTCTAGTCGAAGCTGCTAAAGAAGGCCCCCCTATACAAGAGAAAGCAACAGAAGAATTCATCACAGCAAAAGCAACTCCTGCCGTTATTGAAGAAGACCTTGCAGACTCTTTGAAGGACATCAGGGAGGCCATGCAGTCTTCCCAGCCCCCCGTCCCTCCCCCAACAAGTCCCACGCCGACAATCACATCCCCCCCTCCCAGCAAAAGCCCGCCTCCTCCAATTCCTCCCAGACCTCTACTGCCTCAATATACTCCCCAAGCTACCGATATCATCGGCGGCCTGGCTGGTATCGGTTCTTCCAGTTTTGCTGTCAAACCAAGGAGGATGGTTTTGTTATTGCTGACTGCAGCTTTGCTGGCAATGATAATCATCGGTGTGCTGCTGGCCACAAAACAACTCTCCTTTGATAGAAATCTCCAGCAACAAGAAAATACGCTGTCCGCCTCCCCAGACAATTCTACTGAGAAAACCCACACACCTTAACCTCTGATTGATTTAGCTTGCACTTTGCTGCTTCTTGTTGGATCTTATGAAATGCAGTCTGAATACCTTGACTTGATCCGCGAAATCTTTCGTCGTTATGAAAGACTTGCACTGGAATGGTTTGGAAAAACTGCTTCTGACACCAAGGCAGATGGCAGCATAGTCACTGAATTGGATCTCCGTGCCAGCGATATGACGCTGGAAATACTGCATCAGCATTTGCCTGAGTATGGATTGCTTAGTGAGGAGAACACAGAAGCATTCACTGCCGATACTGAGTGGTTATGGGTGGTGGACCCAGTAGACGGCACAGCATCTTTTGCCAGAGGATATGCTTGTTGGGGCTTGGGGATTGGTCTGTTATATAACAAAGAACCCGTAGAAGGCTTTATGTGTTTCCCTGCGACCCAAGAAACATTTTTCAGCAACTCTCAGGGAGTTTGGCTAAACAATAACTTCTGTCAAAAACCAACTGCCGGCAACCACCCCGACAATCGCAATTGCCTGCTTGATTCCAAATTTCATCACTTCTATCGCACCAATGACTTACAAGAGTATAAGTTGCGCAGCTTCGGTTCAAACTTGTATCATATGGCTTGTGTAGGATTGGGAAGATCCGAGATTATGATTACTGGCAAAGTCGGCATATGGGATCTGGCAGCAGCCTTACCGCTAACCCGCACACAAGGCATGATAGAAATGTACCTGGATGGCAGCCCGCTAGATATCCAACAAATGCTTTCCCCCGCCCATGATTTTCGTATTTCCCAACCACTGCTGATAGGCAATCCTCAAGAAGTGGAACACACCCGTCACCTCCTGCGACCTCTTTCTTGTCCATGAATATCGGCTTTGATGCCAAACGCTTCGCCGACAACTCTCGCGGGCTGGGCAGCTATGCCCGCAACCTGATTGCGGCCATGGGAAAATATTCCCCCACTCTCAAGCTGCATTTATACTCACCCGTACCTCTAAGAACCCAATCGGACTTTTCCCCCCAACTCCCATCCAATGCCACCTTGCATGCCCCAACAAAAAGACCCCATAAATGGAAACAATACCAATTGCGATTCATTCAAATACGAAAACAAGCCCTGCAACATCAACTCATTCTCTACCACGGCCTTAGCAATACACTTCCTCAAAAATTGCCCTGCCCCGCCATTGTAACCATTCATGACCTGATATTTCTTCATTTGCCCCAATTCTACCCCGCCATTGATCGCTTCCTTTATCGTCGCAGTTTTCAAAGTGCAGCCCAACGTGCCGACCTGATATTCGCCGTCTCCAAAGCCACCAAGCATGATATTTGTGAAGCTTTTTCAATCCCATCCAATAAGGTAAAAGTGGTCTATCCCTTTGCAGATGCCGCCTATCATCCCAAACACTTCTCCCCCACAAAACAACAACGCGTGCGCCAAACCTATCAACTTCCTGCACATTTCATTCTACAATTGGGTGCCCTAGAACCACGCAAAAACGCCCACATGCTGCTCAAAGCCTTTTCACAACTATCTCAATCTATAAGAAAAAATTTCTACATCCTGTTTGCCGGCACTCCCACCCCTTATGGAAGAAGGCTCCAGCAACTGGCACATTCTCTAGGAATTGCACATCAAGTACGCTTTCTGGGGCATATCCCACTAAAAGATACTCCCGCATTATATGCACAAGCCAGAGTTTGTGTTTATATTTCTCTCATGGAAGGATTTGGACTGCCAATTTTAGAAGCCCTGCACTGCAATACACCCTGTCTTGTCTCAAACCGCAGCAGCATGTCTGAAATAGCTGGTCCCGCTTGCCTATTAGCCAACCCCCAAGACCCTGAACATATCGCACACCAACTTCAACAATTGCTAACAGATAATACCTTGAAAAAAAATCTCCAACAGGCCATTCCTAAACACATCAAACAATTCTCTCCTCAACATGCGTTACAGCAAACATTCCTAGGTTATACTGCTGTTACTGGCAAAGTCTTTCCCTTGTTGTAGACTTGCAGTATCGCTGATAAAAAAACCATTCACCACATTCCTAAATTTTCTATGAATCAACTTGTTTTTAGACAATTAGAACTCGGCCAGATGGCCAATTTTGTATACCTGCTCAGCTTCCCAAAAACCTATCAGGCGATTCTCATTGACCCTGCCTGGAATATTCAAACCCTGCTAGATATCTTGCAGCAAGAAAAACTGACTTTAACTGCCGTACTACTGACCCATACCCATCCTGACCATGTAGGGGGACAGAATTTTCTGGGAATTCCCTACATTGAAGGATTAGAGTCCTTGCTTGAAAAACTGGCACAGCCTGTACCGATATTTGTCCATGAAGCTGAAAAAGACTCCACTCCAGCACCCAAAGAATTGGTAAAAACTACGCAAGAAGGACAGCGGTTAGAAATTGCTAACATGCATATTACCTGCCTGCATACTCCCGGACATACTCCAGGTTCACAGTGTTTCTTGGTGGATAACCTGTTGTTTACTGGAGACACACTCTTTTGCGGCAGCTGTGGCCGCACCGACCTTCCAGGTAGCAACCCCGCCCTCTTGCAACAATCACTTTTCCGACTGGCAAAACTAGATGATGAAATCAAAGTGGCACCCGGTCACCATTACAATCGTGATAGACCCACCAGTACCATCGGCTATGAACGCACCCATAATCCCTACATGCAGGGCAAGTCGGTTCCATGAATACCACCCGTGCCTTGAATATTGCCGCCTTGCCAGGCGATGGAATTGGTCCAGAAGTAATGCAGCAAGGTTTGGCAGTACTACATTTGTTGGCACGCCAAGCGGGAATAGCTACAAACATACAGCAAGCTCATGTAGGTGGAACCGCTTATGATCAGACCGCAGACCCCCTCCCTGAAGACACCTTGCAGCTAGCATCCCAAGCCGATGCCGTACTGCTGGGGGCTGTCGGTGGACCTAAGTGGGATACACTTCCACCAGAGAAAAAACCAGAAAGCGGTTTGCTGCGTCTACGCGCCTCACTCCAGTTGTTTGCTAATCTACGCCCTGCGCAAGTACATCGCCAACTTGTACACGCATCCAGCTTGAAACCCACTCTGGTGCAAGATTGCGACATCATGGTGGTACGTGAACTCACTGGAGGTATCTATTTTGGCCAGCCTCGTGGGCGCACCAACGATATCCCAGGGCAGCGCGAAGCCTTTAACACCATGCGCTATCACGAAAAAGAAATCACACGTATCATGCGTACAGCTTTCCAAACAGCACAAGTGCGTCGCCAAAGGCTATGCTCCGTTGACAAAGCCAATGTACTAGAAGTCTCCATGCTGTGGCGTGAAATAGCTTGTGAAATAGCCAAAGAATTTCCCTCTGTTGCCCTAGAACACATGTATGTAGATAACGCTGTCATGCAGCTGGTGAGAGAACCCAAACACTTTGATACCATGGTCACTGGCAATCTGTTCGGAGACATCCTCAGCGATACTGCTGCTGTGCTAACCGGTTCCATCGGAATGTTACCTTCTGCCAGTCTCGGTGAAAAACATGCACTATATGAACCTGTTCATGGCTCAGCTCCAGATATCGCCGGCCAAGACTCCGCCAACCCACTGGCTATGATGCTTTCCATCGGGATGCTGTTCCGCTATACCTTGCGTTTGCCACAATACGATGACCGCCTTCGGCAAGCCATCACAGAAGTTCTTACCAACTATCGCACTCCGGACATCTACCAAGTCATGGATGATGCCCCTACAACTGAAGCTTCTCCCCTTCAAAAGGTAGGTTGTCAGCAAATGGGTGAACTCGTACTGCAGCAGCTGGAAAAGCTGAACAAATAAATCCTTTGTTGTCTTTACTTGGTTATGTCGCTGAAATCAACTTCACTCACCCATGCTTTCTTTCTCCATTGCTCTTCCAAGCCAGATAGGGTTTGCTATGGTCTGCAGAAACATAGTCCTCGCACCCATTCCATCTCAACCATAAAGCGCATGATGTCTATACAGCACCAATGGAAAATTTCAGTACCACAGCTTCTCGCAGGCATGCCAGCAAGATATATGTTCATCTTGCTGCTGCTGGGTGCATTTTTGTGTTGGCGCCCACATATAGTCCAGGCCCAGGTAAATTTTCAACCTGTAGAAAGGGGCGAATATGAAGAGGTGGAAGAACGCTTATTGATACTAAAAGGAGTAGAGGCTGATGCTGAATTTTCCGCATGGCTGCGCACCCGCAACAACAATGAATTGCGCACACAGCTTGAAGAAAAAAAAGGGAGCTCGTTGTATCAGGATTTGCGATTTGGGTTGCGTACTGTGGTGCATCCCGATGTCTCCATCAATATGATACTGCAATTGGGAGATAATGCATTGAAGAGCAACGACTTGCGAAGCAACAGCAACCGTGTTTCTCAGCGTCAAGAAGAAGCCCCAGACAGCGGGGTCGCCTTGCGTGAGGCATGGCTGCAATATGATCTCAACCCGCGTTCTCCCGTATATATCGGGAAGCAGCACTTGGCTATCGGAGGAAATAGAGGGGCCGTGTTTGATGCCGTCATTCCCGCCATTACCTTTGGGTGTCAAGCGAAAAGTTGGTGTGTCCCCTTTGGGATGGCTTTTTTAGGCAATGGTTCGTCAGATATCATTAACCATATCAGCCTGCGTTACACCTTTTGGGACGAAGCAGCCGAAGGTGGCCGCAAACGCCGCCTGGTCAATGAGTTCCTGCAATTCAGCTATAGTGAAAACAATATCCCTCTGGGACATAACTTCGGTCCCAACTTCTTTAATGCCTCTTCTCCCCACATAGCTGCTGATAATCCCAATCTGGTGGCTGATAACTTTACTGATGATGATGGCAATACATTGGAAGTTCCTATTTACTATGATGTAAAAGACCTGGATATATTCGGCTTTCAATTGGAATGGGAAAATCCACGCCTGAATTTGCGTCTGCAAGTCCTAAGCGCTCAAGGAGATCGCGTGTACCATCCTTATCGCCAACCCAAAGGTGGCTACGAGGGACAGACTCTGTTCAGCGGGGAAGAAGAAAACCTTTTCTCTTACAAAGGCAGCTTCTATGAAACCGAATTTACTGTTTTCTTTAACCAGAATGAACTAGTGCTGCAGGCCATGAACGCATCTGGCGATGAATATCAAGATCCTGCTGCTAACGATGCTTATGCCCGTGCAATGGAAGGTTATTATGAAATTGTCCCTGGTTCTTACCGTGGCAGTCCGTTGTTTTTTAACGGTTCTGGTCCCTCCTTCTATGACGGCGGCGGATTAGGCCACTCGGTCAATAATGTTCGGATGAGCAGCCTGGGATATCGTTGGTTGAACCCTGACAAGCCCGGTTTTCTTTTCTCTATGACAGCCCATGGGTTAAGTTATAACAACCCAATCCTCAATGCCCTGGGCAGCTTAGTCAGTGACATTGGCACAGAATTCAATATAAAATGGCAAACCCCTTTGCGACATCAAGCCTTTCTGGTAATGGAACTGAACCACATTGCAGCAGAAGAAGCCTTTCGCCTGCGCAGCCAGGACGCTCCTGTTGATGCTCCTGATGATTTCACCCAGGGAATTGTGCGCTTTGTCTATGGTTTTTAATCATTCCTCCACAAGGATGTAGATGTTGCCAGCAGCACAGCATATTGGATTGTCCAGCTTTAGCAGCAAAGTATGTCTGTTTCTTTGAAATTAGAGAATTCAAGCGCTTGCTTTTCACGTGCCAGCCGTGTGCTGGTGGGTGGGGTCAATAGTCCTGTACGGGCGTTTAAGGGGGTGGGGATGTCGCCCCCGTTGTTTATTCGTCGGGGGAAAGGCAGTCAGTTGGAGGATGTGGATGGTAATCGTTATGTGGATTATGTCGGTTCTTGGGGAGCAATGATTGTAGGACATGCGCATGAAAGAATTTTGGAGGCTATCAATCGTATTGCCCGTGATGGAACTTCTTTTGGTGCGCCTACTGAACTGGAAACAGCCATGGCAGAGCGCCTGCGAGAGTGGTATCCATCGTTGGAATTGGTGCGCTTTGTCAACTCTGGTGGAGAGGCTGTACAAGGGGCTTTGCGGTTGGCGCGGGGGTTTACTTCCCGAGATAAGGTCATCAAATTTGCCGGCTGTTATCATGGCAGCTTGGATACCCTGCTGGTAAAAGCCGGTTCTGGTGCTACCACCTTGGGGGTGCCAGATTCAGCAGGAGTTCCCATTGCTGCTGCTAGTGACACCCTGCTGGCTGAATTTAACAGCCTGGAATCTATTCGGCATTTATTGCAGGCGCACCCTGAACAAGTGGCAGCTGTTTTGTTGGAACCTATTGCTGGAAACATGGGCTTGGTGCCTCCTGAACCAGGTTTTCTTGAGGGGCTGCGAGACCTTTGCAACCAGCATGGCTGTCTGTTGCTATTTGATGAAGTGATGAGTGGTTTCCGAGTGGCAAAGGGTGGAGCGCAAGAATGTTTTGGTGTTCAGCCAGATTTGGCTATGTTTGGCAAGGTCATTGGTGGAGGACTTCCAGTAGGTGTCTACGGGGGTCGGGCAGATATTATGTCATTGGTTGCCCCCCAGGGGCCTGTTTACCAAGCAGGCACGCTTTCTGGCAATCCGCTGGCTATGGCAGCTGGTTTAGCCACCATGGAAATCTTGGAGGCACCAGATACTTACAGCAATCTAGCTAACACCAGTAAAATTTTCATTAACGGGCTGCGTCAGTCCTGCCAAAAAGCAGACATTCCCGTACAAGTCGCCGCATTTGGTGGCATGTTAGGATTCTTCTTCCACACACAGCCTGTAAAAAATTACCAAGATGCACTTAACTGCAATAGCAAACTCTATGCTCGCTTTTTCCAAGGAATGTTGGAACATGGTGTTTATCTGCCCCCTTCAGCTTACGAGACACTATTTGTTTCTACCGTTCATACCCAAGCAGACCTTGAACTCACCTTGGATGCTATGACAAAAACGCTGGCAAATATGAATCCCAGTAACTGAATTCCACTTTTGCAAAAAGTCTGCTAATTTACAAAACCTTTTCATTTTTCATGAAATTTCATGCCATTATCTAACCGTCCAGCTGCCAATCGTCCAGGTTATGTCCAGTTGCTGCGCCTAAGCAGCATGGGGCTGGAAATGGGTATCGCAGTACTGGGAGGGTTATGGCTGGGACGCTGGTTAGACAACCGTTGGGACACCTCACCATGGCTGCTATTGGCAGGAATGTCATTGGGAATGACCGCAGCCATGTACTCTGCTTGGCGTACCTTGCGGAATATTCAGCAAACAACCCACAACAAATCCTGATGAATACCTCTACCACTTCAAATATAACCTTGCCTGGTCGTTCTCCACTGTTGGTAATCACTGCTGGCTGGGGCAGCTTTTTAAGTCTCCTCCCTTTGGCATGGAGCAAACTTGACTTGGTAGCAGCTATTTTGCTAGGGGTAGCACTGGTGCTAATCAATCTGTTGTGGACTGAGAAATTGGTACGAGCCATACTGCGAAAATCCAGCCGTTCTCCTTGGCTGTGGAGTTATCCACTTAAGTTAGTCTTTAATGCTGCTTTTATTACAGCATGCTTGCGTTGGTTAAACCTGAACGCCCTTGGCTTGTTGATTGGTCTCTCTGCTGTCCTGCCTGCATGTTTTACCCTCGCAATTCTTCATGTGCTTAAGACAGCAAAACAATCATCAACCAGATAATCCATAAAGCAGAATTCCACCAACAATCCTTACACTTGATACATCCATTCAATGCACGAAATCGCTTGGCGCAGTTTTCTATTTGAACCGCTGGAACATTTGCTGGCACATTTTGGTATAGATCCTCATCCAGCCGTAGATGCCGTAGTGGCTTCTGCTTTGTTGTTGGTTTTTGCTTTTTTTGCAGGAAGATATTTCCGCAGGCAAGAAGTAGTGGAACCGGCCGCTCATGTGAGTTTTACCTTTTTGGCAGAATTTATTGTGGTGAAGTTGTTGGCTTTCTTCAACGGCATTATCCATCATGGAGCTCGCCCGGTTTTTCCTTTATTGGCAGGACTGATGCTCTTTATTTTGCTGAATAACTTGTTGGGACTGCTGCCAGGCTTTGCTGCCCCTACAGATCAATACAACGTCACCCTGCCGCTTGCCTTGATGATATTCTTCACCGCTCATACCATAGGCTTGCGCAAACATGGATTAGGCTATGGGAAAAAATTCATGGGGCCACTGCTGCTGCTGGCTCCTTTGATGGTGCCAATTGAAATTATTAGTCATTTGGTACGACCCCTCTCACTTTCTATGCGCTTATTCGGCAACATGACTGGAGACCACCAAGTATTGACGGTGTTCAGTTCTCTATTGGCTGTGGGATTGCCGGTGCCTTTTATGGCATTAGGCGTGCTGGTATCGGTTTTACAGGCAGTGGTATTTGTATTGCTTGCGGCAGTATATATTCAGGATGCGCAAGAAGCTCCACATTAACCCTTTTATTGGCACTTCTTTTGTGCAAAACTTCTGTTGGTTGCCCTATGAAACTTAAATCCTTTTTTCCAGGAAAGCTATTAGCAATGAGCAAAAAATTATTCTCCCTATCTTCTGTTTTTATCTTCATGACGGCATCACCGCTGTATGCTGCCGCTGACGGAGAAGTATCTGTGTTGGGCCTTTCTTTAGCAGCAGGACTGGCTATTGGCATCGCCGCCATGGGGGGCGCATTAGGGCAAGGCAAAGCCGTTTCCGCTGCGCTGGAAGGAATCGCACGCAATCCCAATGCTTCTGGTCGCATTTTTACCCCTATGATTATCGGTCTAGCACTGATTGAATCTCTGGTGATTTACGGATTGGTCATTGCTTTTATCTTGCAAGGAAATATTGCTCCCTTGCTGGAAACCATCACTGGTTAAGCCTGGCTGTTAGCTGCTTCCTCTACCAGGTCTACGCAAAGTTCTTTGCCAGAGAGATTCCTGCACATGCACACCACATGTGCAGTTGCGCTTTTCTGCAAAAGCACGCTATTTGAAGCATCAGCTATTATGATTTATAAAAGGGATTTTTCTCTTGAAAAATGGTTTGAAATACCTTAGTATAAATAATATCTCATTACACACACCAACATATTCATCTTGCTAAGTAGCTTGCAACAAGGCTTAGCACAGATGTTTGACTAGTCTCTTTTGCATTGCATTATCGCATGCATGACGGGGGCTTTGCCTATGAACTGCACTGGAAAAGTGTCTCAGGCAGTTGTTTTCAAAAATTGGCACTTGCCCGCGAATTGCCTAGATTTTTCTCCGCACATCAAACTGATCCACATCGCATGCCTTTCTCCTCAAGAACCCCCACAGAAGAAAAAGTCTTAAAAGTGTCTTATTTGCCTCATCAATTGGATGTCTTTGACTGCAAAGCACGCAATGTTGTTTATGTGAAAGGCAGGCGTGCCGGTGGCACACATGGGGCGGCAACACGGCTGGTAGAACTGGCTTATCTGCATCCCCATAGCCGCCATTTGTGGATAGACACCACCCAGCGCAACATTCACAAGCTGATGGCGCGTTATTTTTTCCCCTGTCTCAAAGATATGAACTGTACCTGGAACGCCCGCGACCATGTACTAAAATTTGAAAGCGGTTCTTGGTGTGATTTTGGGTCGGCAGAACGACCTGAAATGCTGGAAGGATTCGCCTACGACTACATTTGGATAAACGAAGCTGGACTGGTATTGCGAGACGAAGCCATTTATTACCATACCTTGTTGCCGATGTTGATAGAAAACTCTAAAACCCGCCTGTTTTGTATTGGTGCGCCCAAAGGAGATGGTCTTTTTCGTCGCATGTTTGATTGGGGACAAGACAATCTCAAACAAGAATGGGCTAGCTTTCAACATCCCTCTCATATCAATCCTCTGTTAGATCGCAAGCAACTAGAAAATTTACAGCAGCAGATGCCAAAGACTGTTTATCGGCAAGAAATCATGGCTGAATTCATTCACGGTGTGCAGAAAGTGTTTTCCTCCTTAGAACAACTGCAACTTACAAAGATGGAAATGAATCCAACAGATGGCATGAGCTATTTGTTAGGGGTGGATCTGGCTCGCTGGGATGATTTTACTGTGATTTGGGTAGGCTGCATAGAAACCCGCACCGCAGTATATTGTGAGCGCTTTCAGCGCATTCCCTGGCAGAGTCAGCTGCAGCGACTACTGGTACTTTCTCATCGTTTTCACCAAGCACCCCTCTATGTGGATGCCAGTGGTAGTGGCGACCCCATCTGTGAAGAACTCACTCGCCTAGGCGCAGAAACCTATCCTGTGGTATTCACGCACGCACGCAAACAGCAGCTGGTGGAACATCTAGCACTCTGCCTAGAACAGAACCAACTGAAGTTAGCCTATCACCAAGAAACACTGCGGGAACTGGCTGCCTACGAACATCATCGCCTCCCCTCAGGTTTTATCCGAACCAGCGCACCTCATGGTCAACACGATGACTGCGTAATGGCCTTAGCCCTCTGCCTCTGGGGCATGAATGAAGCCCGCAGCGAATTCATTATGGAAACCTCCAATGACAAAAACGCATATGCCTACCAAAGCTTCTAATCATCTGCATTTCTTACAGCGCATCTTTCAACGTCTCATTGGCATGCCAAACGCTGCCACCCATGGAGATGCTTTCGCGTATCGCCAAAAACAAGCAGAAACCAAGCAGCCAAAAGGTTTTGGCTTAAATGCCACAAGCCAGCTCCATACTTTTCCATGGACTACAGAGAAAGAAGAAGTGGCCTGGGCAGAAGGAGCTTTCTTTCAGCAGCAGCCCGGTGTGCCTTGGTATTCAGAAGCAGGCGGTGGTTGGAGCATTGGCATATACCGACGGGTAATGAAAGATGATCAAATCCGCGCCCTGCTAGGTTTAAAGCAGGCAGTTATCACTTCTCGCCCTTGGCGTTTTGAAGCCACCACACCACGCCAGCAGCTAGCCGCTGAATTCTTTCACACCATGCTGGAAAAGCATTTATGCGGTTCTTTTCATCAGGCGATGGGGCAAATGCTCACCAGCCAGGTCTTTGGATTCAGTTTATTAGAAAAAATTTATCAATCTGTAGTCTGGCAAGGTCAACCTCGCTGGATCCTGCGTGCTTTGAAACTTCGTCCAGCAGAAACTTTCCGCTTTGAATGCGATCGCAACGGCAATACTGTGCGCCTGACCCAGCAACAAGGAGCAAGTCAAGTTGACCTGCCATTGGAGCGTTTTATTCACTACGTTAACAAACCAGAAGAACATGCTCAATACGGAGAATCTGATCTACGTGAGTGCTACCGCCACTGGTGGGCAAAAGAAAACATTTTCAAATTCTGGAACATCTACTTAGAAAGAATGGCATCCGGTTTTGTTCATGGACGCATCTCTGGCCCCATCAGCAGCCAAGACCGTGAATCTCTCAAGCAGGCAATGCAAAATCTGGGTGGACGTACATCCGTCATTACTCCTGCCAACGTAGAGTTGGAAATGGTGAATGCGCCTTCTACCGACGCCTTTGAACGCGCCATTGCTGCCCGCGACAAGGCTATGGCCAAGGCTTTGTTGGTACCAAATCTGTTGGGATTTTCAGAACAAGGAAACGTGGGGGGGTACAGTCAAAGCCGCACCCAACTGGAAACTTTCTTCTTTGTATTGAATGGTATTGCAGAATCTATCGCAGATACCCTCAATGAACAGTTGTTCCGCGAACTGGCATGGTGGAACTTCGGCCTGAAAGAGGCGCCACGCTTCTCCTTTGCTCCCCTGACAGAACAACAACGACAAGATACCGTCTCCAGCTGGAAGAATGCTGTCGCCAGTGGTCTGGTGCGCCCCTCCACCAAAGACGAACTACGCATCCGTGAATTGCTGGGCTTTCCTCTTCCTGCTGACAATAACCCCCCTGAGTCATCCATACTGCCCCAAGACAGCAATGAAACAAAAAATCAGGCAGATCCAACCCTTCCGCAGTCATCCATGCCTCCCCAAGATGGCAATGAAACAAAAAGTCAGGCGGGGCAGGCAACCCTCCCGAACGCCAACGGAAGCAATCCCGACATAGCAATGGCATGACTCCCATTCCATCAGTTTCCCGCATTCCCAGGCATCTAAAATCAACCTTGATAAGCACTTTCACCACCTTTTACTCATAAGGAAAATTTCATGCACACCTCCCACCTAAAAGAAACGATGGCATCCCACATCAACGATGCCCCCACCAATAAAGAAAAGGGGACCCGTTCTCTTCAGCAGTTGCAGGATAATCCAGCTGATGATGCCCCCACACTTGAAGCAGAAATTATGAGTGTGGGCGAGTGGAATGGAGAAATATTCTCCCATGAGGATTTGCATGAAATCTCACACAATTTTGAATTGCTGCGGAATGAACTGAAACCGCCCTTAAAATTTGGTCATGACGAAGACCAAACTTTGCTGGGGCAAAGTGATGGTGACCCTGCCCTAGGTTGGGTAGATGGATTACGGGTAACTGGCGGCAAGTTGATAGCGACTTTTATTCAAGTTCCTTCCGTGGTGCGCCAAGCGATTGCATCAGGTCGCTGGCGAAAGATTTCTGCAGAGATTTACTTTGAAGCTGAACACCAAGGCAAGAAATTAGGCAAAGCCCTAAAAGCGGTAGCCTTACTGGGTGCTGATTTACCTGCAGTTACCAATTTAAAAGATTTATCGGTTTTTCTGACGGCAGACTGGCCTTCAGGTTTTCGTTCCCGCGGCTCGCGGGTTTTCACTTTGCCACTGGAGGTTGTGACCCCAAAAATTCCCCAGCAGGCATCTTATTCAACAACCTCTCCCTCAATCTTAGAAAAACAGGAGAAAGCCATGCCTTCACCAAAACTGAACGGAGACGAACAGACAGAACTCTCCGAACTTCGCGCTTACAAGCTGCAACAAGAAGAACGGCTTCGCCAAACACGCCAAGTGCGTCAGGCCAAAGCCTTTTCTAATGCTTGTCAAAGCGCTGCAAAAAGCTGTGATTTCCAGGTAGCCGCCGGGAGACTCTCCCCTGCCCTGCGTGATTCTCTTATAGAAGAAATCAGCCGTCAGGCAAAGCATTTCGCTGAAGGCAAGCCTTTGCCGGTATCGCTGGACTGGGTGATGGAATTCATCCAACAATCACAGGCGATTCTTCCTCAGAATGAAATCGCTTCTTCTGTACGCCCTGCCTCGCTTGATAGCTCTTCCAGTGCGGCACAGCAGCTGGCTGCAATGGCAGAAGAAAAAATGCATGAACTCAAAATCAGCTACAGCGAAGCAGCACAGCATGTACTTCGGACTCATCCCCAGTTGGCTGAGTCCTACCGTAATTTTACCCTCCAACCTCAATAAAATAGGAGCATTTCATGGCAATTCAAGGCCCTTACTCAAACTGGACCCTGCTGGCAGGAGAAGATCTTAGCAATCTCAACGCTTCTACAGAAGGACATCTTTTTAAAGCCATCACTACCGCAGGTTTAATCGCCTCTACGAGCGAAACTGCTCTTGGTATCCTGCAGTATGGTGGAAAACAAGGTGAACATATTACCGTCGGCTACGCTGGCGTGATGAAATTCATCGCTAAAGCTAGCATCCCTGCTGGCAGTTTATTGACCGTAACCACCAGCGGATACTTCATCCCTGCTACAACCAACAGTCTCGTCATCGGACGTTGTTTGGATTCCGATGTGTCTGCCAATGCTGTTGGCACAGGGATATTTAACTTCGCTACACCAGCCAAGAAATAGCTGTCTTTGAATACAGCAGTCTCTGGCATTCAATTCCAAAAACCAATCGCCCCCTCTAAGGAGTTTCAAATGAGCGAATACATGCAAGGCCATGCCTTACACTTGGATCAACATCTTTCCAATGTGGCACTTAACTATCGTCCGATGGGCTTTATTGCTGATCAGGTGTTTCCCGTAGTACAAGTGCCCAAACAATCCGATAAATATGTAGTGTTTGAGCAATCAGACCTATTCCGACAAGAAAACACCCGCCGTTCAAGCGGAACTGAAGCCAATAAAATTTATTCCCGCATCTCTAGCGAAGGTTTTTTCTGCAACAATTATGCACTGAAAGCAGACATCACCTTGGAAGATCGCACCAATGCAGATCCGGCCTTCATCCAACAATTTGAAGAAGGCCGCATCATGCGTTTGCAGGATGCTCTCTTGTTAGACTGGGAAATCCGCCTGGCTAAACTTATCAATAGTACTGCTAACATTTCCAGCAATTCCACCCCCAGCACCAAATGGAATTCTAGTTCAGCTGATCCTCTCAGTAATGTCCTAACGGCTATGGATACAGTAGAAGATGCCACCGGCTACCGTCCCAACCACGTATTGTTTTCTGGCAAAGCGTGGCAGTTGTTTCGTCGCCACAAGAAAGTTAGTGACCGTACTAGCAGCCCCAGTGAATCAGGCGGGGGTTTGCATCCTGGGGTATCCCAAGTAGAAGAATTGCTGGAAAGCAAGGTGCTGGTTGGCAATACCTGGAAAAACACTGCCGCTGAAGGTCTGAATCAATCCCTAGAACGCATCTGGGGCAAAAATGTGCTGGTCTATTACGCCCCTAAACAAGCCACTATGGAAACTCCTTCCTTTGGCTATTTCTTCCGCTGGGCTGCATCGGATATCCCCAACATGCAGGTGATGCGTCATCCCTTTGACTCCCGTCGCCACTGTCATGAGGTGGAGATTGGCTATTACCAGGATGAAGTCATTACAGCTGGCTTACTAGCACATTTGATTACCTCGGTTATCAGCTAGTTTTACAAAGCGGATAGGGAGGCAGCCTTAGGGCCGACTGCAGCCTATAGCCCCGGCAGCAACAGGTCTTGGTGTGTGTTTCTGGCTGCCTCCTCCCTTGTTTCTTAAAGATAGTTCTTAGCGATTATCCATTCTTTAGTTTTTTCCCCCTAGTTACCATGCTCTACGCCACTGCCACCCAATTCAAGGAACGCTACACCACTCGCCTTAGTGATGAAGAACTTAACAACCATTACCTACCGCATGCTTCTGCACGGCTGGAGGCGATGCTTGCTCCTTGGACTTCCATCCCCTTGGGACAAAACAACCTCACTGCCAGCGACCTTACTATTGACCTTGCCTATCTGTTGATACTCCAACGCAGCAAAGATGAAAAAGCCATACAACCTCTGCAACAAGATATCCATCAGCGGATTGAAGCCATTTCCCAAGGGCGCCAGGCTATGGTGCTGGAAAATGGAGAATTGCTCTGGACTCAATCACACCAACAGCAGGTATGGAGCAGTACCAGCAACCAAAAACCCATCTTTGCCAACAAAGACAGCGATAACCGCCATCAATAATTTAACCCTTTCTTATGGCTGCATTCAATTATCCCAAACTCCATACCGCCATGCCTGAAACCAACGCATACCAAGCCTTAGAGCAACTGGGTCGCCAGTGGGAGAATCCTCAATCTGCCGCACACTGGGTGAAGCAAACCAACCGAAAATTAGGGCAAACTTTGTTGGATTGGACACAGGAGAATTTTCAACGTCAAGGAGGCTTGCTACAAAGTGGCGGATGGCCGCCCCGTGCCAGCAATAGCTCGCGCACTCGCAACACCCGTCCTCTGCTGGTAAATACCGGAAGACTGCAACGCAGCTTCCAATTGCTGCCATCCGCCACACACGTACAAGTACGCAATACCGCTCCTTATGCTGCCCGCCATCATCTAGGAAAAGGTGTTCCCAAACGACCATTGCTTCCAGATCTGCCACAAGCCCAACAACTGTTGCAGCACACACTAAACCGTCTGCTGCCCCTTTTACCCTTTCTGCCTCAAAAGAAAAACCCTTAAAAAGCTTTTCTCTATATCCTCATAAACACCTATACAAGAAAGTCATTTGAATCAAACGCTAAACTATGCCCCAGTAGACGCCATTGCTCAGGCTTTGGAATCACAGCTTTCTCAACATCCAGAGATCAAAAAAGCAGGGCTAACCATACAGCATGCCGAACCTATCAATCGCGATGCTGGTCTTACTCCATGGTTGGGCATTTATCCCGGTAGGTTACAGCTAAATCCCCGCACCATCGCAGCAAGCAATTCCTGGCAAATACAGCTAGAGATGCTGCTATATCTTCAAGAAGCCAGTCACAAAAGCTCCCAAGAAGCTAGTCATCGTTTGCATCAAATTCAAAATCTGTTGCTTCAAGCCCTCTATAGCAACCCTACCTTGGACGGCAAGCTGTTAGTCCTGCAAGAGATGGAAATTGTTCCCTTCCAAAGAGATCTCAGCACGGATACATGGTTGTTCACTAACGAAATCGCTCTGCAAACTATCCCTCGTTAAATATTGAGCTCTCGCTTTTTATCCAAGATGTTTTCATTGCAATTTCTACCCTGCTATTTTTCATCATCCTGTTTCCTTTTCCTTTAAACGAATTCATAGGAGTTCTCATGACTTACGGACAAAATGCTTCGCTGGCCATAGGCTTTCAATCCACCGAGGACACTGCTCAACTGACAACCCTGCACTGGCTGCCATTGCTTTCAGAATCGGTAGTAGTAGAACAACCCCCCTTAGTAGAACAAAAAATACGCGGTGTATTTGAAGAAGGTTCTCATCATCCAGGACCGATCACCATCAGTGGCGATATTGAATTAGAAGCCTCCCCCGCCATTTTGGGTGTGTTGCTGAAAGCTGCCTTTGGAAGCGCCACCAGCGTCAGGAACAATCAGGGGGACTACACCCATAAATTCACCCCTAGCCAACAAGATCACAACAGCAATTTTCCCAATCCGTTGCTCACTCTTTACAAGCACTTTCAAGGAGACACAAAAGCCAGTGTCTTTTACAACATGACGGTGTCATCGTTGGAATTGAGCATCGCCAATGGTGAATTCCTCAAGGTCAAGCTGAATCTACTGGGAGGGCGTGTATCAGACCATGCTGCCATCACTGCCAATTACCCTTCTGAAACACCCCTTAGTTGGCATCAAGCCAGCTGCCATATCAACAGCACCGCCTACGGTGAATTCACTCAGCTGAGTATTCAAGTAGACGAAAACTTGGAAGCTGTCCATACCTTGGACGGCAACAGACATCCTTCACGGATACAGCGCAGCGGCTTTCGCACTATCAGCCTGCAAGGATCCGCCCGTTTGGGCAGCAGAACAGAATATCAGGCCTTCCTCAATCAAGCAGAGCGTCCTTTTAGTCTGAGCTTTGAAAGCGGAGTTACGCTGCCTGGCAATCTCAAAGAATCCGTGACCATGAGTGTTCCCAAATTCCGCTATCTGGAATTAAAACCCACCATCAGCGGTCCTGGTCCCTTAGAAAGCGAATTCTCTGCCAAGGCGATTTATCAACAAAACACAGCTGCCCTCAATATCACCTTGGTCAACACCCAATCTGCTTACACCATCACCAACGCTTAAAGCTTATTTTGTGGACAATGGTTTACTATGAACGAATTTTTACCACAGTTTGAATTCTCCATTCCTTTTGGGGAGCAAACCGTAACTGGCCGCATGCGGGCATTGAAACGCAAAGATATGCTTCGTTTGCTGCCCTATCTGCATCCAACGAATGCGTCATCCTCTAGCAATGCCTGGGAACAAAGCCTGCGGCTGCAGGAAGTCGGCGCACAAATGCTGCCTGATTATGTGACAGCATTTGCTGGTCTCTGCATTCAGGGTTCTCCAGCTGCCCTAGAAGATATCTTAGAGCATCAGTACTTTAGCTCACTGGTGGATACTTTGCTAGCCATATTGATTCGCGGGAGACCGTCAGAAGAGGAAGAGCCCGATGAAAAAAAGTCCGCCGTGCCGTCCGCCGACTTGCCGAAGGCATGCAGTTGACGGCACCACTAGAAGTGGTCGGGCTTTCTATCCATGTCTGGTGGGATGCTTGGAGAAACTGCCACACGCGTCTGCAAGATCACTGGGTACGCCTAGAATGGCCAGATGGCTGCCCCTATGCAGAACAGCCACATTATGTGGTGCAGATTTTTGAATGGATAACCAGTGAAATGTACCGCATGCAGCCTCCCTCATCCCTTTCTTCTTAAAACTTGATCCTTGTTGCAATCAACAACCCGTTTTTCCAACTCATCACTCACTTGCTATGCCAGAACAGAAAATCGCCTTTGTCATTGAAGCCCGCGATGCTTTCTCTACCACTTTAGAACGCATGGGGAAAAAATCTCTTTCCAGCGCGCGAGCCTTGCAGCAAAGTCAGCAAACAATAAACCAATCTGCCGAAGAAAGTGCTCGGATTGCTCAACAAAGCGCTGCATTGCAAGCTGATGCCCGAGCGAGCCAAGAAGCACAAATCATCAATAGCCAAGCTGCTGAAGTCGCACGCACGCAGAAACATCATTCCTTGTTGAAGAAGCTGCGTATCTCACACGAAAAAAGCATTACTGCCCTGCAACAAGGCGAAAACCATAAACGTTTGCAAGAGGTCTCCAGTGCGCTAGGACGCTTTGCTGATTTGGCAAAAAGTCAGGGAACCCGTGGCTTTAACATATACAAAGCCTTGTCTGTTGGTGAAGCGCTTATCTCCGCATATTTGCGTGCCTCCAAAGCTGCTGCCAGTGTCCCCTGGCCACTGGGGCCTCTGGTGGCAGCCGCTGAACTGGCTCGCGGCCTGGCGCTCGCTCGCTCCATCTCCAAACAAAAACCCCCTGCCGCACATGGTGGCCTGGATTTCATCCCCAGAGAACAAACCTACCTGCTAAACAAAGGAGAACGTGTTCTTTCCCCCAATCAAAATCAAGACCTCACCCACTTTCTCACCCGTCAAGGTACCTCGCATGGCGACATCATCGTTCAAAACATGCAGGTACATATCCTGGAAAATGCCACCCATATTGATTCCCTCTTGCGTATGGATGAACGCGATCTACGAGAACTGCTCGCTGTACGCATCTATGACGCCATGAACTCCCTCTATGAAAATGGTGTCTACCCAGCATTCGCTGCTGAACGCTGAAAGTATTCTCCTTCACATCTCAACTACAACCACATATGACTGGAAATTCTACTTCTCCCCAATACCTGCTTTTTGTCAATTCTAGTGAAGGCATCAGCCTTCATCCGCAATATGATTACGTCCGTGAACACCAAAAATTAGAGGCCAGTCATCGTACCCAAACCGGCAACATGTTCCGCTACCGCTTTGGCGAATGGAAACGTTGGAAATTCTCCATCAGCCACCTTAGCCTCCAAGATATTCAGTTAATCAACGGTTGGTGGCAAAACAACACCCCCTTGCATTGGATGGACGGTGTCTCAACGCCGCTGTACCAGGTACTGCTGGTGAATCGCAAACTACCACTGGGACAACACATTCTTCCTTATACAGATCGCTATCGGGGACACTTGGAATTGGAAACCTATCAGCCTTCATCAACCACAACTTAAAGCCATTCTTCCCGCTTAAAAAAGAAAGTTTCCTCCTCAACAGAGATCTTGCATGACCTACATCACATCTGACTGGTTCAAAGAACAAACAACAGCGAACTCTTCGCAACCACAAAGGTACTTCCTGCTGGACAATGAAGACCTCTCCTTTCTGGTGCGTCAGTGGCCGCGCATCCACCGCGAATGGAACAACCTGCGCCCCTCCAACATGTCCATTAACCTGGTGTATCAAAAAGCCCTGGCAGAAAAAATCGGCAGCGGCCAACTCCTCCATACCCCATGTGAAATCCGCTTAGGTTGGACGCATCCCCAGAACAGCTTGCAATTCATCACACTTTTCCACGGTCGCCTAGAACGAGCCTCTATTTCTCATGATTCCATACAACTACAAGCCCAAGATGATATCAGCCGCATCACAGAACACCTGCTGGGAGGTGGTGAACCTCTTGACCTTACCAACCAGAACCGCCTGCCATCAGAACTTGTTTGGCTATTACTGACCGAACATGGCGGTGTTTCCGCACTGGAAAACAACAATAACCCCGACCTTGATTATACTTCATTCTCCGAGTGGCACAGACTCTGGCAAGAACAAAACATTCGTATGCAGGCTCACTTTGCCAACGTCAAATTGGGTGATGCCCTCCGTCAGTTGGTTACTATCACCCACTCTGCTATTTATCTTCAAGACAACAAACTTCATTTCTCCCATACCACCTTCCGCCCAGCCCCAGCACCCCGTTTGCCATTTAAATACATCACGCATTTGAATGCGCAAACCTCGCCACAGTCCATTAGAAATCACATTTGGGTACATGCTGGCTATTCAACCCAAGAGCGCCAATGGGCGCATATCGTTGAAGTCAAGAATGATGATTCCATCGGCCGCTTTGGCGAACGTGAAATGGTACTAAAAAGCACCAGTATCTGGCATACCGCTCCTGCCGATGCCCACTACACAGCCCAACGCGTGCTTTACACCAGGTCAGAACCTTCTACACAATTAACTGTGGGCAGTATTCTAGCTGCTGCTTTACAGCAGCCGGGAGAAATAATTTACCTAGATCAAGTTCCAGATTTGGGTATTGATCTCAGCATTCCCTGGCGTATCACTTCCCAAGAAATCGACATGGAAAGGGGCACCACCCGCCTCAACCTGCTTAACACACCGCCTGAGGCCAGTGGATTGAAACTAGATGACAATTTTCTTGGACAAATGGATGCATGGGAAATAAGGCTGGCATAAAGCATGTATTTTTTATCTCTTGGTGCGCATCACAAGCGTATCTTTTTATTCCCCATAACTAGGAGAATCTAATGGCGTGGACCGAACTGGAATTTCCTTTTGGATCAGTGCTGACCTCAGCAAAAATGACTCAACTCTACACCAACTTTTCTGCCCTTGCTGAAGGCGAACAGGATGCTCCCAAAATTAAACCTATAAGTCTCAAAATAGGGACGCAAATAAACACTTTTATTAATTTAGGTCAGGGGACTATCCTCAATGGTTCCTATTATTTTTTACCAAAAGTATATTACCGTGGGGTTGTAGACATTAAACTTTTCTGTGCCCCTGCTAGATCATCCACAACAGATCCTGATGTAAGCCTATATCGTACAGGATATAAATGTGAAGCTTCAGGAATGTCCAGAAACAGACCCATCTGGGGATTAGTCCGTTATTTACAGGCATCACCGCCCTATGATCTGGGTTATGGAGAAATTCCACTCTTCATATTCTTGCAAGTCAACAACCAGGGGGAAATACTTAATGTCTCCACCTCCCAAGATCCTCCCTGGGCAGAAAGTCCCGATCCTCAAAAGGATTTCTACCGTGATGGCCGCCACTATCGTCGCAGGCTGAAGAACAATCAACCTCAACTGAGAAATGCCAAAACATCAGCGGAAATGCGCGCCTGCCTTAATAGCATACAAGATCCCGACTGCTGGGAAGAAGTAGAGGTGGATCAAAACCTTAAGAACGCAAATATGAATACGATTCCTCATCCATTCCTTAACCTCAATGCGGGGGATAGAGTCCTGCTACTAGATACGCTCTCTCCCACCGGTCAAGAACTGGCTGAACTTATCCAACAGGGGGAACTTGATGCCCTACAAATGTTTAGCAGCCGTTATTTGCGTATTGACAGCCAACCGCTGGATGTCACCTCACCCCAAGGTGTATTGACTGTACGTGCTCACTGGAAAAACAGCAGCATGCACCGCAGCGACAATCAAGCAGGTTAGCCACAGCTTGTTTATTGGTGGCTAGGCTACTCCCAGCAGATGCAGCATCAAAGCTTGTTGGGCAGGCATACGATTGTACGCCTGCTGGAAAATGATTGAACGCGGGTCTTCTACCAGGGTTTCATCTATTTCGTAACCGGGATGAATCGGCATATCATGCATGATGCGGGCATGGCAGCCTTCCAAGGCTGCAGGACTCAGTTGAAACGGCTGCATCCGCCGCAAGCGGCGTTCTTTCTCAGCAGCAAAGTTTGGATCATTGAACAATTCCATATCTACCCAAGTATCCGTGTAAACAAAATTGGCATTCAAACAGGCTTCACGTAAATTATCTGAATGCTCAATCAAGCCGCTGGCTTTTGCCTGACTCATCACCTCAGGAACTATTGCCGCAGCATGTTCTTCCGCAGTTACCAAAGTCAAATGTGCCCCCACAGTGGACAATGCCAACGCAAGTGAGTTGGCTACATTGTTGTGTACCCCCACGAATACCACGCGCTGACCTTCTAGTTCACCCGCATGCTCTTGAATGGTCACCAAATCTGCCAGGGCCTGGCAGGGGTGAAATTTCTCATCGCAGCCATTCACTACTGGCACAGTTGAATGTTCTGCTAATGTACATAAATCTGCATGCCGCTTTAAGCGTGCAATGACTAAATCACAACAACTGGAAACATAGCGCGCCTCGTAGGCTATCGGAGAGATGGCAAAGTTTGAAGAATCCCAATCCATCACCACGCTGCGTCCTCCTAGGCGCCCCATTCCTATTTCAAAAGAAATGCGCGTACGCGTAGAACCCTTCTGAAACAACATCAGCAACCAGCGCCCTTCCAAATGATGCGCAAACTTTGCTGGCGTCTGCTTAATCTCCAACGCCAATGACACCAATCGCCGCAATTCCTCGCGACCGACATCCAGCAAATTTAAACAATGTTTCATCAATCGTCAGGCAACCCCCTGCCAACATCAAGCAAGTTATTACTCTATGCTATTTCCCCGAGAACAAGCAAGAAAAACTCGCTATTACTAGCCCCTTTTGCTGAAATACCCCGAATCTTTCAACTGAGATGCTCCTGTTTCAGCCTTACAACAGCAACCCCTTGTTTGCTTTCATCAATTACGGGGCGACAAGTCTCGCTTTCCGAATGGTGCGAATGACTATACCTAGCGATGCAACGCTAAAAAGCAAAAATCCGAGTATCAATGGCAGCACAGTGCCGTCATAAATCCGTCCGATAAATCCTCCCAGTGCCACAGCCAACAGTGACTGCACAGAACTGATGACCGAATTGGCAACACCTGCAATATGACCCAAGGGTTGCAAAGCGAGCGTATTGAAATTGGCAAAAAGAAGACCAAAGCAAAAGAAAGTAATCAGCAGATAACCCATCAATGCATTTAGGCTGGGATGGCCTGAAAAACCTTGGGCATAGAAATAAAAAACAGAGGATACCACTGAAAGTACTATCAAGGAAATTAAGCAAGGCTTTTCCATTCCATATTTCAAAACAAGTTTAGAGTTTACAAATGACGAGCAGCCAATCGCCAGCGCAAGAAATCCAAAGTAAACGGCAAACCAATCACCCAGCTTGTATTGAACTTGCAGAATCTGCTGGGCAGAACTTAAATACCCAACAAATGCTCCCAATATGAGGCCTGAGGCGATCATATATCCCCTAGTTAGCGGATGCTTCAAGGTCTCAATAATACCAGCAGTAATTGTTGAAAGGGAAAACTCCAGACGCTTTTCCTGAGGCAGAGTTTCTGGCTGACGGAAATACAACCACAAGAGGCTAACCAGACCTAAGATAAGAAAAAGTACAAATATAGCTCTCCACTCAGCAAAAAACAAAATCGCTTGCCCTATTGAAGGGGCAATAGCAGGAACAAGAATGAAAAAAATGATGACCAACGACATGATTCTACCCATTTCTCTACCTTCAAATTTGTCCCGAATCATAGCCAAAGTAACCACCCTGCAAGAAGCAACTCCAAAACCTTGAAGAATTCTCCCCACCAGCATGATGGTCAAGTTTGTCGATAATAACGAAACAACGCTTCCAATCAGAAAAATAAACATCCCCAGGTAAATCGCATTTTTCCTGCCATAAGAATCAGATAGCGGACCATAGATTATCATCCCCATTCCCATACCTAAAAAGATGGTGGACACCACAAGTTGGACATCGTTGGGGTTGTTGACCCTAAGACTTGTTCCTATTTGACCCAACGCCGGTAACATTGCATCTATTGTTAAAGCAACAAAAGACATCAGCAGTGCCATCAGAACTACAAACTCTGAATTGCTTATTTGATGCTTGCATTGCTTCATTTTATGCTACCACTTGCCCGCTTTTCATGATGTGCCACCGCTTTATAAATGTACGCAACTGCATCAAAAGTTTTACAGATGGTATCCCCGTGGTCAACTTCAACCTTGCCTATTCTCTTAGCTGTCTTCACAGCATCTGACCTCATATGCTTACAATAGACCCCAATGGAAATTAGTGTGATGTTCATGGCGTTTTTTGCCCTGTTGGGGGAATGGTGAATTTCCTTCTCAATCCTTGCCATGATGCTGCTAAGCTCTTCTGTACCAAGGGAATACCCATGCTTCAGCATGGTGGATAACACATCATAACCACAGTGCTTAAAATACTCTTTTTCCGATTGAGACCACTTCTTAAATGCCTCCCATCCAAATGGCGTTTTAGCAACCAATCCGCCAAGATAGTTGGATTGCATGTAGTAATCGATATCGCTCAGCCATTGCTCTGACAGCTTTAAGGTCATCTTTTGCGGATCGGCTACCATCAACGCCAAGATGCGTGCATCACAATTTTGACTAGCCCATAGCTGCAGCGCGAGCCGATGGTCTATCTTAATTTTCTTCCTCAGTTCTCCCAGTTGTTTAAAAATCACCCCAAAAAGCGGCTCTTTGGCTCCGTGCCTCTGGTAGATTTTCCTGTTTTGTTCTTTGCCTGCTTGCTCAAGCTTACGGTATACCTCATCAAAATTCATTGCGGCCTGTCTTCTCATTCATGGCAGAACCGTGGCTTCATGACCTAATCTATAGATCACCAACCAACAACACCCGCATATGTGCGAGCCTTTACTCCCGCCCATGAAAAACCAAAACCAACAGAGGCAAAAGCTGCAATTGTATATTGTCTGGGTTGCGATGCTGGTAACTACATTTCCAGCATTTCTGCAACTTCAATGGTACCAATCTCCAGGTGCGGACAGCATTTAGCCATTTCAAGGGCAGCATCCATGCTGTCGGCTTTCACGATAGAAAACCCCATCAAAGGATTCACCCCGCCACCATCTGTGACCCTCTCGGAGCTTACAGTCTTGGACTTTTTCAAAGGGGTGCCGGGACTAACAAAGGCATCGGCAAAGCGGCTAACCCAGGCTTTCCATCTTGCCATACCCCCTTCAGGGTCTTCATGTTCTTTCCCGCTATGATAGGCAAAAATATAATTGGACATGCTTTTCCTCCTTTTTTGCAATCTTTTTTGCAATCTTAGTTTGTAAGGCCACCAAATTTCCATGTAACTTGTATGCTACACGAAACATTTACTGCATGGCGATTGAAATTTTTAATTGGACTAACCAAGATTTCCTTAGCCATAGAGGAATTTGCTGGCGAATTTCCTCTGTAATGCTGGTAGAACGGATATAGTCTTGATCCCAGCGAGGGTCAGAGAACGTTTTATCGGACTAGCTGAGGTTACAATTTTCCGCATCTGTTCAGCTCCTGCTATAATCCTTTTGGCTTCTTTATGCCGATCGCAGCTATAATTGGATAGCTCTCCGCCAACAAGATGTTCGGCAATATCAGCAGCATCAGCAATCCCAAGATTCATTCCCCGTCCACCGGCAGGTGAATGGCTGTGGGCAGCGTCTCCAGCCAGGAAAACCCGTCCTTTGCTATATTCCTTCACTTGGCTAAGTGAAATTTTAAACTGTCCCTCCCGATGAATTTTGGTGACCTTTATATCAAGCGGTAGCGCACTTAAAGCATTTTCTGTATTGGAAATAAAACGAAACCGAGATTTTCCCAAAGGAATAATGGCTGCCATTTTGCCATTTCGCATCAGGCATATTGCCGCAGCCTCTGAATGCGACCAACCCTTGGCATCCACATCCGCAATAGACCATACATCCGCAAGTTCCGAACTCACAATGTCAATACCCACTGCTTCCCGAGTGGTACTTCGTACGCCATCCGCACCAATTAAATACTCACAAGGATATTCTTTTCCCCCTATTGTTTCAGCAATGACCTCATTATCATTCTGCTGAACGTCTATTAACTGGATACCATAATTGATAGTTCCTCCTAATCTGACATAGGCATCACGTAGAATCTCCTCGGTTTGATCCTGCGGCAACCCCAGCATGAAATTATAGCCATGCTGCAGAGGCGCTGCAGTTAATGGCAAAGTCGCCCAGGGTTTTGCTGCGTGATAAATATGTATTGATTTATATTTTACCCCCTGCGCCAAAAGTTTCGCCGTTACGCCTGAGGGGGTGAGAAGCTCCAAACTACGTGGATTAATACCCACAGCGCGAGATAGCGTTGAACCGCCATCTCTTTTATCGATGATTTCAGTTTGAATTCCGTGTCGTGCCAACTCGACCCCAGCAGTGAGGCCTGTAGGCCCCGCCCCAGCAATAAGAACTTTCATGTTTCCTCCGCAAGGTTGGTTGAGTTTTTGTTCATGCTGAGCCAGAATTTCTGTGTCGTTACCAACTGATAGCTGTATTCTCTCCTTTTGGTTTTTATAAAAATAAAACCCGAAATTCTCATAGGGGAATTCGGGTTTCATTTTTTGGGCTGTTGGTGGAGGCGGCGGGAGTTGAACCCGCGTGCTATCAGGCCAGGGAAAGATGTTCTACAAGCTTAGCGGCTTTTTTCCTTTGGCTTTTGCTGTTGGCTTGCCGCAGCCTCATCAAAAGCGATTCTGTCTATTTGTATGTCCTAAGCGTGCCTGCAGACAAAACACACCAGTAAGCATGATGATGATGCGGTGTTCTCTTTATCATGCATCCAGAGACCGCATCCGGTTAATTAGGTCTAGGCCAATTAGGCGGCCAGAGCCACCGGAGTGTAGTCGCTATTTTTGGCAACTAACGTTTTCACCGATTTTTTACGTGGCCATCGGTGAACCACGGCTTGCTCACCTCTCCTCGGAAATCCCTGTAGTCGATGCCGGTACGCCCCCAAGAAGAAGCTGATATGCGAAAATCCGCACATGGTTGAATTATAAACTGCTTGCTGAAAAAAAGAAAGCTCTTGGCGATAGATATCTTTCAGCCAAATAGGTTTGTTATCGTTTGTTGTGCTGTTGCATTTCCCTTTGTGCTTCGCGCTCCATTTGGCGGCGTTTGATGGTTTCTCGTTTGTCATGGGCTTTTTTCCCTTTTGCCAGGGCAATTTCCAGTTTGATGCGCCCTTTGAGAAAGTACGCTTTTACTGGCACCAGTGCCAAGCCGCGCTCCCGCATGCGGCTATGTAAGCGCATGATTTGTCGTTTATGCAAAAGTAATTTTCGCTGGCGAACAGGATCCTGCGGAGCATAGCCGCCATGTTCATAGGGAGCGATATGCGCCCCCAGTAGCAACGCCTCGCTGGAAATTACACGACAATAGCTCTCGGCCAAGCTTAGCTGTCCTTGACGAATGCTTTTTACTTCTGGACCAGTCAAGACGATGCCTGCTTCCAGCACTTCAAGAAATTCGTAATGATGGCGAGCGCGGCGATTGTCTGCAATCAACTTAATGGGTGCAGCACCAGCAGCCTTCCGCCCTGTTTTGACTGCCGACATAGCGAGGGTTCTCAGTGTGAGCGCAAAGAGAAACTATTATGGATCACCCTAAACCGATGCAGCTATAGGAACAAGTTTCTTTAAGAAAGCTGTTGGATGTATGCTTGTATCGCTTTGGGATACAGCGTGTGTTCAGCTTTTTGTACACGTTGCTGCAAGCTCTCTGGGGTGTCATATGGACGCACAGGCACCACGGCTGTATCTAAGATATTACCTTGATCATAGTTTGCTGTCACTAAGTGAACGGTGGTACCACTGGTGGTTTCACCTGCTTCCAATACTGCACGATGCACATGCAGACCAAACATGCCTTTGCCTCCAAATTGGGGAAAGCGGCTTAGCAAGGCAGGATGGATGTTCAAGATACGTTTTGGCCAGACATCCAGCAATGTTTGACCAATATACTTCATATAGCCAGCACACACAATCAGCTCCACGCCGTATTGTTGGAAAATCGCTTTGATGGTTGCATCAGGGTTGAAATGTGTACGGGTACTAATGTGCAGGGCTGGAATGTTATGATCACGGGCGCGCTGGAGGGCAAAAGCCTGAGAATTGTTACTGACCACGGCGCCAACTGCTGCGTGCAAGCTGCCTGCCTGAATAGCATTCAAGATGGCTTGCAGACCACTGCCACCGTGAGAACAAAGGACACCCAGCCGTCGCCGACATGAGTCAGTTTGAGAAGTCTCTTGAAGCATCGCCGACTTAAAGGCAACCTGGAATCATTCAAGAAGATACCGGTTTCACAACAAACAGAAGATCTCCTTGACTGATGGTCTGGCCGTTTTGAACGAGTATGCGCCGTAGTTCAAATTTTTGGTCTTTGAGAAAGAGTTCCTGTTCTTGCTGATTGAAATCGGCTAGAGTCAAGGTTTCAAACACTTTCATAGCTTCTATCAAACAAAGCGGTTGTGTAGTCCTCAGTAAAGCATGAAGTTCAACAAAAGGAGGTTCTCCTGGAGATGGGGTATTGTAAAATACACCAGTTCTGGGAGACAGCACTTTCAGTTCATCTGAATTGGCAATGCGAATAGCATTGATATCAATGTCTCTGCCTTTTGAAGGATTGCGCTTACTGGCATTGTTGAAGATGGCCTGTAGATCGGTTTGAGCGAGGAATTTTTCCAAGTAAGTGGTATCGTATGTTCCCTGGCGAAAGGTTTTATCTGCAAGGATGGCTTCCATCAAAGCAATGTTGGTATCAATACCTTCAATATGGGTTTCTTTGAGACATCGCAATAGGGTCTCAATAGCGGCATTGCGGTCAGCACCGTAGGCAATCATTTGGATAATGAGACTGTCATAGTAAGGGGGAATGATGTCATTTTCCGCTGCAGCACTTAAAATTCGCAAATTGGGATCTTTGGGCAGCCTGAGGCTGGTGATTTTTCCTGGACTGGGCTTAAAATGTACCTGATTTTGGAAGTTTAGCAGCATTTGTTCTGCGTTAATGCGTACTTCCATAGCATAACCGTTATTTTGGATTTTGAGGTCTGCGATACTTTCGCCAGAAGCAATGCGAATTTGTTCTCTCACGATATCTATGCCACTCACCATTTCGGTTACAGGATGTTCCACCTGCAAGCGGGTATTCATCTCCATGAAGTACACATCTTTTTCTTGAATGTCGTGGATAAACTCCACAGTGCCCGCACCGATATAATCTATCTCGTTGGCAATTTTTTCAGCAGCAGCAAAGAGTCGTTCTTGTAGTTTTTTGCTTAACAAGGAAGAGTCAGATTCTTCCACCAGCTTCTGTTTTTGACGCTGTACAGAACAATCGCGCATGCCTAGGATGCGGGTATTGCCTTTGCTGTCACGTAGTATTTGTACTTCCACGTGGCGGAAAGAACGAACGAATCGTTCCATATAAATATCGCCGTTGCCGAAAGCAGAGAGAGCTTGCTGACTGGTACGCAGGAAAGATTCTCTTAGATCTTCAGGATTTTCCACCAAACAGATGCCCTTCCCACCACCACCGAAAGCAGCTTTCAACATAATAGGATAACCTATTTGTTCTGCCATTTGCTTTGCTTGTGTAATATTATCTATCACACCCATGCTGCCGGGAACAGTGGCAACTTGCAGGCGGTTGGCAGTGGCAATGGCGTTGGATTTGTTGCCCATTAATTCCATGCTTTTTGCATGAGGACCAACAAAGTTCAATCCTTGTTTGCGGCATTGCCAGGCGAAATCCGGGTTCTCAGACAAAAAACCGATGCCAGGATGCACCGCATCAACTTTTTCCTGTTGCGCAATCCGAATAACACTCATTCCATTGAGATAACTCTCTTGGGGAGTATTGCCTCCTAAACAGACAAGACGATCTGATGATTTCAGCATACGGGCTGCCAGGCTTTCCATATCGGCATCAGATTGCACCAGCAGCACATTCACTTTGGCAGCATGTGCGCCTTCAATTAGTCGGGCAGCAGTAACCCCCCTTGCGTGTATCAACAGGGTGCGAACAGGATCAAAATTGATATAGCCTTTTGGCAGCAAAGTTTCCGTAGCTTCGGGTTTGCGAGGAGCATATTCACCATCAAGGATGCGCTTGATAGCTTCTTGGACACTTTCTGTGGGAATGGGAATGTTGGGGTCAATTTCTCTTAATCTTTGGTCCAAATCTTGATCAAAAGGATTGTTGACCAGATTATTCATGGAGGAAGCGTTGCGGCTGAGATAGTTAGCCAAGACGGACTCTGCAGGAAGATGGCTGGGAACGACCCGCTGTCCTGCAAAGGGTATCATGGCACCGGAGAGGTAGAAGGTTTTCACCAGGGGATGGGTAACAAAGCTGGCTTGTGCGCCACCGGTGCAATCTCTAAAGCCAAAACATAATACAGGCAGGTCAAAATCTTTTACAAATCGGCTAATACGATGATTAAGAATAGCCATAGAGAAAAGTGCTCCTGCGCCTTCTTTCACTTGCATGCCACCGGAAGAAATCAGCATCACCAGAGGCAATTTATTTTCGGCACAACTCAACATCAGGCGACATATTTTTTCACAGCTGGCCATATCAAAGGCACCGGCTTGAAAGCGCGTGTTGCTGACTGCTATCCCTACCCGAGTCTTAAAACCTTGGTATTCAAAATCAGCCAGACCGGTAACAATGCCGACAGGAGAAATATCTGCTTTCAGTGCCTTTTCAATGGCTTGACGATAGCCAGGGAAGTGATGGGGATTTGAAGTAATAAGAGATTTGTTCAGTTCTTGAAAGTTGGAGAAGAAGCTATCTATCACTTGCTTGGCATGAAGGGGTTTGCGCTTTTTACATTCATCCAGCAGATTTTGAATTAACAAATCGCGATAAGCTTGGTTCAGGCGGTGCCAAAAGTCTTTGATGCCGATATTGCGAGGATTGATGCGCCCATCAAAAGGTTGTTCTTCCTGCTGACTGCGATAAAGATCTGGCAGCAGCCGAGTGAACATGTAAGACACCAGAGCAAACAAAGGCTCACTAACTCTGGGATAGACAGTGCGTTTCCAATTACTGATTTGACGAATAAAGGTCTCAGCTTGACGCATTTGGGTGAGACTATTGAGAAATTGGAAAAAATTTTCGTAATTGGTCTTTTTTTGCCAAGTGGAATCCTCTGACAGCGTTTCCATTTGATCAAAAGCTTTGTCCAACAGGCCCGCCAGAGTTTCTTGGGTAATGTGGTTGGTATCTTTCAATTCGCTGGCAATAGTGGTGAGGTTTTCTAGGATTTTGTTGTAGAGTTTGTCAAACAACAGCAGGTTGTAAGCCATTTCAGGCAAGCACTCCTTTACCTCTTTGATGTGAAGAGCATCCAACACAGTGGCTTCGGCAGGTGCTTTTGGCATTCTTTGTGGAGCATCATTGAGTTGTTGAAGCAGACGTGGAAAGTTTTCAGAAGCATCCATCTTCCAGACATTGTGGAGATGCAAGGCAAGCAGCATGCTGAATCGTCTGCTCCTACGCTCATAACGTTGCTGGGGACTGCCCATTAACAGACTAGAGAGCACATTCGGTTCATTTTCTCTGGATTTGAGAGCATCTATAAAACGACGATAGCTTTCCAACAGATCGTTTTCATAGCGAAGTTCCAGGGAATTTTGCAGCCAACGCTGAAAGCGTTCTTGACGCATTTTTTCCAGGCGATCTCGCAATTCCCCAGCAGGCTTTTCAATTTTATCTGTGATGCGGGAATAACGTCCTAGGGAAGTGCTTTTCAGCTTTACCCGTAGCCGTAGCTGTCTATGAAAACGAAACACCGTACCAAATACATTTAAGCGTCCTGTGGGAGTTTTTTTATCACTTCGGTTGTTTTCAACCAGCAATTGACTAGGACTCAGGTAGTTGAGGATGTTGCGTTTGTAGTGATCAAAGAAATAATGGTTCTCGTTCTGGCTGAGAAATTGATATGTTTGGGCTTCTACAAAATCCAAGGCTGCCAAAATAGCTTCCTGTAGTTTATGGGGGGGCTGAGATTCTAAAGGAGAATAGTCCACAATGCCGTCTAAATAATCAAATTTATAGAGTTCATAAGCAGACACCCCCACATACTTGGCACACTCTTGCCAGGATAAGTTGTGGTTATATGCAATTTCACTTAGGCCAGTAGGATGAATGGTGTTAAAGACACCATCTCGCACAGCAAATAGCAGATTGGCTGCAGCCAAAGGAATAGCACCCCCGCTGTAACCGCTTCCCAATACAATACTAACGGTGGGCTGAGGCAAATTGACCATGGTTTCAATAAGGGCAGAAATAGCGTGGGCTTGGTTGTCTAGGTTGGCTTGTTCGTCGGCTTCTGCACCAGGGGTATCCATCAAGGTAATTACAGGCATAGAGTATGCCGAGTAAAACTGCATCCACTCAGCAGCTAGGCGATGATGATGCGGCATCCATACACCTTTGTTTCTCTTTCGGTTTTGTGCCAGAAAAACCACGCGGCGATTTTTCGGAGACTGAAATTCTGCTTCAGCTACATAAAGAGGGCCTTCGTTGACCTCCCGAATAATCTTGCAGCCCATTTGCGCAACCACTTCTGGGGCACTCTTGCGTTTGGGATGTTCAGAGGGGTTGACAGTGAGATGAATGTACTCATCCACGCTCATGCGCTGGAATCTAAGGATTTGCTGTTCTATTTCTTTGCCAGATAACAATCCAGGCAAATCGGGTCGCTGTAGCCAAGATGGAAGAGATTCACGGGTTAAGGCATATGCAGAGGCAATGCGCTCGCTTTCAATAAAAACTTGTTTTGTTTCAGGAACGGATTTACTTCCCATCGTATTCCCATGAGAGCGTGACGAGCTAACCCGTCGTTGACTGTCGCC
Organism: bacterium; assembly: GCA_965249525.1. Lineage (GTDB taxonomy): Bacteria > SAR324 > SAR324 > SAR324 > JACQKK01. The sequence continues at coordinate 715,612 of OZ252237.1, read as the reverse complement.
GTTGAAACGAGGCATGAGAAAAGGGGGTTGAAGGAAAAAGATGAAGGCAAATCATCGTAGCCTACTTGAATGCCATGCATCAAGCTACATCAATCTGCATTAAGAAAAGTATGCCTTTTCCTTTGCAGGCGCAAGTTTTTGTCACAGGATTGGTTTTGTCATTGGATGGGTTTTGCCTTGTTCTTTAAGAGAAAATTTGAATAGAATAACCCTACAAAAATTCAATGTATGTATAAATTATATGGGATTTGGTGGAATTTTGGAGGATGTATGCTTGATTCTCATTTATCTTCTGGTCGGTTAAAATTTAATGTATGGGGCAAACGCGCTGCCAGTGGCGCTCCGGCAATGTTGGCATTGCTGTCATTGTTATGGTTTGCTCCCTTAGAACTGATGGCAATAGTAGCCGGTTTAGCATGTGTAGTGGGGACATGGGAATTTGGTCGGATAGTAGGCAGAAAAAAAGGGGTGGTGTTAAGTCCCAATCTATTGGCGTTGTGGGGGGGACTCTGTGCAGCGGGGGCCTGGTGGGGAGGTGTTAATGGTTTGAATGCAATAATGGTGCTGGCAATGTTGCAGTTAGTGCTGTTGCGAATATATTTACCCAAATCCCTCAAAGTGGAATCAGCACAAGTTGTGGGGGCGGTGTGGGGTTTTTGTGGTTTGGCATTTGTAGTTTGGCCATTGGGGCACTTGGTGTTGCTGGTGGGATTGTTTGGTCGAGAACCTTTGCTGTTGTTATTAGTGGTGGTAGCAGGTAATGATACGGCTGCATTTTTTTCAGGCAAACGCTGGGGAAGACGATTGTTAATGCCCACTGTCAGTCCGGGAAAAACGCTTGAGGGGGGGCTGGGTGGTTTGCTGGGAGGAATATGCGGGGCAGCTTTTGCGATGCTGTTGTTTGAGCATTTAAGCGCATTGAATTTTGACCTTTCGTTCTGGGAAGTAGTTTGGTTAGGGAGTCTGCTGAGTTTTACCGCTCAAGCTGGCGATTTGATGGAGTCTTATATCAAACGACAATGCGGAGTAAAAGATTCGGGTTATTTTCTGCCTGGGCACGGAGGCTTGTTAGACCGTTTGGATTCTTGGTTGCTGTCTGGACCAACAATCTATTATGTTTTATGGGCAGGACTTGTTTAAGGTAAGCCTCTATGGCGTAGAAGGCCTTGATATCTGAAGTGCAAAATTTGGTGGTTCTAGGATCTACCGGCTCGGTGGGTCAAGCCGCATTAGATGTCGTCCGACAAATGAAAGATCGTCTAAGGGTGTTTGCCTTGGCGGCAAATAGCAGCCATGAATTGTTGGCTGCGCAAATTCGGGAATTTCAACCTGAATTCGCTGTACTTTCTCAGGGGGGAAAAGCCATGGAGGCTTTGACCAAAGCTTTGCCTGGCACCTCTACTAAGCTTCTAACAGGAGAAGATGCGCTGTGCGAACTGGCTGCTCATCCTAAAGTCCACCATGTGCTGGCTGCCATGGTGGGATCTGCTGGATTAAAGCCTGTGTATGCAGCTGTCCAAGCAGGCAAACGAATTTCTCTCGCCAACAAGGAAACCATGGTCATGGCAGGAGAGTTGATTGTCCAGCAAGCACGCCGCAACAACGCCACTCTGCTACCTGTCGATTCTGAACACAATGGTCTGTTCCAATGTTTACAAACCGCTCAACACCAACAGGTAGAAAAACTGGTATTAACTGCTTCTGGCGGACCACTGCGAGATATTCCACTGGAACAATTCCCTCACATAACCAAAGCTCAGGCTCTCGCCCATCCCAATTGGAATATGGGGAAAAAGATTACCATAGATTCAGCCACTATGATGAATAAAGGTCTAGAAATCATTGAAGCGCGTTGGCTATTTGATATTCATCCCGAGCGTATTACCGCAGTGATTCATCGGGAAAGTATTGTACATGCAATGGTATATTTTGTAGATGGTTCCATCCTAGCTCAGCTCGGAAGCACCGATATGCGCCTGCCCATTGCACATTGCCTGACTTGGCCGCAACGCCTGCCCCTCAACCTTCCACGCATAGATTTGTCGCAACTGAAACAGCTTTCTTTCCAAGCCATAGACCCCCAACGATACCCTTGCCTTGAACTCATAAAAAAAGCCATCACCATGGGAGCAGGTGCCCCCGCTGCCCTAAATGGCGCCAATGAAGTCCTTGTTGATGCCTTCTTGAATGATGCTTTCCCTTTTATACAACTCCCTCTGCTACTCAAACAAACCATGGCCTCACTGGAACAAGCCAAACAACAAACCTCCCCTCCACCTGCCTTGCTTTACCTGAACAACATTCAAGATGCTCTCGCCGCAAATAGCTTCGGACGCCAATTGGCACAGCAGGCTATGGCCGCTTTTTGCGTATGAATCATCTCTAAAGATTGGCACACTTGATAGGGATATGAAAAGATAGCAGCAGGAAAGAGTTTACATAAACCATGGAAATCCCATAGATGACTACTATCATTGTCTTTATTCTTGTTATTAGTGTGCTGGTGTTTGTACACGAAATGGGACATTTCTTGGTCGCCCGTTGGGTAGGCGTGCGCGTAAAGGAATTCTCCATCGGCATGCCACCCAAAGCACTCAGCATCAAACGTGGCGATACCGAATACAAAATCGGCTGGCTCCCCTTGGGAGGATATGTACGTCTAGAAGGTCAGAATATAGACGATGAAGACTCTTCAAACCCCCAAAATTATGCTGCAAAAAATAAAGCTCAGCGCTTTTTAATATTGGTCGCTGGTTCAGCCATGAATTTGGTATTCGCACTGATATTGATGTGGGCATTTCTTTGGGTGGGCATTAAAGTGCCTGCTTATTACCAGAGTATCCCTGTAATATCCGCAGTAGATGTCAGCAGCATCGCAGAAAATGCAGGACTGCGTAAAGGAGATCAAATAGTCAGCGTACAAGGAGAAAAAGTAACCAGCTGGGCAAACTTCTTTCAGTCCATAGAAACCCAGTCAACCCGTAGCGATGTCTTGCTGGTGAATTACCTTAGGGAAAATACCTCCAAAGAAAGAACTGCCCAAATGGATGCCAAAGCAGTGAGCGCAGATACCTCTGCCTTAGGGCTTGTTCCCTATCAGCCAGCACAGGTAGGGGGCTTCACCCCTAATTCTCCCGCCAAAAGGGCCGGGATAGAGGTGGGAGACTTGATAAAAAATATTAACGATGAAGCAGTGTCAGGTTGGACAGAACTGGCAGAAAAGGTGCAGGCAACCAAAGGTCTTCCAGTAACGTTGGCGATCTCTCGGAATGGCGAACCTCTTGCTATCTCGGTGAAACCACTAATAAACGATGATGGGCGCCCGTTAATAGGCATCACCCAACCTATTACCATAGAAAGAGAGCCCCCATTCTCTGCCCTTTATTTGGCAGCAAAGCGACTGCTTGATATCAGCGCTAGAACTTTCGCTTTCTTGGGAACTCTCTTTACTGGTAAAGCTTCCTTTGATGCCCTCGGCGGCCCTGTGATGATTGGCGCAGCATTGGGTTCAGCCGCTCAAAAAGGTTTTTCTGACCTACTGTTTCTCACTGCCTTCATTAGCTTGCAGTTGGCTATTTTCAACCTGCTGCCCATTCCCGCTTTGGATGGAGGGCATATTTTCATACTGGGTCTAGAATGGGTAACAAGAAGACCACTTAGTCCCAAGTGGCGTGAACGCATCCAAGTCGCCGGCGTTATCTTTTTGATTGGTCTAATCTTGATAGTAACCCTGAACGATGTGCTACGGTTGTTCAGCGGGTAACCCCCTAAGTTTTTAGTGTCTTTGGCCACCGCTGCAATCACATGCCGATGGGCTCCAAACAACGTCTAGATAAACTGCTGGTAGAACGTGGCTTAGCTTCCACACGCGAAAAAGCACAAGCACTCATCCTGGCTGGAAGGGTGCAAGTAGCTGGCATCAGCAAACCCAAAGCTGGATGGTTGGTTTTACCCACAGTCCAGCTGCAAATGCGTTCACCACCGCATCCATTTGTTAGTCGCGGCGGTCAAAAATTGCAGGCTGCCATCCAGCACTTTCAGCTGAATCCCAAAGACATGTGCGCACTGGATATTGGAGCCTCCACAGGCGGCTTCACCCACTGCTTGCTGCTGCATGGTGCTGCCAAAGTGGTGGCTCTGGATGTAGGGCGCGGCCAGCTGGCATGGGAACTGCGACAGCATCCACGCGTGAAAGTGATGGAAGGCATCAACATCCGTCACTTACCTGCTGATGCCTTGCCCCCAATGGATTGGGTGGTCATAGATGTGTCTTTTATCTCACTGAAAATCGTACTACAGAGTGCAGCTTGCTTCTTAAAATCAACTGGGGTGGTGGTAGCCCTGGTTAAACCCCAGTTTGAAGCAGGTCGCCAACAGATACAAAAAGGCGGGCGGGTACATTCGCCTACTGTGCATGAACAAGTGGTGCAACAAACCCTGCACTACGGCAATACCTTGGGCTGGCAAACACTTGGTTCCATTCTCTCCCCCATACAAGGGAAAAAAGCAGGCAATAAAGAATTCCTGGTGGCTTGGCAAAACACTGACTGACAAAACATCATCTGCCAAAAAAGGAACCTGCCGTCCAGCACCTATCCAAGGTTGGCTTGCTCCCTTGCTTGCTGTCCTGCTGCTGGCAATCACTTGATAAGCACAGTTGAGGGTTATTGGTTGTTCTTGGATGTATGGGCAGTGATTTTAGCTGCCTTGGCTTTCATATAAACTTGGCGCTTCTGCTGAGGCAGGCGTTCTAAGGAATAGCGCAGCATGGTACGGGGCATTTGAGAGGCATACTTGTTGAGAAAATGCTCCAACGCAGGCAGGTCGCGTTTGCCGGCTTCACGCAGCATCCAGCCAACAGCTTTGTGGATCAGGTCATGCTTGTCGTGCAGCAAACATTCTGCCAAGCGGAAAGTATCTGCTAGTTCTCCTTGGCGGATGAATTGCAGAGTCGCTACTATAGCGATGCGCCGTCTCCACAAATTGTTTGAACCCACCCACTGGTAAAGCAGACTGCGGTCACCAGGCTGCAAATGCGCCCCTACCAAAGTAGGAGTGCTGATATCTACCAGATCCCAACTATTCACGCATTCCATATGCTTAAGATAGAGCGCATGCATCTCTTGGCGCTTTTCGGCATCGCCTCGCTGCCAGGCCATTACCATGATGATCAAGGCAGTCATGCGTTCTTCATGAAATACTGAGTGCAGCAATTCAGCAAGCACTGCAGCAGGCGCATCTTTGAATTGGCGGGCGCAACGACGGATATCAGGCACCACCACACCCAAAAAGCGATCCCCTTCGCCATATTGGCCAGGTGCGGTTTTGAAAAACCGTGGATAAAAAGCAGCCTTGTCGGGGCGAATACAACGCCTCAATTGCTTGCCAACAGCCTGCACCAAAGCCTTGGTCTCATGGCTTTCAGCAACCATAGATTCTCACTACTTGCTTCGCTATCGGTGGATTTAGGCAGGAGGCACTTCAGCTGGACTGCATGATTCTTCTTTGTCCATCCTGTTATTGTTGCCTTCACGCTGTTTCATAGCTTGATTCAGATCAGGTAGCCGCTTCATAAAATAATCCTTTACTGTGCTGTCTTCCTTTAGTAGCCTTCTGACTGCCTCTTGGTAATTTTCAGGTTTATTAAAACCTAGACTTTTCGCAATACACGCTAACGCCCCAGTCTTAGTGACAGGATAACGATTGACCAGCCCGTCGGTATCCTTATTGGAAACAAATAGCTCAAACTTCTCCTTCTCCTTAGCTAGAGAATCGCTTGCATCATATGGAACACAGGAAGCAGGTGTGTCACTTAGAGATTTCCAAGTTGGGCAGTTGTCCAGTATGCCATTTTTTATCTGCTTCTCTATCAACATTCCATAGAGTCGGAGTTTGTTTTCGGAAACTTCATCCTCTATGCATTTCTTCGCTTGTTCTAGCCTTAGTTTCACTTGATCTACTTCCAAACCTAAATGTTTCTTTGCAACTTCTTGTATGATGTTCTCATGGTAATACAGCGATTCCGCTGAATAGCCATCCAGAACATAGATGCCCTTTTTAAGGAGCTGGTTTACTTCCTGCTCTTGACGGTTGTCTCTGTCAATTAGTCCATATGCCTCCACCCAATGCAGTTGCTGAGAGTTGCGGATTCCTTGAACCACCTGTATGACTTCTCCACAGCCTCCGCAAGGTTTAACCGAGTACTCTGGGTACAGAATGCGGTAGGTTTTGAGGTCTATACTGTCAGCATTTCCTTCCACAAACAGAATCTTTCGGCGTTCACCCAAAATAGCGCGCTTTATGTCATCACTGATATCTGTGTTCTTATCTATTTTGTCCCAATCCCATGCCTTCAATTTTTCTCCCTCCCAAGTACATGAACGCAGTAATATTGTAGTAGCCTCTGGAATATCCAGGGGTAATTCCAAGTCATGGGTAGAGATAACAAAGACACAATCTTCCCGTTCTTTGAATAGTGATAACAATAGTGGTGAAGCAATTGACCTATGCAAGTGACGCTCAGGTTCATCTATGAGAATAAGCGTTCCTTGGGGTGCAGCGAGAACATCCGCAGCCAACAGCACAACATTGCGTTCTCCATCTGAAAGTTCCGTAATACTGTACTCGCTACTTCCCTTCTTGGTGGCAAGTAGTTCTCGTTTTTTTCCTAGCTTGATTTCAATCGGAATATTTGCACTTTTGAGTAAAGCATTTAGTCTTGTTATGGGCAGTGTTTCCTTATTGAATTTTTCCAATTCGCTCTTATTTTTGAAGTAGACAATTTTTCCCGCTTCAATGTAATCAGTAAATTGTGCTTCGATTAATCCCACGAGAGTCAAATTAACTTGTTGTTCACTGAGAGAACTTTGGGAGTATCGGGACCTGGATTGGGGAGTTGCATTTTCGTTTGCAATTTGCCTACCTAGGCTTTCTATGTATCTGGGTAATACATCACTAGCGTCTGATTGCAGCCAGGTCTGGCGGTATGCTACGATTTTTTTGGCGTGAGCATGGTTATCCCTATAGAATTTATGTATCAGGCCAGACTTGCCCGAGCCATTGGGTCCCACTATAAAGACCACTTCTCCAGCACCTACAGATATTTCTTGAGTAGTGCCGTCTTGTTTTGCAGTAGAGGCATCAGGCACTACAGCTTTAGGAATTATCAATTTTATTTCTGCAGGCATCCCTTCCATATGTTACTCCCTGTATTCGCAGTACGCCTCCTGGCGGTTCTGGCATGATTGGCGGTGTGAAAAATGTAGCTCCCCGAGCAAGATTCGAACTTGCGACCTAGTGGTTAACAGCCACCCGCTCTACCGCTGAGCTATCGGGGAGTGTGTCGGCTTATAGCAAAGTGGGGCAGACGCTGCATCATACCGCAAAATGCGCCTGCAGAGTCAAGTTGTGCTTTTAATAACATGGCAGTAGCCATGAAGTGATGGAAGTGGTATAGATACGAAATCATGGCGGTAGCGCAGCGATTTTTTAGGCAGCATATTTTTTAGATAGTATATTTTTTAGATGGCATATTGATGCATGAATTCACGGTTTTATTAATTTTCGCTTTGATTAGCGGGGTGTATTTTTCCATTTTTTTGTGGGTGGAAAGACGCTGGATGAAATAATTGCTGGAAAGCAAGCCAAAGGAGTTCTGCTGGCAAGTGTTCTGGTGGCAAGCGTTCTGGCGGGGTTATTGGTTACGGGATGTAGTCAACAATCGTTAGAGAGACTCTCAGATTCACCAGGGGTATTGCTTCACGGACGCATACGGGTGGTATCAGCAGGTCAAGCGCAGGTGGCAAATGTAGAAGCCTTCTTTTGGCCGCCTGAGCGGGTACGGTTACGGGTACGGCATCCTTTCAGTGGTCAAGCATTGTGGGAGGCGCGCAGCAATGGCAAGGCATTTTGGTTGAAACCAGTCCTTGGGGTAAAAGAAAGCAGATTGGCAAGGCTGCTGAGTGGGCTGGAATTGCAAGTATTGTTAAGCGGTGTGCCTCCCAAACATGCCAAGAAACAGGGAAATATCAGCCTATGGCAAGGAAGAACAGCAACGGGAGTACTGGCAGTCTATCGTGGAAAGCTGCAATCAGATGGACGTTTACTGTCTTGGCAGCAGCTACAAAACAACCAGCCTGTCATGATGGTTGAGTATTTGGCATATACTGTTCTTAGTCAGCAGAAGATAACACTTCCCCAGCGCATGCGTATTCAATTACCAGCTGCTGACTTGGAAGCCTTGTTGGCTTTTTCTCGTCATCAAGCAGCCCCTCATCCACCCCATCCTTTCATTCCTGACCGCTAAAACGACACAGGCCTTATCATCTTCTGCGCCTTGTTATTTCAATGCCTTCTGTACCACAGCCTGCCAAAAAACACGCAAAACAGTCTTTGCCCAAAAAGGTAAAAGACCTTAGCAAGCCATCTGGACAAAATCAGCTGGCGCAGGAAAAAAGTCCCTACCTGCTGCAGCATGCTTCCAACCCTGTCCATTGGCTTCCTTGGGGAGAGAAAGCCTTTACTCAGGCTAGGCAGCGCAACAAGCTAATGCTGATTAGCATCGGCTATGCTACCTGCCATTGGTGTCACGTGATGGAACTGGAAACTTTCACCGATCCAACGGTGGCAGATTTTCTCAACAAACATTTTGTCCCAGTAAAGATAGACCGCGAAGAGCACCCCGATGTGGACAGAATCTACATGGAGGCATTACAAGCCTTTGGGCAACAGGGCGGCTGGCCGCTGAACATGTTTACTACCCCAGATGGCAAACCGGTGACAGGAGGCACATATTTCCCTCCACAACCTGCTTATGGACGCAAAAGTTTTCTGCAAGTGCTTGAGTTGGTGAGTTCAGCATGGAACAGCCAAAAAGAAACAATTCTGCAAAATGCCCAGCAACTCACCAGGCATCTACAGGAACACGCCAGTCCCATCAGTCCAAGCCATTTAGAGTGGAATCACCAACCACTGAAAGCTGCCTTGGGCATGTACCAAAAGCTTTATGACTCGCAATACGGTGGCTTTCAGCTACAACCCCAAAACAAATTTCCTCCCAGTATGGGCTTACAATTGCTGTTGCGATGCTACTTGCACACCAAAGAACCACAAGCACTGGATATGGTGGAACATACCCTGAAGCAAATAATGGCAGGCGGCATTTATGACCAGATCGGAGGAGGTATCAGCCGTTATAGCACCGATTATCAATGGCATGTCCCCCACTTTGAGAAAACGCTTTACGATAATGCGCTCTTTGCGATTGCACTGACTGAAACTTATCAAATCACAGGCAAAGAAGTTTATAAAGTATGGGCTGAGGATGTCCTTAATTATATGCTGGCAGATTTGCGCCTTCACCAAGGAGGCTTTGCCTCTGCTGAAGATGCCGACAGCGAAGGAGAAGAAGGCCTTTTCTACCTCTGGACCCCCAAACAGGTCCGCCAAACTTTGCCAAAATCGGCAGCTGAAGCTGCGCTGGTTTACTGGGACATCACTCCACAAGGCAACTTTGAAAACGGGTGCTCCATTCCTCGCACGCTATATTCCCTAAAGCATACGGCGAATGAACTTGGCATCAGCCAACAAGAACTTACTCCATTGTTACTGCAGGCCCGTCAAGGTTTGTTAAAAGCTCGCAGTCAGCGCATACGCCCCTTGCGGGATGACAAAGTGATCAGCAGCTGGAACGCTTTGGTCATTATGGCATTGACACAAGCTGCCATGGCATTCTCGCATCCGCCCTATCTAGCATCAGCTGTAAAAGCCGCTCGCTTTATCTTGAAGCATCTTCGTTCTCCCCAAGGTCGCCTGCTGCGACGTTGGAGAGAAAATGAAGCCCGTCATGATGCCAGCCTGGAAGACCACGCTTTACTAGGACTTGCCTGCCTAAAGATCTATCAGGCTCAAGGTGACATTATCTGGTTCAAAGAAGCCCTCCAACTCGCAGAAGCCATCAACATCCTTTTTTATAACCCCGATGGTCCTTACTTTGATAGTCCTTGCGACAGTCAGCATCTTATTGCACGCACCGCTAGCGGATATGATGGTGTAGAACCTTCCGGCAACAGTGCGGCTGCCATGCTGTTCCTCCAACTCTATGCTTATGGCTGCGGTCAATCTTGGCAAGCGCATGCCTTGCGAATCTTTGCTGGCTTCCAGCAACAACTCCAACAAGTGGGAGTTAGCTTCCCCGCCATGTTGGCAGCCCTAGATTTCCACCTTGCTTCACCTAAGGAAATTGCCATCGTAGCTGAAGAAAAAGCCGCACAGCTGCTGCTGCAAACTATACACTCCCGTTTCTGCCCGCATGTTGTGGTGGCTTTCTCTACTCCTCAGCAACAAGCTGCACACGCCAACACTGTTCCCCTGTTACAAAACAAACAACCTGAAAACAATCAACCCACTGCTTGGATCTGCACTGCACAAACCTGCCAAGCACCTGTTCACACCCCACAAGACCTATTACAACAACTAACGCCCCGCTAATGATGGTTATCTATCATCATGGTATGCTAGGATGCAAAGTTTTGGTATAATTTGATCTAGGATACTTAAAAATACAACTTTTTAGTAGGAATTGAAGTTATGAGTTCATTAAAAAAATCCCAAATTGCCTTCAATATTTTAAGGCTGGGCAATCAGCCTTATGGCTTTGATTGCATCTTCACTCAAATTGGCGTTCCTGTGGCAAGCATGACTTTCCAATATTTAAATATTGGAGAATTGCAGAAACTGAGCAAAGAAGATATAAGAATAATTGAAGAAAATTTTACCAACGGTCTTAACAAACTGTACAAAATAGCTAGTGGCAATACAAAACGCTAGCCAATAGGTGTTGTTGAAGAAACTATCCTTTCAGTAGATTCTGATCTCCGTTATCTGCTTGCTTTTTATTAAAAATGCTTGCTAAGAAAGAAAACTCCTGCGAAAAAATCCAGAAGATTCTATAGTCTTCCTGTATGATTAGATTACTAAACTACAGAAAATCTTTTTTTAACAGCCTTCGGTTGTCTACCTTCATTGGTTACAGCAAGATAGGTGTATTTTTGTTTGCAGCCACGCTGGGTTTGACCCATTGTGATAGTGGCGGAAGTGGCGGAAGTGGCGGAAGTGGCGGGGTTGAAAAAGCCTCACCACCCATATTGTGGAAATCGGAAAATCTTCATGGGGTCACCTCCATTGACAGTCGCTTGGTGGCGGTGGGGACTGGTGGCACAGTAATTACCAGTGACGACAGAGGTAAAACCTGGACCGACCGCACAGCAGATTCCTCGGAAATACCCGCAACGCCAGTCACAACCAATAACCTTCATAATATAGCGACCATCGGCGACCGCCTGGTAGCGGTGGGAGCTAACGGCACAGTACTCACCAGTGACGACAGGGGCGCAACCTGGACCGACCGCACAGCAGATTCCTCGGGGAAACCCACAACGCCAGCCACCACCAATACCCTCTTTGGCATAGCATCCATTGACAACCACTTAGTGGCTGTAGGGAATCGCGGCACAGTGCTCACTAGTGACGACAAGGGCACAACCTGGACCAACCGCACAGCAGTTTCCTCAAGGGGCGTAACGCCAGCCACAACCTATACCCTTCGAAGTATAGTGACCATCGGCGACCGCCTGGTAGCGGTGGGAACTAACGGCACAGTACTCACCAGTGACGACATGGGCGCAACCTGGACCGACCGCACAGCAGATTCCTCGGGAACACATGGAACGCCAGCCACCACCCGTCCCCTTTTTGGCATAGTGTCCATCGGCAACCGCCTGGTAGCGGTAGGAAATAACGGCACAGTACTCATCAGCGAAGACAGGGGAACAACCTGGACCGACCGCACAGCAGTTTCCTCAGGACACAAAACGCCAGCCACAACCAATAGCCTTTTGGGTATAGGGGTCATTGACAACTACTTGGTAGCAGTGGGGACTCATGACACAGTGCTCACCAGCGACGACAGGGGAACAACCTGGACCGACCGCACAGCAGATTTCTCGAAAACACCCACCACAACCAATACCCTTTTTGGCATAGCATCTATTGACAACTATTTGGTGACGGTGGGAACGAATGGCACCATAATCATCAGCGATGACAGCAGTAATAACTGGAAGTTCAACGAGCAACCACCACCCCCTGCAGAACAGCCACCAAATTCTATAGTTTTAGAGGGAGAGATGGATTGTCCCAGTGGGTGTTCTGAAGCTGGGAATTCATGTCCGCTCTCTGATACATGCACGCTTTCAGCAGAGGCATTGGGTAGAATCTCTAAAGATTCCGACCGTGACGCTTACAAAATTGAGTTGCAAAGCGGCCGCTCTTACAAAATAAAAGTGATGAAAGAAAGCGGTACGTTTGACCCCATGCTGCGCTTATTTGAAAATGTTCACAGTACTGAATTTATAGCTGATAACAACGGTGGAGGTAATTATCAAAATGACGGTGACGCAGAATTGTATTACACGGCAGCCACTACCGCCCCCCATTATATTGAGGTAATGCCGGCTAAGATCATCCTCAACAATAACCCCAATGATCATACAGGAGATTATCGTATTACCCTGGAGGAACTGCCAGAAGATTTTGAGCTTCCTGAAGGTATTGATCATACAGCCAAGCTGCCTGGCAATGGTCTTTCACAAGCTCCGAGCCAATATGAATTGGTTTTGGAAGATGAATTTGACACATATCCAGCTGAAAATCCTATCTGGGAAGTGAACCCATATTTTAGGTATGGATGCAGGATGGATATAAGAGATCATGGGTGGAGAAGCAATTTTCCGCCGCTATTGAAAATTGCTCCACATTCATCGTCACTTTACATGGGTATTCAAATCCCTGATTATACGCCAGAGAATGTGGAGATCCTCAGAAGAACTGGTTGCGTGCCACCTAGCCGCAGCACTGCTGACTCGGGATGGGAACTAACAACTGAGGCGGGCACATTTATTATAAACCGCGGCGAAATTCCCAAACATAAACATATTGATGACTTCGATCCCTGTAGCAAATCCAGTGGCTGTAACATAGGAGTTAAAGGCTATTGGACTATCGATTTAAGGTCCATCAGACATTTTAATACCCGTTATGGGTATTTTGAAGTAGAAATAGATTATACCAATTTTCTCGAAAAGCCTGGGTTTGTACATGCATTTTGGATGAACCCCTCTATCACCTTAACTGATAATGCTGAAGAGGCTTCAGAGTTGCTGGATGCCGCTTTGTATCGTGGATATGAAATAGATATCGCTGAAGTGTGGTCGGCACGTTTTGGAAAAGCAAATAGCTTGACAAGAGGTTTTGTCCTTCATATCCTTTCAAAAAACGGTGGGGCGAAACTAAGGGGTTATGTACATAAAAGTTTTTATGTTGATGGCACAACAGGCCTCCCTGATTTTCCTGTTAGTGAAGATCATGTATTTCAATGGGGAATTGAATGGACACCCCAGACTATGTGTTTGTTTATGAATAGGAAAAAGCATGGCTGTTTGCAAGATTTCGAGATACATGCAAGTGCTAATAATACCTTTGTTTCCTCAAGAGCTCCGCACTATTTCATATTGAGTACTAGCGCAAGTAGATGGGGAGGTGACGCCATAGGAAATCATGCAGGCCTTATGCAGGATTTACAATCAGGCGGTGAGGGTGCTGCCTCTGTAAAAGTAAACTATTTCCGTGTCTTCAAACCCAGGAATCGTTATGGCGATTTAGGGCCTGACAGTCGAAATATAACACGTAAGGTCAACAATCTTTCTGACCTCATCGTTAAGGAAAACGATTAAAGCAGCTGCATACCCTCTCTTCAATTTTCTTGCAGTCTGTGGGTTTATCAAAGGACAGGCAACTGCTTCTTGCCCTTGGGGCAGTAAGTTGCCTGTATTCCCTATAAAAAACTAATCCCTGGATTTATGATGATGACACGTACAATAGGTTTTATTGGCTGCCTGTTCTTTTTATTAACATTCTTAAGCTGCAACAAAAACATATCTGTCAATAATGATTTGAGTGTTTTTGAAATGGCAAGCTATTTGGGCTATGGTGCGCCTCAACAGGATTGCTTGGGGAGGGCTGATGTACCGGAGAAGCCTCATATTATTTTAATTATAGTAGATGATGCCAACTATGCAGATTTCCCATATGGCGGATACGGATTAATTGACACTCCATGGATAAACTCTATTGCTGAAAACGGGGTTCTTTTCAACAACGGCTACGTTGCTTCGCCTCTTTGTTCTCCTTCCCGTGCAGCTTTAATGACATCAAGACCCTTTTGGCAGAATGGAGTACCTGAAAATATTTTCTTAAAATCTCCTGATCGTCTTTCGCTTCCTCTCTCTGAGAAAACCATAGCTGAATACCTGAAAGAAGCCGATTATGATACCGCGTTTTTTGGAAAATGGCATCTTGGATATCTGGATGAATTTCATGCCAAAGAACAAGGTTTTGATCATTATTGGCTGCTAAGGCACGGTGATGCTAGCTACTTTTCCCCCTACAACAGGGGTGATATCCCTCAGGTTGACAGCAACATAAAACAACCCGTATCAGAAAAGCTGGGTATAGCTAATCTCTATTTGACAGATCTGCTTGCCCTTGAGGCTATCAATTTTATTGATACACAACAGACAACCAGCGAAAAGCCTTTTTTTATTACGCTTTCCTTCAATGCTGTTCATGGTCCTATTGAGGCTAAGAACAGCACCCTGAGAAAATTAACCCATATTGATGATGAATTTTTGAAGAAATATCTTGCCATGGTGGTAGCACTTGATGAAGCCATAGGCGCGCTCTTGAGTTATTTAAATAATACAGGCTTATGCAATGATGTTCTCTTATTTTTTATCAATGATAACGGAGGAGTGAACTACCAGAAAAAGGGTTATATTATCCCCAACAATGGCGAGTTAAAAAATTTTAAAGGTACTTATAGTGAAGGCGGTATTCGAGTCCCCTTCATGTTGCAATGGATAAGAAATCTCTCCAAGAATCTTGTTTATGAACATATGGTATCCTCTTATGATATTTTACCCACTATCCTTGCCGCAGTGGAGGAAGCTCCTGCAGAAGATCTACCCATAACAGGTGTTAATTTATTGCCTGTATTGTCTTCTGAAGAAGCCGGTAAAGAACCCGCCCACGATTGTCTGTTCTGGATGAGTCCTTACCATGCCCGGTGGCAGGTGGTCAGATGCGGAAAGTGGAAGCTGATTTTCAACGAGAACCCTAACGTACCAGATGAATTATATGATCTTGATAAAGATGTGGGTGAAAAAATGAATTTATTACTGGACAGCAGTGAAGCCATGAAGCACACAGATACAGTCAATGATTTGAAAGCTAAACTAGCAGCATGGTTGTCTGAAACAGGGTTTGAGTAATCATCACCCCTTAGAGATGGGGCAGGAGAATTCGCATATAATATAACAATATGAAATTAGTTCCTGGGGTTATGATGACACGCGCAATAGGTTTTATTGGCTGCCTGTTCTTTTTATTAACATTCTTAAGCTGCAACAAAAACATATCTGTCAATAATGATTTGAGTGTTTTTGAAATGGCAAGCTATTTGGGCTATGGTGCGCCTCAACAGGATTGCTTGGGGAGGGCTGATGTACCGGAGAAGCCTCATATTATTTTAATTATAGTAGATGATGCCAACTATGCAGATTTCCCATATGGCGGATACGGATTAATTGACACTCCATGGATAAACTCTATTGCTAAAAACGGGGTTCTTTTCAACAACGGCTACGTTGCTTCGCCTCTTTGTGCCACTTCCCGTGCGGCTTTAATGACATCAAGACCCCCTTGGCAGAATGGAGTACCTAGAAATATTTCCACAAAAGATCCTAATAGTCCTTCGCTTCCTCTCTCTGAGAAAACCATAGCTGAATACCTGAAAGAAGCCGATTATGATACCGCGTTTTTTGGAAAATGGCATCTTGGATATCTGTATGAATTTCATGCCAAAAAACAAGGTTTTGATCATTATTGGCTGCTAAGGCACGGTCATGCTAGCTACTTTCCCCCCTACAACGCGAGAGGCATCCCTCAGGTTGACAGCAACATAAAGCAACCCGTATCAGAAAAGCTGGGTATAGCTAATCTCTATTTGACAGATCTGCTTGCCCTTGAGGCTATCAATTTTATTGATACACAACAGACAACCAGCGAAAAGCCTTTTTTTATTACGCTTTCCTTCAATGCTGTTCATAGTCCTATTGAGGCTAAGAACAGCACCCTGAGAAAATTAACCCATATTGATGATGAATTTTTGAAGAAATATCTTGCCATGGTGGTAGCACTTGATGAAGCCATAGGCGCGCTCTTGAGTTATTTAAATAATACAGGCTTATGCAATGATGTTCTCTTATTTTTTATCAATGATAACGGAGGAGCGAACTACCAGAAAGAGGGTTTTATTATCCCCAACAATGGCGAGTTAAAAAATTTTAAAGGTACTTATAGTGAAGGCGGTATTCGAGTCCCCTTCATGTTGCAATGGATAAGAAATCTCTCCAAGAATCTTGTTTATGAACATATGGTATCCTCTTATGATATTTTACCCACTATCCTTGCCGCAGTGGAGGAAGCTCCTGCAGAAGATCTACCCATAACAGGTGTTAATTTATTGCCTGTATTGTCTTCTGAAGAACCCGCCCACGATTGTCTGTTCTGGATGGATTCTTACCATGCCCGGTGGCAGGTGGTCAGATGCGGAAAGTGGAAGCTGATTTTCAACGAGGACCCTAACGTACCAGATGAATTATATGATCTTGATAAAGATGTGGGTGAAAAAATAAATTTATTACTGGACAGCAGTGAAGCCATGAAGCACACAGATACAGTCAATGATTTGAAAGCTAAACTAGCAGCATGGTTGTCTGAAACAGGGTTTGAGTAATCATCACCCCTTAGAGATGGGGCAGGAGAATTCGCATATAATATAACAATATGAAATTAGTTCCTGGGGTTATGATGACACGCGCAATAGGTTCTACTGGCTAACGTTGGTTTACTGACAGGCTTAGCTGTAAGAAAAATCTGCCAGTAAAAGAACTTCAGCTTGAACTCTAGACCTTAAATAGAAGCCAACTGCTTCTGGGAAGGTTCTGCTCAACAGTACCATGGTTCGGTAAGATAGGGGATGGTGACACGCGGGGGAACATCATCAACATATCTATTGGGTGAGCATGGAGGCTGGGTTTCCCACTGATGCGCCAGCTGCCAAGCTTTGGTAAAAAATGCTTCACGGGGGGCATCATCAGGAAAATCCTCCAGCTGCTGCATCAGCTGCCTTTGCAGTTCATCCATGCGGGGATCCGTGTGTATCCAAGGATGGCAAAGAGCCTCGGCATCCAAAGGTTGGGCAAAATCATCGACATCTGGTAAATCCAGCACTAAAGAAGCCGGAGGGATAAGCAAGCGAATGGAATACTGTACCGCAGAAACTTGTGGAATCAAGCTAAGATTAGCTGTCATGCGCAACAGGCGCTGATATCCTCTGAGCGTACTCCAAGGGGTAAATGCTACAAAAGTAGGATTGAATGACAATGCGGCACGGGAGCACAAACGTGCCGCATGGAGATAGTCATGCGGACGATGATTCTTTGCCAGTTTTTCCAGGACAAGAGTTTCCACAGACTCCACTGCACTGTTAACCATCACACAACCCAGATAGGCTATTTCCGGCAACAGGGCGGCTTGCCTTAACAGATGTTGCACCTTAATGGTGGCATCATAGGTCAGCTTAGGAAATTCTTTATGTGCAGAGCGCAGAATGCGCATGGCATGGGTAGGGCCATTGAAGAAATCTGCATCGCCGAAGGTGATGTGTTCCGCTCCTTGCTTCACTTGTTGGTGAATATCTGCCAGTACAATGTCTTGAGGAATAGCACGAAAACGTCCTTGATAAACGGGGACAATCGGACAGTGGCGGCACAAATGCTTACAACCACGGCTGGCTTCGGTATAGCCGGCCAGCCGTTCTTGTATGTTGTTGTCGGGATGGCGCAGACGCAGACGTGCGTAGTGTTTTAAAGGTGGCAGACCGCTGCGCAGTGGTCGTAAGAAACTCCGATGGGGTGGTTTCTGAAAGGTTTTCTGCGCTGAGAAATGAATAGGGAAAGAAGAGTCGTGGCGGGATTTACTGGCAGAAATGCTGGATACAGCTTGGGAAGCATTCTTTTGCTGAAGATGGACACGGACAGCTATTTGCTGCAATTCGGCTTCGGATTCAGTAGCCAGAATGTGAGATATTCCCAGCTTTTGCAAGCAGTCTTTATTCAGCCAAGCATACAGCCCATAAGCCAACAGATGAGCATGTGGGTTGAGAGCGCGTATTTTAGGGAGGAGGGTTTGCGCCAAGCGAGCAGCAGTGTGCATGGGTAGATGCAAAGCAATCAAATTAGCATGTTTAACCAGGTTGGCATCAAGGGACTGCACAGCCAGATCTAGGCAACGAACTGGCAATCCACAGATTTGCAACCATGCGGCTAGAGATGCCAGACCAAAAGGCGGACGACCACAGTCATAGGTGGATATTAGCAATGTATGGGATGTGTGTGCCATGATGCAACATGTAGCAAATTTACAGGCTGACCCACTCTTCAGCAGCAGTAGGATGAACGCCAATGGTGGCATCAAAGTCTGCTTTAGTTGCTCCGCTTTTGATAGCCACGCCTAACAGTTGAATCATTTCTGCAGCTTCCGGTCCAAGAATGTGACAACCGAGCACTTTATCGTCTGTAGGATTAACCACCATTTTGAAAAAGACAGGGTCTTTACGTGGACCAAGAGTTTGTTTCATCGGGATGAAACGGGTGGTAAATACTTTTACATCTTTTAACTGAGTGCGGGCTTTGCTTTCGGTCATGCCTACGCTGGCCAAAGCCGGTTGGCTGAATACAGCAGAAGGAATACCGGCGTAGTCTATTTGCACAAACTTTCCCCCATAGCGACTACTGACAAAAGCTTCAGCTTCTGCAATGGCTACTGGTGTCAACTGTACGCGTTCAATCACGTCACCCAAGGCAGAAATGGAGGGCACACTGCTGCAAAATTGCTCATTCACCTGTATGCCTCCCTTGGCACTGAGTTGAACACCCACTTCAGTCAATCCCAACCCTTGTGTGTTCGCAACCCGTCCCACCGCAAACAGCACCAGACCACAAGAAATTTGTTGCTCATTGTCTAGCTGAACACGCAACTGACCTTCGCTTAGTTTTTCTATCTGCTGCACTTGTCGTCCAAACAAAAACCGAATGCCTCGTGCTTTCATACTTTTGCACAAAACCTCACAGATTTCTTCATCAAACAATGGTAACAGGCGTTCACGGCGATGCACCAGAGTTACCTGAACTCCCAGCCCTTGCAATATACAAGCAAACTCCACCCCAATATACCCTCCGCCTACCACCACTGCTTGTTCAGGCAATGAAGGCAAATGAAACATGGCATCTGAAGATACCGCATATTCCACCCCTGGTATGTTTGGTAGAAAGGGATAACTGCCAGTAGCAATCAAAATATGCTCCGCAGTATGACGGTGTCCATCCACTTCCACTCCTTGCGGACTAAAAAGACGTCCCTGTCCACGCAACAAACAAACCCCCGCATCCTTTAACAGTCTTTCATAGATGCCGTTTAAGCGTTTAATTTCTTTGTTTTTGTTGCTCACCAGAGTAGGCCAATGAAACTGGGGGTTTGATATTTGCCAGCCATAACCCTTGGCATCCAGAATTTCGTCTGCAACCTGACTGCCATAAACAAATAACTTCTTGGGCACACAGCCTAAATTCACGCAGGTGCCTCCCAAAGCAGCACTTTCACAAATGGTTGTTCTTACTCCCTTTTCAGCTGCACGGCGGGCAGCACGTACTCCCCCTGAACCAGCTCCTAGCACCAGCAAATCCCAGCTTTTAGTCATTGAATTCTCTACTTTTGTTGCTTTCATGCTAGCTGCTAAGTCATTTTCAGCAACAACCCTTCACAAACATGACGGCATGTTTAAAAGCCCAGGGGAAAAATATCTTCCATCACTCCACTTGGTGTGCTGTGACGCACTGTCTAATAGATAATAAATGCCCTCTACAAATAGTTCTAACGCCAAGCCGTGTCTTTGATTTTGTCAGGCGATATTTTTTCGAAGAGCTCCGCAGAAATCAAGCACCAGGGAAGCAGCGGTGTGTTGCCTGAGGTTGATGAGTGGTTGAAAGGCACGATGTGCTACTAGCATACAGAGAATATCTGCTTTTTGCACAGCTTCTTCCCACGAGAAAAGCTGCAAGTTATGTTGCTGTGCCTGTGTTTCCTTGAGATGGGGATCAGCAGGCATCAATTGCAAATCATGGGCATGCAGCTGTTGAACAATCTCCAAAGCAGGGGATTCGCGTGTGTCATCTACATTGGGCTTAAAAGTCAACCCCAAACAGGCAATGATGGGAGGCTTTTCCCGTTTAGCCTGCCAGGCTTGAGCTGACTGCAGAATTTGTTCAACCGTCCAGTTGGATTTGGCATTATTGACCATACGAGCAGCACGTACCAAAACAGCATGCTCTGGCTGTACGGCAGCCAAGAACCATGGGTCTATTGCAATGCAATGTCCACCCACCCCTACGCCAGGCTGAAGAATTTGTACACGTGGATGACAATTAGCCAGTTCAATCAGTTCCCAAGTATTCACGCCGGCGTCATGACACAGCATGGAAAGTTCGTTGGCAAAAGCGATGTTCACATCGCGATAGCTGTTCTCAGCCAGTTTCACCATTTCGGCTGTGCGAGAAGAAGTGGTGTACACCCGTCCCTGAACAAATTGTTGATAAAAAGCTTGTGCTCGCTGGGTGGCTTGAGAGGTTAAACCACCTACAATACGGTCATTTTCCACCAGTTCTTTGAATATGCTTCCAGGGAAAACACGTTCTGGACAATACGCTATATCTACAGCATCCACAGGAACAGCACCCTGCTTCAACCAAGCATGTAATTTTTCGGTAGTTCCCACTGAACAAGTGGATTCCAACACTACCAGGTTTCCTTTACTCAGCAATGGTGCTAACGCACGGGCAGCTGCCTTTACATGTTCCAAGTCTGGCTGTGGGATCCCCTCAGACACATCTTGCAGCGGAGTAGGTACACAAATAATGTGCACATCGGCAGCAGCTGGTTTGGTACTGACACGAAAGCGACCAGATTGGATAGCAGCACGCAAAAACATCTCTAAGTCTGGTTCTACAATGTGCGGCTTGCCATCTTGAATATCTTTCACTATCTGCTGGTTAATATCCACACCGATTACCTCAAAGCCCTGATTTGCCAGCAACACTGCTGTCGGCAGCCCGATGTAGCCTAATCCAATCACACAAATACTTTTTGGAACGGCTACTGTATGACCTGATGCATCCATATGCCTTTTCTCATTTGCTGGATTGATCTATCTGCAACCGTTGTTGCAAGAATGTGGCAATTCTTGCTGCCGCTTGTCCATCTCCATAAGGATTTTTCAGCTGCTTCCTAGGAGAACCCATGGTTTCATCTTGCAACAAGTTGCCTGCAGCGCTTACTATTGCAGCTACATTGGTACCTACCAGTTGTGCTGTTCCGGCTGCTAAAGCTTCTGGGCGCTCGGTAACTTCTCTCATCACCAACACTGGCTTGCCCAAAGAAGGAGCTTCTTCTTGGATACCCCCACTGTCCGTCAATAACAACGTCGCTTGACTCATCAGATACACAAACGGTGCATAATCCAACGGTGGGAGCAAAAAAATGTTTTTTTCTGCCCCCAATATCTGCATAACAGGTTCACGCACTTGCGGATTTAAATGTACTGGATACACCACATCTATCGCTTCTTGCTCTGATGACAACTGTCGCAAAGCCTCACAAATCTGCTCAAATCCACCACCCATATTTTCCCTGCGATGACCCGTCACCAACACCAATCGCCGTGTTTTCAAACGTTGAGATGAATAGCCTGCTTTTTCCAAAATTGTTTCCAGCTTTAACCGTAAGGTGTTTTCTGCTTCAATCTTTTTTACCACCCACAGCAATGCGTCAATCACAGTATTGCCTGTTACCAGAATATCTTCGGCAAGAACCCCTTCCCGCAGCAAATTTTGCTGAGCCAACGGAGTAGGAGCAAAATGCCAACGTGTCAATCGTGACGTCAGCAAGCGCTGCATCTCTTCAGGAAAAGGTGCCGCAAAACTGCCACTGCGCAAGCCAGCTTCTACATGAGCCAACGGCACCTGTTGATAAAAAGAAGCCAAGGCCCCTGCTAATGTTGTAGCCGTATCTCCATGCACCAGTGTCAAATGCGGCTTCTCATGCATCAGCACCTTAGACAGACCCCTCAGCATGGCTCCTGTGGTGACAGCCAGCGGCTGTTTGTGACGCATCACATTCAGATCATGATTGGGCTTGATATCAAATAGCTGCAAGACTGGATCCAACATCTCCCTATGTTGCGCAGTAATGCACAATCGCAGTTGAAAATCTCCATCCAAGTCTGTCAAGGCATGAAATAACGGAGCCATCTTGATAGCCTCCGGACGGGTGCCAAATACCATCAGCAGACGTTTTTGCATACCACTTCTTTCATGATTGAATGCCTCTTATTCTATTCTCTTTGAAAACTCCTGCCAATTTCAGCAACAATGCAAAGACTAGCAAGAAGTCTCGCTGCCCGCCAACAATCCCTTTGCTATAACCCTCATCTCTTGTATGTTAGTTCGTTTGATATGCTTTCTGAACCTAAATATGCGGATGATACACGCACAAATATACCCTCATTAAAGCACCCACCCTTGTTTGTATTGGGTGTAACTGGGGGGATTGGCAGTGGCAAAAGTACTGTTTCTCACATGCTAAGATCCAACGGTGCCGAGGTATTAGAAGCCGATATGCTTGGCCGCCAATTGCTCCAACCAGCGGGAGGTGTCGTAGCAGAACTGCTGCAGCATTTTGGTCCACAAGTAGATGATGGCAAAGGCGGTATTGATGCTGCCCAACTGGCCAAATTGGCTTTTTCCAGTTCTCAGCAAGTAGCAAAACTCAATGCCATTTCCCATCCGCGCATTCGGCAAGCCATTCAACAACGCCTCAAACAACTTCAAACTGAAAAAGCTGCTGCGCTCTCTCCCTATCCTGTAGTAATAGAAGCCGCCCTGTTGCTAGAAGCCAATTGGGATTTTCTTTGCGATTCCATATGGGTAGTATTTGCTCCGATTGATATCGCCTGCCAGCGCGCAGAACAACAAGGCCGCCTATCAGCCGAAGACATTCAACAGCGTATCCGTGTGCAAATGCCTCCCGAAGCACGATTGATCCGCGCCAACACCATCTTGGACAACAGCCAAGACCTGCCTGCCCTCACAGCAAATGTTCAACAACAATGGCAAAAACTTTCTACCCAACTCAAACAGCATCCGTGCCCTTGATATCTAGCAGATGCTATCATTTTCCTGACTGCCTAAGCACAGAAAACAGCACAAATAGAAGATTGTCACCCCCCTCCAAGGCGTTTAAAGTAGACTCTGCTTCTCTTCTTTCAGAGAACAATACATTTATCATCCTCTGTTATTGATCATCTTTCTTCTGTTCTAACGCTCATGCCTCCCTTGTTGCGAACCTCCCGCCATCTGGAAGGTATCACTTCCTTTCTTGCAGTACAGCTGTTTCAAGAGGCTCAACAGCTGGAACAAGCAGGCAAAGAAGTGATTCATTTGGAATTTGGCGAACCCGATTTTCCCACTCCTCCTGCTACCGTGGAGGCGGGCATCCGCGCCTTGCAGCAAGGCTTTACACGCTATACCCACAGTATGGGTTTGCTGCAGCTGCGAGAAGCTATTTGCCAGCATTATCATCAGATGCACGCTGTGGAAATTTCTCCGCAGCGTGTGATGGTATCCACAGGAAGTTCTTTTTTGCTGCATTTGCTGATAACGCTGTTGATAGAGCCCGGGGATGAGGTGCTGCTGCCTGACCCCTGTTATGCTTGCTACGCTAATTATGTGCGCATAGCACACGGGAAACCTGTATTTATTCCCGTAACAGAAAAAGAAGGGTTTGTTCTTTCCCTTGAAAAAGTACGCCAGGCATTATCCCCACGCACACGCGCCTTGATAGTATGTTCCCCCGACAATCCCACTGGCGTGGTGATACCCACCGAACACATGCAGCAGCTGGCTGCACTCGCTAGTGATGCTGGCATCGCTATTATATCCGATGAAATCTATCATGGCCTGTTTTATGGCAGTCGGCCTACCACTATTCTTCAATACTCTGAAAGCAATAGCTTTGTTCTCAGCGGCTTCTCCAAGTATTTCTCCATGACAGGCTGGCGACTAGGCTACCTAATTTTCCCAGCTGCCATGCATCAACCACTCATGCGACTGCATCAAAATATCATGATTTCCGCCATGGACTTTGTACAGCATGCTGGCATTGCTGCCTTAAAAGAAACCATTCCTGTCTGTGAAAGCTACCGCAAAGAATATGACCTCCGTCGCCAATACCTTTTAAAAACATTGCCGCAGATTGGTCTGCCCTTAGAATATACCCCTGACGGTGCTTTTTACGTCTTTGTCAATACCCGTGTTTATGGAAAGAACTCACTCGCTCTCGCACGCCAAATCCTACATGATACCCATGTGGTGCTTACGCCAGGAGTAGATTTTGGTCCCGGCGGAGAAGGTTACTTGCGTATCAGTTATGCCAGTTCTCTTCACAATCTACAGCGCGCCGTGGAACGCTTGGAAAAATTTTTCTCTCAACTTAAGCCAGCATAGTTCTCAATACCTCTGTATATCGTGTAATTTTCTACTACTACCCTATGAATACTTCTTCTACAGCAAATCCTGCTTCCAAATATGCCGAGTTTCCCGACGTGTTGGCACATCGCTATGCCAGTCCTGCCATGCTGCAAATATGGTCTGCTGAAGAACGCATCTTATTGGAACGTGAACTGTGGATTGCTGTCTTGCAGGCTCAGCAATCTCTAGGGGTAAATATTTCCCAAGCGGATATTGACGCCTGCCAACGCGTAAAAAAGCAGATATCACTGGAATCCATCAGGCAACGTGAGCGCCAACTGCGGCATGATGTTAAAGCCCGCCTGGAAGAGTTCTGCGCTCTAGCTGGTCACCAGCACTTGCATATGGGGCTTACCAGCCGCGATGTCACAGATAATGTGGAACAGCTGCAACTAAAACGTGCTCTCTCCTTACTGCTGCACAAAGCCATTGCTGTGCTGCTTCGCCTAGCAAACTGGGCAGAACGCCACGCTGAAACCCCACTAGCAGCTCGCACACATAACATCCCCGCACAGCCTACCTCTTTGGGAAAGCGCCTTGCTTCCTTTGGTGAACCATTGCTGTTGGCTTGCGAACAATTGCAAACTTGGATCCAGCAATATCCTCTGCGCGGCATCAAAGGGGCGGTAGGTACCCATCTGGATTTGATTGCCTTACTACCCAAAGGAGAACAAGACACCACCAAACTAGAAAAAATGCTGGCTGAATCGCTTGGATTTTCAAACACCCTGGCTGCAACAGGTCAAGTGTACCCCCGAGAACTGGATTTTGAAGCAGCATCAATGGTCTATCGTCTCACGGCTCCGCTGGCTTCATTGGCAACCACCTTGCGCCTGATGGCAGGGCATGGCCTTTGGTCAGAAGGCTTCCGCAGCAATCAAGTGGGATCATCTGCCATGCCTCACAAATTCAATGCCCGTAGCTGCGAACGTATATCTGGTTTACACGTGGTCCTGGGCGGCTATTTGGAGATGTGTACGCGCTTAGCAGGCAGCCAATGGAATGAAGGCGATGTGTCTTGTTCTGTAGTCAGGCGCGTTGCCTTTCCAGGGATAAGTTTTGCTGCTGATGGTCTATTAGAGACTGCTCTTACTGTGCTAAACGAAATGGATTTTGTTGAAGAAGTTCTGGCACAGGAAATCCAGCGAGAACTCCCTTTGATGGCCAGCAGCACCTTGCTGATGGAAGCTATCCAGCGCAGCGAAGGAAGAGAGACCATGCATGAACTCTTGAAGCAACATGCTCTTGCTGCTGCTGCAGATCTTCGCAGTGGCAAAAAACATCCCTCTTTCGCACAACGTTTAGGGGGCGATAGTCGCTTTCCTCTCTCTCAAACAGAGATAGAATCCATCATCGGTCAATCCAGCCGCTGGTTGGCTGCTGCCCCGCAACAAGCTCGTCAATTCGCCTACCAAACCCGTAAGCTGGCGAAAAAATATCCCCAGGCCCTCAACATCAAACCTGCTCCACTGCTGTAAACGTATGGCTTGCTGAACACATCAATTGCCTGGCTGTCAATTTCCAGTTACTAAAAATCGCCTCCAAGATATTTTTTTGCTTGCAAATACTTTTCATGCGAATCTAGTATACAAGCATCTATCGTTTACGGTTGCTTTATTTTTTCATAGGAAGAAATTAGTGAAAAAAATTGAAGCCATTATTAAACCATTCAAATTAGAAGAAGTAAAAGAAAGCTTGGAAAAAGTGGGTGTCACTGGCATCACTGTTAGCGAAGTAAAAGGCTATGGACAACAGAAAGGCCATACCGAACTTTATCGCGGATCGGAATACGTGGTAGATTTTCTTCCGAAAATCAAACTGGAAGTGATACTGCCAAACAAGCAAGTTGCAGCGGCGACAGAAGCCATTGCCTCTGCAGCAAATACAGGACGAATAGGAGATGGTAAGATTTTTATCTTGCCCGTAGAGGAAGCCATCCGTATTCGTACCGGAGAAAAGAACGAAGAAGCCATTTGAACTTATTCTACATAAATAGCAACACTTATAAGAATGTTTTCTTGCCCTCCCACAACAACCTCTTTCATTTCGTAGGAGTAATATGAGCAACAGTCCTGCAGATATTTTGAAAATGATAAAAGACCAGCAAATAGAAATCATTGATTTCAAATTCTGCGACCTTATTGGTACCTGGAATCATTTCCAAATTACACCCCACCAACTCAACGAAGAACATTTTGAAGAAGGCTCTCCATTTGACGGCTCAAGTATCCGCGCCTGGCAAGGTATTGAAGCCAGCGATATGGCCGTAGTTCCTGATGCCTCTACTGCCAAAATAGACCCGTTTTTTGATCACACCACCCTTTCCTTCATCTGCAACATCAAAGACCCGGTCACCGGTGAGGCATATGCTCGCGACCCACGAACTGTAGCCCAGAAAGCGATTGCGTATCTCAACTCTACTGGCATAGCTGATACAGCATATTTTGGTCCTGAATCCGAATTCTTCATGTTTGAAGGAGTCACCTACGAACATGGTACAGGTGCAGGATTTTATTATTTGGAATCAGAGGAAGGAAGTTGGTCCAACGCCGAACCTGAAGGCAACATGGGTTACAAGGTGCGACCCAAAGGAGGCTACTTTCCTGTGAAGCCGGTAGACATTGCTCAAGATATCCGCAACGAGATGGTCTTGGTGATGGAAAAACTCGGTCTGACCATAGAACGTTCCCACCATGAAGTAGGGCCTGCCCAACATGAAATCAACTTTGCTTTTGATACCCTAGTAAAAACAGCGGACAATCTTTGTTGGTATAAGTACATCGTTCGCAACATTGCCCGTCAGCATGGAAAGATAGCTACTTTTATGCCAAAGCCTCTCTTCAATGACAATGGCAGCGGAATGCACACCCACCAGAGTTTGTGGAAAGGAGACCAACCCCTCTTTGCAGGTGAACATTATGCTGGCTTAAGCGAGATGGCCTTGTATTATATTGGAGGCCTCCTTAAACATGCCCGAGCTTTGGCTGCGTTTACCAATCCATCCACCAACTCTTATCGTCGATTGATGCCTGGCTTTGAGGCTCCTATCAATTTGGCTTATTCCAGTCGCAATCGTTCGGCTTCGGTGCGTATTCCGGTGTCCAATTCTCCCAAAGCGCGCCGTGCGGAATTTCGTGTGCCAGATTCCACCAGCAATCCATATTTGGCTTTTGCCGCCATGATGCTTGCTGGTTTGGACGGCATTCAAAACAAGATCCACCCAGGCGAACCTATTGAAAAAGATATCTACGGTCTGCCACCAGAAGAACTAGCTAAAGTGCCAAAAATGCCGGTTTCTCTCCGAGAAGCCATAGAAGAATTGGAAAAAGATCACCAATTTCTGCTGCAAGGCGGTGTATTTACCAAAGACCTCATCCAAGTCTTCTGTGAATACAAACTCACCCGTGAGATTAATGAAGTAGACAGTCGTCCGTCTCCGTACGAGTTCTTTCTGTATTTTGACATCTAGCCTGTTTGTCTCGGCAGCTCTCTGGCATTTTGCTACCCAGAATAGGCTGCACCAGTGTGCTGATTTCAGCAAAACCTATGGGAACACAACACATTGTCTATTCCACTGGATTGGTGAGGAAATATTTACCTGCAGAGAACACGGCAGGTTGGATATGGGCAGCATCAAGCCATGATCATCTCTTGGCTGGTATCCTGCATACACAGCATTAAAAGCAAATGTTTCAGATGTCTTTATGGCAAGCTGAACAACAGTTTCTTGAAAACACCAACAAACCCGTTCTGCTTCGCTCGTTTTTTGGTCTTACATACCCATGAATCTATCCTTGAATTCCACAAAGGCGTCTGTGGATGAATTCACAGTAGCAGGGGCATCCCTTAACCAGACCCCACTGGACTGGGAAGGGAATCGTCAGAATATCTTGCGCGCCATTACAGCTGCCCGCAAAGCAGGGGCTCAAGCACTCTGCCTGCCAGAATTGTGCATCTCTGGCTATGGTTGTGAAGATGCCTTTCATGGAGAATCAGTTGCTCAATCAGCCTGGGAAAGCTTGCAGAAAATTATACCGCATACCCAACAGCTGATAGTAGCCCTTGGTTTGCCAGTAAGTTATAAAGATGAGCTATTCAATACCGTTGCCCTGGTGGTTGATGGCAAGCTCGTAGGCATTAATGCCAAACGTTTGCTAGCTGGCTACGGGGTACATTATGAACCCCGTTGGTTCAAAGCGTGGTCGCTCGGTTGTTGCGAGACCTTACATACTTTATTGGGAGATGTACCCATCGGGGACCTCAGCTATCAAATAGGTAAATTGAGGCTGGGCTTTGAGATTTGTGAGGAGGCATGGGGCGGAAGTGAGCGTCAGCTGGGGGCAGGAGATAGGCCTGATGTGTTGTTCAATCCTAGTGCCAGTCACTTCGCTTTTGGTAAATATGAAACTGTACGCACTATTGTACTAGAAGCCTCTCGTCAAGCCCATGCGTTGTATGTTTACTGCAATTTATTAGGAAATGAAGCAGGGAGAATCGTGTATGACGGTGCGGTATTGGCAGCATCTAATGGACAGATGCTAGCTGAACTTCCCCGTTTTTCTTATCAGTCAGTACGTCTGTGTGTGATAAGCACCAGCTTACGCAGCAATCAGCTAGAATGGAGACGTATCAACTATCCCCGTATCCATAACACCCGCCCCCATAATCTGGTGGTATGGCAAGAAAGGGCTTCAGCCAAGGCAGCCTCTCCTACTACCGATATGTCTTCTTCCCGCCAGAATCCTATCTCCAATGAACTTTACGGCACAGCCTTGCCTGAAGTCAGCACCACCATCTTTAACTCTGATGATGTTCCACCTGCCACCGCATCGCTGCAACAAGAGGAAGAATTTCTGCGTGCTGTTTCCTTAGGCATTTGGGATTATTTACGCAAAAGTCGCTCTCAAGGTTGCGCCCTTTCTCTTAGTGGCGGGGTAGATTCTGCCTCGGTAGCTGTACTTTGCGCAGCCATGGTGCAGCTTTCTTTACAAGAATTGGGCGCAATAGGAGTGAAAGCAGCATTGTCCCATGTGAAAGACATAGAAAATATCTTGCCCGCAGCACCCGACCATCATTCACTGGTAGCAGATGAAAATACAGTACGTGCTTTGACCCATCGTTTGTTGTTGACCGCCTATCAGGCCAGTGCCAATTCTTCTGAAACCACCCGCAAGGCAGCCCGAGAGGTGGCCTTGGCTATTGGCGCCAATCATCTGGAACTAGATATTCAACCTTTGGTGAGTGCCTATGAATCCTTAATGGAAAAAGCTTTAGGACATAAGCTCAACTGGGAAGAAGATGACTTGGCGCTACAAAACATCCAGGCACGGGCACGTTCCCCCAGCATCTGGCTGGCAGCCAATATGCAGGACTTTTTGCTGTTGGGCAGCACCAACCGCAGTGAAATGGGGGTAGGATACATGACCATGGACGGCGATACCAGTAGCGGCTTTGCCCCGATTGCCGGAGCCAATAAAACCTTTATTCATCGCTGGATGAAATGGATGGAGACCCAGGGAAGCCCATTTTTTGGCCCCCTCCCCGTCTTAGCAGCCGTCAATCGCCAGGCACCCACCGCTGAACTGCGCCCTTTGGAACAATCACAACAGGATGAAAGAGACCTCATGCCCTATGTTTTGTTGGATGCTATTGAACAGGCTGCTATTCGTGACCGTATGTCCCCATTACAAACTTGGAGACATTTACTCAATCATTCTCCTTTAAAAACACCGCTGGATCCTATTGAACTGGCACAAAAAGTAAGCACTTTTTTTCAACTCTGGGGACGTTCCCAGTGGAAACGTGAGCGTATGGCGCCTTCTCTTCATCTGGATGATGAAAATCTAGACCCCAGAACTTGGTGTCGTTTTCCTATCCTGACATCAGGCTGGCGAGAAGAATTAGATCAACTGATGACAGAAGCAGCCAAAGTCAGCTCCAACCCCACTTAAGACCTCCAAGTTCAGACCATGATACAAATTTACGCCTCATTGACCCCCCAGGTGATTGGCTAGCATTGTTCAGCCTGCTGGGGCGACACCAATGAGACAAATCGCACAGAGGCCAGCACGGTGCGTTTGATGCTGCCATCAGATTGGTTTTTTAGTAATAACAGGTGTTGTCGCTGCTTGTTACCTAGCGGTAGCACCAGTCGCCCACCAGGACGCAGCTGCTTAAGCCACTCAGCAGGAACTTCAGCTGTACAGGCTGCGGAGATTATCACATCATAAGGGGCTGCAGCAGGCCAACCTTTTCGTCCATCTGCCAAATGTAGTGTTACATTGTCGCATCCCAAGCTTTCCATCCTTAACTTTGCCTGCAAAAACAATCTGGTGCGCACTTCCAGCGCATGAACTTCACGGCACAGCCTCCCCAACAAAGCTGCTTGCCAACCAGAACCCGCCCCAATCTCCAAGGCTTTTTCATGGGCTGCAGGGCTGGCCGCTTGCAGTGTCAGTGCCACCACATACGGCTGAGAGACCGTTTGCCCCTCACCTATCTGCAATGGCATATCCTCCTGAGCCAACCCCCTATCCACTTGCTGAACAAAATGCTGACGGGGTATCTCATCAAAGACTTGCAGCACGCGTTCATCGTAAATACCGCGTTTCACCAATTGTCGCTCTATCCAAGCAGGCCAGACTTTTTTTGTCTGAGAAATCTTCTTATTCATGCCTCTCGTTCACTTCCATTCACTACAACTGAACAGCAGCTAGCTCGCCAATTCGGTAACCTTTTCATATGACAATCATTTGAGTAAAATAACATATATTACTCCGTTTTTTGCTACAGAGACATTTGCTCTCAACACTGAAAATACCCTCTGCGCTGATACATTTTATGTCCGTTCCAGCCGTTATGCAGCAGCCTTTGCAATTTTCCCCTGTTATAAGCATGAGAACCTGTCTGAAAAATATGGCAGGCATGGTGGAAAAAAGCGGCTGCCATCGCCTGCTAGCGCTAGCAGAAGAAAATATGCTTACTTGGAGAAAAGTTCTACAAAACCAGCAAGAACTCCCTGTACGCCTGGGACCAAATGGCTTGCCACAAAATTCAGCTTGTTCTACCACCTCTTGGCGAAAAGCAGAAAGTCTGGAATATTACGATGCAGAAAACGGCCTTCAATCATTCCCTGATCTGTTACAGCAGAAAACTGCTGCAATTAGCTTAGCATTGGATACTTTTGATACCACAAACACACTCCCAGACAGCCACTCCTGCGACACACTGATGATGCATATGTCATCTTTCTCTCGTTTTCTTGCCTATTGGGTCAGTGCTGCTGTCCCCATGCATATTAACATTCCTGTGCAAACAGAATCGGCAAACAATAGCAAAGACTTTTCCCGTGCCTGGGGAAAAGCTACCCTCGCACACCGCATCTTTAATCAAGCCAAACATAGCCAAGCAAACTACAAAAAAAATCAATCTCCTGCCGATATCAACGATGACGAACTACGTCAGTTGATTTGGCTTCAGTATCTGGTGTGGGAACCAAGTTTGAATCAAGGCATTACTGCTTGGCGGCAAAATACGCTAGCGGATTTTTTAGCTAGCGCCCAAAAATTGTGCACCTTGGCACAAAGTCCGCCAACATCCCTGCAAGAACATCTCCCGCAGCAAGGATGGCCATTTTGCCGCAAAGGACAGTCACGCTTCCTGGTGGAAGAAGAAGTTATTCGTAAATCCAAAGATTGCCGCATGCGTTCTGGATTTCGCATTGCTCTAGAAAAACTACAGGAAGCCATAACACAGTGTCATGAGCAAGACTTACTGAACAAAGTACGCCAAGAAGCGATGCATTTTATTTATATGCTGAATCAGAATCGCTTTGCCCATGTTCGTCAGCCTTTCTTTCGTATCCCTAAAACATATGGGTATCCTGTCATTTGTAGGGTGTCCAACCTGCACCCTTACCTGATAGCCCCAAACGATTTCTACAAACACGCCATGCTGTGCTACACCAATGCCTATCAAACAGAAAGCGGAGCGCATCATGAGATGTATCTGCAAATCCAGCGACTTTGGCGGACTCTTTATTGCAATCCAGCAATAGAACCTCCGCAAGATATTACCCAACTTTTGCAACAAGCTGTTATGGCATGGGATAGCAATAACAAGCAGGTTTTTAATCGTCAACTGTTCCGCTTTAGCGAAAGTTTTGTTGCTTGGTGTGAGAAATTGGGTGCTACTCCTTGGCAGCATGCCCTTGAGGGACTACAACAATACCCTAAGAAAGACCAGTTCTTGTTATCGTACCATGCGCATTGAGATCATTTGCAGCGGAGATGAAGTACTAGGGGGAGAAACTGTCAACACCAACCATGCATTCATTGCACAGATGTTGCTTCGGCACGGGTTCCATGTGATACGAGAAACTACTGTGGGGGATGACCTCGCTGCCCTTACACAGGCCTTTCAGCAGGCTGCTAAGCAAGCCGATGTTGTGATTGTCAACGGTGGTCTGGGTGCTACCATGGATGACCTCACCCAAGAAGCTGCAGCCAAAGCTGCCGGTGTGCAGCTGGAATTACACACTGGCTGGCTGAAACAGCTGGAAGCTTTTTTTCATGCCCGTGGGCGTCCGATGCGGGAGGGGAATCGCAGGCAGGCCATGCTGCCCCAGGGGGCAGAAATGCTAGACAACCCGTTGGGAACAGCCTGCGGATTTGCATTGTCAATTGGGCAAGCGAAGTTTTTCTTTACTCCAGGTGTTCCCAGTGAAATGCACCATATGATGCAGCTGGAGGTATTACCCCGTCTGCTGCAAGAACGTACTTCTCCTCCTCTGCTAAAAAAACAGCTGCTGACCTTTGGCATCAGCGAATCCCACCTGGATGAAAAATTGCGCAGCCTATTTAAGAACATTTCCCCTGAAGAAGCCAAGCTTGGTATGCGAGTGGGCATGCCCTGGTTAGAAGTGCGCCTGTATGCCCCCAACGGCAACCAATCACTACTAGAGCAACTTACCAGTAGTGTTCGCCAACAACTGCAAGACCACATCCTCTGTGAAGATGGGCAGCCACCTGCACAAGCACTACTTGCCAATAGCTTTTCCACAGCTGCATTCCAGCTTCGTCTAGCCGAATGCGGTCCTTACACCAACCTGGCGCATTGGCTGCAAGAAGCTCCCAGCAATTGTCAACTCCAGCTAAGCCTGCGTGCTCCCCATATGCCGCAACTGCTCAAGCTATTGCCACGGCCTAAGAATGCTACAAAAAGCAATCCCAATCCCTGCCTGCAACTGGCCACCCGCTTGTTGCAACATCCTGTAACCAGCCAAGACACCCTTGCACTGGCACTCAACCTTACCCTTCATCCCGAGCATGAGCATCTTCAGCCAGCAGCCAAAGCCAGCCAGAGAGAGAAAAAACCCGACGTTGGAAGCACCACCCCTACCCCTGCCACCTTGCAGATTGCCCTTGCTGGGCACGGCGGGAGTTGGCTGCGTATCAGCAGCTTGAAACACTTTACCCAATCTTTGCCTGCTTTGGCTGCTGCCACAGCCTTGGATTCGCTGCGCCGCCACCTAAAAAACCTGCCCTTAGACATTCCTCACGACTTTGAAACCCTGCAAAGTTTTACCCAACAAGCAAGATAGCATAACAGCAACCCAACACTTAGCTGGCTGTACTATAACAGCCGATGTAGTTAGAAAATTCCGCAGGCGAAACTTGAGATACCGCAGTTCTTAGGATACAAATGAAGAACAAGCCAACATGACGGGCTACACTTTCTCTCTTCCCAGTTGCGGATGCACCCTGCTGTCCAAACCTTCAACAGCCAACTCAAACCTGTGCTAGATGCTGCAGCCATCTTGGGAGCTCCAGCTGAGGCTAAGGAAGCTGCCCAACAGCAAGGTGTACTATTCCCCTTGATGGAATGGGCAATTGGGCAACTGACAGCAGAGCCTGCTTCCGCAAAAGCTGAACGCTGCCAAACATTGCTACAGCAAGCTAGCCTCTGCTTGAAAACACGAGTGTACGCCCATCCTTTTTGGCTGGAGGAAAATACCCCACCGGTGGTGTTTGGGACTGGAGGTCACCGAGGAAAAATCGGCAGCGGTCTCAGCATGGTGCATGTATATGTGATTGTACGCGCACTGGTTCAGCAAATTGAAGACATGTCTCCCCATGAACGCTTAGAACACTGTGGTGCTGCCTCACTGGAAGAGGTGCAACAACGCGGCATTGTTCTGGGACATGACAATCGCTTATTTAATGAAGAGTTCGCAGGCTACGCTGCTTGGCTGCTAATTTCAGCGGGGTTTCAAGTCTGCTATGCCGGTCGTATTGCCTCGCCGCAGCTTTCTTTGCTGACTCCAAAGCTGGGTTGGGCTGGAGCGTTAAACTTTACCCCCAGCCATAACCCTTTTCATTATGGAGGCATCAAATATAATCCCGCCGATGGTGGTCTGGCTAGTACCAACCTTACCAATCCACTGGCTGAACGAGCCAATCGCTTGCTACGGGGTCTCTCTCCAAAAGACTGGCCAGATCAAGCAGAGTTGCAGAAACGCATCGCCTCAGGCAGAAAGCTAGCGCAAGCAGCGGAATCTCCTGAGAAACCCAGCCTACATGATATCTACCTTGACTGCCTGGATACACATCCTGTGGTACGCTTGAAAGAATTGGTCGCTGAATTACGCGCAGAAGCTAAAAAACGACCTGTTCGCTTAGTGGCTGATCCCGTATGGGGAGCATCGGTACCTGTGTATCAGCACCTGCAAAAAAGGCTCGGATCAGATATTCTGCATTTGCTACATACCGAAGACGACCCCTTCTTTGGAGGACAGAACACCGAACCCAACCCAGACACCTTGCAGTATGCCATCGCTGTTTTGCATAACCTGCCAGAAAATGCCCTGCAAATAGCTGTTCGCAATGACCCAGATGGCGACCGCGGGCTAGTGGGAGATAGCAGCGGTGCCATCAAGATGAATCGATTTTCTGCACTGGTGTTCAAATATCTGTTGGATACCGGCAATAAAGGGATGCTGATTACCTCTTATGCTACCAGTCACTTTGCTCAACAATATGCCCGCGATCGCGGCTGCGAAGTACATCTCACTCCCACCGGGTTTAAAAACTTCCGTCCATGGTTGAACTCAGGCGCATTGATGGCCTACGAAGAAAGCGATGGCATCACATTAGCCAACCATACCTTGGACAAAGATGGAATATTGTCTGGTTTGCTGGCAGTCCGCATCGCATTGCACTATCAACAGCCGCTGGGATCGCTGATGACTTCACTAGAGCGTGAAATAGGAAAATATCATTGGCGTCAGGAAGCCTTTTCCATTAACTTGCCTGCAAAACAAGCACAAGAAAAACTACAATTACTTAAGAAGGTTCGCCAAGGATACATGTGGCAAACATCGGCGGGAGAACGCCAAGTACAACAAGTATTTGATGAAGACGGTTATAAGTTTATTTTTGAGGACAGTTCCTGGTTGATGCTGCGCCCTTCTGGAACAGAACCCAAGATGCGTGTTTATGCAGAAAGTCGTCTCAGTGAAACAGATGCTATTGCACTGTGCAACTCAGGCAAACAAACTGCCCTTGATCTGATAAATTGATACCTGTGGATTGATGGCAAGTCTTTCAAAAAGCCATATCTGCCTGATACACCGGATTTGATGGTTTCTTTGAACTTTCCTTTTGATTTATTCAGGTCCTCATGTTGCCTACTATGCATGCGCTTTACCCCATCAGTGGCGACCCTCCTACTCGGGCACACATGGATATCT
Organism: bacterium; assembly: GCA_965249525.1. GTDB lineage: Bacteria > SAR324 > SAR324 > SAR324 > JACQKK01. The sequence goes on along the minus strand of OZ252237.1, from coordinate 679,045 downwards.
TGCAACGGGGTAACAAGCTGTTCCCACAAATCACCTGGGGATTAGGGATAAATCCTTTGAAATCACCACTGTTACCTACCGAGATACGTTTAAAAATGATGCAAGACTGCTTAGAAGAATTAAACCTCCCTGGGGTGCAAATTGCTCGCTATGAGAGTGCTACTGCGCAGTTCGCACACAGCATCGGGGCAAATGTACTCCTTCGGGGATTGCGCACTGCCAGCGATTTAGAAGCCGAGATGCAACTTGCCCATGGCAACCGTTTGCTTTCTCCTCAATTAGAAACGATGCTTTTGTTTTGCCGTCCCGAACATTCTCACATTTCCTCAAGCCTAGCACGAGAACTGGCCTTGCTAGACGCCCCCCTTGACGACCTATTGCCAGAGAAAGCTGCCAAACGTATGCAAGCCCATCTAGCAGCGAAGCAATCCCCTGCCTGACAACCTGTTTGGAGCTCCCTTTGTCTTTTACGCAAAGATCTGTGACAATAACTATCATCTGCTGATGCTGGCAAACCTTTTATGCTTTTTAACCCCAAGGAATGGGAATTGAACACCTAGCAAGTCTCTCAATGCAACAGTTGGCTGCCACGGCAACTGGCTAGGAGATACGCTTGTCTATCAGAATCATGCAAGTGAACCTGGGGGGATGTGTTGATTAGTTAGAGAATTGCTGGCTATTTGAATATCCATTGCATCAAGGAATATATGCCCGCACCACCACCTACCACTTTGTTCTCTTTGCATTTTTCTTCTCCTCGGAAGGCACTGTTAGAACTATGGCTTCTCTTAGGCAAATTGATTGATGGTTGGCGCAGTGCTTTTCGTCTTGCTGTTGCCCTACTAGCTGCCACTTTACTCTCAGCCTGTTTGTTGTCTTTTCATCCGTTTGATCCTACTCCTCTCAATTTGCGTACTCCGCTGGGAGGAACCCAAAATCTGTTTGGAACACCAGGTGCCTTACTGGCCGGCGCATTGATGGAAACATTTGGTGCAGCAACCTTGTTGCTGCCGCTCATCGTATTTAGCCGTATCTGCTTTCCGCATAAGGACTTCTCTAGCATCCGCTATTGGTTAACAGCCCTACTTATGCTCACTTCCTTGGCTTCGCTGCTAGGGCTTCTTGGCATCCCTCCAATCGCTGGGATAACAGGTTCAGGTTGGATAGGCTGGAGTGCACAACGCTGGGCTCAATACACGCTAGGCAACTGGATTGGCATAACCCCTGTTATATTTGCCTGTGTCTGGTTGATAACCAAACTCAACCCCTGCTGGCCATCAGCCTTTCCACAAAAATTGAAGCGCTTCTGCTTTTTTCCCATCGCCACAGTTTACTCTCTGCTTTTCTATCTTCGGATTCTCCTCCATAAATTCGTCCCCCATACCCTCAAACAACTTTTCAAAGGAAACTCCAAAAGCACCACAAAATACCCACAAAAAACTCCATTGCCAACCATTACCCCTCAAACGCCTGTATCAAACCCACCTACTCCACCAGAAGCACCCCCCGCCTCTTCATCGAAAACTACTTCAGTTGGTGTCTTCCACAAAGACTGGCAGCAACGCTGTGACAGCTGGCAAGAAAATTTGGAACTGGATTGGACAACTCCTCCTAGTCCACCAAAAAATTGATATAACTTTCTTCTTCACAAAGCACCATTCTTCATACGGCTATTTTTCTTGGCACATATCTCGCACAGCCAACAGCACAACTTCCGCAGAACAAAGCTAAAAAAAATACATTTAGGGCTTGCACGTTATAAAATTCTGTGATTAATTATAGAAAGAACCCATCTCCCATACCTTTCAATCCTATCGGTGCCTGTCTATATCGGCTTTATGCCGATAACTTTTATTTTGCACACCCTCTCCAATTTTAGTTTCATCAGCTACTAGCTGAAAAATATACAAAAGCCCCCCCCTCCTCCTGTACCTTCATTATCAAAAATCCTCCGCCTCCCACGTACTGTTATGTTTTGTGCGTAGTATACTTCACAGTCAATAACATCGTCTTCACCAACCTCTACTGTTTGCCAAAGACAGTGAGATAAAACCTATGGAAGCCGATTCTCAACAAACTTGTTGCAAGCATGATGTGTGCACCCTTTTTATCACCCACTAGCCCAAATTTCCTTGCATAAAACTTGCGGAAACTTCAGCGCAGGACGCTTTATTTAGAAAAGCCTGTCTATTCTGAGTCTTGTTAGCTCTCTTTTTTCACTCTCATGTTATTTTTCGCTATGAAGCCTTCCAACCCTAATATAACTGTCCCCCGGCCCCCTGATTTTCCGCTGCACCAACGCGATGGGGCTCAAAAGCAAAATGATGCCAAAGATAATCACCGCAGCCAGCAAAAAGTGGCCGGCAATAAAGATTTGCCCCCCATGGATTTGGCCAAACTAAAGCGCATGGGTATCAATGAACTCAGTCAATTGGTGCGTAAATTCAACATAGAGAATGCTTCAGCAATGCACCGTCAAGAAATGATTTTCGCCCTACTGCAAGCACAAACTGCACAAAACGGTATCGTCTATGGATCTGGTGTTTTGGAAACTTTACCTGATGGCTATGGCTTTTTACGTTCTCCAGATTCCAACTACCTTGCCGGACCAGATGATATCTACGTTTCTTCATCCCAGGTTAAGCGATTTAACATGCGCACGGGCGACACTGTTTCTGGTCAAGTGCGCTCGCCAAAAGAAGGGGAGCGCTATTTCGCTCTTCTCAAGGTGGAATTGCTCAACCATGAACCCCCCAACCACGGCAAAGATAAGATTCTCTTTGACAATCTTACTCCCCTTTACCCCGAGCGCCGCATTGTACTAGAGCGCGACAAGGAAGACCTTACTACCCGTATCATGGATCTGGTTACTCCCGTAGGCATGGGTCAGCGTGGCTTGATTGTAGCCCCACCCCGCACAGGGAAAACCATGATTCTGCAAACCATCTCCAACAGCATCTCCAAGAACCACCCCAATGCCTCTCTTATTGTACTACTGATTGATGAACGTCCTGAGGAAGTCACCGATATGGAACGTTCTGTAAACGGTGAAGTGGTCAGTTCCACCTTTGATGAACCAGCTACCCGCCACGTACAAGTGGCTGAAATGGTGATTGAAAAAGCCAAACGATTGGTGGAACACAAACGTGATGTCATCATCCTGCTGGATTCCATCACCCGTTTGGCACGTGCTTACAATTCTGTGGTACCTCCCAGCGGAAAAATCCTTTCTGGAGGTGTAGATTCCAATGCCTTGCACAAACCCAAGCGCTTCTTTGGTGCAGCACGCAATCTGGAAGAAGGCGGTTCTCTTACCATCATCGCTACAGCCCTGGTAGATACAGGCAGCCGTATGGACGAAGTGATCTTTGAAGAATTTAAAGGCACTGGCAATATGGAACTCGCCCTAGACCGCCGCCTGGTAGAAAAACGCATGTTTCCTGCTATTGATATCTCCAAATCTGCCACTCGCAAAGAAGAATTGCTCATTCCAAAGGCAGATTTAGATCGCATTTGGGTGCTGCGGCGGGTTCTTCAACCTCTGAGTGTGGCAGAAAGCATGGAATTTCTCTCAGAGAAATTACGAGCCTTTAAAAACAACTCTGAATTCCTTGACCGCATGAACAAAATGTAGTGCCAATAAGGCAAATCATTGATATGATCTTTTGGTTTAAGACTCCATTTCTTACAAAACACCCAGGGTCAAAAACATGCCTATTTATGAATATCTCTGTAACAGTTGCGGAAAAGCATTTGAGGCACTACAAAAATTTACTGATGAACCATTAACCTCTTGTCAGCTATGTGGCAAAAAAGATATTGTACGCAAGCTTTCCTTGAGTGCATTTCAACTAAAAGGTGGTAGCTGGTATCACGACGGGTATCACGCAAAGACCAATCAAAAATCCAGCAAAGACAAATCTGACAAGGAAAAACCCCATAAAACAGCTCCTACCAAACAAGAAACAAAGAGCAACCCTGCAAAAACTTCCGCTAGTACAACCCCTTCTTCCTCAACAAGAGCTAGCAAGCAGCTGTAGCACAAAATATCTTTTTCTCTCCTATTTCCCCAAAAACTACCTTGCTGACTTTGGTATAGCAAACCCCCGTCTGCTGCCAAACAATAGCCAAGGGAAGCCCAAGTGCTCATTGGCGTGCCTGCAGCAATACCACTACCTGCGCTGCAATTCCTTCTTTGCGACCAACAAAGCCAAGATTATCTGTGGTGGTAGCCTTGATAGAAACCACTGTTTCCCCCACTTTTAACAATTCCGCTACTCGGCTGCGCATCGCCTGAATATAAGGTAATAATCGAGGAGTTTGGGCTATTAGCACACTGTCCACATTCACCACCTGCCAACCCGCTGTATGTACCTTTTCCACTACCTCTTTCAATAAGAGGCTACTATCCGCACCGCGCCAACGTTCATCTTCCGATGGAAAAAGCAACCCAATATCCCCTAATCCCACTGCGCCTAGCAATGCATCTGCCATAGCATGCAACAGCACATCTCCATCAGAATGCCCCTCTAAGCCACTGTGATGCTTTATATGCAGCCCTCCCAGCATCAATCGTAAACCCCGTCGCAAGGCATGTACATCAAAACCACAGCCTATCCGCAAAGAACTCTCCATAAATTTCTCCCTATTTGCTTGCTGCAGCTAAAAATCCCAGCGATTGCATCCCAGAAAGTGCCTCAAAATCATCTTTCACTTCTGTATAACCAATGCAATTATGCTATGCTTTAAACTACTATCAATAGATGCCCCAAATAAATATAAGGATGCCATGCCAAACAAGTTGAGCAAACAAACAGCAGATGAACTGCAAAGACTGATGGAAAGTATGAAGTCCCAAAATCCCGACGAACGCATCAATGCTAACAAACGCCTTATTGACCATGAACGTGCCGGCAGAATTCCTTTGGAAGTCTTGGTGCAAATTTCCAAGGAAGGCTCTTCTGCGCAAGTGATGTACGCCATTTCTGCCTTAGGGCGCAATAAGCAGCCAAAAGCAGTAGATCGGTTGATGCAAATGCTTGAACAAAACAAGCGCAAGCATCCTCTGCTGTTACAAAGCATTGTAGACGCCCTTGGTGATGCCAAAGACAAACGTGCTACTGAACGTTTGCTAAAATTGTTGGATCTTAGGTTAGGCAAAACAGGAAAATTGTTGAACAAGATGAAAAAATCTACTGGCAAAAAGGACGATTCCCAAGAACAAAGTGATGAAGATGCCATCCACAATTTTATCAAGCTCCCTGTGGTACGCGCACTGGAACACATTGCTGACGACCGTGCAGCTCCTGTTTTGGGCAGCTTGCTGGAAGACGAAGATACCCTGGTTCGTTGGCATACTTTGGAAGTGATTTCCGTCACCTCCAACCTTGACCACATAGCAAAACTCAAAGACATGCAAAAAAACGATGAAAGCCCTCTGGTGCAAGAAAAAGCTTCCATCGTGATAGAGCATCTTAATCGTGTGCTGTCAAAGAATAACGCCCCTGAAGACACCTTGATGAATTGAACTGTTGGCAAGGTGCAGCACCAACATCTGTGCAAATTAAGTAGCAGTGAGAGAAGCGCTGTCTAGTAAATCGGCTGGTGTGGGCTAATGATACATACTAGCCTCAGCTGACAGATGAAGCAATTTGTTGTTGCGGCAGCTGCACAGAAACAATGCGTGAAATACCAGCATTCTCCATGGTGACACCATAAAGGGTGTCCCCAATTTCCATAGTGCGTTTGTTGTGAGTAATAATGATGAGTTGGGTATGCGCTGTCATGTCCTGTACCAATCGATTAAAGCGGCTGATATTGGCATCGTCTAAAGGGGCATCCACTTCATCCAACAAGCAGAAGGGGCTTGGTTTGTGTAGAAAGAAAGAAAATATCAGGGCGATGGCGGTAAGCGCTTTTTCTCCTCCTGAAAGCAAGCTTAGCTTTTGCAGTTTTTTACCAGGCGGCTGAGCATGAATATCCACGCCTGTGTGCAGAGCATCGTCTTGTTGTGTGAGAATCAAACGTGCTTCTCCTCCACCAAATATACGCACAAAAAGCTTTTGAAACTGTATGTTGACTGCCTCAAAAGTTTCCAAAAAGCGCTTGCGAGATTGCTGGTTGAGGCGACGGATAGAGGTATGCAAGTCTTGAATGGCACCTTGAAGGTCGGCCTGCTGATTTTTCATGTGTGTGATGCGTTCGGTCAGTTTTTGATGCTCTTCTAGTGCAGCCATGTTGACATGCGGCAGCTTTTGTAGTTTGTTTTCTAATTTGAGTAGCTTGCGCTCAAGCTGTTGGAAAGAAAGCGTGCTAAGCTCCTTAGGAAGCACTTGAGGCCATGCATCGGATGCTGGCAAAGTACGGGTAGTCTTTTCATCGGTGAGAACTTTGTCTTCTGTTGCCACCGATGCCTGCATCTTTTCCAACAGCGATTCAGTGTGGGGGACAATTTGTTGCAGCTTTACACTTGCCTCGGTGAATTTCAATTCTAAGGCATGTTTATTTTGGTTGCGTTTATTTTGACGCTCTCTGGCTTTTTTGACTTGTATTTCTATCTTTTTTTGTGCAGTGTCTTGCTGTTGAAATTGCTTTTCCAAACGTTGTGTCTCTTTTTGTTGGCTGACATAGGATTTCTGGAGACTAGCGATTTGTTGATTCAGTTGTTGTTCACGCTCCCTTTTTTTCAGCTCTTCTGAATCCCATTGTTGTTGGCGACTTTGTTGTTCAGCTTGCTGAGAACTCAACTGTTCCAGATTTTTAGCTAACTGCTGACATGCTTTCTGTTCGCTATCAATCTGTGCTTGCAGCCTAACATGAAGCGATTGTTCTCTAGATAAAATCTCTGCGGCTTCTTTTAGCAACTGGCGAGCCCTTCCTACTTGCTTTGGCAACTGACTGATTTTTTTTTCTAAACCAGCCTTTTGTACTTCTGCTTCTTTAATTTTGGTCGCTAAATTTCCACGCTCAGATGCCAGGGTTTTTTGACCATTGCGGGCCTCATTTAGTTCACTTTGTAGCTGCTCTTCTTGTTGTTGCAGCTTTTGCTGTTCAAACCGCATACCATACAGATGTTGTTCGCAAGCACGCAACGCTTGCCGATGTTCTTCCAGTACCGCCTGTCGCTCAATTCGCTTTTCTACACAAACGGCTAGATGCTTTCCTGCTTGTTCCAGTGATTGGCTAATTTGTTGATAGGAATCTTGCAAAGAAGCTAACTGTTTTTCTAATTCTGCCAACCGGTTTCTCCGATCCAGTACTTTTATCGCAGCTGTTGCTCTCCTTCCCCATACCACCTCCCCTTTGTATCCAAAGTGCACCGCAGCACTTTTACACAGCCACTCTGAACCCACTTCCAGTCGCTTCTGCCAATCTTTCCCAAAAACATCCGTCCACGTCCCCCCTTTTGACACTTTTACATCACCAAACAGTGCTTCAAATAATGGTCGCAGCTTGGATTCACATTCTAGCTGTTCTGCTAAATTCTCTTCTTTCACCTCCTTTTCCACAGAAAATTGCGCTGGCAACCTATCCAAACAAATAAAAGTAACGCCTTCTATCTGTTCAGCTTCCAATAAATTGACCAATTCTACTAAGACGTCGCTGTGCTGAATGACCACCCATTCTGAAAAAGGCGCTAGATAATTCCCCGCCCACTCCAATACCTCTTTGGGAACAGTGAACATGTCTGACAGTAACCCGAGAACCCCCAGCGTGTCTGCTCGGTCGGTATTGGTTTGCAGCCAGGTTAGAAAACGCTTAATGGAAGCTGTATGTCCTTCCATATTATCTTGCATTTCTTGAAGCGCTTGATGGCGCAAGACGCATTGCAGTCGCTGTTTTTCCCATTTAGCTTGCTGCGTTTGTGCATGGCTTTTTGCTTCTATTCCCGATGTCTCCTCAGCTGCAGCGGCATGATATGCCATTTCTGCATTTTGAAAAGTTTTCTGCAGTGCTGTTAATGCTTCTTGCTGCTCCCGCAACTGTGTCTCATTAGTGGTTTTCTTTTTATTCAGTTCTCTATGCTGGTTCATCAGTATTTCTTCACTACCCTTCCAGCGATTAAGCTGCTCCGCCAGCCGTTGATTCTGCCGATTGAGACCATCAAGATGGTCATGGCAGGCAAACAAGCGTTCCTGCGACTGCTGTTGTTCTTCCTCCTCGCAAGCGAATCTAGTTTGACGCTCAGTATGCACTTGCTTTGCGCACTGCAAAGTTTCATCTTGGGATTGAAAATGTTTGAGCTGCTTTGCATAGTTTTTCTCTTTCTTTTCTAGTGCGCTTTTTGTTTCTGATACGCGCCGAGAGGATAATTGCAGATCCTTCTCTATCTGAGTTTTCCAGGGCTTGCTTTGTTGTTGCCCTTCATATAATGCCTGCAGCTGCTGCCGAGCTTGGTGCAATGTTTGCAGAAGCCTTTCTCGATTGATGCGACTAGCCTGCAACCTTTCCGCTGCCATGCTATTTTCTATTTGCATAGCCTGCAAACGTGTTTCCAACACACCTGCTTCACCCTCACCTTCAGATTCTTTGTTAAGTGCATCCAGCTGATATTTTAATGATTGCACCACGCCCAATTCTTCTGCATAATGCCGCCATTTCAATGCCAACTGTACTTGCTCCGTCTCTGTTTGCAGAACTTGCGCATGTTGAGCATCTTTTACCTGCCGAGCAAGGATGCTTTCTTGGCGATGCAGCTCATCCAGCAAATCATCCACACGCTGTAAATTCTGTTGTGTTTGCTCCAGCTTGCGCTCCGCTGCCAAGCGATGCGTCTTGTAACGCACCACCCCTGCCGCCTCCTCCATATATTGACGGCGTTCTTGTGGCGAGGCCGAAATAAAGGTTTCCACCCGCCCCTGCTCCACGATAGAGTACGCACGCCCCGCAGCCCCAGTGTCCATCAGCAATTCGCGAACATCCATCAAACGACAGCTGATATTGTTTATCAAATACTCGCTTTCACCAGAGCGATAAAGACGTCGCGTAACCACAATTTCTTTGAAGTCATTATACTTCTCCAGTGCTTTGCGTTCACTGTTGTCAAACAGCACGTTGACCTCAGTTCGATTAACAGCTTCTCGACTTTTACTCCCATTGAAAATTACATCAGACATCGACGGGCTGCGCATAAAACGCGTACCTTGTTCTCCCAATGCCCAACGCAGGGCATCAGCAACATTACTTTTGCCGCAACCATTAGGTCCAACAATCATGCTTACCAAACCGCTATCAAAGCAAAATTCGGTCTCGTCACAAAAGGACTTAAAACCACTGATACGTAGCTGTTTTAGCTTCATGCTAAAAAGGATTTTCTTCCTGAAAGGGCTGCTTCAAAGGTTAGCAATAAGCGGATGCAAGAAAAAGAGAAGTTTCTACGAAAAAAATCTGCAGACTACTTTTTCCGCTTGGGTTTCCAGCGCTTAACGCGTTTCTCGATTCTTTCCAATTCCTTGGGAGTAAAAGTACTTGCAAGGAAGCGATAGCTGCGGTTAATACGAAACCCGATGGGATCACTTTGCCCATAGTTTTTTCTGGCAAGTCCCATCCAATAGAGAGCATCTTTGGAAGATTCTTTTACCCCCTCGCCCACAGAATACATATAGCCAATATTGAACTGTGCAAAAGGATTGCCCTCGTTAGCCAGCTTGCGAAAAGATTTGGCAGCATCAGAAAGCTTCTCTTCCTCCACTAACAAGGTAGCGGAATTGTATTGCGCCTGTTCACTACCCTCTTTGATAGCAAGGTCGTAAAACTTGCGGGCATTGCCTAGGCTGGAATTAGGCACCAACTGCAAGTGATTCACATAACCAAGATTGGTAAATGCATCCTTCTCTCCAGCAACAGCAGCAGGTTGATAAAACAAGTCTAGATACTGGGTTGTTCGTGGACTTTGAGCATAAACGTATCCCACTGCTAGCAAACCACGGTTATTACCGTGTGCTAAATCTGTCTTAAACAATTGCAAAGCGGCTTCCCCATCGGGATTGGCACCAACACCACTATACATGCCTTGCGCTACACGAAAAAGTGCCTGAGGATAACCCAGCAAAGCAGGCTTTACCATCAAACGAGTAGCTTTTGCAGAGTTTACTTCTACGCCCCTGCCTTGATCATACATCCAAGCCAACCGCCATTGTGCATCCGCATTGCCCTGATCCGCAGCAAGTTGGTACATCAAGGCCGCAGAAGACAAGTTACGGCGAATACCTTCACCATTTTCCAGTTTCAGTCCCAATGCCAGTATTGCATCTGGAACAAACTGTTGAACAGCCGACACATACCAACGAATGGAGGCAGTTTTGGCAAGAGTTACACCTATAATTTCACTCTGTGTAGCCAAACCTTTATCTTTAATTCCCAGCCTTTTGGGATTGATGCCCGTACGATCCAACAGTAGTCCCAGATTGTATTGCGCAGTAGCTTCTCCTAGTGTTGCCCCTTCCCAATAAAAACGGATGGCTTCTTTTTCATTTTTTCTCACTCCTTGACCATGCTCGTACATAAAGCCTAATGCAGTATAAGCTTGTACATAATTCTGTTCTGCCGCTTTACGGTACCAGTTTAAGGCTTCAGTGTAATTGGCTGCAGAAGTCTGGGGAGATACCAACTTGCGACGATAGGAGAATGGAGATAAATGCTCCACCTCTGCACGAAATATTTTGCGACTTGAAGTAGCTATCAAGCGGTTATTTTTCAGCCAGCCATTGTGATACAGCCATCCCAGCTGATATTGGGCAGTTGCAGTACCCCTGGCAGCAGCAGAACGGATTTGTGCCAATCGTGTTCTGTTGATGCTGTGGCCCGGTATGCTATCAGCATTAAACTGACTGGCCTTAGCATCTACCCTGGCTAACAGACGACGAATTCTTGCCTGCTCGCGATTGCCCAAGGGTTTATAGATAATTCTTTTCTTCTTCACAGCAGGATAATCACGACAAACTTCTACAAACAAAGCCGCACGATTACCCCTCAGCAACCTAGCGCAGCGGGCATCCTTATTGACACTTAGCAGATCTTCTTCGCCTGCAGCTTGTTCTTGAGCGCTTCCCAATGGTGGTGCAGCCAACAGCAGTGCCAACACCGCTACCAAAGCAGTGACCATAAAAAAGGTGCGGTCTATAAAGCGCAACAAGAACATGAAATTTCTCCAATTAAACAGGGGAGGCAATGAAATAACCCAATTCCCAGCAACATGCTTAACGACGAGCGCCAAAAGGATTGGGCGGAGGCAAAGGCAACAACAAATCAGCCGAACGGGCCTTCCCCAGTTCCGGGAACGCAATGTTTTGTGGCAACACAGGCTGTGGCCCCAATGTTTTAGTTTTAACAATCAACAAGTAGGATTTACTGCGTGTATTGCCTCTTTCATCAGTAGCTGAAACAGTAACCAGATTTTCAAAGTCTTTCAGTTCAAAGATTTTCTTTACCACCACCAGTTTACCAGGGTCAATGTCTTGATTTTCATTGTTTATCACCACTTGAGTAATCTTGTCGTTGTCTCGAACGACAAAGGTGACATTGAGATGATCTTTTTCAACCACCTGATTACGAGAAATGTCACTGGAAAGAATTTGTGGAGGTCTTAGCACTCTGCGTTGTGCTTGAACTTGTTGAGCAAAAGTGATGAGAAACAGGCTCACTATGGAAAAACAGACTGCCTTATATGTAACGTTCATGTGCATGATAGGACTAAAAAAATAGATGAAAAGCTTTTTGGTATTAAGAAAGTCGTCTTATTAAAAATAAATGCGCCATGCCTTGGGAACCAAAACATGGCGCATTTATCGTTCTCGGCAAAGAAATTAACCTAAGCGAGGCAGCAACACCTGGGGGCGCAGAGCATCTTCAAAGATTTCTGCAGGCAGGTTATACTTGCCACCTTTCAGAGGGATGATTTTTTCACCTTCTATGATACTTGTATCGCTAAATCTTGCCTGTTCGATTTTGGCATTTATCAAGTCTCTCTGACTGACGATACCATCTTGAACCAGGGCATTTTCAGCTGGTAAAGCTTTGGCTTCCTCGGAATTCACCGAGGCCGCATCCAAATTGCCAGATATATCTTTCACAGCTTGAGGAGCCAAAGCCACGTCGCTAGCTCCTTTACCGTTGAGGACAACGGTTAAGAGTTCAGGTGCTACGTCTTGGTTTTTCCCATCGAAACCAGACACTTCCACTACACTTTCTTTCACCAGTACCAGAGCATCTCCTTGCGGAGTAACAGAAGCGATGAATTCAGTGCCTTTAACACCGATGGTGGCAGTAGCAGTTTTGGCAGTAAAGCGGGTTTTGCGACCGAAAGCTTTACGGGTTTTCGCGTGAAAGCGACCGTAAAGCATGCGGAAGGAACCAGCTTTTTCTTGGGATTTCCAAGGTTTGACTTCAAACATGGCATTGCTACCAATGGTCAACGTGGTAGCCTCAGCGGTTTTAAGAACCAATTCGGAATTTTCGCCAACAATGACGATATCTTCCAAAAATATTGGCTGTTTTTTGTCATTTTTAGCAATGACAATATTGTTCCCATCACGCACGACGGTAGCTTCGCCTTTTTTCACTTCAGCAGAACCATAAGGTTTATCTGCAGCAAATAAAGCCGTTGCTAACACTAGCATAGGGAAAATTATGATGGTGCGTTTCATAACGACACTCCTACAAAAATGCAATAATTTATTCAAAAACAAGATTATTGCAGAAACTTGCAAGCTGATTCATCGCCCAATTTACAGCCTCTTTCCCAGTCAGCTTTCGCCTTATTAAGCTGTTTTTCGCGTTCATACAGAATACCTCTATTCGTATAAGCAACAGCTAAGTTTCGCTTCAGGCGAATACTTCGGGTTAACCGAGAAATCCCTCGGCTATTGTTTTCTATTCTAGCATAAAGAATTCCTAATTGGTAGAATAAATTTGCATCAGGAGAAATTTTAACAGCTCGCTCCAAATCGGCTATAGCATCCTTAGGTTTTTCTTGATCTTCAAAAATGCGTGCCCGCAGTTTGTAAAATGCCTTGTCGCGAGGATAAGAACTCACTCCCTTTCCTAGCAAACTTAAAGCTTTGTTATACTGACGCTGACGATAATACGCTTCAGATAACCGCAACAGCACCTCCCTGTCATTGTTGCGTACCTTTAAGGCTGCTTCGTAATCTGGAATAGATTTCTCATAATCTTTGTTAGCAAAATACGCATTCCCTCGTCCTCTGTTATAGCTCCAAGCACGTTGCCCGCGAACATTCTTCAGCAATTTGGTGTAATCATTCACAGCTTGAGTAAAATCACCAGAAAAATAGCTGGCATGGGCACGATTCGAAAGAACGGTAGCTTCTTTGCCCCCATCTTCAAAGTACTCTCCATATTGGTTGGCGGCATTGCGCAATTGTCCCAAATTGTAATAGGCATCACCCAGCATACGGTGTGCTTCTGTATTTTTTGGTTGCCCGCGCAATACAACCAGCAAATCATCCCTGGCTTGCTCATATTTCCGAGTGCGCATATAAGCCACCGCGCGCATCAAGCGCAGATTGGGATCTTTGGAATTTCCCTTTAGCAAACGATTTAACTTCCGTAAGGCAGTGGAAATATTTCCCCGTTCCAAGTCCACCGCAGCATCCATCAACCGCAGCTTAGGATTATCTTTCAGCTGTCTCTGACTACGACGCACCAAACCTAAAGCACGAGAAACGTTACCTTTCCGCAAATAATAGACCGCACTATTCAACACAGCTTCTTCCCCCACCTGATAGCGATCTCCAGGGCGCACCAAAGCACGCGCACGATCAAAATCTTTCAGAGCCTGATTGCTCTGGCCAGCAAGCATATGCGCCAACCCCCGATTATTGTATGCCAAAGCACTTCTAGAATTGATCCTCAAAGCACGATTGTAATCAGCTACTGCATTGCCAGGCTGATTAAGAAAATAATAGGCAACTCCACGATATACATAGCCTTCAAAAGAATTCTTTTTTAGACTGAGACCTTTGTTAAGGTCCTCTAAGGCATCTTTGTGTTCGTTATTGAGGTTGTTCAACAACCCTCGCTGGATATAAGCCTCGCCATGGCGCGGATTGATATCAATCGCTTTATTGAAATCATCCAAGGCAAGCAAGTTGTTTTGCTGAGCCAAGTACGACAATCCACGATTGTAGTAACCTTCAGCACTTTTGCCTCCTCCATCAAAATAGCGAGTCAAATCTTCCACTGAGCGCCGATGTGCTCCCAGTTTACGGTAAACTGTACCTCTTTCTAGCAAGGCCGCAGCATTAGAGAGCGACTCTTGCAGTACGCGAGTCAAAATCACCGATGCCTGACTCAATTGTCCCCGCTGGTGCAAAGCATGGGCCCTGTCAATCTGTCCTTGAACATTACTTTGTGCAGCAGCATTCCATGCCATCAAAAGCAAAGACAAACCAAACAGATGAATAACAATTGTTTTCATTTTTTATCCAATCCATGTTCGCTTGCACCAACATATCACATAGGCTGCGCCTTACAAAACAACACCTGATGTGTCTTTCATCGTGACAAGCAGAATAGAAACATTTTTACGGTACCAGAAAAACAAAGCTTGAGAATATAAGATAGGTCCAAAAGTCCCTCTCAGTTCCTCATATATAAAGCCACTATACACCTCTACTCTGGTGATTATAGCCTGCTGCCCACCAAGCTTGCAATGGAATAATCACAGACGAATATGAATAATACAGGCGAATAATATCAGAGACAAAATCACTACAAAATGATACGACAGTTTTAACAACCTAGCCAAAAGCATGTTCGCACAGTAAATTTACCATAGGAATGTGCTAGCATGCAGCAACAGTTCTAAAAAATAGAAGCTTATTATTGAAAATGTTAACTGCTTCTGGGCAAGCGCAAAGGGCTACCTGTTGACAATCTTGATACCCCACAGCCTGTATCCTGTTGATATAGACATAAGTATCCGATATTGCAACAAGTATCTTAGAACCAACAAATAAGACACTATTCGGCAGCGGCAGCTTTGCAATAAGTCTTACCAAGATGACTTCTCCCTAAGCTCGCTTTACGCGTTTTTCTCTCGTTATTTTGTCGTAAAATGCCCGAATTTGTGCTACGTAGTCCCATGCCTGTTTCTGCTAAGGATTTAGATGCATGGCACCGAAGACCTGGTGCACTGCAACGTCTGATTCCCCCTTGGCATGCAGCTGAAGTTATCTCCCAGCTGGGCCAAGGCCTATCCCCGGGTAGTGAGGTTACCCTAAGACTATCAACATGGCCGCTACGATTAAAATGGCGTTCTCGCCATCATCCAGCTCCAACAGGCGAACATTTCGGTTTTGTAGACGAACAAATTCACGGACCATTCCCTCATTGGAGACACATACACCGCATGCTGGAAGCTTCTTCCAGCAGCAGCATCATGGAGGATAGAGTAGAATATACACTTCCTGCTGGGGTATTGGGGCATTGGATCATTGGGCGTCGTATTCACTGTCAATTGGAACAATTATTCGCATGGAGACATGCGCGCTTGCGACAAGACTTGCTGTTGCATCAACGCTGGGAAAACATCCAACCTTTGCGAATAGTTTTAGCTGGCTCCAGTGGTCTTATTGGACAACAACTCTCTGCCCTGCTCACTTCGGGAGGTCATCAAGTACGCCACCTGGTACGTGGTCCAGCAACAAAAAAAGAGGAAATTAGCTGGAAGCCTGATAGCGGCGAATTAAACGCTGCCGAACTAGAAAACTTGGATGCGGTGATTCATCTGGGAGGAGCAGGCATCGCAGATAAACGTTGGAATGAAGCTCGCAAACGTTTGCTATGGCAAAGTCGAGTCAACAGTACTTCGCTATTAGCCCATATCTTGAAAACCCTTCAGAATCCGCCCAAAGTGTTTCTTTGTGCTTCTGCTATAGGAATTTACTCGCCCGATAGTGATGAAAGCTTCACCGAAAACAGCCCCGCCGCTAATCATTTTCTTGCCAAACTTTGCCAAGCATGGGAAGAAGCCGCACAACCAGCCACTTCTTGTACCCGAGTAGTACATCTGCGATTAGGAATAGTACTCAGTGCTCTTGGCGGAACTTTGAAAAAAATACTGCCTGTTTTTAGAGCCGGACTGGGCGGGCCTCTGGGCAACGGCCGACAATGGTTCAGCTGGATACACTTAGATGATGTACTCGCCGCCTGCTTGTTTGTACTGCATCAATCCAATATCCATGGTGCAGTCAACTTGACCGCACCAAATCCTGTTCGCAACAACGAATTTACTCGCATCATGGGACAAATACTCCACCGTCCTGCTTTTTTACCTGCCCCTGCTATAGCTATCTCTTTGCTGTTAGGGGAAATGGGGCGCACTCTGCTACTGCGGGGATCTCGTGTGATGCCAGATGTCCTCAATACCCATGGATTTTCTTTTGCTGCCCCCGCCCTGCGCCATGCCCTTATGCTAGAAACTGGCAGCACATTGCCCCAATCCCCTTTTGAAGAAAATCCCATAAAAATCCCCACAGCAACAGATTAACACTTGCGTGAAATCCATACCACCCTGCCAACAATAGGGCTTTCTTCAAACTTTTGTGAATAAATTTCAAAAGGTTGATAAGCAGGGTTATCGCTAGAAACCCGTATGGTGCCATGCGGAAGAAACTGAAGCCGTTTTAACAATAAGGCATCTTGGATACGCAGCAAATAAATGCCATCAGAATGGGGCCGTTGGGGCTTGTGTTCCATTAAAAGTAAGTCGCCTGGATACAGTGTAGGTCGCATTGCCTCACCCCTGACACAAATAAACGACAGCTGTTCTACATCTAGACCCAATTCACGCCTTAGCCAGGCAACATGCAAGGCAATACAGGCTCGCGGCCGCACAGCTATCTTGCCTTCAGCAAGCTGTGGAGGTCTGTCAAAGGGTATGGGCTCCCGTTCTCCAAGAGAATGTTTGGTATCACCTGCTAGATGATTGCTAGCTAGCCGCCCACTGAATGGCACATCCTTGGATGCTCCACCGGCCATTGCTGTTCTTGCTTCTGAGTAAAAGGGAATCGGTATAAAGTTTTCATCGTAAGAAATATGGATAGACCCTAGTGAATCTTCTCCAGTAAACAACCATCCCCAATTCACTCCTGTATACCTTACTACCGCCGCCAGTAAATCTACTGGAGGCCTAGAAAGACGCACCCCTGCAAGATGATGATAACGCGCATAGGAAAAACCTATCTTGTTACAAAACGCACGTCGGGAAAGACCAGTCTGCTTTCGCAGTGTTTCTATTCTTGCCGTAATGGGATCCATCCTCTTATCAGCAGACATGAACACTCTTTAATATATTTGTTATAAAAATCTAATTTTTTGTTGACATAATCTATTTATTTGTTTAAAAATATACTTATTCAAACAAGGATGTTTTGGCTTCTTTTCCTGGAGGAAACGGGAAATGTTGTATAGAAGCCATATCTGTTTGCTTTTTGCGCTTTGCGTAAACAGCTGGCACGGAAGCAATCATATCCTTATCTGTTTATATGTTTACTAAATAATTTTCAAAAAACAACTAAAAGTCATATTTTGTCTTCTTTATCAGCAAAAAATCTTGAGGAAAGCATTGCGACAGAATCGGATACGCTGCAAAACAGCTTGCTGATGGGCTGAATTGGTCTTGTGATAATTTTTTTAGAATGCAGGAAACAGCCTTATACTGGCATCTGCATAACAACGAACACCAAGAACAGGGTTTTTCATGGATTTAATGGAAAATGGATACTGTGAGGTACATACTTCGCAAGTTTTAAAAGGATGGTGTTTTTCGGAATCGCTTGTACCTGAAAGACTTTATTTTCGTTGTTATCGCTTGTCAGCTACCTTGTCCGTGGCTCGCTGTCGAGAGAATCGGGCCAAGATACCATTTGTGGAAGCACTCAATCGTTTTGATGTGCTGCCACCAAATGTTCAACCCTTGCAATGTGTGAAATGCCCTCTAGCGAGACAGATGGAAGCAAATAAAGTTGAATTTTTTACTACAGCGCAAGTATTGCAGGGGGAAGCCATAAAAAGATCCAGAGAACAACCATCAACAACCAAGGATGACGCAGGTGAGTACAGCATCTAGCGAAACACTGCGTTGGATATTTTATGCACCTGGAATACCTTTTCACGGAGGAAGTATTGCCTCAGGAAAGTCATTGGGAGGGTCTGAGAGTGCCTGCTTTTATTTGGCAAAAGAAGCTTCTCGCTGTGGTCATCAGGTAAGTGTCTTTACCCACATTCAACCAGAAGAAGCGGGCAGCTGGGAGGGCGTCCGCTATTTGAGTGCCGGCCAGCCGGCAGCAGAGGATTTACCAGGGATAGATTTCATCAATGCGGTGCGTGCAACACCTCATGATGTACTTGTTGGACAGCGCTTAATGAAGGCTTTTGCTTTTCCCACTAGAGCACGCTGTCACCTTTGGTGGGCACACGATATGCCAGAACCGCAACAACGGCATCAAATGCAGGCACAAGAGTGGAACATCAATGCAATACTGGCTGTTTCTGATTTTCAAAAGCAAGCATTAGAACAGTCCTATCATTGCCAACAGCAAAGAATCTCTGTCATTCCCAATGCGGTGGATGCGTCTCTTTTTTCTTCCCCACCTCCACCATTACAAGCGCGTGTTCAAAAGCGTCTTTTTTATTCTTCACGACCAGAAAGAGGATTAGAACATCTGGTGGGTGGTATAGACGGGAAGCCTAGTATTATGGATCATCTGTTAAAAACAGACCCTGATGTGAGGTTATTTGTCTGTGGCTATGACAACAGCCCTCCCTGGATAAAAGAATTGCACCAATTTCTCCAGCACCGCTGTGAACAGCTGCCCAATGTTTGCTGGCTGGGGGCTTTATCCAAGGCAGAACTTGCCCGCCAAATGATGCGTGCCTGGGTGCATGTCTATCCTACCCGTTTTCCAGAAGTCTCTTGTATCACCGCCATGGAAACCCAACATGCGGGACTCCCCATGCTTTGCACACCAGTAGGTGCACTTCCTGAAACCTTGAAAGACAGTGGGACTGTGTGGATTGCTAACACAGAGAATGACCATGATCTGCGAATGGGTTTTGTACAAGAAATCATGGCGCTTTTTCAAGACAACGAACGCTGGCTGCGGCTGCATCAGCAAGCCCTCACTGTGCGAAATCACAGCAGCTGGAAAAAGTCATTTGAGAAAACCGCAGCCATAGCCCAAAAAATACTGCAACAAGAAGATCACCATCAGCCAGAACGTCTGGCCATGGCCATGTTGAAGCATTCTTCTCATCCCCAAAACCTCAATCGCTTAAAGCATCACTTGGCTGCCCACCCTCACCATCCAGGCAAGCTCATGCGCTTGGCGGGGAAAAAGCTTTTGCAGCTTGAACAACAACCACATTTGTCACCTGTCACTGAAGCCGCATCGCCCGCTGCGCAAATGCCCAGCAGTATCCATGACAGTCAGCCCAATGGCACTGTGAATGATACTGTTGATGCTGCTGACCTTCATTTTGCAGACCTCAAGCTAGCACAGGCAGCAGTAGAAAATTCTCCTACAACGGATATTCCATATTTTGCTGGCTTGCTAAGACTAGCACCACTGAAAAGACCCCCTCCGCAGCAAACGCTTTCGGTATGTATCCTATCGCGCATGAATGAGGCAGGCTTGGCACGTTGTCTTGCTTCTGCCAATGGCATAGCAGATGAGTGGATCATCGGTTTAGACGCGGAAAGTCCACATTCTGCTGCAGAAGCACGGGAAGCGAAAATGCTGGTACGGCGATATGGTGCACGGGTCATATCCATGGCTAGCCCCTTGAGGACAGGATTTGCTGAGGCGCGCAATCGCCTGCAGCGAGCAGCTTCGGCAGAATGGATCTTGTGGCTGGATGCCGACGAAATCCTGGTCTGGCAGGAAAATCTAGACAAATACCTGCGTGACAATGCTTTTCATGCTTATGGAGTACCTCAGCATCATTTTTCTCTGCAACCTCTTGGATTGCTGCAAACAGACCGTCCTTGTCGACTGCTACGGCGTTCAGCAAAATTTCGTTTTTACGGAATGGTTCATGAACATCCAGAACGTGGTGCTCTCAACAGCGGTCCAGGAAAGGTATTTATTTTACCAGATGTAGCTATCAGTCACCAAGGTTACTTAACCGAACACCAGCGCCGCAGCCGATTTTTTCGCAACCTGCCCTTGATGCAACGTGATCGTATACTGCATCCTCAGCGGCTATTGGGCTGCTTTCTTTGGATTCGTGATTTAACCCAACTCAATCGTTTTGAATGGAACCAAACTGGCAAATTTGGCACCGACATCTCCTGCCGCGCCCAAGAAGCAGTACGGTTATGGCGCTATTTGCTGAAAACAGGCCAAAGTCGCTTGGCCACAGATGCACTACCTTACTACTCAGAATGTGTTCGCTTGCTAAAGGGTCCTAACGCTCTTTGTTTGCAGCTGCAAGCATCTCCTGTCTCGCCTAATCATATACCTGCTGGCGAATCAACAGGCTCTTCAGCTGCTGGCAAAGAGCGTCCCCCCAACCTGGAAGGTGCCTTCATGAATGCTGCCGACGCCCAGCAATTTGCCAACCTGCTATTAAAAACCTCCCTGCAGGCATACGGAGAATAACTGTGGTCACACACCCGTGTTGATATTTGCCAACTGGACATCAAAGGGATGGGCTTTGTAAAAATGATCATGCAGGGTATATATCCTCTGCACACGTGGTCCAATACGAGTCAGTAATTCATAGCCGATGGTTTTTGCCCAGTTGGCGGCTTCATTGAGGCTAATGGCGTTAGGTTCGCTGCCTCCATATACGGTAACGATATCTCCCAGGTCACAGTTGTCTTGCTGCCCCAATGAGATAGAGGTTTGATCCATACTAACGCGCCCCGACACAGGATATCGCTGGCCGCCAAGCAGCATCCATCCGCCCTTGGAAAAAGCGCGGGCATAGCCATCAGCGTAACCAATGCCCACCACTGCCAGTGTTTCCCCCTGCTGTGCCTGGTACTCACCACCGTAACCAACAGCACCATCTACCGACATGCGTTTGACATGCGATACAGCTGCCTGCAGTGTACAAGGTTGTTGCAGGTGGTGATTGACAGTAGAAGTATCTTTGCTGGGAGAAAAATCTAATGGAGACCACATGGCATAACCCACGCGGGCACGGTCAAAATGAAAAGCTTCACCACGCAGCAAACCCGCACTGTTGGCCATGTGTAATTCAGGTATTGTCCCTTGCCAACAACGCAAAAAGCTGTCCACCCATTTCACAAAGGCAGTCCGCTGTTGTTCAGTGCCGGCATGCTGGTACATATCAGCACATGCCAGGTGAGAAAAAATACCACACAATTCTAAGCCAGGATGCGATAGCAGCTCTAGCAATTCACCCTCAGGTTCTTCCAGTATTCCCAAACGGTGCATTCCTGTATCTATTTTTAACTGCACCGCTAGTGGTCTTTTAGAACGCTTGCCCCCTCCTCCCTCTAAAAACCTCACCAGTGAACGCAGATGCGCCAATGAGACCAAGCAAGCCTCTATCCCATGCTTTGCATATAACTGCCAACGATCTGTCTCTGCTGCACTCAAAGTCAGCAATCGCCCCCTCAAGCCGCTGGCGCGCAGCGAGAGTGCTTCATCCAACCGCGCCACAGCAAAGACATCCTGCCCCAAACCACTGAGAAAATGAGCCACCGTGTGCATTCCGCAGCCATAAGCATTCGCTTTAATTACACAACATAACTGTCCCTTGTCGTGCAGCTGACTCAATAACTCCACATTGCTTTGCAACTGTTCCAAACACACCCTCAACCACGCACCTTGCTTCATCGCTGCCTTGCTTTCTGCTTTCTTCTTACTTGTACAGCTAGAGAATCTACCCCATTTCACCTGCCATGCTAACATGTTTCCAGCTCTACCCTCATCGTCATTCCCGTCAAAAATAGCCCTATGAAGCTGATATCTTGGAATGTAAACGGCATCCGTTCTGCCTTAAAAAAAGGCTTTTTGGAATACCTTGGGCGCGAACAACCCGATATTCTCTGCTTACAAGAAACCCGTGCATGGCCCGAACAAGTAGCACTAACGCCTCCGGCAGGTTATCAAATTTTCTGGGCGCGCTCTATGCGCAAAGGATATGCAGGCACGGCAGTTTTTACCCGCATCAACCCTATTGATGTGCGTGAAGGTATGAACATCCCCAAACATGACCAAGAAGGCCGCTTGTTAACACTGGAATTCAATGATTTCTACCTCACCAACATCTATGTCCCCAACGCTGGTCGTGACTTGGCGCGCTTGGACTACCGAGTCAATCAGTGGGATCCAGACCTGTTGCAGTGGTTACAGAATCTGGCTAAGAAAAAGCCTCTTGTGTTTTGTGGCGATCTCAATGTAGCCCACAAAGAGATTGATTTGGCTAATCCACGCGACAACAAAAACAATTCAGGCTTCACTCCCCAAGAACGGGCTGGTTTTGACAATCTGCTGCAGGCAGGATTTGTGGACAGCTTCCGCCAATTTACCCCAGAAGGTGGTCATTACACCTGGTGGAGCAACATCGGGCGTGCGAGAAAGAAGAATATCGGTTGGCGAATTGACTACTTCTGCATCTCTTCTCAATTACGCCCGCGCTTAATATCTAGTGGTATCCAACCCCATATCAAAGGATCTGACCACTGCCCTGTATTTTTAGAACTCGCCTGAGTCTCTCCATCTGTGAGACAATAGGACCTGTGTTCTCTTTTCTAAAAAGACATTCCTCTATTCAATAACTACAGCTGCCGCTTGCACAAACCAGATGACCAACACCGCTGTTACAAGAAATCTGGAAGTTCGTGTAGAATCATTCTACCTGCCAGAACATTCGGATACAGAAAAGAATCACTACCATTTCGGTTATCGCATCCGCCTGCGCAACCTGGGTAAGGAGACTGTGCAGTTATTGAATAGACATTGGGTGATCAATGATAGCAACGGACGCACCTTTCATATTCATGGTGAAGGTGTGGTGGGGAAACAGCCTGAACTAAAGCCTGGGGCAGAATTTGAATATGAAAGCGGTTCCATGCTTCACTCCCCCGTAGGTACTATGGAAGGAGAGTATGAAATGGTCAATCAACAGGGTGAATCTTTCAAGGTGAAGATCCCTCTGTTTACCTTGGCAGTACCCCATGCAGTCAATTAGAAATTGACCAAGAAGCTAACCTACTAAAAGGTGGGATTTTCCAAGTGAGACTGAATTTCATGCAGCAGCCGTGCAGCGGGAGCACCGTTTATTGCCCGATGGTCAAAGCTTAGGCATAGCGTAGCCATGAGGCTCACACGAGCTTGACCGTTGCGAGCGACAACCCGTTCTTCCAGCTTCCCTACAGAAAGGATAAACACTTCTGGGGGATTAATAATAGCGGTAAAATGTCGCACGCCCAGATCCCCCAGATTGGTAATAGTAAGACTGCTGCCGAATTGTTCCTGAGCGGTAAGGTTCATCCGCAGGGCTTTGCGTATTAAACGGCGGAATTGCCGATGGATTTCCATCACCTCCATCTTCAGTATGTTTGCCAGACGGACGGTAATCAGCTCATCCTTCAGTGCCACTGCAAGGCCAATATCCACTTGACTGCGGTGGATAAGGTTATCGCCTTCCCATTGCAAATTGTATTGGGGAAGCTTTTCAAAAGCGCGTGCGACTGCCCAGGCTGTACAAGCATTATAGGATAGAGCCTCGGTTTCAGAAGTGCTTAGGGACTGACGTTTTTCTGCCAATTGAGAACAATCAACATCACAGAAGAGATCTACTTTTGGAGTTTGCTGCCAAGAAGTTTGCATACGGCTACGGGTGGTTCTGCGTAGTTGTCCGTAGAGTTTTTTGCTGTATTGCAAGCGGCGATTTTCGTCTGCGGGATGCAAATGATTGTTAGGAATAAGCACTGAATCAGCTGTAGCAGGGTCAGGCTTCTTGGCAGGCTTGAATGAAACCGGTGCAGCGGCGATTGAATCATCCCAGTCCAGTATGCGTGGATTCAGGCTAGGAACTGCTTCATCTTCTTTATCACTAATCCAGCCCAGGGGTTCTCCCTGCGGCAGCACTGCACCAGCAGGCGCATAAATTTTCTTCAAAACACCTGCTTGAGAACACTCCAGGGCATACACCGCCTTTTCAACAGCCAGTTCCACTAGCACCTCTCCCTGACGGACGCTATCCCCGGGTTGTTTTATCCAACACAGCACTGTACACTGCGGTGTATGAGGAGTTAATTTTGGCATAATCACTTTTGGCAAAGTAGATATTCCTCCAAAGATGGCGTGAGCTCGCTAATGAATAGCGTATTTTGAGACATCACGAATTACTTGAAAACGTCATGCTGCTTGGTATCTTTTAAGAAGCCCTGCTACATATCTTGACTTTTGCATGCCTTCGGCTTCATTATGCATCATCTGGAGAACTTGTCATCCATATTGCTTTTTGACCTTTGTTGCTAGTGCTGCCAACAGCTTAACCATGCCTCAGAGATGCGTTAAAAGCAGTAAGCAGTTTGCCTGGGACATCTCTGCTGTGGATATTTTGACATGCACATTGACATTCAACTGAAATCGCCAGAAGAACGCAGAGAAAAACCCCGCGACGAAAGTCAGCTTGGCTTTGGGCGTATTTACAGCGACCACATGTTCATCATGCGATGGACAGAAAAAGAGGGTTGGCACAATGCCCGTATCTGCCCCATGGAAGATTTACACCTTTCTGCTGCATCACTGGTTTTACACTATGCCCAAGCTGCGTTTGAAGGTCTGAAAGCTTATTACACATCTTCAGGCGGAGTAAATCTGTTTCGCCCGCAAGAAAACATGAAACGTCTGAATCGTTCAGCTTCCCGGGTTACCTTGCCGCAAGTGGATGAAACTTTCCTGCTGCAAGCCATAGAACGATTATTGACAGTGGATAAAGACTGGATCCCCCGTTCTGAGGGAGCTTCGCTTTATATTCGTCCCACATTAATAGCGGTAGAACCTTATATCGGATTAAAATCCACCTCCGAAGCATTGCTGTTCGTGATTACCAGTCCGGTGGGTGCATATTATCCAGAAGAGTTCAATCCGCTGCGCATTATTGTCAACAAATGCTATTCTCGCGCATGTCGCGGGGGCTTGGGTGAAGTGAAAGCCGCCGCCAACTATGCCAGCGGACTGTTAGCTGAAAAAGAAGCTCAAGCCAGTGGTTACACCCAAGTATTATGGCTGGATGCCCATGAAAAACGTTGGGTGGAAGAGGTGGGTTCCATGAATATCTTTTTCAAACTGAACGGGAAGGTGGTTACTCCAGCGTTAAATGGTACTATTCTTCCTGGCATCACCCGAGATTCGGTGCTAAAGCTACTAAAAAGCTGGAACATTGATTGCAAAGAGCGACCTGTGGCTATCAAAGAAGTACTGGAAGCTCAGCAAGCAGGAACACTGGAAGAGGTGTTTGGTTCAGGTACCGCAGCCGTAATTTCTCCGGTTGGCACACTGCATTACCAAAATAAAGATTATCTTATCTCAGAAGGAAAATCTGGCAGCCTGGCTACCCGATTGTTTGAAGAATTGACCTGCATTCAATACGGACGCAAGTCAGATTCATTTGGTTGGGTGCATGCTGTTGCTGCCAGCAACCAGGAATCCGCTGCCTAATTCTGTTATCGGTTTCCCATGTTTCTACTGCGCAATCTTTCCCTCCCTCTCATTCGTATCCATAACACCATGGAAGATGAGGATAGCGGTACAGAATTGCATGTATATCCAATTCCGCCATATAATCTAGGAATTTATGCCGATACTTTTCCTTACAAAACAACCATAGACGGTATCCGCCTTTCCCCACCTGCAAAGAACAGCCTGCTATGGAATTTTCATTTACCCAAACAGCGGCGCAGAGGCGTGTTGTTCCATATGGGAGCACTGGTACGTGGCAACCCTATGGATTTTTCTATTACCGATCAAGCCTATCTGCTGAAAAATACCGCCGGCAACCAACGCCTGTTGCTATTTTCTGGTAGACTGCACCGTCTTCAATTAATTGAAAACCGCTGGCAAGAAGTAACAAAACAAAAAAAATGGCGTCTACCCCGCCACTGGCCTGCTGAAATGATAGAACGAGTCATCAAACGGGGTCTCTTGAAGATCGTGGTGCTGAATGCACATTTTTTGGCACATACACTATTTGAAAGTCATGGAGGCGTACGATATTTTCGTTCTCAGCCAAAATCCAATTCCTCCCGATAGGTTTGCTTTGTTAATTTATAGAAGCGACTGTGTTCCTCCGTTAACGCCTGGGGATTGCTTCGTCCCAATTCTGGTTACAACGAACCAACATATAGATCCTCTATGACCAACTTAGAACTTTGCGACCGCTCCATCTATGAACTAGACAACTTGCGCAAACAAGGCGAGGTAAGTACAGAGGAAATCGCACGCTCTGTGTTAAAACGCATTGAGCAGGTGGAATCCCAGGTGCATGCATACATCCTGCTAACTACAGACAGCGTATTGGCAGCTGCCCAACAGGCTGACCAACAACTGAAAAATGGGGCTTTACCCAGTCCCCTAGCAGGAATGCCCATCGCCCTGAAAGATATTTTCAGTACTAAAGGCATGCAAACTTCTTGCGGATCAAAGATTCTGCAAAATTTCATTGCTCCTTATGATGCCACCGTGACAACTTGCTTAAAGAAAGCTGGCATGAATTTAGTGGGCAAAGCCAACATGGATGAATTTGCTATGGGTTCTTCCACTGAGCATTCAGCCTTTGGTCCTTCCCACAATCCTTGGGATTTAACACGCACGCCCGGAGGTTCTTCGGGAGGTTCTGCCGCAGCCGTAGCTGCAGGAGAAGCCTTGGCTGCTGTTGGTACAGATACCGGCGGTTCCGTGCGTCAACCAAGTGCATTAACCGGCCTGGTAGGATTGAAGCCCACTTATGGGCGTGTTAGTCGCTATGGTATGGTGGCTTTTGCCAGTTCCTTGGATACCGCAGGCGTGCTTGCCCGTTCCGTGATGGATGCAGCCTTGCTGTTAAAAATCATCGCTGGATACGATGCTTTAGATTCCACCAGCGTGAAAGAACCAGTCCCCGACTATCCTGCCATGCTGTCCAATGCCAACCTAAAAGGCAAACGCATCGGTGTGGTAAAGGAATTGGAAGCGCAGCAAGAAACTGATCCTGAAGTGCGTGAAAATTTCAAGCAAAGTATTAAATTATTGAAAAGTCTAGGAGCAGAGGTGTGCCAGCTGTCGCTGCCCTATTTGAAGTTCGCTTTGCCCATCTACTATATCATTGCCCCCTCTGAAGCCAGTTCCAACCTTGGCCGCTATGACGGCATTCGTTATGGCATGCGCTCCCAAGAGGCTAAGGGTCTGCGTGAGCTATACAGCCGTACCAGAGAGGCTGGCTTTGGCAAAGAGGTCAAACGTCGTATCATGCTAGGATGCTTTGCCCTCAGCTCCGGTTGGTACGATGCATACTACGGAAAAGCTTCTGCCTTGCGGCGATGCCTGCGGGCTGACTTCGCCAAGGCTTTTGAAACGGTTGAATTGATTGCTTCCCCCACCACCCCCACAGCTGCTTTTCCCCTAGGTGCCATCCAAACGCCCTTGCAAATGTACATGCAGGATGTTTTCACTCTGCCTGCCAATCTGGTAGGGCTGCCTGGCATTTCCTTACCCTCTGGCTTTACTTCCAGCAAATTGCCACTGGGGCTGCAGCTACTGGCTCAACATTTTCAAGAAGGTGCGCTATTGCAAGCTGCCCATGCTTTCTGTGAAACCGCAGGCTTTCAGCACCAGCGTCCGCCCTTGAACAGATTGTGACCAACCTGCGTCGCGGGAATCAGTACGGGTAAATTACAGTGGAGGTACTTCCCCTTGGCTGCCCTAGCGAGAGCAAGTGCTGCTAGTAGTGCTATCTTCCGCTGCTTTGCACCTACTTGTTACTGAATGAGATAGCGCATTTGCAGAGGATTGCCGTCCCTTTTGATTTCCAGATCGATTTCCTTCTCATTACGAAAAGCATTCAACAGCTGAATGGCTTGGTCGGCAGTAGCCAGCTCATGGCCATTGACTTTCTGGATGACATCATTGTCCTTTAGATGCAGGCGTGCAAATACGCCATTGGGGGTGATTTTGGTGATACGGAAGCCTTGGGGCTCATCGTTTTCTTCATAAGGAACAACTAGGGCCTGTTTAAGAAGAGAAGCAAAGTTCTCAAACGCTTGCTGCACTTCCACATTAGGCACACGCACATCCAAACGCTTGCCATTGCGAGAGGATGGCAAAAGAGCACCTCCCTTAGGAACAGGCACAGATTCCCCCGCTTTCTTTCTCTCTACCGTACCTGTAACTAAACCAGCAGAAGTGGCTTCTCCACGTTGGATGTCATAACGCTGCAGTTGCCCATTATAACTCACCTCCATATAAAAAGGTCTGATTTTCAACAGTTTTCCTTGATTAGAAGCGCATTCGGTCTGTTTTTCATTTGCTGGCAGACATTCATTCAACTGATAAGCTCGTTGGTTTCCACCGTTCTGACCAGTTACAAAGGCAAAAGATATATCCCCCAGCAAAGCTGTCCCTGCCAAACTCACCGGAAGACGTGCTGCAACCGGCACTCCTCCTGCTTTGCCTTGGAAAATTTTAGGCAAAGGTTGAGGATTGCGACGCGCTTGAAAAGCATTGACGTTTAAAATTTCCTCTACTACCGAAGGAGACAGCAACTCACGGCCCTCAGTTTTACGATCCTGCGAAGCGGAAATCGGCGAAGACGACGCAACAATGTTATCCAAACGATTTTCCAACATGCCCACACCACCGAGAGCTAAACTGTAACCCAACAGTGCTGTCAGGGTTAAATTACCCCAAACAAGCCAACGTTGTATCATGGAATACTCCTTTGGCTAGTACGATGAAAGAAAATACCCATTCTAGTTTACTATAGCATGTATGGCAGCAAAAGATGAGAAACTCGCTGTTGCTTTAATCAAATATCCCTAGGTTAAGCCAATTGCTTGTTTCGTTTTGTTGGCATAAAATGGCTTGGTCTTTGGCAAACCTTACCATCTGTTGAGTCACGCAAACCGCATACCAATCATTCCAGAAGCCTCCAAAGAATGTTTTCATGCCTACTTCCGCTTCCTCTGCCAATTCACTGACTGCCCATCCAATTGGTAAACCTCTGCAAGGCTTAAAAGACCAAAAGAAAGCAAAAAAAGAAGGAATCGTACTGCTGAATTTCGGTGGACCGCGTTCTCTGGCAGAGACCGAAATATTCATTCGCGGTATCTTTACTGACCCCAATACCATCCAGTTGCCTCTTCCTCAATGGCTGCAAAATAGAATTGCTTGGCTAGTTGCCTATCTGCGCACCCCAGAAGTGCGTGAGCAATATGCAGAAATCGGAGGTTATTCTCCTATTTTTCAAGCGACTAACCAGGTCGCTGCCGACCTCAGTAAACAATTACATACACGTGGGTATTCTTGGCCGCTATTTGTAGTGCATCGCTATTTGCCCCAGCAGGCAAAAGAATCTGTACAGCAGCTGGTTGAAGCAGGCATCCAGCGCATCCACGCACTCACCATGCAGCCTCAATTCAGTTGGGCTACCACTGGTTCTTCGCTGGAGCAGCTGACCCAACTGCTGCATACCTTTGGCTGGAACGGGAAACTCACTGCCCAACGCTCCTATCCCACAGAAACACTCTACATAGATGCTATGGAAGACAAATTGCGCACCACTCTGAAGCAAGCCCAGCTCAAGCCAGCTGGAACGCTCATTTTGTGCTCTGCCCACGGTCTACCCCGCAGCTATGTGGATAAAGGTGACCCATACCGCCTAGACACCCAGGCTACGCTAGAAGCCCTGCAAGCCAGACTGCCAGAGTGGCAGTTTCAGCTCAGTTTCCAAAGCAAGGTCGGTCCTTTGGAGTGGCTAAAACCCTATACCGATGTCATTATTGACACCCTGCCCGCCCAGGGCATACGCAACCTGGTCTTTGTTCCTCTCAGCTTTGTTAATGACCACATTGAAACCCTATATGAGGTAGGAACAACCTACTGCAACCAAGCCCGCAAGGCAGGCATGAATGCTTTTCGTGTGGACGCCATTGAAAATCATCCCCGCTTCATTGAATGGCTGGTCGAATCCAGCGTGCGTGGTTTGCGCGGCCAAGGCGGCATACCTCCAGAAGAATTGCTGCCACCCAGCCAGTACTTCCAGCGCATCGGCTGGTGGTGTTGGACACTGTGGGGTATCGCCATCTTCAGCAGCTTGCTGCTGGCCTTGACTTAGAAGAATGACTTAGGAGAATAATGACCTCACAGCCCAAATCCAAACGCCCCCTGTTGCTGGGAGTAGAAAACCCACTAATAGACATGCTAGTGCGTGTGGATGATGATTTTCTGCGGCAACATCAGTTGCAGAAAAATCAGATGCACTTGGTAGATCAAGCCACCCAAAGCACCCTGCTGAAAAGTTTAACCGACCATGCTATTCAGCATGACCCCGGTGGAGCTTGTGCCAACACCCTGCAAACTTTTGCCTTGTTGGGAGGAGACTGTGCATTTGTTGGCTGCACTGGCAAAGATCAGCTGGCAGAAATCTTCACCCGCAAGTTAACAGAAAACGGCGTCCGCTGCCTCACCCCAGCACATCCTCAATTGCCAACAGGCAGTTCCACAATACTGATCACCCCAGATGCCGCCCGCACCATGACCACCTTCCTGGGCGCTTCTCAGTATCTAAGCGCTGAACATATCCCTGAGGATGTACTCTCCCAAGCAGACTGGGTGTATTTAAGCACCTATTTGTGGGATTCCCCCAACACCAAAGCTGCTGCTAGGGAAACCATACGTTTGGCACACAAACACCAAGTCCCCCTCGCCCTCAATCTAGCCGACCAAAGCTGCATAGAACGACATAAAGAAGAACTGCTGCATACCCTGCAAGCAGGCATACAGCTGGTATTAGGCAACCTGGAAGAAGGCAAAGCTCTTACCCAGCAAGCAAGTGTTTATCAAGCATTAAAAGCCCTGGGGCAGCATGAAACCATCGCTGTCTTGACCATGGGCGCCCACGGCGCATTAATAAGACACAAAGAACAACTTGTTTATATTGAGGCTCCCACTGTAAAAGCCATAGACACCACCGGTGCTGGCGATTGCTTTGCAGCAGGGTTCTTATTTGGCTTGATGTCCAAAAATTCCTTCTTTCAATCAGGTCAGCTTGGCTGTGCTTTGGCAGCCGAACTGGTATGCAAAATAGGCCCCCGCCTAACAGGAAACCTGCAAGAAAAATTTCGCACAGAAATGTCTTTTGCTTAGCTGCCAAAGACCCCTGGGACAGCATTTACGGGGAGTAATGCCTGGTGAAATCTGCTGGAAAGTTTGGTGTATATCAATTTCTTCCCTTGCGTACCTGCCACCAGGATGGGATAATTTGATTTAACTAATTCACTCGCAGACTGTAATCAACACACAAAAATAATCTAACTAAATAATCTAAAGAAACCACTTTGAACAATCCCTTCTGTTAAATAGGAATAAGCAGCATGTTTTCTCTCGCCTCTCTCCTAAATACTTATTTAAGTAAAAGAGGTCGGGCTGTATCTGTGCCTCAAATTTATCAAAAGAATCGCTGGTGGTTTTCCTTTGCTAGTTGGCTGTTCATCTTGCTGCTGCCAGCCTTGCTGCTGTTGAATTGCGGCGGAGGTAGCGGCGGAGGCGGTGATGGAAGCACTCCCCTGGCGGAGACGGTGATGGAGGCACTACCACCACTACTGCAATAGCCCCAGCCATGCTTCCCTCCCCACTAGCACTGGGGGAACACGCTGGTATCAAGTTGAATCTTCTACATAAGACCATTGTTGACGGCAAAGCATACTACTATCTGGATGCAGATGACAGCGGCGGCCGTGGTGCCGATGACTCAATTGCATATGCCCCACTGACTGCTTTATTGAATAGTGGTTCTCGTGTAGATGATACACAAACAACAGGCCATGACGGTACCGATGATGCACGTTCAGTGATTATCACCATCGACGATGCTTCCTACACCCTGATCCTTCCCACCAGGGAAGAGTTGACAACTATAGCCGAGGCATCCGCTACGGGTACTGACGCTTACGGGACACCTGGAAATTGGTTTGCGACTCCCTATTGGTCCTCAGAGATAAACAATAATTCACACTACACGGTAGCGGTTAGTAGGAGTTATGATGTCAGGGAGTCTGGGGATACAAGTAAATTCCATGTTACCTTTCAGGTGATTGGGTTCCCATTGGAGGAGACTCCACCGTAATGGTGCTGGAACAAAAGCCTTATGCCACTTCTTTGACGGGGGCGGGCTTTTTTTCCATGATGTGATCAATCAGCCTGTATGTCAGGGCTTCTGGTGCATTCATGAAATGGTCGCGCTGGGTGTCCTGTTCTATTTCCTTAGCTGATTTGCCAGTGTAGTAAGCAAGCAAGTCATTGATGCTGTGCTTCTGTCGCAGTACTTCACGGGCATGGATATCAATATCAGAGGCTTGTCCTGCCACCGCTCCCACGGGTTGATGCAGCATCATGCGGGCATGGGGCAGGGAAAAGCGTCTGCCGGAAGTACCCGCAGCCAGCAGCAGAG
This sequence comes from bacterium, assembly GCA_965249525.1. Classification (GTDB taxonomy): domain Bacteria; phylum SAR324; class SAR324; order SAR324; family JACQKK01. Next base: position 646,393 of record OZ252237.1, on the reverse strand, counting down.
CACCCAAGCTAACCGCCTGCCCCAGGCAGATAGTCTGAATAGGGGGGTGAATGTACTGCATGGTGTCATGCACACACAGCCCTGCGGTTAAAAGACCTCCGGGACAGTTGATATACATAGAGATTTCTGCTGAAGCATCTTCGGCTTCAAGATACAACATTTGTGCAATAACCAAGTTGGCAATGGTGTCGTCCAGGGGTTCCCCGAGGAAAATAATGCGGTCTTTTAGCAAGCGCGAGAATATATCAAATGCGCGCTCACCCCGGTTGGTTTGCTCTACCACCATAGGAATGAGAGGCATACTGTGGACTCCTTCAAGTTTTTTCGGGCTGCTGCTGGACTGCATCGGTAGCGGGGGCTGTTCTGGGAGGCGTTTCCCCCAATGCCAAAGCACTTAAATGCCCCAGGGACTGCTCATAAAGTATATTATCGTGAATGTCTTGTATTATGTGCTTGCCCAAGGAAGAATTGAGCAATTCTCCAGCATCTTTGCGCATTAGCATTGCCTGCATATTGAAACGCTGGCGCAATTCAGCAGGATCTACCTTGATGTTATGGGTTTTCGCCAAGGCTTCCAGCACATAATTGAGCCGCAGTCCATCGCGAAGACGTTTTTCCTCTTCCGCCAATCTTTTCTTCAATGTTTTGGCATCAAGAGAAGCTTCACGGCTTTTTATTTCCTTTTCAAAACGTGCCCGTCCTTCTTGCATCAGACGTTCTGGCACATCAAACTGATACTTTTCCTGAATTTGTTCTGCCAATAAGCCTATTTGCTGATGATGCAACTCATAGTGTTTTTGATGTTCCATAATTTCGTTCACATGCCGACGGAAAGCTTTGGCATCTTGAAAGTCGCCAAACAGTTTCCAAAAAGTCTTATCTTCCTTAGCCTGCACCACTTGCTGTACATCTTTCACCCGAATGGTGAATTCCACCTGCTTGCCCGCCAACTCACTCACATGATAGTCATCAGGAAAAGTCAGGGGAAAAACTTTTTCCTGACCCTTGGTAACACCTTCAAACTGGGCTTGGAAATCGGGCAGGTAGCCTTCACCCCCTATTTCCATGCGTTGATTCTCAGCTGACCCTCCTGAAAAAGGCTTGCCATCCAGCAATCCCTGAAAATCAAAAGCGACCACATCATTCTTAGCAGCAGCCTCATTTTTGGATTCTAACTGTCCCTTTTCACGACGAAGTTTTTGCACGCGCGCTTCCACTTCTTTACTGTCTGTTTCTATAACAGGAACTTTTGCTAACTTGAAGCTCTTTGGGGGCAGCAGTTGGAATTCGGGCATCACTTCAAATTCCACCTCAAAAGAAAGCGGTTTTTTTATATCAATATCCAACTTGGAAAATTGCGGGCGTGTGGCAATCTTGAGATCAAGCTTTTTTATGGCTGCTTGAAAATATTTAGGAGCCAAAGTTTCCAGGGCTTCTCGTGACATTACTTCCCGAAAACGCTTCTCTGCCATTTCTTTGGGAAAATGTCCCGGACGAAAACCTGGTACGCGCATGTTTTTCTTCAGGCGGTTATAGACCTCATCATAAGCCTGGCGTACTTCTTCTATAGGAACTTGAATGGATAACACCCGCCGCAGCTGTTTGCTGCTGGTTATCTTCACTTGCATGCCAGCTTGGGGATCTGAATGTTTAGCATCTGAGAATTGAGAAGAGGAGGCAGTCATAGTTTTTCTCAGCTCCGCAAAAAATTCTCAAATGGCAATGCAACAAACGAATAACTTTCTGCCTGCCTGCATAAAAAATCAAGCAAATACGAGAGGGGGGACTTGAACCCCCAAGCCCCGATGGGGCACTGGATCCTAAATCCAGCGCGTCTGCCAATTCCGCCACTCTCGCCAGTTCCTACATACGATTTTAAGCAAGTTTATCAACTGTCCAAAGAGAAACGCGTCCGACAGGACTCGAACCTGCGGCACATGGCTTCGAAGGCCATTGCTCTATCCAACTGAGCTACGGACGCCCACACAGATTCCAAAAGCCGCTGGCCACACTCCACCTTACGACAATGAAGCAGACAAATGCCAGCATTAAGCATACACTGCCTTAACCTGGCAAAGTGGTCTTTCACGCTATTTTAAATCCCCCTGGCTGTCTCTTCAAGACTAGGAAATCGGCATACCTGGAGGATCTAGCAGTTTTTCTACCTTTACACTGTTTTCCTGCCGCACGTATACACCGGAATCCTTTTCTTGGAATTGGCAGGTCTTCAGCTGCAAGTGGGGATAACGTTGGTTGATTTTTTCCTTTGCCTGAGAGCTAAGAGTATCAAAACCAACCCATTTGAATGGATCCATTGTCATGAAAGTGACATGCTCCTATACTATAAGGAAGGGGCAAAGCCCCTGTTTCAATCATTGTGTGCCGATAAGACAACCTTCGCACAAAAGATACTATTTAGCTGCCCACCATAAGGGAACCCAATATCTCGTTGGCAGGTGCTGCAATAGAAACCCCGAACGGGTCTTCTTTACATGCTTATCACGCAAACTATTGTGTTGTAAATTAGCAAATGTTTTTCTAGCATGCAAATAAAAGCAACCCCAGCCATATACCTCTTGTTTTCGCAGCTTTCATCAGCTTGACAGCCTATCTCAGCCTGCAATAATGAATATGCCCTTTAAGCAGCCCAAGTGGCGGAACTGGCAGACGCGCTAGATTCAGGTTCTAGTGGGATTACTCCCGTGGAGGTTCGAGTCCTCTCTTGGGCACTACGCTTGATACATGATACCCAGCGGAATCGGTGATGGCTTTGTAAGAATTTTTCACCCTGTTGGGATTCCGTCCTATTTGTCTCTAGTACCCACTGCCGTAAAAAATTTGACTCTTGTTTATACAAGTTTGTCGCCCGATACATCTTCTGATAACTCAGATTTATACCTGTCTCCATTGGTGCTTGTCTGCTGGTTTCTGTGTATTTCTTTCCCAAAAAACGCCATCTGCATACCCCTGTATGGTTTTTTCTTGACACGCATTTTCTAAACGTTTCTCTGCCAAGCAACAGTATAGCTTGTCAATCTCTATACCCACATATCTGCGCCCCAATTTCTTTGCCACCACAGAAGTGCTTCCCGAACCCAAAAAAGGGTCCAGCACAACATCGTTAGGTTTTGAACTTGCTAAAATGATTTTTGCCAGCAGTTTCTCAGGTTTTTTGGTGGGATGATCGATATTTTCTGGCATAGACCAAAAGGGAATGGTGATGCCCGTCCAAATGTTTGAGGGATGGATTATGCGATATTTTCCACCCTGGTGCTCTTCCCAGTCTTTGGGTTTTCCCCCTTCATTTTTATAGGGCGCCATGACTTTGCGCTTCATTTTTACTGCTTCAACATCAAAATAATAGTCGTCTGATAAAGTACAAAACCAAATATCCTCAGAACAATTTTTCCAATTAGATTTTGCGCCACGACCTTTTTCTCGTTCAAAAGTAATACGATTTTGCATATGAAAGTATTTTCTTGCCACATGAAAAATTGTTCCTGAGGCCTTCCAATCCCCACAGATATAAACTGAAGCCTTGAGCTTTAAAATACGAATAATTTTTTTGAAGCCAAGAATCTAGCCACGCTGCGTATTTTTCTGAATCCATCGCCTTGAAAGAGGAAAGATGGAAATTTTTATTGAGATTGTATGGGGGGTCAACAAATAGAAGATCAACAAATCTATCTGGTAAATGCTTCAGTGCTTCAAAAATATCTTGATGTATGGTGCTGTTTTCAATTTGCTGAAAAGCTGTCGGTTGGTGCAATTTGATTAACCGCTTTGTTAAGCACTTCATATCCTTATCACTCAAAGATATTGTGCGATTGTGCTGTGCCCTTTGTTTTTGGGTTGTCTTTTCCATTATGGCCTCAATTATGCTGCTGCAGAAATGCATGGCGGCTGCCTTTTGCAAGATTTCAAATGCAGCATCTGGGTTCACCCATGGCTGCTTTCACCCCAACCAACAGCAACATATCCTGTGGCACTGCCGTATGTATGCTTGGCTATGATGAGCAGTGCTCTCACGCTTATTCATCGGTGTCTGCCTATGCGCCTCCCTGCTTGCCTTGTCTTTGTCACAACCCGGGTTTGGGGCATGCTTCCACGACGAAAATACCAATGCGCTACCAGCATGACCAACACAATCCCAACAATCCAACGCATGGCAATTTTCTCTTAAAAAAACACACAAGCAGTTTTTTAACGCAAGCGCAGTAGATTTCGTGCACACTAGCTTAGCAGATGTTCACTTCAACTCGTAAAGCCTTATCAAGCAGACAAACGCGCTATGGTTTGACGAAGTTTTGTTGACTGTGTTTGCATATTGGCCATCCGCTGACGATTTTTTTCCACCACCTGCGACGGGGCATGTTTGAGAAAATCTTGATTCTCTAAATTGCTGCGTGTACGCCTAAATTCAACCATCAACTTTTCTATCTCTTTTTCTAGACGCTGGATTTCTTTGGCGGCATCCACCACCCCCTCCAAGCACAAAGCAATCTCAAAACCCTTGCCCACCCCACGCACCCAGCTTTGGGAAGTTTCCAGTTGCTGGCGAATGTCTATCTTCTCCAAACCTGCAAGGTTGTACAGTTGTTGCTGATGCCGTTGCAGCAATTCACGTAATTTAGCATCCGTACTGCCGATTTGAATCTGCAACCGTGTTTTGGGCGGTACCATATTTTCACTGCGCACGGTGCGAATGGTCTGTATCACTGCAATCAAACGCTCCGCTTCTTCAGCTTGACCACGTGAAGCAGCAGGCAGGGCTTCGTTATCCAGTCCTTGGGGATACTTGCAGCTTATCAATTCTTGCTTCCCGGGCTGCAGGACACCCCATAAATATTCAGTCACAAAAGGCATAAATGGATGCAGTAACTTGAATATCTCTAACAATACATGATACACCACCCCCCAGGATGCCCGCTGATGGATTAAGGCTTCCTGATGATTCTCAGCTGCATTGCTGCCCGATGCCAAAATGGGCTTAACAGCTTCTAGATACCAGTCACAGTATCCATGCCACACAAAAGCATACAAGGCCTTAGCAGCCTCATTAAAGCGACGCTTCTCCAACATCTCACGGACATGCACAGACACTTGCTGCAAGCGATCTAGAATCCAAACGTCAAATAACTGCAATTCTTGCAGCAAGGAAGGAGGCTCGCCTAAATGTTCCTTATGCCCCCATACAAAGCGGGATGCATTCCACAGTTTATTGACAAAATTACGATACCCCTCCACCGTATTTTTACCCAAGGACATGTCACGCCCCATTACAGTACCTGCAGCCAAGGCAAGACGCAGGGCATCGGCACCAAACTCATCTACCAATTCCAATGGATCCAAGCCATTGCCCTTGGTCTTTGACATCTTTTCGCCATGTTCATCACGAAGCAATCCATGCAGTAAGACTTGATGAAATGGAACTTGGCCTGTAAACTTCAGCCCCATCATCACCATGCGCGCAACCCAAAAAAACAAAATGTCATAGCCTGTGACTAAAACCGAAGTTGGATAAAAATCACGCATATCTGCCGTATCTTCAGGCCACCCCATGGTACTGAATGGCCACAGTGCCGAACTAAACCATGTATCCAATACATCTTCCTCCATTTTCAATTTATCTGATTGGCACTTAGGGCAAGCAGTCAATTCATCTGAATCTGTTACAATGACTTCTCCACAACTGCTGCAATACCAAGCTGGGATACGGTGCCCCCACCACAATTGGCGTGAAATACACCAGTCTTGGATGTTGGACATCCACTCAAAGAAAATTTTTTCTTGATATGCCGGTAATAGCTGAATGCGGCGTGATTTCACTGCTGCAGTGGCTTCGCGGGACATGGCTTTTACATCAACAAACCACTGTTCCGAAATGCGGGGTTCAATCACCACACCACTGCGACTGCAAAAACCCACCTTGTAGGTATGAGGTTCGGTTCTCACCAGCAGCCCCTGTACTTTTAAGTCTGCCAATACCTTTTTACGGGCTTCTTTTCTATCCAACCCCCGATAAGCCTCAGGCACATTGTCTGCCATGGATCCATCCACATTCATCACTGTGATGGGCTGCAATGCGTGGCGTTGCCCCATAACAAAGTCATTGGGGTCATGCCCAGGGGTAATTTTCACTGCCCCTGAACCAAAATCGGCATCCACATATGCATCTTTAATTACAGGAATCTGGCGTTCTGCCAGCGGCAACCTCACTTTCTTGCCCACCAAATACTGCCAGCGTGCATCTTGCGGATGCACCGCCACCGCTACATCACCCAACATAGTTTCCGGGCGGGTGGTGGCCACCTCTATTCCCTCAGTCTCTTTCCCCACCACAGGATAGCGAATATGCCACAAATACCCCTGTACTTGACGATATTCCACCTCTAAGTCCGATACTGCCGAAAGTAATGCCGGACTCCAATTCACCATCCGAGGACCGCGATAAATCAATCCTTCTCTATAAAGCTCCACAAAAACACGGCGCACCGCATGAGAAAGGCCCTCATCCAAGGTGAAGCGCTCGCGATTCCAATCGCAGGAGACACCTATGCGCTTTAATTGTCCGTTAATCGTCCGCTGGGATTCCTCTTTAAAACGCCAAACATATTCCAAAAAGGCTTTCCTTTCTAATTTCTCCTTGCTGCTGCCCTCTTGCTTTAGTTTGCGCTCTACCATCCACTGGGTAGCAATCCCGGCGTGGTCTGTTCCAGGCAGCCAGAGGGTGTTTCGTCCCTCCATGCGCATCCAGCGGATTAGCACATCTTGCAGGGTTTCATCCCAGGCGTGCCCCAAGTGCAAAGAACCAGTCACATTCGGCGGAGGAATAACAATACAGAAAGATTCTGTATCTTTATCCAAGCATCCTGCATCCGCAGCAGGAGCAAAACTATTGTTCTTTAACCACTGTTGATAAATGCGCGGTTCAATTTCGGCAGGAATGTAGCTACCTAGGCTCAACGCTCGCCTGCCTCATTATTTTCAATAAGTTCTAAAATCTTGGGCATTTGTTCCTTAACCGAATCATGTACAGATTGAGAAATAACACCATACATTGCCTCTGCCAACCGCTTACGCTCTTTAGGTTCAAGTCCATCCACCATAGAAGCTGCCTCAGACATACCCATAAACTGGTCAGTAGCTGTTTGTCCTATTTCAAGCTGCGAGCTGGTTAATTCCAGAGGCTCTTCTTCATCTTCTACCACAACTTCCGCAGTTTCTGTTTCAGCAATGGAGGAATCCTCTTGCGACATAACAGCTGCTTCAGTTGCTGTCTTTTCAGACAGAGTGTCTGAATCAGCAGAAGCTTTCTTTTCAATTACCTGAGGAACATCATCTGAATATACATTTTTTATATCAGCAATGGGAAGACCAATCAACAGATCTTCTTCCTCGCCATCTCCCAACAGAACAAAGTTTTCTTCTGATTTTTCTTCATCACCCAGAGTGAGCTGAGAACTGTCAATTTTTACCACTTTTTCTGCTTCATTCCCTTGTGCTGAGATTGCATTTTTAGCCCCTGAATCCGCTTCATCTGCTGCTGTGGCTTCTGCTTTAGAAATATCTACCTTGGTAGGCTGCAGCACCGCTTCTTTAAATTGCTCACTTTCCGCCGGGGGAAATGATTCACTCTCATCAACAAGCCTATCGACATCCACCACTTCTTTGTCTTCAGCCGTTTCACCTGCATCCATCTCAACAGCATGAATGAAATCAGAAGAAGCCACAGTAGGGATTTGCTGTTCTTTATCATAGCTGGAGACGCTTACGGCATCATCGGTTTCATCAGCCTGCGGCTGGATATCTGGTGAAATATCAGCAGAATTTTCCTCAGTGGTGCTCTCAGCTGCAGAGTCCTCTGTATCAGAGAAGAAAGCTTTTGTTGTTTCTTCTTCATCACCTAGCTGACGCGCTTGTTGAAAAGCTTTATCTAGTGCATCGAATTCAACAGCAGGTCTTTCTGGCTTAACATCAGCAGGAGTCACCTGCGGTAGAGTACTTGGAACTGACAGAGGAGCGATGGAAGCCTGCGCTGGCTTAGATGGCTTAAGATGCAGTAGTTTCTTTTCGGCTACTTTTTCTAAATATTTGGTTTCTTCCTCTGTTTCCACAGAGAGCAAAATGCGAACTGGAGCATCGCCAAATTGCTTCTCATTCAGATGCGATATATGAGAGGCGGCTTGATCTGAAGGCACTTTTTTGTCAGGAGAGATATCTGATTTGATGGAGTCTGCCTTAAAAGCAGGTACGCCCAACTGGTTGAGGTTTTTATCAGGCAAGGGATCCTCCAGGGTAAATACCCCTTCTGGAGAATCTGTATCCACAAATCTATCTGAGGCAATCTCTTCCTTAGAATCTGTAGCCTCTTCAGTTTCATTAGCAGCCACAGCCACCTCTTCTGCAGCAGGTGAATCTGCCTGAACTTTCTCATCAACCCCTTTTTCAACTTCGTTTGTCGCAGTTTCCTGTGGCGTAGTTTCAGCGACTGAAGCCTCTGCTGCGGTAGAAACATCTTCAAGGGGGGTCTCTTGCTTAACGGGAATCTCTTGGGGAAGCGCATCTGTATCTTCCTCTTGAGGGCTTGCTACATGCGAAGATTCAACAGCTATCGCCTTGGCTTTTTCCTCCTTAACCACGTCCGCTCTTGCAGGAAAAACTGAATGTTGCTCTTCTTCAGGAGAAGATTCTGGAAATCCCTTAGCAAGTGCTTCCAGAAATTCCTCAGGAAGCTCTTTTGGTAGAACATCGGATGCTTCTGCCATAAATTCTTCAGGGATTCCTTCTGGATAAGACAGCTGATCAATTTCAGCATAAATCTCTGCAGAAACTTCGAGGTCAGCTGCAGCAGAGCTTGCTGGTAAATCCGCAGCAGCCAATTGCTTAGGAATGCTTGTTGCTGTCCCAACTTCTGCGGGTTCTACAGCCCTATTTTCCTCAGCGGTAGTCTCCGCTGCCACAGTATCTGTTGTTATATCATCTGTTTTGCCTGCCTCAGCAGGAGTGCTCAGAGCCTCTTGCGGAACATCTTGGTTGTGCAGCATATGAGCAACTTCCTCATCCAGCATGTCGTCCACAGCACCCAAGCGAATAGGGTCATCTTGCCTAGGAGGATCTTCAAACACCACTTGTAGGGGCTTAGCAACTTCTTGCTTTATTTGATTAGCTTCCAAGGGTTTCAGCAACACACCCGCAAGTTGCAGATTTTCTTTTAGTTTGTCAGAAAGTGATGTTTTTGGATTCAGCAGTGCCACACGAGGAATGCTTTTCAACGCAGCTTGCTGCGCAAAACTGCGATGCAATGAAAAATCACGATCATAACCTGGTGAGCTCATCAGGATGATATCCGGCAACATCGCTTGGGCTTTTTCCAGAAAGCGCTTCGGTTGAAACTCATGATGGACTTCTACTGCACCCCCTTGTAACGCAGAGGAAATCATTCCATGAACAATAGGATTCTCATCCAGAACCAGTACGGTCTTAGTCATAGTGTTGTCCTTATATGTTGCTTGTTCCTCTTCAATAGACTGGGATTTCTACGCACTTGCCTTGCTGTTGCACGCAAGAAACATACCTTATGAGAAGTAGAAAAGCTGAAAAATTGCACACTTTTGTCAACAATCTGTTCGCTGTGGATATCCTGCACATGCCTCATGTATGCTTAAGGTAGTGTTTATTGCCTATCATAAATATCGACAGCTTGAAGTGTGGATACGTTCGCCATTAGCATGCGCTTACTTGCTCAAAAAAGCCTCTCTTTGGATATTATCCATCTATTAGAACAACTTGACAAGCACAAGTGCCAGTTTATAAAGCATTAAGGTTGACAATGTGCACCTGGGAAAGACACAAGCAGATATGTAGATACATGCTTGTTAAGAATGCTCTGGCTTGAGGAAAAACGATGGGTTTGATACCGCGTTATATTGCACTAAGACTATTGGGCTTTTGGTTGTTTTGTTTAGGAAGTTTGTTTGGGTTGGTACTGCTTTCAGAAAGCCTAAGTGATCTTAATTTGCTGCTAGCAGGATTGGAAGCGCAATTATTTTTGTTGCGCAAGGTAATCAGCATGCTGCCGCGCTCCATGGAGATCATGCTGCCCTTGTCAGTACTGTTGGCAGTACGTTTTACCCACAATGCTTTTTTGCGTACGCATGAATGGCACACCATGCAGGGTGCAGGATTGAGCTTATTTCGACTGTATATGGCTATGTGGCCTATACTGCTCTTCGCAGGAGTACTGGGACATATCAATCAGAATCATTTCGGAGGTTGGGCATTATCTATTAAACCTCACCAAGTAAGGGACCTACAAAGGCATGTATGGGAATTGGGGGGCACAGATGCTGTATATGTCCGTCGTGTGCTGCCGGTAGAAGCTTTATTGCAAGATGTGTTGGTGCTGCGCGGCATTGTCACACCTGGTGGCCCATTTGCACTAGATCACTTTGCTGAATTGCATCAAGAAAACGGTATCTGGCTTGCCAATGAGCAAGCATCAGCTGCTGAAAGGATTGAAAGCACTAACCAAGGCTGGCGCAGAGAAGCAGCTGACCTAGCAGAAGCACCAACAGAAGTACTGAATACCATACTATCCCAAAGGCATATCAGCATCCATCATCTCACTTTTGGAGCACTGCTGCAAAGTATGCAGCAGACATACCAAAAAAAGTTGAATACCCACCACCACTGGTTGGAACTACATCAAGAGTTTGCCTTGTTGGCTGCCCCCTTCTTTTTGGGATGGCTTGCACTTACGGTTATAAATCCATCCCCCAGGCAGGCTGGAGGCACATTTGATCTGATGCTGGTACTGATAATCGGTGTAATATTTGTCTTAGGACAAGAAATATTATGGCTGTTGGGACAGTCAAACGCATTGAATCCTCTGTTCGCTGCTTGGGGCATGAATGGGTTGGTGCTGCTAGCCAGCATTTTGTGGAGGGCTCGGCTGCGTAATGCCAGCTAACGAAAACTCTGATTAGAATTTGATGGTTTTTATAGCTTTTCTTGCATGTTAAAATACCCACAATGACAGATGGCTAGGATATTGCTTTACAAAGTGGTGGCTAAGATACATTCCATCTTATGACGAATGTTATAGATGCTCTCAATGGATGCAGATGACCTTTTGTACAAAAAGATGCTTTCAATAGGTGAGAAATTTAGGTGAAGATTTTTATTGAAACGCATGATAGCATAATACAAATAAAACAATAAAGAACAACAGGAGAATAACATTGGGGAAGCTACTTCAATCCAAGGAAATTATTGCCGTTGGAGGCGGCAAAGGCGGTGTAGGCAAAAGCCTGCTAGCTAGTAACTTGGGAGTGTATTTCGCCCAGAATGGTCGCCGAGTGGTACTGATAGATGCAGATCTAGGGGGAGCCAACCTACATACCTGCCTTGGCATTTCCACTCCCCAAAGAACCCTGTCCGATTTTCTCTACCACTCCAAACTTAACCTGCAAGATGTGATGCTGCCAACCCATCAACCAGGATTAATGCTTATCAGTGGGGCTCAGGATTTTCTCGGTGTCGCCAACCCAAAATATACCCAAAAAATTCGCTTATTGCGTTCCTTGCAGGCCATTGATGTGGACTGCATCATTTTAGATCTGGGTGCCGGTACCAATAACAACACCCTAGATTTCTTCCTGGTAGCTGATAAGGGCATACTGGTGGTGTTACCAGAACCAACCTCCATTGAAAACGCTTATCGCTTCATTAAAAGCGCACTTTATCGGCGTCTTAAAATGCTCAGCACAGATACCCACATACGTACCATCATTGAACGCGCCATGGATATGAAAAACGACCTCGGCATTCGCTCCCCAATAGACCTAGTACAGTATATCAAACGCACCGACCCTCACACCGGTAACATTCTGGAAAACATGATACGCAAGTTCCATCCGCGTATTGTCCTTAACCAAGTTCGTTCAGAAGCAGACCTGCGTGTTGGTTCTTCCATGCAAATGGCCTGCGAAAAATTCTTCGGAATTCATTCCAGCTTTATTGGTCATCTCAATAATGATGATCTAGTCTGGAAAACTGTTCGCAGCTGTAAAACATTTATATCTACACATCGTCATAGTCGAACAGCACAACTCATTGGAAATATCGCACACAATCTTATTGAAGATATTTACCCTCCATCTTACAAAAATTCTATTCAAGCGAACCAAAGTACTGGCATCGTCTAAACTTTTTAGTCGGTACTTTTTCAAGTTTTTCATATGTACTATATGTTTCTTAAATTCCACGCAAACAAGAACAGCCCATGATAAAGGTACTAAAAGGAAAAAATTACTACGAACTCCTGGGGGTTCCCTCCAACGCCAATATGCATGAAATTCAAAAGGCGTACAAAGTTTCCAAAGAAACTTTTCAAGACAATTCCCTGGCCACATATTCCCTTTTTGCCCCCGAAGAAACCCGTCAAATTTTTGAGTTAATCTCAGAGGCTTTTCACACCTTGAGCGATCCCAAACTGCGTCAAGTGTATGACTTTAAACTATTCAACAACAATAAACCCACCAACTCACAGAAAGCTGCTTCCCCTGCCCATCCTAGACAAAGCAAATATCATCTTTCCAACACCGCCAAACATAACGGACATCTCCCAGGAGAGCTTTCTCCTAAAAGGGTCTCTCCTGCCTCACATCCAACAGGCAACATTTCTCTGCAAGATCACGCCGCTAGAATAGCAGCCCAAAATCATGCTGATAAATCACAAAACATCAAAAAAATAGTCAACCTGAAAAAACTGGTTGCGCCAGGGAAAAAATTCGACGGTGCAACCTTGCGTTGCGCTCGTGAAGCTTGCGGCTATAGCTTGGCCTCCCTTGCTGAAGAAACCAAAATCCGCTATACTTACCTCGATTGTTTAGAAAAAGAAGATTTTCGCACCCTGCCTTCTAGAATCTACGTGCGCGGTTTTATCTCGCTCATTTGTGAAACCCTCAATCTCCCTTCTCAGCAAATTTGCCAAGATTATATGGATATTTATGATAAACATGCTTCCTCTTAAAATACCAATGTAAACCCATTCGCAGATATTTTCACTGATAACCCCTACTTTTATGTCACAACCTTCTCCATGGAATTATCCACCGCATCCTTTTCATAAAAGTTTTTCTTCTCGGCACGCTTTCTTTGAAAAATCACTGGCTTTTCCCAGTATACTGTCAGCTTTTGCCACCTTAATTCTATGGCTGCTGACATTGGTATCCCTTACCTGGACAACTGAAGCCATCTGGCCCAGCAACGGCAACATACGTTTGCTAAACTTGCTGCTACCACTGGCTGCCACCCATTTATTCGTCTTGGCTGTTATATGGAGAATACTTACCCAATCAGGAAAGCTAGAATTTAAAACACAAGTAGGGTTTGTTAATTTCCACAAGACCAAATACTGGCAGCTATTGCTACAAGGCGGGGCATTTTATCTGTTGCTTTCTATCATGGTTGCAGCATTGCCTATATCGCCACCTCCCATGTCTCCAATCAAACAATTGGTGGGTACGGGAGTATCAGGAATTACAGCTGCCGTCTTGATGGTTGCACTGATAGCACCATTGATGGAAGAAATTCTCTTCAGGGGGTTGTTGCAAGGCGCTCTGCAGAGAAAATTCTCCTTTCTGTCTACCATGCTGGTGGTAAGTGTGGTATTCACTGCCATACATATCTTGTCTTTTGGCTTATATTTGCCTGCTTTGGGGGTTATTTTCATTGCCAGTTTGATACTTTGTTATCTACGCCAGCGTCATCAGTCACTTTGGCCCCCTGTTTTCTTTCATGCTGGATTTAACTTGACAGGATTGCTATTGTTGCTAGCAGCCATTTCCAGCAATGTTTAATTGCTGGCTTGCCAATTTTCTTATGCATTGGCAAATATGCAAACGATTCGGGTGCTCAGCTTTGAAAATTCTTTTAGAAAACATCACCAGAATATGAAAGCCACAGTACAAAAACCAGCCAGCAGCCCCGCAAGTGATAAGGCCATTTCATTAACAAAAACAGTGGAAGATATGTTGGCTGAACCGCTGAATTCGTTGGACTACCGCCTGCTAGAGGTGCAATTTGTACATGAACGGCAACGGATATTGCGCATCATGATTGACAGCCCCAACGGTATCGGTCTGGGAGATTGCAGCCGCGCCAGTGCACTGATTAGCCCCTTGTTAGATGTGGAGAATCTGGGATATCAGGGTGGATACCAGCTTGAAATAACCTCCCCCGGATTGTTTCGCTGTCTGAGTAAACCCCTTCATTTTGTGCAGTCTTTGGGGAAACGAGCCAAAATAACTCTGGATGCCGATTGGGCTCACCATAACGCTGTAAATGCTCCTTTGCAACTTGCACAAACAGGTGTGATAGAATCTATCCACCAAGATATCTTGCACTTGAACACCGGCGACCAAACGCTACAGATTCCTCTTGCTCAGGTGTGTAATGCCAACCTGGAACCGCTGCTGAATTTTTCAGTAACAGACAATCCCTCAACCGATGCCTCTTAGAGAAAACTTTCTGCTCTTACAAAAAAATCTCTTTCCTCATACCCTCAACCAAGCTGCACACATGCAACAAGAAGAACTATTAAAAGCTATCAGTGATATCTCTTATGCTAAGGGAATAGACCGAGAACGTCTCATAACCGTGGTGCAAGATGCCATCACTTTGGCAGCCAAGCGCAAATTTCGTCAGTATCAGGATGTAGAAGCACGCATCCATCAAGACAGCGGCAACCTAGAGGTCTACCATTACAAGACAGTGGTAGAAAACGTAGAAGACCAAGATAATCAACTTTCCTTGCAAGAAGCAAAATCCTTAGATACCTCTGCCCAGTTGGGCGATGTGGTGGAATACGAAATTGACAACGAAGAACTGCGAAAGGTCATTGCTCAAACTGCACGCCAGATGGTGTTTCAAAAAGTGCGTGAAGCAGAACGAGAATTCATTTATGAGAAATTCAAAGATCGCGTAGGAGAAGTGCTCAACGGAGTGATTAGCCGCAGTGAACGTGGCCGCACTTATGTGAATTTTAATCAAACCGAAGCCATTCTCTATCCCCGCGAACAAATACCCACAGAACGATACTCCAGCGGCGATCATATTCGTGTGATTTTGTTGGAAGTACGCAACGACCCCAAAGAGCCTGCCCAATTGGTGGTTTCACGCGCACATCCCGATCTACTGGTAAAGCTATTTGAAATGGAAGTACCAGAGGTTTACGACGGCATAGTGGAAATCGTTGGTGCCACCCGCGAACCTGGACGTCGCTCCAAAGTGTCTGTACGATCTAACGACTCTGATGTAGACCCTGTGGGTGCATGCGTGGGTATGAGAGGATCACGTGTCCAATCCATTGTGAATGAACTGCGCGGAGAAAAAATAGACATCGTTCAATACAGTGAAGACGAGCTTACTTACCTTGCCAATGCACTTGCTCCTGCAGAACTCACACGGGTGAAAATTAATGAAGAAGAAGAAGAAATTGATGTTCAAGTGGAACCAGATCAACTATCCTTGGCTATCGGCCGTCAAGGGCAAAATGTTCGCCTCGCCTCCAAACTGCTGAACAAGAAAATCAATATTTCCTCCACTGTAGACCAGACTCTCAGCCTGGAAGCCCAGATTAGAGAACGCTTGCTGGCATCCCAAGCCGAACTAGACAAACAAGTAGAAGACAAGGATTCCTCCCCAGAAGATAGCATCATAGAAGATAAACCCCAGTCCCTCTCAGCAGAGGAAAAACCCTCCCAAAACCAAAAACTTGCTCCCCAGCAAGAAGCAGCCGTAGATAACATCGAATCAGCTGAACCTCCAGCAGAAACCACTGCTGATTCTGCCACAGCAGAAAAAAATCCTGCCTAAACCATCAACAAAGTGATTACTGTTGGGATTGCTTCTGAGATTGCTGCTTTCAAAAATCTTGGCCAATATCCCTATAAGTGTCCCTTCAGTCATTTCTTGCTTCATGGCTAGAAAAATCAAAGCAATTGAGTTATCTTTTTGTTATTCTTAGACTTACTCAAATTTCCTCCCTCTATCCGTCGTATTGAAATTTTCCACCTGTTTTTTTTAGCACTATGAAACTGTTTGAACTGGCAAGAGAAATCAACCTGCCCAGCAAGGAACTCATCACCTTGATGCGCCAATGGGGCATGGAAGTAAGCGGTGCTTTCCAAGTTCTGGATAATAAAGCCATCAAAACTATTAAAGAACACTTGAAAAAATCACCCAAACCAGCAGCCGCCGCACAAGCCCCGCCGATTGCAATAGAAGAAGATACAGATGACAGCCAGGCACAGCTAAAATCCCGACGGAGACTGGTCTCGGTGCGCTCTTCTGGAGAAGTACGACGGCTGGAAGAAGAAAAAGCCAAACCAAAGAAAGCCTCCATACCACAGCAAACCTTGGATTCTCAGGCAACTGAACCCGCAGAAGCTGAAGCTTCTATGCAAGAAAAAACAGAACCTGATACCAGCGCAACCTTACCGCAGGCTGCCAATATCCCCTCAGAAGAACTTACAAAAAAAACCTCTGCTGCTGTTGCCTCTCCCCATTCGCGCAAGCGGGTGGAAGAATTCACTGCTGATGAAGAAGAAACACCCAGCCGTCGTCGAGAACGTCGGGGTGAGCGCAAGCGCGATAGTCGCACAGAATGGCGCGATTTGCGCGGCAATGCCCGTGACTTAGAACCATTACAGCACGAGGGATGGGTGCGCCCCCGTCACAGTAAACGTACCAACAAACGTAAAGGACTTGCCGCCTCTGAAGAAAAACATACCTTCAATCCCAGACAAAAAGCTATCAAGCTCGGACCCACCATTACCGTAGCGGAATTGGCAAGTCTTATCGGGGTTAAGGGGGCGAACATCATCAAAAAATTGATGGAATTGGAAATCACTGCCACCATGAACGATGTCATTGATGGAAGCACTGCCGAACTGGTGGCTTTAGAGTATAACGTGCAAGTGGAAGTAGATGCTTCCAGTCTGGAAGATATCTTAAAAACCGAAGATATTCCCGCAAAACAGCTAGAACCCCGTCCACCGATTATCACTATCATGGGACATGTGGATCATGGCAAAACCACCTTACTGGACAAAATCCGCGCCAGCCAGGTGGCTTCAGGAGAAGCAGGTGGCATTACCCAACATATCGGTGCCTATCGGGTAGACAGTGAGTTTGGGACCATGGTGTTTCTAGATACCCCAGGCCATGAAGCTTTTACTGCCCTGCGCCAGCGTGGGGCAAATGTAACCGATATCGTGGTGCTGTTGGTTGCCGCTGATGATGGTGTGATGCCGCAAACTATAGAAGCCATTCAGCATGCGCAAGCAGCCAAGGCGCCCATTGTGGTGGCAGCCAACAAAGTAGACCGCCCCAACTCCGACTTAAACAAAGTGAAACAGCAACTCTTGCAGCACAACTTGGTCATAGAAGAACTGGGGGGTGAAACCATGTTGGTACCTATCTCTGCCAAAACAGGCAAGGGAATAAAAGAACTGCTGGAACACATCCATCTACAAGCAGAATTGTTGAATTTAAAGTCCACTGCCCAAGGCAAGTGCAGCGGCGTGGTGATTGAATCTCACATGGATCGTGCCAAGGGCGTGGTAGGTTCGGTACTGGTGCAAAGGGGCAAACTTGAAGTAGGCAATTACTTTGTAGCAGGTGCTTGCAGTGGCAGGGTGCGTGCTATGTACAATGACAAACACAAGAGAATCAAACAAGCTTTTCCCAGTACGCCAGTAGAATTAACCGGCTATGACCATATGCCAGAAGCAGGCGATCCATTTAACGCCCTGGATTCAGAGCGCGAGGTTCGCCAGTTAGCAGAGTTGCGTGCCCTTCGCAAGCGTGCCGCAGCCTTACTGCCTCGTAATCGGGTTAGCTTGGAAAACTTTATGGAAAATCCCGTTGCTGCCGATGAATACCGCACCCTCAACCTAGTGCTGAAGGCTGATACCCAAGGTTCGCTGGAAGCCATTCTTGGGGCACTTGCAAAAGAGGGCAATAATCAACTATCGGTGCAGGTGGTGCGCAGTGGGGTGGGTGGTATTACACAAACCGATATTTCTCTGGCCAGTGTTTCTAATGCAGTGGTGATTGGTTTTCATGTGCGTGCGGATAACCGTGCTGCCCAGACTGCGCGCGCAGAGGGCGTAGATGTAAAATTTTACAATGTTATTTATGAACTTGTGGATAATATTCACCTGGCATTGGAAGGCATGTTACAACCAGTGGTTCGGGAACAGATTGTGGGTCGCTGTGAAGTGCGTCAAGTGTTTGCTAAATCCAAAGAAGGTGTGATTGCCGGAGGCCAGGTGGAAGAAGGCAAGTTGGAACGCAATGCCCAAGTACGTTTGTATCGTGATGATGTTCTGCAAGGAGAAGGAAGCATGGCTTCCTTGCGTCGTTATAAAGAAGATGTCCAAAGCGTGCAGCAAGGCTCAGAATGTGGATTCCGCATTAGCGGCTATAATGACTTGAAAGCTGGCGATGTGATAGAAGCTTTCCTGCAAATAGAAGAAAAAGCCACCCTGCAGCGTGGAGGTCGTGAAGCTGCTAGAAAAGAACTGCTGGCCAAAACCTCTGTAGAGACAACTGCAGAAGTTCCTACAGAAACCCTAATAAAAGAAGAAGAGGCTAGAGCCTAAACTTTTAAAGCAACCTCGCCCTCATAGAACCACCTGCGGCACAGCCAAAGTGAGAAGACCCGCACTTTCATGAGTAGCCTCTACGTATTACGGACCTCATACTCTGTCTGGCAAACACCTGCAACCTATGTCTGTCCCTTCTCGCAAACAAGCCCATATCTCCCAACACATCCGCTACAAGCTTGGGCGACTGCTTCAAGAAGAAGCCAAAGATCCCCGCTTTGCCTCGGTCATTATTAGCCGCGTGGAAACTGCTGCCGATGTTTCTGTCGCCAAAATTTACTTTAGTTGTTATCCGCCCCAACATTTGCCATCCATCACAAAAACGCTCAATGGAGCAGCAGGTTTCTTTAGCAATTCATTAGGACGCACCCTCAAAACACGCAATACCCCACGCCTAACTTTCATTCCAGATCTTGGCTTCACCCATGCCGACAACATTGATCGCTTATTGAAAACCATTCCACCCGCCACAGAGGAATCCTAATCGCCTCCTCTTTTGCCCTCTCTCTCAGCAAACACATCGCACACTTCAAACGACAATTTTCACTATGCCTAAAGCTATTGCCGAATATCCCCCACCAGGGTTGTTGCTGCTAGACAAACCTTCAGGAATGTCCTCCAACCACGCATTGCAGCAGGTGAAACACCATCTGTATGGGCGAAGCAAGCATCCCGCCTGCAAAATGGGCTATTTAGGCACATTAGACCCCTTGGCTACAGGGTTGTTGGTACTATTTGTTGGCAGTGCCACCCGCTTGATCCCCTTATTTGAAAAACTACCAAAAAGCTATCAAGCCACCATACAGCTGGGTATACGCACCGATACCTTGGATGCCCAAGGTACGCGGCTTTCCCGTACTTCCGTTGAACACCTTACCTATCAACAGATACGCCAGGCAGTGTGGGCTTGGCGTGGTGAACACCCACAAGAAACACCGGCTTTCTCTGCAGTAAAAAAGAACGGGATACCCGCCTACCAACTGGCACGCAACGGAAAATTAACCCATCACTATACACGCCAGGTATGCTTTCACCAGTTAGAAATTCAGCATATCACCACCACCCAGATTCAACTGCATGCACAGTGTAGTGCAGGAACATACATCCGCGCCCTTGCCCGTGACATTGGAGAGGACCTTGGTGTAGGTGCACACCTCACCGCTTTACGACGAACAGCGGTGGGATGCTCACAAACACCGCCCCAATGGACACTGGATCAATCTATCACCCTCTCTGATTTACTCAACTCTGCTGTCCCTTACAGCTATATCTTAGAACCATCCCCCTTCCTGCCCCATCACCTGGCTGTGCAAGTGGCGCCTCAAAACTTCCCGCATCTTTCACAGGGACGACCAACACCCTTCATGTTTGACGACGAAGCATCCACAGAGGGAAAAATCTCCTCTTCACCTCCCACTGCCTGGCATCCCCATATTCCTTTAAAAGCCTTGGATGCCCAAGGCCGCCTGCTTGCCATAGGCGAAGCCGTACGCAGCCCTTCGGGATGGCAAATTCAACCCCGTTGCGTGATGTCCCGTCTTGCATCCACGCCTTCGGAATAAAGTTGCTGTCAGCAAAAACAGAAATGCTTGACAATTGGTTTGCAGCGAGGCAGGTTAAATTGCGTAAGGCTTATAAGAAATAAGCCCTATCAAAAATAACTACACAGGCATGAAAAACGATCATGAAAAGTAGCTATAAAAAATGGCCATAAGAAAAATGTTGAACAGCGAAATTAAGAAACAGATTATTGAACAATTTGGCCGTGAAAAATCGGACACAGGATCCCCAGAAGTTCAAGTAGCTTTATTATCTAAACGGATCAAAGAACTGGGGGGACATTTCAAATCTCACCTAAAAGACCATCATTCACGACGGGGTTTGCTGCAAATGGTTAGCAAACGCAGACGCTTGCTGGATTACTTAAGTCGCAAAAACCATCAACGTTACCTAGAATTAATTAACCAACTGGAGTTGCGTCGGTAATGACATGGTCTCCGTCTAACAGTAAAGGTCTCGCCATTCGAAGTGCCTCCAGCCATTTCAGCCAAATCTTAGCGCAACTTGCCTGGTAAGTTGTCGCCGAAAGACTTTTTGAACAGATTTTTTGTAATCTGATTAACCCGCCTGCCCTACAGTATTGTCCTTGTATAACCTTTTGATGATAACCCAAGCGTATCAAAATGGCACAACACAACCCTGGACGGCAGCAGCCCTATAGAAAAATATCATGGAAACTGTCTCTGTAGAATTTGGAGGACGCCCTCTCAAAATTGAAGTGGGACGCATGGCACGTCAAGCCTCCGGCTCCGCACTGGTGCATTACGGTGAAACCCTGGTGCTGGTCACAGTTGTGGCAGAAAAAGAGGAAAAAGATCTACCGTTTTTTCCCCTCTCTGTTCATTACATTGAAAAACATTATGCCGCTGGACGCATCCCTGGAGGCTTCTTGCGAAGGGAGGGCAGACTTTCTGATAATGAAACCCTCGCATCGCGCTTCATCGACCGTTCCATCCGCCCATTATTTCCAGACGGCTTCAAGTGTGAAACCCAAATCATCGCCACCGTCCTTAGTGCAGATAGTGAAAACGAAGCCGGTGTCGCCGCCATGATTGGTGCTTCAGCCGCATTGACCATCTCTGACATCCCTTTCCAAGGCCCCATCAGCGGTGCGCGTATAGGTAGAATAAACGACAGCTTTGTTCTCAATCCTTCCCTGGCACAATTGGAAGAAAGTGAGTTAGATATTTTCGTTGCAGGTTCCAAAGAAGCCTTGTTAATGGTGGAAGGACAAGCCTCTGAAATATCTGAAGAAATGGCATTAGATGCCATTTTCTTTGGACATCAGCAAATACAACCTATTATCGATATCCAGCAAGAACTTCGCAAAAAGGTGGGTCGCCCCAAGCGAGAAATTTCTGTGCCTGAACCTGATCCCAGCTTGGTTCAGCAAATAGAAACTGAATTCACCGCCCCGCTACAAAAAGCCCTGCTCACCACAGAAAAACAAGCCCGCTATAGCGCCATAGATGAGCTCTCCCAGCAAGCCAAAGAAAAATTCTCTAAACCCGAGGAACCCTCCCTGTCTCCAGAAGTAGCAGAAATCTTCGGATCCTTAAAAAAACGCTTGATGAGAGAACATATCCTCTCCAAAGAACTCCGTGTGGATGGACGCTCCATTACGGATATCCGCGATATTTATTGTGAGACAGGCTTGCTCCCCCGTGGTCATGGTTCAGCTTTGTTCACCCGAGGCGAAACCCAAGCCCTGGTCAATGTCACCCTCGGGGCGCGTTCGGATGAACAATTAATAGATAACTTACGCGGTGTCAGCTTTAAGGGCTTCCTTTTTCACTACAATTTCCTTCCTTTTTGTGTGGGTGAAGTTAGCTTTCTACGCGCTCCTGGAAGAAGAGAGATCGGGCACGGAATGCTGGCTGAAAAAGGCGTGCTGCCCCTCATTCCCAAAAAGGAAAAATTCCCTTATACCCTCAGGATCACTTCTGAAATCTTGGAATCCAATGGCTCTTCCTCTATGGCTTCTGTTTGCGGCGCTTCCCTGGCACTGATGGATGCCGGTGTCCCCATCCCCAAGCACGCTGCAGGCATTGCCATGGGGCTGATTAAAGAAGGCGATAAAACTGTCATCCTATCTGACATTCTAGGAGATGAAGATCACTTGGGGGATATGGATTTCAAAGTCGCCGGCACTCGCCAAGGCATCACTGCCCTGCAAATGGACATCAAAATCAGTGGTATTGACAAACAAATTCTTTCCCGAGCGCTTACCCAGGCACAAC
Organism: bacterium; assembly: GCA_965249525.1. Classification (GTDB taxonomy): domain Bacteria; phylum SAR324; class SAR324; order SAR324; family JACQKK01. Next base: position 623,916 of record OZ252237.1, on the reverse strand, counting down.
AAGGTCGTATGCACATCCTAAGCGAAATGGAAAAAGCCATCGCCGCCCCCAAAGAAAAACTTTCCCCCTATGCTCCTCGCATGGTGGTTTACCGCATTAAACCCACACGCATCGGCGACCTGATCGGTCCCAGCGGAAAAACCATTAAAGGAATTACCGAAAAAACCGGCGCCAAAGTGGATGTAGAAGACGATGGCTTGGTGATGATAAGTTCAGAAAGTGATGAAGCCGTCACTGAAGCATTAAAAATGGTGCAAAATGCTACTGCAGAAGTGGAAATCGGTGCGGTGTATAAGGGGCCTGTGAAGAAGGTGATGGAGTTTGGAGCATTTATAGAACTGATCCCCGGCACTGATGGTCTACTGCACATCTCACAAATGGCAGAAGGACGGGTAGAACGTGTGGAAGATGTCATGCGTGAAGGTGATATTGTCAGCGTGCGTGTCTCTGGCGTGGATAAGCGAGGCAAACTCAAGCTTACCCGTTATCAAGAATAAATCTGTTCTCATGATTGGTACAACTGTCGGTAGGCTGAAGGGAAAAGCCGATTGTACATTGATAGTTCGTATGTAAGATGCATCCTACAAGCAAAGTAGACAGTGACAAACACTCTGAACAAGATTTAAATGATGTTCTGGCAGGAAAACTGGGCTATCAGTTTGAAAATAGGAATTTGTTACAGCAAGCGTTGACGCATAAATCTTACGTCAACAAGCATCATCAAGATGCGCACAATGAACGTTTGGAGTTTTTGGGGGATGCCATATTCCAATTTTTGGTCAGTGACCTTTTATCGCAGCTCTTTAGTGAGATGGATGAAGGGATACTGACACGGATGCGAGCGGTGTTGGTTGGCAAGGGAGGATTAGCCAAGGTAGCCAGACAATTAGAATTGGGGCAGCATTTGCGTATGGGGCGAGGAGAGCATCGTTCTGGTTTGGCAAACCGCGATTCCTTGCTGGGTGATGCATTAGAAGCTCTGGTAGCCGCAGTTTACTTGGATAGCTATGCACATCAGGGAATGGAAGCTGTGCGTAAATTGGTGAAGAATTGGTTCATTCCGCAGTTGAATCAGTTGCCGCAGTTGATAGATAGCCTTGATCACAAAAGTCATTTACAAGAATGGGTGCAAAAGTATAGTAAGCGTTCCGTTCGGTATAGAGTGATACAAGAAGCTGGCCCGGCGCACAACAAACACTTTAGGATCTCGGTATGGGTGGGGGATCATGAATACGCTAGCGGTGAAGGCAGCACCAAACAGCAGGCCGAACAAGCAGCTGCCGCACAAGCATTGCAATTATTGCAGCAAGAGAACCGCAACTCTTGAAGATAACAAGCCAAGATAGTAGGCTTTTTTCTGCGACGGTTTTCTATGGCAAATTCTTCCCTAGAAAAAATGCCGACTGCTGGCTTAGCAGCAGGAGAAACTTGCAACCATGAATCGCAGCCGTTGCGTTTGAACCGAGCGCTTGCAAAAGCCGGCTTGGCTAGCCGTCGGGGGGCAGAACAGCTGATTGCACAAGGAAAAGTACGCTTAAATGGTGAAGTCGCTACCTCACCAGCAACCATGGTGATACCCAGCAAAGATCGATTGCAGGTGATGGGACATACTGTCTCATGGCAGGAAAATTCCAAGACACAGGTATGGGCATTGTACAAGCCCAAGGGGGTTGTCAGCACCCTGAAAGATCCTCAAGGCCGCCGCTGTCTGGCAGACATGCTGCCCCAAACCAGTATACGATTGTTTCCAGTAGGAAGGCTGGATTATGACGCCCAGGGATTGATTTTGTTAACCAATGATGGTCAATTGGCGCAACGATTGACACATCCTTCTTACTGTGTACGCAAAATTTATCTGGTCAAGGTGCGTGGCAAAGCAGATGCTGCCAAACTAGCCCCACTGCGTAAGGGCATGATGTTGGATGGGCGCCGTTGTGCGCCGATATATGCCAAAGTGCTGCACCATCGCAGTGATAAAACCTGGCTGGAATTAACACTGCGAGAAGGAATTCATCATCATATCAAAAAGGCATTAGCCCAGTTGGGTTTTGCAGTGTTAAAAATTACCCGTTGTCAGATAGGATCCATTTTGCTAGATGTGCAAGCACTCCCTGGCCAAGCCCGTTTACTGACAGCAGCAGAGTTAGTAAGCTTACAGCAGGCATCTCTGAGAAAAACTATCTTAAAGAAAAATATTCGGCAAAAATTGCTTAACAAAAGTACCTAGCTGGCATATGGTAGGATAGTATAGAGTATTTTTATTGGACTCATGGATGACCTTTTGTTTTGAACTAGGAAAAGCCTTATGCTCCCATGAATTTTGGGTAAGAAAGCCTGTGGAGTGTTATAATGCAAAGCCCTTATATAGATTCATTGTTAGAAGAGGCAACCGATTTGTCGGTTTGCGCTGCAGAAATTTCCACTGCTAAAGAAGAATTTGAACGCACAGGCATGATACGTCCAGAAGCCCCTTCCTTTGGGGAACGTTGTAATGCCTTCCTCAACTGGTTTGTGTTAGACCGTCCCTTGCTTCAGCAGAAAACGCCGTTAGAATATTATCTAGAATTTAACGACAGCAGCCTCTCCCCCCAGCAAAGAAGGGGTTATGGTGAATTGGCTGGGAACATCCATTCTGTGTTCCAATTGCTGCATCAGGGTCAGAAAGAACTGGTATTAAAAGACCTGGTGCAAGGCTATAAGTATAATGTCTTGGCCACCATGCAAAGTACTTTTCTTGATGTCAACAGCGTGCTGCAGACCCGCTTGATCAATCACAGCGGCCGCATGTATTTTTCCAATTATATGATTCTTCACCCCTCTGGGGTGGAATCACTCATTAAAAAACAAGTGCAGGCAAAACGCTCCCAGCGCAATAACACCACTGAACTTATGTTTAATCTCATGCTTTACCAAAGCCGTTGGGAACAATTTGAAAAAATGGACCCCCGCAGGGTGTATCAGTTTTACTAGCCAACCCATCTTCACATCATTGCGACACAAAGCTGCTAAAAAGCAACCCCACAAGCGCAGAACCTATTGGCCAGCACTTGCTGCCAGTTCCTGAAAAAATTTCACAGCTGACGGAGAATTCCAATTGCGTTCTCCGATAGCCCGATGTATCAGACGCCCCTGTTTATCCAATACATAGGTAACCGGCAGGCGATCAGCCCCGTATTCTGAGGTAATTTTGCCTTCAGCATCTAAGGCAATGGTGAGTCGCAGCCTATGCTGACGAACAAAGCGCTTGACCTTTTCAGGCTGCTCTCCTGCATTGAGGGCTATTAAGGCAAAGGATCGTCCACGCATTTTGCGCTCAAGCCGTTCCAAAGAAGGCAGCTCCGCTACACAAGGAGGACACCAAGTAGCCCAAAAGTTCAATACCACCACCTTGCCGCGAAGCTTCTCCAAACTCAGAGATTTGTTCTTTAAGGTAGACACAGTAAAGTCTTTAGCCGCCAGAGGCGACTCCGCCGTATCCATCAACAACCCATAAGCAGCAGGCTCTTGCGCACCCACAACACCTCCACCAAACTGTTGACTATTAAAGACAAACAGCACCCCCAGCGACATCGCTAAAACAAAACAGATACGCAGCAATGTCTGGAAATAAAATGTCATCTGGAGATTCTGTTCAAGATTTTTGTGGCCGCATCGTAGGAAAAAAAATAACATCGCGAATGGAAACCTGATCTGTCATCAGCATCACCAAGCGGTCTATCCCTAAGCCTACTCCCCCCATAGGGGGCATGCCGTATTCCATGGCTCGTAGAAATTCTTCATCGTAAGGGTGCGCTTCCAAATCTCCACCTTGGCGCCTGGCAACCTGTTCCTCAAATAACTGACGCTGTAAAGCTGGGTTGTTAAGCTCAGAGTACGCATTGCCCACCTCCCAGCCTACAATAAAAGGTTCAAAACGCTCTACCATTTCTGGCATATTCCGATGTTGCTTGCACAACGGGGCGGTTTCGCGAGGAAAATCGGTGATGAAAGTGGGTTGAATCAAGCGAGATTCACACAACTCCTCAAACAGCTTAGCCAAAGCCAGTCCACGATTATAGCCTCCTTCCAGCCTCCATCCCCGTTCTATCAATAATTTTTCTACTGCCACATCATCCATTGCTGCAAAATCCAGTTCTGCTATGTCTCGTACCGCCTCCAGCATGCTCATGCGCCGCCATGGCGGACTAAGGTCTATCTCTTGCCCTTGAAACTTGAGTACATTGCTTCTGTAGACAGCTTGTGCGCATCGTACATAAATATTTTCCACATGAGCCATCATGTCCTGGTAGTCTGCATAGGCTTGATAAAATTCCACCATGGTAAACTCAGGATTGTGGGTGCGATCAATCCCTTCATTACGAAACACCTTGCCAATCTCAAACACCTGATCCAAACCACCCGCTACTAGACGCTTTAAGTAAATCTCTGTGGCAATGCGCAAGTACAGCTTTAGCTTCAAGCTGTTGTGATGTGTGGCAAAAGGAGCTGCTGCTGCCCCACCATAAAGATTCTGCAGTACGGGTGTTTCCACCTCTAAAAAACCCTGTTCCAGCAAATAGCTGCGCAAAGTTTGAATCACCAGAGAACGCTGCAGAAATACCTTGGCAGAGGAGTCATTAAGTGCCAAATCGGCAGACCGCTGGCGGTAGCGAAATTCCACATCGCTGAGGGCATGATGCACCACCTGTTCTCCTTCTATTTGCTGTACTTTGGTAACAGGCAAAGCGCGGATGGATTTACCCAATAGGGTAAACTTGCTTGCCCGCAGGGTAAGTTCGCCGCTGCGGGTGCGCATCAGGCCGCCTTGTAGTCCGATATAATCGCCGAGGTCTGTCAGCTGGAAAGTTTGAAAATCTAGCGGAGAAAGGCTGTCCTGACGGAGATAGAATTGCATACGGTGCAGACCATCCTTTAGGTGTGCAAATGCTGCCTTTCCCATATGGCGTGTAGCTGCCAGACGACCTGCGATGCTGATGGTTTCTTCACTGGCCAGCAAACCTTCTGATTGCTGAAGTACGGCTTCTACCCGATGAGAGCGTTGAAAACGATAGGGATAAGGTTGTACGCCTAGTTGGTAGAGTTTTTCCAGCTTTTCCTGATGGGACTGCTGAAGATTGGTTTCCCCAGGTGCTTGGTTTTTTTTTTCAGAAGCCATGACACTAAAGTTTCATGAGGGGAAAAAGGCAGAAATTTCTTCATCATTTGTCAGCATAGCGCAACTCTGCCTAAAGATGCTAGTAGCCAGCAAAGTGATTTTTCTTGATAAAGCTTGCTTGAATATGCTTAAAAATATATCAAGAGGTGGCTTAGGTGCCATTTTATTATCAGAGCATTTTACATCTCACTTCAGGGCTAGGATACCCCAGAACAGCCACTGTAAGCATGTCGCCGACCAACCATATATGAAAGAACGTGTTTTTAATTTCAGTGCGGGACCTGCCACCCTTCCTTTACCTGTGATGCAGCGGGTACGAGAAGAGTTCTTAGACTATCGGGGACTAGGCGCTTCTATTATTGAAATCAGCCACCGCAGCAAGGAATTTGAAGAACTGTTAGCTGAAGCTCTCACTTTGCTGCGCGAATTATTGGAGGCCCCGCCTGATTATGAGGTGATGTTTCTCCATGGTGGAGCCCAGATGCAATTTGCCGCAGTTCCCCTAAACCTGATTGACTTCTCACCCAAGCGTAAAGCCCAGTACGTAGAAAGCGACCTATTTGCTGAACGCGCTGTTCATGAAGCTCGGCTATTTGGAAAGATAGAGGTCATTGCTAGCAGCAAAGCAGAACGCCACTCCCATCTGCCTGTTTTAGACTGGGAAGCAGCCGAAGATTCCGAATCCAGTTACATGCACTTTACCGGAAACAACACCGTGGCAGGTACCCAATGGAAAGAATTACCCCGCTTGCGTCATATTCCCTTAGTAGTAGATATGACATCAGAGTTGCTGAGTCGCCGTATTGATGTCAGCAGCTTCGGACTCATCTATGCTGGAACACAAAAAAACATGGGGCCTGCTGGACTTGCTGCTGTGATTATCCACAAAGATTTGCTAGAGCGCGCCCTTCCTCAAACCCCTTCTTTGCTGAATTACACCCGCGTATCCAGGGACGGCTCCCTCACCAACACGGCCAATACCTTTGCCATCTATGTGGTAAGCCTGGTGCTGCATTGGATAAAAGACAGCGGCGGCATTGAAGAAATGGAAAAAATGAATATCCGCAAGAGCAGCATGATTTACCAAACCCTAGACTCCTGTGAGGGCTTCTACCAACCTCACGCACTTCCGGCAGATCGTTCCGCTATGAATGTTACCTTCTTCCTGAATGACCCCTCTCTCAATGAGTGCTTCCTGCAAGAAGCAGGGCAACGGGGCTTATACTCGCTCAAGGGTCATGCAGTTATGGGAGGCATGCGCGCTTCCCTGTATAATGCTATGCCGCTGGCAGGGGCTGAAAAACTGGCAGAATTTCTGGTAGATTTTGCCAAGCAATTTGCCTAGCAATTTGCCTAGCAATTTGCCTAGCAATTTGCCTAGCAATTTGCCTAGCAATTTGCCTAGCAATTTGCCTGATCCTGCTGTGCACACACCATCGTTTCTATTATATCCCCTTGCTGAGACAGCACTATGACACATCATTGGTCGCTGATAAGAAAATACCATCTGATTGGTTTGTTGGTGCTATTGGCAGTGTTGGGCAGTTGCGAACGCAAAGAACAACGGGCGACATCATCAGCAGTTAAAAAACCCGCAGCTGCAAAATCTTCAGCAGAACAGCTGCCCGTGCTGGTATTTTTAGGAGACAGCCTCACCGCTGGCTTTGGTCTTCCCCAAGAACAGAGTTACCCCAGTTTAATTGCCAAGCGTTTACGTGAAGCAGGGTATGCTTATCGGGTGGTCAATGCTGGTGTTAGTGGCGATACCAGTGCAGGAGGATTGAGTAGAACGGATTGGATCTTGCGCAGCCGTCCGCAGATTTTGGTGCTGGCACTAGGAGCCAATGACAGCCTGCGGGGGCAAGATCCCGCATTAACAGAAAAAAATCTGAGCAAAATCATCCAACGCTGCCAGCAGGCAGGCACACAAGTGCTGCTGGGTGGCATGCAAACTTTCTCCAATTTCGGCAAAGATTATGCCCGTCGCTTTGCTGCTATTTACCCCAGCTTGGCCCGCAAGCACCGCGTTCCACTGCTTCCTTTTCTATTAGAAGGAATATCTCTAAATCCTGAGTATAACCAGCCAGACGGCATTCATCCCAATGCCAAAGGCGCAGAAATTATCGCGGACAATGTGTGGCGTGCTTTACAACCCCTGTTGAAAAAACCCTCGCCTTAAAACAGCACACCCGAACCAAACGAGGCAAAGGAAAAAATTCCCAACTGGATGAGTGCCAACAGCAGATACAATCGATCACCTTGCCGAAAAAAGAATATTATCAACAACAAATAAGGCGTCCACATTGCCATGCTGAGCAGGCTTAAACCTGTCAAGCTAAGCAAATCAGCTTGCAGGGGTCGGAACAACCACTTCCAACTAGAAAATGCCGGCAGCTGCTGCGACAATTCACCAGAAGACTGCGCCAAATTCTCTATCACCTTACTTATTGGCAAATATATCTCTCCAATCCCCATCAGGTAGAGGGCAAATCCTGCTGTTACGAACCATAGCGATGCCCATGCCGACCCATGCAAAGCATCGGCAAACAGAGATGCCAGCTTCCTTTCAGCTCCTGCCCGTCCTGCCAATGACATACCTCCAAAAGAAAAAATAGCCCGTAATTTCATTTCAATCGCCTCAACAAAAACAACGCATTAGATGCCCAAACCCTTCAACAAAATACGACTGCCCACCAAGCTCAATACCACCAACACAAACCATTGCAGCCAGTAATGGTCTGCCCCACGCAGCACCCGCGAACCAAAGCGCGCACCCAGCATCACACCCAGCACACAAGGAATGCACAACAGCGGCTGCACCGCTCCTGCGCGTAGATACACCGGCAGCGCAGCTGTATTCACAATGGCGATGATAAAGTAACTGGTAGCCACCGAAAAACGCATCGGCAAACCCATCACCAAATTGAGCAAGGGCACATACGCCCAGCCACCTCCCAAGCCCAACATACCAGAAAGAAATCCCACCAACACAAACACCCCTAGTAAGGGCAACAAAAACCGTGGATGCCAGCGCAGCCAACGACGCTCTGGAAGATCATAAAAACGCGCCTCTAGCCTCAGCCAGCCCAGCCAGCGACCATGCACAGTTTCTGTCTTCATCTTGCGGGCAGCTTGAGTCCCCTGCAAAATACGCATCACATACATGCTAGCCACAAACAATACCACCAAGCCCAACATTATCTGCAAGGCAGACAACGGTAACTGCAGCCCTAGCTTCGCTCCAAAAATAGCCCCCACAGATGCCATTACCCCAATCAAAATAGCCAAACGAACATTTACCAATCGCTGGCGTACCAGAATGGGACCAGCGAACAAAGCTCCTGTGAGCGTCATCATTAAGCCTGCTGCCCGAATAAAGTCTATGTGTAAAAAAGGAGTCCAAAGATTTATCAGCGGCACAAAAATCAACGCCCCACCCACACCAGCCAACACCGCCAGCACGCCCAAAAAAGCCGTGAACACAAACAGCATAACGACTATTTGCCACCAGGGCCAAGCAGTCGTTGTCTGCTGAGCCCAGGCAGAATCTGCCTGCAACAGCATTCCCGCCAGCAACAGCACAGGTAGCCATCTCAAAGCAGATGAATATGAAGCACCCCCAGCAGCTGTAGATGGAGATAACTCACCAAAATATGGAAACAACATAAAGATATGGTATGCAGGTAAGAAGAGCCAAACAGGGGGCTCGGCAAAACAGTCTCTTGGAAGAGCATAACAAGGTGAGAACAAAAACCCACACACAACTCCAGCCTGCCACAGCTGCTTAGAACACGCATGCGCAAACCATGAGACGAATCAGCAAAAGAAGAAAATTTGCTATGAGACTATGGAAATCACTGTGGATACTCATCACTGCTGCGGCAGTAGTGCCTGTGGTTTGGTCTGCTCCCTGTAATTCCACTTTATTGTCTCGGGTGGAGGCTTTTCATCGCAATTTGAGGGGATTTGAAGCACGATTTGAACAGTTGCAAGAGACTTTGGATGCAACAGTAACCCAAACAGCCCGTGGAGACCTATGGTACCAGCATCAGGGTGGTATGCGTTGGGATTACCAGCAGCCCCATCGGCAGTTGGTGGTAACCGATGGACGTACTGTGTGGCTGCATGATCCTTTGTTGGAAAGCGTGTTGGTGCGTCCACTTGCAGAATTCACAGGAGAAGCGCCACTGGTATTTTTTATGGGTATTGGCAGACTGCGGCGGGTATTTCGCTGTATCTCACAGCAGTACGGGAAGGATGGTTTGACCTACCTGCGCATGCAGGCACGTCAACCGATAGCCAATGTACAATATTTGGAAATTGGGGTAACCCCCCAACAAGGCAAACTGCTAGCCATGCGCCTGATTCCTACGGCAGGTGAATCCCACTTGCTGAAGTTGCATAATCTGAAGCCTCGTACACAATTTCCCAAAGGCAGTTTCACTTTTCAACCGCCGCCAGGCACAGAGGTGATTGGTTCTCCAAGCAGCACCCGCCCTGGACAGCCATAAGTCACCAAGTTTCACTTTGTCTTTACTGCCTTTGCTTCCTCTGCTGCTGCTTGTCCAGCACCCAAACGGGCTTCCAACAAGCGAAAAGGAGAACAGCTGATGTAGTCCAGCCCTAATTGATGAAATTGCCACACCGAAGGGGCATCGCCGCCGTGCTCTCCGCAAATACCCAATTTAATGCTGGGTTTCACTCCACGAGCCTTTTGTACCGCCATCTGCAACAGTTTGCCCACGCCTCCAGCATCCAGCGTGATAAAGGGATCATATGCCAGCACCCCCTTGTCCATATACACCGGTAAAAAACCTTCTGTGTCATCACGAGAAATGCCATAGGTCATCTGAGTCAAATCGTTGGTGCCAAAAGAAAGAAAATCTGCATGGCGTGCCAATTGGTCAGCACATACAGCTGCCCGTGGGGTTTCCACCATCGCCCCAATCTGCACCTGCAAGACTTCCTTCATTTGTGTACTGATTTCAGCAATCAATGCCATAATGTCTGCACGCAGCAACCGCAGTTCGTTGGCATCACTAATTAAGGGAATCATAATCTCTGCTTGGGCGTGGATGCCCTCTTTGTATACCAAGGCCACCGCTTCCAGAATGGCGCGCGTCTGCATGCGATAAATTGCCGGATGCGTAAATGCCAACCGACACCCACGGCGTCCCATCATGGGGTTTTGTTCTGCCATAGCATTGACCCGACGTTGGATATCCTCTAGCGATACGCCTATGGCCTTGGCCATACGAGAACGCGAAGGTTTCCCCTTGGGCAGAAATTCATGCAGCGGCGGATCCAGCAGCCGAATGGTCACTGGATGCTCTTTCATCACACGAAAAATCTCTACAAAATCCTTTCGCTGCAACGGCAGCAGATCATCCAAGGCGCTTTGGCGCTCTTCATCTGTGTCTGAAAGAATCATCTTGCGGAAGGGAGTAATGCGCTCAAGGTCAAAAAACATATGCTCTGTACGGCACAAGCCTATTCCCTCTGCTCCATTTTCCAAGGCACGACGAGCGTCTTCCGCTGTATCTGCATTGGCGCGCACCTGAAGCCTGCGGGTTGCATCCGCCAAGGTCAGGGCCTGGTGGGCGTCATCTCCCAAAGTGGCCTTCAGCTGCGGCAGTTGTCCTAAATATACTTTACCTGTATTTCCGTCCATGCTGATCCAATCGCCTTTATGCAGAACACCCCCCTCACATCGAGCCTCAGGCAGCACATAATCCACTTCCAGCCGAGCAGCACCTACCACCCCGCATTTTCCCATCCCCCGTGCCACCAAAGCAGCATGTGAGGTGTACCCTCCGCCAGTGGTCAGTACGCCCAAAGCAGACTTTAGTCCATCAATGTCCTCAGGAGTGGTTTCATGCCTCACCAAAATCACTTGCTCCCCTTTGGCTGCCCATTCTTCGACATGCTCAGCAAAAAACACCACCCGACCTACCGCACACCCTGGTGAAGCCGGCAGCCCCTTGCAAAAAACTGACGATGCCTGAGAAGTATCCAGCGTGGAATACAATCGCCTGCGAATAAACTTTGGCTTGATCAAAGCCATGGTTTCATTTTCATCCAGATGACCCTGGGAACGCATGTCTAAAGCGATGCGCAAAGCAGCCTCCTCACTGCGATTGGCAGCACCAACAGATACCACCCGTAATGCATCAGCTTCCAGCACAAAGTACAGCTGAAGAGCATCTTTGAGTAGGATCTCCAGCTGGGGAAGCCAGTCTTTCAATTGCTTAACAGCTTGGGGAGATGCCTTGCTGAAAGCATCAAATTGTTGAGGAATGCGACATCCCAACGATAAATCCTCCAGCTGGGCACAAGGCAAAAAAGCACCATGCCAACTGGGCTGACCATCCAGAGGCACTCTACACTGTAAACGCCCTGCCCCACCGCCTGGGACAAATCCCTGGGACATCTGCTGTACCAATAGACTGGTGTTGTTCAGCATCACATCCCTCTCTGTTTCAGAGCAAGCATGCAGCACTTCTTTCTGCCAAGTCCGCCATAAACCACTTATCGCTTCCCGAAGCTGCCCCCAAGCAGATTCACCCAAAGGTGCAACCTGATGCTGCTTCAGCAAGGCATGCGCACCTTTTCCCAAGGTTTCCATTCCCTCAGCAGACAGCTCGGCTTCATGTTCCACACCCTCTGCATCACATGCTTGCTGCTGCAAGGCATCTACCGCATCTATAAAAGCAGCAGGGGCTGCCAGCATCGTCCGTCCCCAAGAGACCGCCTGTCTCCGCCATGCATCCCACACTTGACGCCGATCCGCGCCCACCTGCAGCCAGTTCTCCAAGTTCGCTGATGTTAGCCCCAGATTCAATACAGTCTTTGTTGGTTGCTTGGCAACTGGGTAAGGAGAAGCCGTCTGAGGATAATCAAGCTGTAAAGACAGCAACAGTGGAAGCTGCTGATCCGAATCAAATTGTTTGCCACAGTTTTTCTCCAAAGCATGCATGGATGCTGATATGGCTTGCCGAATGGGCTGCGGCCAGTCTGATGCAGAAGCGGCTGCATCCAACATTGATGATCGCAGGGCAAAGCCATCCAGCATAGCAATACCGTTTGCTGCCAACACAGATTGCTGCCACACTTGTTTTCCCCAGTGGGCAGAACTTAACAGGCCGCCACTAAATAACGGGGATACCTCAACTGGTTTGCTTGCAAAAAGATTATCCTCAGTAGCAGCGGTATTTGCTTTGGCAGCAGATGATGGAGTGTTCACGGGAAATTCCTGGTTGAAAAAAACAGAGTAAAGTAAGCTGCTATCCACAAGAGAAATCAAGCTATGTATGACAGCCCTGCTGATGTTTCTTTATTTATTGTTGGTAAAGCATGGAAACTTGAAGGATTCTGCTTGAATAGATAAAAATTTAACACCAACAATCTGAAAACAATACTGCTATTATGCTTGCTTTGCTGTTTTCTATCAAATTTCCCTTAGGAACATTGCTGCGCCAGCGTACCGAGCGTTCTCCCAAGGGAATCTGCTGGCGTGAGGCAGAAAGACTGCATACTTGGAAAGAACTAGAACTGACTGCACTTAGCAAAGCGGAAGACCTGCAGCAATACAACATTTTTAAAGGGGAGTGCGTCACATGCGCAGCCCTTTGTGCACATCCCAGTTTTCAATCATTGGCAGCCCAATTTGGGGCAGCCATAGCAGGCATACCTTTGGGACATATCCCTCCCAACAGCACTCCCTCAGAACTGATACCCCTGCTGCTAACCTTGCAGCCTCAGCTCATATGGCTTGACCCCGCACAACTTCCAGCTTTCCAAACAGCTTTGGCAGACTCCCAGCTGCAAGCAATTCAGCCTGCGCCCCAGTTGGTTTTACTGAAAGACATTCCCCCTCTCAAAAACTTGCATCCAACCATCCCGTCCATTTCTGTGGAATCCCCCCTGCATGTATTGTTCACCAGCGGCACCAGCGGACCCGCAAAAGGGGTGGTCATTAGCCATCGCGCCAAACTGGCGCATGCCCTGATGCATGTCAAAAATCTAGATCTGCAAGAAAACGATGTCATTTGGTGCGCCCTGCCTTTGCATCACCAATTCGGCCAGTGGCTGGTAACAGCTGCCATGCTGGCAGGAGCCACCTTGTTTTTTCGCTCTTCCTTTGACGCCTGCCAATGCTGGCAAGACATTGCCCAAGAAGGCATTACCCACCTGCCTGCCGTGCCCACAATGTTGGTGCGACTGCTGGCAGAAGCATCAGCAAACATTCAGGCACCAGCTCTGCGGCAGGTCGTTTACGGGGCTGCACCAGTTCAAGCAGCCATCGTCCAACAGCTGCGCAAAAAGCTGCCAAAAGTGAAATGGTTTCAAGGCTTCGGGCAAACCGAAGCTGGTTTCTGCTTGGGATTGGATGAAGCAGGTCATCTTGCTCGTCCCGACAGCCTGGGACGCCCTGGTGAGGGCTGCGAAATTCGCTTAGTGGATGACAAGGGTGGTGATGTTCCCCCTGGTCAAGCAGGTGAATTGGCGATGCGCACCCCTTGTATGATGGAAGGCTACTTAAATGACCCCCATGCCACCCAAGCTTTTTTTTCTCTCGGAGACCATTGGGGACGCAGCGGAGACTTGGCTCGCCAAGATGCAGACGGTTTCTATGTATATCTGGGACGGCTGAATGATGTAGTAATTAGCGGCGGCTTGAATATTCATCCCAACGAGATAGAAGCTGCCCTGAAAAAGCATGTCGCAGTGGCTGACGCTGCCGTAATAGGGCTGCCGCATCCACAGTGGGGCGAAGCACTTACGGCTGTGTTGGTGGCACTCCCTAACAAACCCTTGCCAGATACAGCCGCCTTAAAAGCCCACTGCCAAACAGAACTCGCCAGTTGGAAGCATCCAAAAAACTTTGTGTGGCATGAGGTTCTGCCCAAAACAGCCAATGGAAAAATCCAGCGAAGTCTCTTGCGACAACAATTGCTAAAAAATTCACCAACTTAACCCTGGTGTGCCAAACCCCACCAGTTCGCCGCAGCAGATGTTTTCACAGCAGTTGACACGTCCTTTTGCGGGCTTGCCGATAACAAAGCTCCCTAGGGTGCAGAAGGGTAACCGGTGAGGCGAGCCAGTTCCCTGGGTTTGAGGACGCTCACATACCGCTGCCCTTTAATGACCCAAGTGGGATAGCTGCGAATGCCTTGGGTTACGCATATGGGGGCTTGAGGCCCGCGAGGGCCCTGGGGGCTGCACTCAATGTAAGGCAATCGTTTTACTGAGCCTTTAAAGTATGATTTTTGTTCTGCACAAGCCGAACACCAGGAAGCACCGTACATGACTGCATGCTTGCGCAAATGCTGGGCAAGACCTTGCAGATAAGGATCTTCTTGCTTTTTGGTGAAGTAGGGCAGGGTGTATACCAGCTGAATACCCACCAGCACAGCAACAAAACCAGCGATGGAGTGTTTGAGCCAGGGTTTAAGCAGCAGCTGTTTGGGTCGTGAAAGAATTGCCAGTACAAATATGGCTGTAACCAGGACATTGGAACCCAGGCAATACAAGCACGCTGCCTTTATCACAAACAGAGAAACCGCAGTAAGATAAAGGCTCACGGCAAATGCTGGCAAAGTCAGTCGCCAAACCCAGCGCCAGCGACGTTCCAACACAGGGATGCGCCAAGCAGCCCAGCCCACGGCAGTATAAAAAAGAACCCCAAAAAAGGAGACCGGAATACCAAAAATGCTTCCCCAAGTGCTGGATTGGACAACCTCACAAGAAGAGCCCTCTCCACAGGCCAGCGGAGCAACGCGCAGCCATGTCAATACCGTAAGGTAAGCAGATAGCAGCATCCCCGCCAGAGCGATTATGATTATCCAGCGAAAGTATGGGGGGGGTGTTGTTTGAGCAGTGCCAGGTTTGTTGCTGCCCATATCCTGTTTGGTCTCAGCGTGATGAACTTTGCGAGAACCCCTGTTTCTTCTGCGTTTAGTTGCCATGAGTACCTCCTATTGAAGAATTAGCGTTATGGGACATATGTAGTATATCGCCCCGATTAAAATTCCGCTGGGCATCTGCTATGAAACCAGACAGTTCACTTTGGAAGCGTTTGGCAGAAAAACGCTCAGCATTAGAACGACAGGCCTGCGGAGAAAAACGGGTTTCTACACGTTCAAATGCTTCAATAGCGTGTATGACAGCAGGCACACTTTGTTCGGGGAAAAATAAGCCTGTGGGTTTTTGGTTGTCCAAACCACAGACGGACTCTAGCACGCCTCCCTTTTCGTATGCAATCACGGGAGTTCCGCTAGCCTGGGCTTCTACAGGTAGAATGCCAAAATCCTCTTCGGCAGCAAACAAAAATGCACGGGCTTGGCGCAAATATTGATGCAGCACCTCATCAGGCTGCCGACCAAGAAATTTTACATTGGGAGGCGCCTGGGCACGCAGCACAGAAAGCTCTGGACCCCTTCCAATGACCACCAATTGGCGTGCTGGCATGCGAGCAAATGCCGCTACCAGTAAATCCACCCGCTTGTATGGGACCAAACGGGCTGCCGTGACATATGCCCCCCGACGCGGCCATTCACCAAGCTGAAAGCGTTCAATTTCCACCGGAGGATAAATCACCCGTGCTTTGCGCTTGTAAGCAGCAGCAATACGAGCTGCCACATAATGAGAATTGGCAGCAAACTGATGCACCCTGTCCGCTGAGTAGACATCCCAACGCCTTAAGCGACGCAGCAATAAACGCGCTGCCCATACCGCCGGATTCCATGCTCGGCCTATCTGAGACAAATATTGCGCCTCAAAAGTCCAGGCATACCGCATAGGAGTGTGGCAATAACACAAATGCAGCTGACCCGATTGAACGCGCACTCCCTTAGCCACTGCATGAGAACTGGATAATATCAAATCGTGGCCAGCACAATTCAGATTTTCTATAGCCAATGGCATCAAAGGAAGAAAAGCGCGAAAAGCACGCCGAGCAAATGGCAACCGTTGTAAAAAACTGGTATGCACAAGCTTTCCTTGCAGAAAATTACGCTCTTGGACGAAATCTACCAATGCATACAAAGAAGCATCAGGAAACAAACGCAGCATGTGCTCCAGTACACGCTCCGCACCGCTGTACGTATCCAGCCAATCACAGACAATAGCAACCTTCACGGCACTGTTCCTTTTTCACCCAAATGAATTCTCCCGACCCACACTTTTCTTCCTATTGGCTACCTTTTTCTGTGGTTATTTTGCAGTATCCACGCCAACATCTTGCTGGTTTTTTGTGCCGCTTTCTGCCAGGTGAATTGAGCTGCTTGTATCTGGCCTTGTTCTACCAGTTTTCTGCGCAAATCGCTGTCTCCGACCATACGCAGCATCTTCTCCGCCATATCACCTACATCTAACGGATCAAAGTATAGTGCAGCAGACCCACACACCTCATAAATTGCCGTACTATTGGCAGCAATCACCGGCTTGCCGCAAGCCATTGCCTCTAAAGGAGGGAGGCCAAACCCTTCATAAAGTGAGGGAAACACGAAGATGTCACACTGAACAAAAAACTGTTCCGTCTGTTTTTGCGGCAGTGAACCTTTGTAATAAATACCAGGTTCAGAGTGCATCATCTCTAATACTTGATGGTCTATACCCAATCGTCCAGCTGAGCTGCCTATTACTATCAAATCATGCTCTATCTTTTCACGTATTTGGCGAAATGCATATATCAGATTTCTCAAGTTTTTGTGCCTGCGCAGATTGCCCACAAAGAGAAAAAACGGACGGGGATGTACTTTTTTTTCACTTTGCAGTTTAAACCAACGAGAAGCGACTCCTAATCGTATCACTTCTAAATGTCCCGATGGTTCTCCGTACCGCCATACAAATTCATTGTGGCTAAAACTAGAAATGCAAATAATCCCTCGGGCTAATAAAACGATTTGTCGCATCAACAGCCAAATAAAAAAGCGCTGGTGCCAGGCCATCTGGCGGCTATAAAAGCTGGTATGCATGGTGTCATGTATTGTTACCAGCAAAGGAGAAGAAGAAAGGAAAGGAATATTGTAATGGGGCGACCAGAACAAGTCGCCCTTATGTACAAACAACAGCAATAGTTGCTCATACAAAGTGTATGGCTTGCAAGACATGTGACGGATGGAAAAACGTCCCTTGTTCAACCATGGGATTTTTTGTTTGATATTGGGGCTAACCAGCAACACAAACTGCACCTGAGGAAGGCATTTGGCTACTTCAGGCAATAGGTTTTTCAGGTAGGCATCCAGGCCGGATCCAGAGCCTAAAAACCGAGCATCCACCACAACCTTTGCTGGATGCATGGCAGGAATTTGCTCAGCTGTTTTGAGATTTTTTACATCAGAATCTGCCTGCATGAATTGAACCTGCTAAAATATTTTTGCAGCGATATTTTTTCTGCTGCTGTTGACTGTTGATAAATATATTTCAAGTGCACAGATTGAACCCTTATTGGCATCATAAAAACCCACACGAGGGCTATTCCCAGCCGAAAGTGGCAGGCGGTTTGTGGGTGACATCGTAGAACACTGCATCTATTTGAGGCAGTTCCATGAGTTGCTGAGTAAGAAGCTGAAGCAGCCTCCAGGGGGGTTGTGCAAAGCGGGCTGTCATCACATCTTCTGATACCACAGGGCGCAACACCAGAGATTCAGATTGCTCCGTTTCTCCTAACGGCAGCAGAATCACCAGCAGTTGAAAAATCTTCTTCATCCAGCCAGCTTCTTTGAAGGCTGTAGTAACCAGGTTATCGGCTTTTCTTAGTAAATCAAGACGGGATTTATCACAATATCCCTGGTGCAATGATAAAGTCGGCAGCCGCTGAGAACAAAGCAAATATACCACCCGATTCACCTGCTGCACACCATTGGTTATCTCCGTTGCCCAGTGTTCCAGCAAATTCCAATCTGCAGGACCAACCAACGCCACCGCAGGAGAATACGTACGTACATCCCCCTGTACTCCCACCGAACACACATCCAATACTTCAGCCCGATATGGCTCTAGCTCTCCCAAGGCACAAAGACCTGCCTTAGCCTTAGCAACCCCAGCAGGAGGTCTGCCATCGTCAGAACAAAGCACATTGATAGACAATCCCGGTCCCGGGAACGGATGCCGCCATACCAATGAGGGAGGTAATTCCAAGATTTCTCCCAGTTGACGCACTTCGTCTTTATATAATTCAGCCAGCGGTTCCACTACCCTGCCAGCAGCTATCATCTCTGTCACAGCATCCACGCGGTTGTGATGCCATTTAATGGTCTCGGCATGCTCTGCCCCTCCAGACTCGATGATATCTGGATAAAGCGTTCCTTGTCCCAGCAGCCAGTCTTGGTCATCCATACCCATTTTCCGCAAGTGCGCATCTCTCACCCTTAAAAATTTCTCCCCCACAGCAATGCGTTTTTTCTGAGGCTCACTCAATCCTGCCATGGCCTGCAAAAATTCTTCTGAAGCATCCACAAACTGGACATTCTCCCAACCCATGGCTTGATAAGACTCACGAACTTGCCGTGCTTCATGCAAACGCAAAAATCCGTTATCCACAAATAATCCCCGCAGTTGATTGGCTCCCAATACACGCTTCAGCACTGCAAAAGCTACCGTGCTGTCTACTCCTCCGCTCAGCAACATCAACACCTTCCGCCCCTGAACTTGCTCACGACATTGCACCAGCAACCGCTCCAACAAGCCCTCCATACTCCAACAACGCCTCGCCCCCGTCAAACGCACAAAATTTTCCAGCATACGCTCGCCACCCACCGTATCACGAACTTCAGGATGAAACTGCATGCCAAAACGCCTACGGGAACTATCCGCCATCACAGCTACCGCATTCTCGCCGGTACGCGCCAGCATACGAAATCCTGGAGGCACCATACACACCATATCCCGATGGCTCATCCATACCTCCAACTGCTTTTTTGAATCATCTCCCCCTTCTTTTTCTGCTGTCATCATCTCCTCCAAGCCAGCAAAAAGCGGGTGTGATGCTTCCAGCAATTCCAAACTGGTTTTGCCGTATTCCCCTCCTTCCATCTTCTTTATGCTTCCGCCATAATGCTGCGTTAAAAGCTGGTGACCATAGCACAGTCCTAATATTGGCAATTCTGTATTCAACAACGCTGGATTGACTTTAAGCGCATCCGCTCGCAATACCGAAGATGGCCCCCCAGATAAAATGACACCCCGCCTGTCTTCCAATACCGTCGCAGATGATTGGGGAGACACCACTTCCGCAAATACCCCCAAATGACGAATACGCTTGGCTATCAGATGGGCATACTGTCCGCCAAAATTCACCACCACAATACCCCCCTCATGCCCATTACTCTGCTGATGCATACCTGCTTGCTTCATATCATCACTTAGACAGCTTCATTCAGCTTTTTCCCACCTTGTTTATTCAATCTTTGTACTGCTTTTTCCTGCAAAACCTTATTCTTTGCCTTCCTTTACTAAAATATCTACTTAGTATATTTCAGCACATAGAAACCTGTCTAGATGAAAGTAGCATGATTTCAATACCCATCGCACCAGTCATCGTATGAGTTGTGACTTGCACAGCAGTGGATTTTTATGCTTTCATTTATTTGGGGGGCAAATACGGTGATGTTCAATAGAGAAGCTCTTCTCTACATAACCGCTGTATCCACTAATCCATGTCTATGAGCTTTTTTACTATGAGCGATACACTTAAAACTGTTCGTAATCTAAAATTGTTTAACCGTCTGAACAAATGTATCAAACAGGGGATTACTGACCTACAAAACAAAGACCAAGATTCCGCCAACAATTACTTCAACATGGCCATCAAAACAGCAAAAACTTTGGAAGGTATTGGCGAAGAGGAATTTCGTCCCTATTTCACCAATATTGCCCAAGGCATTGCTGAGTTCCAAACCTCTCAGAATGAAGAAATTCTGCTGTCAACCAAGCCGTATTCGGTGCACTCACAGCTGTGGAGTGTCCACAAAAAGATTTGTGACACTTTTGACATCCCCTATGTAGAAGACGTGGACGAAATGGAAAACGCCATTGCAAAACTGGCCGCAGATGGCGTGATTACGTAGAAAACATTGCCAATCTTAAAGAGACTGGCATTCAAATTAGGGCACAGTCCCTGGTATGTTATAGAACCACAAAATAAAAAGAGGCTATGCACCATGACTTCTTGAGTATTGTACCAACACAAGATACTTATCTTCTGCATGGTCATGGGGATTTTCAATTTTTTATTTCCTATAGATTTTTGCAGCTAAGCAGCTGCTTTCCTTTGTTTTCCAGCTAATAAGGATATAGAACAACATGAGCGAAAATAAATTTATCTACTGGTTTTCTGAATTAGGGATCAAAGATGTCCCCATCGTCGGCGGCAAAAATGCTTCACTGGGAGAAATGTTCGCCAATCTCACCAACAAAGGCGTGCAAGTACCAGATGGTTTCGCCATCTCTGCCCATGCCTACAATCACTTTGTAGAAACCACAGATACTAAGAAAAAAATTGTGTCCATTCTGGAAGGTTTGGATACCAAGGATATTCAAGAATTGGCAACGCGCGGCAAAAAAATTCGCACCCTGCTGCGTTCCGCCCCACTACCCCAAGATCTGTCCAAAGCTATTACCACTGCCTATGACGAAATGTGTCAGAAGTACAACGTCAAAAATGTGGATACCGCTGTCCGTTCTTCCGCTACAGCCGAAGATCTGCCTGATGCCTCTTTTGCGGGACAGCAAGAAACCTACCTCAATGTGACGGGACACAAAGCCTTGCTGGAATCCAGCCGCGATTGTTTTGCTTCTCTTTTTACCGACCGTGCCATTGCTTACCGACAGGAAAAAGATTTTGATCACTTTTCAGTAGCACTTTCCATTGCAGTACAAAAGATGGTGCGCAGCGACCTCTCAGCTGCCGGAGTGATGTTTTCCATTGATACCGAAAGCGGCTTTCGCGATGCCATTTATATTACCGGTGGCTACGGTCTGGGAGAAAATGTTGTTCAAGGCGCCATCAATCCAGACGAGTGGTATGTACACAAATCCAGCATAGTACAGGACAAAAAATCCATTATCTATTCTTTATTGGGGGGCAAACAACAACGCATGATTTATACCAAAAGCGGCGGCACCGAAAACATAGATGTCTCGCAAGAAGAAAGAGACAAATTCTGTATTGATGAAGATGATGTCTACAAACTGGCCAAATGGGCAAAGATTATTGAAGATCACTATTCTGAGGAAGCAGGCCATGACAAACCCATGGACATGGAGTGGGCAAAAGACGGTGAAAGCGGTGAGCTATTTATTGTACAGGCTCGCCCTGAAACCGTGGTTTCGCGTCGTAATTTGGATGTAATTCGCCGCACCACCTTGGAAAAAACCAGCCGTATCCTCTGTCAAGGAATGGCAGTGGGTGACCGCATCGGGACAGGCAAGGCTTCGGTGCTACGTTCAACCGAAGACATCACCTCGTTTAAAAAAGGGATGGTCTTGGTTACCCATATTACAGACCCCGACTGGGTGCCCATCATGAACATCGCATCAGCCATTGTAACCGAGCTCGGCGGCCGCACCAGCCACGCCGCCATTATTTCTCGTGAATTGGGTATTCCCTGTGTGGTGGGTGCAGAAAACGCCATGGAAACCATTCAAAACGGGCAAGAAATTACCGTCTCTTGCGCAGGAGGCAGCAAAGGTCTGGTGTATGAGGGCGCACTCCCCTTTAAAGAAGAAGAAATCAAACTCTCCGACCTCAACATGCCCAAACTGCCACTGATGCTGCATCAAGCCAAGCCAGACCAGAGCTTCGCTGACGCCCGTTATCCCAACCAAGGCGTAGGATTGCTGAGGGTAGATGAATTGATGCGCAGCGAACTCCATGTGCATCCCCTGGCATGCATCAATTATCCCAGCATTGATGACAAAGATAAGCTGGACGCAGTCAGCAAAGGTTTTCCAGATAAGAAAGATTTCTTCCTGCGCAAGTTATCTCAGATGATAGCCCAGATTGCGGTCTCCGTACGACCGCAGCCAACTCGGGTACTGCTTTCTGATGGACCCAGCAACGAATTAGCCAAGCTGGTGGGAGGCAAAGAATTTACCCCTGCTGAAAACAACCCCCAACTAGGAGCGCGTGGTCTTTCACGCTATCAAGATCTGGACTATGAAGAAGCCTTCCAGCTAGAAGCACAAGCCATTCAACGCGCCCGCGAACAACTGGGACAGCAGCAAATAGAACTGATTATCCCCGCCGTCCAAACCCCCAAAGAGGCAGAAAAACTGCTTTCGCTGCTGGCACAAAATGGCTTGAAGCGCGCACAAGAAAACTTAAAAATTCACCTGCTGTGCCGCACACCCTCTCAACTGTATATCCTGGATCAATTCAAAGACATGGTGGATGGGCTGTTGTTCCAGGTAGCCGAACTAGCACAACTCGCCCAAGGTATTGATTCCTCCAATGTGCTGGCAAAAGATTTCTATGACGAAAAACACCCCTCCGTACTCAGTATGTTGGAATACGGACTCCAAAAAGCAGCACATCTCAACCTGCCAGCAGCAGTTTGCCACATCTCTCCAAGCAATCTCGGCTTCTTCGCTCACTGGAAACCACTGCAATTGGCCAAGGCTCTCGTTGTCCGTGGAGACGTCCTGCCCCAAGCCCGCGAAGCATTGCTAAACGCTGAAAGCTCCTAAAAACAACTACCGCCATACCTAAACTTTGCAATTTAATGGCGTGATTAATCCTTCTAGTACCATGGCTACAGACTCTGAGAATAAGCTGGTTGCCTTTCAACTGCTGGGGGGTGCAGCGAACTCCACTTTACCCCGTAAGATTGGATCTAGGCACTGTAAATGGCTTCCCGCTGCATCTTATTGCCAAAGCTGAGA
The DNA here is from genome assembly GCA_965249525.1 of bacterium. Lineage (GTDB taxonomy): Bacteria > SAR324 > SAR324 > SAR324 > JACQKK01. Next base: position 600,875 of record OZ252237.1, on the reverse strand, counting down.
TTGAAGTAGCTGGAAGCACCAACGTGTATTATTTTCTGGATACAAATAACAATGGTGCTGTTGAGGCAACAGATCAAATCAACAACCACAATATGTTGGACAATTTATTGAACGCAGGCGCTGACACTACAAATACCGAGCGTTCAGTGCTAGTCCCCAATGAGGAGACGGGGATTGACTACACCATCATCTTGCCCACATATGCAGAACTTCGAGACATCCCCAGTATTCCTAGTAGATGGTTCAATAGTGATGGATATGCAACAAGTACCGTTGACAGCAGGGGAAGCGACTTTCATGCAACCATCGGTATCTCTACAAACTTAGGGGGTAATACTAATGACAACCTTCCTAGGCGTGTTGCCTTTCAAGTGGTTGGGGAGCGGCGACCTGCTCCCTAAGCATCAGGTCTTAGGCGGCGGAAGAGCTGCTGCCAGCTGTTTTGGACCTGGGTTGTTTTTACAGAGTTTCTGGTTAAAACAGATCGTCGCTGCTGGAAGATTTTTTGGCAGGCTGCACAGTCAACTCTTCCGCAGCTTCTAAGGGAGGCAGTTCCTGCCTGAGGTCGTCATCATCCAAGAGAACACTGCTGGGCTGCTGAGGGCTGCTTACCAGCGGCTGGCTGCTGTCGTCCCCCCCGTCCTTTGACAAGGAACTGGCAGCCGCCGTGGTCATGGTTGCAGCTTCATTCTGCAGTGCGGTGGTTTTATCCAACAAACTGCGCAGCTTTTGTTCTAGTTCTACCCTCTTTTGACGCAAAGTCTGATTTTCCTGGCGCAGGGACTGATTTTCATTGCGCAAATGTTCAATGATTTCCACAGCTGAAGAAATTTTGCTTTCTAGTTCATTCAGCAGTTGTTGAGACATAAAAATACCCAGCAGTAAAAAAGAAGGGGCAGCTGCCCAGCAGGCATATCTTTGTTGTAAGGCAAGAAATGATGCAGTGCAAGCAAAGAGTGCAAGCAAAGAGTGCAAGCAAAGAACGGTATGGGATAAAGAAATAGCAGCGGACAGCAGCCCTAAGGGACTGCTATAAGTGGTGTGATAAGCAAACCAGGATAGATACAAGATGCCCGCAGAAAAGCAGCCCTTGCGACTGAAAAAACGATTGCTGCTTGATGGTCGCATTGTCCCTTTGCACGGAGAACAAGTACGGCTGGGATTAAGCCAAGTGGGCGAGGGTTTGCTGCGGATAGCCAGGGGAGGGAGGTCGCCGCTGGGGGCTTTTGCCGAGTTATTTGCCAGCGTGGGTGATTCTCAAGAATATCAGGTGATAACGGGGATTGTGTGGCAGGTTCGTCCTGGGGGAACTGATTGGATGCTGCATGTACATGAAGCCACCCAGGGGCTGCGGCGTCGGGTGCTACTGCGAATGGATGCTTGTGATGCCAGTGAGGTGGTGGCAGAGGTGGGTTTACAGTGCGGACTAAAGTTTTTGCTGCCGGCAAACATGCCCTTATTAAAGCAGAGACAAAAGGAGTTTAATGCGCACAATTTGGGTTCAGAGGTATTGTCTATGGTGGGAAAATTTTGGAACATCCCAGGTGCGGTGTGGACTCAGCTGCCAGATGGTCAAGTGTATTGGGGACCGTGGACTCGCGCCCCATTTGTGGGGCGACCACTGCGACTAGAACCGATTCTGGTCCAGGGACTGGATATCCAACGCGGCATCATGGAAATGCCCTATCTTCCTGCATTTAGACCTGGGGTGGTGGTGGAAATTCCTTTGGATCAGAAAGCCTTGCGGGTACGCATAGACGAGTTAACCTTCTCAGGGCAAACCATGCGGGTACACTGGAGTGCTTGTTAGCCCTGCTTGTTAGCCTTGCTTGTTAGCCCTGCTTGTTAGCCTTGCTTGTTAGCCTTGCTTAGTGCTGCTAACAAGCGTGTATGCAGGTTATCAAAGGCACCGTTGGACATGATTAACACCAGGTCTCCTGCTTGAAGATGTTCCGTTAGGCAGTGTAGTACGCCTGGTATATCTGGGGGGCTGTGGGCATCTTGTTTTTTTGCCTGCAAGGCTTGGGCAAGGGCTTGGGTATCCAACGGCGGGGTTTGGCTGCCTTCGGCAGGACGAAAGGCAGGAGCCAGCACCACATGGGGTGCCTGGGCGAAGGCTGTCACAAATGCATCTTGAAAATGTTGACCTCGGGCTGTAAAACTGCGGGGTTCAAACACCGCCCATAATCTACGTTCTGGCCAGGCTTGCAGGGCTGCCTCAATGGCAGCAGCTACTGCGGTGGGGTGGTGGGCAAAATCATCCAATACCAGCACCCCGCCGACCTCGCCACGAATTTCCATGCGGCGACAGACCCCAGCAAAACTTTCCCAGGCTCGTTGAATGTTCTCAGCAGTATGCCCCAAGTGCCGAGCCGCCAGCATCACAGCAGCAGCATTCAAGGCATTGTACCTGCCCGGTATGGGAATACGCCAGCTGTTCTCCTCACCTCGCCAGCAGGTACGAAACACTCCCCATTGACCATCCGCCTGCCAATCCAACAGATGACAATCCGCACCCTGATGAAAACCATATCCAATTACTTCACAAGCAGCCTTGGGCAGCAGTCGCCGCACCTGGGGAACATCCCAGCATGCCAACAGCAATCCCTGTGCAGGCAAGGATGCCAGCAATCGCGCAAATTGTTCACTAATGCTGGCTAGGTCTGAGTAAATATCAGCGTGGTCAAATTCCAGATGGGTGAATATCGCCCAGTGAGGAAGGTATTTAAAAAACTTAGGGGTTTTATCAAAAAAGGCGCTGTCGTATTCATCACCCTCCACCACAAACCAACGCCCCTTGCCCAGACGGAAGCCCCCTTGCAGTCCTGATGCAATCCCTCCTACCAAGCAACCGGGATCTTCACCCAATTCTGTCAGCACATGGGCTAGCAAGGAGGTGGTGGTGGTCTTGCCATGGGTACCCACTACTGCCAAGGCATCGCGATGCTGCATCAACAGCTGACGTATGGCCTGGGGCATAGAAAGACATGGTTTGCCGCTGTTGAGGGCAGCCTGTGCTTCAGCATTATCTGGGCGAATGGCATTGCCGATGACGATGCAATCCGCATCAGCAGGCAAGTTCTCAGGGCTATATCCACGAACAAAGGGAATCCCCAGTGCCTTGAGGTTCTCGCTGATGGGGGGGAGTCCGTGGGCATCAGATCCTGATACATGCATTCCCTGGACTTTCAATCCAGCTGCCAGGGCTGCCATGCCTGTCCCGCAAATGCCCAGCAAGTGTACACGATGAGGAAGTGTATTTGCTGATGAATAGGAATGAGAGAAGGGTTTCATCAAACAGCAGCAAAGCTGTTGCACAAAGCTGTTGCGCAAAGCTATGGTAAAAAGGAAAAAAGCTAAGTCAACACTGCATCATAGCAGCCAGTTCTTTTCATTTAAGACCAGCTGCACGCTGGGCACAACCTCTGCTTGAACAAAAATAACGATTACCTGAATAACGATGACGCTGGTCTTGATGGATGCCATACCTCAGCAGAAGCAATCAAAGACAAACCTTCCCCCTTTGGCATTGCATCAAGTGGGTATTCGCTGGAAGGGGCGTTGGGGGCTGAAGAACATATCATTGGAATTGGCAGGGGGCAAACTGTGTTTACTGTTGGGTGCCAATGGGGCGGGGAAAACCACTCTGCTGTCTGTTTGCTGTGGATTGCAGTCGGTGGAATCAGGCGTGGTCTATTGGCGGGGAGAATTGCTGCATCGGGTGCAGGAAAAAGCATGCAGGGATATCGGCTGGCTGGCGCATGAGCATCGTTTTTACCTTGAGTTTACGGTGCGTGAGAATTTGTCTTTGCTGGCAGGTTTGTTTCAATTGCCTCAAGCAGCCTTAAAAGTGGAAAAAGCGCTTCATCAAGTGGGCTTAACAGCAGCTGCAGAAGAGCCTGCTGCCAATTTGAGCCGCGGGATGATTCAACGACTCTGCTTGGCAAGGCTGCAGCTGCATCAGCCGAGCATCTGGCTTTTGGATGAACCATTCACTGGATTAGACATATCTGCCTCTGAGTTGCTGAATCAGATGCTGCGCAGCCATTTACAACAAGGCGGTACAGTGTTGATGACCTCACATCAGCCAGCAGCCACCTTGCAGTTGGCCAGCCGTGCACTGGTACTGCACCAAGGCCAGATTTGCTATGATGCCGTTGTCCCAGCTGACAGCCCCGCTGCCCTAAAACAGCTGCAGGCAAATATTGCAGCCGCCATAGAAAAACCACCCCATTCTTTGCAAGTATGATAAGGTTCATGCATCGTGATCTGGCTGAGGAAATACTGGGGCTGGCTTTTATTTCACTTTCTTAATGATTTTGGTGTTTGCAAGCCATGCGCGCATTTGGTTGGAGATTTTGGAATTCTTGGCTGGGGGGATTGAGTGTATTCAGCCTGGTGGTTGTGTGGGTGTGGGTATGGGTATTTACTCCTCCAGCTGCACACATGGGCTTTTCACAAAAGATTATGTATGTGCATGTACCGTCCATTTATGTAGCTTATCTGGCTTTTGCTGTGGTATTTGCAGCCAGCATTGTTTATCTGTGGCGGTCTAGCCGAGTGGCTGACAGGCTGGCAAAGGTTTCGGCAGAAATAGGGCTGGTTTTTGGTTTTTTGGCTTTGGCCAGCGGAGCCATCTGGGGACGGCCGACATGGGGAGTATATTGGGTGTGGGACGCCCGCCTTACCTCTACCCTTATACTGCTGTTTATCTATGCTGCTTATGTCTTGCTGCGCATCTCTGCTGGCAACGAAAATGCTCGCAGTCGTTTGGCTGCCATCATTGGCATTGTGGGATTTATGAACATCCCCTTGGTGCATGTTTCGGTTACTTGGTGGCGAACACTGCATCAGCCTTCCACCTTGTTCAAATTGGGCAGTGATGGTCCGCGTACTGCCATGTCAGCAGAATTGCTGTGGCCCTTATTGGCTGCCATGGCAGTTTTCACACTGTGGTATGTATTTTTGCTGACTCTGCGATTGCAGATAGAGGAAAAACTGGATGCCATTTACTAATGGAACACAAAACAGCCTAGTGCGACACATGGTAGCTTGAAGGGGCTAATGAATTGGCATACACTGGTGATAAAAACAGGCGGGGTAAATATCTTTTGCAGGTAGAAACTGGCTGGTGACATGAATAAACGGCAATTGCAATACAGTATTTACCTGATACTGGGTTTGGTGATTTTAGCATCCGTGATTTTTCAAGGAGTGGACAATGCAGTGTTTTTCTATACACCAGAAGAAATCATAAAGACTCCAGATGATTTTATTGGCAGACCCATTCGGGTTGGGGGGGTGGTGCGTCCTGGAAGCGTAACCTGGGATGCAGAACGTGTACTGTTGACATTTGCAGTTACCGAAGGGGCGCAAGATTTGAGCATCCGATTTGTAGGAACGCGTCCGGATTTATTTCGTGAAGGACAAGGGGTGGTAGCCGAGGGGCGTTTGCATGTAGATGGCGTACTGCGGGCGGAACGCCTGCTGGTGAAACACAGTGAAGAATACCAAGCAGATGCTGCCTGGCATGCAGATCGCAAACGAGTCTACCAGAGTTTGTTGGGAAAATAGCTGCCAAAGGGATAGTTGTCCCAGTTAGCAGCAAAGAATCATTCCGCAACTTTGCTCAGCTATGCTGTAAGAGTGACAACGATATCCTCAGGAAAACAGTATGGTCATGGAATTGCTCACTTCTCCTATTTGGAATCAGTTTGGCTACTTGAGCCTTACCGCAGCATTTGCAGTGAGCCTTTGCGGATGCTGGATGCCTTACTTGGGGGCGCGCTGGAACCATGAGAACTTGGTGCGAGCAGCCCGTACAGCGACCTGGCTGAATTTGGTTTTGGTGCTGGTAGCGGGGTTGATGCTTTGGCGTGCCTTGCTGTTGAATGATTTCTCGGTACGCTTTGTTTGGGAGCATTCCAGTCGTGATTTGCCGATATTTTATAAACTGACTGCTTTTTGGGGCGGCATGGAAGGCTCCCTGCTGTTTTGGGAATTGGTGCTGGCTATGTTTGCTGCTATTGCTGCCTGGCTGTACCAGCAATACCACCGTGAAATCTATCCCTGGATACTGGTTTGCTTAAACGCTATACAGGTGTTTCTACTGCTGCTGTTAGTGACCTGGAGCAACCCTCTGGCCTTGCAACATCCCATTCCGCTGGATGGACGCGGTCTTAATCCACTGCTGCAGCATCCAGCCATGGCTATTCATCCACCGATGCTCTACTTGGGCTATATTGGCTTCAGCGTTCCTTTTGCATTTGCCATCGCCAGTCTGATAAGCGGCAAACTGGACAACGCTTGGGTGAACAGTACCCGTCGTTGGACACTGGGGGCATGGTTTGCACTCACCAGCGGTCAGATGCTGGGTGGTCAGTGGGCTTACGAAGAGTTGGGCTGGGGAGGTTATTGGGGATGGGATCCTGTGGAAAACGCTGCCCTGATGCCCTGGTTGACAAGCACAGCTTTCTTGCACTCCGTTATTCTACAACAACGGCGCAATATGATGAAGGTGTGGAACATCGTGCTGATTATCCTCACTTTTGCTCTTAGTATTTTGGGTACTTTCATCGTCCGTTCTGGCATATTGAACTCGGTGCATGCCTTTGCAGAATCAGATATCGGCCCTGTGTTCTTAGCATTTTTGGCAATGGTGTTGTTGGGGGGTTTTGGCTTGATGTTCTGGCGCATCCACATGTTGGAATCCCGCCATACTGCTGATCGCCTGCTTAGCCGTGAAAGTGCTTTTTTGTTAAACAATTTGCTGTTGATGGGCATCACCTTCACCGTGCTTTTGGGAACTGTGTTTCCTTTGCTGGCTGAAGCCCTGGTGGGCGTAAAAATGTCCATCCAAGCGCCATTTTTCAATACGGTCATTGCTCCACTAGGGATGGGCTTGCTGCTGTTAATAGGATTAGGACATCTGCTGGCATGGCAGCGTTCCAGCGGAGACCTGTTGCTGCGCAATCTGCGTGCTCCAGTGTTGGTGGCTGCCATCACAGCAATAATCAGCCTGCTGTTAGGAATACGCTCAGCAGGAGCATTGGTGGTGTTTGCACTGGCAGGCTTCACTGCCAGCGTATTGATGTTGGATTACTTCAAGACAGTGCGTGTGCATGCCCGTCAACAATCTTTGCCACCCTTGCGGGCTATGTACCACACCATAAGGCGCAATCGTCAACGATGGGGAGGCGCACTGGTGCATCTGGGAGTGGTATGTCTGTTCATCGGTATTGCAGGCAATTACTTCAAGCATGAATTTTTCTTTACGCTGCATCCAGGACAAACTGTTGAAGCCGGCCGCTATCAGATAGAATTCCGCGGCTTGGGTGAAGAACAAGTAAAAAACGCCCGACTGCGCTATGCCGAACTCAATCTTTTTCGCAATGGTCAATACCTCACCACCCTCAAACCAGCACGCAGTTTTTATCCCACCCAACCCGAACCACTGACTGAAGTAGCCATTCATCGCACCCTCAAAGAAGATGTCTACACAGTGCTGGCTTCAGAAAACACCGACGGTTCCATAACCTTGCGCATGTTGTTGAATCCATTGGTATTAGTAGCATGGTTAGCATATCCGCTGTTTGGCTTTGGTACCTTGCTGGCGATGCTCCACGCACCACGCAGCTTACCTGCCAGCATCCCTCAACCCCTTGCTCTAGCAGCCAATCGTCCTTAAAACCTTCTCGGCCTCCCAAACCATCCATGCCCACACCACCTGGTACTTCACCATCCCTTGAACACAGTGCTGGCGGGCGCTTTCGACGCTTCTGGCTGGCTGGCATTCCTATCTTGGTGCTGCTGGGTTTGCTCGCCCTAGGGCTGGGACAAGACCCCCAAGAAAATCCTTCTCCCTTGCTTAACAAGCCTGCCCCTGGCTTCACCCTGTATGAGTTGCACAGCAATACGCCCCTTTCTTCCAAAAATCTGCAAGGCATGCCTTATGTACTGAACTTCTGGGCCAGCTGGTGCCTTCCTTGTCGCAAAGAAGCTCCTGTCCTGGCTGCTGCACACCAAATGTATGGGAAACAACTGCGCATCATCGGTGTGGCGGTACAAGATACGCCCACAAAGGCTCGCGCCTTTGCCCGTGAATTTGGTAAACTCTATTTTCTTGCCATGGATGATTCCCAAGGCAGTCTGGCATTAAACCATGGCATCTTTGGAGTGCCAGAAACTTTTTTTGTAACCGCTGGTAGCATCATCCACAGCAAACATGTGGGACCAATAACCCACCAGGAAATGAACAGCCACATACAAGCACTGCTGCAATCAGATTTGACACCAGCATCCATTGTATCAGACCCGCCATAAGAGAAAGTGATGCATCCATTGAACTGCCTGCCGACTGTAATATCAGCACGCCCCACAGCAAGGCTGACAGCCATAGCACTGTTTATTTGGCTGGGAATAGGTGCTGCTGCGGTGTGGGGTAGCGATTTGTCTGAAGAAGAAATCAGCAGACGGGTGCAAGCCGTTGCGGGGGCATTGCGTTGCCCTACTTGTCAAGCATTATCTGTATGGGATTCCAACGCTCCCTTTGCACTTCAGATTCGTGCCAAGGTGGAACGGATGGTACGCGAAGGTCAAAGTGATGAGCAAATCAAAACATATTTTATCTCGCGTTATGGGGAGTGGGTGCTGCGGACTCCTCCCTGGCGGGGTGTGGGATGGCTGGTATGGCTGCTGCCCATATTGGCATTAGGATTGGGTGGTGCTTGGCTGCTGATGCACATGAGGGAATCAGACGTGGCAGATGGTCAAACAAGTTCTCCCGCAGTCAAGCTCACTCCTGCCCAGCGACGTCGTGTTCAAGAAGATCTGCGCCGTTGGGAACAGCTTTAAGGACATCACCGTGTTAGTGTCTATGTTGTGGTTGGGAATGGCATTGTTGGGTGTATGTGCCACAGTGTTGTGCCTCCCCTTGCTCAAACCAGTTCGTCCTTGGCGGGGAACAACAACTGCCTCAAAAGAAGCTCTCAAGCAGACTTCCATCCATGGAACCAACGCTTTGCTGGAAGCACTAAGTGATATAGAAACTGCCCGCTTAGTAGGCAAACTAGATGAGCAAGCCTACCAAGAAGAAACCGCCCACCTGCAAGCTGCTTATATCCAAGCACTAGAAACTCCACCGCCAGCCGCCAAGCCCAAAACGAAGCCAAAGGCAAAGCCCGCCTCACAGCCCTAACGCCTCCTCACACGCCGCCCGCCTGCAAGCTGCTTATGTCTCCTTCAAGCTCCACACCCTGGTGGATGCTCCCTCTCCACGCCCTGCCACCAGAGTCGGCACATGATTTGGCGGTCGCCTGCCTAAAAACCGCCTCCACTCCTGTTATTTTGCCCCTGCTGCGTGCCACATACGCCCAACGTTTGCCTGCACACCCCACTTCCCTTTTTGGTAAAAAAGCACCCAATCCTATTGGTATCGCCGCAGGCTTTGATAAAAATGCCCGCTTCACACCTGCTTTGTTTGCTTTGGGCTTTGGCATGGTAGAAGTGGGCACCGTCACCCCACATCCCCAGCCTGGCAACCCCTCCCCGCGCATGTTTCGCATCCCTTCACAGCAGGCGCTTATCAATCGCCTGGGCTTCAATAACCTAGGGCTGGCACACATGACAAAACAATTGCAGCTGCTTCGCCAACAGAAACTCCCCGGAATTATAGGAGTCAACATCGGAAAAAATCTTCAGACTCCGCTCTCTCAGGCCTATCAAGATTACATCACCTGCTTAAAAGGCCTGCACGCCCACACCGACTATATCGTCATCAACCTCAGCTCTCCCAATACCCCAGGCTTGCGCCAATTGCTGCAACCCCAAGCCCTTTCCGCCCTCGCCCTTGCATGCAGCACAGAACGCAACCGCCTTGCCGATGCCCAAGGCTTTTCCACTCCTTTGCTGCTGAAACTCTCCCCCGATTTGCCCTTGTTAGCTCTTGCTCCTATTGTGGACACGCTGCTGCAATACAACTGGCAAGGCCTGATTGCTGCCAACACCACCACTGCCCGCCCCCAAAATCTGCCCCCAACACTCTCCCGCCAGTCTGGCGGATTCAGTGGACCCTATTTATTCTCTCAGGCACTGAAAATGATGCAAAAACTTCGCAGTATAGCAGGCAAAGAACTCACCCTGATAGGCTGCGGCGGCATCTCAAACCCCAAGCAGCTGCAGGCCATGCTCTCGCAGGGTGCAAACGCTGTTCAACTGTATACTGCTTTTACTTACCAAGGACCTGCTTTGCTGCCACGTTTGCTGCCACGTTTGCTGCGCGGCTGGCAGCATACCTGAAAGCAGACCCTGCCAGCAGACACTCTTAATTCTCCATCTTGTTTTTACTAAAACTGCCTTATAGACATTGGATTCGGTTACTGATTTACTGAACAATAGCTGGGCAGTGATTGCACAGTTCTTCAAGATTACAGTGACTGCCATCAAGACCTATCTATGCATTATCCCTTGTTACATATACCAACCATGCAAATTATTCCCACACCTGTGCAACTTTTCCCAGCAGCGACCTCCCGCAAAATACTGGGTCTAGCTATTGGCTGCATGTTGGGCTGGCTGCCCTATGCAGCCACAGCAGCCACCGAGATTCGCCTACAACAAATAAAGGCTGCTGCGCTGCAATCTCCCACCGATATGCGTCCCCTACCAGCCAGAAAACAGCAGTGGCTGGTCACTGAACAAAAGGGATTGGTGCGTCGTATTCAATTAGGAAACGCTAGTGTGAACCATGTGGTACTGGACTGGAGAAAGCGCATCCTCAGCAGGGGCTATGAAGAGGGGCTGCTATCGCTGGCACTGCATCCCAAATTTACCAGCAATGGTTGGTTGTTTCTTTATGGCAGCCGTGCCAACCCCCGTCGTACAGAAGTATCTCGCATTCAACTGCATCCAAAGACCCTGCGTCCTCAAAGTGCTCCTCAGATGATATTGACCATCAACCAGCCTTACGCCAATCATAACGGAGGACAACTGACATTTGGTAAAGACGGCATGTTGTACTTGGGTGTGGGCGATGGCGGTGCCGCTGGAGACCCCATGAATCATGGGCAGAATCTAGCATCCCTGCTAGGAACTATCTTGCGCCTGGATGTAAACCGTGGTGCTGCAGGTAAACCTTATGCCATTCCTGCAGATAATCCATTTGTGGCAAACCCATCGGCTAGACCAGAAATATGGGCTTTTGGACTGCGCAATCCCTGGCGCATGTCCTTTGACCGCAAAACCAATGCCCTGTGGGTAGCCGATGTGGGACAAAGCCGCATAGAAGAAGTCAACCTGGTGCAGCGCGGGGCTAACTATGGCTGGGCACGCATGGAAGGCAGCCGCTGCTTCCGTCCTGCAAAGAATTGCCGCCGTTCCAACCTGCGCTTACCTATCACCGAATATACCCACGGACCCGATGCTTCCATTACGGGCGGATATGTCTATCGCGGTAAAAAACTCCCCGCCTTGGCTGGTCACTATCTGTTTGCCGATTATATCTCTGGTCGTATTCGTGCCATTCCCTCAGCTTCACGCAAACCCCGTCCTCCTCACTTGCTGCTAGCTTCCAACCTGAGAATCTCTTCTTTTGGTCAAGACCATGATGGAGAACTCTACCTGCTGGAACACAGCAAGGGTGAAATCTGGCAAATTGTTTCGCCTTGAATTGACCAACTTGCCCTTGCGATGATGCAGCATCAGCTGCGACCCAAAGCCCTAGCTTTTTCCCTTGTCTTCCTATGTTATCACCATGACCCATGACCTTGCTGCAGAAACACTGGACGAATTGAGCCAATTCGCTGGTGAGTTGGCAGAAGAAAGTGGTCGGCTGATTATGGAGTACTTTCGCAGTGAGATGCCAGTCTCCATCAAGACTGATGCCAGTCCCGTTACCGAGGCAGACCGCCAAGCCGAGGCCCTGATGTGTCGCTGCATCCAGGCGCGCTTTCCTCAGCATCAGATACTGGGCGAAGAAAGCGGTCAAAGCGGTCCTGGCAAGGCAGACTGGCAGTGGGTGTTGGATCCCATTGATGGTACCTACGCTTTTATCCATCAGATTCCTCTTTTTGGTTCACTGATTGGCTTGCTTTATCGTGGTCAGCCAGTGTTAGGAGTCATCCATTTGCCCGCCACCAAGGAATTAATGATAGGCGTGAAGAACCGCGGAACACGACTGAATGACCGCCCTGTTCAAGTCAGCCGAACAAACAGCCTGCAAGGGGCTTCTGTTTTGTTCACAGACCCCGGCCATATGGAAAATGCAGCCCAGTGCTTTGCTGCGCTGCATGCCCAAGGTGCCATCCTGCGGGGCTGGGGAGACTGCTGTGGTCCCCTAATGGTAGCTTGCGGCCGCAGCGATGCCATGATAGAAAGCGGTCTTAAGCTCTGGGATGTAGTCGCTCTCAGGCCCTGCATAGAAGAAGCAGGCGGACAATTCACCGATTTTCAAGGCCAACCCACCTTGGGTCCTGATATTGTTTGCAGCAATGGTCGTATCCATGGGGATTTGCTGAAAACTCTTGAAGCTTAAATCAGCCCCACCAGGGATTGCCAACACTCAAAGAAACGCCACCAGCACCTGGTTATACAGCTAAGAAGAGAAAACAACTGTGGGAAGAAATTGGACACTGAGAAACACCATAACCCGCAACAGCATAAATACCCACAGCAGTTCAAGAATACTTGCTGTACCGCTGTCATTCTCATTAGAATGGCAACTGGTGACAAAAACACCCCTAGGGATTCTTAAGGACTTGTCACTGAGTTGATGCAGCAGGTCTGCTGCATGCGTTAGGGTCTGTCAGGCGAATTTGTGATGTTACGATTTCTGCAAATCTGGATATTGCATGGGCCGCTGCCCGTGATTTTTAATTTTTCCCGCTTACCGAGACAGCCATTTCTGTTTCGTTGGCTGCCTCCGTGGCTGATTTCCTTTCACTTGTTATTATTATTCTTACTGCCAGGAGGACGGAATCATTTGCTGGGTTTGGTAGAAGGGCGTGCCGGTTGGCTGACTTGGATGCGCATTAAAAATGCCTTTGGGGTAGAATATTTACACAATTCCAATCGCTTCTTAGTTTACAAGATCTATCACCAAAACAACACTGTCCTCAGTGGTTACTTCCCAGACAGCCACACTTCTCCTTCGTTGCGTTTTGAACGCTGGGCAGTGCTTAGCCATATAGCTAGCAGCCAGCCAAAAGCGCAAGAACGCTTGGCAGCCCACCTGGCTGAAAGCCAGCAAAGCATCCCTTTAAGCGTAGAACTGTTTTCTGCAGAATGGCGTTGGGACCGCAATCAAATTCCGTTTGCTGCCAAAAACCATCAACTGGAGGCCAAGCTTCAGCTAGAACCCTTAGGAACCTACAATGCCTTTACTCGGCGTTGGCTTCCCAAAAAATAACCTGAACAGTCCTGGCATACTCTCGTTTACTCTCTGTGCTACCACCTGATGTTTTCTATCTTTTGGATAAATTTTTGGAATAAACCCCTTACGGATACCTCCTCTGCCTTAATGCGAGTAGGTGTGGGGCTGATTTTATTTTATCGCTTGCTGGTGTTGGGGATGGATTTAAATCTGGGGCATATTGCCCTGTCTTCCAGTACCAATGCAGTTTATGGCTTAACCTGGAAGATTGAATTGTTCCAAGCACAAACACATCTCTTTTGGGTGTGGATTGTTTATCTGCTGGCTGTTTTGATAGCCATTTGTTTTTTGCTGGGTGTGGCTGTGTGGTTATCGGCACCATTGGCACTCTTTTTCCACTTGGTTTATATGAATTATCAATCTGCCACGATAACCAATTTAGACAGTTTGCTGGTAGTAGCCCTTTTGTATCTTAGTTTAATGCCTTGCGCACGACGCCTTTGCATTGTGCCAGTCTCTAAGCCGTCTAGCCGTATTCACCAACCTTCCAAAAGATCGCAGCCGCTGATTTGGGGCAGTATGATGATGCGCGCCTTACAAATTCACTTGTGTCTGATTTATTTTCAATCCGCCATGCTGCTGCTTACCACCGATTTTTCTTTTGGTGAAATGTTCTGGCATCCTTTACAGCTTCAAAAAACTATTTTGATAGAACCAGCAGATTGGCAGAACGCATCTCAAATATCTTGGAAGATTGGATCTCCTGCATTGATCATTATCAGTATATTTCTACTGCTGTTTCAGCTGCTGCATCCCATCTTCGTTTGGATTCAAGACTTACGCATCTTCACTTTGTTCCTGGCAATATTGATACACATAACAGTAGGAATTGTATTAGATACCCTGCCCTTTAATCTGCTGATGCTGGTATTGAATCTGGCTTTTGTGCCAGAACATTTATGCCAGCAGCTGTTGAATTCGCTGCGTATACTGTTAGCGGATCTCTGGCCGCATTGATTCAAGGGATTGCTTCCAATATAAGCAATTGATCCAATAATTCCGCAGTTGTTGTTTTCTCTTTTCTGTCCATCTCTCTCGTGTCAACTGCCGATCCGCAACCTCATACCCTTCGCTTTGGCGGAGATGCCGCCCCCCTTTGCAGCTGGCAAGAGGCACGAGCCGTCATTTTGCCGCTTCCTTATGAAAAAACCGTCAGTTATGGCAAGGGGACATCCCAAGGGCCGCAAGCTATTTTACAGGCTTCTGCCCAACTGGAACTGTATGATGAAGAACTGGACTGCCAACCCTGTGAGGCGGGATTGTTCACGCTTACCCCCTTGTCTGTGACAAATGTTCTCCCAGAAGACCTTCCCCAAAAGGTTTGCCAAGTCGCAGCAGATATCCTGCAAGCAGGCAAACTACTCTGCTGCTTAGGAGGAGAACATACTGTCAGCCTGGGGGCATTTCAAGCCTGTCATCAGGTGCTGCAAAAGCCGTTCTCCATTCTACAATTGGATGCCCACGCCGATTTACGCCCAAGCTATCAAGCAAACCCTTACAGCCACGCTTGTATTATGGCTCGCGTCCACGAATTGGGCATTCCTTTTGTACAAGCAGGGATACGTTCTATCTCTGCCGCAGAACGTGCATTTGTTCGTGAACACCAGCTGGAAGAGCGTGTCTTTTGGGCACAACAGCTTTGTTCAGTGGAAGGTCATCAGAAGCGATTTCGCTCTTTGATTGAACTTTTGGAACCTCAGGTCTATATCACCTTGGATGTGGATGTACTAGACCCTGCATGCATGCCTGCCACCGGCACACCAGAACCTGGAGGTTTGGACTGGTTTTGTCTTTTAGAACTGCTGCGCGAAATCAGCCGCCGCAGACATATTGTAGCCATAGATGTAGTAGAATTGGCCCCGATCCCACAGCTGCACGCTGCCAATTTCACCGCCGCCAAACTGGTCTACAAAATGCTCGCCTACGCCCTCCAGTCCCGACAACAATTTTCTATCACTAGAAAACCCTAATCTGGCATATAGCATGCAATACTTTTCTGGCAAGCCTGATGATCTTGGTGTCGTAACCAATAAAAGTATTTAAATGCAAATCAGTGCTTGTATGCAGATTTAAATTCTGCTAAAACCATGATGGTGTGACAATACCTATGACGACAACCGTTGAAATGATTTTAACACCAGTTCTTAACTTCTTGAAGGAAACAAGATGCCTCCAGAACTAAATTATTCAAGCAATAAAGCAAAGCATTTTCTATTAGCCAAACCTTCAGAATTGTTGGAGCTTGCCCTTGAGGATCTTCACAAAGCTTCTGAAGATGACACCTATGAAATCAAAATGGCAGCCTGGCATGAATACCAAACCAAGACAGACAAATGCTATGTCTGCTTGGCTGGTTCAGTTTTGGCTTTTACCCTTTCCTGCCCACGCGAAGCACAAGTAGAACTTTGTGACTTCTCAACCAAGGTCAAAATTCGCCTTACCGCTATCAATCTGCTGCGTACGGGCGATGTGGAAGAAGCATTCAGGTTGCTCAAAATTAGTCAGGATGACGGTGCCAAATTAAATCGCCGCATTGTCAGCTATAGAGACAAACCCGAACAAGCTGTGGGAGAATGGGGAAAACTGGCTCAAGACCTTAAGCGCTTGCACTTCTAGATTGCTTTCCACAAAACTTGCCTGGTATGCAAGGAGGGGTCGTTGCCACACGACCTCTCGCAAGAGCTGAGGCTGCTACTGCGCAAATTGATTCGCATACAGCCATTTGAGACAAGCGGGCAAAAATAGCATGTTTGCCAGCAGTGCCATGAGGATGGCAAATATGCTAAAGAAGCCGAATTTAATCAGAATGATGAAATCAGAAAAAAGAAATACCGCAAAGCCTGCACAAAAGAGAATACTGGTAAATACTAAAGGTTTGGCCAGTTGACGCAAAGTTTGATGCAGGTTGTTGGCAGCGTGGCTGGGGTCCTTGAAATGCTGGAAGTAATGCAGGCTGTGGATAGTGTCATCCACGCAAAGGCCAAAGCTTACACTGGTGATAAGCACCGTAGCGAAATCAAATGAAGTGCCGCTCAAACTGATGAGACCAGCCGTCATCAGTACAGGTAGTACGTTGACTATCAAGCCAACAGAACCCAACCGCAAACCAAAGCTGTAAAGAAACATCAGATAGATAAATCCTACTGTCAGCAACACGGTGAAAATTTGGGTAGTCAGTACTTGTCGGCTGAGGGAATGAAAAAGAAAGCTGGAGCCCGCCCAGATAACAGGAGGAAGAGAAAACTGCTGCAAGCGTTGATTGATACGTTGAAACAAGGCTTTTGTCTGGCTGGAATTGAGGTTGGGAGTCTGCAAATGGGTACGGGCATTGGCATAAACAAAATCTACATAGGGGGAAAGGACATCGTTGCTTTGGGCACCACGCGAAAACTCCAAAAACAGCAATGTTTGTCCCAGTTCTTCTGGGGTGCTGGGCAGCCCTATTGTCTCCGCCTTGGTGTTGTCGTCTTCTTTTAAGCGACGAAACATCAGCTGCACAGATTCACGGTAGGAAATGGCGTGGTTAATTTGGGGATCTTCAACCAGTACCTTCTCCAATTGATGCATGGTTTGCAGAACTTGCGGCTGCTTAAAGTGGTCTTCATCTGAGGTTTGAAAAATTAAGTCCATACTACCAGAACCGCCTAAGTGTTCATCTACATGAAGAAAGTTTTTATAGGTGGGGCTGTCTTTTTTAAAAAACACATCCAATAAGTTGGTTTCAAAACGTATCCACCCCAAAGCGATAAGAGAAGCCATCCCTGCTATCCCCCAGAAAAAGACAATGCGACGTGTTGCAGTGGTAGCCTTGCGGAAACAAAAGTCAGCAAGAGGTAAAGTGTTCACTATCTTCAAGCGCCTGTCTTGAGAAGCCTGCGGGGGACAGAAGAGATACAAACCGAACCAATTGGTGCCTACAATCACCAGATAGGAGACAAAAATGGCCAGGAAAGCATCTTGTCCCAGATGGCGAAGCGGCAAAATGTTGCTGATAGAAAAAGCCGCAAAACCCACCGCTGTGGTAAGAGAGGTCATGAAGCACGGCCTCCAAGTCAGTGCTATGGTGTTCTTCAGTACAGTGTCTGCTTGTGGATGATGACGGGCTTCTTCATCCCAGCGGCTGACAATGTGGATGGAATCCGCAATAGCAATCACCCAAATCAGTACCGGCAAAGAAATACTCACGGTGGTGAGGTCGTGCCCCTGCCAAAACACGATGGCACAAGCAAACAAAAACACCAGTGTGGCACTGGTCATGACAATCAAGGTGCGCGCCACACTGCGAAACAAATACCAAAGCAGCAGTACAATCACTAGCATCAACATCGGCAGGAAACGAATCAGGTTGCTTCTGCTGCCTACATCCAAGGCATAGTACAGCCAGGCTTCGCCTGCCATGCGGGGTTTGCCCAATAGGGAATAATCTTCTATCACAGCTTGCAAGGCTGTTAAAACACGCACGCGTGCAAACTGATAATTCCCTTCTTCTGGCTGTTTGGTGATGTTCACCACCACATTCAATGTGCGGAAATCACTTGAGATAAGCCTCCCGTAATATACGCTCTTTTCCAGATCTGTACGATAGGCGGCTAAATCTTTCAGGTGTCCTTTTTCCAACGCTTTGGAATAACTTTCAATGCGCAGTTCATTGTTTGCATTAAGGATGGTGGTCGCCTCCAGCGGAGTATTGACTTCCTGCACATCCGGCAATGCTTCCAGCCATTCAGTAAGGCTTTCTAATTCATCCAACAATGGCTGCTGAAAAAAAGCTCCTGGCGGCAGATCGAATACCAGCAGCAAATCCTGACCTCCTTCAAATTCTGAAGCGAGGTAGTCTTGCGCCTGCTGAACAGGGTGATCTTTCTTTAGCCAGCGGTCGTTGTTAAAACGCACCTTGCCTGCCTGCCAGCCAACCAGCAGCAGCATCGTCACCATCAAGACGATAAAAGCAAATTTTTGAACACTTCTCCGCCGAAAAATAGCCATGCAGTCTACCTTTTTACAGCGGATACCTCCCCCTGGCAGTTAGTACGCAGCTAGAAGCTGTAGATAACGGTAAGGCGAGGTCCGTTGGTGGCACCTTCTTTAGGGCGATATTTAAATTCACTGCCCAGGTTGTCATCGTTGAAGTAACTTACACTCTCATAAGAAGTCACTAGGCGCAGTACCTCTTGAATGGTTCTGGTATGGTAAATACTTGCCCCAAAGCCTGGTCCCACTACGCCTATAGCAAAACCTGTAACAGCGTTGTTGTCTCCTTTGCCGCGATATCCATATTGGAAGGCGGGGAAAACTGTTGGTGTGTCGTCTTCGCTACTGTTACTAACGGCGTTATGGAGTTCGCGGCCTCTTTGTCCATGAGCGTTAATAGAATCATCAATTAAATATACGAGAAAATTAAAAATTCGGCGTTCATTCTCGGTCTCAAAACCTAAGGCAGAAAAGCTGGAGATTAATGGTACATATAACTTACCTTCATTTTCGTCTATGACCCAGTCGCGAAAAGCCGCAGCAGCTTGTTCTCGCTGGGTACCACTTGCATCAGTCTTTACACTAGGCCAGAAGAAGTTATCCTGAATGCCTTCACGTTCAACCCTTTCCACTTTCCAAGTATAGCTGCCAACACGTTTGGCGAATTCAAACCCACGGGCAGTAATACGAGGAATGGATCGATTGACCTCTTCATAATAATATTCTTCTGCAGTTCCCCCAAAACCCTGATAAGTGCTGACATCTTTCAGAGTGGAGAAATCTTCATCAAAATAATCCCAACCCTTGTAGTAGGTGAAGCCAAAGGTGGCCCAGGTGGGATAAAACATCAGGCGGGCAGCCTGACGGGCTTTGGTGGGTCTTTCAGGAGGAGGAACAGTGTAACTATCCGACCTAGAGTCGTTGGAAACCCGTACTTCTGCTGTTCTAAAGAATATCTGCTCGCTGAGTTCATCCAATTCATATTTAGGGAAGTGATACAGCTGCATTTCTATTTGGGGCTGCAAGAACCAAGAAAGGGTGTAGACTTGTTGCGGCAGACGATTGGCTACTTTGCTAAAACCGATACTGAGTGAAGCACTACGGAAAGGCAGCATAAAATCTACCGGAGAAAAGCCCTGAAACTGTCCCCAAACAATGGTTTGAATGCCACCACTGATGGTGAGTGGACCATAGTTGAAACGCAGGAAAGCATCTTCCACAGTATCGCTATTGCTGTAAAAGATACTGGTGCGCTCAGGTGGATCGTCGGGGTTGCCAGCGGGATCAATCAATTCTTCCACGTATTTGATGTATTGCTCAGAGTAGCTTACCTTAAAGCCATATCCCACCATGCCGATGTTGTCGCTAACCCCCGCTTCAAAGAAATGCAGCCGTCTAGCAGTCTCTTCTCCGAACAGGCTGCTGGTACCAACCCTGCCTTGCAAGGTGCGGGTCAGCCAATCTGCAATACCTGACTGGCCACTTTGTAGTTCTTGTTCTTCCAGTTGTTCTAAGTCGCCCAGCCCCCGCAGCCCGCTGGGTGTCCTTCCTTGCTGAGCAAGCGCATCTGGCAGTAAAAGCGTATGCGGCGGCGTTTCTTGGGCTGTTTCCAGCCCATCTGCTGACGGCAATGACAGCGGCTGGGCAGCAGCCTCCTCTGCTTTCCACAGCATCGTCAAACAAAGTAGAACCGCAGCGAATACTGTTGTTAAGCGCATTGGAAGCCTTTTTGGGAGATATCAGTTGGAACGCAGTGCTTGAATACCCACATCGTTGGGGGAAATGCGCTGCCCCACTTTTATATCGTTCACTTGGAGGGTTGAAGAACCCTTGGTCTGGTGATTGGTCATCACCGCCAAGGTAATGGTATTCATGCCCTTCACGTTGGTGATGCGTTTATTGTCAAGGGTTTTTAATTTGGTGCCATTACGGTCATAAAACACCACCCGACGGGCAATATTTAGCTTGGGATCTATTACAGAAACAATCTTGGAGTAGGTATCGCTGCTTTTCTTGGGAACACTTTGGATAAACACAAACTTTTCAGTTTCTTGTAAAATAGAGTGTTCATCTTGGTCAAGCTGGCGGCCGGCAATATCGGCATAACTAAAGTCCGATCCCATAAAGCTGTCATTGCGAGAATCTGCGTTCAATTGCTTAACGTTTTTCAGGGCTGGCAGGTACAGCCATTGGGTAACATTGTCTTTGTTGTCGTCTTTCCAGTTTAACAAAGAAGTGCCACTTACATTAGCAGGACGAAAGAACCGAATCAAAGATTTACTTATATTAGGGTTTTGGATCAATTTACGGCTGCGGAAATAGCGCTGGCGTTGACGATTTTTCACATCACTTATCACCATTTCCACCACAGTTTCCTGGGTTTTGTGCTTTTTACCTTCTGCATATACCTTCTGCATAACCTTGCGGGCTTTCTCATCGGCGCTGGATGAGGTAACAGAAAAACCTCCTAGCAAGCATACAAACAAAAAGCAGCAGAAAATAAATCCACGATACTGAAAAAAACCCATGCTATATACATTCCATTTTAAGGATATTTTACAATAATACACCTTAGTGTAAAACTTTCAAAAACAAAAAGCAACCCTTTACAGATGTGCTTACATGTATGTACTATAATATACCTGGTGTTCATTATTTTCCACATTTTTCATGACTGCATTGGTATCTCAAGTTGCCGAAGCTGCGGGCACTAGTAATGCTGCTGTGCCGAGTTTTCATCACCCACTGGCTGTACGCCGCCGTCCCTCACAAGAGGTGCGTGTGGGCAACTTGGTACTGGGTGGGGATTATCCCGTGCGGGTGCAATCCATGCTCACTTGCCCTACCTGGGATGTGAACGCAGTCTTAAAAGAAATGCTGCAGCTGCAAGCAGCTGGCTGCGAAATGGTGCGCTTGACTGTCCCCACACGTCGTGATTTAAAAGCCCTGGCCAACATTCGCAGTGCCATGACACAGCACCAACTTAACCTGCCGCTGGCTGCCGATATACATTTCAACCCCCAGCTAGCCATAGACTGCATCCCCTGGGTGGAAAAAGTACGCATCAATCCCGGTAATTTCGTTGATCAAAAGCGATTTCAACTGCGCGATTACACCGATGCCCAATATGCAGAAGAACTGCAACGGGTAGAAGCTGCCTTTACCCCGCTGCTGGCAGCCTTGAAGCAAGCCAATCGTGCCTTGCGCATAGGGGTCAATCACGGTTCACTCTCAGACCGCATTCTTAATCGCTGGGGCGACACGCCCGAGGGCATGGTGGAATGCGCCATGGAATACCTGCGCATCTGTCAGCGTCAACACTTCCAACAAGTGGTGGTATCCATGAAGGCTTCCAACCCGTTGGTGGCGGTACAAGCGTATCGGCTGACGGCACAGCGGATGGAGGCAGCAGGTATGTCATTCCCGCTGCATCTGGGGGTAACAGAAGCAGGAGGCGGATTGGAAGGACGTTGCAAATCAGCAGTAGGTATTGGAACGCTGTTGTGTGATGGGTTGGGGAACACCATCCGTGTATCTCTCACAGAGGCAGCTGAGGCAGAAATCCCCGTAGCCCAAGCACTGATATCGGCAGCTGAGTACATCGCCCAGGGACCCAGCTGGCCAGCATTGTCCTTTGCTTCGCCAGTGGGATTCTATCGTCGCCCCACGCGCACGCTGCAACTGGGAAGTGCACACATCGGCGGAGAAGCCACACCCGCCCTTCTGGGCATGGCAGAGGCTGATTTCACTCTACCTGCATTGGGCAGGCAAGAAGTGTTTGATGCCCAGCTGTTGGCCTCAGACCATATCCATCCCGTCAGCCATAACCCCCAGCCTTCCCTGTGCCTGCATCCTCTTGCACTAGCTGCCGAACTACTGAAAAAACCCCAGCCAATGTGTCTGTTACTCTCTGCCCCACTACTGCAAGACCCCCATACCCGCAGTCTGTTGGCATCTTTGCGCCAACATACCCCAGGCGGTCTATTGGTGTTAGATGGCCCCCATTGGCTGCAGGCAGGTCGCCGCTTGGTGCTTTGGCTGGAAGAAATAGGCTTGAATTGGCCTCTCGCTGTCCGTATCTCCAAAGATAATGACCAAAGCACACGCATGCAAACCGCAGTAGCCATCGGGGCCTTAGCCGTTGACGGACTGGTGGATGCCATCGTCTGCAGCGATAACAACCCCCAAGGAGAAGCCCTGGTCTTCTGCCAAACCCTCATGCAGGCTGCCCGCCTGCGCGCCTTTAAGACGGAATACATCTCTTGTCCCTCCTGTGGTCGCACCCTGTTTGACCTGCAAGAAACCACTGACAGCATCAGGGAGCGCACCGCCCACCTCAAAGGTTTGAAAATCGGTGTGATGGGCTGCATCGTCAATGGGCCAGGTGAAATGGCTGACGCCGACTTCGGCTACATTGGGGGCGCACCGGGTAAAATCAATCTCTACAAAGGTCAGCAATGCGTACAACGGGGCATCCCCACAGAACAAGCCGTAGAACGCCTGGTAGATCTGCTGAAACAACACGGCGCCTGGCAAGAACCCCCTGCTGCTTTATAGTGGTACCTGTTGGTGAAGGGGGTCACATCCCCTTGGCACCAAGACACCCTTTCCTCTGGACAAAGAGGTGGCTAGGATTCATCCAGCTGGGTGGTAATTTGGTTGGGGCGGGAAAGGGCTTGGTGGACAGGACATTTATCGGCGATTTCCAGCAGCCGTTGTTTTTGTTCAGCAGTGAGGTTTCCTTGGAATTGGAGAGTCCGTTGAAAATTGTTGGTGGGGAGTGGCTTTTGGCAGTTGGCACTGGCTTGGGCGTGAATTTTTTCTTTACGGATGGAAAGCTGCATACCTTCTAGAGGAATTTTTTTGTGATTGGCATACATGCGTAGGGTAATAAGGGTGCAGGCGCCTAGGCTGGCGGAAAGCAGTTCATAGGGGTTGGGGCCTTTATCTTGTCCCCCGAGGGAGATGGGTTCATCAGCTTGCAGGGAGTGACCATTGGTTTGGATGTCAATGGTGTAGGGGAGGTTGTTTTCTTGGAGGTGGACTTGTCCTGGGGGTGGTGCAGAGGTTTGTTGCGGGCTGGTGCTGGAAGTTGTAACGAAGCGTGAGGCCCAGGCGGCGATGACATCGGCTGCCCATTGGGCATCTTCAATTTGGGTGAGCAAGTGGTCTGCCTTGCCTAGGGAGCAAAAACTTTTGGGATGGCGGGCGGACATAAAGAGCTGCGTAGCGTTGCTAATGGAAACGATTTCATCCACAGGCGAGTGCATGACGAGAAGAGGTTTATTGAGATTGGGCAGTTTTTCCAGCAGGTTTTGCTGAGTGATATCTGTGAGGAATTGTTGTTGGATGCGGAAGGTGCGGCCGGCAATTTGGACATCGGCTTCTTTTTTTGTTTTGAGAGTTTCCAATCCTTGGGGAGCGAAGAGTCGGGTGACGTGAGAGGGTTCTGCGGGGGATCCGATGGTGGCGACAACTTGGATTTGAGGAGACTGCGTTGCAGCTACGATAGCAGCCGTGCCTCCGAGTGAGTGTCCGATAAGCAGGGTGGGAGGGATAAATTGTTCCGAGAGATGAGAGATGGCATAGAGCAGATCTTGTACATTGGAAGAGAAGTTGGTATTGGCAAAGTCACCTTGGCTGCCTCCTAATCCACTGAAATCAAAGCGGAGCACAGCGATACCTTGCTGGGCAATTCGCTGGCTAATGCGTGCAGCAGCGAGGGAGTCTTTGGAACAGGTGAAGCAGTGTGCAAAAACAGCACAGGCTAAAGGTTTTTCTGCAGGGAGTTCCAGCCTGGCATCCAAAGTAAAACCTTGGGAACCAGGGAAAGAAAATTTTTCACTGCGTGTGGGCATGGTTATCAGCGATAGAGAGAAATATTGAACAATATCAACAGAAGCTGCTGGGGTAGTCAAGGGGCTTGGGAACTTTGCCTGCTTTAACTTTTGCCTGTTTAACTTTTGCCTGTTTAACTTTTGCTTGGTTGACTAATGATACTTAGCTATTTCCTTGGACAATGCTTTTTGCGCCGCAGCCGAAGGCAAACCCCATGTTGGTTTTAGCTGGTAGTATTCTCCAAAAGGGATGGCATTGCCACCGTTCATCAATTCAAATTGTTCCATTGGTATTAAGGCAGGATGCAATTGACCACAAGCATATGCCAACAGCAGCAGCTCGCGCCGCAAGGAAATAATATAATTGGCAAAACGCACCGACTTTAAGGTGGGGTCCAATCCTGCTTTTAGCCAACGATTCTGAGTCGCTACACCCGTAGGGCAATGTCCGGTGTGACATCGCTGTGCCTGAATACAACCGATGGACAGCATCGCTTCCCGTGCTACCCCTATCATATCGCAGCCCATAGCCAGGGCGGAAATAGCCCGAGATGGCAGCCCCAGCCGACCTGAACCAATAAACACCACCTTTTCCGCCAATCCTGCTTCAGCAAATATGCGATAGACCCGACTAAATGCCTGCCTGAAAGGCAAAGACACATGGTCGGCAAACACCAACGGAGCAGCACCTGTGCCACCTTCACCCCCATCAATGGTGATAAAATCCACCCCGCGGTCTCCTTTCAGCATCAAACGACTCAACTCCTTCCAAAATCCCAAATCTCCCACCGCAGACTTGATGCCTACAGGCACCCCAGACTCCTCCGCTAAATACTCTACAAAATCCAACATGCTGTCCGTATCAGAAAAAGTCGTATGTACCGCCGGACTCACGCAGTCCTGCATCATGGGGATACCCCGAATCCGTGCAATCTCTGGTGTGATTTTCTGTGCTGGCAAAATCCCTCCCTTACCAGGCTTGGCCCCCTGACTCAATTTAATCTCAATACAACGTAGCGGATTAGCTGCCACCATTTGCTTAAACTGTCTCATATCAAAGCGCCCTCGCTCATCCCGACAGCCAAAATACCCCGTCCCCAACTGCCACATCAACTCTCCCCCATGCTGATGGTATGGCGATATCGAACCCTCACCCGTATTGTGCAAACATTTCGCCAGCTTGCAGCCCTTATTCAAGGCACTCACCGCAGTTGAACTCAAAGCACCATAGCTCATCCCAGAACAATACACCAAGGAATGCGGCCGAAACGCTCGCTTGCGCTTGCGAGTCTCTCCAACCACCTTGCCACAGGGCAGATGATAACCAGATTCACACGCCGCTCCCTCATACTTGAGGGCATCCAAAGGGAAAGCCACATGCTTTACAATTAAATGGGTAGTTTCCCGTTCCAAGTCATTGTCTGTACCAAAGCTAAAATAATTGTTCTGTAACTTGGAAGATGCATAAATCCAACGCCGTTGGTCGCGGCTAAATGGACGCTCCTCATCGTTATTGGTAACAATGTATTGCCGTAATTCAGGTCCTATGGCTTCCAGCCAGTAACGCAAATGACCCACTAGCGGAAAATTGTGCAGAATTGCATGACGACGCTGCAACATATCCATCAGCACCCTCAACAATAATGCTACCCCCAGCCCCACCAATATCCATTCCCAAATTGCCATAGCCCATTCTCTAAGGAAAGTTGCTTGTTCTTATATTAGCCCCTTTGGAAATATGATACATACTCTTCAAGGGCAGAATAGGACTTTATTATACATAAGGATACATTGGTTGTGAAGGTTGTGTTTCAGGTGATTTGTGCATCGGAACTAAAGCAGTGTGGCGGTCAATTGTGCCAGGTGTTGGGCAAGTTTTAATTTGGACATGCAGGGAAGAATCTGCGGTTGGTTTGGCTGTGAGCGCAGCAGGATGGTGGCTTGGTTAAAGTCAGAATAAAAGCCTGATTTTGCTTGGTCAATAGGATTGGCAACCACCATGTCAGCATTTTTGATATGCATTTTGCGCTTTGCCTCTGCCAGCAGGGAATGCGAATGTTCCGCAGCAAAGATGATGAGCAGCTGCCCTTTTGATTTGCGTTCTCCGGCTGCTTGGGCAATGTCAGCATTGGCAGCAAGCGTGAGGGTGAGTGGTGAAGCCTGGCGTTTGATTTTCTCTGTTTGAAAACCTTGTTTTGGTATAAAATCGCTGACAGCAGCACAGAGAATGAGGGCATCTTGCTGGGGTTGTTTTTGGAGTACGGCTTTTCGCATGCTTTCGCTGCTGCGGACTTGGAGGGTGTGGATATGGGGAGGTGCTGTCAGTTGTACAGGTCCAGAAACCAGGGTGACTGCTGCGCCGAGTTGTTGGCAAGCTTGCGCTAGGGCATAGCCCATTTTTCCGCTAGAGTGGTTACCCAGAAAGCGAACGGGGTCAATATCTTCTATGGTGGGACCTGCGGTAATCAGCAGTTTCTTGCCTTTGAGTGAGGGGAAGGCTTGGAGAGGGGGTGTACTTGCAGCAATCTCAGCAGCAAGAGGAGTGGGTTTGCTGCGGGCGAGCAGATCATTCAACTTAGAGACTAGCAGTTGTGGTTCGGGCAGTCTGCCGATGCCTTGGTAGCCCTCGGCAAGTTCTCCGTAGGCGGGAGGAATCACATGTACTTGTCGTTCTTGCAGGATACGCAGGTTTTCTTGGGTGGCGGCATGCTGCCACATCTTGTCGTTCATGGCTGGTGCCAGCATCACCGCTGCGCTGCTAGCCAAGAGGGTTGCTGAAAGTGTATCCTGTGCCAGCCCGCAGCGCAGAGAGGCCATCAGATTGGCGGTGCAGGGAACAACGAAAATCACTTCCGCCCACTGCGCCAGCTGGATATGTTCAATATGACCTTGCTTGGTAAGCCCCAGGCGCGCACTGGCAACAGGTGCGCCAGCAAAGGTTTCAAAGGTGAGGGCAGAGACAAAGCGGCGGGCTTCTCGGGTTAACACCACCCGTACTTCAGCACCTGCGCCCCGCAAGAGACGCAGCACCTCAATGGCTTTATAACAGGCAATGCCACCAGAAACACCCAGCACCACACGACGCTTGGCCAGGGCTGCATAGCTTGCTGTGGAGCGAGGAAGGGAAACTTGGCTGGATTGCTTGGGTTTGCTGGTCATCCATCCTTGTGGTGCAGAGGGAGTCATGCGTATCAATGGGTTGATGCCAACGGCTGGAGGGAATCTAATTGCAGTTCTTCCACACGCATGGTCACTCCAAAGTTTTCCAGAAACTCCATAAAATGACGGGTGTTGGCTGCCACCCTCCGACTTTGCATGAAGACTTGGTGATGCCGAGAAGAACGCCATTGTACCAAGCAGCAGATAGAATAACTGTAACCCTGAAACAAGGCTGCGCCCAAAAATCCAGGCTGTTTGCTTAGTACAGGCAGCAAGGCGCGGCATTGCCCCATCAGGTTGTTTTGGTGTTGGGGGGCTACCTCAAAGTAGAATAGCGCATGATGGCTTTCTTGAGTGATATCAAGCGATAACAGATCCATACCAACTCTTTTGGAAAATCTTGGCTTTAGTAGCAAATCGGTATGGGCGCGACTGGGATTGAACCAGCGGCCCCCACCATGTCAAGGTGGTGCTCTCCCACTGAGCTACGCGCCCGCTTTTACCATCAACAAAAGCGATGCATGCAACCTTACCATAAGAATAGACAAATAAGTACCGACAAATACATACAGCAGTACGGATATCCTATACAAAAAAACACTGCTGCCATACAGGCAACAGGTATATGGTATAAAGTATAGGTTGTTGGTATCAGAATCGTATCCAAAGGATGGTATGTTTTTATTCTTCAAATCAGGTCATCCATTGGCAGAGGCTTTAAATTTTCCTGTAGAGATGCAGCGAATTCCTGCGTGGAAGATACGTCCCAACGGCATTAAGGGACATCTGCCCCATTGGCAGCTGGGTCAATGGCAGCAATCTTTGTTGAAATGCTGGCAGAATCCGTTGCCGCAGATAAACAGCACAACAGTGGTCAAAGAGCTGGCTTTGCCTGTATTTAATCATTGGCTGCCTGCCCCGCAAAACTTGCCCCAGTTGTGGAAAGATCCCTGGTGTGAAGCCATCAGTGAAGAAGTCCCACCCAAGATAGAATTTGGAATAACAGCAGAAACTTTGTCAGATTTGGTGTTGGATTTACAGCCGTATGCCACCAAGAGCAAAGATATTTCATTAAATTTGAAGGATTTGGAAACAGCCAAATGGACATCCAGCAGCAAGAAACCAAAGGAAAATGTCTGACTGTTAGAGGAAGCTGTCTTTTAACAACAGATGTTTTTTTACTATTTTTAAAAGAAAGCTTGCAGGATGTATAATTTTAGCATAAGAATAAACGGTAAGAACGGGTTCATGTGAATTTGCCCTGTAAGTTCTTTGACAATAAAAATTTAAGCCAAAAACGCAGTTGCTGTGCGTTTTTGGCACATTCTTGAAGCTGATGATATTTTTCAGCCAAGCCTGTGTAGAGAATATCTGGATGGGAGGTGCTGTGGAATAGAAGTCAAGCAAGCAAGGGCGTAGGGTGGATGCCTTGGCTCCAGGAAGCGATGAAGGACGTGGCAAGCTGCGATAAGCCTCGGGAAGACGCAAACAGTTGTTAATCCGGGGATTTCCGAATGGGGAAACCCGACAGCGGTCATGCGCTGTCATTCTTAAGCTGAATTCATAGGCTTAGGAAAGCGAACGCGGAGAACTGAAACATCTAAGTACCCGTAGGAAGAGAAATCAAAAAAGAGATTCCCTTAGTAGCGGCGAGCGAACAGGGAAGAGCCCAAACCAGTCGGTACGCCGATTGGGGTTGTAGGGCCGCCATATGAGGATGCGCTTAGCGATAGAGGAACAGTCTGGAAAGTCTGGCCAAAGAAGGTTATAGCCCTGTATTCGAAATTGCTGGCGCAACTCGGCGATCCCCTGAGTAACTCGAGGCACGTGAAACCTTGAGTGAAGCTGGGTGGACCATCATCCAAGGCTAAATATTACCTGGAGACCGATAGCGGACCAGTACCGTGAGGGAAAGGTGAAAAGAACCCCTACAAGGGGAGTGAAATAGAACCTGAAACCCTATTCGCCTATAAGCAGTGGAAGCGCTACGACATTCATTTATGAATGTTAAACCGCGTGACCGCGTGCCTTTTGCATAATGAGCCAACGAGTTATGTTTCGTGGCAAGGTTAAGCTTTCTGAATCAAGCGGAGCCGAAGCGAAAGCGAGTCTGAACAAGGCGTTTTAAAGTCGCGGGACATAGACCCGAAACCGGGTGAGCTATCCCTGTCCAGGTTGAAGCCTGAGTAAAACCAGGTGAAAGACCGAACCATTGTACCTTAAAAAGTGCTTGGATGAGGTGGGGATAGGAGTGAAAGGCTAATCAAACCCGGAGATAGCTGGTTCTCCTCGAAATATATTGAGGTATAGCCTCAGGTGATGGCTACCGGTGGTAGAGCACTGAATGGACTAGGGGGCCTACCAGCCTACCAAACCCAATCAAACTCCGAATGCCGGTATGCTTAACCTGGGAGTCAGACTGCGGGAGCTAAGTTCCGTAGTCGAAAGGGAAAGAGCCCAGACCACCAGCTAAGGCCCCTAAGTGCCGATTAAGTGGAAAAGGATGTGAATGTACTTAGACAACCAGGAGGTTAGCTTAGAAGCAGCTATCCTTTAAAGAAAGCGTAATAGCTCACTGGTCAAGTGTATTTGCGCCGAAAATATAACGGGGCTTAAATCGGCCGCCGAAGCTGTGGATTGTATTGTTGTGGATTCGTCCATCAATACAGTGGTAGAGGAGCGTTCTCTGTTGGCCGAAGCCAGATCGAAAGAGCTGGTGGACGGCAGAGAAGTGCTTATGTTGGCATCAGTAACGATAAAGCGGGTGAGAATCCCGCTCGCCGTAAACCCAAGGTTTCCTCAGCCATGTTCGTCAGCTGAGGGTTAGTCGGATCCTAAGGCGAGGCCTAAAGGCGTAGTCGAAGGGAAACGGGTTAATATTCCTGTACTGGTTTTAGAAGCGTTATGAGTGATGAGGAGACGCGGAAGGCTAGGTCGGCCAGGTGATGGTTATCCTGGTTGAAGATTGTAGGGGGTCTGCATAGGCAAATCCGTGCAGACACATTCCCTGAGAGTCGATCACGAGGGGCTTGCCCCGCAAAGCGATTGATGCCATGCCGCCAAGAAAATCCTCTAAACCAGTTTCTAGAGCCACCCGTACCGTAAACCAACACAGGTGGGTGAGGAGAGCATCCTCAGGCGCGTGAGAGAACCCATGCTAAGGAACTCTGCAAATTGAGTCCGTAACTTCGGAAGAAGGACTGCCCGTAGTAGGTGAGCATCATTCGCTGATGCAAGCTGAGGCGGGCCTCAGTAAAGAGGCCCAGGCGACTGTTTAGCAAAAACACAGCACTCTGCAAACGCGAATAAGCGGAAGTATAGGGTGTGACGCCTGCCCAGTGCCGGAAGGTTAACAGGAGAGATTCGGGCTTTTGCCCAAAGTCTTAAATCGAAGCCCCGGTGAACGGCGGCCGTAACTATAACGGTCCTAAGGTAGCGAAATTCCTTGTCGGGTAAGTTCCGACCTGCACGAATGGCGCAACGATCTGGGCGCTGTCTCGGCATGGGACTCAGTGAAGTTGAAATAGCCGTGAAGATACGGTTAACCCGCAGCAAGACGGAAAGACCCCGTGAACCTTTACTCCAACTTGACAGTGAATCTTGAAATGATCTGTGTAGGATAGGTGGGAGACTTTGAACCCCTGGCGCCAGCTAGGGTGGAGTCGCCCTTGAAATACCACCCTGGTTATTTTGAGTTTCTAACTCACGGCCTTGAATCAGGTCGGAGGACACTGTCTGGTGGGGAGTTTGACTGGGGCGGTCGCCTCCTAAAATGTAACGGAGGCGCGCACAAGGTTCCCTCAGGCTGATTGGAAACCAGCCTTATAGAGCGCAAACGCAAAAGGGAGCTTGACTGCGAGAGCGACAGCTCGAGCAGGGACGAAAGTCGGTGTTAGTGATCTGGTGGTTCTGAATGGAAAGGCCATCACGCATCGGATAAAAGGTACTCCGGGGATAACAGGCTTATCGCGCCCAAGAGTTCACATCGACGGCGCGGTTTGGCACCTCGATGTCGACCCATCGCATCCTGGGGCTGAAGCAGGTCCCAAGGGTATGGCTGTTCGCCATTTAAAGCGGTACGCGAGTTGGGTTCAGAACGTCGTGAGACAGTTCGGTCCCTATCTGCTGTGGGCGTTGGAAATCTGAGAGGAGCTGTTCCTAGTACGAGAGGACCGGAATGGACGAACCTCTGGTGCGCCGGTTGTCGTGCCAACGGCAACGCCGGGTAGCTATGTTCGGAACGGATAACCGCTGAAAGCATCTAAGCGGGAAGCCAACCTTAAGAATGATTTCCCAGGGTCGCTACGGCGGCCCCTGTAGGCCTCAGGAAGACTACCTGTTTGATAGGCGGGAAGTGCAAGCACAGCAATGTGTTCAGCGAACCCGTACTAAGTGGCCGTGAGGCTTGACTTCTATTCCAGAGCACCTCTGCATCCCTAGCTTCAAGAAAATAAAAACCCCCTAGAACAACCATCATCTACCCTTGTTCAGATTGAGCTGACCCCTTTTTTCTAACCGCAGGTTTACCTTCTTGGTTTTACCTCTACTTTTTTCCTCCCATCCCCAAGACTACTATGCAAACCTTACTCACCTTTCCCTGGCTTAAAATCTTCCTGGCTGATGTCGCCGCCTTTATACTCCAATTCATATGGTTCACTCTTCTCTTCGGCAAGGCTTGGATGAAACTCTCCAAGATTGATCCCAAAAAAGGCGTACCCTTTTATGGTATGTCGTGCAGCTTCTTGGCGGGCTTGCTGCAAGCAGCGGTACTCTTTGCAGTACTGGAAACCTTTTTCATTAACGGCTTAAACGCCGACTGGTTGGTGGCAGTCTTGCTGGTTAGCTTGACCGGTGCCATCTATATCCTCAGTGATAGCTTCTATAAACAAGAACCCATCCAACTCTTTTGGATTGTCGGCGGCAGCCATATAGCCAGCGTGTTCCTTATGGGACTCATACTGGTCTTGTTCTAAGCCGCCCGCTTAACTTGTACAGATGCAGCGGTTCTTACCCCACTGTCGGCGTATCCCCTGGGATAGCAATTCCGCTTAAAACCTCATGCAAACCCTCACCTTTCTTCCTTGGCCATCCATCTTATTGGCTACCCTGATTTCTTTTGCAGTTCAATTCATTTGGTACTCTCCCTTGGTCTTTGGCAAGGCTTGGCTGAAACTCACAGCGATTGACCCCAAAAAAATCTCTCCCAACAAGGGTATGTTCAGCAGCCTGGCAGCACTCTTGCTGCAAGCCACCTTGCTCTCAGCCCTGCTAATTGTTTTTCACAACCGTGGTATTGGTCTAGAATGGTTGGTTGCTGTCCTGCTTGTCGCTTTAACCCACATACTTCACATGCTGTCAGCTGCTTTTTATAGCCAAAAGCCCCTGCCGCTTTGGGCAATTGATGCCGGCAGTCATGTGGCTGCTGTTTTCGCCGCAGGACTGGTATTGGCCTGGTTGTGAACCTCTTTGCTAAAAAGCTTTATTCAAATTTAATCAAGAACAAGTCTTGCGCTGCTTCCAAGAAGCTGGTTCAATGGTACAGCAGCAACAAGCGCATCCCTAACCATAAGCGTACCCCACAAACTGATTCGGCTGCTAACCACCTCACCACCCATACCTGCAAAGGAGTATCAACCCACCAAAAAGAAACGGCTTGGCATTGCGGTGGTTATGGCGGAAGTGCCCCACCTGTTCCCATCCCGAACACAGCAGTGAAAGCTTCCAGCGCCGATGGTACTGCCGCTTGCAGCGTCGGGAGAGTAGGACGCCGCCGTAATGCCAAGCCGTTTTTTTCTATTCCCCCCCCACCAAAGACATTGCCATCCAGGCACTGCCCTACAACTCCACAACTAAGTTGGCTTCTTCTTCAAGTATTTGTTTGAGGCAGGAGTATAGTTCATTGCTGGGGTTTTTCTGTTCTCGCCAGCTTTGTGAGGACGCATCATAACTAAAATGGTAAGCTGCCCCCTTGGAGGCTACCGCCAGCCACAGTTGCTGCACTGGCGGCTGTGCGCTAAGCACCCAGCGTTGTCCCTTGACCGTGAGGGTTAGCGCACCGTGGGCGTTATCGCACTCCAGCTCGTCAGCATCCAGCATATCAATGGCTGCTTGGATGCGCTCATAGACGACATCCAGCAAATTACGGTATTCGGTATCTGAGAGCATCGGGGGGCTGGCTATAAACGGATACGAGCTGAAAGGCAGCTGGCTTTAAGATGGAGGTTGCAGCACAAGTGATTCATACCGTTTTTCTATTTCTTTTCTTTTTGTACACCTTTAAATGGCTTAGTGTCTGCTTTTTGATCCATGAACTGTCCTGTCGCAGCATCTCTTTTGGTCCAGACGCCTATTCGAGGATTAAAGGTTTGACTTCTGTTCTTAACAGCTCCCTGCCTTCGATTATCCCCGTAGGGTTTGTTTTTAGCCATGTTATCGTCCTTGACATCATAGTGAAAGAAATTGTACTCCCCCTTAAACACTGTATTAGCATATTGAATGTTACCTTACAAAATTTATTTGCTACTGGTTTAGAAAAATTACAGAAACAATTGAAGTTACAAATACGTCTGTAAGAATGGATGCTCTCCCTTTAATCCATAATAGAATCGGCAATTTAAATCCTTCTATTAGCTTCCTTCTCCACTTATCTGTGGCTTTTGTTTATGGGGAACGGGGTCGACGGGACTCGAACCCGCGGCCTCCGGCGTGACAGGCCGGCGTTATAACCAACTTAACTACGACCCCCATAACTGATGTCCATCTGCTGCCTTTTTAAGTAGCTGTCCTAAAATTGTTCTAAGTTATTTTCAAGGTGTTCTAAAAAATTCTAAAAAATCCATTGTTAGAGTATAGGTGTTTGAGAGGGAAAAGCAACTGTTTAGAAGCGGGTTTCCGGCAATCAGAGTTGGCTGTCAGGGATCAGTGAGGGCTGGCGGTTGGCAACGATGTTTTTGCTGGCTTGTATTCTGCCTTGGGATGTAGAGGTGTTGACATAGGTGAACAAGGGTGCAAACGCAGGATGTGCTTGGCAGACTTGGCGGTGCATTTGCTGTGCAGCTTGTCGGTAGGCAGCATGACCTTGTTCGCTGGAGCGCAGCTCGGTGAGCCAGATGAGCGAGCGCAGATTGATGTGCATGTACCAGCGGATATGAAAAGCCATGGGGAGGACATATTGTGCTTCTGTGGAAAAATCGGCAGCCAGGTGCTGGTATGTTTGTGCAGCTTGGTGTATCAGTTGTTGGAAATCATCTTTGAGGTCAGCGTGGGCGATTTCTGGCGGGAGCGTCCATCCCAGATGGGGTGTGAGGAGTTGTCTTTGCTGAGTAAGCATGCGATGGCGGTGCAGATCACGGAAGATGCCGTAATCGGCAGTGCATTCAAAGGTGTAAAATGCCAATTCGGTGGCGCGTGGTGGCTTGTGGCGGCGATTGCGACGGCAGGCAGCCAAGTTGGTGAATAGCTGCTTCAGTTCTTGGAGACTGTGCGAGTCTGCCCACGGCTGTAAGCTTTCCAACGACAGCTGGCTGTGCGCATAACTGAGGGCAGCGGCCACTTTAGCGGGAGCTTGGGGGTCATGGTGCAACAGTTTGAACTGCTGCTGGCGGGCTGCTGGTAAGGGGGCGTCGCTGGCTGGAGCTGGTAAACTGGTTGATTGTTCTTCAGCCAACTGGTGTAGTTGGGCTTCTAATTGCTGCTGATGTTCTTGCTGCATCTGAAAATGTCGGTGTTGTGCGTGTGCACGGCGGACAAAGCTGGGAATCACTTGTTGTAATGCTGTATGGCTGGATTGTGCCAATTGGCAGCATTCAGACAAGGGCGAGGTGGATAATCGCTGTAGCAAGTTCTCAAAGAAACGCCCATTGCCAAACACACCCATATTGGTTAATGCTGCGGTCGGCAGCAGCCCCCGCAGGGCATCCAGCGTACGGGTGCGCACCAACACCTCCCATTCCTTTTGTCCTATCTGCTTATCTGCTGGGCGGGGCTGGTTATGGAAAAATTTGGACAGCGGCTGCTGCAAACGCTGATAGCCTTCAAACAAAGCATTGCAGGCTGCCAAGTATTTCTGGCGATGCCTTGACGCCATCAGCTTATCATCACGATAAAAGCGATATTCTCCCTGCTGCTTGTCTGCAAAAGACACATATCGCGTAGATTTTTCCAGTGGGGAACCACCAATGCGGGCATCTTGTACCGCTTTGGCTGCCAGCATGGAAATCTGCTCAAGGGCTAAATGTGCACCTCCCAACTCTCCCACGCTGTCATCTCCATAGGCATCCAGCACCCGACGATAAAACGCATCTGCCCGTTCCATGTCCACCTGGCTGCTGGTTGCAAAACCATCAGACACCGCTTCTTCGGCAATGAATTCTTTCAGCAGCAACTCACGCAGCCCCAGCCGAGAGCGTGAATAACGCGAAAACAATGCCCCCTTCAGCACTTCAGGCAAGTTCCGCAGCGCAAAAACATTGCCTTCTATACTGGTCACATAACACTGCAATAAGGTGCGCTGTTGAGCAGTCCAGTTCAGTTGTGAAGAAGCAGCATCCACCCTGTATCAGCCTACCTAGTCATCATTCCCCCTCCCCCAACTATGATGCAACTTTGCCACAGTACAGCGAAAAAGTGTGGCGATTTTTCCTCATCCAGTCACATTGCTATGGCATACCGACATGGAATATTTGTGTTTTTATCATTATAAATCAATAACTTGGCTCACTATTTTCATTTGGCATAAAAAATGTAGATAGGTAATGGTATAGGACGGAGGCCTCTTAAAAAGGGAGGCATTTAGTAAGGAAACATCACAATGAAACGCAAAATGAAAAAAATAGACAATCAAACATTGGTCAATGCATTGGCAGAATTTGAGCGCAATGGTGGAGTGATTCAACAACTTCCAGCACAAAAATATTATACACGACAAATGATATCTGAAGAACGCTACAATTCATATGAGCCGCTTCATGTTTTCTCTGCTTTGACTTCTTAAATCTGAACCTAACACACTTGGCAGTTCCCTTGAGAACTGCCAAGTGTTGGAGGGTTAACGCCATAGCAGGCGAGGGAATAGCGCCTGCTTGTGTATTGTCCAAAGCATCATCACCGCAACTCCATCACTCAAGCCCTTACATAAAGCCCTTACATAAAGCCCCTTCGCAAAGCGCATCACAAAGAGCGCTGCAAGGTTTGTTCTAACATATTTAAAAACTCAATGGGTGTAGAGACGATGCCAGCGTGCCTCCAGAGTACAGTATTGTCTGCTGAAAGGATAACGTAATAGGGCAGTGCGATAGTCCGAAAACGTTCTAGTTGTAGTTGTTGGTTTTTTTCTCCGTTGTCACCGCCATCTGTATAAAGCTGTACCAGCACGAATTTCTTTTCCAGGGTATCCAGTACTGCCGCCTGAGAGAAGATGCGTGCTTCCATCCAGCGGCAGTTGATGCAGGTGTAGCCGGTGAAGTCCACAAATACGAGTTTTTGCTGAACCTTGGCTTGCTGCAAGGCTTGTGGGAGATTGTCTAACCAAGGGAGGTCATGGGCGGGGATGTTGCGAGGTTTATTGGAGGCATCGGTTTTGAAGGGGTTGAAGCGAGCAAAAGCAGAAGAGGAAGCCAGAATGGGTGGAGGCAGGTAGGCTTCGGTATAAGCATCCAGTCCGCGTCCTGAAAAGCCCAGGGAAAAGTAGACAGCGAAAGCAAAGAAAGCGGTGGCAAAAACCATGCGTGGTCGCCCTGGTTTTTGTCTGGCTGCTGCTGGCGGAGCGATAACACCCGCCAACATGAGGGCTGCCAGCAGGGCGAGTATTGCCCACAGCAGCAGCAAGGTAGAGCGGGTAAAGAAGCCCCATCCCCAGATGAGATCTGCATTACTGATAAATTTCAGTGCGGCCATTAGTTCTACCAAGCCAATAACGGCTTTGAGCAATGGCATCCAGTTGCCGCTTTTTCCTTTGAGTGCCTGAAGAGCCCGTGGAAAGAGGGAGAGCAGGATGAAAGGCGTGGCAAACACTGTGGAGTAGGTGAGCATGCCCAGCACAGGCCAGAAGATTTCTCCCTGGGTAGAAGCCAGCAGTAAGCTGCCCACAAAGGGGGCTGTACAAGTGAAAGAGGTAACGGCAAAGGCAGCACCCATCAGCAGTACACCGCCAGCACCCTTGACATGCTGGGAAAGCTGATTCACGCGGGTGACCAGCCAATGAGGAGGAGAAAGGCTGAATATCCCCAACAGCGTAAAGCCGAACAAAATAAACAACACGCCAATGACTAGATTGACAGCAGGATGTGCAGCAAAACGCAGGATGCCCGTACCCCCAAAGATGGCTGTGATGACAAACCCCAGCATAGTAATACTGAAGACAATCCCCAACCCAAACATGGCAGCCAGTCCTACCCTGCTGTGCAAGGCTGCCTTTTTTGAGGAGGCTGGGGACAGTGACGATGAGGATGGCGACGACTGGGAAGATTTAAGAAAAAAAGCCACAGTCACAGGAATCAAGGGAAACACACAGGGGGTAAGCAATGCCAACAAACCAAAACTGGCAGCCAGCAGCAGAAATTTCCCCACCCCACTGAACAAAACAGCCTGAAGATTGTCTGGATTGGCATGCAAGCGACCTTGCTTATCTATTACATCAATGCTGCGTTCCATATATGCCTGTGAAGGACGTACCTCACCTACAGTGAGATTTGCCAAAGCCTGCAGATCGCCCTTCACAGGCGGAGTGCAGAACTCGTCGTTGCAGACTTGCCATTTCATCTGCAGGAGAATCGGTGTAGGTCCATAGGCACTCACATCCTTGGGTAGCTGCAAATTTTGGTAAAACCGCACCTGCAGCTTGTGTAAAGCTAAGGGGATGCCAAAAGCCTCATCCATTTCTAGTCGCGGGTTGGTTTCATAGGCGGGACCCAGCACCTGTATGAAGCTGTCGCTTACCTCCAGCTGGGTAGGCGGAGGAGCATATTCATCCTCTGAAGGAATAACCGAATAAATATGCCATCCCGGCGCAATCTTAACCGTCACCAACAAGCGAAAATGCTCACCGGGGTGTACTTCATATGGCTGTACTGAGGTTTCAAATCGTACCAATTGGCTGGGCAGCACCTGCCGACCATCCTCAAAGCCAGTCACCACCCCAGGCGACACCTGCGACCAGGCCTCCATTGGCAGCCAGAACGCCAACAACCACCACGCCAGCCATCCCAACAGACACCAGCCTCTTGGCTTGTGCCATCGTTTGTTACAATGGAGATCATGTTTTTTTCGCCACACCTTCATAAAACTATTCTATCCCATCTGTCTTGAAAAAAAAGCAAGGCAACCTGCTTTCTTCAAAAAAGAGGAACATCACAAGATGTATTCTCTACTTGCGCTGGTGAAAACACTTGGCTATATTCAGAGTTGTTATCATTCACATCAGCAGCTGCCCCCTTGCCTATGTCCTCAGTCAACGACCAAATCCAACGGGTTCATGCGCGTGAGATTTTAGATTCCCGTGGTAATCCCACCATTGAGGTAGATTTGCATCTGCAAGATGGCAGCTGGGGGCGTGCTGCTGTCCCTTCTGGTGCTTCCACTGGTGCGCATGAGGCGGTGGAACTGCGCGATGGCGATGCCAACCGCTATGGCGGCAAGGGAGTGCAGCAAGCCGTGCGCCATGTCAATGAGGTGATTGCACCCAAAATCATCGGTCACTCTGCCTGCAGGCAAGCTGAACTGGACCAGCTGCTGATAGAACTGGACGGCACCCCCAACAAATCCAAGCTGGGCGCCAATGCTATTTTGGGGGTATCGTTGGCTTGCGCCAAAGCCGCTGCTGCTAAACAAAAGCTGCCTTTATTCCGCTGGCTGGGAAAAGACCAGGGGCGCACCCTGCCTGTGCCTTTGATGAACATCTTGAATGGCGGTCAGCATGCCGATAACAACGTGGACATACAAGAATTCATGGTGGTGCCTCTGGGTGCAGACCGCTTCTGTGAAGCCTTGCGCATGGGGGTAGAAATTTTTCACGCACTGGGCAAGGTGTTAAAGGAACAACAATTGAACACCAACGTGGGTGATGAAGGTGGTTTTGCGCCCAACCTGCTTTCCAATCGCCATGCGTTGGAGTTGGTGATGCGCGCCATTGAGGCTGCAGGATTCCAAGCAGGGGAGCAAATTGGCATCGCCCTGGATTCCGCCGCCACCGAGTTCTATCACCATGACGCCTACCACATGCAGACCGAAGCCCAACCCCGCAAAACCGCAGAAGAAATGACCGAATTCTACCAAGACCTCTGCAAAGCATTTCCTATCATTAGCATTGAAGACGGCTTGGCAGAAGACGATTGGCAGGGCTGGCAGCACCTTACCCAAACCCTGGGCAAACACATACAACTGGTAGGAGATGACCTTTTTGTCACCAACACCCAACGGCTGCAGCGAGGCATTGAACAACAAAGTGCCAATTCCATTCTGATAAAAGTGAACCAAATCGGCTCTCTCTCTGAAACCCTTGAGACAATAGCCATGGCAAAAAAGGCCAACTTCACTACCATCATTTCTCACCGTTCTGGCGAAACCGAAGATGCTGTTATCGCTGATATCGCTGTTGCCTGCAATGCGGGGCAAATCAAAACCGGTTCTGCTTCCCGCAGCGACCGCCTGGCAAAATACAACCAGTTGCTGCGCATTGAGGAAGCCCTGGGTGACCAAGCCCGTTTCGCTGGCAAACAAGCCTTCTAGTTGCAGGCAAGTCTTCGCCCCTACCCCCTCAGCTGCAAGTTGCTTTCATGGCGTTCGTATCAATAGTTGGCTATTCTTTTAAGGTTGTTCTTGCTTTACATCCCAATGCGTTATGGACCACACCCCTCCCAAACTTGGTATCCCAAGCCGTCTCTTAGTTTGGCTTCAGCGGCTTTTCCCTGCACCTTTCCAGCTGCTGCGTTGGTTCACCTTCATCTTTCTGCCTGTACTAGCTGCCATTGTACTCTTCGGCAAACACGGCTGGCTGGCACAACGTGCACTTCAACAACAGCAACAACTGCTGCAGCAAGAACTGCAGCACCTGCAAAAAAGACAGCAGACACTCAGCTGGCAAATTGATGCCCTTAAACATGATCCCCAATACATAGAACACCTCGCCCGCAAGCGCTTAGGATTGACCCGCCCCCAAGATAGGATCTATCGCTAAACCTAAGCCGTAAT
Source organism: bacterium (assembly GCA_965249525.1). Classification (GTDB taxonomy): domain Bacteria; phylum SAR324; class SAR324; order SAR324; family JACQKK01. Next base: position 560,297 of record OZ252237.1, on the reverse strand, counting down.
TGTGTCCTTGTGCAAGCCAGCTTAGCCAACCACCCCCATTGTGGCTAGAACCCTTGACTTTATCCTGTTTCACAGTCATGCTGAGGATGTTTCTCTTACCTGCCTGCCTAACCCTTTGCCAAAAAAAACCAGCATGCACAGCCGTCATGTAGCCATTGTCGGCGCAACCGGCGCAGTTGGCAAAACCCTGCTACAAGTTTTAGAAAAGCGCTCTTTTCCTATCAGCAAGCTGACCCTGCTTGCTTCTGCCAAAAGCCAGGGAAGCACCCTGGCATTTGCCAACGAGCAGCTACCGTTAGAAATCCCTAGCAAAGAGACCTTCCGCGGAGTGGACATTGCCTTCTTCTGTATTGGCAGTAGCAACAGTCGCAGCCTTGCTCCCTTAGCTACCGATGCCAATGCCATCGTGATAGACAACTCCAGTGCCTTCCGTATGGAACCACATGTCCCCTTAATAGCCCCAGAGGTCAATCCGCATTCGCTGAAGCAGCATCAAGGCATTATTGCCAACCCCAATTGTTCTACCCTGGCACTGGTCATGCCCCTTGCCCCCCTGCATCATGCCTTTGGCGTCAAGCGCGTAGTGGTAGCCACCTACCAAGCCGTCAGCGGTGCTGGCAGGCGCGGAATTAATGAACTCCGTCAAGCCACCTCCGCCTACCTGCAAGACCAACCCTTTGCTCCCCATGTTTTTCCCTATAACTGCGCTTTTAACCTGTTTCCTCACGACAGCCCCATGTCCGACAATGGTTACTGCGAAGAAGAACAGAAAATCATACGTGAGACCAAAAAAATCATGGAGGATGATTCCATCGCCATTAATGCCACCTGCGTTCGTGTGCCCGTACTCCGCGCACATGCCGAAGCTGTCAACATACAATTCACCCAAAGCGTCTCGCCTACACAAGCGCGCCAAGTCCTCAAAACATCCCCAGGATTAGAGTTATTTGAAGACCCTGAAAACAATCGCTGGCCCACGCCTGCTGATGCTTCAGGGAAAGACAATATTCTTGTCGGGCGCCTGCGCACCGATCATTCCCAGCAAAACACTCTGGATATATGGGTCGTTGCCGATCAACTGCTTAAAGGTGCAGCCCTCAATGCGGTGCAAATCGCCGAACTGCTGTAAACAAACCCATGCCCCCCACAACTCCTACCCCCGGCGTACTGGTACTTGGCACAGGCAGAGTCTTCCACGGCACCCTGCGGGGAACAGCCAAAACTGTCTCTGGCGAAGTTATCTTTAACACCGCCATGACCGGCTATCAAGAAATCCTTACCGATCCTTCCTATCAAGGGCAAATCATCACCATGACCTCGCCGCAAATCGGCAACTACGGCGTTAATGAAGAAGATGCCGAATCTCGCAAGCCTTTTGCCTCTGCTATGATCGTTCGTGAACTCAGCACTATTGCCAGTAACTGGCGCAGCAGCATGACCTTGGAAGCATACCTTCAGCTGCACCAAACCCCCCTGCTGGAAGGCATTGACACCCGCGCCCTGGTGATTCAACTCCGCGAGAAAGGCTGCCTGCCAGGTATTCTAGCACCCCGTTCCGCAGCACCGCTGGAGCAACTCATTGCACAAGCACGCAGCTTGCCCCACATGGCAGGACAAGACCTGGCCAACACCGTCTCTGTTCAAAAACCCTATCACTGGCCTTCTCCTGCATCCCCCCGTTTCCGCGTGGTAGCCTACGATTACGGCATCAAACATAACATCCTGCACCTGCTGCAACAAATGGGGGCAGCCGTAAAAGTACTCCCCATCACCGCAGACCCTCAAGAGGTGCTTCAATACAAGCCTGATGGCGTTTTTCTTTCCAACGGTCCCGGCGACCCCCAACCCCTCACACCCACCATTCAGCATATCCAGTCCCTGCTGGGAAAAACCCCCGTCTTTGGCATCTGCCTAGGCTGCCAACTGCTCAGCCTGGCACTCGGCGCAAAAACCTTCAAACTCAAATTCGGTCACCACGGCGTCAACCATCCCGTACTGCGACTGCAAGACCGCAAAGTGGAAATCACCAGCCAAAACCACGGCTTTGCCATCGCCGAAGAAAGCCTGCCACCATCCATTCAAATCACCCACCGCAATCTCAACGACCAAACCATTGAGGGCATCCAATCCACCTCCCACCCCGCCTTTGCCGTACAATACCATCCAGAAGCCAGCCCAGGGCCTCACGACTCCCAATATCTCTTTCAACAATTCGCCCAACTGATGCAGCAGCACCAACAACGCTCGTAGCTCCCCCTCAACTAGACCTGCGCCTTGCTGGGGGGTCAGCTCAATCTGAACAAGGGTAGCTGCCGAACCTGTCACTATTAGGTCCGCCCAAGTTCACAGGAACAAGGGCTTTCATTTGCCCAGGAGATTTTCCGATATTATTGGCGGGGTCGGTGGAACAGCCATTTGCCAGCATACCCGTATCGGAATTCCCCCAGCAATAAACAAAAACCGAACTTACACCGCAGGTATTTTTTCTTCCAAGAGAGATTTTTTCCAAAGAAAAATCTCTGCCCTCGCCTATAAAGGGCAGGTTTTCACCCATCTCATCATCATCATCGCCTCTAGGATCGGTATCCCCCAAGCCCAGCTGACCATAGTCATTATCCCCCCAGCATTTTGCCTGACCATTCTCAAACAGTGCGCAGCTATGGTTAGCCGATGCCCCTTTGGCAAGTGCCGTGACACGCAATTGCGTACCCAACTCCACAAATGGCAGGTTTTTATGCATCTCAGTGGTAGCAGTGTCTACCCCACCCTCATCACCTCTATCCTCATTATCCCCCAAGCCCAGCTGACCCTTGCTGTTGCCCCCCCAGCACTTCATCCTGCCATTACTAAATAGCACACAAGTATGTTCATTCCCCGCTGAAATGTCCCTGATGTGCATATCCGTACCCAGCTGCACAAATGGCAGGGAATCTCCCATCTCAATGATATCAGTGCCAAACCCCTCATCACCTCTGGCATTTATATCCCCCAAGCCCAGCTGACCCTCGCTGTTGCCCCCCCAGCATTTCACCCCATGCTGCTCTCCTTTCTCCAAAACGGCACAAATATGAAGACCTCCCAGACTGACGGCTACCACCTGTAAACCGTCGCCCAAGTCTACAAAGTCCAGGGAAATTCCCATCTCACCTACAGCATCACCTATTTTCGCTTTATTCCCACCTATCTCCCCCAAGCCCAGCTGACCCTCGCTGTTATCACCCCAGCACTTCAAACCACCATTGCCTGTAGCATCACTCATAATGACACAGTTGGTAGCCTGACTCCCTCCTGTAGCTATTTCAACAGGAACGATGCGATTCCCCAACTCCACAAATGGCAGGTTTTCACCCATCTCATCCTCATCGTCCCTAGCATCGGTATCCCCCAAACCCAGCTGACCAGAGTCATTGCTCCCCCAGCATTTAACTTGCAAACTCTTAAACAGTATGCAGTTGTGTGAGCTACCAGCAACCAATTGCAGCACCGTGCCCTCGCCTACTTCAACAAATGGCAGTCCATTGCCAGTCTCGCTAGGGGTATCTCCAATTAAAGTATTCCCTGCCTCGGTGGGAACTCCCAGCTTACTCGGATTGTTGTTGCCCCAGCATTTGATTCTCCCCGTGTCCAACACCGCACAAGCATGAGAACTGCCCAAGGCAAAATCCACTATCTGATAAGGCGGCAGCGCAGTACCCTTACAACTGAACAAGCCCCAAGAGCTTGCTGCCAGCAGCAGCAATAATAGTAGTTTGCTGCCTGCTTTAGAACTGAAATCATAAGATAAATTTGCCTTCATACTGATTTTTCCTTCCTGAATTTCTACGCAGATTTGCCAGCATTCATGCTTCAATGATAACAACCTTACCATATCCCAGGCAAAGAACATTTGTAAAAGGGTATGGCTTTGGATGAATTTGGAAAGAAGATTGCATTACCACCCCTAGTATCATGTGCAAGGACAGCAAAATCAACGATAAGGAATCGGCAAATGCGTTGGATATTGTGGACATCATTGGCATTGTTGGCAGCGTTCGCTGTTTACACAACCAGTTTGTCTTTTTCGGTAGGCGGTCGCGCAAAGATGCGTGATTGGATGCAGCTGGCAAAGTTTGCAGGTGTTGGGCTGACGCCTGAAGATGTGGAGACATCTGCGGAACAAGAACAGCAGGTGCTGGGGGTGCTGATGGAGGAAAAGCACAGCCTAGATAAGCGCAAGCAATTATTGGTGCGCAAAGAGGCAGAGCTGCGCCGTTTGCGGGTGGATATTCAAAAGGAGATGAAGCAGCTTGCCCAGACCCAGCAGCAGCTGCGTAGAGCACTGGATTCCTTGGAGGCAGAGAGTGACAATGTCCAGCGTGTGGTAGCTTTGTTTAATGGTATGTCGGCACAGCAGGCAGCGGAGCGCTTGCAGGAGCTGGAACAAGGAATTGCAGTGCAGCTGCTGGTGAAGATGAAGGCGGAGAAGGCCGCACAAGTGTTGGGGAAATTGCCGCCGCAGTATGTAAAACAGATAACTGAACAGATTGTGCAAACCACCCCTAGCGGCAGATGGCAGGAAGCCTTGCGGGGTCTGTAGACGCGGGGAGAATAGCACAGGGATGTGCTAGGGATTGGGGCGCGGGCACTTGCCGCTTAGACCAGTTGCAGCTGGAGGGTGCTGCTTTGGTCAGCACCGCCTTTGAGGACAAATCCCAGCCTGCTGTTTTGGCTGCCGCCCCTTACTGGGTGTTGGCTTTATGGCAGTTCCTCCCGCAACCTGTTGTTATTATAGTATGTTTTTCAAAGTATGGCAGCCCCAATCTACAATATATTCAATTAAATTATATGTCTGCTTGTGGGGGGCTGCTGCCTGGTTACAGACAGCAGCCTTCATGCTAGTTAGGCGGGGTTGTTACTCAAAGCTTAGGGTTCACGCACGGTTTGGGGCGTGGAGGTTAAGGTAGCACCACCTGAAAGTGTGCCAACCCCCAGCTGTCCATTGCCGTTACCCCCCCAGCATTGGACAACACCGCTGTCAAGCAGCGCACAAGTGTGACCCGCCCCTGCTGAGATGGCAGTGACCTGGCTTTCCAGCCCTTCAACCTGCACGGGAAAATTGCTGCTTGCAGTGCTGGTGTCGACGCCCAGCTGTCCATTGCTGTTGAGCCCCCAGCATTGGACAACACCAGTGGCAAGCAGCGCACAAGTGTAAAAATTCCCTGCTGAGATGGCAGAGACCCCGCTTAGCTGGGGGCCGCCATTGGTGATTTCCACAGTCACGGGTACTTCGCTTAGCATTCCAGATAAAGCAAAGTTTGTGCCCAGCTGACCATGGTTGTTATCACCCCAGCACCAGGCTTTGCCATCTTGAACGGCACAAGTGTGACTCAACCCTGCTGAGATGTCAGTGACCAGATCGACTAGCTCGCCGCCAACTGGCACGGGTGCATCTTTATTGTCCCCATCGCCGTTGCCCAGCTGTCCCTTGTTGTTGCCCCCCCAGCACTTGGCGGCATGCTTGCCAGCAGTCCTGTGAATGGCACAAGTGTGCCCAGTCCCTGCTGAGATGGCAGTGACCTGGCTGTCTAGCCCTTCAACCTGCACGGGAATATTGCTGGTTTCGGTGCCGCCGTCACCCAGCATGCCTCTGGAGTTGAGACCCCAGCACTGGGCGGCGCCTGTGCTGAGGATGACACAAGTGTGAGAAGCCCCCGCTGAGATGGCAGCGACCCCGCTGCTTAGCTGGCTGTCAGCGGCTCCCACAAGCATGGGTACATTTTGATTGCCGATAATAACATCGCCGTTGCCCAGCCGTCCATTGCCCTTGAACCCCCAGCACTGGGCGGCGCCTGTGCTGAGGACGGCACAAGTGTGAGCCGAACCTGCTGAGATGACAGCGACCCCGCTGTCCAGCGTGCTGACAGCCACAGGAACCTTGCTCTCATCGGTGCTGTGGTCACCCAGCTGGCCGTTGGCGTTCAATCCCCAGCAATAGGCGGCGCCTGTGCTGAGGACGGCACAAGTGTGATCATCCCCTGCTGTAATAGCACTAGCTGTTAACGGTATGGCAGGGCTGCCGCCACCGCCGCCACCGCCGCCGCCGCAGCTGGCAAGGCTTAGCAGCACAGCCGACAACAGCAAGACAAACACGCCCGGCACAGCATATGATGTTTGTTGGTATTTCATAGTACCCTCCTTAAAAAAAGTAACAGTATACCTATTGAATTTACACTAAGCACAATGATTTATGTGCGATGAAACAGTATATCTTGGGAATTGGCTTTTGTCAATCGGTTAATCAAAAAACAGTACTAAACATCCCGCCAAAGGGCTGTGGCTAAAAGCAGTCCGTAAAGCAGGTGGGCAGCTGCGGTGGTGCGCAACCCCTGATGGAGTTCATCAGGGGTAGGCGCACCATGATGGACACCCCTGCTGCTGCGCCAGGCTTTAACCAACAGGGGCAGACAGATCCAGCTGAGCAGCATCCAGCGTCCAGCTAGATGGATGCGCATGGTCAGCAGTGGCCATGCCAGTGCCAGCAAAAACAGTCCTGTGAGCAGTTTCCGAGCATGTTGTGCTCCCAGTTGGGTGACCAATGTCCGTTTGCCTGCTTGGCGGTCTTGATTTTCATCGCGCAGGTTGTTGAACAGCAAGACAGCACTTACCAGTGCTCCCACAGGCATGGCATGCCAGAGGGCTTCTAATGACCAAAAGCCGCTCATCGCCCGTACGATGCCTGTCACCAGTGCGGGTCCCAGGGCCACGAACACCAACAGTTCGCCCAAAGCCATCCCCCCCAAAGGAAACTTCCCCGCACTGTAAAACCAAGCCACAGCTAAGCCTGCTAAGCACAGTGGCAAAAGCCCCCAACCTGCACGCCACAGAATGAACACTCCCAACAAACCCGCCAAGCCAAATACCGCAAAGGCGCCGCTTCGCACTGCCTGCACACTCAGCAAACCACGGGCTATCACCTTATGGGGAGCGGGGTATTTCTCCCTTGCCAAAGGCTGAAGGTGATCAGAAAACTCATCCGTTAAGTTCGCTCCTATTTGCAGCAATAGTACCGCCAACAGCATACACAGCCACAACCCCCATTCAAATGACTGTTGACGATGCGCCAACACACCCCCTACAACAAATGGAGACAGCGTTGCACCCAAAGTGTGCGGACGGGCAGCCATCCACCAAATGACGATATGCTGCCAGTTTGACCCCTTGCCCTGAAAAAAAACTCGTTTTACCATACTGTATCGTGTAGGGTATAAATAGGTTTTCTTAACACAATCTCCAGGTTTATTCCATATGAAAGCAGATATTCACCCGCAATTACAACCCACCACTTTCAACTGTGCCTGTGGCAGCAGTTTTATCGCCCTGGCTGTGACAGGAGGGCAAGTACGGTTGGATATCTGTGCAAAATGTCATCCTTTCTTTACTGGCAAGCAAAAACTGGTGGATACCGCCGGACGCATTGAAAAATTCAAAACCCGTTATGAGCAACAAAAAGCTGCCAAAGCACCCCAGCCGAAAAAGTCCCTGCCCAAACCCAAACAATCACCCGGACAAGCAGCGCGTAAAAAAATGGAGATTCCCATTCTCAGCAAGCCTGCGGTGAAAAAACCTTCTGTGCGACTAATTCAAAAATCTGCCATCAAGCAAGAGAAAGACAGCCCCGCCCCAGCTAAAACTGGCAAAGCTACTCCAGCAGCAGTCCCCAACAAACCCGCAGCCAGCGCTCCCCAACTCCCAGAGTCCACCACTTGAAACCTTGAACTCTGCCTAAGGCATGTCAACGGAACTCTCAGAGAAAGTACTGGGCAAACTCCCTGCAGCTGCGAAGCGTTTTCAAGAACTCACCCGTCAGCTGGCAGACCCCGCCATTACCTCCAATCTTGAAAAGCTGCGAACACTTAGTCAGGAACACGCTTCCCTGGAGCCTCTGATACAGGGCTGGCAGCAATACCAACAGCTCCATGCCGAGATTGCATCGCATCAACGCCTGCTGGATGATGCCAAAGAAGACCCCCAGCTCAAGCAGCTGGCAGAAGAAGAATTACCTCAGCTAAAAACCCAGCTGGAAGCATGCCAGACCAGGCTTGCTGTGCTGCTGGTTCCCAAAGATCCTTTGGACGATGCCAATGTTATTTTGGAAGTGCGCGCAGGAAGCGGTGGAGAAGAAGCCGCACTGTTTGCAGCAGAACTGCTGCGTGCTTATATTCGCTATGCGGAGCGCCAAGGATGGCGGTATGAGAACCTGAACCTACACACCAGCGAAGCCGGCGGCTTCAAAGAGGCGGTGATTTCCATTCAAGGACAGCAGGCCTATGGGAAACTGAAATATGAAAGCGGTGTCCATCGGGTGCAGCGCGTTCCCAAAACCGAATCCCAAGGGCGCATTCATACCTCCGCTGCCACCGTGGCAGTCCTGCCAGAAGCTGAGGAAATCCAAGTGGAACTGAAAGCACAAGACCTGCGCATTGATGTGTATCGTGCTTCAGGTCCCGGTGGACAAAGCGTGAACACCACTGACTCTGCTGTGCGCATCACCCACCTGCCCTCTGGCATTTCCGCCCAAAGTCAAGATGAAAAATCGCAGCATAAAAACAAATCCCGCGCCATGAAGGTGCTCCAAGCCCGCCTGTTTGAACATCTGCGCCAAGAACAGCAACATCAGCAAACCGAACAACGCAGAAGCCTGGTAGGCTCCGGCGATCGCAGCGAACGCATCCGCACCTACAACTTTCCTCAGGGGCGCGTGACCGATCATCGCATCGGTCTTACCTTGCACAAACTAGAGCAAGTGCTCTCAGGAGAACTGGACGAACTGATTGCAGCTTTGGCACAAGCCCAAGCCTCTTAAACATAGACAGCCCCCCCGTCCTCCTCAGGTGCTCATTTTGACGAGCTGGACTTTAACGACCAGGGCTGCCAGCCCTTTTGCAGGGTTTGCTTGACATAATTGGGGAGAACAAATGCTGCCCTGCCGATAGACGGGGTAAAATACTTAAGCTGGGATAAGAACTCGGGGGTTTGCTGCCAAGCAGCAGTTTTGGGAGACAGCTGGTCTGAGGCCATGCAGAAACTCCAAAAGCCCCCAGGGTAAGTAGGAATCTGTGCCGTATATATATACGCATGCCGAAACAACTGCCGCAGCAGCCCCAGCGACCGCAGGCAGACATCGCCGTTATAGAAAGGGCTTTCGGTTTGAAAAACCGCTATGCCCCCTGATCTTAAAGCACGCTGCACCCTTTGATAAAACTCCAAGGTGAACAACTTAGCAGCCTCCCCCACAGCATCAATGGAATCCACCAGCAGCACATCATAGACCTGCTCCAGTGATTCAAGGAACTGAAACCCATCCTGGTAATGCAGACGCACCCGAGAATCCTTAAAACTGTGGGACAAGGCAGGAAACCATTGGCTGCAGATGCGCACCACTTGTTCATCAATCTCCACCAAGTCTGCCTGGGCAACTGAAGGGTATCGCAGCAGTTCACGCAGGCTGCCTCCGTCGCCTCCACCCACCACCAGCACACGCTGGGGGCGGGCATGCAGCAGCATGGCAGGATGCGCTATCATTTCGTGATAAATGAATTCATCGCGGTCGCTGAGCATCACGCAATTGTCCAGCACCAGCACGCGACCGAAGCTGTCTGTCTCAAAAACTTCAATGCTTTGGTAAGTGCTTTGGCTGCTGTGCAGGCGTTTTTTCACACGCAGCACCATACCTGCCGCAGGGGTGTGTTTTTCTATGAACCAATCTGCAGACAGGGGATGCTTCATGGGGACGGCACAGGTGAAAAGCACAAGTGAAAAGCACAGCAGGCACACTCAGCCTAGACTCAAAGCCAGCATACACCAAAAAACAGTGCCTGGTTCCTAAGAACCAGGCACTGTTTGTTGCTGGCTAAGCACTAGCTTGTGAAAATAAAGCTTATTCCTACGGCACCTTGGTAATCTCCACTCCAGTGGAAGCCCGGAAACCAGCAGGTCCACCGCCAGCATTGCTTCGTGAGGTTCCAGATAATACGGAACGATAGCTCACGCCATCCATTCCCCAATAATCATTTCGATGCCAACCGTTGCTAGTATCATTTATAAGAGGATGTATGACAGCCCACTCAGCGTCATCATCTGAATCAAATACTTGTATGTTCCAAAGGGTGCCGCGGTAGCTGATTTGCGCCGTGGTGTCACCTTGAATAACATTGCCAAGCTTTTTGTCACTGGTCTCCACCGTATTGTCGGCATCAAAAGACACAAAGTAAAACACTCTGCTGCTCCCACTGTCGGTGACCTTTTTCAACAGAGCTATGGAATCATCCCCAGCGAGTGTGTTGTCACTTGACTGAAAGACCAGGCCAGCAGTATCATCGCTGCTGCTAAAGGGAATATCCTCTGGCAGATCTGCCAAACTCTCTATTTTATAATGGGTTGTTACCTCTACCCCTGCGGAACATTTTTCTACGCTTGCATGTGTAACACAGGCTCCATAGTAGCTGGTGCTGTCAGTACCAGTAGCCAGATCACCCAGCGTATGGGAGAAAGTTAAGGTTTCGGTGCCGTCTGGGGCAATGGTTTGGGTAACTTCACCTTCAGAGGTATCGCTTGAATCTATGGTTGCATCAGCGGATTGATAATATTTTGCTGTGAATTCTATGGATGAGGTATCATCCATATTGGTGACATCAACACTAAGTTCAAGGGTTTCTCCTTCATACAGTGTGCTGTCAGGCACCTCTAAAGCCCCCAACGCAAAGCGCTCACCAGGAGATGGAGATGTTGAAGCTGCTACTGTTAATGCAGCAGTCTCGGAACAAACACTGGTACCCGCACCAATACAGAGCCTGTATTGGTAGGTGCCAGCAGTATCAGGTGCTGTCCCTGCCAGGGTTAAGTCAGCGGTAGTAGACGCAGAACGCTCCCCTAAGTCGCCACTTACTCCTGTATCTGTATCGGCATTGTTTTCACCTGCCGCAGATTGGTAAAGGTGGGTTGTAAGACCATCAGCAATATCTGCCTCAAATGTAACATCTACAGAAAAAATAAATGAATCATCCGTCTCCACATTGTTGGGAGTTAAAGCTTCCGTTCCAAAAGTATAGGGGGTATCACTGGCTGGGGTATCACTGGCTGGGGTATCACTGGCTGGGGTATCACTGGCTGGGGTATCACTGGCTGGGGTATCACTGGCTGGGGTATCACTACCGCCACCACCGCCACCGCAGTTGGTAAGCAGCACCGCAGCTGACAGCAGTACCGCTGCCATCAAGGGAAAAAGGAAAACATTTTTATTGGTGCAGTTTTTTTGTGTGCATGCCGGCACAAAGGATGAGATCAAAAACATGATGCCCTCTCTTATAGTAAAACCAACCTCCTCTTACCTTAGAAACCCTTTCACCAGTAATAAAGGAAGCCCCTTTTCCATTCATTATTTTATATTGTGTCAGGTTTTTTTTGGTTTGCCAACAAAAAAATAAAAAAGTAGTGCCTGGTTCCTAGGAACGCAGGTGCTGTTTGTTGCTGGCTAAGCACTAGCTTGTGAAAATAAAGCTTATTCCTACGGCGCCTTGGTAATCTCCACTCCAGTATGAGCTTTAAAACCACTAGCTCCACCTGAAGCAGAGTGTTGGGCGTTTGCAATACTAGCAATACTATGAGCTCTACGATATTGAGCGCCCTCTCTTCCCCAATATTCTCCGTTGGAGGGCCAACCGCTGCTGCTATTTGGTTTTGCAAACAGCAAGTTTAATATTTTAGCTGGGTCAGCTGAATTTGGGGGGTTTGAAAGTACTGTTGGGCTGCTTTTAGAAAGGATTTGCCACAAATTTGGGTGCTGTGTGCAGTTTTGCAGGAAAACCGAGCCGCACAGGTGACCAGATCTAGGTGCAGATAGCCGTTTTCTGGCCAGCTGTGGGCGGACAAGTGAGATTCAGCCAGAATCAGCACGGCGCTGGCACCAGGGCCAAAGTGGTGGGCATGCGAACTTACGGCTGTGAGGCGCAAAGCCTTGGCAATGCCTTGCAGCAAGCACAGCAAGTGCTCTGCCTGATTGATACACTCGGCTGGAACGCCGTGCAATTGCGCCACCCAGTGTTCCAACGGGGGCACTTTGAAACACTGTTGATTGAAACCATGCTGGTTGATGTGAATTTGGTGTTCCACTGCATCAGAGGCAGTGGCGATGCCCATGCTTTGGCTGTTCATGTTGTCTCCTCCTTTTTCAATGCTTTCAAGACCACATCTCAGGTCCCTGCAATCTGCTGGGCGGCAAGCCAGTAGTTGCCTGCTTGTTCGCCTACACGCAAGACGATGCGCCCCCACAAGAACGCAGCAAACCTGTAATCAAAAACCATGCTGTCCCCCTGCCCATAAACCACATCCCTTATGACTGTTCAACAACATGACCGCTGCTGATCTCCCCCAAAGCCCCCCTACGCTACGCAAGCCTAAGAAAAGATCTGCCTCAAACAATAAAGAACAGGCATGTTGACTCGATGTCCATAAGCCTCCTTCTGATATAGTTTCTCTCAACTGCTATTTTGACGCCCTGCTGTTGAGGGCTGTATTTGTTTCAAAGCAGCCATTACACCGTGCTATCATAGCACCAGCCAGCCTCTGTTCCCTAAGGATTGCCACGCAAGGCACAGCCCTGTTCAAGTTAAAGCAGACTTGCTGCATTGTCAATCTTGCCTGCACCATAAACCCAGCTGATACAGCTTAGAGAAAATCCGCGATGAAGCCCCACGACCAACCCCAGGTTCCCACTCCCGGCACGCCCATCACCGTAGGTCTGGTGGGTGGAAAGGGCGCTATGGGACAAGTATTCGCGCAATTGCTGCGCTCTCACGGCTGCCAGGTGCTCATCATGGATAAAGAACATGCCCCCGATTATCAGGATATCACCCGCGCACAACTGGTCCTCGTAGGGGTGCCATTGGAACAAACCCAAGCCGTCATAAGCACCTTGGCACCCCGCCTCAAGCCACATCAATTGCTTGTGGATTTCACTTCCCTTAAAGTAGCTCCCATCCAAGCGATGCTCAAAAGCCCCGCCTGCGTTATCGGCAGCCACCCTCTCTTTGGTCATATTATTGATCCCAAAGGACAGAATATCGTCCTGTGTGCAGCCAGGCCAGGCGGCTGGCTGCCCTGGCTGGAGCATTTCTTTACCCAAAGCGGACTCTCCATCACCCATATGCAGCCCCAAGCGCATGATGAACTGATGGCACTCGTTCAAGGATTGACACACTTTATCCTCATGGGCTTCGCCAACACCCTGCGCAGCGAAAACGCAGACTTGCTTCAATTACTGCAGCACTCCACACCCGCATGGCGTGCCTTAGCCACACCCACCGCACATATGCTCAAAGGACACGCCAATCTCTACGCACAAATCCAAACCCTCAACCCACACACCCCAGCTACCCTCTCCGCCTTCATTCAGCAGGCACAGCACCTGCTGGAAAAAATCCAAACAGGACAAACACCAGCCATCGTCCAAGCCTTTGAAAAAAGTGCCGAATTCTTCGCATCCCCCTCTGATAAAATACTGCAATAATTCCGCTTGACAACCATCCTGCGCAGTACTAGCATCACCCCTAGCATATCCTAACCTAAGCAATAAACATCCATCCCATAAAAGAGAGGACTCCTCATGGAAGCATTGTGGACTATCAACGGCTGGTTTCAACTCCTGCGCTGGACGCACTTTCTTGCAGGTATCGTCTGGATTGGCCTGCTTTACTACTTTAACTTTGTGCAAGTCCCTTTCCTTGCCAAGGCTTCCGATGCCACTAAAAAAGAGGTTACCACCCAGCTGCTGCCCCGCGCCTTGTGGTGGTTCCGCTGGGGTGCTATGGTGACCTTCGTCGCTGGCTTGCTGATGCTACACGCCAATCATGTGCAATTTGGCAATATCTACTGGTTGAGTGCACGCGGGGTTTACATCACCATTGGTTCTTTGCTGGGCAGCTTGATGTGGTTCAATGTATGGTTTGTCATCTGGCCCAACCAGAAACAAATCATCGCTGCTGCCAACGGCGCCTCAGTCAGCAACCTCCCCCAACTACGACGCTCCGCCTTAATGGCATCACGCACCAACACTATGTTCTCCATCCCCATGCTGTTCTTCATGGGGGCATCCCCCCATGGTCCCTGGGTGCTGGCTCAAGCAACCAACACGGGCTTCCTTAGTATACTCGGTCTCGGCGGGGTGGTTTGGCTGCTGCTGTTCTTCTTCCTCATGCTGCGAAGATAGCTTCCTGTCTTTATTTACTAAAAAGAGATCATCATGAAAAATCCCTTAGAATCTATCTCTGGCACAATTATTTCTGGCATTGTTATCACCATTGGCATTTTGCTGCTGCTGATTGTCTTTGGTGGCAGCAGCTACTAAAATCCTCACGCCCCAAACCAAGCTTTGGGAACAGCCCCTCTCGCCTACAACCAAGGCTACTGTCTTTAAGCAGGCAGCAGCCTTTTTTTGCAGCCATACCGACTGAGCAGCAGCCCCCCAGAACCAGATATATATTTTAAATATATTGTGGGCGGTGGCTGCCATTTCTTGAAAAATATACTATCATAGCAATGGGTTGCGGGAGGAACTGCTATAAAACCAACATCACGACCAGGGGCGGCAAGAAGCTTGGTGCATATTGCTAGCGCAGCTTGAGAATTTGGGATGGGTATTGCGGCAGCTTTTGGGCAATGTTTTCTATTTGTTGTTTGGGAAGCTTGCCGATGCGTACGCGGTGCCAGGTGCGATTGTTGAGATCAGATTGACTAAGGTAGGCATGGTAGCCCTGCTGGCGCAGTTTTTTCGCCAGTTTTTCTGCAGCAGGTCTGCTGGTGGAAGCGAACACTTGCAGGGTGTAAAGCTGCTGCTTAGCGGTTGAAGCCCTGCTGCTGGCAGCAGGGGCTGAAGAAACTGGTTCGGCGGGGGGGATAGGTTCCCCTAACAGCTGGCGGGCATGTTGCAGCAGCTGACGGGTACGGTTAGAAGAGGCTTCTCGCTCGGCGAAAAGTGGTTCAATGGATTCTTGGTTGGGTTTTAGCGCACGATTAAAAGCCAGTGTCCCCACTGCTACTGGTTTTTTATCAGGTTTTTTATCAGGTTTTTTATCAGATGGGGAATCGCTGCTGGTGACGGCTTGGAGGGAATTGGCTTGGCGGGTTGCCTTGCCTGTAGCTACGCCCAAATAAAACACCACCACTGCGGTGAAAAAGAACAGCAGCACCAGCAGCACCAGCGTACCGCGACCGATTTCTAAGCGATAGCTGCCGCCTGAATAAACAGGAGGATGGGATTCTTGCTGCATGGCCTAACTCCTTGGCACTGAGCGTTATAATGGAAGTTTTTGATTTGTTGATTGTGTTATGCTGGGAATATGCCAATTGGTGTAGCTTGATGGTATGGGATGGAGTTTGCTGAGTCAAAGAAATAAGGGGGGAAATCATATCGGCAGAGGATAGAAGAGGATGGCTAGGCAAACAGGTGACAATAAGGGCGGTATAGGTGCTGGCAGGGGAAGGGATCTGCGGCATTGGCGCGATGTCCCCTTGAAGCTGAGTGCGGTGCTGGGAACAACCAGTTTAACTGCCCGCCATTTGTTGAATCTGCAAGCAGGCGAAGAATTGGAACTGGAAGGTCGCAGCGATGGTCAAGTAGATATTTTTACACAGGATCGATTGGTGGCAAGGGGAAAGCTGGTGAAAACAAAAGACGGCATAGGAGTGCAAGTGTTAGAGGTGCTGCCCCTTGATGCCATCAAGAATCCCCGTTGATATTGTATTTATAAAAAAGACCTGCTAGCTTTAAGAACACCAGAGGCGAGGGATTATCATCACTGTTATAAAGGAATGTATCATGAATGAAATCCAGCAAGCAGTGCACACCATTTGTGAGGGCGAGGGTTTTTTCCTGCTTAAACAGGTTTTTACTCCTGAGGAAATCCAAGAAGCCCGTGACCTCACCATATCATACGCCAACTCCGAAACACAGAAAACCACCCACTTTCACGGTGCCCATGAGGACAAAGTACACCTGCAAAAACGCGTGTGGAATTTGCTGAACAAGGGTCGCATCTATGAAGAAATGGTGCAGCACCCTCGGGTATTGGACATCTGCAAAAAGGTACTGGGAAAAAGCTGTATTCTGGGCTCATTTGCTGCCAATGTGCTGATGCCTGGCGCACCCGGTCAAGAACCTCATGTGGACTATCCCTACTGGGATATGTATGAAACCGATGAATTCCCCCACAACCTCAACAGTGGATTTACCCTCAATTGCCAAAGTGTGATTATGATGGATGATTTCACCGCAGCCAACGGTGCCACCGCATGTGTACCTGGTTCGCAAAAAGCCTGTCGCTACCCCACCCAAGAGGAATTTGACGCTGAGAAAATTCAAATGGAAGGCAAAGCCGGCGATGTCTTGCTTTTCCATGCCTTGATGTGGCATTGTTCCATGCCCAACAACAGCGACTCACCCCGCGTTGGCGTACTGGGTCAATACTTGAGCAAATTTGTCAAGCCCATGGAAGACCAAGTTCGCGGCGTAAAAGATGAAGTCGTGGCGCGCGCTTCCCCGACTTTGCGACAATTGATCGGCATAGATTTAAAATATCCTGAAATCCTTGACGAAAGATCCTCTGGCTCTTTTGAAGGTCGTTCAAAAAAAGCTTTTTAGTACTGCGCTGCTGCCCCCAAAAAAATATTATGCTATAATAGCACTTATACAAAGCCAGATAAATTAGCCAGGTTGTATTTATTATAAACTGGCTTTCAGTGCAAAGCCAGTTTATCTTGTAAGCTGTTGAGGCATACTATACCCACACTTCTAAGGAGGAGATTATGAAATATCTACAAGCATCATATACTGTGCCGGGCGTGTTTGTCTTGCTGTTATCGGCTGTACTGCTAAGCCTTGCCAGCTGCGGCGGGGGCGGTGGTGGCGGCAGTAGCAACGGCGGCGGCAGCACTGCCATACCGTTAACAGCTAGTGCTATTACAGCAGGGTTTCAGCACACTTGTGCCATGGTGGAGGGCAAAGCCTGGTGCTGGGGAAATAACGCCAGCGGCCAGCTGGGCAACAAAGAGAGCGGCACTGACAGCAATCTTCCTGTGGCTGTCAGCACGCTGGGCAGTGGGGTCACTGCCATCTCAGCGGCGGGTCACACTTGTGCCGTCCTCAGCACAGGCGCCGCCCAGTGCTGGGGGTTCGGCGGCGATGGACGGCTGGGCAGCGGTGATACCGATGACAGCAGTACTCCCATAGCTGTCAACACGCTGGACAGCGATGTCACTGCCATCTCAGCAGGGGGTAGCTACACTTGTGCCATTCATGGTGGCGCCGCCCAGTGCTGGGGGAGTAATCAATTTGGTCAGCTGGGCAAAGAATTTGTGGGTAGCAGCACTACTGAGCTTTTAAGCCAAAGCACTATTCCCGTGCCGGTCACAGGGCTGGAAAACAATGTCAATGCCATCTCAGCAGGGGGTAGCCACACTTGTGCCATTCATAATGGCGTCGCCAAGTGCTGGGGGAGCAATGGCAATGGCAAGCTGGGTGACGGCACCGTTACCACTTTTGACGCTAGTTTCAATATTGTAGATGATAATAACCGCAAGACGCCTGTGCCGGTCATGGGTCTGGACAGCGATGTCAATGCCATCATCTCAGCAGGGATTTCTCACACTTGTGCCATTGTGGAGGGCAAAGCCTGGTGCTGGGGTGATAACAGCCTGGGTCAGCTGGGTAACGGCAACACCACTCAAAGCAAGATTCCTGTGGCTGTGGTGCAAACCGTTGCCGACCCTGACAACTCTATCGAGGAAGCCTTGCTGGAAGTCGATGCCGATGCCAAAATCTCAGCAGGGCAATTTCACACTTGTGTGGTTCACAAGGGCGCCGCCAAGTGCTGGGGGAGCAATGCCAGTGGACAGCTGGGCGTCGCCACCAGCACTGTAAGCAGCAATATTCCCGTGCAGGTTGAAGGGCTGGAAAGCGATGTCACTGCCATCTCAGCAGGGAATTTGCACACTTGTGCGCTTCACAGCGGCGTTGCCAAATGCTGGGGGTTCAACAACAATGGACAGCTGGGGGTTGGCGAGCTTGCAGGTGCTGCTGCCTTTACCTCCACGCCCCAAACCGTGCGTGAACCCTAAGCTTTGAGTAACAACCCGCCCAACTAGCAGCAAGGCTGCTGTCTGTAACCAGGCAGCAGCCTTTTTTGCAGTGTCCTGACTGCCAAAGAAAAAATATTATGCTATAATAACACTTACACCAAAGCAAGTGAATTTATTAGAAACTGGCTTTTGGTGCAAATCCAGGTTATCTTGCAAGAAGCTATCTTGTAAGAGGCTATCTTGTAAGCTCGTGAGGCATTCTATATTCACACTTCTAAGGAGGAGATCATGAAAAATCTAAAATCATTATATGCTGCGCCAAGCCTGTTTGTCTTGCTGTTGTCGGCTGTACTGCTAAGCCTTGCCAGCTGCGGCGGGGGCGGTGGTGGCGGCAGTAGCAACGGCGGCGGCAGCCCTGCCATACCGTTAACAGCTAGTGCTATTACAGCAGGGCAAAATCACACTTGTGCCATTGTGGAGGGCAAAGCCTGGTGCTGGGGGGACAACACCAAAGGCAAGCTGGGGGACGGCACCGTTACCACTTTTGACAGTGGCGATATTGTAAATGATAATAACCGCATGGTGCCTGTGCAGGTTTCAGGGCTGACTAGCGATGTCACTGCCATCTCAGTAGGGTCTGTTCACACTTGTGCCATCCTCAGCACAGACGCCGCCCAGTGCTGGGGGTTCGGCGGCAATGGACGGCTGGGCAGCGATGATACCGATGACAGCAGTACTCCCATAGATGTCACAGATCTGGACAGCGATGTCACTGCCATCTCAGCAGGGGGTGGCCACACTTGTGTCATTCATAGTGGCGCCGCCAAGTGCTGGGGGTTCAACTTCACTGGACAGCTGGGTGACGGCAGCAGCGATGACAGGGATATTCCCGTGGCTGTCACAGGGCTGGAAAACAATGTCAATGCCATCTCAGCAGGGGGTGGCCACACTTGTGCCATTCATAATGGCGTCGCCAAGTGCTGGGGGAGCAACCAACATGGTCGGCTGGGTAACAACGAAGAGAGCACTTTTAACAATGAAAGCGAGCCTCTTATTGAGGCGGACAGCAAGACGCCTGTGCCGGTCATGGGTCTGGACAGCGATGTCAAAGCCATCATCTCAGCAGGGATTTCTCACACTTGTGCCATTGTAGAAGGCAAAGCCTGGTGCTGGGGGAACAATGGCAGTGGACGGCTGGGTGACGGCAGCACCACTCAAAGTCTGGTTCCTGTGGCTGTGGTGCAAACCGCTGCCGACCCTGACAACTCTATCGATGAAGCCTTGCTGGAAGTCGATGCCGATGCCAAAATCTCAGCAGGGGGGGCTCACACTTGTGTGGTTCACAAGGGTGCCGCCAAGTGCTGGGGGGGCAACGTTGAAGGACAGCTGGGTGTCGCCACCAGCACTACAAGCAGCACTATTCCCGTGCAGGTTGAAGGGCTGGAAAGCGATGTCACTGCCATCTCAGCAGGGGATGATCACACTTGTGCCGTTCACAGCGGTGTTGCCAAATGCTGGGGGTTCAACAACAATGGACGGCTGGGGGTTGGCGTGCTTGCAGGTGCTGCTGCCTTTACCTCCACGCCCCAAACCGTGAGCTTTGAGGAGTAACAACCCGCCTAACTAGCATCAAGGCTGCTGTCTGTAACCAGGCAGCAGCTTTTTTGCCATTACCCCGCCAACTTTCAACACGAGCAGAACCGCGTGCTGCAACCCCTCTTATGGCATTCTCTAGCAGCTGCGCAGCTGCGTCGGTTGGCATCGCCTGCAGAAATGGCTGCTATGGACAAGCACGCCATAGAACACTACGGCATACCCTCACGCCTGCTGATGGAAAACGCCGCCGCCGCTTTGGCGCAATTTGTCTGCGCAAAGCTGAAACGCATGCCTCCTGCCCATAAAAACAACACCTCTGCTGTGGTTTTCTGCTGCGGCACTGGCAACAACGGCGGCGACGGCTACGCTGCTGCCAGATTAACCGTCAACCACGGACATGAAGCACTGGTGATTGCCCTGGATGACCCCAGCACCCCTGATGCCCAAGCCAATGCTGCCCTTTGGAAGCACTTCGGTCAAACCCTCAGCTGGCAGCATGAACGCCAGCTTGCCACCCAAGCCCTTAACCAAGCCCCGCTGTTGGTGGATGCCCTCTTTGGCACAGGATTAAAACGCCCCCTCAATGACTCCACCTCAAAACTGGTGCAAATCTTTAACCAGGCGCCTGCCCCCTTTAAGCTGGCTGTTGACATCCCCTCTGGCATAGACGGCTTCACAGGAAGCCTGAACCCAGCTGGCGCAGCCTGCCGTTGTGATGCCACCCTCTGCTTCCAGGTCGCCAAGCCCGGACTATACCAGCCCCCAGGTCTCCAGCATGCAGGACACATACGCATCGCAGCGGTGTCCATTCCTGCTTGGTGGCAGCCTGATGCCCCTCCCTTGCTGCTGCTTACTCCCAAAACAGCAGCCCCCTTGCTGCCTGCCAGAGACCCTATGGCACACAAAGCCAGTTTTGGGCGAGTGTTTTGCATCTGTGGCAGCCAAGGCATGGCAGGAGCAGCCATGCTGGCAGGACAAGCAGCCCTGCGTTCAGGTGCAGGTCTGGTGACCCTGGGCGTCCCTACCGCCCTGCTGGACTCCTTCATCCAGCAAGCCCCAGAATTGATGACCTCCTCCCCCCCACAGTCTTCCACTCCCCACTGCTTCCAAGCACAAGATGCCACGCATTTCCTAGACCTCAGCATGTCAGGCGCCCCTGACTCCGCAGCATCTCCCCAACGCGCCCTGGTGATAGGCTGCGGTCTGGGACAGGCTTCAGGCACCAGGGAATTTGTGCGCAGCATGCTCATCTCTCCCCTGCCCTTGGTGCTGGATGCAGATGCCTTAAACGCACTAGACCTCATCAGTGACAGCAGCGAGGACGCCCGCTTGCTGCAGCAGCGCAGTGCAGCCACTGTGCTGACTCCGCATGCAGGCGAATTTGCCCGTTTGTTTGGGGTAGATAAAGACCACTTGGCAGCTAAGCGTATTGCCTGCGCCCGCAGTGCAGCCCAAGGTTCACAAGCCGTGGTGATCCTCAAAGGCGCTGCCACAGTGATAGCATCCCCTGACGGCACCGCCCTGCTGAACACCAGCGGTGATGAGGGCTTAGCCACCGCTGGCAGTGGAGATGTTTTAAGCGGCATGCTGGGCAGTTTGCTGGCGCAAGGCATGTCTGCCCTGTCTGCTGCTGCCTTGGGGGTTAGCTGGCATGGTCTTGCGCGCGATCTCCAGCAAGAGCAGATTCCTTCCAGCAGTTTCACTGCAAGCATGCTGTTGGAGGGTTTGCTTCCTGCAGCCCGTTGGCTGGAAGCCAGCAAGCAGGTATATGCTTCTCAGTCAGCAGGCAAAGACCGATGAGTATTCGCATTTGGGGACTGCTGCTTATTTTAAGTATTTTGTGGGCATTGAGTTTTGTATACAACGAGATAGCCCTAGCGCAGCTTAGCCCTGCTGCAATTGTGTTTGGGCGTGCCAGCATTGGCTTTTTTTGCCTGCTGCCTTGGTTGAAATGGAGCGGTG
Source organism: bacterium (assembly GCA_965249525.1). Classification (GTDB taxonomy): domain Bacteria; phylum SAR324; class SAR324; order SAR324; family JACQKK01. The sequence continues at coordinate 538,631 of OZ252237.1, read as the reverse complement.
TCAGCATGAATTTGCTCCAAGAAGCGCGCCATTACCTCATAGCTAGTTCTCTGGGCTTTGCCATTCCCATCACCTTGGTGGTGTGGGGGCAGCACTTTATGGACATTGGCTTATCGTCTATCTTCAATGCCACCATACCTTTTTTTGCTTTATTGATAGCACATTTTCTCACCCATGATGAGAAAATCACGGCTTCTCGCCTTATAGGCATCTTGCTGGGAATTGCGGGGGTGGCAGTGTTGCTGGGCAGTGACGGTGAGAGTGGTCAGAATCCTTTGCTGGGGGGTGTGTTGATCATGTTATCTGGCTTGATTTACGCTTTTAATGCGGTGTATATCAAAACCCACATGCGTCACATTGATCCGCGTGCTGGTGCAGCTGGGATGCTCTTATTTAGCAGCTTGTGGCTGTTTCCCTTGGCACTGTGGGAACAGCCTAGCTGGCAGCCGTTGTCGCTGAAAACCTTGCTGGCTTTGGGTGGGCTGGGGTTGTTTTCTTCTGCGTTGGCATTTACGATTTACCTCACCTTGTTGCGTATGGCGGGGGCGGTGAACACCTTGCTGGTGGTGCTGTTAATTCCGCTATTTGCTGTGGGGATGGGGGCGCTGTGGTTTGGAGAGACGGTGACCCTGCATAAAGGGGTAGGTGCTTTCTGGATTTTGCTGGGGTTGTTAATTGTGGATGGTCGGCTGCCGCGCAGGTGAACTGCTGCTGGGGCAAAACGCTGGCGGGGTTTTGACAAACCGCCGTCGGTATAGTGGTGACAGCTGCTGCCTTTGAGATTTTAGCTGAGCCATTCTTTCAGGATGCGTGCGGTGGCTTCGGGGTTTTCTTTGGCGGTGTTGACTATTCGTCTACGGTTGTATCTGCGACTGGGAGGCAGGGGAGGAACTGGGAACGGTTCCACTTCTGGAGGTTCTGTGTACGAGGGATAGGAAGCAGGAGGGGTTCTACTTAGCAGCAGAAAAGTGCCCAGCATGCTTCCCAACAGCAGTATCAGTGCCAGGCTGCCCCAGACAAAAGAGGAGTCCCTGGAGAAATGCTGCTGAGAATCTAGCGCCAGGGTGCTAGCAGATGGTGCCGTTATGTTGGGAGATGGTTGTTCTGCTGTGGTGTCGCTTTTTAGCGGCAGGGTCGCCAACTCTATGGTGTCTCCGCGGTTGGCATCAAATCCTACTGCTGCTTTTACCAGCCGTTCAATGTGGTCAAGTTCTCTAGCAGTCCAATCCTGATAGCCTGCGTCCAGACCTTGTACTTCTATGGCAGGTACGGGGCGCGCCCCCAACAGCAAGGAAATGCTTAGGCGTTCAATCTGGGTTTGCGGTAGATGCGCAACATCGCTGGGTTTACTTAAACTGGGGGGAGCAGAAGGTGCTTCTGGTGTGGGTTTTTTGGATGTATCCTCCATCAGGGAAGCTCCAGCAGGGCGCTGTAGAAATCGCAGCTTGGCAAACACCGCCACCCGCACCCGTCCTGCACCCGTCAGCGGCTCCAGCTGATGCGCCACCCGACGTCTTAATGCTTCTTCCAAGTGCAGCTGCACTGCTAAATGACTGCCAGCAGCAGACAAACTGCGGTCATCAAGCGCAGGCGAGCGCACTCCTCCATCCACCACCACCACTTGCTGCGGTCTTAAACCAGCCACCGCCTGCACCGCTAATTGCACCGTGGCTTCCGACTGCGCCACCGTCGGCACTCCGTTGTCTTCTGTCTCTATGGCTATCAGTGCCGAAACAGCCCCCCCCGACAGCACCAACGACACCCTGGCACCCCGCACTCCCGCCAAACGTAATATCTGCTGCTCCAGCGCACGCTCCAACTCAGCCACCTCCCCCTGCTGCGACAGGCCCACACGCTGCTGTTCCGCCTCCGCACTGCCCTCCAAAAATGGCATCAGCACCAAAAACGCCCACACAATCATCACCGACAACACTGTCATTCCCGCTAACCACGGAAATACCTGCCTGAACATCTGCCCACGCTCCATTCATCACCCTACAAAAACCATCCACTACACCCCCATCTCGTTCCTATCCGCCCCATACTCCTCTGATAGCAATTTTCATTCCACTCTTTTTTATCATATCGGTAATAAAATCTCATTGCAGACTTGACGAACCCCCTCAGCTAGATCATGCTGACAGCAGTCACTTGTTCTCCTTGTTCCTCTTACGCACCCCTATCATGGCTGTTCACAAAATCCAGCCCTACCCAGGCAACAAAACTTTCTCGCCCCGCCTCCGCGATTTCCGCCCCCGCAGTCCTCTGGCACCCCAGTGGCTGCTGGTGGATGTAAAAACCCAGTCTCTGGGACGCGCTGCCAGCCAAATCGTCCCCCTGCTAAGAGGAAAACACAAAGCCCATTTCTCTCCCCACTTGGACCTAGGCGATTACGTGGTGGTCATCAACGCTGCCCATGTCCGTCTTAGTGGCAACAAACTGCGTGAAAAACTCTACTACCACCACACTGGCTACCCAGGCGGACTGAAATCTGCCAACGCCCAACGACTGCTGGAAGAAAACCCCACAGAATTGATGCGACTTGCCATTAAACGCATGTTGCCTAAAAACATCCTCGGCAGAAGAATCCTGCATACCAAACTCAAACTCTACCCACACCAAGAACACCCCCACGAAGCACAGCAGCCACAAAACTGGCTGCTGATAGGGCAACAATCATCTGATGCCACCTCTGCCAATAAACCTCCTGCTGATAAACCTACCCCAGACGCTGCCGCTTCTTAAACCATTGGCAAAAACCTGCTGTGCTGCTGCTGTTTTATTTTCACCCCCTTCCATCCCAACTTATTATGGCTGCAACCAAAGAACTACTCGGCACCGGACGAAGAAAAACCGCCGTCGCCCGCGTTTATATGCGTGAAGGACACGGACAACTGCTGATTAACCATCGCTCACTGGAAGACTACTTCCCCGATAAATCCCTTTGCGTTACCGTACTACAGCCCCTAGAACTCACCAACACCAGCGAAAAATTTGATATCGTAGCCACCCTGAAAGGCGGCGGAGCCTCAGGACAAGCCGAAGCCCTCCGTCTGGGCATATCCCGTGCCTTGCAAACCTGGCCAGAAGCTGAAACCCGCCCCGTACTCAAACGCGCCGGATTGCTAAAACGTGACTCCCGCAAAGTAGAACGCAAAAAATACGGGCGTCCCGGTGCCCGCAAACGCTTCCAATACTCCAAACGATAACAACCCCCTTCCTCCCTCCGCACCCCTGCCTTTGTGCAAAGCAAGGGGATGGTATCCATTTGTCACTCATGCGGGGAAGTGTGTTGACGGAAAAAAGCTTTGGCAGGGCAGTGCTGCAGCAGCTGACCTTGTTTCAGCAGCAAGACATCTGAAGCCAGGCGCCTTGCTTGGGACCAATCATGGGTGGTCAGCAGCACCTTGCAGTGGCTGTTGATAATCTCTCGCAGCATTTTTTCTATCTGCAAACTGCCTTGGGTATCTAGGTTGGTAGTGGGTTCATCCAGCAGCAAGGCTTGCGGACGGCAGATCCAAGCCTGTGCCAATGCTATGCGCTGGCGTTCACCTGCGGAACAACTGCGTGCTGCAAAATTAGCCAGATGTGACAGCTGCGCATCTTCTAAGGCTTGTTCTGTACGTTGACGTCTTTGTCTGCTGGGTATCCCCCTTAATGCTAGAGGATATGCCACATTAGCCTGCACACTGCGACGCAGCAGCACAGGCTGGTGCAATACCATCGCTCGTGCACGAGGACTGCTGGCAGCCTCTACCCAGCGAACGCTGCCTTGCTGAGGCTGCAGCAACCCATGTGCCAGCATTAAACTGAGGGTTTTGCCCGCCCCATTGTGTCCCAGCAAGGCAGTACAACCTGCCAAAGGCAATTGAAAACTCACCTTCTTTAGCAAGCAGCGCCCTGGCACTCCAAAATCAACCGATTCAAAACTCAGCATCTGGGCTTCTCTGTGTGGATTCTCAAAGACAGGGCGATTTCGTGCATTGATCTGTGGTTGGTTTAAGGGGATGCAGCATCATATTTGTTCAGCCGTGTACGCAGCAGTTGTATCATGATGTTCACCGTCAAAGCCAAAGCCAGCAGCACCAGCCCCAGTTGAGAAGCCAATGCCAACTCGCCCTTGCTGGTCTCCATAGCAATAGCAGTGGTAAGCACCCGCGTCTGCCCCAGAATGTTGCCTCCCACAATCAACACGGCACCAACTTCAGAAATCGCCCGCCCAAAACCTGCCAAAACAGCTGTGAGCAGCTGGGAACGCCCTTCCCAAAGCAAGGTGAATAATCGCTGCAGCAGATTGGCATGCAGCGAGCGCAACAGCCAGCGATACTCTTGCCACAACGTATGCAAAAACTCTTGGCTGAGGGCAGCCACAATGGGGGTAGCCAGTATGGTTTGCGCCAACACCATCGCTTTGGGCGTGAACAGCCATTGCAATGCCCCCAAAGCACCCTGATGACTCAACAGCAGATACACACCCAATCCCACCACCACTGGAGGCAAGCCCATAAAGGTATTCAAGAGCATCAGCAGCGGCTGCCGTCCGGGGAAGCGCAGGAAAGCCAACAGGCAGCCCAGTGGCAGTCCGATGCAGGCAGACAGCAGCACAGCAGACAGACTGACTTGTAATGTGAGTAAGAGAATCTGGCTCATCAAAAAGGTGCGCTTACGAAGGAGAGAAAGCAGCAGCTAAATGGCACTCATAGGCAAATCGTCTGGCAGCAGAGGAGAAGGAGTGCCACAGCACAGCAGCCACAGTTGATGCGAAGCACGGGTGGCCGCCACATGCAGCAGGTAGCGCGAAAGGATTTCATCCGGCCAGCTGGCAGCATCCAGTTCCAGCACCACCACATAGTCAAACTCCAAGCCCTTCACTTGCAGCACAGTGGTGATTTCTATACCCGGGCGAAAAGAAAAATCATGCTGCAGCACCAAGTGCAAGTTGGGGATTCCCGCATGCTGCAATCCCTTATGGAACAATACCGCTTGGGCTTCGTAGCGGGCAATCAAGGCAACGCTGGCTTGTGGCTCGCGGTGTGCCAGATCGTTCAAGGCTTTGCTGAGAAAGGATACCGCCAGTCCCACATTGCCTGCGCGGAGTAACAGCACCGGGGGTCCATCACGCACGGCGCGCCACGGACGCCCTTGATGCAAATCGCCCAATACCTGCCGAGCGAAATCCATCACCGGTTTGGTACCCCGATAGCCCACTTCCAGCTGTCGCATGCGGGCTTGATCGGTTAAATCCAACTCTTGCAGTATCTCTTCCCAACCCTTGGGGGCGTGATGCAAAATCACCCGCTGCTCGGTATCTCCCGCCAAGGTCAGCGATAATGGTTGTTCGGCTAATTTCAGCAGCAGCTGTAATTCCAGCAGGGCAAAATCCTGCGCTTCATCCACCGTGATGTGCGCCAGCTGCAAGGGACGTTTGCGAAAACGCAACGGGCCCACCAATGCTTCAAATAACAACAGCAGCAAGGTGTCATCTTCTCTATCCAGCAGCAGTTTAGAGGGAGCAGCAGCCGCCAGGGTTTTTTCATCCAGGGCATCCACTCCCTGACTGTGCTGGACGCGCTCAACACGCCATTCCAACCAGTCATGCAGATTACTGTACGTGCTGAACAAGTGCTCATGCAAGGCTTTGAGTTGCTCTGAGGTGTAGGCTTGGGGAGCAATAGCCTTTACACCCTGCTCCAGCTTGGGAAAACGCAGAAATGCCTCTGACCACACCTCCAGCACAAAACGTTCAGGATGCTCCAGCATCGTACCCAAAGCGTCAGACCAGGTTTTTAATCGCTGTTGCGAGAGTTGATCCAGCTGAGGAGGTGCCTTCAAACCCTGCCTAGACCCAGAATACTGCTGACTGCCTTGAAGCCATTGCAGAAATATACGCGGACGCTGCGCATAGGCTCCCTCCATAGCATCCCAGCCAGCCAGCAGTGCTGCTGCCTGAGGGGCTTCCCCCAGAATGTTTTGTAAATCGGTTTTCCACTCTACCAGACGTTCTTCTGCTGCTGCCAATAACAACTGCAAACAAATCGGGTCCTGCTTGAATTGCCAAGCAATGGTGGGGGTGCTGCTGCGATAATCCACAGGTAAATGAGGAAAATGCCGCCGTCGCAGTTCTTGCATCAAGTTCTCATATACCTCTATACGGCAGTTATGAACCCCCAGGGCGGGCAGAAAATGAGAAATATATGCAGCCATTGCCTGACTAAACACCACCGCCATCATGCGCTTAGGGGGAAATCGCTGGGGATTGGACTGCGCCAAAAATGCCATCCGATGCAGTGCCACCGTGGTTTTGCCCGAACCTGCACCTCCATCTATGACCATCACTTTGCTAGTGCTGTCGGTAATCAGGTTGAATTGCGCCTCATCCAGCAAGCCCCTGATGGAAGCCAGCCGTCGATCTCCCGAACCAGAAACCCCCACACCCAAGCTGGGTTCGCCCTTCTTGTTAAATGATATGGCCTCAGGACGCGGAGCACTGCCCTGACCTCCCTCCAAGGTTAGTAATCTGTCTTTGCTGGCACGCCAACCTCCATTTATCCACTGGAAACTCCCCTGCGCACAATCTATGCGCAGCAGCAGACCATCTTCAATCACCAAGCGCCGATGCAGCAGCACTTGACCTTCCACCAGGCGACCACCAAAATCCTCCTCAAACCATTCCCCCTCCTCACAACGATAAAACACCCGACTAATAGGCGCATGGTACCAATTGACAATAGGCATGGGGGCATCACTGTTCATCAAGTTGGCATTGCCAATGAGAACATCGCGCTGGGAGTTATCCTGTTGGATGCGCAAGTGACCGAAGTAGGGCGATTCAGGATGCAGCACACCTTCCACCTCTTTGTTTTGGGTGTGCTTGGCAAGCTGTGAGAGGGAAATCATCTGTGCCACCAGCTGTGCCCTGTCTTCTATGGCAGCCGTGGCAATGCTATCCCGCAATTCCAGCATATCGGCATTCAGCTCGCGGGCTTGGGGTTCGGTTTGTGGTTTTAAGTGCCGGCGCACGCGCTGCAGAATATCCAGCTCCTCCTGGATCACTCCACGCTCCTTAGCAGAAAGCTGCTTGTCAAAATAAGCCTGAGATTTGGCAACAGCAGATTCTGCAGCAGCAGATTCTGCAGGTTTGCGCTTACCCGAATGTGAATCAGCGGCGGCAACAGGCGACATAGAAGCTACTCCAAGTAAAATCAAAGTCAAAGTGCCTTATCTGGCACTTTTAGAAAACAAGCGGTTTATTCTAATATATGCTGCAGCTATTTAGCAACTATTATACTCAGCAGTATGCTTGCTGTCTTCTTTAAGGCATAAAAGTATGCCACAGCAAGCACAATCTTGTCAAAAAAAAACAACCCACAATAAACCCCGCTGCTAGAAACATGACCAGAAGCACCTGCTCCCCAACATGGTTTCAATGCTGCCCTCATCCCAGTCATGTACCTTTTCTGCTGTATTGCTTTTGCTGTCATATGAGTCAACAATAACAACCAAGCGGGGACGTAGCTCAGTTGGGAGAGCGCGGCGTTCGCAATGCCGAGGTCGGGAGTTCGATTCTCCTCGTCTCCACTTGCTGCCTCTCTATAATCATTCCCCACCATAAAATCCTGTAATGGAGTACTTCCCATGAAAAAATCCAAAAACTCCTTTGGCACTTGGCTAAGCAGCCTATTTGCACGCAGTTATGTCAAAATCATCGTAACTGCTGTTATCACTGCTTTGCTCACTGCTATTTTCATATCAGCCTTCAGCCACCTCCGTGCGTTTCGCATGATGCGCCACGGCATGATGGCATCCTCTGACTGGAGATCAGGCGGTTCATTCCATGCCAATATCTTATGTTCAGACCGCATCAGCCGCCGCAGCCAACGCTGGATGAGACGCTTTGCAAACCACTTCTCATTGGAGGAAGGCGCACAAACCCAAGCCTGGGACAGGCTCTCTGATCAGCTTGCCAAGGTTGCCCAGCCCAACCCCCAACTCTGCCAGCAGCTTTCCAACGAAAATACCACTCCACAAGAGGTCACTCTGGTAGCGCAGCTTATGAGCAGCAAAATGCAGCAGCTGGAAGCAGCCACTCCTGCTTTTGAGCAGTTCTATAACACCCTCAACGCTGAACAACGCCAGGATTTTGATTCCTTCTTGCGTCGCAGTGGCAAACGCCATGGCAAGAAAGGGGGCAAGAAAGGGGGCAAGAAAGGCGACAACAGACGATAGCACTTCTGCCTGTGGGCGTGTTGGTGTAACACAGCTAACGGCAAAAAAGGCTGCTGCCTGGTTACAGACAGCAGCCTTTATGCCAGTTGGGCGGGCGTGTTAAAAGCCTGTTACAGTTGTGGGGGTGTTGCGGTTATTATCGGGACCTTGAAGAGTGGTAACGAAGGATACCGAAGTCTCATACACGGTTTCAGTGTTGTTCCCCAGCTTGCCATACCGGTTATTTCCCCAGCACTTGGCGGCACCATTGTGAACCGCACAAGTTTGACCACCCCCTGCTGTGACAGCAGTGACTCCGCTGCTCAGATCCATGACATCCACAGCAAGCAGGCGGGCGGTGTTGCTGCCGTCGCCCAAACTGCCAGCGGTGTTTTTCCCCCAGCACTTGGCAGCACCATTGTGAATGGCACAAGTGTGAGAACTCCCTGCTGCAATGGCAGTGACTCCGCTGTCCAGATTCATGACCGTGCCATCCGCTGGAACACCTATTGCTCTGTTCCCTGTGCCTAGTTTACCATTGACGCCATCCCCCCAGCACTTGGCAGCACCTGTGCTAAGGATGGCACAAGTGTGAGTATCCCCTGTTGCAATGTCCATGACTCCGCTGCCCAGACTTGTGACATCCACGGGTTCATTGCGGTTGGTATCGCTGCCGTCGCCCAACTCTCTATTGCCGTTATCCCCCCAGCACTTGGCAGCACCAGCTACAACTGCACAAGAACGACCGAACCCTGCTGCAATGGCAGTGACACCTTCCAGCAACCCTGTGACCTGCACGGGAGTACTGCTGTCAACGTTCATGGTGTTGCCCAGCTGGCCATTGCCGTTGTGCCCCCAGCACTTGGCAGCAAGTTCCTCAGCTTCATCCTCGCCAGCCGTATTGTGAATGGCACAAGTGTGAGAACTCCCTGCTGCAATGGCAATCACCCCGCTGCCCAGATCCGTGACCTGCACAGGCGTGCTGCTGCTAGCGGTGGAGTCTTTGTCTACGCCCAGCTGACCATTGGAGTTAATCCCCCAGCACATGGCGGCGCCTGTGCTGAGGATGGCACAAGTGTGAAAAGCCCCTGCTGAAATGGCAGTCACACCGCTCAGTTCGCTCACCTGCACAGGAACATGGCTGTCATTGGTGCTGCCGTTGCCCAGCTGTCCATTTTCGTTGTACCCCCAGCACTGGACAGCGCCGTTTTCCACAACGGCACAAGTGTGAAAAGCCCCTGCTGAAACAGCAGTAGCTGTGCTTTTGGCAGCACCGCCACCGCCGCCGCCCCCGCCGCCGCAGCTGGCAAGGCTTAGCAGAACAGCCGAAAACAGCAAAGCATACAAGCCCCGCACAGAATATGATGGTTGTTGGTACATAGTTGTCTCCTTAAAAAGTAACAATGGTAAATGCCTCATACCCTACACGCTAACATAGTTTTTTGCTAACAACCAGTTTATAATGGCTGTTTGCGGTTGTCAACAGCTAACGGCAAAAAAGGCTGCTGGCTGCCCCGCTGGCACTGCCTACCCTTATTAAAACAACCACCTGCGGGGCGAGGGACTGGCGGTGCCTAGGGTGGTTTTCTTCAGCAGTGTCTGCACAGCACCCGAAGCCAGATAAATCGGTTTCAAGTGAAAGGGGTCAGCCCGCAGCGCAGGCAGCCAAGGGGTGAGTTCCACCTGGCTTTGTACCAGACCTTTCAGCATACCCAGTTCATTGTCTTTCCAGGTTTGTTGGTGGGAACTAACAAACACCGCCCCCAGCAAACGACCTTCTCGCAGCAAGTATTTGCGCACAGCGCAGCGCTGCGGGTTGCCAGCCGTGATGACTTCGTCTGCGGGGGCGTCCCAGTGTCCGAAACTTGCCACATCCATCCCTGCTGCACCCACGATGTTTATTGCCAAGCTGCCAGCATAAGACACCTCCCTGCCAGCAATGTTGGCAGCAGCAATGCGACCATGTTCAGCAGCAGTGGGTTCAATGGCGTGTACCACAGGGGGACCTCCCAGCAGGTCTGGTCCTTGGGCTATGTCGCCAGCAGCGTAAATATTTGGCAAAGAAGCCCGCAGCTGCTGCTGGACACAAACACCCTCTTTCAATTGGAGACCGCTGTCTTTCAGCCACTCCAGATTGGGCAAAATGCCCGCAGCATTGATTAACACATCGGCTGTCACCTGTTGACCGTCCTCCAGCTGCAGCAGCAGGGCGTCTTGCTGCTGTTCCACCGCCGTTAAGGAGGCACCCAATTGCAGCTTGACGCCGTATTGTTCCAGTTGGCTTTGCACCAGCACCGCAGTGGCTTCATCCACCATGCGCGGCAAGATGCGTGCTTGGCGTTCAATGATGGTCAGGCTGCCTGACTGCTTTAACAGGGCGTTCAGTATGGTAAAGGCGATAAACCCCCCACCCAGCAGCGCCACCCTTGCATTGGGATGGAGCTGTGCTTTGAGGGCGCAGGAATCAGCCAGAGTCCAGAAATCGTGGATGCGGGGATTGTCCTCCATACCTGCCACAGGCGGGCGCACCGCCCGAGAACCTGTGGCCAGCAGCAGCTGGTCATAAGCCAAGGACTCTTGGGATTCCAACAACAAGCGCCCATTGGGGGCATCCAGTGCTTGGGCGCGGCATCGCTGCAGCTTGACGCCCCATTGTTCCAGTTCATCATCGGTCAAGGTACAGGTGCGGGATTCGCTGATATCGCCTGCCAGGTGGTAGGGCAGCGTCATACGCGAATAGGGCGCCTCAGCCGACACCAGCAGCAGTTCGCCCTCCCAGCCCAGCTGCCTCAAGCTGCGCAGCCCATTGACCCCAGCCGTACCCGCCCCCACCACCACACAGCGCTGCCTGCTGTTTGCTGCTGCCATATCGCTTCTCTTATTCTCACTGGCACTTATGCTGCTGGCACTTATGCTGCTGGCACTTATGCTGCTGGCATTTGGCTTGTTTGCCCTCTAGTCGCTGCTGGCAGCTGCCAGCCCTTTCAGCCGCTGGGCAGCAAATGTCCCCAGCCAGTCGGCTGCAGGCTGGGCATCATAGCTGATGGCATCAGTGGGACAAGCACTGACACAAGCCGGCTTCCCGCCGCACAAATCGCACTTGACTGCTTTTTTGCTGTCGGCATCCAAGAATATGGTGCCATAGGGACAGGCAATGGTACACAGCTTGCAGCCCACACAGCGGTTGTCTGCCACCACCTTTGCCCCAGCAGCACTGATATCAATAGCATCCACCGGACAGGCGGTCATGCACCAGGCTTCATCGCACTGGGGGCAGGCATAGGGAACAAAGCTGGAATGCTTCTCCAGCGGTTCTACCCGTATCACCGAACGCGAGGGCTGGTACGCCCCCACCTGTTCATAAGAACACGCCAACTCACAACGCAGGCATCCCGTACAGCGCTCAGGATAAAACCGCAGCGCACCCCCCGCAGGCTGAGAAGCTGTTTGTTTTAAGGATGTGCTGGAGTCAGGCATGGCTTTTACAAGATGGCAGCAAGTTCTAAAAGGCTTTTTCTAAAAGGCTTGTTCTCTTCAATAGCACACGCAGCCCGCTGCATGCCAGCAAAAACCTCGCCTCCCGTCTTTCATAGTAAGTTTCCAATTGTGAAAAAACTTGTTGCTGTTTCTAGTGAAGACTGTAATCTTTGTTGTGTGATACAAGTTCATCGTACCTGCCAGCCAAGGATGGCTTATGACGGAACAGCCCACACTCAAAAATCGTACCATTTTCTGTCATGACAACCTGCCTGTGTTGCGTGGCATCAACAGCAACAGTATTGATTTAATTTACCTTGACCCACCCTTTAACAAGGGCAAGGCTTTCCATGCCCCCACTGGCAGCCAAGCCGAGGGTGCAGAATTTGATGATATCTGGCACGAAGAATCGGTGAAAAATGAATGGCACATTGAAATAAAAGACCGCCTGCCAAATTTGTATCACTACCTGAATGCCGTCGGCATGATTGGTAGCAGGAGTGCCAAGTATTATCTTATCTATATGACAGTACGCCTGCTGGAAATTCACCGTATCCTAAAAGAGACGGGCAGTGTGTACTTACACTGCGACCCTACCGCCAGCCATTACCTCAAATTGCTGCTGGATACCATATTTGGTCACAACAGATTCCGCAATGAAATTGTGTGGCATTACCGAAGATGGACAGCAGGGAATAAAAATTTTCAAAAAATGCACGACATAGTGTTTCGCTATACCAAGAGTGTAGCATTTCAATTCAATGTCCAATATGAACCTTATGGCGACTGGATAAAAAAAGATTATGGTTATGTGGATGAAGAAACAGGAAAAAGATGGCGTTGGCATACAGTAAAAGGCAACCGTTATAAAGTTTTTTTAGAAGATGAAAATAGAGGGGTAAAGCTCAATGATGTTTGGCTTATTCCCTATATAGGTTCTACCTCCAAAGAACGCACTGGCTACCCTACCCAAAAGCCCCTGGCATTGCTGGAACGCATCATCAAAGCATCCAGTCCATTAGACGGTCTGGTGTTGGATCCATTCTGCGGTTGCGCTACCACCTGCATCGCCGCCGAATTAGAAGGTCGCCAGTGGGTGGGCATTGATGTTTCCTCTGCTGCTTTCCGCTTGGTAAAAGAGCGGATGAAAAAAGAAGTCCCCCCTGACCTGGTGAGGGGCAAGCCTATCTATCGTGAAGACATTCCCACTCGCAGCGATACCAACTACAAAAGAACCCCTACCAAGAATGATAAAGACCTCCTCTATGGCAAACAAAATGGTAAATGCAAAGGCTGTTCAACCCTGTTTGACAAACAGCACTTGGAGATAGACCACATCATTCCTCAAATTCATGGGGGCGGTTCTGAAATAGAAAATCTACAACTACTGTGTGGACATTGCAACCGCCTCAAAGGAGACCGCCCCATGGAATACCTAAAACAGCGACTGAAAGAAATCTAACTCATACCCACACTACGGGGCTTTATGCTTCTTCTTCTGGGGGGGGCGGGGTGTAGCCAGGTTTGCGGGTGAGATATTCGTTGTAGTTTTTCAGATCTTCTTTGCTGCGTATCTTATCCCCATTGGGAAGGATGATTCCTCCCATATTAGAGGAAAGAAGCTGCAATTTGGTAAGAGCACGGACATCCGAGAAATCTGTTGGCTGTTTCTTCACAGGTTCTATACTCAGAACCGCATCTTTAAAATCTGCTTCAAACAACCCCGTTCTTGTAAAATTTGCTCCCCGCAACTGCGCATTTGTAAAATATCCGTCTTCCACCCATGCCTTTGTAAAATCTGCTCTCTCCAGCCACGTTCTTGTAAAATCTGCTTTCCTCAGCTTTGCCTTTGTCAAATTTGCTTCATTCATCCGCGCCTTTGTAAAATTTGCTCCCCGCAGCTGCGCATCTGTAAAATCTGCTTTTTCCAGCCACGCATCTGTAAAATCTGCCCCCTCCAGCACCACACCCTTAAAATATGTCCCGCTTAGATGAGCCTTAGCAAACTTGGCTGCCTCCAATTGGCAACCAGAAAAATCCAATTGATTCAATAGTATTTGCTCCTCACCGTATTGCACCTTTCTGCGCGCCACAATTTGCAGGCAGGTATGCACATCCTCTCGCAATGCCTCTTGCTTAGCTTTCTCGTCTGCTGGAGCTTTCTTGGCGTTCTCTCTTAGATAAGAACACAACAACGACAGTATCTCATGGTGGTATTCCCCTGGTGCCTCCTTCATTAGCTTTTCCAAACCGAACAACCCACCTATGCGCAATTCTATATTGGGCTTTTCCTCATCCTTTGTTTGCTTGACTGCACCCAACTGCTTGACCGACTCCACATAGCGCGTTCCCTGTTCTGACTTAATGCCCGTAGCAGCGGTTTGCCACATGGCTTGGCTTTGCTTTTCTGCTGCCACACTGCGCTTATAGGCTACATAGATGCCCCCCAGTAGCAGCAGCCCTCCCGCTGCCCGAAATAAGGTGGTTCCCCACCAAGTGATTAGAGTCTCTTCTCTAACCCACCCTTCAAAAATTGCCCAGAAAAGAAAAAATAAACCCCACAGTCCCAACGGCACCAGCACCACTGCCAACACTACCAACAGCGACAAACCACCCCAAGATTGAGATTTGCGCTGTACCCAATTCTGCAGCCATTGCAAAGGTGGCAGTTTTCTTTCTGGGGGGGATTGAGCCATGCTGCTAGCCATCTCTGCCGCTGCTGGCGCGGTGTTGTGGGGGTGAGTGGATTTGCTGCCACAGCTGGCGGGCGGAGTCGGTGACTTGTTCTGGGGTTAGTCCTGCTGCCTGCAGCTGCTGCTGCAAGCTGCCGAAGGGGATAAAGCGGTCGGGGACGCCCAAGATGCGCTGCGGGCGCAGCAGCTGGTGGCGCGCCAGCAAAGCCAAGACCGATTCCCCAAAGCCGCCTTGGATGGTGTTTTCCTCTATGGTCACCACGGTGCCTGCATGCTGGGCTTGGGTCAGCAGCAGATTTTCATCCAAGGGCTTGAGAAAGCGGGCATTGATGACAGCACAAGGGATTTTGAAGCGTTTGAGCTGCTGTGCTGCCTGCAAGGCGATGTTCACAGTGCTGCCAATACCCACCAGCAGCATGCCGCCGAGGGCACCCTCTTGCAGCAGTTCTCCCTGACCGATGGGAATGGGCGTGAGCTTGTGTGGCAGTTTCATCACAGGAGTCTCTCCTCTGGCATAGCGCATGGCAATGGGGCCTTGCTGATGGCGGTGGGCGGTGAGCATCATGCGGCGCATTTCTAGTTCATGGCGGGGTGCCATATGTACGAAATTGGGTATCAGGCGCAGGTAGCTGAAATCAAACACGCCATGATGGGTGGGTCCGTCTGCGCCCACCAGTCCGCCTCTATCCAGCATGATGCGTACGGGCAGGTTCTGCAGGGCGATGTCATGGATGAGTTGATCAAACGCCCGTTGGGTAAAAGTGGAATACACCGTCACAAACGGCTTGAGTCCCCCAATGCTCATGCCAGCAGCACTGCAATAGGCATTGGCTTCTGCGATGCCCATATCCAGCACCCGCTGGGGATATTTCTCTGCAATTTTTGCCAGGCCGGTATTGCTCTGCATAGCAGCGGTGATGGCTACCACCTGAGGGTCTTCCTTCATGATTTCCCACAGCCCTTGGGAATAAATATGGGTCCAGCTTTTGGTGGAGGGGGTATCGCTGGCTTTGGCATGGGTGGCTTTGGCATCGCTGGCTTTGGCATGGGTGACCTGAGCGCTTTTGGAGGCAACCGCATGCGAAGCGAAGGTGTTTTCCACTTCTTTGCCCAGACCTTTTCCTTTCACAGTGTGCAAATGCAGCAGCACGGGTCCAGAAATCTGCTTGATATGCCCCAAAAGCTCCACCAACGCAGGCAAGTTGTGACCATCCACAGGACCAAAGTAGTGCAGCCCCATCGACTCAAACCAAGAGGCTTGACCGCTGGCATAATCTTTCACCGAGCGTTCCACATGCTCCAAACTTTTAAGCAGCTCATCACCAAAGGGGGCTTTCTTGCCGAAACGTTTGATTTCCTGCCGCAGCTTGTTATAGGAATGTGATGTGGTGATGCGGGTAATGGCACGCGAATACAAACCGATATTGTGATCAATACTCATGCCGTTATCGTTGAGAATCACCAATAGGTTCAGTTTTAGGGCGCCTATCATATGCAGTGCTTCATAGGCAAGCCCTCCGGTCATGGCGCCGTCTCCTATTACAGCCATCACATGGTGTTTTTCTTGGTGTAGATCGCGTGCCAGTGCCATTCCCAAGGCTGCAGATGCCGAAGTGGAGGCATGTCCTGCACCCATATGGTCATAGGGGCTTTCATTGCGCTCCAGGAATTTGCACATGCCTCCCCACTGCCCGTAGCGACTGAAACGATTGGCACGACCGCTCAGCAACTTATACACATGACCCTGATGCCCTACATCCCAAGCAATGCGGTCTTGCAGAAAATCAAAATGATGAAACAAAGCCAGTGTTAATTCCACCACCCCCAAGGCTGCCCCCAGATGTCCCCCAGTTTGTTGATGCTTTCTATCAAAAAAGTGCGTGCTTCTTCTGCCAAGGCTTTCAGCTTGGTCACAGACATCTGCTGCAGCTGGGTGGGGTCGCTTAGGGCAGACAAATTGGGATATGTTTGGGCATCCATGTTGTGCAAAGCGATTTTAAGAAGCAATCGGAGCTATTTTCATAACCAGGCGGGGCTATTTTTAGATCAAATTGGAGTGATTGAACACATCGGTTGTATTCAAGGCAACGCCCTTACAGTAGCGCGCTTGCAATAGCTTTTCAATCGCTGCCATAAAGAGAAAGCCGAAAGTTTGACCTTTCATGTCCCATGACCCCATCGCCCGTCTAGATGCCATTGACTACCTGGCGGTCTTGTTTTTTATGCAGCCCCAGGGCAGATCTAGAGAAGACAAACCTTGGGAAGTGTTGGCGCACACTTCTGAACATAGTCGCTCGCTGCAGCTGCTGCACAGCTTTCAAGACCGCAACAGTTGGTTTCGTCCACCTGCACGCCTGCAAGAACTGCTGGATTGGCTCTCCCCCACCGAGCAAGCCTGGGTGACCTCCCTGCTGCAGCAACTCCAAGATGCCCCACCCCTGCGGATACGCATCACTGCCCATCCCCAGCCGTTTCTCTTCCCCCGCGCCGCCAAAGGCAGCCCTACAGCAGCAGCAGCCCTACTGGAACTGGTACAACGCCATGACTTGCGACCAGCATACCACTTGCACAGCGGCTGGAAAATCATCACACCCTTGCTGCAGCCTCTGATACATGCCTGCAAAAATCCCTCAGATGCTGCCTCTCCCCAGGCAATTGCCCCCTGGGTACACCCCAGCGCACGCATGCATCCCACTTCCCAATTGGGTGCTGCTGCACAAATAGAACAAGGAGCATGCGTAGGCCGCAACACCCAATTGGGAGGTCTGACACTTGCTGACACCACACCTTTGCCTCCTACTTTGCTAGGAACAGCTGCCATGGTGCCAGACCATTGCCGTGTTCATGCCATCTTAGAAAGCAACGCTGTCCTTAGCCCGCAGCTGTCTATTGGACCTGGCAGTCACTTAGAACTGCTAGATCCCCTCCCCGCTGATGCCAGCAGCCCCTTGCTCACCTCCATGGCAGGCCTGCCCCGCGTACCAGCTGGCTATCGGGCTTTTCCGCACCCCAAAACCAAACGCAATGCCCAGGGCTATCACCAACGCATCTTGCTCTCTGCGCTTTCACCAGATGTAGCTTCCAGCAAGCCTGCCATCAATAAACAACTTTTTAACTAAATTAATAGCCATTCTAGGGAACTTTAAGCTGTAACCTGCGTTTCATTATCAGAGGGCCAGTAGAAAATTCTGCTGGAATAACTGTAAAGAAAATCCAGCAGAAAAAAAGTCATTGATAGACTTGACTGGTTGGGATATATTTGATAAGTAGTTAGCAGTTAACACTGTTAAGTGCCAAGAACAAAAAACATATCCCGCACCATCAAAAGAATCTATAAGACTGTTAAGTGTCAAGAACAAAAAACATATCCCGCACCATCAAAAGAATCTATAAGGGAAACGAAAATGAAACGAACAGACCAGTCCTATCCATTGGCTTCCACATCCCTATCCTTCTTAATGGAGGCTTATCGTGAAAAAACGATCACAAATTACTACCAATCAGGTACAAATAGCGGTACAGAAATTTTTGGATCATGGAGGCTTCATTAACAACTTACCGTATGAACAGGTTGTTCGACCCGTTATGGTAGGCGGCCGCTTTGGCTTGTATGAAAATCCACTCGCTGAGATCAACGAGCGTAATACCACCTACTAGCAACAACCTGCCCCCTTCCCTTAGGGAAGGGGGCAGTCTCGCTGACTGGCTGTAAAGTCAATCTCTAACAAATTTTCCATACTCTAATATCGGTTTAATCTGGGCAGCCTCCATATAGGTTTCCTGAGACAACTCTTCTAATTTATCAATCAGTGGTTTTTCTCCCATCACAAAACACTTGTCTATCCCAATAATACTTCCCTCTCCTATTTCAGCATTGCGCTTTTTTGCAGCTTCTTTCTCTGCTGTGACAAGATAACAGCGGGCGTTGCCATATACGCGTTTGAGTGAATCCCCCTCAAATGCTGTTTGCCTCCATCGTTCAGCCAAGGAAATTTTTACCGAGAACACAACCGGTTTACGCGGGTGATAGCATAAAAAATCAAACCTCGATAAAGGCACATTAGCCATGGTGGCTTGGATATAAAAAGGGATCACCCCAAGTCTAATAAGCATATCTTGCATTAAGTACTCAAACATTTTACCCACAACAGCTTTCTTGGCCTGTTCATTCATGCCATTGGTTTTGATGTTTAAGATACAGTTACATACCTTGCAGCTAATGCTTAAATTTGTTTGATTGGGGTCCAGTCCATAAAAAAACTCTTGATATATCTTCCCTGATTTATTGTCTAATGATTTTGCATCCAATTTGGATTCCATTATATTTTCTCAGCTGTCAAAATGTATTCTGTTGCATAAGACAAGACTTTGCTTTTATTATCCACCTTGGTAAATCTTCCCGTATATTTATCTCGGGTTGATGGAATATTTTTATTGGGGATTTCTCTTTTAATCATACTGACAACAGACATATTGAGTTCTTTTAGATAAGATAAAAAAACCCTTGTATTGGCTATTTCCACCCCCTTTAATTTGGTATCCCCTATCACCACACACATCTTTTTACCGGGTTTGAGTATTCTGTGCATTTCCCCAAAAACACTTCGCATGTCTGCAAAGTAAGAATTGACATTGCCTGCCAGCGTTTTGCTTTTTTCTGCCAGTGCTGCAATGATGTTTTCTGCTTCAAGGTTAACTTTTAATGGAACAGATGCGTTGATACTGCCTACAAAGTTATTTCTAAATGCTTTTATATCCTTGGTATAGCGCAGCCAAAGCGCTGAAAGCTGGTGTAAATCCGCATATTGATAGGATGTAACATAAGGTGGCGAAGTAACGATTAAGTCAATGGAATTACTGGGAATTTGCACACATTTTTTTGCATCTGCGCAATAAATATCCGCCTGGGTATTGATAAAATTCCTCTGCTGCAGCAAGTCATAGAACGCTGCTGCCCCCTGCAGCATCTTTTTGATGTGCAGATGAAACGCCTTGAATGGATCCGCTGGCTTCTTTTTAAGATCTCTGGTGGGTTTATTGCTTTTTTGCATCCAAATAGAACAATTTTTTAAAATATGCGAAAAACCACATAAAAAAAAGGTTCTTAACGATTCCTCTGGTATTTTTTCAATTTGATTGAGTATAAAGTGCAGTTTATGCAATTCTGATTGTTTAAACCAATACTGTATCCGTTGGTGGCTGGCCTTAGGGGACAGTGTAGATGCGTTGAATTCACCACGCATTGCCTCTAACTGCCAAAAGGCTTCCTGCAAAATTTTTGGCTGAATTGCTGTAACCTTGGCTTGGGTAATTAAGGCAGCAACAGGATTGATATCCACCCCAACGGAATGGCGTCCGCTTACTTTTGCTTCAACCAATGTGGTACCACAGCCAGCAAATACATCTGCTACCTTATCGCCTACCTGTGTGTGGATTGCAATCAGGCGTGAGGCAATTTGGGGAATGAATTTGGCGGGATAGCGATGGAAGCAGTGGGTAATGTAGGTGGTATCGTGACGTTTTTTATCCAAAAATGACCAGGACGAATCTGTCTGTATGGCATCCAGGAATGGAAAAGATACCGAGTCCTCTTGAGGTATGGACTGCTTCATTTTAGATACACCCAAGCCGTGCCGCTAAGGAGCGTGAACCCCAGACGCCCGCTTCCAAGACTACGAGCAGCCCAGCGAGCTGCCACAATTGAGACAACGATAGCAAGAACCATTGCGTACAGTGAGGTGTCCGCAATTATCACACATGGGGGCGTCGCCCATCATGTCGGCCAGCTGCTGCTGCATGCCTTCCTGTGATGAAGGCAGGGCAGCAGCGGAGATGCCTTCCAGCGATAAGTCGCCATTGCCTCCCATCACCAGCTGTGATGAAGTTTGCACCAGGTCATAGCGCTTGAGGTATTTTATAGCCAAGATGCGGAAGATGAAATCTGGGATGGAAGTGGCCATTCGCAGCTGGGGATGGTCAGTGACACCGCAGGGGTCAAAACGGGTATGCTGGAACAGTTCCAGATATTGTTTCAAAGGGACACCGTGTTGCAGCCCCAGGGAGACCACCACGGCAAAGCTGTTCATCATGCTGCGATAGGCTGCACCTTCTTTAAACATATCAATAAAGATTTCTCCCAGTTCGCCATCTTTGTATTCGCCAGTGCGCAAGAAGATGGTATGCCCCCCTACACGAACTTTCAGGGTCTCGCCCTTGCGTTCACGGGGGAGTTCATGTCGCTGTCCCCATTGCCTCTGGGTTTCCCCCGCCTTTGGAAGAGGGGTTTCAGCAGTGGCTTGATTGCTGGCAGTTGATTCGGTTGCTACAGAAGAACCGCTGCTAAGGGGCTGCGAGCCTTTGCTGCCATCGCGATATAAAGCCACCGATTTGAGACCGTATTTCCATGACTGGACATAGAGTTGTTCAATTTCTTCTACTGTGGTTTCTTGCGGCATGTTGATGGTTTTGGAGATGGCACCAGAGATAAAAGGTTGAACGGCGGCCATCATTTTGATGTGAGAGACAGGCTGCAAGAAACGTTTGCCATGTTTGCCGCAGCGGTTGGCGCAGTCAAACACCGGCAGGTGTTCTTGGCGGATATGGGGTGCACCTTCAATGGTTTCTGCGCCGTTGATGCGTAGCAGGGCAGCTTCAATGTCTGCTTGGGGTATTTCGCGCTCGGCTAAGGCCAGGGGATTGATATGGGGAGTGTGCTCGTTCCAGTTGCCTGCCAGCAGGATGGATTCTTCAGCGGCTGCGATTTCTTCCTGGCTGAAGCCGAGCTCTTGGAGTTTTTCATGCGTCCAGACGCTGGCTAGGGCGGAGGTACCCACGATGTAAGTGATGATTTCATCCACTTGCTTTTGTGAGAAGCCCAAGGTTTTTAGAGAACCTGCCACGCTTTGATTGATGATCTTCAGGTAACCGCCGCCGGCTAATTTTTTCCATTTAACCAAGGAGAAGTCTGGTTCTATGCCGGTGGTGTCGCAATCCATCAAGAGACCGATGGTGCCTGTGGGGGCAAGAACGGTGATTTGTGAATTGCGGTATCCGTTGATTTGTCCCAGTTCTTCGGCGCGTTCCCAGGCTTGTTTGGCTGCTTTTAACAGAGGACGCGGACAAGCTTGTGCGTTGATTTGCTCTACCGATTTGCGATGTTTGGCTATGACGCGCAGCATGGGCTTGCGATTTTTCTTGAAGCCGGGGAAAGGTGCTAAGCCCGCAGCCAGTTCAGAACTAACCGCATAGGCTTCACCACAGAGGATGGCAGTGAGCGCAGCTGCGGTGGCACGGGCTTCTTCAGAGTCATAAGGTAATCCTTGACGCATCAGCAGTGCGCCCAGATTGGCGTAGCCCAGTCCCAGCGGACGGTAATCGTGGCTGTTGCCAGCAATTTCAGCGGTGGGATATGAACTAAAATCCACCAGAATTTCCATGGCGGTAGTAAACACGCGTATGGTATGGAGATAGCCCTCCAAATCAAAGGTGTCAGTTTTGGGGTCGTAGTAACGCAAGAGGTTGATGGAAGCCAGGTTGCAGGCGGTGTCATCCAAAAACATGAATTCTGAACATGGATTGGAGGCATAGATACGATCGGTATGGGAACAGGTGTGCCAATCATTGATGGTGGTATCAAATTGGACGCCAGGATCTGCACAAGACCAAGCAGCTTCAGCAACCGAGCGCATCAGTTTGCGTGCCTGGTAGGTTTTGTGCACCTCTCCGCTGGTGCGAAAATGGGTTTGCCATTCTCGGTCTTCTTGATAAGCCTTCATGAAATCATCGGTTAGGCGCACCGAGTTGTTGGAATTTTGCCCCGAGACCGTGTGGTAGGCTTCTCCATTAAAATCTGCCTTCATCCCTTGGGCAATGAGCATCTTGGCTTTTTTTTCTTCTTTGACTTTCCAATCAATGAAATCTTCTATTTCAGGATGGTCCATATCCAGGCAGACCATCTTGGCAGCACGGCGAGTGGTGCCGCCTGATTTGGTGGCGCCGGCCCCTTTGTCAAACACTTCTAGAAAGGATATCAAACCAGAAGAGGTGCCTCCGCCAGAAAGATGCTCGTGACGGCTGCGCAGGCGTGAGAAATTGGTGCCTGTGCCAGAACCAAACTTGAACACCCGTGCCTCTTTACTCAACAGGCTGAAGATGGAGCCTAGGTCATCTTCCAAGCGTTGAATAAAGCAGGCTGAACATTGTGGGTTGGCGTAGGAATCTTCTATGCGTGAGGCTGTTTGGCGGGCTTCATCCCAGTGATAGTTGCCAGGACTGCCGCTGATGCCATAGCTTTGGTGTAGTCCGCAATTGAACCACACCGGCGAGTTAAAAGCCCCGTACTGATGAATCAGTAAATAGCTCAGTTCATCTTCAAACACACGGGCATCCTGTTCGCTGTGAAACACTTCAAAATGACGACCCTCCTCGGCGATGGTGCGTGCCACTCGCACCACCAGCTGGCGGGCAGAAGTTTCCCGTCCCCCTGCCCCCGGCACCCCCGCCTTGCGAAAATACTTGGATACCGCAATATCGGTAGCCAGCTGACTCCAACCTGCTGGCACATCCACCCCATCCATTTCAAACACCACGGTGCCATCAGGCTCGGTAATCACTGAGCGCCGCTTTTCCCATTGCACCTCATCCAAAGGCGGTTTGCCTTCATGGGTGTAATGGCGAGAAAACTCCAGCTGCTTGGAATCCTCATCCAAGGGCATGTGTAATACTTTATTACTGGATTTAACGCTCATGAAAAACCTCCCTGTTTTTCAGTATACTGTAAAGACATCAACAAATGGACATCAATAAAAAACCTGCAGCAGTGCAGCTGAATAAAAAGATGCGCTGCCCCAAAAAGATGCGCTGCCCCCCCATCTGCGGCTTCAAGCTGTTATTCTTTCAACCTCCTTTTGCATTGCCTGCTAAGTGAATCTCACTGAACCCTTATAAGAGTACGCAACACCTTATATAAACCTACACCTCTTGACAAGGTTTTTTTTGAACATTTTTTCATAAAAAATTCCCCCTCAAAGCAGCCGGTCACACTTGCCTGCCCCTGCGCAAAACCCCCAATAAAAACTGCGCCATAGCATCTTTATGTGCTGCAGCCAGCTGCAGCCATTTGAGTGCCTGCCGCCAATCTCGGGGAAACCCCTTGCCCCCGTAATAGCTCAATCCCAGTGCCACTTGCGCTGCCACAATCCCTTGCTCAGCCAGTGGTCTCCATTTTTTAAGAGCGGTTTTCCAGTCCCCCTTCTTGGCTGCAGCCACCCCCTGCTGCAAATCCGCACCATGCGCCACACAGCCCAGCAAAACAACAGCCACTATGGGAAGTATCAGCAATAGCTTCATGTTGCACCCCTTTGTTGACTTTCTCTCTTGGCTGTTTTTCTGGCAGCGTGCTTTCACAACTGCCTTCCCACAACCGCTTTCCTACAACCGCTTTCCTACAACCGCTTTCCTACAACCGCCCCTTGATTATAACACCATTGCAAGAAAATTGACGGTTATTGTCACTGGCTAGTCGGCGTGATTAACTAGATTCTGTCATGGCATACAGAAGTTGGGTATACTGTGCTACACTGACAAGCATCCCTTAGGAAATGCTCCATGATGATGAGATGCCAGATTGCCCATGTCTTCCCAGCAAACTAGACCAGCATCAGCCAAGCAGCCGTTTTTACAAGAAAAAAGCCTGGCAGAAGTGGCAGATTTCCTAGGCGAAGAGGTGCGTCTAGAAGGCGATGCCAGCTGGCGGGTGCGTGGGGTGGCCAGTTTAGCAGAGGCGGGATCAGAAGATTTGAGTTTTTGCGCCTCTGCCGACTATGCCTCACAGTTAGCAGCCAGCCATGCAGGTTGTGTGCTGCTGCCAGAGCATCTGCCCGCCCCGCAGCAGATTCCCCATCGGCTGCGCTGCAGCAATCCGCAGGTGGCATTTGCACGAATGGTAGCCTGGCTTTATCAGCCCTGGCAGCCAGAGGTGGGAGTAGATAAAAGGGCTTGGGTGCATGCCTCGGCAGAAATTGATGCCAGTGCCAGTGTGATGCCTGGAGTCTATGTGGGGGCGCACAGCAAGGTGGGTGCTGGGTGCGTGTTGTATCCTGGGGTGGTGGTGCTGGGGCATTGCCAGTTGGGACGCAACTGCGTGCTGTTTCCCCATGTGACCCTAAGGGAAGAAACTGTACTGGGCGATGGGGTGCGCTTGCATGCAGGGGTAGTACTGGGAACAGATGGATATGGCTATGTTCGGCAAAAAGAAGAGCTTGTGAAGCTGCCGCAAGTGGGTCATGTGGTGATAGAAGACGGGGTGGAGATTGGCTCATTGACCACTGTAGATCGGGCGACCATGGGTCATACGCAGGTGGGAGCGGGGAGCAAATTTGATTCGCTGGTGCATATTGGTCACAATGTCAAGATAGGCAAGCGGGTTTTGCTGGTAGCGGGTGTACTGGTGGGAGGCAGTGCCAAGCTTGCAGATGATGTGAGTGTGGGCGGAGCTACGGCTGTTGTGCCACATATAGCCATAGGCAAGGGGAGTACAGTGTATGGTTTTAGCATGGTGTCTAAATCAGTGCCTGATGGCACCCAGGTTTCCGGCATTCCCGCCCGCCCCAGACTCGAAGAGAACCGTCGCCAAGCAGCTGTGAATAGTATCGCAGGTTTGCAGCAGCGGGTGAAAAACCTGGAAGCAGAAGTAAAAAACTTGCAGGCAGCCCTAAAAGCTGATGCCAACAAAGATGCCTAGTCGGCACTAGCTCAAAAGGCTGCAAGTTTTTTTACAAAGAAAGCGAGCCTAAGAGAAGAAATTCATGGACAACAGCAGCATTAAAGGACTGGGCGTAGCCATGCTGACGCCCTTCAAGTCTGACGGAGAACTAGATCTGGCAGCTTTTGAACGGCATACCCAACATTTGCTAAAGGGTGGCGCACAGTTTTTGGTGCCTTGTGGCACCACAGGTGAAACACCCACACTATCTTGGAAAGAACAACAACAGCTGATTGCCTGCGCCCTGGAATTAACCGAGGGACTGGTACCGCTGGTGGTGGGCTGTACCTCCAACGACACCCGTTCAGTGGCAGCCAAAGCCAAGCAGATTGGTGCTTTGGGAGTGCAGTGGATTATGTCGGCGACACCTTATTACAACAAACCGACCCAAGAGGGGATTTATCAGCACTTTAAAGCCCTGAGAGACAGCGGTCTGGCAGTGATGGGCTACAGCGTCCCCAGCAGAACAGCCAGTGCAATTCTCCCCGAAACTGCACAACGCCTGGCTGAAGAGGGGCTGATATTTGCCATAAAGGAAGCCTCGGGCAATTTGGCAAGGGTGCAGAAAACCTGCCTGCTGTGTGGAGACAAGCTGCAAGTACTCTCAGGTGATGATGTGCTGGCAATGCCCATTGCTGCGGTAGGAGGGAAGGGGGTGGTTTCGGTGGCGGGCAATTTGCTGCCGCAGCAGCTGCGCAGTTGGACAGATGCCTTCACTGCTGGGGATTTTTCCAGCGCACAGCAGCAGCTGGCAGCCTTGCTGCCTCTGTTTGAGGCTTGTTTTTTAGAACCCAATCCCATTCCTGTAAAAGCCGCCGCAGACATGATGGGGCTGATGCGTTCTGAGATGCGTCTACCCCTGACCCCAGCCTGCGCCTCCACCCGTCAAGCCCTGCAAGCAGCACTGGCTTCACTTGCCGCACTGCCCTCAGTGAACAAACAGGCAAGCTAACAGACAGGCTGACAGACAAGCCTGGATGCACGCCCTTAGCCTTGCAGGCTGCAGGTGTGCTGCTTAGGGCAGCACTGTGGGACCCAGCTTGCTTCGGAAGTTACTTCCCCAGCATATGGCACTGCCATCCTGAACCGCACAATTGTAAGCAGACCCCGCTGAGATGACATCGACCCCGCTGTCCAGCCCCCTGACCTCTGCGGGAATATTATTGCTAACGCTGCTGCTGGAGTCTCTGCCCAGCTGTCCATCGTCGTTATTCCCCCAGCACCTGGCGGCACCACCCTGAAGCGCACAAGTGTGCTGGTCCCCTGCTGAGATTTTGGCATTGACATCGCTAGTCAGCACCATGACCTGCACAGGAAGCGGGCTGTCATTGCTGCTGCCGCTGCTGCCATTGCCCAGCTGACCATTCAGGTTACGCCCCCAGCACTTGACGACGCCACCCTGAATCACACAAGTGTGCTGATCCCCTGCGTCAATGGCAGTCACTCCGCTGCCCAGCTTGACTTCAGGGGTAGTACTTTGCACCACCTCCACGGGAACCTTGCGGTCATTATTCACCCCCACAACAGTGCGCGTGCCGTCGCCCAGCTGGCCAAAGCTATTACCCCCCCAGCACTTGGCAACAACAAGTGCCTCAGATGCACCCTCGACAGCAATATTGTGAAGCGCACAAGTGTGATTAGACCCTACTGTAATGGCAGTGACCTTGCTAGTCAGCGTCGAGAGCTGCTTGGCAACCCCGCTACTAACCAGGGTGCCGTGGCCCAGCTGTCCATCGTTGTTCAGCCCCCAGCACCAGGCGGCGCCACCCTGAAGCGCACAAGTATGCTCACCCCCTGCTGCAATGGCAGTCACCCCGCTGCCCAGCTTGACTTCAGCGATAGGGTTGGCAGTGTCAGAATTATCGGCAGCGGTTTGCAGCACTTCCTTGGGCTCACTCTCGGAAGCCCTGCTGCCGTTGCCCAGCTGACGAGCGTTGTTATCCCCCCAGCACTTGGCGATGCCCTTATGAACCGCACAATTGTAAGCAGACCCCGCTGAGATGACATCGACCCCGCTGTCCAGCCCCATGACCGGCACGGGAACCGCGCTGTCATTGCTGATGCCGCTGCGGCCATTGCCCAGCAGACCATGGCTGTTCGACCCCCAGCACTGGGCAGCAAGTACCTCAGTTTCACCATCGCCAGCAGTATTGTGAAGCACACAAGTGTGACGAGACCCTGTTGAGATGGCAGTAACTCCTGTTAGTACAGTGCTGCCACCGCCGCCATTGCCACCGCCGCCATTGCCACCGCCGCCATTGCCACCACCGCCATTGCCACCGCCGCCGCCGCAGCTGGCAAGGCTAAGCAGCACTGCCGACAAAAACAAAACAGGCAGAACCCGCCAAGCAAAAACAGGTTTTTTATGCAGGTGTTTCATGGGTTTCTCCTTAGATTGTGGGGGGGAACAATACAATGACAAGGTACAAATTATTCATCGCCTTGCGGTTTGGATATTTTTAAATGATAACCTGCTTTTTGCATGGTTGCAATTTACATGGTTGCAATTTGCATGGTTGCAATTTGCATGATTGCAATTTGCATGGTTGCAATTTGCATGGTTGCAGTATCCACCTTGCCTGGCAGTAAAGCTGTTATAAAAAACCTTGGCAGGCTTGCTCCAGCCAGCTGCGAGGTGTGTCTGTAAGATGCAGCCTTTCCAGCACCAGCTGATGATAGCCCTTTAACCAGGCTTGTTCTTCAGGGTAAAGTGCCTGCCAGTTAATCAGTTTCTTATCAAATGGCAGCATGGTTAAGGGAGTGAATTTGAGCCAGCTGCCACCACTGAGATGTTCAAGCATGCCCAGTGCCGCTTCTACCAGGTATAGATTCTCCAAGCGCACACCCCCCCAGCCTGCGCGATAGCAGCCAGGTTCAATAGAGATGATCATTCCTGCTTCCAAGGGTGTTTTGGTTGTTGGTGCAATGCCGTAGGGTCCTTCATGTACATGCAGCATGGCGCCCACACCGTGGCCGGTGCCGTGTCCGTAATCTTGTCCTATGTTCCACAAGGCAGAACGGGCGACGGCATCCAGTGCATTTCCTGGCGTGTTTTGAGGAAAGTGCTGCAAAGCCAAACGGATATGCGCACGCAGCACCCCTGTGTAGCACTGTCGTTGTTCTTCAGACGGGGTGCCGATAGCAATAGTGCGGGTGTCATCGGTGGTGGCACCGCCCAGATGGATGCCGGAATCCAGCAGCAGCAGACCACCTGGCTGCAAAAGCACCTGCTTGGAGGGCTGCGCATAATGAACAATGGCTGCATTGGCACCATAAGCACACAGGGTCTGAAAGCTGAGGCTTTCAAAGTCTGCCTCTTGGGCGTACTCCTCTGCCAGCATCTCAGCCATATCGGCTTCAGACACAACCACGCCTTGCGCCAAGGCTGCCTCCAAACGCGCCAAGGCACGCACCTTGGCTGCTCCTGCGCACAAGTGTGCTTGTTGCGCACAGGCAATTTCTGAAGGATTTTTAACAGCCTTCCATTTTTGCAACGGCGGTGCAGGATGATGCAACAGTGTCGCCCCCTGCAACATGCTGCGCAAGGCTTGGCTGCTGTACGCTTCTTCCAGCCACACAACTGACCCACGCTTCGCCAGCTGCTGCAAATGCTCCCGCAAGGCCCCATAAGCCTCAAAACGCAGCCAGCTGTCTGTCTGCTGGGCAAGCGCCTGGGGAACATGCGCATCGGTAAAACAAATAGCCTCTGCCAAAGTCACCAGCAGCCAGCCCTCAAATACTGGATTATGCAGCACATCTCCGCCACGCAAATTCAAGCTCCAAGCCAGCTGATCCAACTTGCTCACCACCAACGCATCCGCACCCACCTGCTGCATCTCATGGCGCAGCAATGCCAGCTTCTCCTCAGCAGGATGACCACTATATACATCCGCCAGGGCTCGCAACGGCTTGCCAGAAACCCTTTTTGTTCCCCAAACCGCATCTACCAAATTCTCTTCCAAGGCCTCCAACTGGCAACCACTGCTTTTCAACGCTTCCCGCAGCAGATGCACCCGATGGATAGAAAACTGAAACGCATCACACCCTATCTTTCCCCCTTTGTGCCGTACAGCAAAATCCTTCTCTAGCCATACCCACCAAGGCTGCACCCCCTGCAAACCTACTTTGTGCAGCTGAAACCAATCACTGGAAACCTCTTGCTCCGCCTGCAGGTGATAACGCGAATCCACCCACAAATGCGCCTCTTCCAGCCCCACCATGATATCACCTGCCGAACCACTAAAACCGCTCAACGCCTCAATACGACGGCGATGGGGTGCAACAAATTCGCTGTGGTGGGAATCACCAGAAGGCAGCAGCCAGGCGCACATCCCCCGCTGCTTGATTAAGGAGCGCAAGGCACCTACACGCTGCGCCACCTGCTGGGGCTGCGGGCGTGCGCCACTGGATACAAAAATTTGGCGGGGAGGTTTTTCAGCAGACACATCAGCAAGCCGATGACGAGGGAAAACGGCACTTCAATTAATCTACATTCTGCTTGCCAGGACGCAGCTGGCGCAAAGCACGACCTGTGGTCCACAGCTCAGATTCTGCAATCTGCTTTAATTCTTTTTCCAAGGCTTCCCGATAATCTGTGCGGGAATTGGCTTCAATGGCACGCTGGGTCTCTTTACCATCCACCACCTGCTGATACACCTCATCAATCAAAGGCTCCAACGCCTTTTGAAAGCGCGGCGCCCAATCCAAGGCGCCCCGTTGTGCCGTAGCAGAACAATTGGCATACATCCAGTCCATCCCCCGCTCATTCACCAAAGGATACAAACTCATCAGTGCCTCCTCCACCGTCTCATTAAAAGCCTCAGAAGGAGAATGCCCCCGCCGTCTCAATACATTAAACTGCGCCCGAAAAGCACCTTCTATCAATCCCATTAACACACAGCGCTCCCCCGTCAGATCACTATGCACTTCCTTCTTAAAAGTAGTCTCAAACACATGGGCAGAACCAATGGCAAATGCCGTCGCCAAACAACGCTCCCGCGCACGACCGCTAAAATCCTGATGCACCGCATAAGAAGCATTAATCCCCTGACCCCGTTCAAACAAACGACGCACCGATAATCCACTCCCCTTGGGCGCCACCAACACCACATCCACATACTGCGGTGCTTCAATCCCCGTCATCTCCCGATACACCACCCCAAAACCATGGGAAAAATACAAACAATCCCCCTCCTTCAATGCAGCCTTCACCTGAGGCCACATGACAACCTGAGCCGCATCCGATAATAAAAACTGCAGCAAACTTCCCCGTTCCGCAGCTTCTTCTAAACTCACCAAATTCTTGCCAGGCTGCCAGCCATCCGCTAACGCCTTCTCCCAACTATTCCCCTTTCTTAATCCCAGCAACACCTCAAATCCCTGATCGCGCATATTCAAACTCTGACCCCGACCCTGAGGACCATACCCCAATACCGCTATGGTCTCCCCTTCCAAAATCTTCCGCTGCTTCTCCAAAGGATAATCTGAGCGTTCAACAATCTGTTCCTTAAAACCTTTAATGTCCAATTTCTTCATTCCGTGACCTCTGTGCTACAAAAACAATCCCGCCTGGGTATTTATGGGCATGCTGGACGCACCTGGCACCCTTATCAATGCACCTCCCAGCACAGGCGTGCAACAACTATCTCCCACCGTTTCACATAACTTCTCAACATAGCGCACTCCCCTGCCCAGATGCAACCCAGACTCTTGTGGATGCAACAGAAGAATTGCAGCCAAGAGATAAACCGCTACAAGCAGCAACCAGCAATTCCCTACGCCACCTGCACAAGGTCTTGTAACAGAAAACTTGCATATTGGCTTGAATTGGTGAAGTCTAATCATTGATGAAATCGTTGCCAGGGGTACGGCAACGGAGGGCAGCAACTGAGGGCAGCAACTGAGGGCAGCAACTGAGGGCAGCAACTGAGGGCAGCAACTGAGGGCAGCAACAAAGAGCGTCTAATGAAGGACAGCAGCAAAGGTCAGTAACCAAGGGCAGCAGCAAGCTGCAGCAATGAAGGGCTATTATGGAAAGTCATGTATTTAGTTCAGAAAGCGTAACTGAAGGTCACCCCGACAAAATGTGTGATCAGATTTCCGATGCAGTGCTAGATGCCATGCTGGAACAAGACCCCCAAAGCCGCGTGGCGTGTGAGGCTTTTACCACCACCGGTTTGATTGTGCTGGGTGGAGAAATTACCAGTCGCAGTCAGGTGGATATTCCCCGATTGGTGCGCCAGGTGGTAAAAGATATTGGCTACAACGACAGTAAATTAGGCTTTGACGCAGACACCTGCGGGGTGATGGTGTGCCTGGGGAAACAATCTTCAGACATTGCCCAGGGTGTGGACAGCAGTCAGGGTCTCTACAAGGAGCAAGGTGCGGGAGACCAAGGATTGATGTTTGGCTATGCCTGCAAGGAAACCGATGTGCTGATGCCGTTGCCGATACACCTTTCTCACCAGCTGGCTATGCAGCTGACGAAAGTGCGCAAGACAGGAATATTGGATTATTTGGGTCCGGATGGCAAGTCTCAGGTTTCGGTGCGATATGAAAACAACCGACCGCTGGCGGTGGACACGGTGGTGATTTCCAGCCAGCATGCGGAACATGTTAGTAGAGAACAGATAGAAAAAGATATCACGGAGCATGTAATTAACGCTGTGCTGCCAGAGGAGTTGCGAAGTAATGGTATCCGTTGCTTAATTAACCCTACTGGGAGGTTTGTGGTGGGGGGACCTTGTGGGGATGCTGGATTAACGGGACGCAAGGTGATTGTGGACACTTATGGCGGGATGGGTCGTCATGGAGGTGGTGCGTTTTCCGGCAAGGATCCTTCCAAGGTGGATCGTTCGGCGGCGTACATGGCGCGTTATGTGGCGAAAAACATTGTGGCAGCGGGGCTGGCGGAACGTTGTGAAGTTCAATTGGCGTATGCCATTGGTTATCCCGAACCTGTTTCTGTGATGGTAGACTCCTTTGGCAGTGGTCAATATGAAGACAGCCGCATCGCAGCTGGGGTGCGCGAGGTGTTTGGCTTAAAGCCCGCAGAAATTATTGAAGCACTGGATTTGCTGCGGCCGATTTATCGCCAGACGGCAGCTTATGGACATTTTGGACGTGAATTGAAAGAATTCACCTGGGAACGAACGGACAAGGTCGCTGCCTTGCAGCAAGTGTTTTAGTACGGCAGCAGCACGCAACAGCCCGCATTCTGTGCACAGGGAACTGGGTAGCCAGGTTACTGCCGTCTCAGCCAGGGTTGGCATATTGTTGTACTGTGTGTACTGCGTTAAGAAGAAGCCACCTGTATGCTTACCCCCTTGGCAATTGACGGCAAAAGCCAGGTTTACGGCTTAATGGGCAGTTCGGTCTCCCACAGCCTTTCACCTGCGATTCAAAATGCGGCTTTTGCAGCAGCCAAGTTCAACGGAGTCTATGTCACCTTTACTACTGAGGCATATCAGCTAGCAGCAGCGGTAAGGGGTTTGGCAGCAGCGGGCATTAGTGGATTTAATCTTACCGCACCGCACAAAACGGCTGTGCTTCCCTTGGTGGATAAGCTTAGCCCCCAAGCCCAAGCCATTGCTGCGGTGAATACCATACACTGCCAGACTGTCAATGGTCGCATGCACTTGCTGGGACACAACACCGATGGACTGGGACTGTTGGATTCCTTGGTGGAAGCTTTGGATTTCCATCCCCAAGGCAAGCGCATACTGCTGCTAGGGGCGGGAGGTTCTGCCCGCTCCATTGCTTTCATCCTGCTGGCAAAGGGATGCCGTCAGCTGTGGATAGCCAATCGCACCCCAGCACATGCCGATGCCTTGGTACGCTCCCTGCAAGCACACTTCACTGAGCAAAAAGACCACATAGCAGCCTTGCCCCTGTTGCAGCTCTCTGGATTAAGCACCGACCTGCTGCTGAATACCACCAGCCTGGGAACACACAGTCCTGTCAATTTGGCAGACTTGGAGGTTACAGAAGCTGTGGCTGATATCCTTTAC
Source organism: bacterium (assembly GCA_965249525.1). Taxonomy (GTDB): domain Bacteria; phylum SAR324; class SAR324; order SAR324; family JACQKK01. Next base: position 505,485 of record OZ252237.1, on the reverse strand, counting down.
TCCCCCTGGCAAACACCATTGCTAAAACAAGCACAACAACAAGGCTTGAAATTCACCAATGGAATCGGCATGCTGCTGCATCAAGGCGCACACGCCTTCCATTTCTGGACACAACAGCCAGCACCCCTCCAAGCCATGCGCCAAGCACTCAACACCGCCTTGGGCAGAGACTGCTTCCCGCACACCAAAGCCTGATACCGCAATTTGTCCGCAGAAGCCAAGGCTGCTTTTTTGTGCGTTATTTTTCTGTAACGTTCATGGATGTTCGTCATTTTTAAGTAACTAACAAAAACACCCAAAAATGTTACTTATGATAAAATAACTAACAAAAACACCCAAAAATGTTACTTACGATAAAATAACTAACAAAAACACCCAAAAATGTTCGTTAAATAGATGAAGAAGAACAACAGAATAGGCTGCCGTATAAAACATACTGTCGGCGGCGAGACCTACCACACCTACATACCCCAGCCCTTGCCGCCAGATCCCCACCTGGATTTGGCCAATTCGCATACGCTGATGGAACAAGCCCTGGTAGCCATGGGTCGTTTGGATGGTAAAAGCGAGAAATTGCCCGACCCAGAATTGTTCTTGTACACCTATGTCCGCAAAGAAGCCCTGCTTTCCTCACAGATTGAGGGAACGCAGTCTTCTCTCTCTGACTTGCTGCTCTTTGAAAATGATTTTAGAAATTATGAGGCTGCTGATGTTGGCATGGATGATGTCAAAGAAGTGTTCCGTTATGTGGCAGCAATGAAATATGGTCTGGACAGATTAAAGGAGTTTCCTTTGTCTCTAAGACTTATTCGTGAAATTCATACCATACTCATGGAGGAAGCTCCTGGCAGCAGTAAGCAGCCTGGCGAGTTTCGTACATCACAAAATTGGATTGGGGGCAAGCGTCCTGGCAATGCGGTTTTTGTTCCACCGCCACCTGAGAAGATGAAGGAATGCCTGCATGATTTTGAGCTGTTCCTTCATGATGAAAAAGTAAAACTTCCCGTATTGATCAAAGCAGCGCTTGCCCATGTTCAATTTGAAACCATCCACCCCTTTCTTGATGGGAATGGACGTTTGGGACGCCTGCTTATTATACTTATTCTATGCAACGGGGGAATTCTCAAACAACCGCTGCTTTATTTGAGTTGGTATTTCAAGGTAAATCGCCAGGCATATTATGACCATCTGCAGGATGTACGAGAAACAGGCAACTGGGAAGCCTGGATCCATTTCTTCCTAACTGGCGTTATGGAAACCGCCAACCAAGCCCGCGAAACCGCAGAAGCCATCACCCAATTATTTGATAATGATCTCAACCGTATCAAAGAATCTGGCAAATTGACGGCAGGAGTTAGGGCTGTTCATGAGCATTTGAAGCGGCATACTGTTTCTGTGACAACAGCTATGTGCCTAGAAACTGGCTTGTCACTGCCTACAGTGATACGCAGCCTCGCTGCGCTGGAATCCATGGGTATTGTCACAGAGATTAGTGGGAAAAAGCGGAATAGAATTTTTGTATACCAAAAGTATCTGGAACTGCTGCACAAGGATACCGAACCTCTCAGTTCTTAAACTACGCCCCTGCTTAGGTGGCTTTGCTGCCAGAAGCCAAAGCTATCTTGCCGGAGCGTACCAATTCCAGAATCTCAAAGCGGTGCAAAGATTCAATAAAATTATCCACCACCTCCTCTTCACCCGTACACTCCAACATCATGGTACCGTCCACATGCCCCACCTGAGCAACCTTGGCAGACATCTTCTCTATGGCAGCCCCCACCTGTTTGCGCATCATATCGTCCAAAGCACGCACCTTCACCAAGGCAATCTCACGCATCACCAACGCATCATGGGTGTGATCCAAAATATGAATCACATCAATCAACTTGTTCAATTGACTCACCACCTGCTGCAAACGACCTTCGTCTCCAGGGGTAACAATGGTCATACGAGAAATATCTGGCTGTTCGGTGGCACTCACTGCCAAACTATGAATATTAAATCCCCTGCGCGCAAACAAACCCGCCACCCGAGCCAACACCCCAGGACGATTCTCCACCAACACAGACAAAGTATGCTTCAGCTCTTTGGCCATTCAAGTCTTTCCTAGTACAAAATACTTCATCACAGCACCTGCCTACTGCGGCTGAAAGCGCATCTCTTGTACAGACTGGCCTGAGGGAATCATGGGATATACATGCTCATCAGGATCATGGTGAAAATCAATCAGCACCGTGCGATCATTGATCTCTCTGGCGCGTTCTATGGCAGGACGCACCTCTTCGGTTTTCTTCACCGTGATGCCCTCACAGCCGTAGGCTTGTGCCAGCTTCTCAAAATGCGGGGTAGAAAACAAATCAACCCCGCTGTAACGGTTGTCAAAAAACAACTCCTGCCACTGTTTGACCATGCCCAAAGATCCATTGTTGAACAAAGCAATCTTCACAGATTTGTTATAAATTCTGGAGGTCGCCAACTCCTGTAGATTCATCTGAAAGCTTCCATCGCCGGAAACCAGCCACACTTCCTTATCAGGACAAGCAAACTTGGCCCCAATAGCCGCAGGCAGCCCATAGCCCATGGTACCCAGCCCCCCAGAAGTCAACCACTGACGCGGACGATGAAAAGGATAATACTGCGCCGCCCACATCTGATGCTGACCCACATCGGTAGCCAAGATGGCTTCTCCTTGGGTGAGTTCTGCCAGTTGTTTCATGATATATTGCGGTTTCAACTTGCCATTATCCGTCCAGCGCAGCGGATGCTTTTCTTTCCATTCTGCAATAGAACGACGCCAGGCAACATGGGTCCCCTGGGCAGTGGCATCATGCAGCTGCTGCATCACCTGCTTGGCAGAACCCAAAATGGACACATCCGCACGACGATTCTTATGCACTTCAGCAGCATCCACTTCCACATGTATCACCTTGGCTTTCTGGGCAAACTTTGCCAAATTGCCCGTTACCCGATCATCAAAACGCACCCCAATGGCAATCAGCAAATCACTCTCGTTGATGGCCAGGTTGGCATAGGCCGTTCCATGCATGCCTGGCATATTCAAATGCAGCGGATGTTTGTCATCCAAGGCACCGCGCCCCATTAAGGTGGTAGTAACCGGGCAGTCCAGCTTTTCTGCCAAGTTGGTTAATTCTTGCTGGGAATCGCTGTTTGCCACGCCGCCACCCACGTACAATACGGGGCGCTGGGCTTTTTCAATTAACTTGGCAGCAGCCTCTATATCTTCCTGCGCCGCTGCACCCACTACGGGATGATACCCGCGCATCTCTATCTTCTCTGGCACCTGATACGCATCCAGATCTGTTTGGGCAATATCCCGAGGAATGTCTATCAGCACAGGACCAGGGCGACCAGTACTGGCAATGTAGAACGCCTGGTACACCATCTCTGGTATTTTGTTGGCATCGCGCGCCTGGAAGCTGTGCTTGACAATCGGCATGGTGATGCCCATAATATCTGACTCCTGAAACGCATCCGTACCAATAGCCTTGGAAGGCACTTGACCTGTAATAGCTACAATCGGTACCGAATCCAGCACAGCATCCGCAATGCCTGTAACTAAATTGGTGGCTCCAGGACCAGAGGTAGCCAAACACACCCCTACTTTGCCGCTGACACGGGCATAGCCTTCCGCCATGTGGGCAGCACCTTGCTCATGACGCACCAAGATATTGTTAATCACTTGGGCTTCTGGCTGGGACAGGGCATCATAAATGGGCAGGGCTGCTCCACCTGAAATACCAAATATAGTGGTGACTTCTTTTTCAATGAGAGCCTTCACCAAAGCTTCTGCGCCGTTCATACTACTCTCGTTCTCCTTTATACGCTCATAAGGGGTAAACAACAGGTCAATTCATTTTCAACAAGGCTGCCCCGCCGGGCTTGCTGGGCTCGGCGTCGCTTGCTACTAGAACTCACATCCAGCCTAGCCCACGCCGAGGCAGCTTACTCGGCTTACTATCCGGTCTGCATGCCGTACCACACGGGGTAGGAATCTGGCCAATGGCAATAAAACAGGTTGTGCTGTCAACATGTGCATGTAAGTGTGCAAGTTTGGTGCTGCAAAAGAGAAGGTGCTGTCTAGACTGCGCTGGTCGTAACCATCGACCAAACCTCATGGAACAACATAAAGCCTCAGCAGAAAAAACACAAGCCCTTTATGCTGCTATTTGTTCGCTTATTTTATGTATCCATCTTAGGCACCCATTTTATAGTGCCCAATGCGGGCATCTATCTCATAGGCCCAAGCATCAATACCGCCGCGAATAGACTGGGCGTCAAAGCCATAGTGACGCAGGCTGGCTGCCACATTGAGGCTGCGATAGCCATGATGACAATAGCACAAAATGGGGGTGTTTTTGTCCCATTCCTCCACTATTTCTTCCAGCAGGGAGGAGGTAAGCAGGATATCGCCCTCCAATTTGGCGATTTCACGCTCCTCTGCTGAACGAACATCCAACAAGCGTGGCGGAGAAACCCCCCTCAGCAAACCTTGTGCTTCTTGTACAGACACCTCCAGCTTTGCCCCGCCTGCATTGTTCTTGCTAAGCACTAGTTATCCGCAGTTCTTGTATTGCTTCTTCAAACATTTCCCTGCCAGCTTTTGCGCTTTTTGCAGCTGCTTGGTGGACATTTCCCGCTTCAAGGCGTCTCTTCTTTGCGCTGCTCTTTGAAGCCCCCTGGCAGCTGCTACATTCACCCACATGTGAGCCAGCACCAGATTTCTGGAAACACCACTGCCGCGGTAGTAACTCCAACCCAGATTATTTTGCGCCAGGGCGTGTCCCTGTTCCGCAGCTTTTCTCCACCACCTCACTGCCTGCTTGAAATCTTGGGGAACACCCCTGCCTTCGGCATAGTTCCCACCCAGATTAAACTGTGCCTTGGAATCTCCTTTTGCTGCACCCAGTTTAAACCACTCGACAGCTTTCTCAAGATCTTGGGGAACACCCTTGCCCTGATTGTAGCTTAAACCCAGAAAATATTGTGCGTCGGTATGTTGCTGTTCCGCAGCAAGCTGCCACCACTTGACTGCCTGCTTGAAATCCTGAGGGGCTCCTCTGCCTCTGGCATAGCTGAGACCCAGAAAGAATTGTGCTTGGGGATCTCCTGCTTCCGCAGCAATTTGGTGTTCTGTCACCTTTTGCGCCGAGGTCCGCTGCGCCTGTACTGGCTGCACCCCTACTGTCACCCCGCCCACCAACAACAAAGCCAAACCTAATACTGCATCAATTCTAAACATTTTTATACAACCCTCCTATGGAAAAATACAAATCTCCCAAATTTTACAGTATTTTCTTAGCCGATACCAATACTTTTATCTTACTGCTGCCGACCCTCCCTTCACTTGCTGTCTTTCCAGTAGGTTTTTTAGCAGTGCTTTTGGCAGTGCTGCTGGCAATGCTTCTGGCAATGCTTCTGGCAATGCTTCTGGTAGTGCTTCTGGCAGTGCTTCTGGTAGTGCTGCTGGCAGTGCTTTTGGCAATAGTTGCTTAGTAGCCGCAGTTCTTCAAGTGCTCAGCGGTACACTGCTTTGCCAGTCTTTGCGCTTTTTGCAGCTGACTAGGAGACATGTCCTTGCTCAATAGATCTTTTAATCTCACCGCCCCGCCATACCCTTGGGCGACAGCCACACTGGCCCACATGTAACCCAGCACAGGGTCTTGGCGAACACCCAAGCCCTTGATATAACGCAAACCCAGAGCGGTTTGCGCCCGAACATGTCCCTGTTCTGCAGCCAATCTATACCACATGGCCGCATGCCGATAGTCTTGGTCAACACCCTTGCCCCAGTGGTAGCTGTTAGCCAGATAAAATTGACCCTCCGCATCCCCCTGTTGCGCAGCCAGTTTGTACCACTCGGCTGCTTTCACATGGTCTTGGTCTACACCCGCGCCCTGGGCATAGCTCACTCCCAAATTAAGCTGCGCCTTAGGCACCCCCTGTTTGGCAGCTTTTTTCCACCACTTGACTGCTCGCTTATAATCTTGGGGAACACCCTTGCCGTCGGCATAGCGCATACCCAGATTATTCTGTGCATCGGCGAGTCCCTTGGCAGCAGCAACTTGCTGCTGCTTCAGGGTTTCCGCCCTAGCTATTCCCCCTCCCGCCAGCAGTAAGACCGCCAGCAGCAAAGCCCCAGTTCTAAAAATTTTCATACAACCCTCTTATGAAATATTTTGGTACAGATCTGGTGTACAGCATACAACATTTTTCCTGCCTGTGCCAAGTTTTTTTATATTTTTTTCTACAAACCGCAGTTCTTATATTGCTGGGCAACACACTCCCGTGCCAGTCTTTGCCCTTTTCTCAGATGGCTGGGGGACATCTCTTTGGTCAAGTCATCTCTTAATCCCACTGCCTTTTGATACCCTTGGGCAGCAGCCACATTGAGCCACATGTGAGCCTGCACAAAGTCTTGGCGCACACCCTGGCCAGTGCCATAAAGCACACCCAGAAGACCTTGTGCCGAGGCAAGTCCCTGTTTGGCAGCCAGTGTGTTCCACTTGACCGCTTGCTGATAGTCTTGGGTAACGCCCTCGCCACTGTAATAACGATTACCCAGATTATTTTGTGCCGTGGCATCTCCCTGTTTGGCAGCCAGTGTGTACCACTTCACCGCTTGCTGATAGTCTTGGGTAACACCCTCGCCACTGTAATAACGATTACCCAGATTATTTTGTGCCTGGGCATCTCCCTGTTTGGCAGCCAGTGTGTACCACTTCACCGCCTGCTTATGATCTTGGCGCACACCCTTGCCATCGGCATAGCTCAAACCCAGATTATACTGTGCCGAGGCATCTCCCTGTTCCGCAGCCAATGTCCACCACTTCACCGCTTGCTTAGGGTCTTTGCGAACACCCTCGCCCTCGAAATAGCTTAGACCCAGATTAAATTGTGCACTGGCATCTCCCTGTTTAGCAGCCAGTGTGTACCACTTGACCGCTTGCTGATAGTCTTGGCGCACACCCCTGCCATTGGCATAGCTCGCACCCAGAAGAACTTGTGCAAGGGCATTTCCCTGTTTGGCAGCCAGTGTGTACCACTTGACCGCTTGCTTAGAGTCTTGGCGCACACCCTCGCCCCCGGCATAGCTCGCACCCAGAAGAACTTGTGCACCGACATGTCCCTGTTTGGCAGCCAGTGTCCACCACTTCACCGCTTGCTTAGAGTCTTGGGTAACGCCCTCGCCCTTGTAATAGCTATTACCCAGATTAAATTGTGCCTCAGCATGTCCCTGTTTTGCAGCTAGTCTGAACCACTTCACCGCTTGCTTATAATCGTGTTGAATGCCCTCGCCATTGCCATATCTTAGACCCAGAAGAACTTGCGCCTCAGTATCCCCCTTGACAGCAGCAACTTGCAACTCCTTTATTGTCTGTGCTGTGGCTGTTCCCCCACCTGCCAGCAGCAAGACCGCCAGCAGCAAGACCCCAGTTCTAAAAAAATTCATAAAACCTCCCATGAGAAATATTGCATGGACTGGTGACAGCATACAGCATTTTTCTTAGCCTGTGCAAAAGTTTCTAATATTTTTGATGCTGGCTGCGCTATTTGCTAGCATAAGTTTTTGGTACAGATGGCAGCAGACCCATGAGATGGTGGAGATGACATGAAGCAGCCCTTAGGCACGCAGCCCCCCCACGGGCATTCCCCCAACAGGCATTCCCCCAACAGGCATTGCGCCAGACAGCTGGACTGGCCTTGGGATGCAGCCAGTGCTGGCTGGCTGGGGGAGAGTTTAAGGCGGGGAGAGGTGGGGGCATTTGCCACCGAGACCTGCTACGGCTTGGGGGGTCATGCTTTATTGGCGGAGGCTGCCGAGGGAGTGTATCGGCTGAAGGGGCGCCAACGGGACAAGCCGCTGCTGACCTTGATAGACACCCCTGAGCGCGCAGCCGAGTGGGCGCAGCCCTTGTCTTGCCGCGTGCGAGCCTTGATACAGCATTTCTGGCGGCAGTCGGAGGGGGCGCTAACCTTGGTATTTGCGGCTTCTGGTCGGGCGCCTGGTCATTTGGTGAGCGCGCAGGGAAAAATTGCCATGCGATGCAGTTGGCACCCGGTGGTGTGTGCCTTGATTGCCTTGGCAGGTGCGCCCATCATCGGCAGCAGTGCCAACCGCAGTGGTCAGCCCCCGTTGTATCAAGCCGAAGCGGTGCAGCAGGCACTCTCACCAGCTTGGATTGCCTCTCATGCTTCACAGGCAGCCCAGACGACTCCAGCTTCCACCCCAGTGCCACCTTCCACAGTGGTGGATGTTAGTCAGGAGAACTGGCAGCTGCTGCGACCTGGGGGCGTGGCTGCTGAAGCGCTGGATGCCATCTGGCATAGTGTTGGATAGCTGTTCTACCATTTGAGGTGTGTTGTCTATGTCATTTGCAAGCGTGCTGGCACGCCCTCCTGATCTTGTGCTGCAATTGCCCTCACTCAAAGCGACGCAGTGCTTGGGACTGCAACTGGGCAAGGGTTTGCAGGCTGTCGCTGGCAGCCCCGTGGTGCTGCTGGAAGGCGCTATGGCCTGCGGAAAAACCACTCTCTGCAAAAAGCTCTGCCAAGGCTTGGGCATTGACCCCCAGCTGGTCACCTCCCCCAGCTACACATTGGTGAATGTCTACCCGTCAGAAAAGACCGTCTATCATGCAGACTTCTTTCGTCTAGCTGACTCCCAAGATCTGCTCAACCTAGACAGCAGCGACTGGCGCAACCCCCACGGACCCACCCTAATAGAATGGCCTCAGCCCGTCACTGACTACCTCAACCCCCAAGAATGCCTGTGGATACGCCTGCAAGCACCCCATCATGCGCACGACCATGCGCAGTACAACCAACAAAGAACGCTGTCCTTTTGGGGCAGTCCGCCCTTTGTCCCGTTGCTGCGCAGCCTGGCAGAACTCCCATCCTGCCCTGAGGCACGCTCAGTGCGTGCATCCCCCAGCCGAATTTCTACTATCCTTTAGCCGCAGTTGCGGTATCCCCGAGCGACACATTGCTGCGCCAGTTCTTGCGCCCTGGCAAGCGTGGAGGGACTCAATCTTTTGCCGCCCTCCAAGGCACGCAGGGCTTGCTTTGCCTGTCTCACCCCTTGGGAGGCGGCTACATCTATCCACATGTGAGCGAACACAAAATCCTGAGGAACACCCTTGCCAATGGCGTAGCTCCATCCCAGATGAAATTGCGCCTCGGCATGTCCCTGTCTGGCAGCCAGTTTCCACCACCTGGCTGCTCTTTCATGGTCTTGGTCAACATCCAAGCCGCGGTCATAACGGACGCCCAGTTTGTATTGCGCACTAGGATTCCCCTTGGCAGCAGACTCTTTCAGCCACTTCAGCGTCTGCGCTGTGGCTGTGCCTCCGCCTGCCAGCAGCACTACCAATAACAGCACCCCTGTTCTAAAAAATTTCACACAACCCTCCTGTGAAAAAAATCCTGTACCAACTAGGTACCAGTCTATCGCACTTTCCCCACCTGCGCTATGGCTTTTATGGTGCTATTTTTTAGTAACCGCAGTTCTTATATTCCTTGGCAGCACACTCCCCCGCCAGCTTTTGTGCTTTTTTCAGCTGACTGGGACGCATTTTGCTGGTCAATTCAGCTCTTAATTTCACTGCCTTTTCATGCTCTTGGGCAGCAGCCAAATTTGCCCACATATGAGCCAGCACATAATCTTGGGGAACACCCTCGCCATACTTAAAGCGCCGTGCTAGAGAAGTCTGAGCACTGGCGTCTCCCTGTTCCGCAGCTTTCCTCCACCACTTGACCGCTTGCTTATAATTCTTGGGAACACCATGGCCAACGTAGTAATTAGAACCCAGAAGATCTTGTGCCCCTGCATGTCCCTGTTTCGCAGCCAGTGTGTACCACTTCGCCTCCTGCTGATAGTCTTGGGGAATACCTTTTTTGCCTATACCATAGATCAAACCCAGACGATACTGTGCCTCAACATGTCCTTGTTCCGCAGCCAGTGTGTACCACTTCGCCGCCTGCTGATGATCTTGGTCAATACCTTGCAGGGCATAGTTATAGAGGTTACCTAGGCGATATTGTGCCCCGATATGTCCCTGTTCCGCAGCCAGTGTATACCACTTCACCGCAAGCTCGCCTCTATAGCCCATCCCCTGCTTATATTGTGCCTCAACATGCCCCTGTTCCGCAGCCAGTGCGAGCCACTTCCTCTCCCGAGTATAGTTTTTGCGAACACCCTTACCTTCAGCATAGCTCATACTTAGATTATATTGCGCCTCAACATGTCCCTGCTTCGCAGCTTTTTTCCACCACTTCACCGCCTGCTTATCGTTTTGAGCAACACCATTACCATCGGCATAGCGTACAGCCAGAGTAGCTTGCGCCTCAACATCCCCTTTGGCAGCAACTTTTTGCAGTTCCTTCAGCGTCTGTGCCATGGCTGTACCCCCGCCTGCCAGCAGCAACACCGCCAGCAGCACCACTGCCCCTGTTCTAAAATGGTTCATACAGTAACCCTCCTATAAAAAAATCTGTGTTGACCTGGACAGCCTACCGCACTTTTTCAGCCTGTGCAAAGGCTTTTATTTTAGTTCAACAGATGCTTGAGAGTTTTAGACTTAAATTCTTCTACTAGTTCTTGCACTTCATCAATCTGGTCGTTAGACATTTTTTGGGTCAATTCCTCCCTTAATTCCTCCGCCTGTTCGCATAATTTGATTTCCTGTTTATTTAATCTCCATCCCCCTTCATATTTTTTATCAGCAACTACACTTGCCCATATATAAGCCTGCGTGATGGATTCAGGAAATGAGCCTCGGCAGTAATTCCAAGCCAGATAATATTGTGCGGGAATATATCCTTGTTCGTCTTTAATTATCCATTCTTTAACTGCTTGCCTCCGATTGGGAGAAATACCCTTCCCAAAGTATAAACTCAAAGTTAAAGCAAATTCAGCATGGATATGTCCTTTTTCCTTAGCCAATTCCCAGTAATCTCTTGCTTGCTTAAAGTCTTGCTCAACCCCCTTGCCAAGATAGCGAGCTATCCCCAAATAAAATGCCACATCTTTGTTAAGGAGGCTAGGTATTTCCTCGCAGTGCTTTGAGAGTGCCAAAGGGTCTCCATAACCTCGTTTCCCCTCATAGCCATGTTCTTTCTGATAGTATGCCTTCAAAAAGACTTCTGCTACAAAATCCCCCTGTTCAGCTTGGGGTTTTAGCTTGTTCAAATCTTTTTTAGACAGAATTTTTAGTTCTTCAATATTTTTTATTCTTAAATTTTTCATATGGGATTCCTCTTATAAATTAAGTTTACGCTAATATCATACATATGATTTAAGCACTATTCTATAGTGTAGCACATTTTTTAATTAATATTAGAATTTTTATTTAAATTCTACTGGCGATAGAATATAAATATTGTACTATTTTTTTACCTTATATTATTTGTTTTTCTTAATTCTTACCCCAAAACAACTGATTTTATTTAATTAATTGATGGGCTTATATCCGCCATGGACATGGGCTGGTGCTGATTTTTTTGATTGCCCCCCCCGTTATTTGCTATACATGGAACATAGATGGGGGGTTGGTTGCCTGTGGGATGTCCCTGGCTATGCCAACGAATACCTTGAACCATGTCTGATTTGCCTCACCAACCTGCTGCTGTTCTGGGACTGGACACTTCTGCGCCTGGGCTGGTGCTGGGAGTTGCCACCAAGGGCGAGCTGGCAGCCGAACTGCACCAGCCTGGCAACCAGCTGCCATCCAATGTGCTGCTGCAACATATAGAAGACCTGCTGGATTCATGCAGCCTCGGCGTTGGGCAGCTGGATTTGCTGGTGGTAGCGGTGGGACCGGGTTCCTTCACGGGAGTGCGCATTGGGATGGCTGCTGCTTTTGCGCTGGCGGAGGTGGACAACATCCCTGTGGTGGGCATCAACAATCTGCATCTGCTTGCCTTGCGCACCCGTGTCTTTGGCACCCGTGCCCAGCCAGAACCCTTTCATGTGTGGCGCAACTGTGCCGCAGAAGAGGTATATCAGTCCAGTTGGCAGTGGCAGCCTGGTGAATCTTCTCAGCACACCCTGCAACAGCTGAGCGAACCCTGCCTGCTGTCGCTGGCGCAGGCACAGCAAGCTGCCCAAGATCAGCCTGTCTTGCTGGAATGCTTCCCTCAGGGAAGCGCACGCACTGCTTCGCCTGCACCGCCCTGTCATGAGCGCTCATCGGCAGCTGTCTTGCTGCAAGCAGGCATGCAGCAGCATCTGGCAGATCCCCCGCCACAGCTCCCACAGCCCCTATACTTAAAGAAAGAAGCCTCTCGGCAGCATCTCCCTTAACAAACCCCTTCCATGGACCCCATAGCATTTAAGCCCATCGGTCTAGCCATAGACACCACCTTTGATGACACCTCTGTGGCCATTCTACAAGGTCACCGACGCATACTGGCCAACCTTACCTTGTCGCAGTATGCCGACCATGCTGAATTTGGCGGCGTGGTGCCAGAGCGTGCCTCCCGCAAGCATCTGGAAGCCATGCCCTCCCTGCTGAAACAAGCCCGACACCAAGCAGCCCTGGTACTAAAAATCCCTCCCCCCTTGCCTTGGGAGAAACTGGACTATCTGGCGGTCTCCCATATGCCCGGATTGACCGGAGCCATCCTGGTGGGCATGACCTTTGCCAAAACACTGGCATGGAGACTGAAAAAGCCCTTGATCGGCATCAACCACATTGAAGCCCATCCCTACGCCAATTTCCTAGTCCACGGCGAGCTGCCCTTTCCCTTGCTGCACCTGGTGGCAGCAGGCGGTCACACCCTGTTGATCCACCAGCACCAACACTTTGATTGGAAAATCATTGGACGCACCCTAGACGATGCCGCCGGAGAGTGTGTGGACAAAGCAGCCAAAATGTTTGGCTATAGCATTCCTGGTGGGCCAATCGTAGACAAGCTGGCATGCAGCCATGCCCCTGCCAAGCACAACTTTCCCAAGCCTATGCTGGACCAAGCCAATCTTGATTTCTCCTTCAGCGGACTGAAAACCGCCATGCTTTACTACCGCCGCGACCACCCCAATGCCCCCGCCGGACCTGCACTGGCTGCCTTTTTCTCCAGCATCTGCGAGGTGCTCCTGCAAAAAACCCTGCGCGCCTGCAAACAATTTCCCCAACGCGCTGTAACCCTCTCTGGCGGACTCACCGCCAGTACCATGCTGCGCCAATGTTTTCAGCAAACCCTAGCGCAACAGCAAATCCCCCTCTTCCTGCCGCCGCCCCAACTCTGCACCGACAACGCCGCCATGGTGGCCTGCCTAGCTGCCAGACGCTTTGAAGCACAACGTTTCGATTCGCTGCAGCTAGCACCTGCCGCCAACCTCCCCAGGTAATTCCTTGATAAATACTCCCTTAGCACTGGACAAAACCCCGCTTTCACAGGCATATTAGGCATATAAAAACAACGGGCGGTTAGCTCAGCTGGGAGAGCGCCGGCGTCACATGCCGGAGGCCACAAGTTCAATCCTTGTACCGCCCATTCTCGCTGCCATGCCAGCATCAGCATCCCCTCCTACTCTAAAGGCGCCTACCTCCCCCCAAAACCCCCATGCGCATCGTTAATCATTGGCTTCAAAAAGAAACAGATGCCATCCGCCATCACCCCACCCCCAACTTAGGACAACCCTTCGCCCCCAACATGCCAGATACCCTGGTACTCCATTACACCGCCATGGACACCCCCCAGCAGTCCTTAAATCTCTTATGTTCTCCCCAACACCAAGCCTCCGCACATGTACTGGTCACCCGCCAAGGTGTCTTTATCCAGCTGGCATCCTTTAACACCACCACCTGGCACGCCGGTGAAAGCCAACACCAGCAGCGCACCCAACTCAATCATTGCTCGCTGGGAATAGAAATGGACAACGCCGGACGCCTAGAAAAACATCAAGAACACTATTGCTCATGGCAAAGGCACCCCTATGCCTTTGAAGAAACGCTGCTGCTTACCCACCGCAATGAAAAAACCCCCTGCTACTGGCATCGTTACACTTTTTCGCAAATTCGGGCAGTACGCCAGCTATGCCAGCTATTACTAAAAACCTATGATATCCAATACATCCTAGGACATGAAGAAATCTCCCCCAACCGTAAATATGACCCAGGCCCCGCCTTCCCACTGAATATCCTGCGTCAACAAATTTTTTAGTATTTTTTAGTACTGCTTTCTTGCTAAACAAGAAAGGTCTGCAAATCTTTTAGTACTGCTTTCTTGCTAAACAAGGAGAGAGAAAGAAAGAAAAAAATTGTTTCATACCCAAAAACCAGTTATTATATAAAAACAACCCAAAAAAAGTCCCGTCATGTTCTTTACCCTATCTGTTCACATGAGATGCTACTCACCCTCTATAAGGAGGACAGCATGAAACACCGTACTTACTCTGGATTAATCCTGCCTGTCATATTGTTATCGGCTGCACTGCTGCTAACCCTTGCCAATTGTGGCGGTGACGACAAAGAGGTTATCCTCGGAAACACAGCTGCTGCCATTTCAGCAGGGGGAAAACAAACTTGCGCCATTGTAAATGACGGCACTGCTAAGTGCTGGGGGAATAACGAGTATGGACAGCTGGGCAACGGCGACAGGCTCCTCCCTAGCAGTACGCCTGTGGATGTCACAGGGTTGGGCAGCGGGGTGAGCTGGATTTCAACAGGGAATACCCACATATGTGCGGTTCAGAATGGCACTGGCAAGTGCTGGGGAGATAACACCCACGGCAAGCTGGGCGACGGCACCAATACCGAATCCCGCTCTGCCCCTGTGGATGTGGTAGACTCCGACGACAACATTCTGACGGGAGTAATTGCCATTTCAGCAGGGACTTTGCACACTTGTGCGGTTGTAGGCGGCGGTGCCAAATGCTGGGGAAACAATCAATCTGGCCAGCTGGGCAACGGCACGGTCACTACTTATGGCAGTGACGGCCGTATTGATGAAGACAACAACAGCCCTGCCCCTGTGGATGTGGTAGACTCCGATGGCAACCCACTGACGGGAGTAACTGCCATTGCAGCGGGGCTTAATCACACCTGTGCCATGATCAGGGTGAATGTGAATGACGGCAGTGTTAAGTGCTGGGGGGCTAATCTGTCTGGTGCGCTGGGCAACGGCGGCTTCCCTGTTATTCCTGATTCTGATCCTCCTACTAACCTCGTCCATAGTACCCCTATGGATGTCATGGGGCTGGGCAACGGGGTTACTGCTATTTCCATAGGGTCTTCCCACACTTGTGCGATTCAGGGTGGCAAGGCCAGGTGCTGGGGAGATAACACCGACGGCAAGCTGGGCAACGGCATGGTCACTACTATTGGTGATGACCAAAACCGCTCTGCCCCTGTGGATGTGGTAGACTCCGATGGCAACCCACTGACGGGAGTAACTGCCATTGCAGCGGGGCCTAATCACACCTGTGCGGTTCACAATGCCGCCGCCAAGTGCTGGGGGAATAATTTAGACGGCAAGCTGGGCAACGGCAACACCATTGCCAGTGCTACTCCTGTGGAGGTCTCGGGGCTGGGCAACGTGGTGCGCTTGATTTCAGCAGGGGATTCTCACACCTGTGCGGTTGCAGGTCGTGCGGTTAGGTGCTGGGGACACAACTCCAATGGAGAACTGGGCAATGGCAACACCAGAAACCACCCCACCCCTGTAAGCGTGAGTGGCTTTTAAGCTGTCTTAAGTCCCCTAGACTATAAAGCGTCCTGCTGCTTTTTTGAACAGATGCTCAGGACTGGCATGCTCCCAGCCCTTGCCTGCTTAATTAGGGCTTGCCTAATTAAGCGGGGTAACCGAGGTTATGTGATTAATCATCTTCCAAATTCATGGACTTGCGCTTTTCTGGGTCAATCAGTTGATGGACTTGACGCAAGTATTCGCCTTCTGGACCTTCGGGAATTTCAACTGGGTGAGAAATAAAGTGATAGAGATGACTAACACGATAAATATCCTCGGTGAGTCGTTCATCTATGCCTACCAGACCTGCGTAGCGACGAAATTTGTCGTCATCAGCAATTGGAAGGCGTGAACGAGAGCCTCCGCTAATGGGCACATAGCGACCGCTGTCTATATCGTATTTGCCTGCGTTTTTCTTTTCTGTTTTTTTGTGGATTTTCATATTTTCTTCCCTTCTTACAATTTTGATGATGTTTTTTGAAATCATGGTTTGTTTCTCATGAAATTTTTGTTATCGTTTGATGCTCAATTTATCTTCCGAGTCGCTTGACTTGCTCTGCCTGACTAAATCTGCTGGAGCGGCTTGAGCAGAATTTCTTATCAGTATTTTTCTCGCAGTATCTTTCTCGCAGTATCTTTCTCGCAGTATCTTTCTCGCAGTATCTTTCTTCTTGTCCTTTTTGGCTGTCTTCTTGTTTAGCCTACACTACTTTTAGCTGCTTTGCTTTAATTTAACAAGAAATCCCTTTGATTTTATTTTCCTCAAATACACCCCTTCACATGCTTCCAGCAGATCACTTTAACAGGTCAGATGATTTCAACAATACTGCAATTTTACCTGGTTCTGGAAATTTTCCTGTATCTGCCTTGGAGTATATCAAATTTCCGTCTAGCTTGATATCAAAAATACCCCTAGAACCTCCTATTAATTCTGCCACTACTCCACAGGCTTTTTTTATTTCGGCAAGAACACGTTCTGCCTCAGGCAAGTAGTTTCATTGTACACAATATTGAATGCTGATATGCATAGTTGTGATCGGTAAGGATGTCCCAGGGGGGGGAATATTAGTGAATGAGGCCTCATCTAAAACAACACCCCATATTTTTTAGATAATACGCCCGTCAGTCGCTTTGACTTCACTAACATAGCATAATACACCAGAAAAGCATTCGTCAAAAAGTATTTGCCCAAAAAGTTTTTTCGCCTGTTGTGTCCTTTGAATATTGCCTAGGAAGTTTATGCCTTTGTATCACCGCAGCAATCCTGCAGAAAAAGAAAGCTTTGAGATTCGCTGCCCCATTCACGGCTCCATAGCCTTGGATGACCAGGAACGCACCCTGCTGGACCATCCCCTGGTGCAGCGACTGCGACATGTGAGTCAGCTGGGTTTAGCCAGCCTGGTGTTTCCGGCAGCCACCCATAGTCGGCTAGCGCATTCATTGGGAGTGATGCACCTGGCTGGACGGATTTTTGACCAAGCCTGGACGCAATCAGCAGCCGTAATGGAGGCAGCAAAATTTACAGATGATGATGTCCACTACTTTCGTCAGGTGGTGCGTCTGGCTGCTTTGCTGCATGACCTGGGGCATCCGCCCTTCTCCCACACCTGTGAAGGATTGCTGCTGAAACAGATGCCCACCCTGCCTGAACCCTGGCTGCATGCCGATACAACATCCGCCCCTGCAATGCCCCAGGCAATGCTCCAGCAAACATCCCAGGACAGAGTCTCCCATGAAGATTACTCAGCCTCTATGGTGTATGCCATCAGCCAGCAGCCTTCCATGGCAGGCGTATTTTCCCAGAAAACTTTGGCGCAAGATGTCTGCTCGCTGATTGCTCCTCGGGTGCATCCCTCAAAGCGTTTGTGGGGGACTTCTGCTGACAGGCGGGACTGTATTTATCCTTTTTTAACCCAAGTGATTGCCGGCGAAATTGATGCCGACCGCATGGATTACTTGCATCGGGATGCGTATTTTGCCGGTGCTTCCTATGGCTGGTTTGACCGTGAACGTTTGATTCAGGGGCTTTCCTGTCGTTGGAGTGACCAGCATGGCTGGGTGATGGGCTTGGCTGCGGACAGTCTGCATGCCTATGAGAATTTTTTGATGGCGCGCATTCACATGACCACCCAGGTATATCACCACAAAACGGTGCTCAGCTTTGGTGAGTGCTTAAAACAGGCGCTGAAAGCAGGAGAGATAACCTATGCCATTCCTGTGGATGCCCAAGGATTTTTGCATGTGCGTGAGGATGCTTTGTGGGAATTGCTGCATCAGGCAGCAGCCAGGATCCAGACAGCCAAGCACCAAGCAGCAACAGTGCCTGGCAGCAGTGGGCTGCCCTCTATTTCACAGCCCTCTATTTCACAGCCCTCTATCTCTTGGGCAGAACGTATTGTCTACCGCCGTCCCCTCAAACGCTTGCTGCATCAGTATGTGGTTTCCAAAGACAAGAACAGCCCCCCTTGGCTGGAACCAGCTTTGCAGGCACTGCACGCAGCGGGGCTGCCGGTATATCAGGTGCATACGCGTCAGCAGCTGTCACATCAAGGCGATGACCACACCACTCCCGTATTGGTGCATCGGCATTGGCTGGGAACAGAAAAAAATCAGCCCCTGCACCAGGTTTCCAGCCTGCTGCGAGACTACGCCTGTGAGTTTGCTTTTTGGGGGCTGTTCTACCCCGCTGAGGAAGCCCAGCTGTCCCAAAAAATGCAGCAAGTGCTGCAACAGGTACCAGAGGTGAAAGGGTGTGACGGCATGCAGCATCCCCCTGGCTTTGATGCCCCTGGGTAGACAACGGAGAAGCCAGTAGTTATGCTTGAATCCGCAGCAAAATATTCATACAAGGAAGCATGATGCAGACCACACTGAGGCCCAGAACCATCTTTTGTCATGACAACCTGCCTGTGATGCGTGGCATCAACAGCAACAGTATTGACTTGATTTACCTTGACCCGCCTTTTAATAAGAAAAAGGTCTTTACCGCACCCATAGGAAGCAGTGCCGAAGGGGCATCATTTACAGATATTTTTAAAGAAGAAGATTTAAAGGAAGAATGGTTAAACACCATTGAGGAAGACCAGCACCATGTTTTTTCTTTATTGCAGTTTGTAAGGGCTATTGAGGGCAGAAAGTACAATTTTTGCTATCTGGCCTATATGGCAATTCGTCTAATTGAGATGCACCGTATATTAAAAGACACAGGTAGTATTTATCTGCATTGTGATCCCACGATGAGTCATTATTTGAAACTGCTGCTGGACTGTATATTTGGGGAGAAGAATTTTAGGAATGAGATTGTTTGGAAACGAAGAATGGAAACACACAACCTTGCAAAAAAGCAGATGGGTAGAAATCATGACGTTATTTTCTATTATGTTACCTCTGATAAGAATGTTTATAACAAGCAATTCATAGAGTACGATCAAGATTACATTGATTCTCACTATAAGCATAGTGATGAAAAGGGATTGTACAGTACATTTCCCTGTACTAATGAAAGTGGAGGCAATAAAATATATGATTTTAAGGGCATCTCAAGGGCATGGAGATTTAAGCCCGATAGAATGGAAGAAATGTATCAAAAAGGGCTTCTTGTCCAGTTAACAGAAGGCAACCCTTATCGTTATAAAAAATATCTTGCTGACGCTGAAGGTGTTCCATTACAGGATACTTGGTTGAATGTAAAGCCTGCAAGAGGAAGAAAAAGATCTGGTTTCCCCACACAAAAACCGCTACCTTTATTAGAACGCATCATCGAAGCCAGCAGCAATGAAGAAGATCTAGTATTAGATCCTTTTTGTGGATGTGCCACCACCTGTATTGCTGCTGAGGGGCTGCAACGGCAATGGATAGGCATTGATGTGTCGCATGAAGCCTATAACCAAGTCAAAAGAAGACTGAGAAAAGAGGTGAAGCCACACCTGTTCAGGGGCGAACCCCACTACACCACTGACCCCCCCCAAAGAACGGATACTGGTATTGATGACAGAGAAAAGAAATGGGTGTATGTTATATCCCATGAAAAATATCCAGGTGAGTACAAGGTGGGCATCGCTAAAGATTGGAAAGCACGGCTGACAACATACCAAACTGCTGACCCCGACAGGGCATACCAGTTAGAATACAAATTTGAAACCCACCAATACAGAGAACTAGAAAAACATATCCACCAGGTATTTGAGAATAGACACGAATGGGTCACCGCAAAGTTGGATGACATCAAAAAAGCAATCCACAACTACAAAGGAGAACCTGCGGAATCAAGCAGGCAGCCCCTGATAAAGGGACTTGACAATGGGGAGCTTTCTCCTTAGGATAGGTTATGCCAATAGGGTTCCTCCCCGTTTGAAACATGGATTGTGGGTATCACCCGTCATATGAGGATATGCTCCAGCTGGGCTTTGGTCTGGTGGGGTTGTCGCATGGGGCGTGATGTGATTCTATGGTGCGTTGTTGTTGTTTGCAGCCATCCAGCTTTAAGCAGTAACAGCGTCGCACTTGGAAGTGTTGGCAGTATTTTTTGCTGCATGCTTTTGGTGCGGTTCATGGTTTGAACGGTCGTGAGTGCAAAAGTGAGGAACACCGCCTGTCGCTGACTAGTGCTGGCTGGCTGGAAGCTGTGGACGCATGGTGAAAGGCAGCAGCGTTGCAGGCAGCGTTATGGCGGGGGGTGCTTGCGCCCGCCCAATGTGGATGGGAGTTATCTGGTGATTGGGAGCATGCTTTGTGTTCATGGGGCATCAGCCCTTATAGAGAACACGCATGACAGCACGGACTGTAGCTGGCTTTGTCCTTAGGCAAGCAGAGGGACAAAGATGACAGACAGCCAAAGTTCAAGGCAAGGCTCATAGTGGCCTCTTGGGCTTGCCGTGGCGAGCAATTTGCAGCTGCGGTGTTATCATACCTGCTAAGTGAACAGCTGGCAGGTTCAACAATGGAGTACGGAGGCTGCGTCATGCCGCAAGTTAACTTCAAATTGAACAGCTACACTGCCATAGGTGTGGCATGAATGACGCATGTGAAAACTGAGGCTAAGGCTGCGCCGCAATGTTCTTCCATAATATCCGTTGTTCCCATAACGGAATGAGTCAGCCCATGGTTGATAAAACCCAACCCAAGTCAAGTAGTATCTCACGCCATAGGCACCCACCGCTTACTCCCATCCATCCTCCTTAAAAAAACACCCCTCTTCTTCATAAAGGAAAACGAAAAGACCAGAAAAACCACTTCAACAACCTGGGCTGTTCTTGGGAGTTTTTTTACGGGGAAGATACCAGCAAAAATTGCCAGAACAGCAGAAACTAGGCTTTGGGCTTGACTTCTTTTTCGGGAATCTGTTTAGCAGGTGTTGACTGCGCAGCAGCAGTGCTAGAACTAAAAGGGTCTTTGGGGCTGTCTACCAGTACCATGGCTACCATAGGTGCAGCATCGCCGCGCCTGGGACTAAGGGCGAAGATACGGCTATAACCTCCATCACGGGACTGATAACGGGAAGCCAGGGTTCCAAACAGAGCAAACATGGCTTTTTTGCCGTGTACGAAGCGCATGGCTTGACGGCGGGCGTGTAAATCTCCGTGCTTGCCCAGTACGATCATTTTATCCAGGTAACGACGCATTTCTTTGGCGCGCACCATGGTGGTTTCTATGCGTTCATGCACCAGCAGGCTGCTGACCAGATTGCGTAGCATGGCTCTGCGATGTGAGGGATTGGTTCCCAGACTTCTGCCTTTTTGTAAATGACGCATGATGTGATTACCGCTGTTGAGACACCCCCGCTTGAAGGGGATAGCAGGAAAGAGAGACGGCGTTAGTGAGGAAGGTTGCTTTCTACCTCTTCTGCTCGCATGCCCAGGTGCAAGCCCAAGGTTTCCAAGATGCTTTTAATTTCATTCAGCGACTTGCGACCGAAGTTTTTGGTTCTGAGCATATCTTGTTCTGTCCTTTGCACCAGTTCTCCAATGGTTTGAATGTTGGCGTTTTGCAGGCAGTTGATGGAACGCACGGAGAGTTCCAGTTCGCTGATGGACAGGTGAAAGTGGGTTTCTTCTTTTTCTGGTGGTTTAACGACTGGAACTGGGGCGGGAGTATCGGCTTCTACTTCATCAAAATTGATGAACATGTTCATGTGTTCTTTTAAGATTTTAGAAGCATAGCCCAGGGCATCCGCAGGTGCAATGGCACCATTGGTCCAGATTTCAAAGATGAGGCGGTCGTAGTCGGTGCGTTGTGCCACCCGTGCATTTTCTACTTCATAGTTGATGCGTTTGATGGGTGTGTGTACGGAGTCTAAGAAGATGACATCGGAGGGAAGTTCTTCATATTTATTTTCTTCTGCGGGGACATAACCTTTGTTGAGGATGGCAAAGATGCGCATTTGTATTTCAGCACCCTCATCTAGGTGAGCGATGATGTGGCTGGGGTTCATCACTTCTACTTTGCCGCCGGTTACAATATCCAGCGCTTTGAGTTCAGTGGGTCCTGCCCCTACCAGTTCCATTTCGTGTATGCCTTCATCCAGTTGTTTGAGTTGAAGTCCTTTTAGATTAAGTACCAGCTGAACGACATCTTCACGAACACCGCTGATGGACTCGAATTCATGGGAGACTCCCTCAATTTTTATAGCAACTACGGCACAGCCCTGCATGGAGGACAGCAGTACCCGTCGCAGGGCGTGTCCGATGGTGATGCCGAAACCTTTTTCTAGAGGTTCAACGACGAAGCGGCCGTAATCTTGGGAGCTTTGTAAAACCTCTACGCGTTGGGGTTTTTGAAGGGTTTCCCAGTTTCTGGTGTACATGGACATGGTATCTTTATCCGGTGGTGTTGGATGAGGGAGGGATTATGTTTAGCGGGAATAAAGTTCAACGATGAGTTGTTCTTGTATGGGGAGGCTGATTTCTTCTCTTTTGGGTTCTGCCAGAATTTTTCCTTGGTATTGCTTGAAGTTGACTTCCATCCAGCTGGCTTCTGGACGGCGGGCAGCGACCACAATGGCTTCATTGATAAGGTTCAGTTTTCGGCTTTTTTCACGTATGGAGATGACGTCGTTGGGTCGTACCAGAATGGATGGGGTATGGGCGCGTTTTTGATTGATCAGGACATGTCCGTGTGTGACCAGTTGTCGTGCTTGGTTGCGAGAGGAGGCGAAGCCCATGCGGAAGATGACGCTGTCCAGTCTTTTTTCAAGGAGCATCAAGAGGTTTGAACCTGTCATGCCTTTTTTGCGGTCGGCGATGGTAAAGAAGCGGTGGAATTGTTTTTCTAGCATGCCGTAGGTGCGTTTAACTTTTTGTTTTTCTCGCAGTTGGATGCCGTATTCGGAGTGTTTAGAACGGAAGCCGCGGCCATGCATGCCTGGGGGTTGGTTGCGCTTTTCAATGGCGCATTTTTCTGAGAAGCATCGTTCTCCCTTTAAGAAGAGTTTCATGCCTTCACGACGACAGAGACGACAGACAGAATCGGTATAGCGAGCCATGGTTCTCCTTGTGATGGATTAGATGCGTCGCATTTTGGGGGCTTGGCATCCATTGTGGGGGATGGGTGTGATATCTTTTATGATGTTGACTTTCATGCCCTCGTTGCCGAGGGCTCTTAGGGCTGCTTCTCTACCTGAGCCTGGTCCTTTTACGCGTACATCCACTTGGTACATGCCTTGGTCTCGGGCTTTTTTGATGGCATCTTCTGCGGCCAGGCGGGCAGCGAAGGGGGTGCTTTTGCGGGAGCCTTTGAAGCCGGCTTTGCCAGTGCTTGACCAGGAAAGCACATTGCCTTTGAGGTCAGTGAAAGCGATCATGGTATTGTTCAAGGTAGCAGTGATATGACAAATGCCCACGGGGACGTTTTTCTTTTCACGTTTTTTGCTGGATTTTTTGGGTTTTGGCATAATGGTTTTAAAGCTGTGCGGGGTGGAGATTCAGTTGATGGGATTGTTTATCCTTTACCGCGGCCCACGGTACGACGTGGTCCTTTGCGGGTTCGGGCATTGGTTTTGGTGCGTTGGCCTCTAGCTGGCAGGCCGCGTCGGTGGCGCAGCCCGCGATAATTGCCTAAATCCATTAGACGTTTGATGTTCATCTGCACTTCGCTGCGCAGTTCACCTTCTACCTTATATTCTTGGATGGCATCGCGCAGCCTGGTAATTTGCAGTTCATCCAAGCTGTTGGGGCGAATGCCTTCGCTGACATTGGCCTTTGCTAAGATGCGGAGCGAGGTCACGCGACCGATACCGTGGATATAAGTCAGCGCAATTTCCATGCGCTTGTTTGGTAAATCTACGCCAACGATTCGTGCCACAATGGATTCTCTTTAAGTAGGCAAATGTTGAAGCTGGCAAAGAAGGTGGTTTTCACTAAAGGCTGGCTCCTGTGTTAGGCTTGATTTCTTATACTAGCCTTGGCGTTGTTTGTGACGCGGATTTTTGCAAATAACCCGCAACACCCCTCTGCGGCGTACGGTCTTGCAGTGAGGACATATCTTTTTTACTGAAGCGCGCACCTTCATATCACTAAAACCAGCTTGTCTTTCTATCTACTTGCTTCCTATCCAACCAGCTTTCCAAGCACTTCCCCTTCACCCTTAACATCCCATAACACTTCCCCATAACACTTCCCCATAACACTTCCCCATAACACTTCCCCATAACACTTCCCCATAACACTTCCCCATAACACTTCCCCATAACACTTCTCTGATACTGCCAAAAATTGCTGCACCAGACATTTTCACAGTTGGTGCTTACAAGAAGAGTATTTTCTAAATTTTATCATAGCAAGTCAAGTACTTTTGTAAAAAAAATTTGATTCAGACAAAAAAACCAGCACCATGCATCTTCCAGCCCCATTTTGGGCCTTCATCAGCCAAAACAATGGGTTCCTGCCTGCTACTTTTCCCGATAAACAATACGCCCGCGGCTGAGATCATATGGGGAAACCTGCACCTTCACTTTGTCACCAGGCAAAATGCGAATGTAGTGCATACGCATTCTGCCAGAGATGTGCGCCAGCACCTTGTGTCCGTTTTCCAGTTCTACACGGAACATAGCGTTAGGCAGGGCTTCTTGCACTGTGCCTGCCATTTCAATGTGTTCTTCTTTCTCACTCAAAAGGCCTTTTGCCTGTCTTATATAGGGAATGAAATGGACGCCCCTTGCCCTACAGCCGCTGGCACCAACCTATGATAGATTATGCCCAGGCCTACCACTTGAAACAAGCATTATCTCATCATCATGCCAACATTGTTTCCTAGTTTATTCCTAAGCGCGGGCGGGCAAGCAAAAAGAGACACTAGCAAGGACATCAAGCACCAAACAAGCTTACCAGGCGTTGGGTTACGGCATCCAGATCGCCATCTGCCTCAATGGTGCGCAGCAGATTGCGTTGTTGGTAAAATACCTTCAACGGCAAGGTTTCTTTGTGGTACGCTGCTAGTCGGATGCGGATTTTTTCTTGGTGGTCATCTGCCCGTTGGATTAAATCCTCCTGACAGACAGGACATTGGTCTTTTTTTGGAGGAGGATTGAATTTGACATGCCATTCGCCGTGACCGTTGGGGCATATCCGTCTGCCGCTTAGCCGTTCTAACAGCAGAGAATGATTCAACTCAAAGCTTGCTGCAAAATCCAAGGGTTTTTTCAAAGATTCCAGTGCTGCTTCCAGGGCTTCTGCCTGGTGAACGGTGCGGGGGAACCCATCCATAATAAAACCTGCTTGGCGTTCAGTATCTTTGATGCGTTGTATCATCAAGGCAATCACTAAGGCATCAGGCACCAGATGCCCGTTGTTGACATAGGTTTCTACCTGCTTGCCTTCAGGGGTCCCTTGCTTGATGGCACTGCGCAGCAAATCTCCGGCGGCAAGGTGCACCAGCTTGAAAGGTTTTTGCAGGCGTTTGGCTTGGGTGCCTTTGCCGCAGCCTGGCGGCCCTAAAAAGACGGTTCGCATGATGTCTCTTGTCAAAGCCCCTGATGAGAGAACTTCAAGTTAATTGAAGATGCTTGCTGCTGTCAGCTTACACGCGCAGGGTGCGCATGCCTGTGCGTCGTCGTTTGCCTTTTTGCAGGAAGCCGTCATAGTTGCGACTAAGCAGGAAGGATTCCAGCTGTCGCATGGTGTCCAAGCCTACCCCAATCACAATCAGCAGGGCTGTGCCTCCAAAGAAGAAGGGGACATTGAGCAAGTTGAATAAAATCACTGGCAGCACACACACGGCTGCTAAATAGATAGCCCCGCCAAAGGTGATGCGGGTGAGTACATGGTTGATGTATTCAGCGGTTTTTCCACCAGGACGGATCCCAGGGATGTAGCCCCCAAAGCGTTTCATTTCGTCTGAAATTTTCACCGGATTGAACTGAATGGCGGTGTAGAAAAAACAGAAGAAGAAAATCATCAATACATAAAGAAAGTTGTATAAAAATGCGGTGGGAGAAAGCTGCGCACTAAAACGCTGCACCCAGGGGGCTTGAATGAAGCTGGCGATAGTAGCGGGGAAAGCCAGGATAGAGGAAGCAAAAATAGGCGGGATGACTCCAGCAGAATTGATTTTCAAGGGCAGATGAGAACTTTGGCCGGCGATCACCTGTCGGCCTTGTTGCCTTTTGGCGTATTGTACGGCGATTTTGCGGATGGAGGTCTCCATGAAGATAATGGCAAACATCACCAATAGCATGATGAAACCCACCACTCCCAGAATAATTCCAGAGAGTTGTCCTGCCTGCACCAGGCGCAGGGTATTGATGATGGCTGTGGGGATTTCCGCCACGATGCCAGCAAAGATAATCAGAGAGATGCCGTTGCCCACGCCGCGTTCGTTTATCTGTTCGCCAATCCACATGAGGAAGGCTGTGCCTGCGGTGAGGGTAATCACGGTGAGCAGACGGAATCCCCACAGAGGCATGGTGTCCAGCACCACCGGCTCCCCGCTGGGTGCGGACATGCTTTGCAAGCCTACGGAAATCCCAAAGCCCTGTACCAGGCTGAGTCCGATAGTGCTGTAGCGGGTGTACATGGTGATTTTGCGTCGTCCCAGTTCACCTTCTCGGCTGAGACGTTCCAGGTAGGGGAACACCACGGTGAACAGCTGGATGATGATAGAAGCACTGATGTAAGGCACCACCCCTAGGGCAAAAATGGTCAGCCGCTGCAGCGCACCCCCAGAGAACAGATCAAAGAAGTCAAAGATGCCTCCTGCTTGTGATTCAAAAAATGCTGCTAGAGATTCCCTGTCAATGCCGGGCGTGGGGATGTGCGCCCCTAGACGAAACACCACCAGCATTAAAAACACGAAGATAATGCGATTGCGCAATTCTTCAATGCGCAGCACATTTTGAAAGGGACCCAGCATGTTGGTTTAGACTGTCAAGAAAGGGGGAGGAATTATTGCTTCGCAGTTGATTGGGTGCGGTTGTTTTTGGGTTTTTTGGTGAATTTTTTCTTAGCAGCATCGGCAGGACGATCCTTGGCTTCAATCACGATGCCTTCCCCGCCTGCGGCTTTAATTTTCTCCAAGGCAGCACTACTGAAGCGATGGGCATAGATTTTCAGCGGGCGTTTCAGGCTGCCCATACCGAGTATTTTCAGCGGTCGCTGCAGGTTGCGGATGACACGCACTTGCTGCAGGTCTTGGGGGTGGATTTCTTTTTTATCAGCTAGTTGGCTATTTTCCAGGGAGCGCAGGTTCACCAGCCAATAGCTGTTGCGGAAGAGGTGGTTGTTAAAACCGCGTCGGGGCAGTCGGCGTCTAAGGGGGGTTTGACCTCCTTCAAAGCCTGGGGCAACGGTGTTGCGTGCGTGCTGACCTTTTTGTCCCCTGCCACTGGTTTTACCCAGCGTGCTGGCGTGACCGCGGCCTTTTCGCTGCGCTTTTCTCTTGGCGCCTCGTGGTACTTTTAAGCGATGCAGTTCCATGGGTTATTGGGAGTTGGCTTTCTTGGTGGTTGTGACGGTTTTTTGCTTAGTGCTTGTGGTCGTTTTTGTTTGGGCTTTTTCCTCAGTTTTTGCCTCAGTTTTTGCCTCAGTTTTTGGAGCTGAAGAACTGCTGGGGGGTGTATTTTCTACTTGCTGTTTGAGTTCATCTACTTTTTCAGAAACTTTTTTGCTGGCAGCTTTCGCCCCGCTGGAAACAACCTTACCGGTAACTTCTACCAAATGGCGCACCTTAACCAACATCCCACGTATCTGGGGGTTGTCCTTTATCTCTTTCGCTTGGTTTATGCGAGTTAGACCTAGAGACTTCAAGGTATCTTTCTGTTGCTTGGCAAATCCAATAGCACTTTTGGTGAGTTTTACTCGCAATTTTTTGTCCATATGGGGTGTCTTATCTAGAAGGTTGGAGAAATGTCCCTGATGCTAGACCGCAGATACTTTGCCAGCTTGTTTGAGATGGGCTTCGGTAAGGCCGCGATCTTCGGCAATTTGTTTGAAGGATTTCAGCGCATAGAGTGCGCCCAATGTGGCTTTGAGGGTGTTGTGGGGGTTGTTGCTGCCCAAGGTTTTCACGCTGATGTCGTGGATGCCCACCGCTTCCATCACAGCCCGTATGGCACCAGATGCGATAATGCCCCGACCTGGCTTGCAAGGTTTAATCACCACACGGCTTGCACCAAAAGAGGCCCGCACAGGGTGGGGTACGGTGCGTCCGTAGATGGCTACGGGCTTTATGTTTCGTGATGCCTGTTGTACGCCCTTGCGCACGGCTTCAGTGACTTCATTGGCCTTGCCCAGGGCACTGCCTACGCGTCCTTGACCATTGCCCACCACCACCAGTGCATTAAAGCTGAAACGTCTTCCGCCTTTAACCACTTTGGCCACGCGTGAGATTTTTATCACCTTTTCTAGCAGTTCGGGGCGCTCACTTTTTTGGCGCAAGCCAGAGACATTCTGCCTACCTTGACTTTCAGCTACTTGGTCTGCGGACGGCGGTGCGGCTTTAGATGACTTTGCAGCTTCAGCTGGCTTTGCAGCTATGCTTGCTTGGTTGGCTGGTTTAAAAGTTTTTTCGTTCACGGAAGACTGACCTTGGAAATATAGAAATAAAGATGAGCATCAGGGGATAGACAGACATCTAAGCTTGGGGGATGGTAGCTCAAAACTGCAACCCCTGTTTGCGTGCAGCCTCTGCCAGCACCTTGATGCGTCCGTGATAAATATTGCCATTGCGATCAAAAACCACCTGGGAGACTCCCAGTTTTTTGAGTCGTTTGGCGATGCTTTCTCCCACCACGTTGGCAGCCTGAGCGTTGCCGCTTTTTTTGGCAAGGGAGCTGCGCAGTTCTTTGTCCACAGTAGAAGCGGAAGCCAAGGTTTTGCCTTGGGTATCATCAATGGCTTGTACATAGATATGCTGCAGTGAACGAAACACACTCAAACGGGGTCGTTGGCTGACACCGGCTATTTTTTTGCGAATTCTAAATTTGCGTCGGCTGCGCCGTTGGGTCTTGTTGAGTACATGTGCCATAGCGATATCTTGTAAGCAGCAAGGGAAAAGATGTGGGGTTATTAATGGGGTGTGATGCCAGTAGCAAGCTATTGAGGCAGTTAACATTAAGAGGCTTTTCTGCCCGATTTACCAGCTTTGCGCAGGATACGTTCACCTTCGTAGCTAACGCCTTTTCCTAGATAGGGTTCGGGGGGTCTCCATTGGCGAATTTGCGAGGCGAAACGTCCTAAGAGGACTTTATCATGGCTTGAGAGTACAATTTGGTTGTTGTTTTCTACTTTGGCAGAAATCCCTTGGGGCAGAGACATTTTCACTGGATGAGAAAACCCCAGACTAAGTTCCAAGTTGGCACCACTCACAGCTGCCCGATAGCCCACCCCTGTCAGCTGCAGTTTGCGGGTAAAGCCTTGGGAGACTCCTGTGACCATATTGAACAAAACAGAACGTGTGGTTCCCATCATACAACGTGCGCGTTTATTGTTTTGGTAGTCTGCGCGTATGTTGAGTTCGTTGGGCTTCAGTTCTAGTTCTACCAGATCAGACAGCTGCATGTGTTGTTCTCCTTTTGGACCTTTTACTATCACCTTGTTTTGCAGAAGCTTCACCTCTACGCCTGAGGGCAGTGGAATGGGTTTTTTGCCTAATCTAGACATGGTATGGACAAAAACACCTGGAGATAAATAAACAAAGCTTACCAGACTTCACAGAGAATTTCCCCGCCTGTTTTTTGGCTGCGGCATTCGGCATCGGTCATAAGACCTTGGGAGGTGGTGATAATGGCCACGCCCTGCCCGTTGAATACCGGCTTTAAGTCACGAAAGCCTTGGTGTTGTCGCAGGCCGGGTTTGCTGATGCGCTTTAACCCGCGAATGACACCTTCCCCCTGTGCGTTGTATTTTAAGGTGAGTTGAATGCAGGGATGTTGTTGCTTGTCCTTGGTGTTTTCCCAGCCTTGAATGAATCCTTCGCGTTCTAACACACGGGCAAGCTGCTCCTTGATGGTGGAGGCAGGCGCACTCACCTGGGGATGCTTGCGCTGCAAGGCATTGCGGATGCGGGTGAGAAAATCTGCGATGGGATCATTCATGGTCATGGAAACAAATACCTACAAAATAAAGACCTCAAAATAAAGACCTCAAAATAAAGACCTGGGAAATCGGCAGGCAGGTTCACCAGCTGGATTTGGTGACACCCGGCAGTTTTCCTTGCAGGGCGAGTTTACGGAAACACAGACGGCAAACCCCAAATTTGCGCATGTAGCTGCGTGGTCTGCCACACTGACCGCAGCGATGGTATCTGCGTGAACTGAATTTTGCGACTCTGCGTGCTTTGGCAATCAGACTCTTTTTTGCCATGCTGGATTTCTCTTGCTGAATTTTTTAGAACAATTTTAGAACAATTTTAGAACAGTTTTAGAACAGTTTTAGAACAAGGCTTTTGGAACAATAATTTAAAAGTATGCGGTGGTTTTAGAGAAATGGCAATGGGAAAGGTGCTTGTCTTGGTAAAACTATCTTGGCAAAACTGTCTTGGCAAAACTATCTTGGCAGTACTATTTTCGGAAGGGAAGTCCTAAAAGTTCTAACAAACGCAAGCCTTCTTCATCGCTGCCTGCGGTGGTGTGCAGGGTGATATTCATGCCGCGAACCTTTTCAATATTATCAAAATCCAATTCAGGGAACACCAATTGTTCTCGCAAGCCGATGGTGTAATTGCCGTTGCCGTCAAAGCTTCTTCTGCGAACACCTCTAAAGTCGCGCACTTGGGGCAGCACAATGCTAAACAACTTGTCTAAAAAGTGCCACATACGCGAACGTCGCAGGGTGACCATCATGCCAATCGGCATGCCTTCACGGACTTTGAAGGATGCAATGGATTTTTTTGCACGGGTGATAACAGCATGCTGTCCTGTGATGCGTTCTATTTCGTAGCGAACAGCCTCTAATACTTTGACATTTTGTACCGCTTCTCCTACACCCACATTCAGGGTTGTCTTCACCATGGCAGGGGTTTGGTTGATATTGGCATAATCAAATTCCTTTTGCAGTGCTGGAAGCACTTGCTCCAGGTATTTTTTAGCCAATCTGGAGGAATTGCCGTTTTGAGAGGTTGCTGCCATGAAAAGAATATGCAATCAAGGGTTTAAGAAAACATCCAGCGGGGAATCAGTTTTTGCGCAAAACTTTAACATTGGAGATATGCAGCGGGGCTTCTACAGAGAAGATACCGCCTTTTTCGGCTTCATTGCGTGGTTTGCTGTGTTTTTTGCATAAATTCACGCCTTCTATCAGCACATTGTGTCGTTTTACATCAATGCGCTGAATTTTGCCCTTCTGACCTTTGGATTTGCCAGAGATGACTTCCACCTGGTCGCCAATATGGAAGGGTCTCTTTTTGAGTGGTGTTGGTTTCGGCATGGTGGCAGTCATAAAATAAGGGGTTAGATTAAAGCACTTCTGGTGCCAATGAGACAATTTTCATAAAGCGTTTGGCGCGCAATTCACGCGCAACAGGTCCAAAGATACGGGTGCCCATGGGTTCGCGTTTGGAGTCAATCAGCACAGCGGCGTTTTCATCAAATTTGATATACGATCCATCCAAGCGTCCCACTTGTTTTTTGGTGCGGACAATCACCGCACGCACCACTTCGCCTGACTTGATACGGCTGTTGGGAACCGCCTTGCGCACAGATGCCACCACCACATCACCCAGCGAAGCATACCGCCGCTTGGAACCACCCAGTACTTTGATGCACATCAGCATCCGTGCCCCGGTGTTATCGGCTACTTCTAGACGGGTTTGTACTTGTATCATGACGCCTCTTTGGCGGGAAGACGGGTGCTTTCAGAAGAAGACAAGATCTTCAGCAGTCGCCAGCGTTTGGTGCGACTCAAGGGACGGCATTCCATAATGCTCACCGTATCGCCGATTTTGCACTGGTTGCTGGCATCATGTACATGATAGCGCTTGCTGCGGCGAATGATTTTCTTATAGAGGGGGTGCTCAATGGTGCGCTCCACCCGTACCACGATGGATTTATCCATGCGGTCACTCACCACCAAGCCTTGGCGTGTTTTGTGCTGAGGTCTTGGGGCGGGGGTGTTATTTTTTGGAGTCTTGGGCATCTTTGAGTTCCTGTTCTTTCAGCAAGGTTTTGATGCGAGCGATATTGCGCTTCAGTTTGGGCAGCACGCTGGTATCGGTTTGCTGACTGATGGATTTATCACAACGTGCCTTAAAGAGTTCATGCTGGTTTTTTTCCAGCAGGGAGTTGATGTCTGCCAGCGACATATCTCTGAGTTTTTGGGTGCTGTCCATGGTTGTGGTTAATTTCTTTGCAGTATATGACAGCTAAAGGGCAGTTTATAACAAGCAGCCCGCAATGCAGCCAAGGCTACTTCTTCTTCCACTCCGTCCATTTCAAATAGTACGCGCCCTGGCTTGACGCGCGCAGCCCAGTGATCTACCGAACCTTTACCACCGCCCATGCGTACTTCTGCTGGACGCTGGGTAATGGGTTTATCGGGGAAAATGGTGATCCATATTTTGCCTTTGCGTTTGATTTGCCGTGCCAGAGTGCGGCGCACGGTTTCAATTTGTCTGGCAGTCATCATGCCGGCTTCTACTGCTTGCAGTCCATAGGCACCAAAGTGCAATTTGTTGCCGCGCTGCGCCTTACCGCGCAGACGTCCTTTCATTTGTTTGCGGAATTTGGTGCGTTTGGGCATCAACATGGTAATGAATCTCAGCTGGCTAGGGGTTTCTAGGAGGTAGGGGGGCGCTGCCTCCACGTCGCTGCATAGGACGCGGCTGGGTGTAGTTTTCGCCTTTATAAATCCAGACCTTTACACCGATAGTACCAAAAGTGGTGGCAGATTCCGCAGCACCATAGTCTATTTCCGCCTTCAAGGTGTGCAAAGGCACCCGACCCTCCCGCACCCACTCACGACGTGACATTTCCGCCCCATTGAGGCGACCGGCTACCATAATCTTGCACCCCTGAATGTTCAAACGCATGGCACTGGACAAGGTACGGCGAATCGCCCGACGAAATGCCACCCGACGCTCCAACTGACCAGCAATGTTTTCTGCCACCAATTGGGCGTCAATCTCTGGACGGCGCACTTCTTTGATATTCACCTTCACCCTGCAGCCTGCCAAGTTGGTCAATTTTTGCTTTAGCATATCTGCGGATTCTCCCTTGCGCCCGATTAAAATCCCTGGCCTAGATGCGTAGATATTCACGGTCAGTTCCTCTGCTATCCGTTCGGTTTCTACTTTGGAGATGCCTGCATGTTTGTGATGCTTGCGGATATACTTTTCTACCTTGAGATCTCCATCCAGCAGTTCGGCGTAATTGCTCTCTGCAAACCAATTGCTTTGCCAGCTTTTGGTTAGGTTTAAGCGCAGGCCTATAGGATGTACTTTTTGACCCATGGAAGAAGCCTTTGAGTGTGTGGTTTACAGGGTTAGCCCACCATTAAGGTGATATGACAAGAACGCTTGCGAATGGGTGCTGCGCGTCCGTAAGCTCTGGCGCGCCAGCGTTTGAGGGTGCGACCTTGATCAACAAATATGCGTCTTACCTTTAATTCTGCCAGGTTGACATTGCCGTCGCTGCGTTGTTCGGCATTGGCAATAGCCGATTTCAGCAAGTCTTTCACTGCTGGGCTAGCACGCTTGGTAACATTGTCCAAAATCCCCAAGGCCAGTGCCACATTCTTGCCGCGAATCAGTCCTGCCACCAAACGTGCTTTGCGTGGGGGAATGCGGACATTGCGTAATTTGGCACTGTACCAGGAGACAGCAGCCGCTTTGGATGCGGGGGTTGCTGCCTTGGGGGTTAAGGATTTGCTGACTTTAGCTGGTTTGGCTGCTGTCTTGGGAGCTACAGATTTGCTGACTTTAGCTGGTTTGGCTGCTGTCTTGGGAGCAGCAGATTTGCTGACTTTAGCTGGTTCGGCTGCTGTCTTGGGAGCAACAGATTTGCTGACTTTAGCTGGTTTGGCTGCTGGAGCAGGTTTTTTGGGGGGGGTCTTGCTGTTCATGGTGGGGTTTTAGTGTCGTTGGGCACGGGCATCAGACTTGGTGGTATGACCGCGATAGGTGCGTGTGGGGGAAAATTCTCCCAGCTTGTGTCCCACCATGTTCTCGGTAATGAACACAGGTACGAATTTGCGCCCATCATGCACCGCCAAATTCAGACCCACAAAATCCGGGATGACCATGGAACGCCGCGACCAGGTGCGAATGGGTCGGCGGTCATTGATCTCCTTAGCCCGCAAAATTTTTGCCAGCAGGTGTTGATCTACAAATGGTCCTTTTTTCAATGATCTGGGCATATAATGAACACAATATCTGGTGAAGAAGTCTGAGGACGGTTTGTTCTATGTGCTTTGTTCTCTATGTGGTTTTCTCTGCTTGTTTTCTCTGCGTGGTCTTCTGCGAGGTTTGTTCTCTGCCTGGTTATTTGCCTGGTTTCTTACCTGGTTATTTGCCTGTTTTCTCTGCCTGTTTTCTTACCTGGTTATTTGCCTGGTTTTCTCTGCCTGTTTTCTCGCCCGGTTTTTTTGACTGGCTAAGATATCTCTCAGCCTGCTACAAGCCATCCTTTCAATATAACCCACATTGCCCCCTGCTTGGCAACTAGAAAATTGGCAAATTTTACGCTTGACCCCCCAAAAATGTTAACCGATATTCCAAATGCTTCTATCGGTCATTTCCGCGGGCGAACCGCTTTGATTGCTTCAAGTATCTGATTGCGGATTGAACCTAAATCCATTCGCTTAGACAATATAACAAGTAGAAGAAATTCAAGGAAAACAATACCAAGGGCTGCCAAACCATCTACTACTTGCGTAAAAAAGAAAACATCTAGCAGTATAATTCCAACTACAATAAAGATAAAACGATCATATCTTTTGTTGTTTTTTTCTTTTGCAAGCTGCCTTTGCAGCGTCCCTACTAGTTTTTTTAATTGATCATCCGCCCTTTTTTCATGGGATTTTATATTTTGGTAAGGAGGTTGATCATCATTTGTTCCTGACACGATATTCTTCCTTAATATCCTCGTTAGAAATAATTATTCCCCTTGCGTCTGGAATATAGTTCTTTGCCCAAGCACCACCTTTCCAATGCGTAATACCAACTAAATCAGCCGTTGAGCAATCTCCTAGCTCTTTTACCGCTTGCTTAATATATTTTTTTTCCTTTTCTGCATTTTCCTCCTGAAAATCAGGGAAAATATCTCTTATCGGGTCATCTCCAAAAAACTTTACCTCTTGATAAACTTCTGGGTGAACAGGCCCATAATCCCATGCTTCAAAATTACCAAGAACTAATGGCTCATTTTCCTCCCCCAAGAAAACCATGTGGGCGATGTATAACACCTTCTGTAACCTCAGATTGGTAATCCTCCAGTCTGCTGTCTCACAAAGGAATTTTGTAGCTGAAATAGGATGTAATGCGCTCATTTTAGCCTCCCTATATTAACATATTATAAAATATTGCCTGTAAGTCCTCTCTTACCAACAATACTATTAAGCAGACTATCAATCTTTTCTAGCGCATGCCATTTTACATTCCCGCTTCCTTATTGATTTTTGTTATTATAGCAGATTATTTTTGGGGATTTAAGCGTATTTTTCCAAAAAATTGCTTGAGGCAACATTTGCTGGGACAGCAGCCAAGTTAGCACACCAAGGGGTCTGTCATCAACACTAACGACGGCGAATACGCATGGAATCGGTGCGTTTGTTGTTGCGGGTGCGCATGCCCTTGGTGGATTTCCCCCAGGGGGTTACCGGATGGCGACCGCCAGAAGTCCGTCCCTCTCCACCGCCATGAGGATGATCCACCGGATTCATAGCCACACCCCGTACAGTAGGACGAATACCCAGCCATCGCTTGCGCCCTGCCTTCCCTAGATTGATGTTGGCATGTTCTTCATTGCCCACCTCCCCCATGGTAGCCAGACAGCGCAAAAGCACCTTGCGAATTTCTCCAGAACGCAGGCGTACTTGGGCATATTTTTCATCCTTTGCGGTTAATACCACCGAGGTTCCGGCACCGCGCGCCAGTTGCCCCCCCTTGCCTGGCTTCATTTCCACATTGTGCACCACCGAGCCCATGGGAATGTTACTCAGCGGCAGCGCATTGCCTATGCGAATCTCTGCTTTCTCGCCGGAGGAAATCTCCTCTCCCACAGCCAGTCCTTTGGGATGCAAAATATAGCGCTTGTCGCCATCGGCATATCCTACCAGCGCAATGCGTGCTGAACGATTGGGATCATACTCAATGGTGAGTACCTTTGCTGGCACCCCGAATTTATTGCGCTTAAAGTCAATAATGCGGTAACGGCGTTTGTGTCCGCCACCGCGGTGGCGGGTGGTGATGCGACCGGTGTTGTTGCGACCCCCTTTTTTATGCAGCGGGGCTAGCAACGGTTTATAAGGTTCGCTAGTGGTCAACTCACTGAAGGTATAGCCACTCATGCCTCTGCGGCCGGGGGAGGTGGGATTGTATCTGCGAATGCCCATGATGTGTTACTGACGGAAGCGGGACTGGCGGAAGCGGGACAGGTTATGAACCTTCAAAGTATTCAATTTTGTCTCCCTTTTTCAAGGTGAGAACAGCCTTTTTCCAGTTTGGTTTACGACCTTGGTGACGACCCAAGCGTTTTTCTTTGCCGCGTACCTGTATGGTGGCTACTTTTTGTACACTGACTTTGAATTCTTTTTCAATGGCTTGCTTAATTTCGGTTTTGTTGGCATTGGTAGCCACTTGGAAAGTTACTTGGTTGACACTTTCTTTTTGCAGCAGACCTTTCTCAGTCAAGTGCGGTGCTTTAATAATATGCAGCAATGGTTTGCTCATGCGATCAATCTCTGCTGCAAGATTTCCATGGCTTCGCGCGAAACCAGGGCGTGGGGATAGCGCATCAGTTTATAAACATTGAGTCTGGTGGGAACGATGAGTTCTACCTGAGGCAAGTTGGAACTGGCACGCAGCAGGTTTGGGCTGGGTTTCTCCACCACCAGCAGTACTTTGGGGGTTTGCTGCTGCACCAGCCAGCGGGCGAAATCTTTGGTTTTGTGAGATTCTGGGGCGATGAGGTCAATCACCCGCAGAGATTTTGTTCTGACTCGTTCAGCCAGGGCTGCTCGCAGAATTTGCTTGCGTTCCTTTTTGTTCATTTTAATGGCATGGGAGCGCGGTCTGGGTCCATGGACGATGCCTCCACTACGACGTTGTGCAGCTTTTTGGTTGCCCATGCGGGCATTGCCAGTGCCTTTTTGGCGGTACACTTTGCGGGTGCTGCCGCGGACTTCGGCACGGGTGAGAGAAGCGTGTGTTCCTTGGCGTTCGCGGGCGCGATGATACAATACCGCACTATTGAGCAGATGCGGTTTGACGGGGGTTTCCAACCAGCCTGGGGGGAACTCCAGGGATTGGCTGTCCTTGCCTTCCATAGTGATGACTGCAAGCTTTGTCACAAGAATGGGTCTCCTAGGCGGGTGGGGGGTTCTTTTAGAGGGGAATGTCTTTGCTGTTTGGGCGGGTCAGTTAGACAGGTCAGTTAGACAGGTCAGTTAGACAGGTCAGTTAGGCGGATCAATTAGGCGGATCAATATAGGCAGGGCAATGATGGGAGTGGTTAGATTTGTGTCATGCTGATGCCCACCCCTGCGGAGGTTTCCAATTTCTGCAAGGCTTCCATGGTTTGTCGGTTGGGTTCAATGATGAACATCAGGCGTTTGTGGGTGCGGGTTTCAAATTGTTCGCGGGATTTTTTATCCACATGGGGGGAGCGCAGTACAGTATAGATGCTGCGACGGGTAGGCAGGGGGATGGGTCCCTCTATTTCTGCACCGGTGCGTTTAACGGTGCTTACGATTTCCTGTACGGCTTTGTCTAGCAAGGCGTGATCATAAGCCTTGAAGCGCACTTTGATGCGATTGTTGGCAGGCATGGGAGTTATCGGTTCATGGTCTGAGGTTTTTGACTTTTAACTTTTATCTTGGACTTTTGTGACAGACTAATCCCCCACTTGGGGTTATTTTTCTATGGTGGACACCACGCCAGAACCGATGGTGCGTCCACCTTCACGAATAGCAAAACGCAGTTCTTTTTCCATAGCGATAGGAGTAATCAATTCCACAGTTATTTCCACATTGTCGCCTGGCATAATCATTTCTGTACCTTCTGGCAGTTTCACCAGCCCTGTAACATCGGTGGTGCGGAAATAGAATTGCGGTCGGTAATTATTGAAGAAGGGGGTGTGGCGACCGCCTTCATCCTTGGTGAGAACATAAACCTGCCCTGTGAATTCGGTGTGGGGTGTCACGCTGCCAGGTTTGGCCAGTACTTGTCCGCGTTCAATTTCTTCGCGTTTGGTACCGCGCAGCAGTACGCCCACATTGTCGCCTGCACGCCCTTCATCTAGCAGCTTGCGGAACATTTCCACACCCGTCACCACAGTGTCGGCGGTATCTTTAATGCCAATAATTTCCACTGTTTCTCCCACTTTTACCACCCCGCGCTCCACACGACCTGTGGCTACAGTGCCACGACCAGAGATAGAGAACACATCTTCCACAGGCATCAAGAAATCTTTGTCCATATCGCGTTGGGGTTCGGGAACATTGGCATCCAGTTGCTCCATCAGTTCCATGATGCTTTTGTATTCTTCTGCCTTGGAATCTCCACTGGAGGCTTCCAGGGCTTTGAGTGCAGAGCCTTTGACAATAGGAATTTTATCTCCTGCGAATTCGTATTTGGAGAGGAGTTCCCTCACTTCCAGTTCCACCAACTCCAGTAATTCGGGGTCATCCACTTGGTCTACCTTGTTGAGGAAGACCACAATGTGAGGCACACCCACCTGACGCGCCAGTAGAATATGCTCACGGGTCTGGGGCATGGGACCGTCTGCGGCAGATACCACCAGGATGGCACCGTCCATTTGGGCGGCACCGGTAATCATATTTTTTACATAGTCGGCATGGCCTGGACAGTCCACATGGGCATAGTGTCGGTTGACGGTTTCGTATTCCACATGGGAAGCCGAGATGGTAATACCACGGGCTTTCTCTTCTGGAGCTTTGTCTATTTGATCAAAGGGAGAGAATTCAGCCAACTTTTGCAGCGAGAGTACTTTGGTAATTGCTGCGGTGAGGGTGGTTTTTCCGTGATCTACGTGCCCGATGGTACCGACATTGATGTGGGGCTTGGAACGATCAAATTTTTCCTTAGCCATGAAAAAAACTCCTTGCTGGAGATAATAAAGAAAGAAGAGGGTTAAATGAATAGTAAAACATCATTGCTACAGCACCCTTCCTGCAGCACCTTTGCTGCAGCACCCTTCCTGCAGCACCCTTCCTGCAGCCTTGCCAGTTCGTTCTCGGGGTAAAACTGATAACAGCTATTAATTTCATAAACTTTAACACAATGCAAGCATCTATTTGCTATAAAAAACTGTCATAAAAAAAATTGTTATCAAAGACGCTTGCCAAAATACAGCGGTTTCCTTCTTGCTTAACAGAGGTACAGCGAGAGGTCAACTGGCCTTTTTGGTGGTCACTTGTTCTGAGACCGAATGGGGTACTGGATGGTAATGACTGAACTGCATGGTATAGCTGGCACGACCTTGGCTCATGGAACGCAGTTGGGTGGAATAACCAAACATTTCAGCCAAGGGCACTTCTGCATCAATCACCCGCCCGTTGCCACGTTCTTCCATTCCTTTGACTTTACCGCGGCGGCTGTTGAGGTCGCCGATGACGTCGCCCATGTATTCTTGTGGGGCGACCACTTCTACTGCCATCAAGGGTTCCAGCAACACAGGCTTGGCACGCCGTACGGCATCTTTTAGTGCCATAGAAGCACACACTTTAAAGGCAATTTCTGAGGAGTCCACATCGTGAAAAGAACCATCTTCCAAGATGGCTTTCATATCTACGATGGGATACCCCGCCAGCACGCCGTTGTTGATGGCAGCCCGCATGCCTTTTTCTACAGCTGGGATGTACTCCTTGGGAATAGCACCCCCCACAATACGGCTTTCAAACTTAAAGCCTGATCCCGCTTCCAAGGGTTCTATCTTAATTACCACATGGGCATATTGACCCCGCCCGCCAGTTTGCTTCACATGCTTGTTTTCTACATTGGCTGAGGTGGTAATCGTCTCGCGATAGGCTACCTGCGGCTTGCCCACATTGCCTTCCACCTTAAACTCCCGCTGCAGGCGGTCCACGATGATCTCCAAATGCAATTCTCCCATGCCAGAAATAATGGTCTGGTTGGATTCCGCATCGGTATGCACACGGAAGGAGGGGTCTTCTTGGGAGAGTTTTTGCAGTGCCAGGCTCATTTTTTCATAATCGCCCTTGGTTTTGGGTTCCAAGGCTACATCAATTACTGGGATAGGAAATTCCATTTTTTCCAGCAGAATAGGCTTGTCGCTTGCACAGAGGGTGTCACCGGTGTGGGCGTTGGAAAGTCCAATAGCAGCAGCTATGTCCCCCGCCAACACTTCTTTGACCTCTTCACGTTTGTTGGCATGCATGCGCATGATGCGTCCCACGCGGTCTTTTTTCTGACGGGTGGAGTTCAACACCTGCGAGCCTTGCTGCAGCATGCCAGAATACACACGGAAGAAGGTGAGCTGCCCCACATAAACATCTGTCATTACCTTGAAAGCTAGGGCAGAAAGGGGAGCATCATCTTTGGGGGGACGGGCTGCAGCTTCTCCTTTGAGGTCTTCGCCTTGTACATCACCGACATCTATGGGAGAGGGCAGGTATCTCACCACAGCATCCAGCAGCATTTGCACGCCTTTGTTCTTAAAGGCACTGCCACAGAGAATGGGTGTCAATTTCCCACTGAGAGTGGCGGTGCGCAGTGCTCTCTCCACATCTTGGGTGGGGATGGGTTGTTCTGCTAGAATTTTTTCAGTGAGGTTGTCATCAAATGCAGAGACGACATCCAGCATGTGTTCCCGTGCTTCTTCGGCAGCAGCTTGCAGGTCTGGGGGAATGTCTTTGATGTCAAATTTTGCCCCCAGGGTTTCATCATGAAAGTAGATGGCCTTCATGCTGACCAGATCCACCATACCTTGGAATTTATCTTCTGCACCGATGGGCAGCTGTATGGCTAGGGGCTGGGCATTGAGACGGTCACGGATGGTTTGAATGGAGAATTGAAAGTCGGCGCCCACGCGATCCATCTTGTTGATGAAGCATAAACGGGGCACATGGTATTTGTCTGCTTGGCGCCAAACAGTTTCTGATTGCGGTTCTACGCCGCTGACAGCGTCAAACACGGCTACTGCGCCGTCGAGTACCCGCAGCGAGCGCTCTACCTCAATGGTAAAGTCCACATGACCGGGGGTGTCAATAATGTTAATGTAGTAGTTTTCTTTACCCAACTGCCACTGACAGAAAGTGGCAGCAGAGGTGATGGTAATGCCGCGTTCTTGTTCTTGTTCCATCCAGTCCATGGTGGCGGCCCCTTCGTGGACTTCACCAATTTTATGGTTGCGCCCAGTGTAGTAGAGGATGCGCTCAGTAGTGGTGGTTTTTCCCGCATCAATGTGCGCCATAATACCGATGTTGCGATAGTGATCTAGAGGATGTTGCCTAGGCACAGATTTCCTTGGGGATGATGGGATAGATGATTAGCATAAATGAACAAACAGCCCGCAGCAGGGATTACCAGCGGTAATGGGCGAAGGCGCGGTTGGCTTCTGCCATGCGGTGGACATCTTCTTTTTTACGCATAGCGTTGCCGCGTTTATGGAAGGCGTCCAGCAGTTCGGCTGCTAATTTTTCTTTCATGGAGCGTCCTCTGCGTTCGGCAGCGTTTTGGATAATCCAGCGGATGCTGAGGGTTTGCTGTCGCTCGGAGCGTACTTCAATGGGGATCTGATAGGTGGAACCACCCACACGGCGTGATTTTACCTCCACAGATGGTTGTACATTTTCTACTGCGATTTTCACCATTTCCAAAGAAGAGAGGCTATCCTCTTTGCGAGAGATATCTTCCATGGCTTTATAAAGCAGTCCGCGTGCCACGCTTTTTTTGCCGCGGCGCATCAAGGTATTGATGAATTTGCCAATCAGTTCATCACGATGGATGAGGTCTGGCGTTTTTTTTCGGGGTTCTGCGCGTCTTCTGCGAGACATGGGGGGCTGCTGTCAATAAGGTGGGGGTTAGCTGCGCTTGGCACCGTATTTGGAACGGCCCTGCTTGCGGTTTTCGGCAGCGGCGGTGTCTAGTATGCCGCGCACAGTGTGGTAGCGCACCCCTGGCAGGTCTTTCACGCGTCCTCCGCGAATCAGTACCACAGAGTGTTCTTGCAAATTATGCCCAATGCCAGGAATGTAGCTGTTCACCTCCATGCCGTTGGTCAAGCGCACACGCGCCACCTTGCGCAAGGCAGAATTGGGCTTCTTGGGGGTGGTGGTGTACACCCGCACGCATACGCCGCGCTTCTGCGGACAGGCTTGCAAAGCAGGGGTCTTTGCCTTGGCAGGCTTGTTTTTGCGTCCTTTGCGCACCAATTGATTCAATGTAGGCATGGGGGTTGTTTCTTTATAGTTGCTTGGTTGCTTGGTTGCTTGGTCAGGTGTTTTTGGAAATTGTGCCAGTGTTTGCGGGTGCTATATCAGTCGTTTGTTACGATTACCTTTAACATAAAAATTTAACAAAAAAACTACGGGAGGGCAATCTTTTTTTATGAACTTTTTTTTATGAACTTTTGATCAGGTGAGTGCTGCTGGTGCCAGGGCAGCTGGTGCGGGATATAATCCTAGCCAGAGGGGTGGCATGCAAGATATGTTCTTAGGCGGCGGGAATTTCTTTCTTCAAAAGGATTTGAAGCTATGACAAAAAACAAGCAAGAAACAACGGGCGTAGGGTCGGCTGCTGGAAGTGACAAGCAGGGCAGCACAGGCTCAAAACAACTTTATAAGTTTCTTCGGAAACAGCATGAGCAATTGCTCACTATGAAAATCCAACTTGATTTTATGAATAATTTCGAAACCCAATTCAACCAAAAACTTCCTCTTGATATAACAAACTTTTCTTTGTACCAATCCATTCGGGCTTCCTTCCGACAGTTAATTATAGAAATGGATTCATTTGCCAACATGCTTTGTTCTCAAAAAACCTCAAATATATTATGCAATAATATCCAGCACTTACAGCCCAAACATTTCACCGAGGATGACATCCGTGATCCTATTTTGATAACTGTCCCCCCACCCCCACCCAGTCCTGAAGAAGATGAATGGAGAAAGCAGCGAAGCAAGGCAATTAAGCAAAGAGAAGCCAAAACCTATAATGAACTTATACAGGCGTGTGTGAAGAAAAATTTTGGGAATGACACTGAGATTCCAAAAGAAGCCATGAGAAAATTTTTTCATAATAAATTGAATACAATGTCGGATTTATTGAAGTTATTGAAAAGTACTCGCAATTATTGTGCGCATCCATTTGAGAAAAAAAATGAGATTCAAGATATTACATTCATATCTAATGAACAATTGAGAGAGTGTATTTCTAAAACACAAGATTTATTTCATGATATTAATTATATTGCTTCGGGGGAGGGCACAGGCAAGGATGTGTATTTAACAAGTTATTCTATCCCTGAAACTGTTGCAGATACACTCAATATTATTGAATTTGGCAGCATCCATAACTACCTGCGTAAGCATCCCCCCTCAGCTCAAAATGGTGTAAAACCCTAAGAGACTGGCTGTGGTATGTTGTTAGGCAGCGGGGAGGCGCTAGTTTTTTAAGGACGGCAGATTTGAGATGGCGTGGCTGAGAAGAAAAGCGAGGGATGGTTGGGGGAATTGGCCTCAAGGAAGGCGTGATGCGCTTGGGGATTCGCCCTTGCTGGTATTGTTGGTGTTGTTTTTGGGGCTGCCGTGGCTGCGGTATCAGACGGGGGAGTGGGTGTTGTATCCGCTGCATTTTGTGGTGGGGGTGGTGCTGCTGCTGCGCACCATGTTTTTGTGGAAGCGGAGTGTAGCAGGTGTGGGGCGTTCCACCTTGTGGTGGGCTATGGGGCCCTTGGGCTTGCCGTTGTGTTTTATGTTGTTGATGCTGCTGCTGCGTGAGCACTTGGCTGCTGCGGGGGTTTTGATGGCAACCATACTCAGCTGCCTGGGCTGGGGGGCTGCGGCGTTTTATTGGGGCGTGGGGTCGCGGGACGGATTGCCGCTGCGGTGGCTGGCGTTTTGGATGTTATTGCTGGTGCTGCTGCTGGGTGTACTGCAGTGGCTGGGTGGTCAGTTGTGGGCTGAGAGTTGCTATCTGCTTCCTTGC
This sequence comes from bacterium, assembly GCA_965249525.1. Taxonomy (GTDB): domain Bacteria; phylum SAR324; class SAR324; order SAR324; family JACQKK01. Next base: position 461,007 of record OZ252237.1, on the reverse strand, counting down.
ATGGAGGAGGGTGCGCAGGTTCCATATGCTTTTAGGGGGGGATTTTTACAATCGGATCAGTATTTGCTGTTGTTGATATTCTTGCTGCCGCCTTTAGGAAGGTGGTTGTTTGGCTATTTTCGTCAGTCGCTGGTGTCTGGTTTTTTTTTGCTGGCCTTGACGCTGGTATTGGTGGCGGGAGGTGCAGTCTTGCTGGGGGTGTCTTTGGCGGTATTTCCCTTGCTGCTGTTGCTTTTGTGGTTTAGCAGCCGTGCTTTGAACATCACAGGTGATGTGCGCGATGGTTTTTTGCTGAAAGGGGTTGCGTTATTGGTATTAACAGGGGGGGTGTGGGTGTATGGATTGCTGCCGGGGTACTTGAATTATTTGCCGCTGGTGCAGACGATGGTGGACAGTGGTCGTGAAGTAAGGTTGGAGACCATTGAAGCTCAGCAGGTGTTAAGAGCCAATCGTGGTCGTCCCTTAAAGGTGCAGCTGCAATTGACCAATAGCGGCCGCTTGCATTTGGGTAACGCAGCAGAACCTCCGCCGCGGATTTTTGGTCAGGTATTGGTGGAAGCGCCCTTGGCTGCAGGGCAGAAACCGCAGTTGATAACCTTGGAACCCTCGAGTCTGGAGACTCCCTTGGCTGCGGGAGAGACTCGCAAGGTGCAGGTGCAGCTAAGGCTGCCTGCTTGGGCGCAAAGGGGATATGTGGAGTTTTTGATGGAATCTGGCGATGGGGGTAAAGTACAGCTGACAGAGGATTCAAGCGCCAGTTTAGGTTTTGTTTTTCCGCTGGGGGTGGAACAGGCGGGAGATCAATTGAGACGGGAGAATGATCTGAGTGCCATTGCTGCGCGGGCGCGCCAGCCTTTTCGGCAGGAGGAACCCTGGATGATGAATCCACGAACCGATGTCAGATGGAAAACTTTGGTGGGTGATACCTTGGACACGCTGTTTTTTGCACCTATTGTGGGCGATGGCGGTTTGAAAAGCATCCAACCCTTGAACGGACGTGGACCCTTTTTATTTAATATGTTTCGGCGTTATGGATTGGTGGGGCTGTTGTTGATACTTTGGACACCTTTGTTGTTGTTGTCTTATGTTTTGCCTGCGGTTCGCAAGAGCTCGGATGATAGTGCGCTATCAACCTTGTTGGTGGGGGTTTCTTTGGTGATGCTTACTGTGGCGGGTTTATTTTCGGCTACTGTGGGCAGCTATCATATGCTGTGGGCAGCCAGCTTGCAGCTGGGGTATATGCAGGGTCGGGTTGCCCAGTTGGGACAAATCGGCAGCCACCGCAGTCAGGAATTGTTGATACCTTTGTTTTGGAGAATACAGGCAGGCAAAATATGGGGGCGTTTGCTTAGTCATTTGCTGGCGTGGAGCTATGTCCCTGGGAAGGGTTTTTTGAGGAGGCTGCGCCGCTTGCTTGTTGGTAAATGGAAGCAGGCAAAGAAAAAGGCTGCTAAGAAATAATCTTTGCTGGTTGCGTATGCATGCAGCAAGTACTTTTGCTGGGTTTGTGCTAGGGTGGCAGGTATGTCTGAATCAGAGAAAAAATTAGAGAAAAAATTAGAGAAAAAACTTGCGAGAAATTCCCCCCCTGTGGCGAAAAGTCATACTAGCAAAGGAGACAAGGGAGAGGACAACGGCGGCAGAGATGCTGAAGCTGGCTTTGCTCGCTGGCGTCGCCTTTGGCTGCCACGCGCCAGAAAAGAAGCGCGCTCAGGATTAGAATATCTGGGCAAATCCAGTATCAGCGGACTGGAAGAAATCGGTGCGCTGGGCCTGCAATTCTTTCAGGCAGTGGGCTTGGCTTTCCGCCCGCCGTATCGCTGGAAGCTGCTGCTGAAACAAATGGAATTCATCGGCAATAAATCATTGGGCGTGGTGATTCTCAGTGGTTTATTCACTGGCATGGTACTCACTTTTCAAAGTTATCGTTCTTTGCGCGATTTCAGTTCGGAATCCATCGTTGGCGGGCTGGTGGCGGTGGCCATGGTGCGTGAACTGGGTCCAGTGCTTTCTTCTTTAATGGTCAATGCCCGCGCCGGCTCTGCCATTGCTGCAGAAATTGCCTCCATGCGCGTAACCGAACAAATAGATGCCCTGCTGGCTATGGCAGTTAATCCCGTACAATACCTGATAACCCCCAGAGTGTTGGCAGGCGTGATTATGCTCCCCATCTTGACATCCATAGCCGACCTCACAGGGTTGCTGGGCAGCTATCTGGTGGGAGTGGTGCTGCTGAAAGTAGACCCTGGTATCTTTATAGCCAAGGTCGTTGATTTTCTCACCTTCAGCGATATCATGCAGGGTGCTTTTAAGGCTGCTGTGTTTGGCATTATTCTCACCCAGGTGGGCTGTTTTAAGGGCTATCACAGCTCTGGCGGTGCAGAGGGTGTGGGTCGTTCCACCACCCAAGCCGTGGTGGTTTCCTCTGTCTTGATTTTAATGTTTGATTATTTAATCACTGTTTTCTGGCAATCTTGAGATGATAAGTTTATATTTTGCATAGGTTTATACTTGGCATAATCTTGTAGACAATCCCTGGCGGGGTATTTATAGTTAAGGCATCGCCAGTGCCTGGTTTAACGCCTGGTTTAAAGCACGGTTTCTAAGGCTGCTTAGTAGCACAAAAAAGGGGTCTCTTGTGGAGCGTTTATCCATAGAACTAAAAGTCGGGCTGCTGATTTTATGCGGGCTGTTGATTACCACTTATGCTTCCATAGCGATAACTGGTTGGCGTCCTGGGCAGGCGGACACCTACACCTTGTTTGTTAATTTTGAGAATGCTTCTGGTTTGCTGCCTGGGTCGCCTGTACAAGTTGCGGGAGTGCGGGTGGGCAAGGTGGAAGACATCGCCTTGGACGGCAATGAGGCGCGCATACGCTTGAAGCTTTTCAGTCGCTATCGGGCGCATTCAGATGCAGAAGTATCTGTCAAGTCGCTGGGTATTTTGGGTGACAAGTATGTGGATTTAAATTTGGGCAGTGAATCTGCCACACTGTTGCCCCCAGGAGGCGATATTGCTTTGGTGGGTCCCAATGCTGGCCTGGAAAGTCTGGTGGACAACATGAGTCAGGTTTTGGAGGATATCGGCGATGTCACAGGTGTGCTGCGCCATACCTTGGGAGGAGAACGCGGCCGCGACAGACTGGAAAACATTGTGGAGAACATTGTGTTGACCACCGAAGACATTAGCCGTATTTCCAAGGTGACCAACCAGCAGATAGACTTCATTCTATTCAATCTGCGTGAGTTCACCGGCAGCATCAATCGTATTGCCACCGACAATGAAGACAGCATCCGCCGTGCAGTAGAGGGCTTTGCCGACTTTGGCGAACAACTGGCTTCGGTTGCCGATGCCAATCGCACCGAGATTGATTCCATCATTCGCAATGTGAATGTATTCTCGCGAGCCTTGGCACAAGATGGACCCAGCATTACCCGTGATTTACGCCTGCTGCTGGCGGACAATCGTGAAAAGCTGGGGGAGACCGTGGAAAGCCTGAATGACGCTTTTGTGCGCTTGGATGACACCATGATTCATGTCCAGTCCATTTCTGCCAAGCTGAACGAAGGCGATGGTACTTTGGCGCAGCTAATTAACGAAGACACCACGGCGACCAATTTGAATTCGGCATTGTCTGGTGCCAGTGATTTCTTTGGTGGTGCCAGTCGCCTGAAGTTGGATGTGGGTGGTCATGTGGAATACTTGGCTGAGGCGGGGGATTACAAATCGTTCATTGATTTACGTCTGCGTCCGTTGAGAGACCGCTTCTACACCATCCAGTTGGTGCAAGACCCCCGTGGCAACACAGAAGAAAAAACCATCATCACTCGCAGTGCCAGCGGCATCAGCCAGACGGAAGAAGAGATCACCTCTGATGACCTGCAGTTGTCCTTTCTCATTGGACAGCGCTACTACGATACGGTCTTGCAGGGTGGCTTGATGGAAAACGAATTCGGCATAGGCGTGGAACAGAAATTCGGTCGTCAGGATCAATTTGGCTTGGGTGCCAATATTTGGGATCTAGACCGAGATGAAGGTTCTCACTTGAAATTCTATGGCTTGTGGCGTTTCTTCTCCAATGCTTTCTTCATCGCCGGTCAAGATGATGCCATTAATGACAATCAAGATCAGCAAAGTCCCTTTGTGGGCATCGGCATCCATTTCAATGAGGACTCCCTGCGTCCTCTCATAGGCACCATCACTGGCTCCGCTGCTCCTTGACCTTCACCCTTGGCAATCATCGCTGCCCCCATGCCCAAGCCCAGCATAAACAGATCAGAAGGCACTTTGTAGAAAACATGGTAAGAAAACATCATTAAAAAATATAGTAAAAAACATAGTAAAAAATATTGTAAGCACAAAGCAAAAGCCTAGTTGGCAGTCATCCCCAAGGCTCCCCAAACCTAAATTTCCCACCTTGGACAAGGATGTCCATGCCATCACGCAAAGTCTCTTCTCTCCATCTACTGCTGCGTCAGGTCTTTTATCAACAGGGGCGCAGCCAGGCCTTGGTGCTGCAAACCCTGCGTCAGCATTGGGCGCAGGTGGTCAACCATCCCCAGCTAGGCAGTTGTTCCCAGCCCCTTAGACTGCGCAAGGACATCCTGTGGGTGGGCTGTCTCAATCCCGCCCTCACCTATGAATTCCAATTCTTCCGTCCCCACCTACTGGCTGCCGTCCAAGACCTGTGTGGTTCCAACAACGTGCGTGACATCCGCTTCAAAAATGTCTCCCAACTAGATATCCCCACCCCGCCTCCTCCCAGCAGTCACTCCCCCAGCGATGACTCCACCCGCCAGCATTTTCATCAACTGCGCCAGCTGTTGTAACACTGGTTGTGGAAGGCATTTAGTTCAAGGGGTTGACAAGCCCAAAAAGATAGTACATGATACGTACCAGAAGGCAGCAAGCCTTTAAATTTTTAAAAAAACAAAGCCATAGGGAGTTTCATAGATATGAACATGAAATTAAGAAATAATGATTATTTCGTTTCAAAACAAGCAAACGGAATTGCTTTTTCGACAGGGACATTCGCCTCGTTTCCCCTCTGAAATATGGATTCGGGCAGTACAGTTGTTACTGGCATTGAATAGGGCGAAGCACTGGAAGGATTTATCCACAGTGCCAGCCCATCAGCTGAAAAAGCTGGTTGGAGACCGCAAAGGTCAATATTCACTGCGTGTGAATCACCAATGGCGGTTATGTTTCTTTTGGGACGAAGCCGCAGGCAATGCCAGTCAAGTGGAATTGGTAGATTATCACTAGAACACTTTGCTGCCCCTAGCAGCAGATGAAAAAGAACTCCAAACAGTTGTATGCCAACATTGGCAATATGCTGAAAGACAATTTCCTAGATCCTTTGGGAATGAGTCAAAACGAGCTGGGTCATGCCTTGGGTGTGCCTCCCAATCGCATCCATGCCATTGTCAATGGTCAGCGTCGGGTAACTGCCGATACCGATTTGCGATTGGCGCGGTTTTTCGGGATAAGCGAGGGATTTTTTCTGGACTGCCAGACAGACTCTGAATTGCAGGCTGTGCGACGGCGTTTGGGCAACAAACTGGACGGCATAATGACTGTAAAGCAATGGCAGCAGGCAAAGCAAAAAAATACCAAGACTGCAGGCAAAACTGCAGGCAAGGCTACGCCCAAGGTTGCTAAGGCGGTGGGGGCGGTTGTATCAAGGGGACGCTAGGCTGCTGTCTTGCTGCCCCGCTTTTTCTTAGAGACGGGGTTAGCCAGGCTGGATTCACCCACAGGTGCTGCGCGGATGGTGTTGGTGTAACGAACCGAAGCAAAGGGAACACCGGCAGTAATCACCAGTACATCTCCTTCTTTGACCAGGTTTTGCGCCAGGAGGGCAGCCTCTATTTGTGGCAGGGCTTGCTCAATGGGGCAGTTGAGGTTGGGCTGCAGTATGCCTTCCACACCGCGGTGCAGGGCAAGAGAGCGCAGGATCTGGGGGTGGTGACTGACAGCGATGACGGGTGGACCAGGACGACAGCTGGAAAGACGCGCAGCCATGGCACCGGTGAAGGTAATCGCCACGATGGCACGGGCGCTGGTGCTTTCAGCCAGGGTGCAGGCAGCCTGGGAAATACCGCTGACGATTTTATCTTGGAAATTGGACAGGGGCTGATGAACATGATGGACGGATGCTTCCGATTGTGTGGCTTCGGTGGCTGCGATGATGCGCTGCATCACCTTGACGGCTTCTAATGGAAAACGTCCCGTGGCTGTTTCTGCAGAAAGCATCACAGCATCCGTGCCGTCAAAGATGGCATTGGCGACATCGGAAGCCTCTGCGCGGGTGGGGATGGGGTTTTCCACCATGGACTCTAGCATTTGGGTGGCAGTAATCACTGGTTTGCTGCGTGCATTGCAGCAAGAGATAATTTTCTTTTGCGCCAAGGGAACTGTTTCTGGACTGGTTTCCACACCCAAGTCTCCACGGGCGACCATAACGGCATCGGCTTGATCAACAATGGCTTCAATATTTTCTAGGGCTTGGGGTTTTTCAATTTTTGCTATCAGTGCCGGGGGATATTCCACATGCTTGACCAGGTTGCGCAGGTCGCGGATGTCCTTGGCATCTTGCACAAAGGACATGGCGATGAAATCCACCTTTTGTTTGAGGGCGAAGATGGTATCGCTGCGATCTTTTTCTGTAAGCGCAGCCAACTGCAAGCGGAATTGAGGGATGTGGATGCCTTTGTTGCTGGATATGGGTCCCCCGTTTTCCACTTTGCAAAGCAGGTCCTGTCCCTGGATATTTTGGACGATTAAATCCAGACGACCATCATCCAGCAGCAGATGCATTCCTGCTTGCACCCCTTTGGCTAATTCTGCCAAGGGGGTACTTATGCGCTGTCCATCGCCGATTATTTCCTTTCCGCAGCAGATGGTCATCAACTGGCCTTTTTCTAGTTGAACATCTTTTTTTACCTCGCCAATGCGCAGCTTGGGGCCTTGCAAATCTGCCATAATACCCAAGTTGCATCCTGTTTCCAGGGCTGCTTGTCGCAAGTGTTCAATGGTGCGGGCGTGGGTTGGATAGTCTCCATGTGACATATTCAGGCGCGCCACATTCATGCCTGCTTTTGCCAGGGATAAAATCATCTGATAGCTTGAGCTTTGCGGCCCAAGGGTGCAGACAATCTTGGTTCTCACATTGGTCATAAATCAATTGTATTGACAGATGGCGGCAGTCTGCCCGCTGAATAGATGTTTTACCTCATACCCAACAGCCGAGGTGGCATAAATCACTTGCAGATAGTAACGCTCACTGTTGATTTCATCTATACTAGAAGCTTGGCTACTGCCCAGAGACTTGCTTAGACTGTAACATGCTGAACCCAGAAAGAACATTGCAGATGATAGATGCCCACACCCACATGATTGACCCTGCTTTTGCTGAAGATCTGGATGTGGTTTTAGAGCAGGCTCAGTTGGCGGGGGTTCATCGTATTGCAGTGGTGGGGCAGGATGCTGCAGAGAATGAACAGGTATTGGCATTGGCCAAGGAGCAGCCATGTGTGCTGCCGTTTTTGGGTTTTCACCCGCAGCAGTTTGCTGATGATCAACCCTTGCCTGCAGATGGGCAATTGGAAGAGGTGTGTGTGCAAATTGAGCAGAGGTCGGGGGAGATTACTGGGATAGGCGAAGTAGGCATAGACCATTGGGTATGTAGAACAGCAGAGCGGCGGCTGTGGCAGCAAGAGGCTTTTGAACGCTTGGTGAAGCTGGCGATGCGTTTGGATTTGCCTTTGAATGTCCATTCTCGGAGTTGTGGCAAGCGAACCTTGGAACTGCTGCTGAAATGGGGCGCCATGCGGGTGTTGATGCATGCATTTGACGGCAAGGCGGGGCATGCGTTAAGGGGTGCGGAGGCTGGCTATGTTTTCTCAGTGCCAGCGTCTGTGGTACGTTCACCACAGAAGCAGCGGATGGTGCGGGCATTGCCATTGCATGCACTGGCATTAGAGACGGATAGTCCTGTCTTAGCACCTAGCGCAGGCATGCGTAACACACCTGCGAATGTTTGCATTGCCAGGGATTGCCTGGCTTCTCTTAAAGGTTTGGATAGCAAGGAAACGGCTGATGTCACCTCACAAAACATTGAGAGACTCTTCGCACTCTCCCACCAGTAAAGCAAAAGCAGCTGAGAAGGTTTTCAACGGCAAGCCGCCGCCTCTGCCTCATGAAGTTGAAGACAGTGCTGCCATGCCTACTGCCGTACTGAAAGCGCGTGGGGGTTCATTGTTTAAGCTGCGTCCGTTTGAGAAACAAGATATGGATGGACTGTATTTTTTATTACATCGTTGTTGCAATCATCGGGTGATGCCCTCTTTTCGTAGATTGCTGGATATGTTGTTGTGGACTGATTCAGCTGCCTTGGTGAGTCAGGTGCATGGGGCGGATTCGTTTGGTTTGGCTGCTGCGGTGATGGTGCGTTTGCAGAAAGAACAACAGGCCATAGAATTAATCTGGTGTGGGGTGCATGCACCCTTTCGTCGCCGTGGGTTGGCACGGGGCATGGTGCACTTTGTGAGGGACTTAGCGGTACGTGAAGAACTAAGGCAGATGACAACCAGCATAGAAAAAGACAATGAGGCTGCCAAAGTTTTTTTAAGCACCTTGGGTTTTAGCGAAACGGGCACACAAGCTGCGGTGTTGTATGGAAAGACCGAGGGCAATAGCTGGCACTTGCCGCTAGATGCGCAGCATGCAGTCAATCAGCCAGTGACAAAAATTGGCTGAGGAGAACTGGCATGAAACCCTGTGGCATCATTACGCTGACCAGTGATTTTGGCCAACAAGATGGTTTTGTGGGGGCTATGCGCGGTCGTTTGTTGAGTCTGGTACCCAGTGCCAATATCCATGACATCAGCCACCACATTGCTCCTCAGGATGTCTATACTGCAGCTTGGTGTTTGCGTCGGGCAGTATCAGAGTGGCCAAAAGGCAGTGTCCATTTGGCGGTGGTAGACCCAGGGGTGGGTTCTGACCGCGAAGCACTGATTGTTTGTTGTGGTAACAGTTGGTTGGTAGGGCCTGACAACGGAGTACTCAGCCTGGCTGCGGAAGAACAAGATTTGCAGCAGATCTTTGTGGTGGACAGCAAGAAGGGCATCGGTGAGAAAAGCGCCTCCTTTGATGGATTGCATTTGTTTGTGCCCATTGCTGCCCGCTTGCTGCAAGGTGCTAAGCCGGTTTCCATGGGCAGAGAAGTAGAAGACTACAACCGTCTGGAAATTAGCCGTCCTTCACGAGAAAAAAAGTGCTTGATAGGAGAAGTGTTGCTCGCCGATCGCTTTGGCAACTGCATGACCAATATCACCCAAAAAGATTTGCCCAACTTTAAAAATGTTGAAAACATTCAGTGCAGCAATGGCCGCTATCTGCGTCTATGCAACCATTACAGCGAATTGCTGCAACCAGATGCGGCTGGCGCATTGTTCAACAGCTATGGATATTTGGAATTGGCTATGTTTTGCCAGTCTATCCAGCAGCGTTGGCAGCTGCATCCAGGGGCGCAGGTTCGTATTCAGTTGAAAACCCCATCCACCTCCTAGCATGGTTTCTGGCAGCAAATATCCCCAAGTGCGTAAGCGCAGGCTGCGCCAGCATCCCACCCTCAGGCGCATGACCCAAGAGGTGCACCTGCATGCCAGTCAGCTGATTTTGCCGCTTTTTGTGGTGCCAGGCAGCAACCAACGCCAAGCGGTGGAGTCCATGCCAGAGGTGTTTCGTCTCTCTGTGGATTTGGCTGCAGAAGCAGCCGCACAAGCTTGGTCAGTGGGCGTTCCCGCAGTCATTCTGTTCGGTGTACCTGAGGAAAAAGATGAAAAAGGCATCCATGCAGTAGCTGCCCAGGGGCTGATTCCCCAGGCAGTGAAAGCCATTAAAGCGCGCGTACCGCAGCTGATGGTGATTACCGATGTCTGTCTGTGTGAGTGGCTGTCCCACGGACACTGCGGTTTGGTGCAAGACCAACGCATACTGAACGATGAAACCCTGCCCGTACTCTGCGAGATGGCACTGGCACACGCCCGTGCCGGTGCGGACCTGGTGGCACCCTCTGACATGATGGATGGGCGTGTGGCTGCCATTCGCCAGCGGCTGGATGCTGCAGGATTTTCACAGCTGCCCATTATGGCGTATTCTGCCAAGTTTGCATCTTCGCTTTACGCACCGTTTCGCGATGCTGGCGGTGGTGCTGCCCGCTTTGGCGACCGTGCTACTTACCAGATAGCTTGTGCCAATGGACGCGAAGCCAGGCACGAAGTGCTGTTGGATGTGGCTGAAGGAGCGGATATCGTGATGGTCAAGCCTGCCCTGCCTTGTTTGGATGTGGTGCGTTCGGTGCGTGATGCTGTGCTACTGCCGTTGGCAGCCTATCAAGTGAGTGGCGAGTACGCCATGGTTTGGGCAGCAGCAGAGAAAGGCTGGCTGGATCTAGACAGTGTGATGATGGAAACCCTCTTGGCTATTCGGCGCGCAGGGGCAGATTTAATACTCACCTATTTTGCGGTACGCGCAGCGCGCAAACTGATGCAAGAGTCTGCCTCTTAGCAGCAGCTGATGCCGCCACTAAGTTTGCAGCAAGGCCAAGGCTGCTGCCGCTGCCGTAGATACATTCAGCGAAGACAGCGCTCCCGATGGCTGCAAACAACGCAGCTGGGTGCAAGCCTTGCGCACCGCAGGAGAAATACCGCGTTCTTCTCCCCCCAGCACCAGCACCAAGGGGGTATCGTCTGCCTGCTGCTGGTAGCTGCCGCTGAGTACTTGGGGAACCTTGGTCTCCAATCCCAACACCTGCCAGCCAGCAGCGGCAAATCGTGCCAGTATGCGTGCCAATGTGGTTGTGGTGCCAAAAAGCTGCAAGGTTTCTGCTGCCCCCTGGGCAGTGCGCAAGGCTGCCGACGGCAGAGGAACACCAGGTTGTTCACCGCACAGCATGCCTGACGCACCAAAGAACGCTCCCACCCGCAGCAGAGCCCCTAAATTGTGCGGATTGCTAATGCCATCCAACGCCAGCCACCGTACGCCCGCAGCCCCAGCAGCCACAGGAGGTTGCTCCAATCTCCCCCAACACAACGGACGCGCAGCCACCACCAGCCCCTGATGGTGAACACTGCTGCAAATACGCTCCAATTCCTGCGGCTTTACCTGATGAAATGCCAGCCGTCGTTCCGCAGCCTGTTTAAGCTGAGCTTGCAGCAACTTCCTCTGGCTGCCTGTGAAAAAAAACCGCAGCACATCTTGCGGACGATGCTCCAACACTGCCAATCCTGCGCGCCAGCCAAGTACCAGCACCACCTTCTCAGTCTCCAAAGAATCAGCTGATCTGTCTGCTTTGGCAGACACCCTCCCTGCGGATTTTGCCTGGCCAACACCAGGCACCTGGGAGCGGGAAAGATTGCGCTCAGGCTGCACAGCTGTCGCTTCATGCAGCAAGGCAGCATCCCGCCGAGAAGCATCTCCACCTGAAAAACTCACTTGAAACGATAGCCCCCCTCCAGCCGAAAAACAAACACATCGGTTTGGATACTCTCATATTCACCCTGAAAAAATTCAGCCGAACTGTTAATGATAATGCCATTGTCTTGCTCCATCCCAAACAGCACCCCCCATCCAGAAGAACGCTCACTGACAAAGTTGACGTTGTTGCTGCTTCCACGCAGACGAAAATTCACCCCCTCATAATGTTTTCCCCACTGCAAACCCCCGTACCAGCTACCGATCCAGTGTTTCATCTGCAACCCTAGAACATCATGGGATATCAACACACTATTGGGGTCTGTATTCACATCGCCGATCTTGAAGCGATTGGCGTTGTTTTCATAGCTCACCTTGGCCACCGCACTCAGAGACCAACGTTCAGCCAGCGACCATTGGAAATCCACCCCAAAAGATACGCCATGGCTTTGCAATTGGTAGGGATCTCCCTCTGCTGCACTGATGATTTCAATGGGCTTGGTGATTTTGCCATCAGAACTGCTGGTGACCAGTCCTCCAGCCATAGCCAGTCCACTGGGAGTAGCGTGTGTGGTGCTGGTATAAAACAGCGAGAGGACGGCGACAAGTATCAACCAGGGCCAGGGATGTTGCTTGGAAGATAACATAAGTGTCAAGGAAAACAGTTGCCAAGGAAAGCGTTGCAAAGGAAGGCGTTGCAAGGGAAGGCGTTGCAAGGGAAGGCGTTGCAAAAGAAGACGTTGCAAAAATGGTCAGCGTGTTGATTAACGGATTGGCGCATGACAGCGCCCAAACAAAGTGACCTCTCTGCGGTTGTGGTGTAGCTGGCGCAGCTGCCAACTGCAGTCAGGCAGACCGCGCATGAAGGCACGAATGGGCTGCAAGGCAGGCAGGGGTTCTTTTTGGGGTATTTTGATATTCACCACAAAGCGCTTGGCATATGATTGCGGCAGCCAGTTTTTTAGCAGTCCCAAACAAGCTCCAGGGGGAATCAGCATATCGCTAAGTAGCCAATCCGTAGGCAGCCAGCCTTGACTGGGTTGAAAAGAAAGACCGTTCTTGCGCAGAATGCGACAACTCCCTGGCAACGACTCAAATGGTTTCATGTTGATATGACCGTTATCTACTGCCAATACACGGCAGCCGCGCCAGGCCATAGCAAAACTCCAACCACCTGGGGCTGCCCCTAAGTCTACCACTTTTTGATGTGCTTGGGGAAGCTCTCCCAGCAGCAGCAAGGTTTCTTCTAGTTTGAGCCAAGAGCGCGAGGGGGCGTCAAATGGTCTTTTTAACTGCGGTTGACCACCTGCGGCGGGGTGAATTAAATGTGCAGCGGGAGCAGCCGCCACCAAAGCTCCCTCAGGCAGCACACAGACTTGCACCACCCAAGCAGGAGCTTTTTTAGACGCTGGAAAGCATATCGGAAGACCATGATGCTTGGCCTTTTCAGCCAGCTTGGGATAATGCTGAACCAAATAGCGACAGCAGGCCTGCATGAGCTTTTGCACATGTCGTTGGCGACTGGCTCCCTTAGACACAGGCGGTGCAAAACCATGCAGCCGCCAATTATCCACCTCTGATGGCAGCTGGCAGCATTGCTGGACAATCACATGCACCAAGCTGTGGAAATCCGCAGCTGGGAAAAAGCGTGCCGGCAGCAATCGCTGACGCTCAAACACCAATGGTGGTAATGCTTTCAAAGAAACTGCCCCCCCTTTCCAAGGCAGACACACCAACCCTGTTTGCTGGTGTGCCTTGACAACCTGTGCTTGGGGTCTCCTGACAGAGCCCTTTAACACTGCCCCTTCCATCTCTTCTGCTAAAACACCCTCCCAGCCAGGGCGAGACAAACCCGCCCACAAAATCTCCGACCCGCAAGCTTCCAGCCAGCACCCCCATCCTGCTGAAGCTTGGGAAGTGGCGTCATCGGCAGGATGAGAACACTGTGGTGGCTGCCTGGTCATATGCTGTTCCATATCATGCTGTCTTGCTACTTTGGAATATAGTCATGCATATAAAAAAGTTCAAATATAATCATGTTTTTTGCTGTAAAATCAAACTGTCTCCCGCAATCTCGCTTAACCAATAAATTCCTTAAAAACAGATTTATCCTCCATGAATCCACTGATGATGAAATACGGCAAGAAAACCACAGCCTGTCGGCGGCTAATAGTGCGCACGCTAGTATGTGTGAGTGTCTGTGCAGCATACCCCGCTTGGGCGCAAGACACCACCCTCAATTCCACCCGCCTTAGTACCCGTTATGATATTAATAACCACATTCTCACCCAAGAAAGTTTTCTGCACAGGCGCTCGTATCAAGCACCGTTGGATCAGCGAGCTTTTAATAGCAGGCAAAAAAATTACAGCCGTTCTTCCACCGGCAGCTTGTCCAACAGCCAATTCTATTTTTCGCACCAATTGCAATTAATCAAAGAATTGGGTCGCTACGCTTCCCTTTACTATCAACAAGAAGACAACTCCTTTGTTTATGCTAGACCCATAGCACAAGAAGCAGGTTTGAGGCTGTTCCCACGTTTTCACTTCAACGTCTTTGGCTTCCCCAGTGCATCCAAAACTTCGGCATCACAAGGTGTGGGCATCGGTTATGGCGAACCCTATCAACCGATATTTATTGAAAGCGGTATCTTAACCGAATTGCTGTTGTTCAATGTAGAGAACCGCCAAGATTTACTGATAACACCCCAGCCACGCAAAACGCACCTAAGAGGGCATCTGCAAACCAAGAGCTGGTGGCTGGAAGGCAAATTTGAGCAACAGCGATACACCACCCTGCTGGACCTGGGTGAAAGTTGGCGACGCTCTCATGAGGGCTGGCGAGGACATTTTGAACTGGATTGGCGTTCTTCCTCTGATTGGCTGGTGGGAGGAACCTGGGAAGGTTTCCTAGAACGCCGCAGCGAACAGAATGTCAGCAGCATCGCCAGCGATAGACTGCGACGACAACAAATGCACCTGCGCATCGGAGATATCTACTTGGGACACATTGAACCCAAGGGCGATGTGTGGGAGTTGGGGTTGTCGCAAGGGGTATTCAGCAATCTCATCCATCGCCGTGCCAACCTGGATGCGGAGGAGAATGTCCACTTTGATTACACCCATAAGGCCGATCAAAGATATGTGCTGTTCAAAAAGCAAGTAAGCCCCGGCATTCAATGGTTGTTCTCTCTGTTCTCCGGTGATATTCTCACCCGCCAATATCTTGCCGACATTAGCATGCCAAAATCAGAGAAACCTAGCGATGAAATCAAATTGGGAGTAGGCACATTGCTGATTAAGGCTGACAGTCACCGCCTGTTGTTTAACACCACCTGGGATTTGGATCTGCAAGAAGGCCGCCAGTGGGATGGAGGTAACATTCAGCTGGAAATGTTTTTCTAAGCTCCTCACTTAGCCAGGCTAAGTGAAAGCCCGCCCTGCCTTGCGCAGCCAAGCGCATTGCTTGCCAACACAGGTGCCTGCCTGCTATAAGTAGTTAGTTTCTTTTGTTTTCTTTTCCTTTATAAGTTCAATGTCCATGGAAAACCCGCCGCAGGCAGGCAACGGAATCACGCCTGTGCATATTGAAGATGAAATGCGCCAGTCGTACATGGAGTACGCCATGAGTGTGATTATCGGGCGCGCCCTGCCTGATATTCGCGATGGCTTAAAGCCGGTGCATCGTCGGGTATTGTACGCCATGCATGAACAAGGCAACCATCACAACAAGGCTTACCGCAAGTCTGCGCGTGTGGCGGGAGAGGTGATTGGTAAGTACCATCCTCATGGGGAGGCTGCGGTGTATGACAGCATTGTCCGCATGGCGCAAAGTTTTTCCATGCGGGTGCCTCTGGTAGATGGTCAGGGGAATTTTGGTTCTGTTGATGGCGACCCCCCTGCTGCCATGCGCTATACCGAGGTGCGCATGACAGCCCTGGCGCACAGGATACTGGAAGACCTAGAAAAAGGCACTGTTGATTTTCAGCCCAATTATGATGATTCCTTGCAGGAACCCTTGGTACTGCCTGCGCGCTTTCCCAATTTGTTGGTGAATGGCACTACGGGTATTGCGGTGGGCATGGCCAGCAACATTCCGCCTCACAATTTGTTGGAGTCCTTGGATGCCTTTTTGTATTTAATTGACCACCCCAACAACCCCAATTTGGCTGAATTGATGGATTTGATGCCGGGGCCTGATTTTCCTACGGGGGGAATGATTATGGGTCGGCAGGGGATTGTGGATGCCTACACTACGGGGCGGGGCTTGCTGACGGTGCGCTCACGGACAGAGATAGAAATCAATGAGAAAACCTCTCAGGAAACCATTGTGGTGCATGAACTGCCCTATATGGTGAACAAGGCGCGTTTGATAGAGAAGATTGCGGAGTTGGTGCGCCACAAGAGGCTGGATGGGGTGGCGGATTTGCGTGATGAGTCAGATCGCCAGGGCATGCGGATGGTGATTGAAGTCAAGCGCAATGCCGATGCGGAGGTGCTGCTGAACAATTTGTTTAAGCTCACCAAATTACAGACTTCATATGGTGTGATTATGTTGGCGATAGCAGATAGTCAGCCCTGTATTTTACCGTTGGTGGAGATGTTGAGGCGGTTTTTATCCCATCGGATACAGGTGGTGGAACGCCGCACCAAGTTTGATTTAGCCAAGGCTACCCAACGCGCACATGTTTTGCAGGGTTTCCAGGTGATACTTGAAAATTTGGAAGCTGTGATTGAACTTATCAAGACTGCCACCGATGCTGCACAAGCCCGCAAGATGCTGATAGCCAAGTACCAATTAAGCGAGATTCAAGCCAAGGAGGTTTTGGATTTGCGTCTTGGTCGCCTCACAGGATTAGAACAGAGCAAAATAGCCCAAGAACACACCGAATTGCAGCAGCGCATGCAGCAATACCAAACCATCTTAGCTGACAGAAACCTGGTGTTGGAAGTTATCCGCAGCGAAACCCGTGCTTTGCGTGAACAATACGGCAATCAGCAGCTGCATCAACGTCGCACCCAAATCATGGCAGCAGCAACAGAATGGAGTCAGGAAGATTTAGTGACAGAAGAGGATATGGTAGTCACTATCTCTCACAAGGGTTTTATCAAGAGGACTCCGGTATCGGCTTATCGTACACAGCATCGCGGGGGCAAGGGTTCTATTGGCATGACCACCCGTGAGGAAGATTTTGTAACCTCCATGTTTGTGGCTTCCACGCATGATATGCTTTTGTTTTTTACTTCCTTTGGCAAATGCTATCAAAAGAAGGTCTATGAATTGCCTGTAACTGCGCGGGCTTCTAGGGGGAAATCGGTCAACAGCCTGTTGTCCTTGGAAGTGGAGGAGTTGGTGCGGGCTTACCTGAATGTTAGCGGACTGGATAAAAGCAGCAGTGTGGTGATGGTCACCAGCAGCGGTATCGTGAAGAAAACCCTGTTGGAGTCATTTGCCAATGTTCGCCGTGGAGGCTTGCGTGCTATCAACATTGATGAAGGCGACTCACTGCAAGCCGTCAATTTATGCAGCACAGGACAGGAAATCTTTTTAGCTACCGCCAGAGGTATGTCATTGCGCTTTCCTGAGACGCAAATACGGGCTACCGGTCGTGCTGCCCGCGGTGTGATAGGGCTGCGTCTCAATACAGATGACCGCGTGGTAGGGATGGAAATCCTCAGCCGCAAGGGGGCTATCCTCACCCTTACTGAAAACGGCTTCGGCAAAAAAACGCTGGTACAGAAGTATCCCCTGGGCAATCGCGGCAACAAAGGGGTGTATACCATTAAAACCAGCGAGCGCAACGGGAAGGTGGTGGGTATTCTACAAGTATTTGAAGACCAAGAAGTCATTGTCATTTCCCAAACAGGCAAACTGATCCGCATGCGACTAGACACCATGCGCGACATCGGACGCCTCACACAAGGGGTGCGCATGGTACAAATAGGTGAAGGAGAAAAAGTGGTGGCATTCGCCAAACTGGTCAATGAGCAGCCTCCCAGCAATCCCGCCCCCCAAGATACTCCGCCCTCTTAAAGATGCTTCTCCTCTATAAGCATGAAGATGGATCATCACCAAGCCACTGCAAAAAAAATCCTGCAAAAAAAATCCTGCAAAAAATCCTGCAAAAGATGTTTTTCAACACTGCTAGATTGAGGGATATCGTTCCTATGTTTTTTCAAGCCTCCCAGCGTCCCAGCTTGACACCACAGCTAAAAGGCTTGCTGCTACTGGCAGCAGTACTGCTGCTGTCCCAAGCTGCCTGCAGCGACGGGCCACGCGTACGCGAACTTTACAACCGCGCCTCTGAAATGTGGAACTCGGCAAAATACGAAGAAGCTGCCCGCAACTTTCTCATTCTGGTAGAATTATACCCCCATTCCAAACACGCTGATGAAGCCCTCTACTGGTCAGCCAACCTCAAACAGCACTACCTTGAAGATGACAAAAGCGCCATAGAACTCTATGAACAACTGCTGAAAAGCTATCCCAACAGCTCATACAGCTTTCAAAGCAAACAAAGCCTGGCAGAAATCTACGCCAAAGAAAGCAGCACCATCCACCGCGCACTCAACCTTTACCGAAACATCATCACCGATGCCCCCAGAGAAGAACAACCCAAAATCCTGCTAAGATCAGCCGAAGTCGCTATCCAGCATCAACAATTCCTGCAAGCCCGCAACAGCCTCTACCAACTTATCGACCGCTACCCCCAAGCACCACAAGCACCACAAGCACACTACTTGGCCTCTTACAGCTACTTTGTAGAAGGTCACACCGATATCGCTATCACCACCTTTAAAAAAGTCGCCAAAAAATTTCCTGAACACCCCGTAGCCACAGATGCCTTGTTCTTCATCGCAGACACCCTAGAACAACAGGGGAAAATGCGCCAAGCCATTGCTGCCTTCCGCCAAGTACAAAAAACCCCCCACGCTGAAAAAAACCTGCTACAAAAAAGAATCCAAAACCTAGAAAAAAGAATCCGACGCGCCGTCCGCTAGCCAGTATCTACTCTGTTGTGTTCCCTGCCACACCCCCCCATCACCAACTCCTTGCTGTACACATGAACACCGAATCAGCCTCCGCAGTTTCTTTGCACGTTCCCCTAGCCCTGGTGCGTGAGAACCCGCTTCAACCCAGAAACAGCTTCTCGCCTGCAAGCCTGCAGCAGCTGGCAGCCTCTATTAAACAACAAGGGGTGGTGCAGCCCATTGTACTCAGACCGCATCCGCACATACGCCAACACTACCAGCTGGTTGCCGGCGAACGCCGTCTGCGCGCCATGCGCCTGCTGGGATGGAGCAACGCCCCCGCCCTGGTGCGCCAAGTGCCTGATGACAAGTTGCTGGAAATCGCCTTGGTGGAAAATCTGCAGCGTGAAGCACTCAGCCCCATTGAAGAAGCTTCTGCCTATCGCCAGCTGATAAAAAGCCTGGGGTGCACCCAAGAAGAACTGGCACAACGGGTAGGAAAAGATCGTTCCACTGTGACCAACATGCTGCGCTTGCTTTCATTGCCTCCTTTGCTGCAAGAAGATCTGGAAACTGGGCGCCTCTCACAAGGTCATGCGCGTGCCTTGCTGAGCCTTCCCCATCCAGAACAACAACTTGCCCTGCGCAATCTGGTGCTGCAAGGCAAGCTTTCCGTCAGGGAGACTGAACGCCTGGTAGAACGCGAACGCCAACATACAGCCCCCCCTGCCAACAACAACACTGCGGACAACAACACTGCCAACAGCACCTCGGCAGCCCAGCTGTCACCCCTGCTGCTGCATTATCAAGCAGCCGAGAAAAACCTGGAACGCCGTTTTGGCACCAAGGTACGCATCCTGCCTCCAGGCACAGCCACTGTGAAAACCCCCCGTGGTAAAAATTCTACAGGAGAAATCCGCTTAAGCTTTCACTCTGAAAAAGATTTCAACCGTCTCTACCAGCTGTTCCATCAACACCCCTAACAGCCCTTTTCCCCCTTTTGCTAGCACCATGGCACACACCCACACCACCAGCTTTGTTTCTGCTGCAACCAAGATGAAAGGGACTCTCCATCTGCGGGGTGATTTGCACATCAACGGGGTATTGCAGGGCGAACTGCAAGCAGGAGGCTCCATATACTTGGGGCAAGAAGCCAGGATAAAAGCCAATGTAAAAGCCCAGCGTTTGATTCTCAAAGGAAAGCTGGAAGGTATGGTGACAGCTGCAAAAGAAGCCCATTTGCTGAGTTCCAGCGTGCTGACAGGGGATGTGACCACCAATCGTTTGTGTATGGAAGAGGGAGCGCGCTTGAAAGGTCTTTGTTGGTTGCTGTCTTCCACATAGTCTTCCACATAATCTTCCACATAAAATGAAGCGGGGTTATTGATGGCGGAGGAAAGAACCCAGTTGGTGTTTGGCACCAGCGGGCATATAGACCATGGGAAAAGCACCTTGGTGCAGGCGCTGACAGGCACCAACACCGACAGATTGGCAGAAGAGCAAGTGCGCGGCATCAGCATTGATTTGGGTTTTGCACATTGTGATGATGCCATGGGTCATTTGCTGTCCTTTGTGGATGTGCCGGGTCATGAGCATTTTGTGCACAACATGCTGTCGGGGGCGGCCGGCATAGATGCGGTGCTGATGGTGGTAGCGGCGGATGAGGGGATTATGCCGCAAACGCTGGAGCATTTGCATATTTGTGAGTTGCTGGGGATACCCCAAGGGGTGGTGGTGGTGAGTCGGGCGGATTTAGCCACTAAGAAGATGCTGCAGCAGCGGGAGGGAGAAGTGCGAACGGCATTCGCCCACTCGTTTTTAAGGGATGCACCCATTCAGGTGGTGAGTGCCCGCAGCGGGGAAGGTCTGGAAAGCCTGCGGGAGCTTTTGAGTGCCTGCGTGCAGAACCGCAGGCAGCATGATTTGCGACAGCCTTTTCGCATGGCGATTGACCGCAGTTTTAGTCTGAAAGGTTTTGGGACTGTGGCAACAGGCACAGTGCTGAGTGGAATTTTTGATGTGAAGCAGACGGCTTGGTTGTATCCACCAGGGATATCGCTGCGCGCCAGAGGACTGCATACACATGGGCAGGCGGTGGAGCGTGTAAAGGCGGGAGAACGGGCAGCCTTTAATGTGGCTGGCATTTCCAAAGGAGAGTTGCATCGCGGAGATCAGCTGGCTGCTGAGGGAAGTATGTTGTCCAGCAGCATACTCAATGCCCAGGCTCAGTTGTTGGAATCGGTAGAGAAACCGCTCACCCCAAGAGCACGCGTACGGGTGCATCTGCATGCCAAGGAGGTGATGGCGCGTGTGATTCCCCTAGAAAGCCCCCGCTGGCATCCAGGCAAATCCCAATACATCCAGCTGCGCCTGGAAAAACCCCTGTACGCACGTTTTGGCGACCGCTTCGTCATCCGATGCTACTCACCCGTCGCCACCATCGGCGGCGGCCTCATCATAGAACCTGCTGCCCTCAAAATCTCTTCAGCTGCAGTTGCTTCCTCTCTTATCCCCAGGCTGCAGCAACTGCATCAAGGCACCTCCGCCCAACGTCTTGCAGCCGCATCCCTAGGAAGACCCCTGGGGCTGCTGCCACAAACCCAAGCAGGCGCACTCACCAACCTCACCCCAAAAGACCTCGCCCCCTTATTCAAACAACTCCAACAAACCAACACCCTGCTGCCGTTCGAAACCCCCTCAGGCACCCATTGGCTGCACCGCCACTTCTTCCAGCAACTCAGCAGCCTGCTTAAACAAATCCTCGCCCAATTTCATCACCAACACCCCCAGCGCAACGGCATGACAGTCGGTGAACTGGCAGGGAAAATGCCTCCACAACTCCAAGTGACAGGCACCCAGGCCATCTTGCAGCAGCTGCTGTCACAAAGAGAACTCACCCAACACCAAGACAGCTTCCAACTCCCCCAACATCAAGCCTCTCTCCCCCCGCAAAAAGCACTCCAACTCCAACAACTCCTCAACACCATCCGCAGCAACCCCACCCAACCCCCCAGATTAAACCTCTTGATCACCAACACCAACCTCTCCCCCAAACAAGCACAAGCCCTGCTGGCTGTCGCCATAGAAGCCAAACAACTGGTACGCATCAAGCAAGACCTCTACTACCTCCCTGACACCCTGCAAGCCATCCAACAAAAGCTGCTCGCCCACCTGCAGCAGCAACAGCGCATCAATGTGATTGAATTCAAATCACTCGCCAACCTCAGTCGCAAACACGCCGTTGACCTGCTGGAATACTTTGATGACCAACGAATCACCCTGCGCATAGAAAACCACCGCATCCTCCGCTCCCCCCAGCACTCCACCTAGCCCTCTCCCTTGCCCTCTCCCTTGCCCACGCCAGCCACCCTCCTCTGCTAGAGCGCAGAAAACATCTGGTGCGGAGTCAGCTGCTGCTGCAGCCCCCTGAGCTTCTGCCCCCCGCTGTCATCCGCATAAAAGTACAACAGCGCTCGGCAAGGAGCTGCATCCGCACCCACCGCATTCACTCGCCGAACCACCAACTGCAGCAAGGCTTCCTCAGGAAGAAAGCCCACTTGCTCCTGCAAACCACCAGCATTTAAGCACTCCACAATTAACACAGGAGGCTCACTCCCCAACAATATCCGATGCGCAGCTTCACCCATCCTGTGAGGCACAGCAGAAATCTGCGGCTCAATAGAAGGAGAATCGATGCCCACCAGCCTTAGTCCCGCATCGCGCACATGACAAGCAGCAGCTTCACCCATCCAAGGCAGATGGTAATACCCCGCATCATCCCCAGCATAGCAAGAACCAGCAGGCACCCCAGCCATGATGGAACCAAAACCACTGAAAATCAGCAGGGCTTCATAGTCCTTTAATGCTGCTGCACTAGGCAAATCCTCCTGCCGTATGTGCTCCCGATAGCACACCCCCCCACGGGTGCAGCAGCTGGCATCATCCGCCTGGGCAGCAAGATGCAGCAACCTGGCTAAACAAGGACGCTCAACAGGATGATCCTGATTGAGAAAAGCAGCCATATCCTGACCCCCTTCTACGAAATGCAAAGGGGCATCCAAGTGGGTGGTGTTGTGAGAAGACATAGGGCGCCCCTCGCCGCCGACATTCTTAAAGCCAAACTCCCCGCGCATGTACAAGCCGCTGGGCTGGCGGGCAATCAAGGGGCGGGTATTCACCCCTGGTGCTGGCGGATAGGTAAAATAACCAGGCAAACCAATATCAAAGCGAATCAAAGACATGCTACAAAAACGAGGGAGGAGGGGAGAAGGAGGGGGGACTAAGCCAAAGCCTATCATGCCATCAATTGCCCCTAAAGCCGACCAGAAGGCCCCCATCCAGCAGGGCATTCTGCGCATTGCCATCCCCTCCATTTTGATGAACCTTTCCATTCCTTTGCTGAGTGCAGTAGATACCGCAGTGGCTGGTCATTTGCTGTCATCTTATCAAATTGGGGCGATTGGGCTGGGTGCCTTGTTTTACGGTTTTGTTTTTTGGCTGTTGAGTGGTTTGCGCATGTCCACAGTGGGTTTGTTTGCGCGTTGGCACAAGGAGGGGGCCAGAAAAGAGGCTTGGATGCTGTTGGTGCGAGCCACGGTGATAGGACTGACAGTGGGGGTGGTGGTGGCAGGACTAGCTGCTTGGTGGGCAAAGCTGGCGGGATGGTGGGTGGAATCCAGTCCACGGCTGGAGAATGACATGATGGCTTACTTAGAAGTGCGTTTTTTGGCGGGGCCTGCGGCATTTATAATTGTGCTGATGCAGTCATGGTTCTATGGGCAGGGGAAGGTGGGCAAAGCGGTGGTGTTGGTGGTTTTTGCCAATGTATTGAATGCAGTATTGGATGTGATATTTGTTGCCTGGCTGGGTTTAGGCATTACGGGTTTGGCTTGGGCTTCTGTGGCAGCACAGTGGGCTTCATTGCTGCTGGGATTGTCTTGGCTGTACTGGGATGAGCGCGGCCGCATTCCGCTGTTTTCATGGCAGGAGGCTCTCAATTGGCAAGGGTTCAAGCAATTGCTGGGCTTGAATGCCAATCTGTTTGTGCGTACCTTGCTGCTGCAATTGTCCATTATTTATCTCACTTCGCAGGCAGCGCAGCTGGGGGAACTCACCTTGGCTGCCTTCACCATTGGCTGGCAGATGACCATGATGGCATCTTACCTGCTGGACGGCTTTGCACATGCAGCCGAAGTGCTGGTGGGGCAAGCCATCGGTCAACGCAGCCCGCTGCTGCTGAAAAAGATTATCAAACGCGTACTGGCATGGGGAATGCTGGGGGGCTGCACCATTACGCTGATCTATGGACTGCTGCTGCCTTGGTGGCCCAAATGGTTCACCCGTGAAGCAGCAGTACTCGCCCTGCTGCCACTGCAACTCCCCTGGATACTGCTGGTACCCATCAGTGGCAATCTCAGCTTCAGTCTGGACGGCATCTTTATCGGCGCCTCCGCTGCCCGTCGCATGCGCAATTCCATGCTGCTTTCCACCATCGGCTGCTTCTTCCCCCTGGCCTGGCTGCTCGGTCGTCAATTCGGCATTCATGGACTCTGGGCAGCCTATCACGCATTATACCTGGCACGGACATTCACCCTGGGACTGTCGCTGAAACGCCTGCAAACCGCCTGGGCTGCCACCCCCTAGCCTGGTATGCTGCTGTTCTGGGTCTTGCATGCCTGTTTGCATGCCTGTTTGCATGCCTATTTGCATGCCTATTTGCATGCCTATTTGCATGCCTATTTGCATGCCTATTTGCATGCCTATTTGACATGGCAGCAAGCATTCCCTACACTGGCTTTTGCAGGAATATCACCTGGATGTATTGATTATTCATATCCCATAATCATATCTAAATACTGTAAAAGGAGGTTGAAAATGTCTCAATATATTTACCCCATCCCCCATACTCTTTTAAGTAGGTTTGGCAGGACTGCCCCCCGTAAAAGCAGCCTGTTCATGGCTTTGCTGCTGGCTGTGCTGCTGTTTCCCCTTTTGGCTGCAGCCCAGCCCAATAAGTTCCTTATCGGTACCGATAAAGGATTGGTTGGCTTTGCAACTTTATCTCTTGACGGGGACTTGAATACGGAAATAGATGATACAGCTGTGACTGGAACCGCCGAGGCATCTGCTACCGCGATTGGCGGAGAATTCTATTGGGCAGATATGCTTTATATCTCAATAATTAGCCTGAGGAATGCAGTGCTATTTACCGCTCCTGAAGGCTATTCATATCCTAATAACCAACCTTCTCAAAAAATTTGTTCCAGAAGCACATTACTCACGGCTGCTTTATCTTTCGGCAGGGTGAATTTGATTCAAGGTTCAGGCAGACAGACGCAATGGGGTCTGTCCAATGATGACTCTGAAACACAGACTCTTGAATCAGCAACCAGAGAATGCAGCAGTGCATCCTATCGTACAGAAGACGCCACATCTGACAATTCCCAAGAGCTTACCGTTTCATTTGCGCAAGGAGTTGGCAATGGGGTGGTAGTAGGTTTTGACTTAGATGATGATTTAGATGAAGGTGACCATGATTATGGCTTTTCCATCTCAAAAGGGCTGAACCAATCCCTGGTGCTGAGAGGTGGCTATGGCTTGGGTAAGGTTGAAGCAGATGAAGACAACGTGGGGTATTCAAGCAAAGACTATAACCTTGAACTCCTAATTTCAGGCAATGAAAATGTGTTGATGCGAGTTGCTTTCTTATCTGGAGATACAAGCTATAATGACGGCGACAGCCTAGCAACAAGTGGCTTTGTGCTTGGAATAGAATATGTCTTCTAAGACTGCCCTCATGAACCCCATCTTGCCACCAGCAAGGGGGGTTGTTTTGTGCCGTCACCCCGCTGCTGCCCCCTTTTACTCCTGTCCCTTTTACTCCTGCCCCTTTTACTCCTGCCCCGCCTAACAAAAAGATTTGGCATCAAAGCATTGCCAAGTCTGGGGCAACCTTGCTATCAATAGGCTGTTAGGGCATCGGTATTCTTGTTGAAGATAAGTTTATGGTGAAGCAAATCCTGGTGTGCGTGGCCTGGCCCTATGCCAATGGACCTCGGCATATCGGGCATGTGGCGGGATTTGGCGTCCCCAGCGATGTCTTCGCACGCTACCAGCGTATGGCGGGCAACGAAGTGTTGATGATCAGCGGCACCGATGAGTTCGGTACGCCCATCACGGTGCAAGCCGATGAAGAGGGGGTTTCTCCTCAGGAGTTGGTGGATCGCTATCAAGCAGTAATTACCGAAGATTTGTTCAAACTTGGTCTCAGCTATGATTTGTTCTCCCGCACCACCACAGATAACCATCGTCGGCTAACGCAGGATTTCTTTCAGACCCTGCACAGCCATAAACAGCTGTTTCCCAAGACCGCCATGGGTGCTTTCAGCAGCACCACAGGTGCCACCCTGCCTGACCGCTACATTGAAGGCACCTGCCCCCACTGCGGCGATGAAGGCGCCCGCGGAGACCAATGCGACCACTGTGGCAAACAATTAGACCCCGAAGAATTGCTCAACCCCCATTCACGCATTGATGGAAAAGCACCGGTTTTCAAAGAAAGCGAACACTTCTTCTTAGACCTGCCTTCTTTCTCAAAAGACCTGAGGTCTTGGCTGGAAAAACAAACCCATTGGCGCCCCAATGTCCGTGGGTTTTCTTTAAGCATGTTGGACAACCTGAAATCGCGGGCGGTCACCCGAGACATTTCTTGGGGTATTCCCATTCCCCTAGCAGAATACCAACAGCGTGAGGACAAGCGGATTTATGTATGGTTTGATGCCGTCATTGGTTATTTTTCTGCCAGTGTAGAATGGGCAGCACGCAGCGGCAAACCCGATGATTGGAGACGCTGGTGGCAGAATGCTGAGGCTGAGCATTTTTACTTTATGGGCAAGGACAATGTGGTGTTTCATTCTCTGATTTGGCCTAGCATGCTGATAGGCTTTGGCAATGGTTTGCCCTCCACTGTGTGCGGGGGCAAGGGAGAAAAGCTGCAGCTGCCCAGCAATGTGGTGTCCTCAGAATTTCTCACTATGGAAGGGAGAAAATTCAGCAGCAGCAGGGGTGTGGTGATTTATGTGCGCGATTTCCTCAAACGCTATGACCCTGATACCCTGCGCTTCTTCCTCACCATCGCTGGACCTGAAACCCAGGATACCGATTTTACCTGGGCGGAATTTGTACGCCGCAACAACAATGAACTGGTAGCTTCTTGGGGCAATTTGGTGCATCGGGTGCTGAGTATGAATCATAAGCATTTTGGTGCTACGCCCAATCCTCCCAGTTTGGAAGAAGCGGAAGAAACTTTGCTGAACACCATTGACGCAGGCTTTGCACAAGTGGGAGCTCTCATTGAGGAATGTTCGCTCAAAGCTGCCATCCATGAAACTTTGCGCTTGGTGGATGAAGTCAATCGTTATCTTAATCGTGCGGAGCCTTGGCGTTTGCTGAAAGATCCTGCCAACAAACCCAAGGCCCAGGCAGTGCTTTATGCTGCTTTGTGTGCCATCAATAACCTCAAGCTGATGATGGCGCCTTTTTTGCCGTTTTCCTGTCAACGTCTGCATGAAATGTTCGGCTACCAAGATTCCCTGGCTGGCGAACGCCGTTTGGAAGAGGTCGCCCAGGGAAAGCGCAGCTGGAAAGTCATCAGCGGCGACTATCGCGCAGCACACAATCGCTGGCAGCCCACCCGTCTGCCCAAGGCGCATCCCCTGCCCGCACCCCAGCCCCTCTTTAAAAAACTAGACCCCTCCGTGGCTGAACAAGAACTGGAAACACTCTCCCAGCATTTTGCTTAGTCTCTTGCTTGGCTTTTTGCTTAGTCTCTTGCTTGGCGTTTTGCTTGGCTTTTTGCTTGGCTTTTTGCTTAGTCTCTTGCTTGGCTCTTGCTTAGTCTCTTGCTTGGCGTTCAGCCCCATCCCATACCCCACTCACAAGCTCTTCCCGTGCCGACGGGGAGACTCGAACTCCCACGAGATTTCTCCCACTGCCCCCTCAAGACAGCGTGTCTGCCAATTCCACCACGTCGGCCGCTGCTCTCATGCTGCCACATGCAGCCTCTGGACAGCCCTCCTTGCAAAATAACAGTTTGCAGCCCTTTTCCCTAATCTTTTCTTTCCAAAACACGCCCCAGCAAATCCCTCCCGCCCCTTGTCACTCCTTTTTGTCTGCCCCAGCAGCTTCTTGTTTGCCCGTCTGCTGCGCTGATTTTTTCTGCGCTCCAGCACCCCTCCTTTTTCTTCCGCCCCTGGCTTCCTCCGCAGCCTGGTTCCGCAAAAGCTCTAACTGCTTGATGATATCTTCCGCCAAAGCTATCTTTTCTTGTGCATATTCATCAGAAAACTTGATGCCCTTTTGGCGATTCTCATCACAAACTATCTTGCCAATTTGGGCATAGACACGCCCCAACTGATTCTCCAGGTTGCGCTGCATCAAGCGCATGCGCACCGAGCGTCCCGTATCCCCCGCCCGTTCCAAAACTTCGCTGGTAGAAACCTCCAGCACATCACGCATTTGCCCCCCCACATCCCTGGCGTAGGGGGACATCTTGTCCAGCAAACTGTTTCCTTGTTTTAGCAAACGCTGCAACAACTTTGTTTCTTTACTCATAAAACACCGCCTGTTGATAATAAACAGTCACCTATCTCTACTCAGCAAGAACTTCCTTAATCAGGACAGGCAAACGAGGTTGTACTTCTTCTGGCAGACGAAAAGGAGTAAGAAAGCGCAATACCTGCAATTCTTTGGGTTCTACCCGTAGCCTCCCTTCTAACAGGGCCGCAGCTTTCATAAGCTTAACAGCTTTGACCAAAAAACTGCGGTCGGTAAGCAAGTGTGAGGCATCATGGGAAGAAACTTCATCCAATAAACGTTGCAGCAAGGAGATGAGTGCCCGTTTGACGCTTTCTTCTATTTCTACTCTACCTAGTATTTGGTGTGCGCGGTCAAAATCTTTTCGCTGCAGGATGGAGTTGACCTCAGCTTGTTCACTGCCATTGCTGGCATAGCGGTCAATCAGCTGACGTACTTCTTTCCAGCGTTTTTCTTGGATTAAGCCTGTTGAACGCAATTGAATGGTAAAGCGGTCCAAGTTGGCAGGGTCTAGTGGTTCGTTGTAGTAATCATCCAGGGTGGGGTTGCTGGTGGCAATGGCGCACAGCAGGGGGATGCTTTGCTGCTGGAAGGTGCGTTCATTAAGGATGCGCAGCAACACATTGAGCGCTTCTCCTGGGGCGCGGGAGATGTCATCCAGTACGCAGAGTTCTGCGGTCAGCACCCCGCCTTTGCGAATGTTCTGTGCAATCACTTCGCCAATTTCGGGGTCTGTGTGACGATGAATGACAACATCCCCTACCATTTCAGACAGACGGGTATCGCGATGGAATTGGTAGAAGTAAAACTGCAGATCGCAGGCGCGCGACACTATTTCAGACAGCATGGTTTTGGCGATGCCAGGAGGACCTTCAATATAGATGTGTTCCCGCGCCAATAAACCCAGCAGCAGTCCTTGCTTGACTTCTTGATGCCCAACCACATGGCGATTCATTTCTTCCTTGAGGGCAAGAAAACGTTGTGCCATTTGTTTGGCTTCTTGGTGGAGCTGGGAGGGGGAGGATGCTGCCATGGGGGATCATCTTATGCTGAGGGGTTTCTGGCTGAGATGCGTAAAGCGCCGTCTTCTGCAGGGATGGCTTGGAATTGGCTGCCAGAGGTTTCTTGGGAGAGGATGTCCAAGATTTCTGGGCACTCAGCAGCACCGATAAACAGGGTGTGAATACAAACTCCCAGTGCTTGTGCCAGTTTGCGTTCTGCTCTTACCAGCCAGTCGCCTTGAGTTGGTTCGCCATCGGTAAGGAAGAGGATGTGTTTGTTGCTGGCTGTTTCATGCTCCAAGGTTTTTAAGGCAGCCAGGGCTTCTTGCAGGGGATGTTGGTAGTTGGTCACACCGCAGCAAGTGACATTAGCCGCTCTGGTAATCAGCTGCTGATAGTCTCGGGAGAAGAAGCGTCCGTTGTGTTGATGCTTGTGGGAAGCGTGGTTAAATTCTATGTAGCCGATGCGCATGCGTTTTTTGCGGGCTAGTTCTACCAGCTGGGTGATAATGGATGAAGTCCAGCGTGCGTAGCGTCCTTCCATAGATTGGCTGATATCGCGGATAATCACCACCTTGCCCCCCTTGTGTTTTCTGCTGCGACGGTACACCCTGGGCAGGTTGGGCTGGGGGTGTTCCATCCATAAAAAAGTTTCTACCAGATCTGAGTCCAGCAATTCTTCAAAGTGACGCATGCGCTGGTAGCTGCGGGGGGAGCCAGCGGGATTGTTTTCTTGCTGGGTGGAGCTGCGTTCTAGGCGGCCGCGCAGGGTTTCCAGCAGCAGTTCCATGTTGTGCACTGTTTGCAGCTGGTCATTAGCTAACACGCTGCGCTGCTGGTCGCTGCTTGCTGCCTGCTGCATAACAGCTTTTTTGCGCAGGGCTTGCAGGGCTTGCTCACCAAGCATTTCACTGATTTGCTGCGCTATGTCTTCCTCGCCGTTGGTTGCTGCTGGAGCTTCTGCTTCATGCCCCTGCTGTGGGGAGTCTTGGGATGCTGCTTCTTGATGAGCCTGCTGGGATGAATCTGTTAGGGAAGCCTTTGGCAGATGCAGCTGTATCACTCCCTGGATAAGCTGCTCCAACTGCTGATAGAGCTTCTCTGGAATACGAAAGCTGAGCAAATAACGCAGCACATGCAGATCTTGCAGTTCTGCCTGCTGGCGGCCGCGCAGCAACGCTAGGGCTTTTATCATCAGGGGGGCTTTCTTCAACATGGTGCGATCTGTCAGCAGCGATTCCTCTGGCAGGCAGCTCTGGCACAGCAGCTGTAATACTTGCATATAGGCACATCGCACTGGTTCTGGCAGCTGCACCTGTTCCACCTTAGCCCGCGCCCTGCGCAGCACATCACCCATGGTCACCAGCTTTTTATGGGCATTGTCCCGCAGCAACCGAGGAGACTCACCATTCCAGCGATCCATAATGCTGCGAGCTTGTTGCCACTGCCTGCGTACAATGGCACCCCGCAGGCGCAGCTGTACAGTAAAACGATCCAAATTGGCAGCATCCAAAGGCTCATTGCAGTAATCCCCCCCGCTGGGATTGCTGGTGGCAATCACCATTAACAACGGTAGCGCTTTTGATTGATACTTGCGCTCATTTAAAATCCGCAGCGATACATTCAAAGCCTCCCCAGGCGCACGGGTAATATCATCCAGCACGCATAACTCCCCCGTTAGCAACCCCCCCGGCAGCACCCCCTGACGAACCACTTCCACCCCATCTTGCAGCCATGAACGCTGCAATACTGTCTCTCCCAGCAAATCCGACAGACGAATATCCCGATGCATCTGAAAAAACTCATACCTCAAACCCGCTGCCCCTGCCAAAATCTCCGCCATCCAAGTCTTGGCGCAGCCAGGTTCCCCCTCCAACAACACATGCTCATGTGCTATCAACCCCAACAATAAAGCCTCTTTCACCTCCCCATGCCCCTCCACATAGCAATCCAATTCATCTCGCAAGCTTTTTAGTAAAACCGACAGCGCATCCCGCCCTATACACTCTAATCCCGTATGTTCACCCACCACTATTCCTCTGCTTAAAAAACATGCAACTTGGTTTTGCTCCCTATTTCATCGTATCTATAATAGACCAAGCCTTCAATGCCCTTGTTTTTGGAAAGTGTGTTTTTCCCTTGAACCAAGTCCCCTAAGTTTTCACGCATTTGCTATGACCAGAAAATCTCTCTCCCCCATGCCACTGCTGCTTGAACCACCATGCTGGAATCAAGCTCTGTCCTCCCCTGCCCAGGAGGTAGGTCGTTCCGTACTGGGGCAGCAGATTCTGCTGTTCGGACCAAAAAAAGCAGCTGTATTGGTGCTGGCGGGCGTCCATGGAGATGAACAAGAAGGAATGTTTTTAGCCCAATTGCTGCTGCATCATGCAAAAGCATGCTGCATCCTGCCATGCCTCAACCCAGACGGCTTACTGCTGAACCAAAGATGGAATCAGCGCAATGTAGACCTCAACCGCAATCTGCCCTCCCCAGACTGGAGTGCCCAAGCCACACATCCCCGCTATCCCCCAGGAACAGCCCCAGCCTCAGAACCAGAAAATCTCGCCTTGCTGCAAGCCATTAAGACCTCAGGCACCACTACCCTGCTGAGTCTCCACAGCCACAGCCACACCCTGTTAGAAATAGAACGCCCCCTGGCATCACTGCCTGCACACATCCGCAAAGCAATAGAAGATTTCTGCCTTGCCCTCCCAACACCCCTCAAAGCTTTCATCGGCTACGCTACCCCAGGCGCCTTGGGCAGCTACGCCCGAGACAACCAACTGCTGCTGCTAACCTATGAATTGCAACGGGGCAGCACCCATGAACACATTCACACCCTGCTGCCCCCCATCACACAACTGCTGCAAACCCTAAACGCGCATCCCTTTCAGCCATCCCACTAGTCTGGTAACCCCCGCCTGCCCTTAGAAACAAACCCGCCTAACACATCACGCCCACTAAAATCCATACAACAACCCCAGCGTATAACCAGAGTAATCAATGACATCGTCATTTTCGTATTCCTGTTTGGAGCTTAGGTAAGAAACCTCCAGCACCAAGCTATCTCCCAGTGCCCTGGCAAATATCCAGCCCGTATCACTATATGAAGAGTCGGTCTTTTCTCCAGCTGCTTCTTGCCTGCCGCTGGTATAATCAACCTGTAACATCGTAGATTCACCCAGCCCCTTTGAAAGGGAAAATCCATAACTGATACCCTCACCCGACTCACTTGTTTCCTCTTCTAGGGAAGCCCCCCAGACCCAGCCGCTGCCTTCCCCCTGTTCTATGGAAAATTCCACTGTATCAATATCTTCAGTGGTAACCTCCCCCCTCAAATCCCTTTCAAAGTCTGAAACAGACCGCTTCAGGGCAATCTCTCTGCCAGAACCCTCAAGATAATTCACTCTGCCAAAGTAAAAACCAAGAGTGATGCTGTCCAAATCGATGTCCCGAGTATCCTTGGAAAAATCAACCCTATCAGAAGAGAATCCCAGGTCAGTATCAGAATCAGTTTCACTAATTATTCTGGCTGTAGAGAGAAGAAGAAAACTGTTTAAATAAAAGGTTTCCACAAACTCAGTGCTGCTGCTTTCCGTATCTGTGCCGAGGTATGCCTGCGGACTACTTGAAGTAGAGTTCTTGATTTCCCCCTTAGATTTATAAGACGATATTTCCAGGGAGACTCTATGGTTGCCCGTGAGTATTTTATTTTGCGCCTGTGCCAGAGAAGACATAGAGGACACAAAAAACACCACAAACAACAGCCAGAGGCTGCTTTTAACAGGATTGTTTAATTGATGAAAAAACATACAATACCTTCCTTTCTGCAATCTTTTTTGCAGTTTTTCTATTAGCGGTTTTTCCTGGCAGCAAACTATCTGCAGGCGTAGGTAACTTGGTGGAGTTGACTCTACCGCTTAAATCAGTCCAGATTTTTTCAAGGTTTGGTAAGCGCCATTGCGATGAATGGTACGCAGCCCACTGGTGCTGATGCGCAGGGGTACCCAGCGTTTGAGTTCTGCCACCCAAATGCGCTTTTTTTGCAGATTGGGTTGTTGTACATGACGGCTTTTGTTGTTTGCATGGGATACCCGATTCCCTACCAGGCCACGCTTACCAGTAATTTGACATTGCTTGCTCATGTTTATTGCCTGCTTATTTGTTGTCTACTGATGTTATTGTCTACTGATGTTATTGTCTACTGATGTTGTTGTCTACTGATGTTATTGTCTACTACAAGCATGGAGATGAGGGGGCTCGAACCCCTGACCCCGACGCTGCCAGCGTCGTGCTCTCCCAGCTGAGCTACATCCCCATGCATAGTAGAATATACCCTATATGCATCGCATGGTTTCTCAACTTGCCCATAAAGGTATCATAGGGGCTACAATATATCAAGGGAAAAAGCGGAAACAATTTGCAACAGGGGGTATTTTTAGACAATATATGCTTTTTAGACAATGTGTTCTTTATGTGGAGATGGATGAGTCACTGGTGGGCTTCCCGGGCTTCAAACCCGTGTGCGAGGTGCTAACACCGCCTTGGGTGGGTTCGATTCCCACACATCTCCGCCAGATGATCGGCAGACACAACCTTGCCAAAATGGAGGATTAGATGGATTCATTCCAACGGGTTTTGAGTTTTTGATCATAGCCTGGATGGGTGGAACAAAGCAGGGTGTGATTGTAAAGCTGCACCTTTTTGGACTTCATCATTTTGAGTGCTGCGGTGATGTTATGTTCAAACAAAGGTTCTGGGTTGAACAGGGTGGCCTGTTGGTGCGCAGAGTGAACAAATTCTAGATACACATCAAATTCCTTCACATCCATGCCCAAACTTTTAGAGACAGCACGCAGTATATCAATTTCGTCATCAGCCAATACGCCATCAGCCATAGCCATGGACATGAGATCCAACATCAGGCTGACGATCAGGCCAGATTTTCGTACTTTTTCTTCAATGCTGCTGCGGTCTTTCATATCTTCTTTGCTGGCAACCACCATGATTTCTTTACCTTCTTTTTCATTCAGCTTGAAATCTTGGATCCAACGTTTCAGCAAAGCTATTTCTCTAGGGTCTAAGTAGCCGTCGCTGCTTGCCACAGAAGCTACCAGCATGAGGTATTCTTTACGCAGGTCGACAGGTTGTTCTGTCATGCTGGGCATGTTGGAAAACGCATTGAATTGAGCCTGCGCTTCTTCTTGCAGGCTTTTTTGCTTACTGAGCATACTCATAGCGCACCACTTTTCCTTGATATTGAAAATATGATTGAAGCACCAAGTTGCTAACAAGTACATCAAAATAGTCGCTTTTTTGCAAGGACAATCTTGACCAGCGATGCTGGGCTTGTCCCACAACTTGCCGCACTTGGTAGCGACCAAAATCTATCCATGACACTTGCCTATTGCTATTAATATATACAAAGCGAGGCAAAAAGTCACCCCCTCTTGGTGCGGTATATCGAACGAGCCCCGGACGCAGGTTGAGGCTGTAGCTGGGGTTAACGAGGGGCAGACGGAGGGGAAAGCGGCTGTTGGCATCTTGAATGGTGTCTCGGTGTTGTTTAACAGCTTGCAGGGTTTGTGAATTGCTGCTGGATATGCCAAATGATCCGTTGATTCTGTTGAGTTTGGGGATGCCGTAATTGGCTAGCTGCAGGCGGATGATTTGGGGGTTCCCAGCAGCTTGGGGTGTGTTGGGTGGTGATTTTTTATGGGGTTCAAGAGCGCTTTGGGATGCTGCTTGGGTGAATTGAACGCTTAGGGAACGGAGGGAGTAGAGGGCTAATTTTTCTGGAGGCAGGTTATACAGCAGGTGTTCAACAAAGAAGATGCCGCTTTGGGGTTGAACGGTGGCTGATATGGTTTGTGTGGGTACGGGGGTGTTGATTTGTACGATAAATTGCACTTCCTCGGATAAACTCAGTATTTGGCGGAAATTTTCTTTGAGTTCAATCTGCATTTGTCCTGCTAGTAGTACCTTGGTCCATTTCTTTATTTCTTGTTTGGCTGCTGGGAGGTCTGGATCTTGACGCAGAGTGCTTTCTAGGCGGTTATAGGCTTTTTGTGATTGTTGTTGTGTCAGGTAGCGACGGTAGGCGAGAAAGTTTTGACGTGCTGCTTGTTGGTTAACGCGCTCCAAGGCTGCTTGATAGCGGGCTTTGTTGGGGCTGCGTGATAATTCCTGTTGATAAGCCAAAGCAGCCTCTTCAAAGCGGCTTTGCTGTTCCAGCGACTGGCCTTCACGATAATGCTCCGCACAGGCAGAGAGCCCTAACAAAGCCAGCAGGTACAAGGCTGTGCCTGCCAAGTTGACGAGTGACAACCCACCCTGGGCGCAATTAGTCTGAATGGGGGAAAATGGGGTAATTAAGAGCTTCATCGATCACATGTACGTCGTGTACGTGGCTTTCACGCAAGCCAGAATTGGTGATGCGCACAAAACGCGCCTGATTGTGCAAGGCTGCCACATCGGGGGTGCCCAAATATCCCATCCCAGCGCGCACCCCTCCCAAACATTGTTGGATACTCTCCGACAAAGGCCCCCGATACGGCACCCGACCCTCCACCCCTTCTGGCACCAGCTTGATAGAACGTTCCGCAGACTCTGCATCTTCATATTCTTGAAAGTATCTATCGCGAGAACCCTGCTGCATGGCAGAAATAGAACCCATCCCTCGATATACCTTGTAACGACGACCATGGTACAAGATCACCTGACCCGGGGTTTCGTCTGTACCTGCAAACAAATTGCCCAGCATCACACTGTCAGCACCTGCAGCCAGCGCTTTTACCACATCTCCTGAATACTTCACCCCGCCGTCAGAAATCACCGCAACTCCGTGTTTCCTAGCTACTGCAACCACTGCCTGCAAGGCGCTTAACTGCGGCACTCCCACTCCTGTTACCACCCGTGTGGTACAAATGGAACCTGGACCCACCCCCACTTTCACAGCATCCACCCCTGCTTTTATGAGTGCCTCCCCCCCTTCTGCCGTAGCCACATTGCCCCCCACCAATTCCACCTCAGCAAACTCTGCGCGGATCTTCTTGGTGGCATCCAATACACTCTTCGCATGACCGTGGGCTGTATCTATCACAATCACATCCGCTCCTGCTTGTACCAATGCTTGGGTGCGTTCTAGATAATCTTTTCCCGTACCCACCGCAGCCCCCGTCCGCAGCCGACCTTGGGCATCCTTGCAAGAATTAGGATATCTGCGGGCTTTTTCAATATCTTTCACAGTAATCATCCCCACCAGTTCATAGCTGTCATTAACCACCAGCAGCTTTTCAATACGATGCTCATGCAGTAACAATTTGGAATCTTCCAAGCCAATCCCGCTTTTCACAGTCACCAGCTTGTCTCGCCCTTGGGTCATTAAAGCTGAAACCGACTGATCTGATCGGGCTTCAAAGCGCAAGTCGCGATTAGTCAAAATACCCACCAACTCTTTGCCCTTGGTAACCGGCACCCCTGAAATACGATAGCGCGTCATTAAATCCAGAGCCTGACTTAAAGGGGCATCTGGATGAATGGTGATGGGATCAGAAATCATACCGCTTTCAGAACGCTTGACCAGATCTACCTGTTTGGCTTGTTCACTAATGCCCATGTTTTTATGAATCACACCCAGTCCGCCTTCTTGTGCCACACAGATGGCTGTGCGAAACTCGGTAACTGTGTCCATAGCAGCACTGATGAGGGGCATGTTGATTTGTATCTGCTTGGTTAAGCGGGTGCTGAGCTTCACTTGTTTGGGAAGCACAGACGAGGCCGCAGGGACAAGCAGTACATCATCAAAGGTCAGTCCTTCTTCTATGCGGTCGGAAAGCATGTGCTAAACTGGATAAGGGAAGTAGCCTGGATTGGTAAGAATTATTCGGGCGGAACACATACCTTGGCTATGGGGTGCCGTGTTGTATGAATGTTAAAGTGTATGCCGATCATTGCCAGTAATGCAAGCCATCCCCTGGGCAGCAAGCGGGGAGACAAAAAGAAAAGGCCGCTTGGTTTTCAGCACAATCCATCGTTTGCTGCTGCAGAGGCAGAGAAGATACCCGGGCTGGGTGAACTGCTGGCAAATTTGTCAACAAAAGGGGTGGCAGAAGTGGAGGGGCTTCAAGGCGGTGCGCTTGCTTGGTGGTTGGCGCAGCTGGTACGGGTGAGTGGTCGTACGGTGTGGGTGCTAACCTCGTCGTATCGGCGGGCTCAGCAGTTGATGCAGGATCTGGCTTTTTTTTCGCCTGGGGTGCCTGTGCATGGATTTCCTCATTGGGACACCATGCCTTTTGAGTTGTTTTCTCCTGTTACCGAAGCCATAGCCCAACGTTTGTCAGCAGCAGATGCGCTGAGACAGGGCGGGGTGCATATTGGAGTGGGTTTGGTGCAAGGCTGGATGCAGGGTACCTTGCCTGGGAAGATACTGGGTGAGCATACCTTTAGTTTGTCTGTGGGACAGCTGGTGGAACGTGAGTACTTGCTGCGACGTTTGCTGGAAGCAGGTTATATGCGGGTGGAGTTGGTAGAAGCTGCGGGAGAATTTGCGGTGCGGGGGCATTTGGTAGATGTGTTTCCTCCCCACAATACCCATCCATTGCGACTGGATTTCTTTGATGATGAAATTACCACCATGCGCAGCTTTGATACTGGTTCTCAGCTAAGCAATGCAGAATTGACTTCTCAGCGGATTCTGCCTGCTAATGAAGCCCTGTTAACTGATGAGGGGGCAAAACGCGCCCGTCTCCATTTGCGTCAGCACAAGGCACAGCTGGATCCCGAGTTGTACCAGCAACTCTGGAGTCAGCTGGAACAAGCCAGCCCTTTTGCTGGTTATGAACAGCTGCTGCCGTTGTATCATGGCGGTGCCGAGTGGCTGCACCAACAATTGCCCCTGCAGGCCCTGCTGGTCTTGGAAGAACCACATGCCTTGTGGGAAACCGCCAGGGCATTTGAAGCCGAAGTGTTAAGAGAAGCCCAACGCGCCCAGGAGCATGGCAGATTGGTGATAGCGCCCAAAAGTATGTTCTTGTCGGTCAAGCAATTGCAGCAAGCCATAGAAAGCTATCCTAGGGTGCATCTGCATGCCTTAAAGATGGCTGATGAAAGCAGGGCTGGCATCACTGTGGCTACCAGAGACAACGCCTCACTGCGGGTGGATGCTATGGGAAGGGCGGCATCGCGCCAAGAACAGCAGGCGATGCTGCAGGCAGGGGGACAACAGCTGGCAAAGATGCTGCTGGGTTGGCGCAGCCAGGGAACACGCATATTACTGGCAGCAGCTTCTACGGTGGCAGCCCAGCGCTTAAAGGAAAATCTGGCAGCTTATGATTTAGCCAGCACATCCCACCAGCTGCAGGAGGATACTGTGCAGTCTGCTTGGAAAGACCCCCTGAAACCTCCGCCTAAAGCAGAAGCCTGGGAAGTGATGCTGCTGTCACAGATGCCCCATGAAGGCTTCCGCCTGCTGGATGAACAAGGGAACACGCGCTTTTGCCTCATCACCGAAGCCGAATGGTGGGGCAAAAAGCAAGTGCATACCCGTACCTCCAAAACCACCACCAAAAGTTTCGCTGCCACCCTGGGCGAGTTGCAGCCAGGTGAACTGGCGGTACATGTGGATTACGGCATTGGGCGTTATCAAGGACTGAGGCAATTAGCTATTGGGGGTTATCATGGAGAATTTTTGCAATTAAATTTTGCTGAAAGTGGCAAGGTGTATGTGCCGGTTTCGCGGCTGCATTTGGTGCAAAAGTATGTGGGGGTAGAAGGAGGGGTGCCTGTTTTAAACAAACTGGGCGATGGTCTCTGGCAGCGTACCCGTGCCCGCGCTGGCAAAATAGTACAAGAACTGGCTGCTGAACTGGTAAAGTTGCAAGCTGCCCGCCAAGCCATCAAGGGAGAAGTATTTGCTCCTGCCTCTGACTTGCTGGAACCGTTGATACAAGGCTTCCTTTGGCAGGAAACCCCAGACCAACAACAAGCCATTGAGGAAGTACTAGAAGACCTGGCATGTGAACGCCCCATGGATAGACTGATATGCGGCGAGGCAGGCTTTGGCAAAACCGAAGTCGCCATGCGCGCTGCCTGTGCAGTAACCCTCACAGGCGGACAAGTGATGCTGCTTTGCCCCACCACCATACTGGCACAACAACACCATGCCAATTTCCAGCAGCGTTTTGACCCACTGGGTGTGCGTGTGGAGGTACTCAGCCGTTTTGTACCTCCCCCACGGCAAAAAGAGATCTTGCAAGACTTCCAAAAGGGGAGGGTGGATATCCTCATCGGCACCCACCGCTTGCTCTCTAAAGATGCCCACCCCCCTTCCAGCCTGGGACTGCTGGTGATAGACGAAGAACAACGATTCGGCGTGACCCACAAAGAACGCATCAAACAACTGAGAACACAAGTCAACATCCTTACCCTGTCTGCCACGCCCATCCCCCGCACCCTGCACATGGCACTGATGGGCATCCGCGACCTCAGCCTCATCAGCACACCACCCCCAGAACGCCTGGCTGTACGCACCCGTATCGCCCGCAGTTCTGAGCATATCATCCAAGAAACCGTAGAACGCGAACTGCGACGCAATGGACAAGTCTTCTTTGTCCACAACCGTGTAGAAACCATTTACAACCAAGCACAACAGCTGCAAACACTGCTGCCCGGCATCCGCATGGGCATAGCACACGGCAGAATACCAGAAGCCAAACTGGCAGCCTTAATGCAAGATTTCATAGACGGCAAACTCCAGCTGCTGCTGTGTTCATCCATCATTGAAGCAGGGCTGGACATCCCCCGTGCCAATACCATTATTATCAACCAAGCAGAAAACTTTGGACTGGCACAGCTGCACCAACTACGCGCCAGAGTAGGACGCTCCCATCGGCAAGGCTATGCTTGGCTGTTGATTCATCCCCACCAAACACTCTCACCCCAAGCACGCAAACGATTAAACCTGCTGCAAGAATTCAGTGCCATGGGGGCAGGATTTCGCATCGCCGCTCACGACCTGGAAATGCGCGGGGCGGGCAACCTCTTAGGGGCGGAACAATCCGGCCACTTGCACAAAGTTGGATTAGAACTATTTACCCAAATGGTGGAACAAGCAGCAGCAAAAATTAAAGGCCAACCCACTGCCAGCCACAGCCGCTGTCGCCTGCAGCTACCCTTCCCTTATCTCCTGCCAGCAGCTTATATCACCCACTCACGCCAGCGACTAGAAATCTACAAACGCCTGGCAGAAATCAGCCAGCAAGAAGAACTCTGGCAGCTGCGTACAGAAATGCAAGACCGCTTTGGCGCACCCCCCAGTGAAGCTGAAAATCTCTTTACCCTAGTAAAAGTACGCCTGTGCGCAGAATCCTACGGACTAAGCAATCTGGAAGTCCACCACGACCTGCTGCAAGCACGCTTTGCCCAACCAGAACGCATTGACATAGATGCCTTGATGTCGCTTTTGACACAACAAGACAGCGCTTTGAAACTACAAACAGACAACTTGTTGGTCTTGGGACCCTTGCCCTCCAATCCAACGGCTTTGCTGGAAAGCCTCAATACCCTCTCGCAATTTATTCGCCCCCAAGCAGCTTAAGGGGCTACTCTTAAAGTATGCGGCACTTCCCAAAACTTTGTTTTTATGTAACTTAACATCAGGCTTGAAAGTGGCATATCATAGATCTCAGATAATCCAAAGCAGGCTGCTGCCAGAAAAACAGCACAGCCATGCTGATGGAGATCGGTTCACGCTGCATGATGGACACTCCAAGCTAAGGAAAAGAAACTTAACATGACCAGATTTCAACAAGAACCACAATCTACTCCACCTGCTGCCCCGCCTGTTGTGCATCAGCCAGGCAGCAAAAGGCTGATAGGGCTGCTGTTGGCGGGCGGTCTGGCTTTGAGTCTGGCAGCATGCAAGCAACAATATACCCAGAAAAATTTCAGTCCTGCATCTAGCAAGTTGGTAGCCATGGTCAACAACGAAGCCATCTTGCTGAAGCAGTTTGAGCAAGCATTTGCAAAAACTTCCCAACGTTGGGAGCGATTTTTACAGCAAGATAAAAAAAAGCAATCTGAGTTGCAGCAATTGGTGCTCAACAAGTTGATTGAGGAAAAGCTTTTGCTGCAAGAGGCGCGTCGCTTGGGTTTCCATGTCAGCGATGCAGAATTGGATG
Organism: bacterium; assembly: GCA_965249525.1. GTDB lineage: Bacteria > SAR324 > SAR324 > SAR324 > JACQKK01. The sequence continues at coordinate 419,782 of OZ252237.1, read as the reverse complement.
AAGCCTTACAAAGACTCTTGGGCGATGAGAACCATCCCAAACAGCTCCCTTTTACCCTGGGAGGAATACAAAACAGCTGGAAAGAAGATCTGCGTCAACGCTTGCTGCAAGAGAAGCTGGTACGCAAGGTGGTGATAGAAAAAATTTCCATCTCTGAGCGAGAGTTACGCTTATACTATCAGCGGAATTTGCATGAATTTCGTCAGCCAGAAAAACGCCGTGCGCTGCACATTGGGGTGGGCACGCAGCGTATGTTCTATCAAGTGACTCAACAGCTTCGCAATGGTGCAAATTTTTCTCGGTTGGCGCGCAAGCATTCCATTACGCCAGACCGCAGCCGTGGAGGTGATTTGGGATTGGTGCGGCGCGGGGTGTTGCCGACAGAATTTGACGAAGAGATTTTCTCTTTGAATAAAATAGGTCAAGTGAATACGGGTTGGCAGCCAGTGCGTACCAAAATGGGTTTTCATTTATTTCGTCTGGTAGAACACCGCCCCGCCCGCTTATTAACTTATGCAGAAGCCAGACCTCAAATACGTGCCAAACTGATGCGTAACAAACAACCACAAGTCTACCAAGCTTGGATACAAAAACTGCACAAAAAAACCCACATCCAAATCAATGAAAGTGCCTTGCGTAGGCACCGCCCTTAAGCCCTTCTTTAAGTCCTTATACAACCTTGTCCCACTGATGACCATCTCACCTGTTACACACCCCGCTGCCAAAAGCTCCCCACCCTCAGGTCGCGTGGCGGTTGCCATGAGTGGAGGAGTGGATTCCTCCGTAGCAGCAGCCCTGCTGGTAGAACAAGGCTGGCAAGTGGTAGGAATTCACATGAAGCTGCATGACATTCCTGATGAACAAAAACGCCACAAAAGCTGCTGTTCTGTGGATGATGCCCTAGATGCACGCCAGGCATGCTCGCGACTAGGGATTCCTTTTTATGTGGTCAATCATGTCCAAGCCTTCCGCAGCCAAGTGATTGACCGCTTCGTGGCAGCTTATCGTCAGGGACTTACTCCCAATCCCTGCGTGATGTGCAATGAAACCATCAAACATGACCTGCTGCTGAAACAAGCCCGCCAGTTCGGTTGCCAATACCTCGCCAGCGGACACTATGCACGCCTGTTGCCACACCAAGACGGCTGGGCACTGGCACGACCCCAAGACACACGCAAAGACCAAACCTACTTTCTCTTTACCACCCCACGCAAAGAACTCCCCTGGCTGCGCTTTCCTCTGGCAGACCTGCAGAAATCACAAGTGCGCCAAATCGCACAGCGCTACGGAATGTTCAGCTGGAACAAACCAGACAGCCAAGAAATTTGCTTTATCCCCAAAGACTATCGCAGCTTCCTCAATCAACAGCTAGCCTCAGACCCCCCCATGCCAGGACCCTTGCTAGACCTCAATGGAAAAATGCTGGGCAGCCACCCAGGCATCGCTTATTTCACCATCGGGCAGCGACGCGGTTTGGGCATCGGCAGCCAGACACCCCTCTATGTGATAGATATCCACCCCCAGCGCAATGAGGTGGTACTAGGACCAGAAACAGCCTTGTACTCTGAAGAACTCTATGCACAAGGTCTCAATTGGGTGTCCTGTTCTCCTCCTACCGTCCCCTTGAAACTCTCAGCCAAAATACGCCACGGCCAACAGCCACAAAGCGCCTGGCTCACCCCCCTGGCTGGCAGGCGTGCCAAAGTACACTTTGATCAACCCATACGAGCCATTACCCCAGGACAAGCCGTAGCCTTCTATCAAGACCATCTGCTGCTGGGCGGCGGCTGGATTGAATCCCCACATGCACCAACCTAAAAGCCCCCACCACCTTTCCCCAACAACCGCCAGCAGCAGCCCTAAGGTCTAATGACACACACCCCGCAGACCCCGTCGCTTCAGCAAAACCCCAGCAATATCCTGCTGGTTGGCTTTATGACCTCAGGCAAAAGCACCGTTGGCAGATACCTAGCCAGAAAACTCCACTACCACTTCTTAGATACCGACCATTTGATTGAGACCACCCTCAATATGCCCATTAGCAAAATTTTTGCCCAACATGGCGAGGCTTTTTTCCGCAAATTGGAAGCCAGCCTGCTGGAACGCCTGCCCCAGCTGCAGCAGCATGTGATAGCCACCGGTGGAGGTATGCCAGCCACCCCCCAGAACATAAAAAACCTCAAGCAGGCCGGCACAGTGGTGTATCTGGCAGCAGACCTGGACTCCCTCATACCCCGATTGCAGCGTGATAAACGCAGACCCCTGCTGAACCCCCAACAAACCACTGCCCAATGGCAGGCGCAGCTTACCCAGCTGTTTGAAAAACGACAACCTTTCTACGCCCAAGCACACTTGAGCATCAAATCATTGCAGCAAAATTCTGCCAATGTGGCAGCAGATATTTATCAAGTCTTGCTGGAAAACGGCTTGGCTGTATCCCAGGCTTAACAACTATGCGTCTGCTTGATATACCCGCTGCTGCCTGCACCCATGGCTGCCCGCTGCCTTTGTGCAGTAAAATCAAACAGGCATGAGAACAACTTGACAAAATACACCCCCTCATCTCTAATCTTACTCTCTAATGCCGAGGTGGCGGAACTGGCAGACGCGCTGGACTCAAAATTCAGTTCTCTTTACGGGAGTGCGGGTTCGACCCCCGCCCTCGGCATCGCTCCCAGCAACAAACAAGCCCAGTCAACACAGCAAGTCACACAGCATGAGTAAGCAATCCCAAATTGGCATGGTAGGGCTGGGCGTCATGGGCGCCAATCTGCTGCGTAACTTTGCCAGCAAGGACATCTGCGGGGTGGGCATCTCCCGTTCTGCCAGCACAGTGGACGCATTCGCCCAACAATACGCCAAAGACCACCCCCTCTTGGACACCGCCAAAGACTACCAAGAGTTTTTGTCCAAGTTGGAACGTCCCCGCAAAGTGTTTGTGCTGGTGCCTTCAGGCAAAGCCACCGAAGCGGTGCTTACAGATCTCTCTCAGCGTTTAGAAACAGGGGATGTGGTGGTGGAGTGTGGCAACTCCTTTTATGCCGATACCCAGGCACGCGAACAACGCTTGACAGCCAACGGGCTGCGCTATATTGGCTGCGGGGTCAGCGGAGGAGAAGAGGGTGCCTTAAAAGGCCCCAGCATGATGCCAGGGGGCGATAAAACCGCTTATGAGGAATTGGCGCCCTTGTTAAAACGGGTTGCGGCTCAAGGCGAGCATGGTGCTTGTGTGGCATACATGGGTCCAGGGGGCGCAGGACATTATGTGAAGATGGTGCACAACGGGATTGAATATGCAGACATGCAGCTGATTGCAGAAATCTGTGATGTGCTGATGCAGGCAGCAGGACAGCAGCCTGCGGCCTTGGCGGATATTTTTCAACGCTGGAATGAGGGTGCGCTGGAATCTTTTTTGATTGAGATCACCGCCCAGGTGTTGCGTCAGCAGGACTCAACAGGTCGCCCCTTGGTGGAAATGATTAAAGACAGTGCTTCCATGAAAGGCACCGGCACCTGGACGGTGCAAGATGCCCTGCAGCTGGGTGCATGTGTTCCTACCATTACGGCTGCAGTAGATGCCCGCTTGATGAGCGCAGAGTTTGATCTAAGGCAGCAGGCAGCACAACTGCTTAGCGGTCCTGCTAACACAGGCAACCATGAGCAACTGGTGCATCAAGCAGAAGATGCCCTGCTGTGTGCCAAGGTGTGCTGCTATGCACAAGGGATGGCTTTGCTGCGACGGGCGTCTGAAGCTTTCGGTTGGAATTTGCCCTTAAAAGAAATTGCTGGTATTTGGACAGCAGGCTGCATCATTCGGGCGCGCTTGTTGGGCGATATCCAAGGCGCTTTTGCCCAAGATGCGCAATTGGAAAACCTGCTGCTGCATCAAAAATTTGCTCAAATGGTGGCAAACAAGCAGCTGCACTGGCGCAGTTTCATTGCCACGGCCTTGCAAAGTGGTAGACCGCTGGCTGCCATCTCTTCTGCTTTGGCTTACTATGACGCCTTGCGCTCCCAACGGCTGCCTGCCAACATTATCCAAGCACAGCGCGATCTGTTTGGCGCCCACACCTATGAACGCTTAGACCAGCCAGGGCACTTCCACACCGAATGGAACACATGAGGACTAATCCCGCTTGAACCATCCCGCTTGAACAATCCCGCTTGAACAATCCCGCTTGAACAATCCCCACACTTTTATGGTTCATCATATGAATGCTGACTCCCCCACTGACTTTACCAACGCCACCCCCCGTGATTTTCTGCGTCGCCTGGTGGCTGCTGAGGAACTTTCTGCCCCAGCCATGAAAGCCTTGATGGAGCAAATCATGAATGGAAGTTGGACTTCGCCACAGATTGCTGCCTTCATGGTAGCCATGAGTGCCAAGGGGGAGACCAGCGAGGAGTTGGTGAGTGCTGCCTGCGTGATGCGTGACCACTCGCTGGGCAAGCCTGCCAAAGGTCAGCCCGTGTTGGACATTGTGGGTTCTGGCGGGGATGATTTGCAGACTCCTAACATATCCAGCGTAGCTGCCTTAATAGCAGCCAGCTGTGGGGCAGCTGTGGCAAAGCATGGCAATCGGGCGGTGAGCAGCCAATGCGGCAGCGCAGATGTGCTGGAAGCCCTAGGGCTGCGATTAGACCTCCCACCAGCTGCTGCCCTAGCCTGTTTAGAAGCCACAGGATTCACCTTTTTGTTTGCCCAAACATTCCACCCCGCCATGAAACACGCTGCCCAAGCCCGCAAAGAAATCGGACTGCCCAGCATCTTTAATCTATTGGGACCCCTCACCAACCCCGCCCATGCCCAACGATTCTTACTGGGGGTCAGCAAAAAAGCAAATCTGCATCGCTTTGCCCACGCCCTCAAAGGACTCAACACCTCCCACGCCCTAATAGTCCATGGCGCAGACGGCATGGACGAAATCAGTCTCAGCGGTCCCACCCAAGTGATAGAATTAAAGCAGGGAAACATTCGTGAATACCAACTGACCCCCCAACAACTGGAAGTCCCCGCCTTCCCCCTGGCACAACTGCAAGTAGCATCACGCCCACAAGCCATCGCCGTGGCAGAACAAATCCTCAATGGAAAAGCAGCCACCCCCTTCCAAGAACTGGCAGCAGTCAACGCTGGCGCAGGTATTTACCTCGCCGGCCTCGCTGACAGCATCAAAAAAGGCATCGCCATGGCCAAGCATGCCGTCTCCGCAGGCAAAACCCATAAGCTGCTGCAACAACTGCGCAGCTTTCACCAACAACACGCACCCTCCTCCACACGCTCTTAAGCCAAGCACTCCCATACCCCCGCGATGATGCCTCCTGCACACCCCAGCCCCATCACCAACCGCCAAAACCCACCCGATCTATTGGCACGCATCCTAGCAGCCAAACAGCATGAAATCACCCAACGCAAAGCTGCACTCCCCCTCGCCCACATCCAAAAACAACTCAAAAATCGCAGGCCTGCAAAAGACTTTGCCTACGCCCTCAAAGGCTCCCGCCCCAGAAGCTCGCCTCCCCACACCATACGAATCATCGCCGAACTCAAACAAAAATCACCCTCCAAAGGGCAATTCCCATGGCATGGCAATGCCTCCAAACAAATCGCCAGCTATGTCCAAGGAGGCGCACACGCCATCTCAGTGGTAACCGACGCCCCCTTCTTTGGAGGCTCGCCAGAACTACTGCAAGAAATCCGCAGCTGCTGCCCCCTGCCGTTATTGCAAAAAGATTTTCTCATAGACCCCTGGCAGGTGTTTTATGCCCGCTGGCTGGGCGCAGATGCCTGCCTCCTCATCGCCGCCGCCCTGACATCAAATCTGGGCACCATGCTGCAAACCGCAACCGATGCCGGCATACACGCCCTGGTAGAAATAACCAATGAACAAGAACTCGCCCAAGCCCAAGCAGCAGGGGCTGCCCTCATCGGCATCAACAACCGCAACCTGCACACCTTCCAAGTGGATACCCAGCGCACCCTTAAGCTGCTGCCACACTACCAAGAACAAGATATCTGCATCGCTGAATCCGGCTTGAACTCCCCCCAGCAACTCAACCAGCTTAGCCAAGCAGGCGTAGATGCCTTCCTGATTGGAGAAGCCCTGATGCAAAGCCCCAACCCTGCTGCCCTGCTGCAAAAATTGCTGCAAAAGCCCGCAGCCCCTCAGCAGTGATGCTCCCCCCTCTTGATGGTATCCCTTCATGCTGCGCATCAAAATCTGTGGACTGACCAATCTCAACGACGCCCGTCTAGCGGAATCCCTAGGCGCCTGGGCACTGGGATTCGTCTTTCATGCTGCCAGCCCCCGTGCCGTTGATGCCGCAGCCGTACGCACCATCATTGGCCAACTCTCTCCCCACACCCTCAAGGTTGGGGTATTCGTTGAGGGTCATCCACAGCAGCTGAACCAAATCGCTGCGGACTGCCAGCTGGATCGTTTGCAATTGCATGGCAACCAGCACTATGACATGCTAAAAATGTTGCATCGCCCCGCCTGGCGGGTGTTTCGTCCGCGCAGCCAGGCAGAACTTGTTAAAGCCCAGCAAGCCCCCGAACCTCTGGTGATGCTGGACGCCTGGGATGCCACCCTGCACGGCGGCAGCGGGAAAACCATAAACTGGTCATGGGGCAAACAACTGGCAGCAAACCATCGGGTGATACTTGCTGGAGGTCTGCAGCCAGAAAACATCGCCCAAGCCATTGAACAAGCAGACCCCTTTGCCATAGACGCCGCCTCTGGCTTAGAAAGTTCTCTCCGCAAAAAAGACCCCCACAAAATGCAGGCTTTCTTTCAAAACGCACACGCTGCTTCAGGCCCACAATAATTCACTCCCCATATCCTCCTCTCTTGTCCGATAAGCCTCCCCCATGCCTGATGCAACCTCTGCCACCCCTCATGTCCCAGGACGCTTCGGCATCTATGGAGGACGCTACGTGCCTGAGACCCTCATCGCACCCCTGCAAGAAGTAGAAGCAGGCTTTGAAGCCATTCGCCAAGATGCTGCCTTCTGGCAGCAATACCATCAGGAACTGCATGAATATGTAGGACGCCCCACCCCCCTATACCCCGCCAAACGGCTGACTGCTCATGCCAAGGGGGCTCAAATATTCTTAAAGCGCGAAGACCTGGCACATACCGGAGCGCATAAAATCAACAACACCATTGGGCAGGTGATGCTGGCACAACGTCTGGGGAAAAAGAAATTAATCGCAGAAACAGGGGCGGGCATGCATGGAGTAGCCACAGCCACTTGTGCTGCGCGCTTTAACCTGAGTTGTGAAGTGTTCATGGGGGCAAAAGACATGGAAAGACAAGCCCCCAATGTTGCCCGCATGCGTATGCTGGGGGCGCAGGTAACCTCAGTGCATACGGGTTCGGCATCCTTAAAAGACGCCATGAATGAGGCGCTGCGCAATTGGGTGGCGCGGGTAGATGACACCTATTATGTGATTGGTTCTGTGGCTGGTCCTCACCCTTATCCCACCATGGTGCGGGAATTCCAGCGGGTGATTGGGGAGGAAACCAAACAGCAGCTGCAAGAGGCAGTCGGGAGCTTGCCAGATATGCTGATTGCCTGTGTAGGGGGTGGCAGCAACGCCATCGGCTTGTTTGCGCCATTTTTGGACAACCCCCAAGTGCGCATGCGGGGCATTGAAGCCGGCGGAGAGGGTGTGGAGAGCGGTCGGCATGCTGCCCCCATCCAGGCAGGCCAGGTGGGTGTACTGCATGGCAGCATGAGTTATGTACTCCAAGACAACGGCGGACAAATAAAAGAAGCCCATTCGCTGTCTGCGGGATTGGATTACCCCGGCGTAGGTCCAGAACACAGCTGGCTGTGTGACACCAAACGGGTGCAATACCACGCAGTGGATGACCAACAAGCCCTGGCAGCCACCCAATTACTGTGTCGCCTAGAAGGCATTCTGCCTGCTTTGGAAAGCGCACATGCCGTAGCAGATGCCCTGGAGACCGCCAGCAAAATGTCGCCTAAGCAACGGGTGGTGGTGAACCTCTCTGGGCGTGGAGACAAAGACCTGCAAATCCTTATGCAACACCTGCAAGAGAACTCCTAAGTGCAGAACCAACTGGATGAAGCCTTTGCACAGCGACTCAGTCAAGGTCGCAAATTGCTGGTAGCCTACTTGATGGCTGCCGACCCCCATCCTGATTTTACTGTGCGCATCGCCCCCAAGCTGGCAGCAGCAGGCGTGGACATGCTGGAATTGGGCTTCCCTTTTAGTGACCCCGTGGCTGATGGACCGGTGATTCAACAAGCATCTCAGCGCGCCCTGCTGCATCTGCATCATCTGGATGGCTTTCTGGAAATATGTGGCAGCATTCGGCAGCAATCTTCCCTGCCCCTCACCCTGATGACCTATTACAACCCCATTTTTCGCTATGGCGAAAAAACCTTGCTAACCCAAGTCCAGAAAAACGGCATCAGCGGTGTGATTGTACCCGACCTGCCCGTAGATGAAACCCAGCAATGGAGAAAACTGGCACATGATGCAGAAGTACATGCCATTTTGTTAGAAGCCCCCAACAGTGACGACTACCATGCACGGCGTGTAGCAGAAGTTTCCAGCGGTTTCATTTATTTGGTATCGCTCAAAGGGGTCACAGGCAGCCAGCAAGGGGTGGGAGAAAATCTGCAGGCGCGCACCCAACGCCTGCGCCGCTTCACAAAGCTACCGCTGTTGGCAGGTTTTGGCATCACTACGGCTGAGTTGGCGGGGAAACTGAGTCAGCATTGTGATGGCGTGGTGGTAGGCAGCGTGTTGGTGGCATGTGCTGCCCAAGCAGTAAAAGACCCCAGCTTGGCTGAACAGCAACTGCTGGAACAGGTGCGTACTATGCGTCAGGCACTGGATACGCCAATAGTTGGGTGAACCCTAGCAGGTTTTCTCCAGCTGCTAAGCTTAAAAGTGCAACAGACATCGAAAACAGATACAAAAAAGTCACAAAAAAAAGCCAACCCCCTTTTTGAGAGGCTGGCTTTCTTATACAAACAGGCTTTGGGACTTAGTCTGTGCTTTGCTCAAAGTTTTGAGTGATATCTGCGCGGACGGTGGAACGTCTGCGAGAAAATTCAGCAAAGGCTGTGTCTTGGAAGCCCTTAGATACAGAGTAGAGGAACTCGTTAAGCACATTAGCCATGGAGAGCATGGTAGTGCGCTTGCGCTTGACCGAAGTGATATCCACTTCCAATACCAGTCCTGGGAGGATGTGATAGGGATTGACCATGGATTCAAATTCTTCAAACTTGCCTTCCAAGAAGTTCAATCTGCTGTCAACGATGTTGCGTTCAGAAGGATGATGGGAACCGAAGATTTCATGAAGGGTTTTACGGCTTCTGATGATGCGCTTACGCAGTTCTTCAATCAAGTGCAGATCGGTTCGGTTGGATTCTTCAATTTGGGTGCCTTTTGGCGGGATAAAAGTGATTTCATTCCAAAGTTTGGGAGTCTCTTCAACTTCTATATTGGGAGAGAACCATTTACGGATACTATTGCTGCGGTTCTTTTTGACCAGATAATGCTCTGCCACATCATCGTAGTCACGTTTACCGATACGGGTTTTATGATCTTCAGCTAGAACATTGACCACATCAAACACCTTAACGATTTCTGCCTGTATTTCTTGCATTTGCAGATCGTAGGCGTTGCGCATGGAGCGTACTTGTTCGGAATCATAGTATGAGAGGCGCACAATATAGCGTTCATCAGGCAAGTTGTTCACATCGGTATCTTCGTATTCACGCACCACAGCTTGGCGAGCGTTTTTGAAGTTTTCCACATGCTGGTATCCCATGCGAGAAGTATCCAACACCGCAGTCAAATTGTTGATAGCTGTGTTAAAACCGCGGTTACGAATATTTTCGTTATCAATGACCGCTTGGATACTTTCACGAACTTTGAGGGGATCGTACTCTTCAGGATCAATTTCAGCTTTCAAGCCAGAGATGTGATCCATAAAGCGTTTCGCCACGAACTGATAGCGTTTGGCTTGTTCGTTTTTGAGGTCATCATCAAGGTAGTTGTCCAGTGCCTTGATTTTCTCAAACATGGATTCAGTGGTGGTGAGTTCTTCTTTGCCTTCATCAATCAAGGTGCTGTTGAGTTCTTCTATTTCACGTTCAATCAGTTCATGTACGTGCTTGCTGATGACATCTTTGATGATGGTTTCTGTGGGAATTTGATAGTGGTAAATCGGGCTAATTAATTCACTGTCTAGGATATTGATAGCCAATTTTACATCCACCACATTTTTTGGCTTGTAGAAGTTATTTTTGAAGGAGCACTTAGCGATAGCATAAGCGTTTTCACCACGGACAAAGGCACCCACATCGGATTTTTGCCTTAGCAGGGCGTTGGTTTCATTTTCTAACTCAAACATACCACGCTGGATATGTCCTTGCAGGTGGCCGTAAATATTGACGATAGATTTTTCCACTTCACCAGTGTTGAATTTATCCGCACCGCCGATTTTGTCTAGAATTTCGCCAACTTCCCTAGGGGTGTAGCGGTTGAGACTGCGGTATTCTTCCTTGTCAACCAGATCACGCACCTTTTTAGAGAGTTCATCCTCCATAGTGGTGAGGTAACGATTGTACATGTTTTGGAAGTTCTGATTGAAGTAATTGTGCAGTTTGGATTTCACACTGCCCATTACATCCAGTTTTTCCAGTACTTCGGGTGGAAGTTTGGCGTGGATATGGTTCAGCACCTTATCCACTTCTTCATCTATGAGAAGTTTGGACTCTTCATACTCGTTGCGGTTATCCCGGTTAAGACTGTTGCGAGAACCAACAGCACTGGGCTTTTCGGGATGTATTAAATTGGGACCGCGGGTAATAGTATCTCGGGCCATGGTATTTTCTACTCCAAAACCGCATCTAGTTCAGCAAAAACGGCTGTCGCCTTAGTTCTGATAAAAGATGCTGTGAAAAAAGAGGAAAGCAGGAAAAAACAAGCATCCTGCCAATAAAAGTTGGAGAATTTCATTAAGCAACAAGACCCAAAGGAAATTCCACACTTGTTACATATATCTTACTATTTTTAGTTACACAACAAAAAATAACAATTTTTTTGCTTTTTTCTATGTTTTTTTGTTTTATGCCTTTTTCTTGAGCCTGCTGCGTGTTCCCCTATGCAAAAAACTCAAAGTAATACCAACATAACATGAGACCATGCCCGCTGGCAAGCACACACTGCCCTCTAGGCACTGGGTGCTGGAATATCCAGCCGATAAAATAAAGACGGGTCTTGCCAATTCAAAATCACAGAACCTTTGATGCCGGTAAATATCAGCTGCATGGGCTGTTTGCCCACTTTTTGACCCAAAATGCCCTTGGCCAGCTTGGGAAATTTAATGCGATAAGCCTGCGTCCAACGATCTACTACCGCAAAATTATGCTCCAGCAGTTGGTATTGTGGATGGTGTTTGCGCAGGCGCAACACCTGACTGGGAGGATGCAGCCTGCCCTCATCATCCCGCAGCAAAATGCGCCAGGGGGCATCGCTGCGAGTGAGATCAGTCAAATTGTTGGCACCTTCATACACAAACACCAGCATCTCAATACTATTGTCAAATGCCGATTCCTGTTCTACCTGCAGCACCTTGGCCTGCTTCTCCGATAACAAAAACTTTTCTGCATAACGATTGGCAATCAATTTACGCAATTGTCTATCCATCAGCACTGCATCTACTTCTAGTGTGGAACGAAAATTAATGTACAAATTCCCACTGCGATGGGTGCGTTTAAGCAGCCTGCTAGCTTCACTATCACGATATTTTAGTAAACTGCGTACGGGTTTGGCTTGGTAGCGTTCACGTGCAGTAGAACAACTTGCCAGCCCCACAAGCAGCAAGTATATCAGCAGCAGACCTACCAACCCCCGCCACCCCCCCTGCAAGCTGCTGCGGGCAATTGACTGATGTAAAAAACATAGGCGCATGAAGAATTTTTATCTGTGCAAGTAATTCATTAAAATAAATGCTAGACACCAGCTGACTCACGCTATATACAATAGCAAAGTTGTTTTTTTATCAAGTTGTGCACTTTTCACAAATTTTTGGCAAACTTTTCCACCATAGGGAGTTGAATATATGCAAACCGAGATTACTATCATTTTGCTGGGGCTGCTATCTTTGTTGGTTGCAGGCTTCTTTTATAACCGCTTAAAGCGGCAAGATCCTGTCCGAGGCATCCCTGAAGGACAAGCCAAACGTATGACCCAAATTGCTGATGCTATCTCCAGTGGGTCTGAGGCATTCTTAAAACGCGAATTCCGTCATATACTGATATTCATCATTGGCTTCAGCATATTGGTGTGGTTGCTGGTGGACTTTAAGACTACTTTGTCATTTGTGGTGGGGGCGTTTTGTTCCATCGGTGCTGGCTGGCTAGGCATGCGAGCAGCCACCAAAGGAAATATTCATACCACAGCCGCAGCCAGGCGTTCTATGCAGGCAGCTTTTCGCAGTGCTTTTCAGTCTGGTGCGGTGATGGGCTTTGGTCTGGTGGGCATCGCCTTGTTGGGTCTGATGGCCATGTACTTGCTTTACCGTCCCTTTAGCACCAGCAGCCTCAATCTGATGGAAACCTTGGTGGGTTTTGGTTTGGGAGGATCCTCAGTTGCCCTGTTTGCCCGTGTAGGCGGCGGCATTTACACCAAGGCCGCCGATATGGGCGCAGACCTGGTAGGCAAAATAGAACAACACATTCCCGAAGATGATCCCCGCAACCCCGCAGTCATTGCCGACAATGTGGGCGACAACGTAGGCGATGTCGCCGGCATGGGTGCAGATCTGTTTGGTTCCATCGCTGAGAGTACCTGTGCCGCTTTGGTGATCGGTGCTGCCGTATTTGTCAGCGAAGCTGCCTTGCTGTACCCCATCTCTCTCACTGCCGTTGGGGTGCCTGTTGCTTTGTTGACTTCTTTTATGGTGAATGCCAACAGCGGTCGGGGTGCAGAAGCAGCCTTGAAGCGCGCTTTGTTTATTTCCACCATCCTGATGGCTGTGGTAGCACTGCTGCTGACCCAATATTCCCTCCCCGAAAACTTCACCATGGGGGAGAAAAACGTCTCTCGCATTGCCGTGTATTTCTGTGTGCTGACTGGATTGATAACAGGCCTGCTGACCGGCATCGTTACCGAATTTTTTACCTCCTCGCGCTCACGACCGGTACATGAGGTCGCCAATGCATCGCGCACAGGGGCTGCTACCAACATCGTCATCGGTATGGCACTTGGTTATCGCAGCAGCATTCTGCCTGTACTGTTGCTGGGATTAACCGTTTTCATCGGCTTCTTCGCAGCAGGCAGTTATGGCATCGCCATCGCAGCCATCGGCATGCTGGGAACTATCATCATGACCCTCACCATTGATGCCTTTGGTCCCATCGTCGACAACGCCGGCGGCATCGCACAAATGTCCGCATTAGAAGAAAATGTGCGCCGACGCACAGATGCCCTAGATGCAGCAGGCAACACCACCGCAGCTGTGGGAAAAGGCTTTGCCATCGGCTCTGCTGCTTTAACTTCCTTGGCGCTGTTTCTTGCCTTTCTGGTGCGTTCTGATGTTCAAACCCTTGACCTCCTGCAACCCCATGTGATCTCCCTGCTGGTGGTTGGTGCCATGCTGCCGTTCTCCTTCACCTCCATGATCCTGCGTGCAGTCGGCAGAACCGCAAGAGAAGTCATCAATGAAGTTCGCTATCAATTCGCCACCATCCCTGGTCTAAGACAATCTCCTCCTCCAACATCCGCTGAATCAACAGAAGCTCCAATAGTCTTGCCCAACTACCACCGCTGTGTGGATATCTCCACCCGCGCCGCCTTAAGGAACATGATCGCTCCCGCCGCACAGGTATTGATCGCACCCCTGCTGGTGGGCTTCCTCTTTGGAGTAGAATCCCTAGCAGGCATGCTGATAGGCAGCCTGGTTGCTGGCGTGGTGCTGGCCATCTCATCGGTCAATGCTGGCGGAGCCTGGGACAATGCCAAAAAACTGATTGAAAGCGGACGACTAGGTGGAAAAGGATCCGCCGCTCACACCGCCGCAGTCGTAGGCGACACGGTGGGAGATCCCTTGAAAGATGCCTCAGGACCTTCTTTGAACATCCTCATCAAGCTGCAAGCCATTGTTAGTCTGGTGTTTGCTCCGGCCTTCGGACAAGGACTGTTTCAGCTACTGTTCGCCTAAAACCGCAGCAAAGTACCCCTTGGCAAGGCTTGGGGGTCTGCCAAGTTTGTGACAGTTATGCAAATATCCAAAGTTTGATTTATTATTGCAGCAAAGTATGCTACACTCTGTCAAGTAGGGATTTTAAGAGAACATTCCCCCTTGTCTTTACCCATAGCTCGTCCTATCTAAAAGCAAGACTTTATCTAGTATGCTGCCTGGCTGTTTTTAGTTTGCCTTTTGCTTAGAGACACTCTTTCCACTACGATTTGATTTTTCTGGTGATATGACCCAGCCGCCCCCAGGCTGATTTTTCTTACAAGGTATCCCCATAAAGGAAGCAATTGATGGATAAGCATAAAGAAATCAAAACGAGCGTACCTCCTGTGTACAATCTGCCGCATATTGAGGCGGATATTCTGCGCCAAATAATTGACAAATTAGAAGAGATGCGTTCTGAGAGTGAATTGATCATCAATGTACACCTGCAACACGACTTTAAACCCGATGTCGTCAGCAAAGAGGTGGGTGATGATATTGATCACGCTTCAGAAGAACGCGACCGTGAAATGAACCTGATTATGCATCAACGTCATTTACGCCGTCTCCAGCAAATTGAAGAAGCCTTTGAACGCATGGCAGATGGCAGCTACGGTCTCTGTGAAAGCACAGATGAACCCATCAACCCACGACGTTTATTGTTGATGCCACTCACCCGCTACAGCCTAGAGTACCAACAGGAACAAGAACGGCTGATGGGACGCTCATATGATGATGAAATGCTAGAAGGCGTACAAGCCCTGGACAAGGAAGACAACTAAGTTTGTGTTAGAAAAGAGCATTCTTGCCAAACCTTAGAACCCAGCCTTAGAACCCAGCCTTAGAACCACGTTATAGCTTACGCTGCACTGTGACAGGTGCACGCAGCCACTCAGCCTGAGGACGGTAGCGGCGCAGAGATCATGGTGCCTATGCCCTTATCTGTGAACAATTCCGCAATGATGGCATGCGGTTCGCTGCCATTGATAATCTGAATAGAACGCACCCCCTGTTCCAGTGCGTAAATGGCAGACTCCACCTTGGGCTTCATCCCCTCGGCAATCACTTTTTTTTGAATCAACTCACGGGCTTGCTTAGAGGTCAAGTGGGATATGGTGCGTCCATCCGATAAAACGCCATTGACATTGGTGAGGAATATCAGTTTTTCTGCTTGCAATGCTGCTGCGATATGGCTGGCAGCATGATCGGCATTGATGTTGTATGTTTTGCCATCCAAGCCCAAGCCTACCGGAGAAACCACTGGCAAATAACCGTGCTCCAGCAATAATTGCAGCAAATGGGGGTTTACCGTGTCCACACGCCCCGCCAGACCTAAGGCACCCCCATCCGCCCCAGGCTGCTGGCTGGCCAGCAGCAAAGGACCTCCATCCTTGCCTGAAATACCCACCGGCAAAACACCACAACCCGTCAATTCTGCCACCAACTCCTTGTTCAGCTTGCCAGAAAGCACCATTTCCGTAGCTTCCATCTCCTTGACGCCCGTCACACGCAAGCCTTCCTTAAAGCGGGATTCCAGCTTTAATAGCTTGAGCCAATGGTTAATCTCCTGACCTCCCCCATGCACCAACACCGGGCGCATGCCCAATGACTGCAACAGTGCCAAATCGGCAGCAAATCCTCGGCGCAACTGCGCTTGCACTTGCGCAGCACCGCCATATTTCACCACCACCACCTGATCACGAAAGCCAGAAATATAAGACAACGCCTCCAACAACAAGGCCTTGCGCTCTTCCAGCTGCCCATCGCTGGGTTTCTTGGCGGCTTCTGCAAAAGATGGGGCTGCCATGTCTGCTTCCTTCATCATGTATGCAAAACCGTGAACGCACCCCTAGTACATATCAATAGGCGGCGAAGGCAAAGAAGGAGGTTCTCCCAGTTGGGAGGATTCCTCAGATGGGTTGTCTTTGACATCCTGCGGGGGTTTGGGCTGCTGCCTGGCTTTGTGGGCAGGCGAACGCGAACTGCGTGAAGCCGTAGGTTCCACGCTGCTGTCAACCAGGCCCTCATCATCTATGCTGCCAGAGGATATCTGGTCTTGCCTGTGTTCCCTAGCAGGCTGCACCGCTTGCTTGCCTTCAACAAATAAAAAACCTTCTCCCTCAAATTCCACTTTATCTCCTATTCTAAGATATTGTTCATCCACGCGCCGCCGATTGACTGTGGTGTTCCCTCGGGGATTCAACTGCACCAGTTTGTATTGACCACTAATGCGTTCCAGCTTGGCATGACGCAGACTGACTTCAGAAGATTTCAACACCAAATCATTGATAGAAGAAGCCCCAATGAATACCACATTCTTAGTAATGTAGAACACCTGAGAATTGTTGCGCATAGAGACAAATGTGGGCGTTCCCTTAGGCAACGGCACCACCGGCGGACGAAACGATACCTGCACATGGGTTGAATCTTCCTCCAGGTATTCATCTGGCAGACGCAGGTTGTGGTCGCGATATAACAGAGTCAACTCGCCCACATCCAATACATCGTCGTTAAAGAGTTGGACTTGTCGCAAACGATGGCGGTTGTGCAGAAGCACATTGCGAAAATTTTTGTCCTCTAGCAGCGCATGACCGCGGCGATGCAGAGAAAAATACACGCGGTCCAGCCCCTTAGAAACACGCAGCTTGGATGAAACAAATAAATCATTGAGAAACTCCAGATTGGAAGACTTACTGGACAAGTGCAGCAAGCGGCGCACCTGTGAGGTGGAAATCACCTCCAGTCCAGGACCAGATATGCGGTTGGTGTGCCATCCGCTTTTCAACCATTTCCAGCCAAGAGCTACTCCCAATAAAGACGCCCCTCCGCGCAGCCATAAAAACATTTTCCCCCACCCAGTGAATGAACCCGATGCTGCCTCTGCTGCCAGAGAACCGCTGGGCAACAGCAGCAAAAACCCCGCACACAGCACAGACAAAACTCCACCATACAGCGTGGCATGCCAGACCGCATGCCTCTGCATTTTTGTTTTCGCTTGTATTTCCACTTGAAAAGACCACATGAAAAACTCCTCAAAAAAATAATAAAAGAAACTCCACTTCCCCTGATATCCCAGGTAAATGTTATGCGTTCCTCCTGCGGAACCTAGATACCCTGCCGCGCCCCCGTCTAGAAAATCTGCCCCTAGAACGCTGGGGAGATCTGTTGCGAGGAGATCTCTCCTCAGGTGCTTGGGCTACTACCAAAGCTGCTGCTGGCAATGTGCCCCCTACCTGTAACAGCGCTCCACCCAGTTTAATTAAATCACCCGTCTCCAGCCGATGCCTGGCAACCGGACGATAATTCACCCTCACCTCCCCACCCTGATTGGCATCCACCAACTGATAGCTGCCCTGCAGGCGCTCCACACAACCATGGAAGGGATACACCTGTGCATGACCCTGCAGCACCACATGGTTGCGCACATCCGTCCCCAGCTTTACAGCCTTGCCCCACAAGGGATAACACATATCTTCCAGGCGACCATTCAAAACACGCAGCCAACAGCGTGCCAAACCCTTAGGAAGCACTATCCACAGCCACAACCATCCGACGCTCCACAAACCCAACAACAACCACATGCTCGCTGGCAGCATCACCAATGGCAGAGACAGCACTGCGCCTGCCAGCATTCCCCAAGCAGCACCACGCCCCCCCGACAGCACACCGCCCACACGCCAACTCCTATAAGCACCACACCCCGCCCCCATAAATGACAACAGCAAAAATAAAAATAACCACGGCTGCGACAGCCAGGCCGCCAACCAAAAAGCCAGCACACCTGCAAGCAAACCATTTAGCGTCCCATAGCCCCACTGCCACCAGCCATCATGGCTGTGCTGATGCACCAACGGCCAAGCAGCCAGTAAACCCAGCGAAAGCACCAGCCCCAGCAAAGCCGCTGCCAGCCAATCCCCCCAAGCAGGAAAAGGCAGCAACAACCATGCTTCCCAAACAAAACCCGCCAAGATCCCCAGTGAAAAACCGAACAATCCCAAACGTACTGCCAACTTTAGCAATATATGAACTCGCCAAGACATCATGCCTCCTTATCTACAAACCAACGACAGGCACCCATAGGTAACAACCTGTCTTTATCTATCGCCTGCAACATCAGCGTGCAAGCGTGGGAGATCTAGCTTGAAAGAAAAGAACCTGCTACGGATATCTGGCAGCATCCTCTTGCCAACAGCAGCATCCCTGCATACACCTGTCTGCTTTTTCTTGACTGGATGGCTGCTGTGATAATCAAGCCCCAGACCACTAGCGAAATATCTACACTAGCAGTATCCACGACACCTCACCCCGCCTGGCATTGCAGCATTTTGCGTCACTGCCAAGCACTGTCTTGGCGAAAGACACCCCGCCCACAGCATAAAGACCAGGGCAAAGACCAGGGGATAAGAATGGATACCATTTGATAGACATCTGCTAGATACAAGATGGAAAGCTGATGGAAAGCTGGCGGGATGGTAGCTGCTGCTTGGAGCGATGCCGTGAAGGCATGGATGCTTAGCGTCGGTGTCCTAGTTCGGGTGCGTCTTCGGCTGGATTTTCTATGGGTTGTATCCTGCCGAGGTATGCCCGATTGAGGTGTTGCTGCTTATGTCTCACTTAGTGAACCTTTATTTAAGGTTGTGAGACCTCACAAGAGCCTGTGTTTTACCGCTGCCTGATAGGCTTGGAAGTGCTTGATGCGTATGCACAAAAAACAGAGGGACGCTATGGATATACAGCAGTCAACAGATAGCGCGCCAGTACAATAGATGAACTGCGAGGATTTGGTTTCATCGTCGGGTGGACGCTGCCCTTACTTGTTGGCTGATGGCATATATTGTGTCACATATTGTGTCACATGTTGTATATCTTGCCATAGCTTTTTGCGTGGGGCTGTGTTGATACACCGCGCGGGACTGCCAGTTACGCTGGCCAAATTTCTTATTCTTTCAGTTTATCTCCCAAAAACAATCATATAAGTGTGCACTTCAACCAGGCCACAACGGCTTGGGCTAGCGCACCGATTTTATCTGCTTCCGTCTGTTCTTCTTGCTTTCTTCTTTGCTGATCTTTGTTTTCTGATGAGCAAAATTTGACCTGTAATGCAGACGGAAGGCAAACAGGCCAACTTGATAGAATGACAGGCTTTGTGCTTTGTAATGCTGCTAAGCACGCTTAGGGGCAGAGCCTGGTTTTTCTGGCATTTTTATTGTTCATGCCTTTTATTCACTGATACCTTCTCTTGCTTAGTTTCTTTCTGGCTTAGGTTTTTCTGGTTTGGGTTTTTCTGGTTTGGGTTTTTCTGGTTTGGGTTTTTCTGGTTTGGGTTTTTCTGGTTTGGGTCTTCTTATCGCCGACAGAAAAAACACGCCGTTGCTGAGAAAAAAACAGTGAACCTTTGGATAATCCTACAACACATTCCATAGCAAAGCAAAGTCCATTTTTTTTCCGCCGGCCTCAGTCTTCCCGAATACGCTGTTTGCGGCGACGAATAAAAGCGGGAATGTCCAGATTATCTGCGTGCAATCCTTGACCATTATCCGCATCATAGCTGGAAGGGATGCTGGGTTCGGTTTCTAAGGGGGCTGCCACTTCACCCAAAT
Source organism: bacterium (assembly GCA_965249525.1). GTDB lineage: Bacteria > SAR324 > SAR324 > SAR324 > JACQKK01. The sequence continues at coordinate 399,954 of OZ252237.1, read as the reverse complement.
CCAACACTTCTTCATCGCTGGCAGCTGCAGTCCCGCTGGGTGCCGCATCTGCTGCTGTGCTGCTTCCGCCCAGGGTATTGCTGGAGTGTGCTTTCAGCAAGGAGTGGGAATCAGCAGCAGCAGACCCTGTATGGACACCGTGGGAACTACGATGGGGTTGGGCATCATCAAATCCTGTGGCAATCACGATCACCTCCAATTGGTCTTCTGGCATATCGGCTTTGATGCTGGCACCGAAAATCACGGTGGCATCGGCATCGGCCAGTTTGGTGATGTAACTCACTGCCTCATTGGCTTCCAGCATGCCCAGATTGATAGAACCAGAAATGTTGATGAGGATTCCCTTGGCGCCGTCAATACGGCAGTCATCCAGCAGCGGGCTGCGAATGGCTTTTTCTGCAGCTTCAATCGCACGGTTTTCTCCCTTGCCCACCCCAATGCCCATGATGGCTTGCCCCATACCACCCATCACAGTGCGCACATCGGCAAAGTCCAAGTTAATGAGGGCGTCCTTGGTAATCAGGTCAGAAATACCCTGAATGGCCACCCGCAGCACATCATCTGCCATAGCAAAAGCCTCCAAGATAGAGGTTTCTTTGGCGGAGAGCATCAGCAGGTTGTCATTGGGAATCACAATTAAAGTGTCCACATGTTTGCGTATTTGCACGATGCCTTCCTCGGCATTGCGACGGCGCACCGCACCCTCAAAACGGAAGGGCTTGGTAACCACCCCCACGGTGAGACAATTGAGTTCATTAGCGACCTCGGCTATCACCGGGGCTGCACCTGAACCTGTGCCGCCTCCCAGACCTGCCGTGATAAAAACCATGTCCGCACCTGCTAAACACTCACGAATGCTGTCCAGATTTTCCACCGCAGCCTCTCGTCCCAACTGAGGTTTGGCACCTGCACCCAGTCCTCGGGTACAACGCACCCCCAACTGCAGCTTGTGGGGGGCTTGCGAAGCTTGTAAATCTTGCAAGTCGGTGTTGCTGGCAACAAAATCCACCGCATCAATGCCGCTTTCCATCATGCGATTGACTGCGTTGCCTCCGCCACCACCGATGCCCACCACTTTAATGACAGGCTTATCCTGGCGGTGTTCTTTAATATCTTGAATCTGCATTCCTGCGGACATATATCTTCTCCAGTCTAGGCGACAGCCATGATTTCACTTCGCCCATGCAATTCCTTTTATGCAATTCCTTTTATGCAATTCCTTTTATGCAATTCCTTTTATGCAATTCCTTTTATGCAATTGCCCTTTATGCAATTGCCCTTTATGCAATTGCCTTAAAACAAATCGCCCACCCAGTCACGCATGCGACGGGAAGCGCGACCCAAAAGGCTGTGGTCACGAATCATGAAAGCAGCGTAGCCTGGCTCGCCCTGGCTTTGGGCATAATGCACTAAGCCTATGGCAGTAGCATACATGGGAGAATGAATCACTTCATCCAGCCCGCTGATTTCCCGCGGGTATCCCACCCGCGCAGGCACTTGCATCACTTTGGCTGCCAGTTCATCAATACCCCTCAACAGCGCACTGCCGCCGGTTAATACCACACCAGAGGCTATTAACCCTCGACAGCCTGCACCTTGAATTTCTTGATCTACCAACTCAAAAATTTCACACAGCCGTTCTTCTATCACTCCCGCCAATACACCCCTGTCCATATTGCGCGCCCGTCTTCCACCCACAGAAGGCACTTGAATCGAATCATATGACGGCACCATGCTGCACATGGCCACCCCGTGTTCATGCTTAATCTGCTCCGCTTCCGGCAAGGGCGTACGCAAGCCAACTGCCACATCATGCGTAATGTGACTGCCCCCCACCGCCAATACCGCCGTATGCACCAGATTCCCTTCTGAATAAATGGCAATGTCTGTAGTCCCTCCTCCAATGTCCAGCAAAGCCACCCCCAATTCACGCTCATCATCATTCAATACCGCCTGGGCACTCGCCAAAGGTTCTAAGGCAATGTCCGCTGCTTCCAATCCCGCCAAATTGCAGCACTTGACAATGTTTTGACCACTGGTGGCAGAACAGGTAACAATATGCACATCCACTTCTAATCGCATCCCAGACATCCCCAAAGGATTCTGCACCCCGTCTTGATCATCCACTATAAAATCACGGGGTAAAATATGCAGCACCTCCCTGTCATTAGGAATGTTAATCGCCTGGGCAGACTCAATGGCACGTTTGATGTCATCCTCTGTAACCGTACCTGTGCGCACTGCCACCATCCCGTGTTCGTTGGTGCTTCGTATATGCTGACCGGCTATCCCCGCATGCACCGACCTTAACGAACTCCCGCACATGCGCTCACATGCAGACACCGCCCGACGCACCGCACCCACCGTCTTCTCTATGTTCACCACCACCCCCTTGCGCATGCCTTCAGACGGCACTTGACCAAATCCCCTAGCCTGCAAGCCCCCCATCGGAGTCACTTCAACAGCCAAGGCACACACCTTGGTGGTGCCAATATCCAAGCCAGCTACGATAATATCTCGTTGACGCATCTATGCATCATCCATTTTTCTAAGGCTTCCCTGCCCGCTTTGCTAACATCAAATACTTTTAAATTCGCTTCCTTAGCGATACATATCCTAGGCGTTTTGCTGCCTTAAAGGCTAGCAAATAACACCCTTGTTTGCGGTTCAGCTATTATGAAAACTCTGCGGAACATTCCATTATTCCTTATAAGTGAAAACAGTCCTCAACCGCATCCTACTCGGTTTTCTCTCAAAAGACCTGTCTTTTCAGATGTAACCCTTTGCCACACAAAAAGTCAAATATTTTTCTTCATAAAAATACTGGTACATCTTGTCTATATTAACATACCACTATCACAATATAACATCCCACAAAACCATCAACTTTTTCTTCCACTCCTTGCCACATCCATCACCTGCTGGGCATAATCAATCCAGCACCCCCTCCAAGCCACATCCCACATGAAACATATTTCCCTGCTGATCAACGGAAAAACACAGACCCTCCCCGCCCAAACCTCCCTCTCCAACTTGCTGCAGCAACTGGGCATGCAAGGCTCTGAGGGCATTGCCGTTAGTATCAACGGACAAATCATCAACCAATCTCACTGGCATTCCACCCAACCCCGTCATGGCGACCAACTGGAAATTGTACAAGCCACTATGGGAGGCTAACCTTTCCCCACCCCCTTCACTAAAAGCAGCAATATGCCCACCTCGCCACATCCCTCTGCTTCCACCCCCGTCCGCTACACAGACGGCCTCCAGCTGGGCAGCCATCACATCGCCTCCCGATTGATTCTAGGCAGCGGACGCTATCCCAGTCAGCAGCTGCTGCTGGAATCTTTGCGCGCCAGCGGTGCCAAGCTGGTCACTGTGGCTATGCGACGGGTGCAATTCGGCACCAGCCAGCAAGATCTCTTCGGTCTGCTGAAAAAAGAAGGCATTCAAACACTGCCCAATACCGCCGGCTGCTTCACCGTGGCAGAAGCCGTACACACAGCCGAACTTGCCCGCCAAGCCTTGCAAACCAACTTGATAAAGCTGGAAGTCATTTCCGATGAACACACCCTTTACCCTGATGCTGAAAAACTGCTGCAAGCTGCCCGTGAACTAACCCGCCTCAAATTTGAGGTTTTGCCCTACTGTATTGATGATCCCATCACCTGCCAGAAACTTGCCGAAGCAGGCTGTGTAGCCGTGATGCCCCTAGGGTCACCCATTGGTTCTGGCATGGGCGTGCTGAATCCCTACAACCTGACCCTGATTCGTCAGCGTGTCAGCTGCCCCGTACTGGTGGATGCCGGCATCGGCACAGCCTCTGATGTAACCATGGCAATGGAATTGGGCTGTGATGGCGTACTGCTGGATACTGCCATCGCCCAGGCAGATGACCCCCCCACCATGGCTCGCGCCATGGCCTTGGCTTGCGAGTCCGGCTGGCATGCCAGACGGGCAGGGCGCATCCCCAAACGCAGCCAGGCACAGCCATCCTCACCCACCCAAGGCATGATTGGCGAAAAACGCTGACTTATGCTATCCATAGTCCATCACGCAGATTAGCGTCTTCTTAGCAAACCAACAGAATAAGCTCACATGGAAGTGACACCACAGCAGGATGCTATCAGAATTGAGGGCACCATTCCCGTTGATATGAAACCCCGCAATGGCGCCAGGTTTTTGTTTATCAGCAAAGACCAGCGTGCCATGACGCACGGAATCCACAAATATCCCGCCAAGTTTTTCCCTGAATTGCCACGCTGGATCATTGAGCACTACTCAAAAGAGGGTGATCTGATTCTTGACCCCTTCGCAGGCAGCGGCACCACCAACCTGGAAGCCACACTCTTGGGACGTAACAGCATTGGCGTAGATATTGACCCTTTCTCAAAATTTCTGGCACGGGTGAAAACCACACCCTTGCCCCCAGACGAATTGAAGCTGGCGTATGGAATAATTCGACAGGCAATAGTTGACTATAATGAAGCCAACCCCATCAACGGCATTCCTCACTTTCCTTACCGTGACAAGTGGTTCAAGGGGTATATCTTAAAAGAATTGGCGTACATCAAAAACTCCATTGAATGCTTGCCCGCCCGCCAAGTCATTAAGAACTTTTTCCTGGTCTGTTTTTCTTCTGTCATCAGACAGGTATCAGAGGCAGACAACAATTGCACAAGAACGGTCATCAGAAAGAAACTTGGCAAGCAAGTCCATCCCCGTGCAGCCATAGAACTGTTTATAAAGCGCATTGATGTACAAGTGCAAAACATGCTGGACTTTGCAGACGCTAACCCCAGCGGTCAGGTGATCATTCCCGACAACGCAGATGCCCGCAATCTCTCGGCTTATGACAACAACACTTTTGACCTCGTCCTCACCTCACCCCCATACCTCAATGCGGTAGATTACCCGCGCACCCACCAACTGGAAATGTATTGGCTGGGACTAGCCAACGGTTCCCTGCAACCCTTCAAGAGTCTCCATGTGGGTACAGAAGTGGTCTTCCGCAAGCAGTACGCCACCCTGCATCGCACCGGTTGCCAACCTGCTGATGAAGTCATCCAGCGCATTTACGCAATTGACCCACGCCGTGCCTTTATCGCCACCAAGTATATCAACGACATGATTACCAATCTCCAGCAAGTGTACCGCGTACTCAAGCCTGGTCGTGCTTATGTGCTGGTTATCGGCAACAATCTGGTGCGAGGCATCGCCTTTGAAACCTGGCGATATTTAAAGGCACAAGCCCCAAGCATAGGCTACCAAGTGGAGTGTTGTTTTGTGTCGGCTATTATTAACCATTTTATCAAGCTGCCACGTCCAGAACGCATTAACCATGATTACGTGCTGGTGCTAAGAAAATGAGTGATGAAACATCCAGGGGAAAATTGGCCTCAGCAAAGGGATTTGCCAATGAGAACAGATTACTGGCAGCATTGTTGGAACGCGGCTACAACGCTTCAAAGGTGGATTTGCCTCACTCAACATACGATATAATTGTTGAGAGAAGCACCCATGAAACCCTTCGTGTTCAGGTAAAGACACTCTCAAGGTCAAAGAGTGTATCTTTTAAGGGAGGAGTGAGGGGAGGCAGAGACCGCAGCTATAAATCTGGGGTTAAAGAATACACGCAAAGTACCCATACATCTGACATTGTTGTGGGAGTAGAATCCATTTGAGACAATGGCGATGTAGAGGTCAATTTTTACTTTATCCCCACCCTATACATAGAGAAGATAGGCAAAGGCAGCCTATCGGTAAATAAGATCCCACAAGCCAAAAACGATTGGGAAATTCTCATCCGCTGCAAAGAAGCAGCGTTTGTAGCTAGAATTTTTGCAGCAAGCGCATAGCAAGCCCCTATTATTCCAGAGAATAGAGGATATCTAATATGATGAACTCCCCCCATATATACAATGATGGAAGCTGGGATTTTAGAAAAGCCAACACCAAGACAGACACCCACTGCTATCACAATTATCCTGCAATGATGATTCCGCAAATTGCGGCCCGCTTAATTGACCAATATGGAAAAGGGGCAAAAACACTTTTTGATCCTTACTGCGGTACTGGCACATCGCTGGTAGAAGCCAATATAAGAGCTATCCATGCACATGGAACCGATGTTAATCCACTAGCGAGACTGATTGCCGAAACCAAAACCTCCCGCATTGAACCCCAAAAATTAGATGGGTATTTGAAAGCATTTGGCGGCTTTTTAGCACCGCTGAATTCTGGCATGCATCAGCTGCATGTGATGATACCAACCTTCAACAATATTGATTTTTGGTTCAAGCAAGAAACCAAAGAAAAACTGGCGGTGGTGAAAAATTTTATTGACGGAATTCAGGATAAAAAAATAAGACAATTCTTCTTTACAGCATTCAGTGAAACCGTGAGGGAAAGCAGTCTGACCAGAAATGGTGAATTTAAATTGTTCAGAATGAAAGAAGTACAAAGGGAAAAATTTAATCCAGATGTTTTTTCTATTATAACTGCCAAGCTGCAAAGGAATAGAATCGGTTTGGAAAGCTATCTTAAAAAAATCCAGTCTAATGCTGCCTATGCCAAAATATATGGCTTCAATTCCTCAAAAACCATAGATGCCATCCCCAAAAATTCTATTGATATGGTGCTTACATCGCCGCCTTATGGAGATAGCAAAACCACTGTTGCCTATGGTCAATTCTCGCGGTTAGCCAACCAGTGGCTGGGGGTGGAGAATGCCCATCAAGTTGACAATCAATTAATGGGTGGAACCCCAAGAAAAATTGAGAAAACTGGTTTTGATATGATTGACAAAATAGTGGAACAAATAGGCGAATCGGACGAAAAAAGAGCAAAAGAGGTTTATAGCTTTTATGCAGATTATATTCGGTCAATTTCCCATGTTTCCAGCGTGGTAAAAAAGAACGGTCACGCCTGCTATGTGGTTGGTAATCGCAGGGTAAAAAACATAACGCTTCCTACAGATGCCATCACCAAGGATATATTTGAGCAATACGGATTTGCATATAAAAAGACTTTTATCAGGAGTATTCCCCACAAGAGGATGCCCAGCAAAAACAGCCCCATCAATAAAATCGGTCATACATCCACCACAATGACTAAGGAATATATTGTGGTCATGCAAAAACATGCCATTGATATGGGAAACTTAGGTATATACACCCCAAAACTTTTTTCTCAGCAAGCGCATAGCAAAGCCCATAAAAGTTGAGGAAAAACAGAGGCAGCCGAGGCAGCCATTACACTTAGGCGCTTAAGCGCGTATGGCAGATGCTTGATATCAATAATAGACCATACTGCCTGCTTAGCCCATTCGCAGTACTTGCTGTACTTGTGCTTGTTTTACGGCAGATTTGCTGCGGCGGCTGATTTTTCCTAAGGGCAGCAGGGCGGGACCTGCAGGTTCCATTAGTACATATTCCAGTCCTTGGTATTCATAGATGACGTCCCCTCTTTGTGGAGTTAAAGCCACGCCTAAAAAGGCGTGCTCTTTAATCAGCACCATGACCACCTGGCGTTGTGGCACCAGCTGGGCTAAGACGGCGGACATGGCGGTGGCCTTGGTGTCGCAATCGCCTTGGTTGATATGCAGCAGCGCCGGGGGAGAGACAAAGCCAGCAATGCCGCTGCGATTGCGGTTGCGTAGCTGGGAGTAAGGAATGGCTTGGAAGAAATTTAAAGCGAGTTGGATGCGGGCACGGTCATCCAATACTGAGCGACTGAAGCGCAGTGCCAGGGGGGCGAGAGTCTCTTGATAGACTTTGGCGATACGGGAATAGTCTAAGCGTACAAATCCCAGTTGTTCATCTTCAACCAGATAGCTGCTGGCGAGGTGCTGTCTGCGGATTTTTTTTGCCTGCTGGTTGGCTTGCTGTTGTCGTGCTTGGTGATTTTTCACCCAGCGTTCTTCAAAGCCTTGGCGAAATTGTTGGTGGACTTTTTGTATTTCACCTAGAGCTTTATCCAGTTTGGCTTTTACGATGCGATGTTCTTTAAGCAGCAGAGGCTGTCCACCTCCTTTATGGCCGTATTGGAGTTGGTTGTCTTTTTGTTTTACCCAGATTCGTATGCCGTGGGGCAGGTCTGCGTTGTAGTTTTCAGCGATGGCTTCCAGCTGGCGGAAATGTTCTTGGAGTTCATCTTGCTGGCGTTGGTTGTTGGTACGGTTGAGGTGAGCAACGAAGCTGTCTAGGGCTTTTTGGATATCTGCTTGAATGCGTTCTTCTGCGGGGATGAGGTTAAGGGATTGTTCTACTTCTTTGAGGGGAAGGGTGAAGTCCAGTTCCCACTTGTGTTTGCGGGCATCTTTGAAGGTGTACTGGTAGCGGACTTCGTTGTATGAGTCGTGGCGCTGGTATTTAATTTGCTGTGCGTACACCAGAGGCTTTGCGAGCAGAAGTGTGGCGGCAAGTAGGATGAAGATGTTCCGTTGGAGGGACATTTTGGGGGGGCTGGAATTGGTTGGGGGGGAGAAAGAAGCGAGCGGGAGATTAGGCATGCTGTGCTTTGCGTTCAAATGCTTCTTGTGAGGGGTATTGGGCGGTGTGTTCTTGGTGCTGGAGTTGTTGGAATTCCTCTAAGAGGGCGCGTTGTTTTTTGCTCATGCGTGAGGGAACGCTGATGGAGACATGTACATAAAGGTCGCCGCGGGATTTGGTGCCGAGTTTGGGAATGCCATGTCCGCGAATGCGAAAGACCTTGCCGCTTTCGGTGCCGGAGGGAATGGAGAGGCTGACTTTGCCATCTAGGGTGGGCACGGTGACTTCGCCACCTAGGGTTGCGGTGATGAAATCCAAGGGCATTTCACAGAGGAGGTTGTTGTCATTGCGTTCAAAGAGGGTGTGGGGGCGGATATGGATGCGCAGGTAGAGATCTCCATGAGGGGCTTGGTTTTCGCCGGCTTCGCCTTCACCACTGAGTCTGAGTTGTGCGCCATCTTGCACGCCTGAGGGGATGTTAACTTGAAGGCGGTGGTTTTGTTGGAAGATGCCTTGTCCTCTGCATTTGCTGCAGGCAGCGTGGATGATTTTTCCCTTGCCTCCGCAGCGGTTGCAGGTGGTGGCAACTGCGAAGAAACCTTGCTGCACCCGCTGCTGCCCCGAACCCTGACAGGTGCCACAAACTTGAATATCCGTAGCAGAACGCGCCCCCAGTCCACCACAAGCAGAACATTCATCACGCCGAGGGATTTGGATATGGTGCATGACACCAAAGGCAGCTTCTTTGAAGTCCAGTTCTAAATCGTACTCAAGGTCTCTGCCTCGGCGAACGCGGCGCCCGCCTGTTCGTCCGCCGCCGAAGAATTCGCTGAAAATATCACCGAAGACATCTCCAAAACCGCCACCCATACCAGAGAAAACCGATTCAAAGTCAAAATCCTGCATGCCCTCCACACGCCCGAAGCGATCATATTGGGTGCGCTTGCTGGCATCACTTAGGACTGCGTAGGCTTCTGATGCTTCTTTGAATTTGACTTCGGCTTCTTTATCGCCAGCGTTGCGGTCGGGATGCCAGCGCATAGCCACCTTGCGGTAGGCGCGTTTGATATCATCCCCGCTGGCACCGCGCTCCACACCAAGAATCTGGTAGTAATCTTTGGACATGTGCAGCTACTCAAAAAAATCAAAAAACCACAGCTTCTCACCATACATGCTGGCACAGACTCACTGAACCGCAAAACAACCTCAAGCCATTCATCAAAGCCACCTGCTGTAACCCCCGTCTTTGCAGAAAAACCCGCCAGCCAACTCCACCCTACTTTTCCTTTTTCTTGTCATCAACTTCTTTAAAATCTGCCTCTACCACATTATCGTCCTGATGCTTTTTAGCAGCAGCATCCCCACCAGCAGACTCTGAATCTGCCTCGCTCGCCTGTTTAGCCTCGGCAGCCTGCTTGTACATCACCTCAGCCAACTCATGAGATACCTTTGTCAAATTTTCTGAACTGCTGGCGATTTTTTCTTTGTCTCCGCTGTTGATAGCCTCTTTTAAACTATCCAAGGCTTTTTGCACCTCTTGTTTTTTATCCTCGCTGATTTTATCGGCAGCTTCAGACAGGGCTTTATCGGTAGCATAAATCAGGGTTTCCGCCTGATTCTTGATTTCCGCTTCGTCTTTGCGTTTGGCATCTTGGGAGGCGTATTCCTTGGCCTCTTTCACCATACGTTCAATTTCTTTTTCATCAAGACCACTGGAAGCCGTGATGCGAATTTCCTGAGACTTGCCCGTCCCCAAATCTTTAGCAGAAACATTCACGATGCCGTTGGCGTCAATATCAAAGGTTACTTCAATTTGCGGGAGTCCGCGGCGCGCAGGGGGAATACCCGTGAGTTCAAAACGTCCCAGGGTTTTGTTGTCGCTGGCCATGGGGCGCTCTCCTTGCAGCACATGGACGCTTACTGCGGGTTGGTTATCGGCTGCGGTGGAGAACACCTGGCTCTTCTTGGTAGGAATGGTGGTATTGCGCGAGATTAAGGCGGTCATCACCTCTCCCAAGGTTTCAATGCCCAAGGAGAGAGGAGTCACATCCAGCAACAGCACATCTTTGACATCGCCTTTCAACACCGCCCCTTGAATGGCTGCGCCCATAGCCACCACTTCATCAGGGTTCACGCCACGATGGGGCGACTTGCCAAAAAATTCTTGCACCACTTTTTGGATGCGCGGCATGCGGGTCATGCCACCCACCAAAATCACTTCATTGATGTCTGATGCCGTACAACTGGCATCTTTGAGGGCTTTTTTGCAAGGCACCAAGGTTTTTTGCACCAAATCTTCCACCAGCTGTTCCAGCTTAGAACGCGTTAAGCGAATGTTCAGGTGCTTAGGGCCGGCAGCATCTGCAGTAATAAAGGGCAGATTGACCTCGGTTTCCATAGAGGAAGAAAGTTCCTGCTTGGCTTTTTCCGCTGCTTCCTTTAAGCGCTGCAAAGCCATTTTGTCTTGTTTGAGGTCAATACTTTGATCTTTTTTGAATTCGTCAGCCAGATAATTAATGATGCGGTCATCAAAGTCTTCTCCTCCCAGGAAGGTATCGCCATTGGTGGATTTCACCTCAAACACCCCATCGCCCAATTCCAAAATGGAGATATCAAAGGTGCCGCCTCCTAGGTCATAGACTACGATTTTCTCATCTTTCTTTTTGTCCAGTCCATAAGCCAAAGCAGCTGCGGTGGGTTCATTGATAATGCGCAGCACCTCCAGGCCGGCGATGCGTCCTGCATCTTTGGTGGCTTGACGTTGGGCGTCGTTAAAATAGGCGGGGACAGTAATCACCACCTCGTTGACTGTTTCTCCCAGATAATCTTCTGCGGTTTGCTTCATTTTTTGCAGGATGAAAGCAGAGATTTCTGCAGGGGAGAATTTTTTACTGCCCATTTCCACCGCGGCGGATTCGTGTTCTCCTTTAACAATTTTGTAAGGAGTACTGGCAGTGTATTTTTTGGCTTCTGGTGAATCGAAAGTTCTGCCAATCAGCCGTTTAATAGCGTAAATGGTGCTGCTGGGGTTGGTGATGGCTTGGCGTTTGGCTACTTGACCAATGAGGCGTTCATTTTTGCTGGTAAAGGCCACCATGGATGGGGTAGTGCGTGCGCCTTCTGCGTTGGTGATGACCTTGGGGTCTCCTCCTTCAATAACAGATACACAGGAATTGGTGGTGCCAAGATCAATGCCTACTACTTTGGCCATGTTTTCTCCTATTTTAATAGATATGGGTTGGGAAATAAGGATTTAGGAAGATTGTTGTGTTTTGTCAGCAGCATCAGCAGCAGATTTGTCAGCAGCATCAGCAGCAGATTTGTCAGCAGCATCAGCAGCAGATTTGTCAGCAGCATCAGCAGCAGATTTGGTGGTGCTTGTATCAACGGAAGCGGCAGCAGAAGGGGTGTGGTCTGTGCTGGTTTCTGTGCTGGTTTCTGTGCTGGTCTCTGTCTGTGTGCCTGCCGATGGTGTGTCGCTGGCGGTAGTACTGGCTTTTGCTACGCTGACTCCGGCTGGTCTGAGTATGCGTTGGTGCAACATCCAGCCTGCTTGCAGTACTTCTACAATTTGCCCTTCTGGGATTTGTGGATTTTCCACAGTAGAGAGGGCTTCATGTTGGTCGGGGTTAAAGGGTTGTTGGGGTTCAGCCTTGATGGGATCTAAGCCGTGGCGAGAGAAGATCTCTTGCATTTGGCGCGCCACCATGGAAACGCCTTGGGACAGTGCTTGGGTTTCAGAGGAATTGCCCTTGGTTTGTTCTGCAGCTTGGAGGGCGCGTTCTAGGTTATCCAGTGCGCTCAAGCAGTCTCGCAATAAGGAGAAGTTGGCATAGCGCACCACCTCTTGCTGTTCCCTCAGGATGCGTTTCTTAAAGTTTTCCAGTTCAGCTTTGGCGCGCAGCATTTGTTCATAGTGTTCTGCGGAATCTTTTTTGGCTGCAGCCAATTGGCTTTGCCAATCTTCTGCCGGGCTGCTCTCAGACTGCGGGGCTTCTTGGGTGCTGGGAGCAGCTTGCGTGGAGGCGTTGCTGCTGTTGGGCTGCGCAGACGGGACAACTTGCTCTTGACCGTTGGCGCCCTCTGCTGGGGTATGGGTTGATTCTATAGTAGCTGCGGCAGATGGCGCATGCTTAACGGTTGGTTCTTCTGCTGGTTTTTCTGATTTTTTCATAGAGGCAAAACAAATCATGCGGCAAAATATAAAAGCACCCGTTTTTTTAACAAGATGGCAATATTAAGCACTAACAGCAGATGAAAGACAACGTGCAGTGTAATCAATCACGGGAATAATTTTTTCGTAATTCATGTTGGCAGGCCCCAGCACACCCAGGGCACCCAGATTTTCATGACCATCCTCATAAGTAGCAACCACCATAGCACACTGAGACAGCGAAGGAGGATTCTCTGAGCCAATGGTCACCTGCACCCCCTGGAAGAAATCAGCCATAAACATTTCATCCAACAGCTCAATCAAGGGGGATTTTTTCTCCAGCATAAGAATCAATTCACGCAGCATTTCCACATCGTTGAACACCCGCATCAGGTTGTGCCTGCCATCTACAAACAATTCACGATGGCTGGGCAGGCTGAGTGCACGTTTGCTGATGCGAGCCACCTGTGCAAATAACTCAGGATATTCTTCTCGCTCTTCTGCAAGAATATCCCACACCTGTTCAGAAGCCTCTTTTAACTCCTGACTAGCAAATTGCTCATTGAGATGCATGCTTAAACGACGCAAACTTTCCTCATCCACGGGCTGAGAAACACGCACCAAACTTTGGTAAACCATGTTGCAGTCGGCAATCAACACCACATAAATACGCTCCGCATCCATAGGTACAAACTCCAACTTGCGTAGCCGTGTTCCCGTACGCGGGGTGGTAATCATCCCCACCCCATCGGTCAACTCCGCCAACAGCCGCGGCGCATCCCGCAATACCTCATTCAAAGCCAATCCCCCATCGCCAATGGTATTCTTAATCAACTGACGCACATCATCCGCCAATTCCAAGGTATCTAAACTATTCACATACAAACGATAGGCATGCTCAGAAGGCGTGCGACCAGCCGACACATGTGATTGCAGCAAATATCCCTGTTCTGTTAAATCCGCCATCACCCCACGTATAGTCGCCGAAGATAAATCCAAATCTATCTCACGACACAAAGCACGCGATCCTACGGGCTCGCCCGTACTAATCTCGTGACGCACAATAGCAAACAACACTTTGCGCATGCGCTCATCCAAGTTTTCCATTGCTACAGCAGGCGTATCCAAGTTCTATCTCCCACAATTGAATCCATCCTTACAAAAGTATTAAAAACATTGACGGCAGACTGTCATCTGTAACAAGGCAAGCCCCTCGCCGCAAGTAAAACAGCTCGCCATTTTTCTGCCAGCAAATTTAAACAAGATTTTGCCTGTTATTAGCACCCGTTTTTCAGCATCCTTGTTAGCGTCCATCTGTTAGCACTCTCTAACTTAGACTGCTAATTTAAGATATCCTATATTCACGACTGTCGTCAAGTGTTACCTCGCTTAAGATGCCACAGCCTTCCCGCCAACCTGCCTTGAGAAAAAAATTGCTGGCAGATAACTTGCAGATTTTGCTAAATCAAGGCATATTGCATCCAGGGGAAAATGATGAACAGCAATAGATAATTGCATAAGATAATTGCTATAGACAATTGCATAAATACTTTCACAGATAATTGCATAGATAATCTCAATGACCGAAATTCCTCAACAATTTCCTTCTGTTCCGACTTTTGCTGCCAATTTTCGCAAGGATGATTGGTGGACAGGTCCGCTTTTAACCGCTTTCGGTCTATTGGCTTTCATTGTTTATTCCAGCTGGGCTGCCTTTCAAGGAGATCATTATACTTGGGGGCCTTATCTTTCCCCCTTTTATTCCCCCTTGCTGCAACCACAGTGGTGGCCGTTTTCACCTGCTTTTCTTGTTTTGTGGGCGCCTGCGGGATTTCGCTTTACCTGTTATTACTATCGTAAGGCCTATTATCGTGCGTTTTTTCTGGCTCCTCCCGCCTGTGCCGTAGGAGCACGCCCTCAAAAATACCGCGGCGAGCGCACCTTGTTCTTGTTTCAAAATCTGCACCGCTACATGCTGTATATAGCACTGGTGTTCATCGTGCTGCTGACGCATGATGCTATCAAGGCTTTTGAGTTCTCTGACGGCTTTGGTATAGGAGTAGGCAGCATTGTGCTTACCTTGGATGCGCTCTTTTTGGCTGGTTTTACTTTTGGCTGCAACTCTCTGCGTCACTTGGTGGGGGGCAATGTCAATTGCTTCAGCTGTGTCAGCTTTGGCGGGGTGCGTCACAAAAGCTGGAGTTTGGTGAGTTTTCTCAATCGCCGTCACATGGAATGGGCTTGGGTGAGTCTCTTCTGGGTAGGTTTTACCGATGTTTATGTGCGGTTGGTCTCTATGGGGATTTGGCAAGATCTGCGAATTTTTTAGCCAAGCGAAGGGTTTTTCCACTAGATCTTATAAGGCAGAGGCACGTGGCACAAAACAGAAGCGTGTCTGCTTTCTTCATTTGAATCAAAAAGGCAACAGCTATGCAAAACGGTGCGCACGAAATATACGAGCATGATGTATTGATCATTGGTGCAGGAGGTGCTGGTTTGCGTGCAGCGATTGAAGCCTCACAGCAGGGGTTATCGGTGGGGTTGGTGTGTAAATCACTGTTGGGCAAGGCGCACACGGTGATGGCAGAGGGGGGCATGGCGGGATCCCTGGGCAATGTGAACGAGCAAGACAATTGGCAGGTGCATTTTCGAGACACTATGCGTGGGGGAAAAATGCTGAACAACTGGCGCATGGTAGAGCTGTTTACGCGCGAGGCTGCTGAGCGCATTTTGGAATTGGAGCGTTGGGGAGCGGTATTTGACCGTACGCCAGCAGGGAAAATTGCTCAGCGGAATTTTGGAGGACACCGTTATCCGCGTTTGGCGCATGTGGGGGATAGAACGGGTTTGGAAATGATACGCACCTTGCAGCAGCATGGGGTGCATCAAGGGATAGAGGTGTACATGGAATGTACGGTGGTGGATTTGCTGTTGGATGGCGAGCGTGCAGCAGGAGCTTTTTGTTATTGGCGAGAGAATGGTCATTTTGTGGTATTTCGCAGCAAGACGGTGGTATTGGCAACCGGTGGTTTGGGCAAGTGTTATCGGGTTACCAGCAATTCTTGGGAGGGAACAGGAGATGGCTTGGGGCTGGCACTGCGTGCGGGGGCAGCACTGATAGATATGGAATTTATACAGTTTCATCCCACTGGGATGGTCTGGCCCCCTAGCGTACGAGGCATACTGGTGACAGAAGGCGTACGAGGAGAAGGCGGCGTGCTGCACAACAATCAGGGGCAACGTTTCATGTTCAATTACATCCCTGAGACCTACGCTGCCGAAACCGCCTCAGAAGAAGAAGAAGCCAAACGCTGGCTAAAAGGAGACTCCCAAGCACGTCGCCCTCCTGAATTGTTGACCAGAGATGTAGTCGCCAAAGCTATTCGTTCAGAAGTCATCAGTGGCAGGGGTTCTCCTCACAAAGGGGCATTTTTGAATATCGCCAGCCAGCGACCGCCAGAGTACATCCGCCGTAAACTGCCCAGCATGCACCACCAATTCCTAAAATTAGCCAATCTGGATATCACCAAGACTCCTATGGAAGTTGGTCCCACCTGCCACTATGCTATGGGCGGAATACTGGTAGATCCAACAAATACCATGACAGATATCCCAGGGCTGTTCGCCTGTGGAGAAGTCGCTGGCGGGCTGCACGGCGCCAATCGTTTGGGAGGAAACTCGCTCACCGACCTGGTGGTATTTGGACAACGCTCTGGTTATCACGCCAGCCAATACGCCAAAAACCTGCCTGATATGCCCAAATTGCACGACCGCCAAATCAAAGATCTAGAAAAAATCGCCCTAGCCCCTTTTGAAAACAGCGGGAAAGAAAATCCCTACCAACTGCTGCTTGAACTGCAAGAAAGCATGGAATTCACCAGCGGCATCGTCCGCAATGCCAAAGACCTGAAAAAAGGCGACCAAGACCTCCAAAAACTCAAAGAACGCACCAAAAAAATCACCCTAGAAGGCAACCGCCGCTACAACCCAGGCTGGAACTACGCCCTAGACCTGCGCAATCTGCTGTTGACATCACAAGCCATTAACCTCTCTGCATTGCATCGGCAAGAAAGCCGCGGCGGACACACCCGTGAAGACTTTGAAGCCTCCTCACCAAAATTTGAAAATCTCAATACCGTGGTCACCTTAAAAAAAGACCAACTCTCCTGGAAACATGTCAAGCGTGAACCCATGCCTGACCATCTGAAAAAACTCCTTTGATGGGTACCGCTAGTGTCTAAACAAGTCACTTTTCATATCTTCCGCAGCAGCAATACAGCTGCATCCCATTCTCAAGGCAGCCTGCGCCCCTACACCACGCCCCTGGAAGAAGGCATGGTGGTACTGGATGCCGTACACCAAATCCAAGCCTCCCAAGCCACTGACCTCGCCGTCCGCTGGAATTGCAAAGCCGGCAAATGCGGATCATGCAGTGCTGAAGTCAACGGCAAACCAAGCCTCATGTGCATGGTACGCATGGACACCCTGGATACCAAGCGTCCCATCACCCTCACCCCCATGCGCCGCTTCCCCTTAATCAAAGACCTCGTCTGCCAAGTCAAATGGAACTATGAGGTAGAAAAACGCATCCAACCCTTCAAGCCACCTCCTACCAAAGCAGGCGAAGGGCTGCTGATGCAGCAAAAAGATGTAGACCGCATCCAAGAATTCCGCAAATGCATTGAGTGCTTCCTCTGCCAAGATGTCTGCCATGTGATGCGCGACCACCAACGCAAAGACTTCATCGGTCCGCGCTACCTCATCCGTGTGGCAGGTCTCATCATGCACCCCCTAGACACCCAAGACCGCCTGCAAGAACTCAAAGACGCCCAGGGCCTCGGTTATTGCAACATCACCAAGTGCTGCACCGAGGTGTGTCCTGAAGATATTCAGATCACCGACAATGCCATTATCCCCTTAAAGGAACGGGTGGCGGGGCGCTTCTATGACCCCCTCGCCTGGCTGTTCCGCACCCTTAGAGGAAAACGCTCCCAGCAGCGACAACCCCACTAAGCCCCATACATCGCATGGATGCAGAAGCCAAAGACTTGTGGAAAAAGAAATGGAGGCTTTTCAAGCGTTGGCTGAAAAAGAAATGGAAGCTTTTCAAGCCTGGGCTGGAAAAGCTAGGGGAGCTTTTGCTCTCTATTTTAAGGTGGTTTTACGCACACATTGCCCACTTTATGATTGTGGGGGGAATCATATTGGGGGTTTATACCGCTTTCTGGGCTTTTAATGGGATTCCAGAGCGGCATCATCACACGCTGAATCCTACCCACTCTGGCGCAGCAGCTTTTGCGCTGCTGACTGCTGGTGCCTTGCTGATCCGTGCCCAAGCTGCCGACGAAACGGCAAAGGCAAGCGATAGAACTATAAATGTGCAGATACAAGAAGAAAAAAGCCGACGGCTGGCTCAGGCAGTTGAGTTGATGTCAGCCATGAAGAAAGATAAGAAACCAGATAAAGAAGGCAGGGAATATCCCGATGTTCTCAAACAAATGGGAGGGATCTTGATATTAGAACAATTGATGAAAGAAAAAGAAGCAAGGTATCTCAAAATAGGATTAGATTATTTACATTCTTTTGTGTATTCAGCAGCACCAAGCATTGATCGTGATTTGGAAACAAGGAAACCAGGTACTGGATTCCCTCTTATAGCTATTGGGAAAGACAGAGTAGTTATAGGCGACAGTGTCAAAGCAGCTGTGCATATCCTAGTGCATAATAGAAAGAAGTTTCCCCTTTTTCTCAATTTTTTATTTCTTCAGGGGCTAGACTTAGAGGGAGCAAATCTTTCACAGGCTTATTTTATAGGCTCATATCTGGGTCATTCATATTTGAGAAAGGTAGATTTTCGTTCAGCACAGCTTTTTGGAACAGATTTCCGTTCAGCACAGCTTTTTGGAACAGATTTCCGTTCAGCAGATCTTAGGATGGCAAGCTTTTCTGATGCCCATCTTATAGACCCCAATGACATAAACAACCAAGAAAGCTATGCCAAATTGGCTCGTGCCAAGATTAGCGGATGCAATTTTTCAGATGCATGGGTGCAAAAAGAACAGCTGCTTAGTGCGAAATTTGATACGATTATCTGCCCTGATGGAATAAAAAGAACCGAGAAGGGAGTCAAAGATGAAGACTGGGAAAAAATGCTTATAGGAGTTGGATCACGGCAGGTAGTCAAGACAGAAGAACGGCAAAAAGCCAAGAAGCCTAAACCCTAACACCCCCCTCTTTTTTTAAGTGTGCCAGCAGGTATTCCATCGGTCGGCTGCCTTTGACAGAATTGCAATAACCGCACAGCAGCTGCAAATTGCCATCGGTATCAGCACCGCCCAGGGAGGTGGGCTGGATGTGATCCTTGGTCAAATTTCTATAGGGGAAATGATACTTGCAGCCGTTGCACCTGCCCTCTTGTTTGCCGTACAGGGTGTGCTTGATGTCTGCGGTAGGCTTGGGCGCATCACGCAGGGGAATGTCGGTGCGATGAATAATCTTGCCCAGGACTCCCAAGGTGGGGTGTTCCTGGCTGTCAAGGGCGAGTTCCTTCCCTAGCCTCTGCTGAACCAGCTTCATGGCCAGGGGGCTGATGTCTATGCCTATCCACTGGCGGTCTAACAATTCCGCAGACACACAGGTGGTGGCACAACCGCAAAAAGGGTCTAGTATGAAGTCGCCTTTGTTGCTGCTGGCTTCAATAATGCGTTTCAGCAAATCAAGGTTTTTTTGGGTGGGATAGCCTGTTTTTTCTTTGGTAAAGCTTTTAATCATAATTGAATCCAAAATATCCGCTCGGCTACAATTCCAGGTGTCTTCTATTGGAATACCCTTGCCCGTTGGCAGTGAACCGTCACGCCTTTTGTAGTCTTCGGGATAGGGAATATATGCTTTATTAAAAACATACCCTGATTTGTTTTTCACATAATAAAGAATAATGTCATGGTTGCGAATCCAGCCCACTTTTTGTGTTTTGTACCCTGACACCCAGCCTATTCTCCAAACAATCTCATTGCGGAAGCTTTGTCTGCCAAAAATTGTATCCATCGTTAATTTCAACGAGTGACTCATGGTGGGATCACAATGCAGATAGATGCTGCCCGTATCTTTAAGCACCCTGCGCATCTCCAATAAGCGCATCGCCATATAAATCAGATAGGCTTTGTCGCCCTCGCCCCCTGCTTCACCTGCAGCATCTATCACTTTGTAGAGTCCAGGATATTCATCGGCAAGCTGTCCCCACCATTCGGCATCGGTATCTTCAAAAGTCCAGGCATCCTTAAAGGCAGCACCCGCAGCTTCGCTGCCGATAGGTGCAGCATAATGGCGGTTGCTGTTAAAAGGCGGGTCTAGGTAAATCAAGTCCACGCTGGCATCGTCCATGCCCCGCATTATGAACAAATTGTCGCCCGTAAAGATGGTTCTGTTGACAATGGAGACCACGGTTTCCTGGCTTTATCTTTCAAATACCTTTGGGGCTGGGTCTTGCTTTTGGGGGTTTTACCGCTTATGCAGAGACGGCCTCTTCATTTCTATGGAGAAACCACACTGAGAACAAGTTGTGGGGGTCGCACCATTGTTGTTGTACTTGCCAGCCGGATTGTGTTGCCAGTTGGTGGACGGATTCATCATCGTACTTATAGGCGTATTCGGTGTAGATGGGTTCGTTTTGGGCAAACTCAAAGGTTTCTCCCAACAGATGGATTTGCTGTGGTTTTAGGCTGGCGATGCAAATTTCAATGCGCTGTTGTTCTTGGTTGTAGTTGACACGGTGGTCAAAGGTGCTGAGGTTGAAATCGGCATTCAGTTCACGATTGATGCGATCCAGCAAGTTTAAGCTAAATCTGGCGGTGATGCCGTCGGTGTCATCATAAGCAGCCAGGAGGGTTTTGGGGTCTTTTTTAAGGTCGGTGCCGAGGATGAATCCTGCGTTTTTTCCCAGCAGGCGGCTGGCTTGCCCTAAGAAGTTCAGGGCTTGCTGGGGTTGTAAGTTTCCGATGGTGGAGCCTGGGAAAAACCCCACGCAGCGTTGGCGTGGGGGCAGAGAACAGGAGAGCGAGGCTAGTTCTAAGAAATCTGCTGCTATGGGCTGAATAGGAATATGCGGTCTTTTTTGCGAGAATTCTTTGGTGGCTTCTGCCATGAATGCTAAGGAAATATCAATGGGGACATAAGCAACTGGGTCTTGCATGGCATCCAAGAGAAAGCCTGCTTTGCGGCTGGCACCGCTGCCGAATTCTACCAGGGCACTTCTGGACTGAATGAAACGGGATATATCTTGGGCGTGGGTGCGGAGAATCTCTATTTCTGTGCGGGTGAGGTAGTATTCTTTGGTTTGGGTGATGTCCTCAAACAGCTGGGAGCCGCGTTTATCATAGAGGAACCTGGGAGGCAGGCTCTTGGGATGAGAAGCCAGCCCAGAGAGAACTTCGCTGGCAAAATCATCTTCCAGGCGATCATCCAGTTTGTATTGGACTTGAGCGGTCATTTGATTCCCTCTGCTAACCTAAGTCCGCTGAACATCCAGCGTTGGTGGGGATAGAAAAAATTGCGACAAGTGGGGCGTATATCCCTGATGGGGGTGACACAACTGCCCCCGCGCAAAACAAACTGCCCACACATGAATTTCCCATTGTATTCTCCTATAACGCCAACAGCTGGTTGAAAGTTGGGATAAGCAGCAAAGGGAGAAGCTGTCCACTCCCAGACATCCCCGTATAACTGCAGCAAGGATGTTCCGTTTTCTTGTGCTTGTGCAGGTCGCAGACGTTTTTGCTCCATAAAGTTGCCTGCAATTGGCTGGTCTGCAGCTGCCGATTCCCATTCATGTTCCAGGGGCAGTCGCTTGCCTGCCCAGCGAGCGAAGGCATCCGCCTCAAAATAACTGATGTGACACACTGGCGCCTTAGGGTCTACGGGCTGCATTCCAGAAAGCGTCATCTGCTGCCACTGCTGGTCCCTGCGTTCCCAGTATAAAGGGGCTTGCCAGCCGTTTTCACGCACCGCAGCAATGCCATCAGAAAGCCACAGGGTAGGATGCGTATAGCCTCCGTCTTCCATAAACTCCAGCCATTCCCCATTGGTAACCAAGCGCGATGCCAAACGGAAAGGATGCAACAACACCTGATGACGGGATTTCTCACAATCATAGGCAAAACCTTCCTGACCAAATCCCACTGACTGGATGCCACCGGGAAAGTCCACCCAGCGAACTTTGACAGCATCAGCAGGGGGCAGCCCCAAAGGTTTGGGGTCTTGGAAAGCAGGACGGATAAGATTCTGCGCAAACAGGTGCAAAATATCCATCAAGATCAATTCTTGGTGCTGGTGTTCATGATAACAGCCCAATTCCAACAAGCCGGAACAGTCACCAGAGTTTTCCAGCAGACGTACCATGGCTTGGTCTACATAGCTGCGGTAAGCCTGGATGCTTTGTGCAGAGGGGCGGGTAATCATGCCGCGCTGGTGACGCACTTGACGGGGCCCCAGCGCCTCATAATACGAGTTGAACAAAAAGGCGTATGCTTCATCAAATAATTGGTAGCCAGGCAAGTGGGGCAGCAAAATCACCTGCTCAAAAAACCAGCTGGTGTGTGCCAAATGCCATTTGGTGGGGCTGGCATCGGTCATGGATTGCACTGTCATATCACCATCAGAGAGATGGGCAGACAGGGCTTCGCTTTGGCTGCGCACCTCAAGGTAGCGATTGACCAATGCTTGTTTCGCTTTTTCTGGAACTGCCTTGGCTGATTGGGCAGTAATTGGAACAGACATAATTACTCCTAGTTTGCTGATGGTGAATTGCTATTATCCGTTGGGGATGAAACAACAGTGATGCAACTTGGAATGGGTTGAGTGTGGCAAGCAAAAAGTTCACAAAACAAGCCGTTTCCCGTCGACCAGTATGTGAAAAATGAAGAAAAGAATGATTCGATAAAAAATTTGTTGATTGCCAAATTTTTTACCATGCTAGTACATTCTTTGGGGGCATGCAAATTTTTGGATAAGTTTTTTTACATATGAAGCCAGATCGCCTGGAAGATGATGCAGCTGGTCTCAGCGGCAGTTATGTTGAATGAAGCGTTTACGCAGTGGTGCTTTTTTTGGTGAGTTTTTTCAGTTCGGCTTCAGAGGTAATGATGCGGTCAATAAGACCGTAGGTTTTGGCTTGGGGTGCCTGCATCCAGTGGTCTCTGTCTATATCGCCTGCTATTTGCTGGTGGGGACGGCCGGTGTGTTGGGCATACAGTGTGATAATGCGTTCTCTATCACGCATGATTTCCTGTGCTTGGATTTCTAATTCGCTGGCACGACCTTGGTAGCCAGTGATGAGGGGTTGATGAATAAGAAATTTGGCGTTGGGAAGGGCATAGCGGCGACCTTTGTCGGCAGCCAGCGGGATGATAGAACCCATGCTGGCAGCAAGACCGCTAACAATGCTGATGATGGGGGCAGAAACGAAGCGCAGCATGTCATAAATGGCGAGACCAGAGAAGATATCGCCTCCGGGAGAATTGACCAGCAAGGTAATCTGCTGCTTGGGGCTGTGATGATTCAGCAAAACCAGCTGCTGGGTTACCTCGCATGCAGTTTTGGCATCAATGGCAGCAGAGAGTATAATGGTGCGCGTTTCCAGTATACGGGCGAACATGCCTTCGGCTTGAGGAGAGGCTTTTTTTTCCGCCATATGTCTTTCCACCTTATGGGGATTCATGCAGGGAGAGTCTCTTAATAGCAAGGAACGCACATCTGGCGAACAGCTTGCTGCTGCTTACTTCAGTTCCACCTTGGCACCAACAGCTTCCAGCTGCTTCTTTATGGCTTCAGCATCTTCTTTGCTGGTGTCTTCTTTCAAGGGTTTAGGAGCCCCCTCCACCAGGTCCTTGGCTTCTTTCAATCCCAAACTGGTAATGGCACGCACTTCTTTAATCACATTGATTTTTTGACTGCCTGCATCCGTTAGCACCACAGTAAAAGTGTCTTTCACTTCCTCAGCAGCCGCTGCTGCTCCGCCTGCTGCTGCAGGAACCGCCACTGCTGCAGCCGCCGCACTCACACCAAATTTCTCTTCCAACTCTTTCACCAACTCTGAAAGCTCCAACGCCGACATATTGGAGATAAAATCCACCACTTGTTCTTTGGTCACACTTGCCATTGAAATACTCCTTTAAAAGAAAATACTGCAAAAAATTGCAAAGGCTGCCAATCAGCCCCCACATTCAAAAAACCACCCTTCAAGATACCAACCACACTTCACTTCCCTGCTTTTTTGCTGGCTGCTGCTGCCAGCACCCGCACCAACTTGCTGGGAACTTCGTTTAAGGTGCGCACCAAATTCCTTGGCGGCGCATTCAGCAAAAACAATATCTTTACCAACAATTCCTCTCGGCTGGGAAGACTCCCCAAGCGCATCAAGGCAGACAAATCCACCGTGCGTCCTTCCCCATCAGCCACCAAACAGCCATCTATGTACTCCAGCTGTTCAAAATCATTCAAATACTTCTTTAATGCCTTGGCAGGTGCAGCAACATCTTTGCCAAACACCAACGCCCGCGGCTGTACAAAATGCTCCTTGAACTGCACAAATGGGGTATCCTCCACTGCCAGCTTGGCAATGCGATTTTTCACCACCTTCAGGCCAGCATCCGCTTGAATCAAGGCCTGACGAAGTTCTGAAAGCTGCTCCACTGTCAAACCGCGATAATCCAGCAGGAAAGCGGTCTCAGACTGAGAAAAAATCTGGTTGAGTTCCCCCATCATCTGTTTTTTTTCTGATTTATTCATCTTCTGTTTTTATTCATCAAGCATGCTCTGGCTGCCCGCCTTAATGGCTATCCTCACAACAATTATTCTCCACTAGCTGCCCTATGACAACTGTGTTGAAGAAAGATTCAACCTAGAGAAGACAACCCCGCAAAAGCCAAAGGCATCTTAACAAAGAGACACCTCTCAGCCGACATGTCTTGGCGGGGTGGCGGTTTCAGCTTGTAGCGTCGTGTGCCAGGCACTAGACCTCAAGCCCCTGCTGTCTTCAACACATCTGTCACCCAAGGGCACCTGGCTGCTTAAAGCATACCCCCATGCCGTTGTTTCCACTAGGGTAACCTCCCCTGACAATCTGCTGCCAGGGACACTATAACCTTTTCACTCTGCCAGTAGTCCGCAGCAATGGCAAGCAGTATTGCCAAGAAGATGGCTTTAACGTTTGAAAGCGGTGGTATCCACCGCAACACCCGGTCCCATGGTGCAACTGAGGGTGAGGCTGCGCAGATACACCCCTTTGACAGAAGAAGGCTTCATGCGCTGAATGGTTTCCATCAAGCTTTGCAAGTTTGCCTGCAATTGCTCTTCCTTAAAAGAAGCACGCCCGACTGGTGCATGAATGATACCTGTTTTGTCCACACGAAACTCAATTTGACCGCCTTTGATAGCTTCCACTGCCCGACCCACCTCCTTGGTAACCGAACCCACTTTAGGATTTGGCATTAAGCCCCGAGGTCCTAATATTTTACCTGCTTTTCCCAGCTGAGCCATCATGTCGGGGGCTGCCACCACACGGTCAAAATCCAGCCAGCCTTTCAGAATCTTTTCCACCAATTCCTCACCGCCCACATGGTCTGCCCCTGCTGCTTTGGCTGCCTGAAGCGCCTCTCCCTTTGCCAAAGCCAGCACCCGCACTTTCTTGCCTGTCCCATGCGGCAAACGCACAGACCCCCGCACTTGCTGCTCCGCCTTGCGAGCATCCACTCCCAAAAGAATGGAGGCATCCACCCCCTCGTCAAACTTGGCTGTGGCAGTCTCTTTCACCAAACGCACCGCCTCTGACGGGGCATAACGTCGCATTTTATCTATTTTGCTCAAACTCTCTTGATGCTTTTTACCAGACATTAAAACACTTCCTTAGAAAAAAACCCCCCAGGCTGCGTGACCATCACTCCACCACTTCCACGCCCATGCTGCGGGCAGTACCCGCTATAATGCGCACAGCAGCATCCAATTCAGAACAGTTGAGATCTGGCATTTTCATCTTTGCCACTGTTTCCAACTGCTGACGATTAATCTTGCCAACCTTGTTGCGATTGGGCTGCCCCGAACCTTTTTCCAGACCCAGCTCTTTCTTTATCAAGACAGCCGCAGGTGGTGTTTTGGTAATGAAGTCAAAAGTACGGTCTGCATAAATGGTAATAACCACTGGGATAATCATCCCCTTTTGTGACTGCGTGCGGGCATTAAAGCCCTTGCAAAAATTCATCAGATTCACCCCATGCTGACCCAAGGCAGGACCCACAGGAGGCGATGGGGTAGCCTCACCCGCAGGGATTTGCATTTTCACGCTGCCAATAATTTTCTTTGCCATACTGTGTCCTCAAAACTGTGTCTTCAAAACTGTGTCTTCAAAAAAATGAAAAACGAAGCTGTTATTCTTCTCCTGTATGGAGACGAACCTTGGTAAAGTCTAGCTCAACGGGTGTGGCACGACCAAGGATGTTAATCAGAACCCGCAGCTTGCTTTTTTCTGTATTGACACTGGCGATTTCTCCCATAAAGCTGGCAAAGGGACCATCAACAATCATCACCTGCTGACCAACATCGTATTCGTCCTTAATCACTTCCTGGCGAATGCCCTCATCCATCAAAGAAGAGATATTCAACAGTTCTTTTTTGTTTAAAGCACGGGGCTGATCATTGGATCCTCCCACAAAACCATTCACATAGGGAATGTCCATCAACAAGTGCCACAACTCGTTGGTGAAATTCATCTTCATCAGTACATAGCCGGTGAAGTAAATCACATGGTATTTACGCTTCTTGCCGTCCTTGATGCGCACCACATCCTCCCCAGGAACAAAGATATCCTCCACCAAGTCTTCCATTTCCTTGCCCTTGAGTTTGAGGCGAGTCAAGATGGCACCATTCACTTTGCGTTCAAAACCTGAACGGGTGCGCAATACATACCATTGCTTTTCTGGATCTCCCCCCAGTAAAGAGGGACGAACCGAAACACTTTCTTCAGGCGCAGTGCCTTCAAGCGCAGTGTCTGCAGGTGTGGTGTCTGCGGGTGCAGTGTCTTCAGGTGCGGTGTCTGCGGGTGCGGTGTCTTCAAGCACAGTGTCTTCAGGTGCAGTGTCTTCAGGTGCAGTGCCTTCAGGTGCGGTGTCTGCGGGTGCGGTGTCTTCAAGCACAGTGTCTTCAGGTGCAGTGTCTTCAGGTGCAGTGTCTGCAGGTGCGGTGTCTGCGGGTGCAGTGTCTGCGGGTGCGGTGTCTGCGGGCGCAATGTCTGCGTCCTGCCCCGGCTGAGGCTGTTTTGTTTGGCTTTCAGTAGCAGAGACTTTTGAATCGCTCATGGGAATTGCTCATGGGAATTGCTTATGGGGATTGCTTATGGGGATTGCTTATGCAAGATGTGCAAAATTATAAATACCAAGTATCCATCTTGACCAATTTAACAGATTTTTAGCTAGCCCAGAATACGTTTGACAGCTTCAGAAAAACCCAAGTCCACCAAACCCAAAAAAACCGCCATTAACAAGGTGATAAACAACACCACCACAGTGGCCTGCAGGGTGTTTTTGCGGTTGGGCCAGGTGACACGCTGAAACTCGGCAACCACATCCCGAAAAAAAATTCGCAGTTTGGCAAACAAGCTGGTGTTCTCTTCTAAAGGTTAAATCAATCAGTGCAATGCGCAAATAGTGAGACAAGAGCCTATGATAGCAAATTCATCATGGGCAAGCGAGCCTCACTTGCCAAAAAATTTCCATTTTACCATATGAGGATAAACAGCAAAGGGATAACATTCCCCATCAGCCTGCCAACTGAACTCGGACAAATGAACAGGCCAAATGAACAGGCCAAATGAACAGGCCAGATAAACAGGCCAGATAAACAGGCCAGGAGGGACTCGAACCCACAACACTCGGTTTTGGAGACCGACGCTCTACCAATTGGAGCTACTGGCCTGTACCTCAGCTTTTTTCCCTGCGGTTTTGTTCATGTTTTTTGTTCATGTTTTTTGTTCATGTTTTTTGTTCGTGTTTTTTATTTTTTGTAAGCTGTTCTGCTGCCTGCATGCAGCTAAGTGTACCTCAGTTATGTCTAAGCCCGGGAGCAGAATTGAACTGCCGACCCCTTCCTTACCAAGGAAGTGCTCTACCACTGAGCTACCCGGGCAATCATTTGACGCCTCGCTCCCATAACAGCCACCGCTTCCGCTAGCAACCCGCTGGCAAGAGGCAAGCCATGGGGAGAGGAGGATTCGAACCTCCGAAGGCTAAGCCGGCAGATTTACAGTCTGCTCCCTTTGACCGCTCGGGAATCTCCCCGCAGAACGGGCATCAGCAATTTATCATGCGGACTTTGTATCAATTTTTCAAGCTGCTCGTGCTTCCAACAATTCTTTAACCGCATGCTCCAACTCTCGCTTGCTGGGAATATCTTTAAGTGCATGGCGCATGTCTGTACGCAGCTTAGCAAAATACTTGCCTTCGTCTATGGCAAACTTGGCTGCCTCGGCTTCCAGCTTTCTGGCAGAATCAACTATGGCTTGGTGGAGGGAATCTGTGTTGTTAAACATAGGAATATCCATATTGAAAGGAGTTTTATGAATGTCCCGTGGTCCAAATTGCCCCCTGCTTTGATAGGGGGCAATGGCTGTATTCATGGTCTCAGAATTCAGTATGCCTGTAAGATAGTAGGCTTCCTCCATAGTATCTGACTGGCACCAGTAAAGAGAAGATTCAACCACTGCCTGTTTATCTCTTAAAATGGCAGCACAAAGATAAGTCCCAGCCCTATTATATAGCACCCTAATAGCAGTCGTAGGAAACTGCTTGGATAACTTCCCATGATAATCTATCCAATCTTGAAAGGTACTGCTTTCTGTTTGCCTATATTCTTCCCAGGTTTCCTCGCTGTGTTTTAGCCAAGGCACCAAATCAATGTAAGTCCTATCAAGGGCTTGTGGTGCATTCATCAACTGCTGTTTGTTTTCATCCCAAGGAATAACGGCTTCCAAAGCATCCAGCAAACGAAAGGGCAGCAAGGTTTTTCCTAAATGTACGGGATAAATAAATCTGGTATCCACCTGTCCTTCAAAAACAGGTACATGTTTCCAAGGGAGTTTGTCTTTCTCACCTGCCAGTCCACTTACCCAAACCCTATCCCCTTCAAGAGAAGACCCCTCTTTCCGTTCAATAAATACCAGCCGTCTAGGAATTAAACTGGCTCCTTGATAAAAATGTGAGCGGTATTCAGAACCTTCAGCCACCTCACTTCTGGGCGGCCAGGGCTTGGATGTTCTTTGTAGCTGCTGGGCTTCCTGATTGTTGGCGTTGCGGCGGGGCAATTCTCCTGCCAGTTCCCATATTTGTTGTGGATGAAGGCGTGTTTCTGTTTTCCCTTTGTCAGCTGAAAGGCGGGAGAAAATTACACATGCCTTGGTAGGGAAGGGTTGTTCTACCTGTTGATTCTTTATATGAACCACCTTGTCCAAGCTCCAAGCCTCCGTGCATTGAAGACGAGCAGAGATGTTGTCACCATTCAGGCTGCCTTGCCAAAATTTGAAATACTGGGGGCGACTGAGTGCAGCAAAGGGCATGACCATAGCCATACACCCCGTTGGTTTGAGAAATAACTCTGCCGAACGGATAAAAAAATAACCTGCCAGATCTTGATTAGCGGAATGCTTGCCTCCTGCCCAAATATTCAAATTGGAACACTCGTGTTTAAATTTTTTCTGCATGACTGAAGACATATAACGATATGCCAGCCAGGGGGGATTCCCCACCAGTACATCCACCTTATTGTCCTCTGCAGAAATCCAGATAGGATGCACCAGATTGCGCACCACAAAACCCCATATATGGTTGCGACCTTGTTGATTCAGCCTCCGCATTAAATCATAGGCATCTTTTAAGAAATCCTTGTCATGGGATGATAAGTGATTTTGATTGTCGTCTAGCCAACGTTTAAATATCTCGGCTTGGGCATTTTGTTCACTTGATTTCAGCATGCTGCGGAGAATCTCACCAAAAGCAGCCTGATCTTTAGGCAAAGATGCCGGGAAGCGCATGGGTGTGTTTTCCCCAGGAATATCCACCTCAACGGTTTTTCCACCCAAAAACGCATGGGTGTTCCACTGCATGGCATCACCCAAATATACGGGAACACTCACCCCCCTGCCTTCTCCAAGCAAGGGCTGGGCAGCCAACAGCCAAGTGGTGCGGGCAAACATCACGGCTACGGGGTGAATATCTAACCCTATAACCTGACTAGAAACACGGTTTAAGATTTCTTTATTAGATAGACCCTCTTGCTTGGCTGCTGCCATTAATCTTTTAATGGCATGAAACAAAAATGTTCCAGAACCACAGGAGGGGTCTAATACCCTCTGTTCCAGAGGTTTATCAATGGCTTGTTCACAAATTCGTTCTGCCAGCCAGTCTGGGGTGTAATACTCGCCTAATCCATGACGGGCTGTTTTATCCAGCAAACTTTCATAAAGTACTTTCAAAATATCGGTTTTTACTTCTCCCAGAGAAAAACGCTGAATATGAACAGTTAAATTCGTCAGCAGGCTGTCACCCTTTGGGTGCAATAGAGGCCAGTCAAACAGGTCGGACTCTACCGCCCCCTCAATATCAGCCTTTATAAACTCCTTTCCTTCCAACAAATCCTTAGCAGAACCAGGGATACGCTTTGTTAAAGCCCAAGTAGCGATGGCTTTTGCAATATAAGTAAGATAAGTATGCTGAATAAACAGCTGATGGTCATCTATTTCTTTACCGTGGACGGTCTCCATCAACTGACGCCAGATGTCATACTTCAGCTTGGCTTGGGGATTGTTGGAAAGATCATGATAAATAGCCTTCAACCTTAACATTACCCCCTGACATGTGGGCGATTCACGCCCCAATTCCTTTTCTATGTTATCTGCATTGGGTTGAATACTATCATCCAACACAAGTATTCGCCGCAGCCAATCCAGCAGCTGTTCAAGGTTAGCGGGCTTGATAGAATTGATTTGTTCTACCCTGCTGTCTTGAAGAATATAGGCAGCATATTCTGCCCCATCGGTGGCAATACCCGTATAACTATTGCCATCACTTTCTCTATCGGCTAGATAACCTTGCAGCTGTTCCTCAGCAGCCGGGCGTTCTTTATCTAAGTTACTTTTAAACTCAAATATGCTGAGTCCCAACAAAGTATCTATTCGCCCACGGAAAGACACTGTATTGGTTTCTTGCTGGATACGGCTACTGTCTATTCCTAGACCTTGGGTTAGTATATTTTGAATTTGCACCCGCACATTTTCATGTCCAGATTTTCTACGCAAATTTTCAAAAATTGATTCTAGGTTGGATTGATTCATCTATACCCGTTTGCTGCTATACCCGTTTGCTGCCTGGGCTGCATCACATCTTCAAAGTCCGCGCCCAGCTGGCAGGAAAAGCTGGCGAAGGGACTTGAACCCGCAACCTGCGCATTACAAATGCGCTGCTCTACCAATTGAGCTACGCCAGCCAACCATGAGGACCTCTTTGGCTGCTTCCTTTGCCCTGCTTTTTGCATACGCCCACCTTGCCTGTGCTGTCAAATATCATAGCCAAATCCATCCATATTTGTTAGATTGCATGCATCAGTTTCTGTAAGTAAACAAGGCAGCGGATGCCGTTTCTCCTTGCTATGCTACCTGCTAGACATGATGTTGCCGCTGAACCAAATTCTCTGTCAAGATGCCCTCACGGGGATAAAAACTTTGCCAGCGCAGTCTGTGCAGGCGGTGATTGCAGATCCTCCCTATTATAATGTGCTGACCCATACCGCCTGGGACACCCAGTGGAACTCAGAAGAAGATTGGCTAAGGTGGTCAAGAAGCTGGGTGGCTGCATGCATGCAGGTGTTAAAAAGCGATGGTCTGTTGTTCTGTTTTGGGCAGCACGGGAAGCGTGAGCATGCATTTTTGCATTTGATGTCACAATTGTGTGGCCAATTCGCTTTTCATGATTTGCTGGTGTGGGATCGTGCGGTGGGCTACAATGAGCGCCGTGACAGCTTCACCCCCGCTTATGAGATGATTTTGGTATTGAAACACAGCCCAGAACAACCGCCCAAGTTTTTCAAAGATGCGGTTAGAGAAACCTATGATGAGCAAACCATTGCACGTTATGCCCGCGACCCCCGTTACAAAGACAAAACCGCACGCATGCACCACTTGCGACAAGGCAAATATGCCACCAACATCCTGCGCATCCCCAGCCTGAAAGGTGCTTCTAAAGAAAAATGCGGTCATCCCAGCCAGAAGCCGCTGGAATTGCTAAGCAGACTGGTGCGCTGCTGTACAGAAGCTGGTGATGTGGTACTGGATCCCTTTTTGGGTTCTGGCAGCACCGCCCTGGCAGCACAACAACAGGGTCGCAGGTGGATAGGCATAGAAAATAATCCTGTGTATGTGCAAATGGCACAGCAGCGATTAAAAAACCACGCCCCAGCAGCTATCACCACTACGCAGCCGCGTTCTGCCTAAAAACAAGCCGAACTCTCCTGCCTATCTGCTATAAATATCGCTGCCATCTGTCTACCTCCATATTTTTCCCGCCCACTCAAAAAGCATCCATGTCTTCTCTAGCACAGCCATCTTCCAAGACAGCTGAAAAGCACTGCCACCCATCCCGCGCTTTGGCAGATTTAAACCCCCAGCAGCAAGCCATTGTCCAACACAAAGACGGGCCAGCACTGGTGATTGCCGGAGCAGGCAGTGGCAAAACACGGGTGATTACCCATCGGGTGGCACATTTGCTCAATCAGGGGGTGCCTGCCTCTGGGCTGATGATGCTGACCTTTACTAACAAGGCTGCCAGGGAAATGCTGCAGCGCGCCCGCGACCTGATGACACCTGCAGGAGGAGGGTTGGAGGAAGAGAATCCTGCAGCAAGAATTACTGGAGGAACATTTCACAGCGTAGCCAATCGTTTTTTGCGCATGCATGCGGATCTGCTGGGTTATCAGCGCAACTACACCATCTTGGACGGCACCGACGCCCGCGAACTGGTACGCGCTGCAGCTGCAGACAAATTGGGAGAAAAACCCACTTTTGCCAGTGGGGTGCGCTTCCCCAAAACAGACGCCATGCTGGATGTGTTCTCCAAGAGTTTCAATCGTCATATTTCCTTAGAGAAACAACTGCGTGAGGAAAACTCCCAATGGTTGGAATTTGAGGAAGACCTTCATGCCATCCGGCAAAACTATCGGGAAAGAAAAAAAGCCAGCAACAGTATGGATTTTGACGACCTGTTAGCCAACTGGCACCAACTGCTGCAGTCTCACGGCGAGACCTTGGAGCTTGCTCGTCGCATCCGCTATATCTTGGTGGACGAATACCAAGATACCAATTATATCCAGGGTGAGATCTTAAGCCTCTTGGCAAAACCGCACCACAATCTGATGGCAGTCGGCGATGATGCCCAGTCTATTTACAGCTGGCGGGGGGCAGCATTTGAGAACATTTTACATTTTCCCCAACGCTATCAAGCCAAGGTTTATCCCTTGGAACAAAATTATCGCAGCACCCCCCAAATCTTGCAGCTCGCCAATCACAGCATTGCCCACAACCGCACCCAGTTTGAGAAACAGCTGCGTCCTTCCTTGTCTGCGGGTACCCTGCCTACCATCATTCAAGCCTATGATGTCCACCAAGAAGCAGAATACCTGGTCAACAAACTGCGCAGTTATCTAGCTGAGGACATCCCCCTTGGCCAGATAGGGGTATTGTACCGCGGGCATGCGCAGTCTGCTGCTTTGCAGACTCTGCTGGCGCAGCACCACATCCCTTTTGTGGTCAGGAGCGGACTGAAATTCTTTGAGCAAGCCCATATCAAAGACGCTTTGTGCTTCTTAAAGGTATTGCACAACCCCTTGGATGAAGTCGCCTGGCTGCGGCTGCTGCGCATGCTGCCAGGGGTGGGGGCTGTAGCTGCGGGGAGAATCTATGGTGTGTTTGTACAACAGCAAGCAGTGCGCATCACCCCAGCAAACCAAGCCTTGCAAAAAGCCATCCCCCCCAAAGCCCGCAGCCAATGGCAGCAATTAGCCTCCACCTTCACAGCCATGCAGCACGCCCACCCACACCCCGGGCAAATGCTGCAGCACGCCCTGGAATATTTTTACACCGACCTGCTGACTGAACGTTTTGACAACCCCAAAGAACGTGAAAGCGATCTGTCCTACCTGGTGGACTTCGCTATGGGCTATCCCGATTTAGAACATCTGTTAAGCCAACTCGCCCTCTCGCAAGAAGTGGCAGAAGCCCAAAAAGACCGCCACCTCTCAGAACCCGAAGATGCCCTGGTGCTGAGTTCGGTGCATCAAGCCAAAGGATTGGAATGGGATGTGGTATTCATCATCGGCTTGGCGGATGGCAAATTCCCCCATGTCCGCTGCCTGGAGCCTGCCTTCCAACTAGAAGAAGAACGGCGCGTCTTCTATGTAGCCCTCACCCGCTGCCGACGCCATCTGCACCTCAGCGTCCCCTTGATGAGCTATACCGGCGGCAGGGCGGAAATCTCCCGCCCCTCGCGCTTTTTAGCAGAACTTCCCCCAGAACTCTCTCACAAAATCACCCTGGAACTCGTCCAGCAACTGAGCCAACAACTCCCCCAACAAGATGATTTCGTAGTAGAATGGGAATAACACTCCCAGCAACCCTGCTGCCAGCCTGTGGCACAAAAAAAGCATACAACGCCTATAAAGACTGCCCATAGGGGCTGCTTGGAAATCTTGCCCTCCCCAGCTTGACGCCCTCAGCAAACAAGCGCTTCTGCTTATCCATCAAGACCCCCATTGTCTCTTGCCAGATTATGACTCCCAGCACCAAACCCCTCACAGATACACCCCGTCCTGCCCGCAGCAGCCAGCGACCTGCAGGCACTGCGCACAAAACACTCCGCAAGAACACCCGCAAAAGCACCCGCAAAAGCACCCACAAAAGCATCGCCAAAACCCCCAACACCGAGAACAGCCTGCATCCGCTGCTGGCAATTTTGCTGCGGGAAGGTCACAGCAAAGCAGAACCTCTACTGGCAGCACAAACCCAAGCCCTTGAACACCTCCCTGCAACAGGCCCCCTTGCCCTGGCAGGACTGCGCAGCCACTTCAGCCAGAAAAAATTGGTCTCGCCAGAAGCCATTCAGGCTGCCACTGCAGAATTGTTAGGATTGGAATTCCTGCCCCATCCTGAACAAACCCTGGATGCAGAAGAATTCACCCCCATCATTCCCATCCACTATGTCAAGAAATTCATGTTCTGCCCCCTGGCAGAAAAAAACGGCACGCTGGTGATAACCACAGAAGATCCCAGCCACTTCAGTGCCCTGCAAGATGCCGCCAGCCGCCTGGGCAAACGCATGCGCATGGTCCTCAGCACCCGACAAAGTATTTTGGCACTGATTAACAGCGCATACGAAAAATCACGCAAAGAGGAAGATTCCAGCGAATGGATAGATGAACTGATAGTCTCTCAGGGGGAATCGCTGGACTGGACCCTGGAAGAACCAGAAGACCTGATTGACATCCGCGATGAAGAACCTGTCAAACGCTTGTTGAACTCCATGCTGTATCAGGCAGCCCAGCGCAACGCCAGCGATGTACATATTGACCCCACCCAGCATGAACTGACGGTGCGCTTCCGTGTGGACGGCAATTTGCAGCCCATCATCAATTTGCCCAAAGCGGTGCAGCGCAGTTTGATCAATCGCATCAAGATTATCTCGCGCTTGGATATCGCCCAGCGCAGCCTGCCTCAAGATGGGCGGACGCTGGTGATTATAGCAGGGAGACGCATTGATATTCGTGTATCTGTCATGCCTACTGTACAGGGAGAAAAGGCCGTGATGCGCTTGCTTTTCCAAGATCAACAGCTGATGAGTCTCCCTGAGTTAGGGCTGCCAGCAGCCCTTGTCAAACCTGTGAAACGCGCAGCCGACAAAAGCGGCGGCATCACCTTGGTCAGCGGTCCCACAGGCAGCGGCAAAACCACCTCTTTATACGCCTTGTTAAACACCTTAGACCGTCAGCACAGAAACATTGTTACTATTGAAGACCCGGTAGAATACAAACTGGCGGGCTATGTGCAGACCGAAATTAACTCCAAAGCAGGCTTGACCTTTGCCAATGCTTTGCGCAGTGTGCTGCGTCAAGATCCTGATGTGATTATGGTGGGCGAAATGCGCGATCATGAAACTGCTGTGATTGCTACCCAGGCTGCCTTAACAGGACACACTGTGTTCAGCACAGTGCACACCAACAATGCTCCTGCCACTATCACCCGCTTGATAGACATGGGGGTGGAACCCTACTTGGTGGCTTCTACTGTGAATGCGGTACTGGCACAGCGACTGGTGCGCAAATTGTGTCTCCATTGTCGTGAAGCAAACCCTGATGCTGGTCTGCTGCTGGCGGAATTGGGGGTGGCGCCTGCCAAAGCCCAGCAAATAAAGACCTGGCATGGCAAGGGCTGCACACATTGTGACAGCAGCGGCTACCAGGGTCGCCTGGGGGTGTTTGAATTGCTGTGGATGAATGAACATGTAAAGCAGGTGCTGCTAAAAAACAGTTCCACCGATGCGGTGCGTCAGGCAGCAGAGGCAGGTGGAATGAAATCTATGCTAGCCTGGGGATTGGAATTGGTGGCCCAAGGGGTTACCACTCCTGAAGAATTGCTGCACATCAATCGGGATGACTAGCCTGGATGCTGACGATAATTGACTCCCCCACCAACAATTAGCCACCCTTCCCTTATAACATTGCGTCTGTAGCTCAGGTAGGATAGAGCATCGGATTTCTAATCCGACGGTCGCAGGTTCAAATCCTGCCAGACGCATTTTTTGATTGCTCCACTTTGCCCGCCTCGCTGCTTCTCCCTTAGCACCTCCGCCCCGCCACTCCCCATCATGCCGCCCCATTCCCCCACACAGCCCGCCAGTCAACCTGCACCTCCCCGCCCGCAGCAACTGCTGCAAGCAGAACGCCTGGGATGGATGGCCCACAACAGCTGGCAAATCATACAGCAGGCAGCAAAACACCTGGCTGTCCAGCTTCCCCAACTGATGCGCCACTCCACAGGCAGTCCCAACCATCCCCTAGCCAAGCAATTCATCCCCCAAGCCGAAGAACTGCTGCTCTCACCAGATGAATTAACAGACCCCATCGGAGACCAAAAATACTCCCCCCTGCCAGGCATCATCCACCGCTACCCCGACCGCCTCTTGCTGATGCCCACCTCCCTGTGTGCAGTCTACTGCCGTTTCTGCTTCCGAAGAGAAACCATCGGTCCCCAACCCCAGCACTCCCTCTCTGATGCCCAACTGGATGCCGCACTGCAATACATCCGACAGCATGATGAAATCTGGGAGGTCATCTTCTCCGGCGGCGACCCATTCATGCTGCCCACCAAACGCCTCGCCTACTGCCTCAACGCCCTAGAAAACATCCCCCATGTCAAAATACTGCGGCTGCACACCCGCGTACCCTTAATGGCACCACAACGCATTACCCCCCAATTGCTGCAAAACCTTCATCGCAGCAAGCCCATTTACCTGGTGCTTCACTGCAATCACGCTAGTGAATTCACCCCGCAAGGACGCAGCGCCTGCCTGCGCATCGCACGCACTGGCACACCCATGCTGGCACAAAGCGTACTGCTGCGTGGAGTGAACGACCACCCCCAAGCACTTACCCAACTCTGGCGCACCCTCATAGAAAACCGCATCAAACCCTACTACCTGCACCATCCAGACCTGGCAGCCCGCACCCGACACTTCCGCCTCCCCATTAAACAAGGACAAAAACTCTGGAAACTTCTCAGAAGCCAACTCTCAGGACTGTGCATCCCCCAATACATGCTGGATCTCCCCCAGGGAAAAGGCAAAACTCCCATCGCTCCCCCACACATCCGCCCCAGCAGGCATGGCTGGATGGTGCTTGACCAACACCACCACTGGCAGCCCTATACAGAAAACCACCTATAAGGAAACGCTACCGTGAAACACTTCCGACAAGAAATTCGCTTGCGCACCAACTCTCGGCGCGCCTTTATCAACATTACTCCACAGGTGCAGCAAGTACTAAAAGCTTCTGGCATTCAAGAAGGCATCCTGCTTTGCAACCCCATGCACATTACCGCATCGGTCTTCATCAACGATGATGAAGCCGGCCTCCATCACGATTATGACCGCTGGCTGGAAGCCCTGGCTCCCCATGCACCCATTGAGCAATACCGTCACAATACCGGCACTGGCGAAGACAATGCCGATGCCCACATGAAACGCCAAGTGATGGGGCGAGAAGTGGTGGTGGCTATTACCAAAGGACAGCTGGACTTTGGCACCTGGGAGCGCATTTTCTACGGCGAATTTGACGGCAAAAGAGAAAAACGCCTGCTGATTAAAATCATTGGAGTATAAAAGCTGTCATTTCCTTATCAGAAAAAGGAATTCTGTGTTGCGCTCATGGGTCTTTTGCACCCAGTCATGAGTCCATTTCATGGTAGACATCACATTCTTTTGGTAGTCAATCTTTACGGTATCAACCAGTTCTCCGTTGCTGCTTAAAACTTGATGGAGTTCCTCTGCGGTGGCTCTTCCACCAGAACTATAAGAAAGCAAAATCCAGGGGCAGGGAGTCTGCTGGATAAGGTGCTCAATGGCTTCTACCACCACCAACCTTCCCGAGACACTTCTGCGAAAATCTTCAAACACAGAAGCCGCTAACTGGTCAGATGTGTCTTCCCTGCGTAAAGCCTTGCCAAACAACGATGGTTGGTCATTTTTGCAAATGGTGGTCCACAAGTGATAGTAGGACGCATACCTTACCCTTGAGGGTGGCATTTTGTGGTTATTGGAACCGTAGGGCGGATCATAATAGGCGAGGTCGGTATTCACTCCAGCAAGCGCTTCAAACACATCGCTGCACAGCACTGTGTTTTCCCTCTGGTTCTGCCACAGCCTGGGAACCCTCAACTCTAAGTTCTTAAATGAGCGCGGAGACCAGTCTTTTAAGTAGGAGACCTGGTGACCCAAGGTACTATCCACCCTGTCCAAGGCTAGCATCAGGCTGGTTAAAACCACGCTCCTTGATACCCCTTCAAGATCTAGGGCATCTATGGCTTTCCTGATAGCATCCAGTTTTCTGGTGTTCTTTTTCTGCCAGGGTTTTTTGCTTCCATCGCCCTGAATACCATTGCTGCTTTGACGGCTGTGAACCTCGCCGCCATAATTTTCGGTGAACCAGCCGTCTTCAGGGGGAAGAGCATTCAAATCATCAATCAATGATTGATAGGCCTGCGGCGGCTTCATATTTTTCAAGTAACATGTGCCTAGGATTTCCGACCATGCCGAAACATCATTTGACACCACACCATACCCCCTTTGGGCAAAAGCCTGACTTGCCCTGGTAGAACCTGAAAAGCCGTCAAAGACACTTTTGGCACCAGTTTTCTTGGACAAATCAAGAATGTGCAGCAGCAGTTTCAGCTTAGACCCTACATACTTGATGCTCTCTGTTTGAGGAACATCATCCACATCGTCAACAAGTAACCTCTGATGTCGCATGATTTTTTTCTTCGCAATGGAAGACTGTTAAAACACTGCGCCCCTTTACTGTAAGGCTTTGCCAATTCTGTTCAGTTGGTAGCCTTTGAGCAATCCCTGCCTGGAATCATGAGACCAGTACAAACGAGAGGCTTTGGCTTTGATGCTGCCCTGTTTAAGAAAGCCCCAGACACGGCTGTCAGAACTGCTGAAGCGGTTGTCTCCCATCACAAAAACATGTCCCAGCGGCACGCGTACGGGGTCAAGGTTGGGGAGTTCCAAGCCACTGAGTTGCAGCTGTTGCGAGATCAAGGGGTCATGGTATGCATAGGGTTCGCTTAAAGGCTGTCCGTTGAGATAGACTTGCTGCCCCTGAATGGCAATGGTTTCACCGCCCAGGGCAACCACGCGTTTGATGTAGTCCAAGCTGGGATCTTGAGGGAAGGGAAAGATGACAATATCCCCGCGCTCAACCGATTTGGCAAGGAGTTTGTGCTGGGAAAAGGGCAGGGGAATGCCATAGGCGTATCTGGTGGCAAAGAGATGATCGCCTACCAGCAGGGTGGGTTCCATAGAAGAAGAGGGTATCTTAAACGGAGCAAACAGAAAAAAGCGCACCAAAGAAGCCACAATTATTGCGAATACCAGAGCTTCAATCCACTCTCTGAGCAAGCGGTTGGATATCCAGCGTTCCAGTGGCAGCCAGCTCAGCTGGCAATAACGGACAATCAGCTTCTTTTCCTCAACAGTGGCTTCAAGGGAGAGTCCCTCCAGCAGCTGCAGGAAGCGGGCTTTACCGCGCAGTTGTTTGTGTTCCAAGGATTTCAGTGCATGCAGCAATTGGGGGCGCATGCCTTGTTGGCTGAGTTCATCAAGGAACAGGGGCTGCAACTGGTATCGCTTAGTGAACATAGGAGGAAAAGGGGTGCAGCCAGGGGATGATTTGAGGCGGTGATTGTCGGGGGTTATTGTCGGAGGTTATTGTCGGTAATTATTTAGTGTTGGCAGGAGTCAGGGGGCAGGCAAATTGTGCTAATATAAAAAGATACGGTGTTGTGAACTCAAATTGTAGGCTAATTGTAGTCCAATTGGAGATAAATTGGAGACTAAAAGTTCCATAAGACATTTGATGGGCAGGCTTGGGATGACTCTCCCTAGATGCATTTTTTTACGCAAGGCAGACACATGCATTTGGTAATTGCAGGAGCAGGCGAAGTGGGCTATCACCTGGTGGAAGCCTTGCAGGGGGAAGCCAACATTACGGTGATAGATTTGGATGCCGAGGTATTGAAGCGCCTGAAGCCAAGTCGTCATTTGCGCACCATACAGGCCAATGCTGCGCATCAAGAGACCCTGCACAAGGCCAAGGTGGAAAAGGCAGATTTGTTTGTTGCGGTGACCGACCGTGATGATGCCAATTTGCTGGCTTGTTTGGTGGCGCGTCAGATAGGTTCGCCTGTGACGATTGCGCGAGTGAAACAGCTGAAAATCGATGGAGGAGGCCACAGTCCGCGTTTTAAGGATATTGATTTGGTCATCAACCCCTATAATGTGGTAGCGGAGTATCTGGAACAATTGATTTTGCATCCACAGGTGACCGATATAGACACCTTTATGGATGGCGAGGTATTGCTGACGCGCATTCCAGCAGATGAATCTTCCATGTTAATAGGGGAAACGGTGGAGAGTTTTGGCACAAAAGCAAAAAAAGTTGCTCCCAATTTGATTGCCTCCATTCAGCGTCAACAGAAGAATTTTATACCGCATGCGCAAGAAACCATTCAAGCAGGAGATCAGCTGTATTTTTTCTGTCCCACCTATCGCTTCAAGCGTTTGCTGCGTCTGCTGCATTTGCCCAAACGCAACACCCGCAGAGTATTTATCAATGGAGGGGGGAATGTCGGCATGGCCTTGGCGTGCAGATTGGAACAGCATGGCTTGGATGTGCGGGTGCTAGAAATTGACCCCCATCGCTGTCAAATACTTTCCAGGAATCTCCCACACAGCTTGGTACTACAAGCCAGCGGTATGGATTTGTCGGTGCTGCAACCAGAAGGTATTCGGCATGCAGATTATTTTGTCAGTCTCACAGCTGATGACGGCTTAAACATCGCTGCTTGTTTGCTAGCAAAAGAACACAGCAATTGTCGCACCGCAGCCCTGTTTAAACAAACCCGTGGCTTGCCCTTAATCAACCGCTACGGTCTGATTGATCGCACCTTCAGCCCACGCCTGCTTACCGCACGCAAAATATTACAACACATGCGCGGACGCAACTTGCGAGCTTTTTCCTCTTTGGAAAACAGCGAAATTGAACTGCTGGAAATCAAACTGCAATCCCCTCAGCCCTGCTTAAACATCCCCTTGCACCATCTCAAGCTGCCAAAAGAATCCCTGGTCGGCACCATTCGCCGCCGAGGAAAAATTTTCCTGCCAGGAGGCGAAGATAAACTGCAGGCAGAAGACAACCTGCTGCTGATTCAACATCGCAGCCACCGAGAAACCATCCGCAAAATATTCCTCAGACCGCATCCCAATCATAAAACCCCTGCCACAGCCTCTTAACCACTCTTCCTTTGTGAAAATACATCCCTGATAGCTAGCAAACTTTCCCAGGCTTTCTACTCCCTTAGAGCATTCTCCCCCTCCCATGCCCCACGCTATTACCCACATCCATGCCATAGGGCCCTCAGGTACCTTCAGCCAACAAGCAGCCCAGCAGCTGGCAAACTTTCTAACCAAAACCCAACAAAGCACACCCAGCATCAAACTGCTGGCTACCATGCATGAAGTCGCCGCCCGCACTGCCCAAGATTCCTCCTCTCTGGGCATCCTGCCCATAGAAAACTCGCAGACAGGCACAGTAGAACCAGCACAAAACTCCATGATCTCTCACCCCCTGCAAATCGTTTGGGAACTGAATCTCACTGTACAGTACAGCCTGATGGCTCATGCTCCGCTTGACCAATTGGTGCGGGTTTATGTCCATCCCGCAGCCTGGGAACAATGCAGCCTATTTGTTAATCAGCACCTGAGCCAAGCCATGGTACGCTTTACCAATTCCAACATAGAAGCAGGAGAATCCCTGCTGAAACAACCAGCCCAGCAGCCCTTTGCTGCTATCGTTCCCCAAAGCTTCGCTGCAGCACATCCCCAACTTCAGCGGGCAAAGAACATCCAAGATCATCCCCAAAACGCCACCCGCTTCCTGGGTCTCCAGCAAGAAAAAACCACCAATCAACGCAATTTCTCCCAAAAAAAAACCGCCCTGTTGGTCTCCCCCCAAGAAGACCGCCCCGGATTGCTCTATGATATCCTCAGTATCTTCAAACAACACAACATCAACCTCTGCCGTCTAGAATCACGTCCCTCACGCCTGCAGCCCTGGACTTACATCTTCTTCATTGATTTCTACAACAATCCCCACTCCGCCCAAGCCCTCAAAAGCCTCCAACTTGACTCCAATCAAATCCGCATCCTGGGCAGCTTTGACCAAATCCCCACAGCAGACACATGATCTAATCCCTCCCTGGCTGCAAAAGCCTCCAGGCAGCCTGCCCTTTTCCCTCTCTAGACGAGTATCTTCATGAACACCAAGCCCGCATCACACCCCGCTCCCGCAGAAGGTGTATTTCAATACTCCCCCCTGTATCCCTTGGCCCAAGACTCCACCCCCTATCGCCTGCTCACCAAAGAAGGGGTATCTGAAACCACATTTGAAGGGCAGCGGATCTTAAAAGTCGCTTCTCAGGCATTGCAGCAATTGGCTCGCACAGCTTTGAGTGAGGTGAATTACTTTTACCGAACCCGTCACTTAGAAGGCTTGCAGCGCATTTTGGATGATAAAGCAGCCTCCGACAATGATCGCTACATTGCCCTAGCCTTGCTGAAGAACGCTGTAATTGCTGCAGACCGCTCCCTGCCCAGCTGTCAAGACACTGGCACCGCCAAGGTGATTGGTATGAAGGGTCAGCAAGTATGGACCAACAGCAACGATGCCGAAGCCCTGAGCCGAGGAATTTTCACCACCTACTATGAAGAAAACCTGCGGTATTCACAGAATGCTCCGCTTTCTATGTATCAAGAGCAAAACACCCACACCAACTTGCCCGCCCAGATTGATTTAATGGCTACCCAGGGCGATGAATACCATTTTTTGTTTCTGGCCAAAGGAGGTGGTTCAGCTAACAAGATGCTGTTGTTTCAGGAAACCAAAGCCATTCTTTCTCCCCAGCATTTACCCAGGTGGGTGTCCCTGCAGTTGAGTCGCCTGGGGACTTCGGCTTGCCCCCCCTACCATTTAGCCCTGGTGATTGGTGGCAGCAGTGCGGAAAGCACCATGAAAACCCTCACCTTAGCCTCTGCGGGATTTTTGGATGAGCTGCCCACCCAAGGCAGCCTTAGCGGTCATGCCTTCCGCGATTTGGAATTTGAAAAGATCATGTTGGAACTCTCGCAGAATTTGGGCATCGGGGCGCAGTTTGGCGGCAAGTATTTTGCCCATGACGCCCGC
Source organism: bacterium (assembly GCA_965249525.1). Lineage (GTDB taxonomy): Bacteria > SAR324 > SAR324 > SAR324 > JACQKK01. The sequence goes on along the minus strand of OZ252237.1, from coordinate 356,217 downwards.
GTGGTGCGTTTGCCGCGTCATGGAGCATCCTTACCGGTGGGGCTGGGAGTCAGTTGCAGTGCCGACCGCAACATCAAGGGGAAAATCACCAAAGACGGCGTATTTCTGGAACAATTGGATGAAGAACCCGAGCGCTTTCTGCCGCATCCCGACCAGATAAAAGCATCCCCAGCGGTGAAGATCAACTTGAACCAGCCCATGAAACAAGTTCTTGCCGAATTAAGCCAGCATCCCGTGAAAACTCGGGTGATGCTGAACGGTAAATTGATTGTGGCGCGCGATATGGCTCATGCCCGTTTTCGCGAAATGCTAGAACAAGGTCAGGAATTGCCCGCCTACCTGAAGCAGCATGCGGTGTATTACGCTGGTCCAGCCAAAACCCCACAGGGGGCTGCCTCTGGCAGCTTTGGACCCACCACAGCTGGTCGCATGGACGATTATGTGGATCTGTTGCAGGCACAAGGGGCTTCAATGGTGATGCTGGCTAAGGGAAATCGCTCGCAGCGGGTGGTGCAAGCCTGTAAGAAGCACGGCGGGTTTTACTTGGGATCTATGGGAGGTCCAGCAGCCTTGCTGGCAAAAGAGCACATCCGTGCTGTGCGCCAGCTGGATTTTGCCGAACTCGGCATGGAAGCCGTATGGGAAATTGAGGTGGAAAACTTCCCCGCCTTCATTGTGATTGATGACAAAGGCAATGACTTCTATGCCCATCCCCTCAACTAAAAAACTAAAATAAGAGTGGCTGGAAGCACAGTCAAAGCCCTTGGATAGAAGTGTCTAGTATTCACGCAGCACTTCGGCGGGGTGTGCTTGTTCTACCAGCCTGGCTGGCCAAGCTCCCGCCAAAGCACCCAAAGCCAGCACCCCCACCGCCAAAGAAGCCAGCATAGGCCAATTCCAACTCAGCAAAAGATCAGAAAACACCTGCTGCCCACTGGTATTCGCCCAAGCAACAAAAGCTGCACTGAGCGTCATCCCCAGCAGCAAGCCCCCCACACTCCCCGCCAAACCTATCCACAACCCCTGCAGCACAAACACCCAACGCAGCAAACGACCTTGAAGACCCAAGGTCTTCAACACCGCCAAAGCCCCACGCTTCTCTTGCACCATCATCGCCAATGAAGCCGAAATGTTCACCACACTCACCAATATAATCAATGACAACACCCCCCATAAACCCAAACGCTCCAATTGCATCACCTGAAACAATGCCCGATGCCTATCCGCCCAAGTACGCACCTGATAACCCCCCGCCGCCTGAGATAATGCCTGCACATTGGGCTTCCCCGGGTTATGCAGCACCAAACTCACCCCATCCACCCGTTGCCCCAACCCATAAAGCCTCCGCGCCGCCAACAAAGAAACCACCCCCAACAACTCCTCACCGCTGACACCCCCCGTTATCACACCCTCCAAAGTAAAACTCTTGATAAAAGGCAACGGCCCCAACGGCGTCAAGCGTGTGGTGCTAGATATTAAACGCACAGCATCTCCCACCTCCAAACCCAAATCCCGCGCCAATTGCTCGCTCAACAATACCCCTGTCCCTCCCGCTTCACTTCCCAACAAACCTGCCAAACCTCTGCCCTCACGCCCCCCTGCACCATCCTCCCCCCACAAAGATGAAACCTGCACCCGCTGCATCAATCCCTCTGCCAAGCCCTTCGGCAAGCCCTTGCTTGCTGCCACGCCATCCAATGCCATCCCCCGCAGCCGCAAAGCCACAAAACCATCCACCCCCTCCACAAATGCCTGACGCCGCACATAAGGCTCAGCCGAACGCACACCTTCCAAAATTTCCAAGCGCTGCGCCAACGCCACCGCCTCCACCTCCTCCAAAGTCTGCTCCCCCATCACCCAAGCATGACCACTCACTCCAAATGTCGCCTGCAGCAGATGACGACGAAAACTCTCCAACACCGTGGTACTAACCACCAACGCCGCCACTCCCAATACCATCCCCGCCAAAGACACCCACCCCAAAGCACCAAACACCCGCTCTTGACGAGGAGAACGCAAAAATCGCCAGCCAATGTAACACACCAATCTCATCGCCCGATGCTCCACTTTCCTTTTTCACTTCTACTGCTGCCAATTGGCGCAATTGCCTTCAAGCAAAGTATACTCCAATTTCACCCACACCTTGGGGACGCCTCCTTTCTCTTTGTCCTTCTTTTCATCCAGGTCGTTGATGAATCTCGTTGTTCACCATGCATGCTGCGCTCCCTTCTCTCTGGGTATACGGGTGGGGGCATTGCTGCCAGACTTGCTGCGTATGTTTCATGGTGGCTTCCGTACTTTACGCTTGTTAAAATACTGGCGCAGCCTGATAGAAGACGACCGACTGCGCCGTGAACTCTGCAAGGGCATAGAACTCCATCTAGCAGCCGACAGACACTTCCACCACAATCCTCTGTTTCAAAAAACCCAACGAGCCCTGCTTAAATCCCTGCACCAAGCAGAACCCCAACAACCCCACCATCGCAAACGTTTCTTCTGCGCCCATCTGCTCACCGAACTCTGGCTGGACTGGCTGTGGCTGCAATCACATCCCCAGCAAGCACAGCAGCTGTACCAAGACCTCCTAGCCATGCAAACCCATTTGGCGCAACTGCTGCAGCCACCCCTGATTCCCTCAGGATTCTCCAACTTCTGCCAACAAATCCATCAAGATCGCCTGCTATACAGCTATGCCGACGCCCGCCAACTGCTGCCACGCACAGAACGCATCTGCGCTCGCTTGCGCATCGCTGCCTTTTCTCAGCAAGAAAAACAGGCCGCAACCCAATGTTTGCAAACCTTGCAGTCACACACCCAACCCCAGCTGCTGCACTTTGTGCGCACCATGCAGGCACTAACCTAAGAAAAAGCCCCGCTACCTGCGAGCCCTGGCTCCAGCACGAGTCACCCAAGAGCGCACCAAGCGCAGCTCCCGTTCATAAAACCGCTGCTCATCCAACTTCCCCGCCTGATAACCCATCCGTAAATAATGCAGCTTAGCCAACCACTCCTCCTCTGTCTTACAAACGCTCCAGCTGGGTGATTTCCGTCCCACCAAATATTGCCAATGCTCCTTTTTTATCCAGCAGGGCTGCTGCGACCAAGGACGGACATTCACTTCTCCCTCTCTGGCTGTTGACTCCTCCACACTCCCTTTTCCCTCGCTCTCCTGCTTTGCTGAATCCCCCTGCAGCTGTGGTGACTGCCTCCCAGATGCTGCCGCTTCATCTGCCAACTCTGCATCTGCCAACTCTGCATCTGCCAACTCTGCATCTGCCAACTCTGCATCTGCCAACTCTGCATCTGCCAACTCCGCATCTGCCATGTCACACCACCTTTCTCATCGCAGGAATGTAAAGCCATTAATCTAAGACAATTGCTGACTACACCCCCTTTTCCAAGTTTTTTGGCTTTGCTGCTGTACCAAAGCTGTACCAAAATATAGGGGAAAATGAAAAAAGAAGCATTGAAAAACCTCGTGAAAAAGAGTCACCCTGGCAGCAGTTTCGGCTACCAGGTCAACTAGAAAACCTCCATCCTAAAATCTTCGCCTGCAAAAGCCAGCGGTGCTGCCTGCCATGATACCTACGCATCTTGTACAATTAGCTAAGGACGGTAGAAGAAAACAGCTGGGGATATTTGGTGGTTCGTTCAATCCTATACATTTGGGGCATGAGTACATCATGCGCCGTGTCAGTGGACTGCCAGAGATAGATGGTTTGTTGGTGGTGCCTGCGGGTTGTTCTCCTTGGAAGCGAAGGGAGTCCTATTTACCGACTGCTTTAAGACTAACGCTGCTGCAGGCTGTGGTTCATCGGCTGCCTGGGGTGTGGTTATGGCTGGGGGAGATGAGGCGAGGGGGTGCTTCTTATAGTGTGGAAACGCTGAGGGTATTGCAGGGTAAGCTTCCTGGGGTTCAATGGCATTGGGTGCTGGGTCAAGATGCTTTGAAAGATTTTCCCCAATGGCGTGGATGTGAAGAATTGGCGGATGCAGTCAAGTTGATGGTGGTGCGGCGTCGTGGTTGTTCGGAGGAGGCGTTGCAGCAGTCATTGCAGCGATTGCGGGCTTGGCGTCCTCAATTGGAAGTGCGGGTGTTGGAGGGATATCCTCCGCAAGTATCGGGGGAGGGGATTCGCCAGTGCTGGAAGCAGGCTGGGCGCATGCCAGCTGGATGGTCAAGCGGATTGCCGAATGGATTGCCGAATGGATTGCCGAATGGATTGCCGAGCGATGTGCGCAGGCGCATGATTGGTTATGGGCGCAGGCGGAGGGGTAGTTGATGGGCAAGTGGCGTTGTATTTGGGTAGGCAGGCGAGAGGAGGGTTATGTTCGCCAAGCGGAGGAGTTGTATTTGAAACGGATGGGGAGGTATCGGCAGCTATGGTGTCAGCAGGTGCGTCCTTCGCCTTGGGGGGAGCGGGGTTTGTCGGAAGAGGGGAAGCGGGTAGAACAGTTGCTGGGGGAGCGTGATGTATTGGTGCTGCTGGATGTGGGCGGGCGAGAGGGCAGTAGTGAACAGCTGGCGGGGTGGTTGGCAGAATGGGAGCAAGAGGCTGGGGGTTATTTATGTTTTTTGGTGGGTGGGGCCTGGGGGGTGCATCAGCGATTAAGAGCGCGCGCACATTATCGCTTATCGCTGTCGCGTTTTACCTTGCCGCATGGGTTGGCGCGTGTGGTGTTGTTAGAGCAATTGTATCGTGCGCTCAGTTGGCAGCACGGGCATGGGTATCATCACGGCGGGGCGCCTGTGATGTGATTGGGGGATGGTTAGTATACTTTAGAGATGTTAATGGTTTTGCCCCTAACTTTAATTTGCACACGGTCGCCTACTTCCATGTCGGCGCGAATCAAAGGTTCTTGCGGAATGTTGACTCCAAAAGCATTTCCTTTACCCCGACGACGAACTTGAGAATATTCCACTTTTTTGTTGTCGTCCTTGCCGCTTTGGTGCCCAAATTGAGGGATAGGAATTTTTGCCAGCTGAGAAGCTTTCACCAGATGATTTTTCAGGGTGAAAGGATTCTTAAAACCCAGCTTTCCTAAAATTTGATTTTGATTCAAACCTTGCCTGGCCAAATTGCGCACACTTTTTAGCAATTCGCGCGCTTCTTTTTGTCTGGTCTCAAGATTTTTCATAAGATAAGTTTTTTCCTCCAAATAAAGTTATAAAAATAAAATATAAATAAATAAATATAAAGCGAGAAGATTGATAAATGTACAGACCCGCATATGCAAGCAAGAACAGCAAGCCTATGGAGTTTACTAGGAAAAAAGAAGTAACAAGCTGTACAGACTACAATTCATAGCATCTTACCAATTGCTTAGGAAAACATAGCAAATATAATAAATAGCATGCAAGCTTTTGATAGGTATTTGTCTTATTTATTCTTGATAATATCCTCCATCTCTAAAAGCTTGCAGAACAACAATTGATTGAACAGTACATCTGGCTCGGTATGCTTTATCATGCAAAGACCAACTGCTGCACAGCAGCGGGCAGATTGGCCTAGTTTGGCATCTTATGTGCTAGGAATCGTCAGCATCTTCTGCTGCCGATGGCTGCCAATGCCAAGGAAGCTGGTTTTTTTTCTGGTTATTGCAAGGCTTGCAGGCAGGCACCACATTTCCTTTGTCGCTGCGCCCCCCAAGCGCCAGCGGCAGCAAATGCTCCATGGTCAACTGCTCTGGTAAAAACTTGCCTCCGCAATGATGACACCGCCCCTGGGCTACCAGCTGCTGCCACCAACGGCTGCTGCGCAACTCCCTTGCCCGTGTTTTTTCTTTTTGCAGGTGCAGTTCTTGGGCGGGCAGTCTGGCATCCCAAGCTTTTAGCACAGCAAATGCTCCTCCCCTTCTTCCCCTTTGCTTTTGCTGAGGTTTTTTTTCTATGGCCTGCCTGACCGCAGCTGACTTTCTAGCCGATTTATTCATCTTGCCTACTGCTTTTATCAGGCAGCCCTAAGTGATAGAAAACCCCTGCCTACAACACGCAGTATTATCCATTGATGGTGGTCTTGTTTTTTTAGAACCTGCTTTCTTGTTCCAAAATTCATCTGTTAAGCTACAAAATACGCCCACCGACACCCACAGTGCAAATGCACCGCAAACCTAATATCCCAAGCCCCGTCCCCCTTCCCAACCGTTGGTACCACAACAAATGAATCCTCCCACCCACCAAGCCAGCCAGTCCAGCAACCTTGCAGCCCCTACACCTCCAGGCTTAGCCCAGCAGATTCATGTGGTGTTGGTGGAACCCGGCAACAGTTTGAACATCGGAGCCTGCGCCCGCGCCATGAGCAATCTAGGCTTTGATCAGTTGCACCTGGTATCTCCCCCACGATTAGATCTGGCACAAGCCAAAAAAGCAGCCTGTTGGGCTGCCCCCTTGTTAGACAAAGCCATGGTTCATCACAGCCTCTTTGCTGCTTTGGCAGCCATGCAGCTGGTGGTAGGCTTTACCGCACGCCATGGACGCAACCGCCCACAGCATTGGTTGCTGCCTGCCTGGGGAACACAGTGGCACCATGCCCCGCCTCAAAAAACTGCCTTGCTGTTTGGCAGCGAAGACCATGGTCTGCAACAAGAACACTTGGAATGCTGCCACCAATTGGTACGCATTCCTTCTGTGGCAGACAACCCCTCCTACAATCTGGCACAGGCGGTTTTGCTGGTACTGTTTGAAATCAGTCGCACCAGCACGCTGCTGACAGAAAATCCCCAGCAGCCAGAGGCCAGGTCACCCCTAACCATGTCGCCTGTACCCATGGGTGCGCTGGAAGCCTTGGACAAGCTGTTGGCGCGGGTTTTATGGCTCAGTGGTTTTTATGCCCGCGGCACTCCCAGACCAATACCAGGACTGGTTCGCCGCATGCTGCGGCGCCTGCAGCCCAATCAGCGTGAATTGGGATGGCTGTTGGGCATATTGGGAAGAATAGAAGGGACACTCTCCCAACGGCTGCCCGTAGCAAGAGGAAAACCCCTGCCCACAACGCTGCCAAGGCAAGCTCCTGATAACAGCTGCCACAATCTGGATAAAACTTAACCAATGCAATTTAATTGTACACCAGTTAATTGTACACCAGCATGGCACTGATATACACCAGCCACCAGACTGGCACCGCCACCCGATAAAACCACAAATACCAAGAACTTTGCAGCCAGCCTGCCATGGCTTGCAGGGTTATCAGCAGCACCCCCAGCACCAGCATTGCTGCCTGAATAACCAACAGCAAAGGAATCCCCAACGATTCCCCCGTTAATGCCCGCACCCACAAACTGGCCTGGGGAGGAACCCCCAAAACCTGCCACACCAACAACAACATGAACAGCCCCCCCCAACAACACAACAGTGACGCACCCATCAGCACACGGTGCAATGGTGTGTTGGCGTGGCGCATCATCAAACCATAGGCCATCAAGATGGAACCCAGGCTAAAGAAAGATTTAATCCCCGACATCCAGGTAATCATTGTGCAATCTGGTTCAAATGAAAAAAAGCAAGGCAGGCGGGCTTAACCATCTTGGTAATCGCCCTGGGTGCGCAGTTCTTCTAGCAGTTTTATCACATCATAGGCGGTGTGCTGCTGAAAATCTGCCTCTAAGGGCAGCTTCCCACTCTCTTGGTCTGCCGCAAACTGCTGGCGGCGGTGGTTTAAGTACTCCTCACACTTCAGGGGACGCCCGATGCGAAACACCACCTTGCATGTCACTGGGCGTTCTGCTTCCATTTTTTCTGCAGGTGGCAGGGTGTTGCCCTCCATGCTAACAGGATACGCCCAGTCAAATCTTTCCAAATAAGAGACGGTTTCGCGCTCAGGGATATTCTCCATATCGGGCTTCCAGCGTCCTCCCAAGGGAAAAAGCACAATGACATACCCCTGCTTTTTTAATCGCAGCAGCTGACGAAATGCCGCTCGGTTAATCAAGTTCGCCTGTTGGTAAAACTGCTGATGCTCCCTCTGTTCCCACGCACTGGCATCAGCAGCCATCACAGGGAATTCACGACGAGGAACAATCACCAAGCGTGAGTATTTCTCGGTGAACATTTTCACCAACTCAGAAGACTCGTTCAGCTTGCGCCCAGCAATATACACCAACTTGTCCAGCAATTGCTGGTAGCGTGGATGCTCTCTGCCCAGCAATACATAAAAAGAGAGTACATCCATATTGCCCCGATGCTGGGGCAGTAACAGCACACTTTTTTTGCATGCCAGCTGTTCCAAGCAGTGATCTAAATGCTCCAGACCCTCCACCTGCGATCCCGACAGCAAATACTTCGCCTGAAACTGATGCACCATGTCGCGCCCTTCCAGCAGCGCCGGCTGATACACATTCTCTGGCGTAATGGCGCGGTCAGAACCCTGGACATGGCTGTCTTTCAGTATCGCCAAAAATTCTTGCAGTTCTTTTTCTCTGGCAGCCTTCAACTCTTGGGAAGCAGCCAGGATTTTGTTGGCATCAGTTGACATGGGTATTCTCTCGTTTGGGATGTTTTCTCACATTGCTTTCAACAAAACAACCATCACAAAACATCAGCAGCCTATGGCTGACGTCGTTTGGGATCCAGCCAGTCAGAAAGGGCATCACCGAAAAGATTAAACCCCAACACCGTCAACATAATAGCCAGCCCAGGAAAAATGGATACATGCGGTGCCTCAGAGAGTACGTTCTTGCCGTCAGAAAGCATGGCACCCCAACTGGGTACGCCCACTGGCGCACCCAAGCCCAAGAAGCTGAGACTGGCTTCAGACAAAATGGCTGCTGCCACCGCAAAGCTCGCCTGAACCAAAACCGGTGCCAGCATATTGGGGAGAATATACAAGCGTATCAATCTCAACCGACTGACGCCCACAGTATGGGCAGCTTGAACATGCTCAGAATTTCTCAGCACCAAGGTTTGGGCGCGTGCCAAACGCGCAAATCCCGTCCAGCCCAAAACAGAAAGCGCCACCACCACATTGCCAATGCCCGGCCCCAGCACCGCCACTAAAGCAATTGCCAGCAACAACCCAGGAAACGCCAGCAGCACATCCACCAAACGCATCAACAACTGTTCCACCCAGCCACCCCACAAAGCTGCTACCACCCCCAACAACACCCCTAGCGAACCAGAAATCAGCACACTGGTAAATCCCACCCATAACGATATGCGCGCACCAAACAACAGGCGACTGAGAATATCTGCACCCTGCTCATCCAAACCCAGCCAATGCTGCAGGCTGGGTTTCGCCAAGGAATTGAACAAATCTATGTCCGAAGGATCATAAAGCGCAATCCAAGGTGCCAGCAAGGCTGGCAGCACCAATCCCACCACCAACAGCCACAACAAAATACCTGCACGCCTGGCTGGCGACCTCAGCGCACCTCCAACAGCAGGTTTGGGGGGTTTTTGTGAATCAGCGGATGCGGGGGTCAATCCATCCATAAAGCAAGTCCACCAACAGGTTCACACCCGCATACGACAGGGCAATAGTAAGAATACATCCCTGTACCAAGGGATAATCACGGGCGTAAATAGATTGCAGCAGCAGCCCTCCTAAGCCAGGCCAATCAAAGATACTCTCGGTAATAATGGCACCAGACAGCAGCGTGCCAATTTGTAGTCCCATGACTGTGAGTACTGGAATGAAGGCATTGGGCATGGCATGGATGAACAGCACAGCATGCGTAGTCAAGCCTTTGGCTCGTGCGGTGCGCATGTAATCCTCGCCGAATACTTCCAGCAGGCTGCTGCGCGTGATGCGTGATAACAGCGCCGCCAGTGCGGTCCCCAAAGTAAGGGACGGCAGCACCAAATGTGCCAATTGACCGCGACCATTGACAGGCAGCCAGTCCAAATGAATGGAAAATGCCAGTATTAGCAGTGGTCCCAACCAAAAGTTGGGCATAGCTGCACCAGCCACCGCCAGCCCGCCTGCCAATTGATCCAGCGCACGCCCGCGAAACAAGGCTGCCAACACCCCTAAGGGAATCGCCAAGAAAAGGGCAATCACCATAGAGGCCAGCATCAATTCCAGCGTGGCGGGCAAGCGTTCTGCAATCAAGCCGGCCACCCCACGACGATAATGCAGGCTTTCTCCCAAATCTCCACGCAAAGTACGGGTGAGATAGTTGAGAAATTGCTGCTGCAGAGGAACATCTAAACCCAAGCTGGCACGCAATTGCTCTCTATCCGCAGCACGGGCTTGCTCTCCCAACATCAAATCCACCGGATCGCCAGGGACCAGGTGAATCAAAAAAAACACCAGGATGAGCACGCCAGCCATAATCGGCAGGGTAACCAGCAAGCGGCGAGCAAAGAAGTACATCTACAAGTTTGCGGCACAACAAAGGAATCTGCTGCTAACGCCAATAGAGTTGGTGAAGAAATTCAAAACCGCCGCTGGGATGGGCACGGTATCCTGCCAATTCACGCTTGAGAACAGCCACATTGTTTCTATGCCACAAAGGAATATAAGGCAGTTCACGCAGCAGCAAGCGATGCACTTGCTGATACAAGGCACGGCGGCGTTGGGGATTGGCTTCTAGCTGGGCGCGTTCCAGCAAGCGATCCATTTGCGCATTGCGGTACTGGACACGGTTAAGACCATGGGGAGGAATTTTGCTGCTGTGAAAAAGTTCATACAAAAATGCTGGTTCTGATGCCCCCACCCAACGCAGTGAAAACAACTGGAAATTGCCTTTTTTGACATCACTAAAGAAAGTAGCCCATTCCAATGAACGTATTTCCATCCCTACGCCCACTTGTGCCAATGACTGCTGAATGATGCGTGCCTGCCGAATGGCGGTGCGATCGGTGCTTGTTTTGTAAAGCAGGCGGAAACGTTGTTTGCCTTTTAGAGGGTAGCCTGCCTCATCCAGCAGACGGCGGGCAAGTGCAGCATCATAAGTGGGACGACTGGCTTGGGGATGGTTGTAAGGACTGTTGGCAGGCAGCAGCCCAGAGGCTGCTACGGCATGTCCTTTGAGCAAGTGCTGAATCAAAGGCTCCACAGGAATGGCATGCGCCAAGGCAAGACGCACCTTGCGCTTAGACAAAATTGCATCGCGCGTATTCAATCCCAAATACTGATAAGACAACCCCGCCGATTCCTTCACCCGATAAGAACGCATCAACTTGCCACTGGAAAGACGATCCAACCTGGCAGCAGGCAGCACATTGATGGCCACATCCACATCCCCTTTGCGCAGTTTTAAAAACCGCGTGCCTTCATCCTGCACCACCGTCAGCAGCAATTTCTCTATCTTAGGAACGCCATCAATAAAATCAGCATAGGGCGCCAACTCAATCTGGTTGGGACGCTGCCTGACAAAACGAAAAGGACCACTGCCCACATGATTGGCATTCGCTTGAAAATTCCTGGGAAAAACCGGCAGAATCAGGTCATGAAGAAAATCAGGGAACGCTGCCTTTAGCCGAATGCGCACCACATAAGCAGTCTCTTGTCTTATATCAACAATCTTTTCCTGCAGCCTGGGCCCCACCGCAGACTGTTGGCTGGGATCTAGATAGCTGTTCAAGCTGACCAAAACATCCTTGGCTTGTACAGGATTGCCATTATGAAACTTCAACCCCTGGCGCAGCGTGAACCTCCAGGTCTTGCCGTCTGTAGAACGCCAGCTTTCAAACACACCAGGAACTACCTGCAGGTTTTCATCCAGTCGCAGCATGGTCTGGAAGATCAACTGATAGACAATGCGCACACTATAAGCATCAGCCGCACGCAGCGGATTAAGGTCTGATGGTGCTGAATCAAGCATCACCACCAAGGGCTTGGCATGCGCCTGGGCAGCCCCCATCAACAACACTATTGTCGGCAACACTATTGTCGGCAACACTATTGCCAGCCACACCCGCACTCCTCGGAACAGCACCTGCATCCAATGGCTGGCGGGGGGCTTGGTCAGAACCCTGGGAATCATGGTTCTGGCTGTCATTGTCCTGGCTGTCATTGTCATGGGAATCATCGTTCTGGGAATCATCGTTCTGGGAATCATCGTTCTGGGAATCATCGTTCTGGGAATCATCGTTCTGGGAATCATCGTTCTGGGAATCATCATCCTAATAAAACCATCACTTAAAAAAACCTAGGAAACCCCTCAAAGAAAAGATTTTTCACATCTTCCACATGGGCAGATAAGAATGTCAATGCAGCAACTGAATGCAACAACTGAATGCAGCAACTGAATGCAGCAGCTGTGGTGTCCCTTATTTATCCCGTGCCCCTGCCCCCAGCTAGCAAGCCCCAAGCCAACAGCAGCCACGACAATACCAATACCCCCCCACCTAAGGGAACCACCCAATTCACCAGCCACCAGCCCATTGCCGTGGCATACAACCCCCCGCTAAACAGCAGTGTGCCGCATACAAATCCCCAGCCTGCCAACCGCACCTCTTTAGCACGCAAGGGAAAAACCTCTGCCAACAGCACACAAAGCAAAATAGCCAATACATGCCAAAGTTGGTAGTACACACCTGTAAGAAAAATAGTCACCGCCTGCAACGGCAGCAAGGGACGCAGCAGATGGGTGCCAAATGCACCCAGCAACACACCCAAGGCACCTAAGAACGCTGCTGATGCTGCCAACCGCATCTTTTATTCCTCATCACTTTTCTAGAAACCTGGTTTTATATCCATAACACACCCTACCACCCCCACAGGTTTTTTGAAAATCTGCTGTTATCCACTGTAACTTTGGAATATTGCCCTATCCTATAAGAAAAAATACACTAAGCATATTAGCCTATTCCCAATAGCTCTATTCTTGCATACATATCCCCTACATCTCACAGCCATCCCTGTTTTCCATTTTTTTAAGAAGCCTTCCTGCATGTCTATCAACATCGTTTTCTCCAGCGAAAAGGGCGGGGTTGGCAAAACCACATCTGCTGTAAATCTGTCCATGAGTTTGGCTTCAGCAGGCTTTCAGGTACTGCTGATAGATATGGACCCCCAAAGTTCTGTGCGTTTCGCCTTTGGTCTCAACACCCCCGTCCGCTTCGGCACCCAAGATCTCCTCAACGCCCCCGATGTACCACTGGAAAAAACCATTCTCCCCACCCCCGGCGTAGGACTGGATTATATTTTTGCCAACTTCAAAGACCTCCCAGAAGAACAAAAAACCATACAAAGCATCTCGCCCACCACCCTGAAAGACCGCCTCAACCAAGCACCTCAATATGATTTTATCGTGCTGGACGCCCCCGCCAGCCTCAATATGCTGGCCATCAATGCCATCAGTGCTGCACATCTGGTGATACTCCCCCTCCAATGCGAACCCCTGGCTATTCGCTCCCTCAAACGCTACTTGCTGGGATTTCATCATATCCAACGCCGTTACAATCCCTCCCTGCGCATTGCTGGCATACTGCTGACCATGTATGACAAAGATATGGCCATCCATCGCCGTTTGTGTCGCCAGGTCTATGGCAGCCTGGGAGATTCAGTGCTGCAAACCATCATTCCCAGATCGCGCGAATTGGTGGAAGCCACCGCTTTGGGACAATCCGTACTCACCTATGATATCCACTCCATCGGTGCCATTGCTTATCTGCGTTTCAGTAAAGAACTATTAGAGAAATTCGGTCCCTCTCCCTCCCCAGCAGCCAGATTCGGCTAAAAGCAACTTCTAGCAGTCCCTGCTTTTCTCAAAACAAGAAAGCACCCATGTTTGGCATACGCAGACAAAGTCGTGTATTTGCCCTGCAACTGCTTTACCTGATGGAAATGCAGCAAAGCGAAGCTGAATCCCTCCAAGTCCCTTACTGGCGGCGCGCCCATGCCTCCAAGAAAGCCCGTGCATTTGCCCAGCAATTGGTGCAAAACACCTGTGAACATCGTCCACAAATAGACGCCCTGCTAACCGAACATCTTGCCAATTGGAAACTCCACCGCCTGCCCGTGATGGTACGCCAAATACTGCGTCTGGCTTTGTGTGAAATGCTGATTATCAAAGAAACCCCGCACCAAGTGGTCATCAACGAAGCCCTGGAACTCACACGCAGCTACATGGATGAAGCCTCCGCCAGCTTCATCAACAGCGTACTAGACAAATGCTGGCACGCCCAAGCCAACCCCCCACAAAAGGATAAAGACTGATGGATACCCAACATATAGAAAGCACCATAAAGAAAATTCTTAATGGCGATGCCGAACAAAATCTTCTTAGCTTAGAACAGCTGGCACAGCAGGATTTTGCAGCTAAAGACCCAGAAGACCTTAACTTAAAAACAGTAACTGAAACAAAAAGTCAACGATGCAGTGAGTTGTCTAAAACAATTAGTGAAATTCAAAATATTATTAAAGAAGAAGAAAATCATCATTTTCTAGATACAAACATTCATAACCATTTTCAGTCTTCTATTAATGAATTAAGAGATATCCACAATAAGCTGGAAGAAAATATACAAGGGAGTAAAACCGATACAAATTTGAGAAGTTCAAGATTTCAAATAACTGGTAGATATAAGCATTTAAAAGATGCTATGGAAGCTAATTCTAAAAACCATAAGATAAATAATACCATATTTGAATTAGCAAAATTTCTGCATACAGATTCAATGAAAAAGCAGCAAAAGAGAATGAGAGAATTGGATGAAATGACAGAAAGATTGAATAAAGATATAGAATCTTTACAAAATAAATTCGGAGATACTGCCAGTGCTGCCAGCCGCCAGGAAGCAGGTAAGGAATTTATTAAACGGGCACAGGAACATAGAAAATATGCTTGGGTATGGTTTGGCGCATCTTGTATTTTTCTGGGATTATTTTTTGCAACTGTTATTTACAATATAAAACTTTTGGAAATAGATAACACTGACACTCTTAGATTTGCATTAACTATTTTTGGAAGATTGTTGCTGATAACTGTATTCTCTGTTGCGCTAAAAATATGCATTACTAAATATAACAGTGAGAGACATCTGGAAATTACCTACCAACATCGCATAGCAGCCTTGGATCAATACGGTACATTTGATAAAGCCATAAGTTCTGACGAAGCCAAAAACAAACTCCGTTTATCCCTGGCTAATATTATTTTTAATGATCCCCAGACCGGTCTGGTAAAGGGGGATAAGGATCTCAATATATCCTCCAATCTCAATATGGCAGAAAGGCTGACTAAGGAGGTCGGCAGCTAGTTGCCATAGCTGGGCACATGCTAGTCTGCTCTCACACCAAAAAATTTGTGTGGGGTGTGGTGGTTATTTGGAGTACAATTTTTCTATAAGGGAGAGGAGTATGCTGCTTGTCGTGTTGCTTGAGTAATGTCCACCAAGGTTGTTTCTACTAAGATTTCTGAGTTGCGTGAGCGTCGGCTGCAGGCATGTGCTGCCTATTATTTGCATCAGCCCTTGCTGATGGCGGATACAGATTATGACCGTCTTTGTGCTGAGTTGGAGGCTTTGGAGGAAGCGCATCCTAAGTGGCGGGGTTGGTTTTCTCAAAGTGTTTATGTGGAGACAGCCCACACCACGCCATTTGCCAATGCGTCTCATGGTGCACCCATGTTGAGTTTAACCAATTTGTATAGTTCGCAAGAGTTGGAGAAATGGTGCGCAAGTTTGGAGCGCTTGCTGCCTGGAGCAAAGTTGGAGTATTTGGTACAGCCTAAGTTGGATGGTGTGGCTGTTGCACTGCGTTATCGGGAGGGGGTGTTGACTCAGGCGCTTACCCGTGGGGACGGGCAGCAGGGAGAAGATATTACGCGCAATATTAAGACTGTGAAGAATTTACCGCACCGCCTGCCCCAAGCAGTGGATATAGAAGTGCGCGGAGAAATTTGCTATGCCAAAGATGCGTTTGCAGCGGAGAATCTGCGACGGGAGGAGACCATGAAGACTCCTCGCAATGCTGCGGCGGGGTTGTTGTTGACCTTGGACAGTACCACTGCCAGCAGCCATGATTTGCAAATGTACCTTTATGAGGCTGTCACCCCGCCCCATGAGGTGACTACGGGGGATGCGGCACTCCAGTGGCTGGAAGGTATGGGGCTGCCGTTGGTGGAGCATTCTCATGTGACCGATTCTTTAGAGAAATTGCAGGAGCTTTATCAACATTGGCAAAGCTACCGCCATCAATTGAATGTATCCATAGATGGGGTGGTGCTGAAATTGAACTCCCTCACACAACGCACCCAGGCTGGGGCAACCTTGAAGTCGCCACGCTGGGCTGCTGCCCTTAAATTCCCTGCAGAACAGGCTGTTACCACTATCAACAGCGTGGAATTAAGCGTGGGACGCACTGGACGCATCAATCCTACTGCCTTGCTTGAACCGGTGCTTTTGGGAGGCACCACGCTAAGAAAAGCCACCTTGCATAATTTTGATCAAATTGAACGGTTGGGCTTGCGCATCGGGGCAGCAGTACGGGTGGAAAAAGGTGGGGAAATTATCCCCAAGGTGGTCTCCCTGGCTTCCCCGCCTGATGACGCCTCCACCCAGCCCATCTCTCCGCCTGCGTTCTGCCCCAGCTGTCAGGCGCCACTCAAACGCCAAGCATCAGAAGTCGACTATTACTGTCGCAATCCGCTTTGTCCCCAGCAATATGCAGAACACCTAGAACACTTTGTGTCCCGTGCTGCCATGAACATTGAGACCATCGGCAGCAAACTGATTGCACAACTGCTGGAAAAACAACTGGTGCGCTCATGGGTGGATCTCTATGACCCCAGCCGTATCAATATGGAAACACTGGCAAGTCTGGAACGCATGGGAGAAAAATCTGCAGCCCAAGTGATGAAAAACATTGAGCAATCCAAGCAGCCACCCCTTCATCGTTTTCTGTTTGCTTTGGGAATCCGCCATGTGGGCGCACGTATGGCACAACTATTGGCTGAACGCTTTGGCTCGCTAGCCTCCATCCAAAATGCCAGCTGGGAAAGTCTGCTGGATATCCCCTCTATCGGCAGTGAGGTTGCCCAAAGCACCCACCAATTCTTTCAAGACCCCGTCCAACTCCAACTCTTGCAACAGGGACAACAATTCGGCATTCGTCCGCAATCTCCCCCGCCCATCCAAACCACTCCCCTCAGTGGAAAACACGTGGTGATTAGCGGCACCCTCTCCATCTCTCGGGATGAATGGAAGCAGCGTTTAATGCAAGGTGGTGCCATCGTTAGTGGCAGTGTTTCCAAAAAGACCGACTGCCTGCTGGTGGGCGAACATCCCGGCAGCAAACTGGAACAAGCCCGCAAGTGGGACATTCCCATTTATAATGAAGCGCAGCTGCAGCAACTGTTAGAATCTGCCACCCCAGCCAGCTTGGAAGCGGCAGCTAAACTCCCTTCTGCAGGGAAAACTTGATGAAACATATGGTGATTGTAGGGGGCGGAACCATTGGCGCATTTTTGGCAAAGCGCATTGCTGCTGAAGAAGTGCGTGTTACCATGATTGACCAAGATCCCCTGGTGCTGCGTTCTTTACAGCAGCAGTTGGATATAGCAGCTTACACTTGCAATGCCACCAACTTTGCCGATTTGGAAAAAGCGGGCATCAGCGAAGCAGATTTGTTTGTGGCTACCACCCGTCGCGATGAAACCAACCTCATTGCCTGCCTGCTGGCAGACACCTTGAACATTCAACGCAAAATTGCAGTGACACGCTATTTAGGCGCCAAGGGTCATACCTGGGTGGGATTAAAACAAACTGGAACCATTGTGAATATCAGCGAGGCTGTATGTGGCCAGCTGATGGAAACCCTGCATCTGGTGGGTGTTCATGAGCAGATTTCTTTTGCAGGTGGTGAATTGGTGTTAATAGGTATGCAGCTGCACAGCAAAAGCAAGTGGGTGGGACAACCAGTGGAAGCCTTGATGCGGTCTAATCCTGATATGCGGGTGACTCATGTGGTGCGTGGAGATTATTCATTGGTTTGTACCGAAAAGACCTTGTTGCAGGCCAATGATCATTTGTATTTGGTGGTATTAAAGTGCGGGTTGGAGCGAGCGCATCAGGTGTTGGGAGTGCGAAAGTTGGATTCGCAACGTGCTTTGATTGTCGGAGGAAACTTTCTAGCGGAAATGATAGCAGAAACACTGTCCAAGCATCATTTTCAGGTAACCTTGATGGCAACTGGCGAACGTCTGTCTCGGCTGGAACAAAACTTAAAAATACACAAGAATGTGCAGGTGGTGACAGGTGATGGCAGTTTGCTGGAAGACCTGCAGAAACATCAAGCGGGAAAGAGCGGTTTGTTCATTGCGGTTACTTCAGAGGATACCAGTAATTTAACTGCCTGCATGTTGGCCAAAAGCCTGGGGGTCCGCAAGACCATTGCCTCTATCAAGCAGCCTGAGTTAGAAGCTTTGGCATTCAAGGGCGGGATAGATGACAGCATTTCGCCGCATTTGTCTACTGCGCGTGCAATTCAGCATCAGCTGCATCAGGAAGAAATATTAGACTACCATGCCATTACCCAAACCAACTTAGAGGTGGTGGAACTGCGTGCGCATGCCAATTGTCGCATTACCCGAGCCCCCTTGGGCAAATTGCATCTTCCAAAAGGGTCTGTACTGGCGGCTTTAATAAATGGCAACAAGGCCATGCTGCCTCCGCCCACATACACAGTGCAAGCAAACGAAAAAGCCCTGATGCTGATTCGTTCTGAAGCCCTCTCAGAAACCGAAAGCTGGTTCGTCCACTAAGTCGCCTAAAATGCTGCTAACGGCTGTAAAAAAGAGGGTTTTCCAACTCCACCCGTCCTTCCTCTACAAACAACTGCAACCCATCTGCCTGCTGTACCCACTGTTGGGATTCAATCCGTACCGCACTCTCTGAGAACAACACACCCCGATTGACCTCATACTCCAGGCTCTCTGTCTCGGCTCGCCAATGCTTACCCACATGTTCCAGCCGCACCTTTTCTGAGAAGCTTACCCGACCACCGACCTCATCCCAAATCGCATGCCCACTCTCACCAAATATATGCGCCTCGCTTTGACCTTTGTCAAACAATTGAAATCGCACCCCCTCCAAATGCACAAAACCTTCCTGCAAGATTCCCCGCTCTGCCTGCAGCCGCCATTTTCTTCCCCTGGCATCTACATTTTCCAATTGAGGAAACCTCAGCAGCGTTATACCTTCTTGCAGTACCTCATCGGAAGAAAATACCTGCGGCGGCTTGCTGTCCGTCAGTAAAAATCCCAACATATATAAAGACCCTCCCCCCACCAACATAAACCCCAAAAACATTAGCAGCCGTCGCATCGCATCCTCTTCCGTCTTACATGCCCATCTTGAAAATTCCTCTTAGACCCTCTCCGTGCATCTCACAAATATGATAACATCTGCCTACCACAATCGCCCCTGCCAACCACCGCATGAGCACATCATCAACCCTGTTTCATCCATGGGAATTGCATGAATAGAACCCAACAACCTCCCTCTCGGCTTACTTCTCTGCCAAACAGATTGATTTGGATAGCCTTGCTGCTGTCGGGCGATTTGTTCAGCAAACATTTGTTAAAAAGCATATCTCCTCCCCTCCAGCTTAATTTAATCCCTCACCTGCTGGATTTGACATATACCTTTAATACCGGCCTAAGCTTTAGTCTGCTGCAAAACTTGCCAGATTCTCTGCGGCTGCCGCTCATAAGCGGTGTATCCATACTAGCCATTAGTTGGTTTGCTTTTATCTGGTTTCATGGCAGGAACCAGATGCACCCACTAAGCGATTGGGGCTTTGTATGTATTCTGGGCGGGGGATTGGGTAATTTTGTTGAACGCATACGGCTGGGAGGTGTGACCGATTTTTTCCATTTTCGCATTGGTTCGTACAGTTTGTTCGTGAACAATCTAGCGGATATAGTCATCAGCTGCGGGGTGGTGCTGCTGGCATTGGGCTGGTGGCAAGACATACGCCGTGCCCAAGAAAAGCAACTAGGGAATAACCAGACCTAAATAGCGGACGCCATTACCGAAATTTACCAGCAGCAGCAGTGCTTGACCTGATGGGACACGTTCTAACAGGCGTTCCAATTGGCGAGCGGTGCGTACGGATTTGTGGTCTACTTCGCGTATCAGCGCACCTTGTCGCAGCCCGGCCCTGGCGGCTGCACTGCCAGGAAAGACCTCCGCCACCAGCACCCCATTCAGCCCCTGATAGCCCAGGCGGGAAGCCACCGAGGGGTTGATATCTTGCACTGTAAGCCCTAAGCGATTAGCAGGAACCTTTTTGTTTTGCGTAGAGGTCTTGGGCGAGGCTGAAGCTGTGGGTCTAGAAGGATTGGGCAACTCACCCACTTTTACCTTGAACTTACGCCGCTTGCCTGTGCGCAAAATATTCACATCCACCGAACTGCCCGGCTTTATTCTAGCCACACGATTGCGCAGCTCGCCCACACTGAGCACCCGATGCTTGTCAAAATGCGTAATGATATCCCCCTGACGCATCCCCGCTTTTTCTGCAGGACTGTTCTTGCCTACCTGAGACAACAACACTCCCGTAAGCGGCTTAACCTCCAAGGCCTTAGCCAGTGTGTTGTCAATGTCTTGAATACTCACCCCCAAAAACCCGCGCGATACCCGTCCACTGCTAATCAGCGCTTGAGACACCTGCTTGACCATGTTGATGGGAATAGCAAACCCCACCCCTAAACTGCCTCCACTGCGACTAAAAATCGCCGTGTTCATCCCCACCACTTCACCCCGTAAATTCACCAAGGGGCCCCCACTATTCCCAGGGTTGATGGAAGCATCGGTCTGAATGAAATCTTCATAGTCTACTTGCCCCAGCTGGGTGCGTCCCTTAGCACTGACAATACCCTGGGTAATGGTTTGTTCCAGCCCAAAAGGGCTGCCAATGGCTATCACTGTCTCGCCCACTTCCAAAGCATCCGAGTTGCCCAACTGCGCCTTACGCAGCCCAGAAGCTTGAATCCTCAACACTGCTAAATCGGTAGCAGGATCTGCCCCCACCAACTGTGCCGTAAACCGGCGACCGTCTTTCAATTTGACTTCAATCATACCCGCCCCTGCCACTACATGGTTGTTCGTCAGCACATAGCCCCTGCTGTCTACCACAAATCCAGAACCTGAACCCCTTTGCAACTGTGATTCATTATTACGAGGAATATTCTCTGGTGAAAAAAAACGGCGAAAGAAGGGGTCATCAAAGGGAAAATTCTCCCTAGCAGAGGTCTGCACCCGCTTCTCTACGCTGATATGCACCACCGAGACACTCACCCGCTTCACAATGGCAGCACGTGCCTTGGAAGCCCGCACCAACGCCTCTACATCATTCTTATTCTGCGCTGCCACCACCACAGGCCAGCTGAGGCCTGCCAGCAACATACCTGCACTTAACACCATCACCAGCAGACAGGCTAAAGCATGGGCGGAATGAAAAATCGTGCGCTTGATTGTCATTGCCTTTAAATGGTTGATGGGTTTTATATACTTCATGATGAAAAACTCAACTGAACTCCTCCCCCGCTCAATGCCTTCTCCCACATAAATGCTCCTTGTTGATAAATATCTCTTCTTCTCCATACCACACTCCTATATTACAGCATCCCACTAGTGTACCATACCAGCATGCACTATATCGCCCACTCATGCCAGACCCATCCATACAATTTTCCAGGTATGATTTGCCTCTGTATGATGCCCTGATAAAAATCTGCTAACGCCGCGCCTGCTTACAAGATGATTTGAGAACCTGCTGTCTGTCTAGAATGCCCATGGATTCTTTGCTCTCCCGATTGCCCAAAGTTCGTTTGCTGGTGGTGGGCGATGTTATGTTGGATTGCTATTTGTGGGGGGATGCCGCACGGGTTTCCCCAGAGGCGCCGGTACCGGTGGTGCAGGTAGAACGTAAAGAACTGCGCTTGGGAGGGGCAGCCAATGTGGTCAGCAATCTTTGTTCGCTGGATGTCCAGACGCAGGTGGTGGGTCTGCTGGGACAAGATGAAGAGGCAGAATCACTAAAAAAGCTATTGAAGACAGCGGGTGCCGACACCAGCGGACTGGTGGAAAACAGCACTATCAAGACCACGGTGAAAACTCGGGTGATGGCAAGGCATCAACAATTGGTACGCTTTGACAGCGAGTCGCTTCAATCAACGGATGCAGCTGTAACACAGCAGCTGTGGGAAGCAGCCCAGCCAGCCTTGGCAAAAGCAGACGGGGTGATTGTCTCAGATTATGCCAAGGGAGCCATATCTGATGAGCTGCTAACACAGTTAACCCAAGCCTGCAGCAAGCAGGGGCTACCGTTGTTGGTAGATCCCAAGGGTCAAGATTATGCCCGCTATCGGGGAGCCAGCTGCATCACGCCCAATGAGTATGAAGCAGCCCGAGCCAGTGGTGTTGCATCCATTGGCGAACAAGGAGCCAGGGAAGCAGCCCAGCGGTTGATACGACAAGTACAAAGCGAGGCTGTTTGCATTACTTTGGGGCAGCAGGGTGTGTTGGTGCTGCTGGCAGATGGCGAGGAACGGCTGCTGCCAACACTTGCCCAGGAAGTGTTTGATGTCACCGGGGCAGGAGACACCTTTATTGCGGTCTTGGCTGCCAGCAGGGCAGCAGGGGCGGAATGGTTTGAGGCGGTAACCTGGGGCAATCGGGCAGCGGGAATGGTGGTGAGTCGTGTGGGCGCAAGCTCTGTCAATTTGCAGCAATTAGCCACTGGCGGTGGAGGTCACCAAGAAAAATTGGTTAGCGACACCACCCAGCTGGCAGCAACCCTGGAACACTTGCGCAGCCAGGGCAAGACCATTGTGTTTACCAATGGTTGTTTTGATTGGCTGCATGCAGGTCATGTGCTGTGTTTAGAAACTGCACGCGCCCAGGGAGATGTGCTGGTGGTGGGGCTGAATTCTGACCAATCGGTGCGGAAATTAAAAGGCGCTGGGCGTCCTTTTGCTACGGCAGAGGATCGCGCCCGTGTTTTATGTTCACTGGCTTGTGTGGACTATGTTAGCTTCTTTGATGCCGATACCCCTCGCCAGCTTATTCTGCAGCTTCGTCCTCATGTGTTAGCCAAGGGGGCGGATTACACCACCGAAGAGATTGTAGGACACGATTTGGTAAGCCAATGGGGAGGACGGGTGGTGCGCATTCCTTTGCTGGCAGGACGCTCCTCCAGCCGTTTGATAAAAAAACAGCAGCTTGCTGCTAGCCAGGGGCATCCGTCTGAGAAGCAGCCTTGAAGCAGCTGCCAAGCAAAAATAAACAGGCAGAACAAACAGGCAGAACGAATCCCACTGGCAGTCGGCAAGCCGTTTATGATTAACTGTAACTGGCTGCTTTTAACAGCAGTAAGGCTTCCCTTTTTTGCATTTTACAGACACTGTATATATTATCGGTGTTTTTGCGGAGATAAGTTGACGATGGATAACTACGATGTGGTGGTGATTGGTTCTGGTCCTGGGGGTTACGTGGCTGGCAATCGTGCCGGTCAGGCAGGTTTGAAAACTGCTGTGGTGGAACGGGAATCGCTGGGCGGGGTGTGTTTGAATTGGGGCTGTATTCCCACCAAGGCGCTGTTGAAAAGCGCAGAATTATTTGAAGAATTGCAACAAGCAGAAACCTACGGATTTCAGACCAGCAAAGTAGGCTTTGACGCAGAGAAAGTAGTGGCGCGCTCGCGCAAAGTAGCCGAGAAAATGAATCGCGGCGTACGCAGCCTGCTGAAAAAATACCAGGCAGAAGCCATCATGGGAGAAGCTCGTCTGCTGGATGAACACACCATAGAAGTAACCGAAAAAAACCATAAACGGATGCTCAATGCCAAGTACATTATTTTGGCTAGCGGTGCCAGTCCGCTAACTTTGGACGCTTTTCCTATTGATCATCACACCGTTCTTCATTATCGCGACGCCCTCAGCCTTACCCGTTTTCCCAAAACCTTGTTGGTGGTGGGTGCAGGGGCTATCGGAGTAGAGTTTGCTTACTATTTTAACGCTTTTGGTGTCAAAGTACAGCTGGTGGAAATGCAGCCCCAGCTATTACCCAATGAAGATAACGAGATAGCCAGCTTGCTTCTCAAAGCGTTTACCAAACGCGGTATCCAATGTCGGCTGAATACCCGCATAGATGATTTTAAGGCGGGCAAAAATACAGTCAGCTGCCGCTTGATACAAGCAGATGGTCAATCAGAACAGTTGAAGGCTGACATGGCACTGATTGCCGTAGGAATGAACCCCCACACGCATAATTTAGGGCTGGAAAAAGCAGCTGTAAAGGTGGATAAAGGTGGATTCGTAATAACAGATGACCACATGCGCACCAATCTGCCGCATATTTACGCCATTGGGGATGTCAGCGGACACCAACTGCTGGCACATAAAGCCTCCGCAGAAGCAGAAGTGGCTGTCGCCAGCATTACAGGTCATCCCACCACACCTTTGGACTACACACAAATTCCTGCCTGCACCTACTGCCAGCCTCAGGTAGCCTCGCTCGGACTCACTGAACAAGCCTGTAAAGAAAAGAAACTTGCTTATCGCCTGGGCAAATTTCCCTATGCTGCCAGTGGCAAAGCCAACGCCATCGGACATACCGACGGACTGGTGAAACTGCTGTTCGGTGAACCCCACGGACAACTGCTGGGGGCGCATCTGATTGGTCATGATGTTACCGAACTACTGGCAGAACTTAGTCTGGCATTGCGCTTAGAAGCTACCCAAGATGACATTCTGGCTACCATCCACGCACACCCCACCCTGGCTGAATCGGTGTTTGAAGCCACCGGTGTGGCTTATGGTGTAAGTGCCAACCTGTAATCAACCTAAAAAGACCTGTGAGGTCAAAGTTGCCAAACACGGTGATTTGTGATGCAGTGGAAAGCCAACTTACATAATGCTGCGTCATCAACATACTGGAAGTTTTTGTAGTTTCCTGTCCAGGTTTGTTTTCCCATACGGCTGGATATCTTCCTATGCCTGAAAAAGCGGTTACAGCTGCCACCCACTCCTTGCCTCATTTGCCAAAGGAGTGGAAGCTGCTTAATCATTTGCCCTGGCCTTGCTGGGTAATTAGCCCGCAAGAAGAAATCATCCTACTCAATACCAAAGCGGGTGAGCTGATGACACAGTTAAAAATCCCCTCGCCAGGCATAAGCTCACTGGGGCTTGCAGACAAACCGTTTCCTCTGCAGCAGTTGTTGCAGCACTTTGATATCGGCAGCCTGGCACAGCACAAAAGCCTGCCCCCGCACTGGCAAGGAGAGTGGATACATCGCAGGCAAGACAACACAGCTAGTAATTTTTTGGTACACCTTTTGCCATTCCCAGAAGAAAACACACCAGGGGAGAAAAATCAGCTGATAGCCATGGGCTGCTGCCTGAAAAAGCACACCTTGCACCACACCCTGCGGCAGGATGTTTCACAGCAAAAAATTAGCCAGCTGCAGGCACAGCTGCAACGGGCACACACCGATCTGGAACGTACTTTCACAGAACTCCACCGCGTTGACAAAGTCGGCCATGATTTGCTCAACAGTTTGGCAAAGGAGTTGATGGGACCTGCCAAGAAAATCTACTCACGCACCCACGAACTCTATGCTGCGCAAGAGCTGCTTCCTGCCAATCAGCAGCAGGATCTCAAAGAACTGATACAACAGGCAGAACTGCTAAAGACCATTTTAGAGAGCATCGATCACTTGGTGGAACTACAGCACGATTTACAGCAGCCTATGCCAGCACAGGCGGAACTAAAAAACTTGGTGGAAGAAGCTTTCTCAGAAAGTGTCTTTTGGCAAAAGCAAAAAAATCTCAAAATAGATATCCAGCTGCCGCAGCAGCCCGTAGTGGTAAAAACCAATAGGGCTCAGCCTGGCAAGCTGCTAAATTTGCTGGTGCGCCAGCTGCATTTAGCCAGCCATGCCGATTCAACCATTGAGGTACGCAGCAGCTTGCAAAAGAAAGAGAAGCAGGCACAGCTGTACATAATGTATCAGGGCATGCAGTTAGATGCATTTGCCAAACAGGCATCAGAAGACAAAAACCAGCAGCGGTTTATTGTCTGGCTGACGCTGATGCAGCGCAACTTGCTGGAAAACGGCGGCAGCCTGCAATTTGGCAAGGAAGCATCCCGTGCCTATTTGGAGATCACATTCCCCTATGGTGATAAAAAACAAGACGACAATACGCGGGTGTTAATTTGCGACGAAGACAAAAATTATTCCGCCCAAGTGAAAAGATTGGTGCAAAAACATTGGCCTGATGCCCAGTTGCTGCAACTGCATGATCCTTTTGAATTGCTGGATCGCTATGATGTTTTTCAACCAGACTTGGTGGTGGTGGATCCCCAATTTTCTCGTCCAGGCTGGGGCAACCACCGTATTTTGTCCAGCCTTCGCCAACAGCGTCAGCACAACTGTCCTGTCCTGGCTTTTAGCGGCCTCTATAACAGCGATGCTGAACGCACCGTAGCCGCAGAACGCGGAGTGAGTGACTATCTCCCCAAGCCATGCTCAGAGTTTGACCTGGAATTCAAATTGAAGAATCTGTTGTTTCATCATCGCTACGAACTCAGCATGCAGCACACCATGGGACAAGCCCAGCGCCAAGCCTATACCGACGCACTCACCCTCCTGCCCAACCGCAAGCACTTTGATGAATTTCTGCAGGTGCAGCTCAGCTACTCACAACAAACCAATAAACCTTGCACCTTAATCATGCTGGATATAGACAACTTCAAACACTTCAATGACACCCATGGTCATCAGCTGGGTGATGCCTTGCTCACCCGTGTAGGCGACTTGCTGCAAAAATCGGTGCGTTCTTCCGATTTGGCTGCCCGTTATGGCGGAGAAGAATTTGCGCTGATACTGCCAGAAACCAATAAAGACATGGCAGAAACCATCGCAGAAAAAGTACGGCGGGCATTTGAAGCCATTGATATTCCCGAAGCCAAGCAGCAGCCCTTGGGCTGTATTTCTGCCAGCTTGGGCGTGGCATCTTTTACTGCCGATGCCAAAGACTCTGCCTCTCTGATTAAATGGGCAGATCAATGTCTGTATCTCGCCAAAAAAAGCGGTAGAAATCAGGTGTGCAGCAAACCCCAATAACGCCTGGTATTCTGGCAATCTATTGACAGCGTATCGGCAAGCAACTACTATATAGGCAACCAATTACAAATAATTACAAGGAGGATATCATGAATTCAGTTTTCTCAGCAGCAAATGTCATTCTTGAACTTGCACACAGCAAAAAAGAAGACATTACCCCCATAAAACTCTTAAAGCTTTGCTACATAGCGCACGGCTGGATGTTGGCATTGGAGAATCGTCCCTTGTTTGATAACCGTATAGAAGCCTGGCAGTACGGCCCCGTTATCCCCGATCTCTATCACAGTATAAAGCACTTTGGGCGAGACCCCATGCCCTACCCATATTCTATATACCAATGCCTTCCAGTTGAAGACGACGCATCTGATTTGATAGAAAGCGTTTATGATGAGTACAGCCGTTTTACAGGGCTTAATTTATCGTCTATGACACATGAGGAAGGCTCTCCCTGGAAAGAAGTGTACAATGGGGAGTCATTCACAGAGATTCCCAGAGACATCATAAAAGAACATTATTCAAACTTGCTAAAAAGCAGAACAAAAGATGGCTAGAATGAAAGGATCTAGGCCTATCTCTGCAAGAAATAGCATTCCTTATGAAACAGCTCTTAGTAAAGAGGAAGATCGTCGTCTTTACGCTAAAGTTACCCAAGAAAAGCGTATCAGCTTTCTTAACTAGGCAATCGGGTTTGTTATGATTTGGTTTGTTTTTATCTTTACATTGACAGCTGTTCAAATTTTGGCAAATTTTGATACTGGTGGACTGCCCACTGTGCAATTTACTTCCGTAGTCACAGTAACATCAGTAGCAATATTTACCTTTTTGGGGATTGTAACCAAGTATCTATTTACAAAAGAAAGATAACAGCAGCATTTTCTGCGGCAGTCTCAAGCATATAATTCTCAAGATGATGGGTATCCATAAGGAAAGATACTGGCTGACTAGCTGAGTGCTTTTAGATTTAGCCCCCAGCCACCCCCTGTTATACCTTGCGGCGGAAGCGGCGCTCCAACTCATGGGGTGCAAGCTCTACCCACACCGGCCTGCCATGCGGACAATACAGGCTGATGTCCAACCTGCACAAACGCCCCAACAACTCCTGCATGACCTCTGTAGTCAGGGTATCGCCTGCACGCATAGCCGCATGACATGCTACCAACTGCAAAATTTCATTAAACACCTCTTCCAATCGTCCGCTTTTGCCAAATAGCGCCAACTCATCCAGCACATCCAACACCAAGCGCTCTATGTCTTTGCCTTTTAACAAAGCAGGAACTTGGCGCACCAAAAAGGTATGCCTGCCAAAACATTCCATCTCAAAGCCCATTTTACGCCACTGAGGCAGGTATTGCTCCAATAACAATACATTCTGCGGACTCAGTTCCAGCGAAAAGGGTACCAGCAAGGTTTCGGTCACAATTTGGCTGCCATAAAACTGGTTGCGGTAATGCTCAAACAGAATGCGTTCATGGGCTGCATGCTGGTCAATCAGCAGCAAAGAACGCTCGTGTTGGGCAACGATATAGGTGCGATCAAACTGACTGAGTACCGTGGGGGTTTTTGCCAAGAAATGCTGCTGTGCAGCGGGTGTCTCATCGGTAGACACCAGGGGCTGAAAATGAAACCCTTCTGCCTGCGGCAAAGGGCTGGCGGGCATGGGGGCAGAAGTTTGCGCTGAAGCAGGCTGAGGGTTATCAGCTGCTGTGCTGTCCATGGTGTTTTCAGCAGAACTGGTGGTCAATTTAGCAAGTTCGGGTTCAGCAAAGGGATCCCCTGCCAGCGGAGGAAATTGGCTGGTACTCCAATTGCTGGCCAGGGCAGTGCCACGCTCTAATACTTTTTGGGAAGCCCTGGGGATTGTGTCTCCTGCCAAGGCTTCTGTGCGGGTAAGGGTGTTGAGCTGCTGATATAAGCGCGTGCTCAACACAGCATAGATATGCTGGGGGTTGCGCAGCCTGACTTCAGCTTTGGTGGGGTGTACATTGACATCCACCTCAGCTGACGGCAAGGAAAGCATCATCACCCAAGCAGGATACTTGCCACTCATGATGATGGTGCGATAAGCCTGCTGAACAGCAAAGGCAATGCGGCTGTCGGTGACAGGGCGTCGGTTGACAAACAGATGCTGCCAGCGCCGATTAGATTTACTATAGCTGGGATGGGAGAGCATAGCATTGTATTGGAAATGGGTATCCTCACCTTGGACAGCCAGCATTTGAGCAGCCATGGCACGCCCGAATACCTGATGGGTGCGTTCTTGCAGATTGGCAGCAGGAGGCCAATCCCAGATTTGACGACCATTATGCTGCAAGTGCAGGTGCATGCTAGCGTGCGCCAGTGCCAGTTGCACCAGCATCTGCTGGATATGACGAAGTTCAGTGGTGGCCGAGCGCAGAAATTTGCGTCGTGCTGGCAAGTTGTAAAACAACTCATGTACTTGCACCAGACAGCCCTTGGGCAAAGCAGCAACTTCTGTGCTGACCGCACCACCTCCGTCCACCTTTACGCACACCCCGATGGCAGCTTCATCCGCACAAGTACGCAATTCAAAATGTGATACCCCTGCAATCGCAGCCAAGGCTTCGCCACGAAATCCCAAACTGGTGATGCTGTCTAAATCTTGGGCAGTTTGAATCTTGCTGGTGGCATGCCGCCTTACAGACAACACCGCATCTTCTGCCATCATACCACAGCCATCGTCGCGCAGTGCAATCAGCTTCTTGCCACCCTCTTCCAAATCCACCCACACCTGGGAAGCACCAGCATCAATAGCATTCTCCACCAGCTCCTTCACCACCGCAGCAGGACGCTCCACCACCTCGCCAGCAGCAATGTAGTTAACTATCTTTTCGGACAGCACATGTATGCTGGTGTCCATTATCCCTCCTTGGGCCTGTATCAGACCCGTATCGGACACAGCAAGTATCTGCTTAAAACTAGCATATGCTGCTGGCTTGTTGAAAACAATTGTTATCTTCGCCAAACTTGCTGTTTAACAGGACATTTCTCATCAAGCGTTCATCTACTAGGTACAACGCTCCATCAATAGGCTATACTACAAATAAAGCTTGTGCAGAATCTTTCTTTTTTCGGCTGGCAGCCAGTCCTTTTTTTAACCACTGCTATTTGTCTAGGTGCTGCATGATTACCTTGCGCAACCTCAACAAACATGTCTTTTCTGGTGAGGGGGAAAGGCTGGATATTTTAGGTCCGATCTCTCTGCATATTCCCAAGGGGCAGTTTGTAGCTATTAGAGGACCTTCAGGCAGTGGTAAATCTACCTTGCTGGGACTGCTAGCAGGACTGGACAAGCCCTCTGGAGGGGAAGTATGGGTGGAGGGGGTGTGCATCACACATTTGGATGAGGATGCCAGTGCAGGTTTTCGTGGGAAGCGCATGGGTTTTGTATTTCAAGCCTTCCACTTGATTGCCAACCTGACCGCAGCTGAGAATGTGCAGGCACCCTTGGAGATTGCAGGTGACAAGCAGGCAGAACGCAAGGCTCAAGATTTGCTGGTCCGAGTAGATTTGGCAAATCGGGCGGGGCATTATCCTGCCCAGCTTTCTGGCGGAGAACAGCAGCGGGTGGCTATTGCGCGCGCTTTTGCACGCTCTCCCAGTGTGCTGCTGGCGGATGAACCAACAGGCAATTTGGACAGCACCAACGGCCAGAAGATTGTCCAACTGTTGCAGGAGTTGCACCAGCAGCACGGGGTGACCTTGGTGCTGGTGACACATGACCCTGCGGCTACCAAGGCAGCCCAACGGATGGTGCAGCTGCATGATGGTCAACTAAGAGAAGATTCTGCACCAGAAGCCTTGCCCAAGCAAGCCACCGCCTAAAAGATGTCATGGGGTATGAGGGAGCATGATTGCAGACATAATATTGCAGAAAAATATGGCAGCATGGGTAGAATTTTTTAGTATGGAAAGCTATCCGAAGTGAGCTTTTTCTCAGATAGGTTTGTATGGAAAATGCTCCCGCGCGAGCTGCGTTTTACGCGCAGTCGTGTGCTGATATTGTTGGTAAGTTTGATTTTGGGAACAGCCGGCCTGGCAGCAGTGCGTTCATTTGCTTGGAATGTGGAGCGTGCCATTGCTACAGAAGCCCGTGGTTTAATGGCTGCGGATCTGCGTTTATCCAGCTTTCGACCTTTTACTCAAGCAGAACTGCTTGCAGTCCAGCGCTTAGAAGACCAAGGTGCAGAAGTCACCCGTTCTATTCACTTGGTCTCCTCTGCCAGACACAGTGGCAGCAGCCGTGCTCAGCGTCAAACAGCCTTGACGGTGCAGGTGCGGGCTGTAGGAAAAGGCTATCCGTTTTATGGCAAAGCAGAGTTAGCCTCTGGTCGCCCCTTGCAGCAAGCGCTGCGTGGACAACAAGTGGTGGTGGAACGCTCCCTGCTGTATCGTATGGGACTGCGCCTGGGGGACAGCATCCGTTTGGGAAAATCCGATTTTAAGATTACCGATGTTCTTACCCGCGAGCCGGACAGTCCCATGGAGTGGACGCGCATCGGACCGCGGGTGATGATGAGCGAGCAAGGCATACAGGCATCGGGATTAATTTCACCCTTGCAGCGGACGCGCTATCAGCTACTGTTGAAACTTCCTAGTGAGCAAGACCCCCAGGCAGTAGCAAAGCAGCTGCGCTCGGAAATCCCTGAGAGTTTTGCCTCTATTCGCAGCTACCAGCAGGCACAGCCCTTTGTCCAGCGTTCTGTGAAGCAGCTGTCACTGTATTTCAGTTTGATTGGGCTGGCAGCCTTGCTGCTGGGAGGGTTGGGTGCTGCTGCTGGCATGCGGGCTTTCTTAGAAAGCAAGATCAACAATTTGGCTATACTGAAATGTCTGGGTGCAGATTCAAACCGCCTGCTGAAAATTTATCTGCTGCTGGCGATTTTTGGAGGCATGCTGGGCAGTACGCTGGGCGCATTGCTGGGGATAGGGGTGCAGCAGGTGCTCACTGGGCTGCTGGGCGACCTCTTGCCTGTGCAGGTAGATTGGCAGATACCCTGGCTGATATTTGCTGGGGTAGTGCTGCTGGGTACACTAACTTGTGTGTGGCTGACACTGCCTCTGCTGTGGCGCTTCAGGCGCACACCACCCTCGCTGGTGCTGCGTCATCAGGTGGAGATATTTGGGCAGTCACCCCAGCAGCGTTGGCGAAAAGCAGCCTTGGAAGGAGCATGGCTGTTGTGCCTGCTGGCTGGCTTGTGTTTCTGGCTGGCAGGCTGGACATTGACAGCACTGATTGTCCTCGGCGGGCTGGCATTGGGACTGCTGATATTGCGTCAAACAGCAGAAAGCTTGCTGTGGCTGCTGCGACGACTCCCCCTTAAATGGGGCTTTGCTTTTCATCAAGGATTGAACAACCTGTGGCGTCCAGGCAACCAAACCGCAGCGGTATTAAGCTCGGTGGGTCTGGGTGCCATGATGCTGCTGGGCATATTGTTGATAGAACAAACCCTGCTGCGTCAATTGCGAGGAGATGAATATGCGAAACCTGCCAATGTATTCATGCTGGATATTCAACCAGGTCAAGAAGCCCGCCTGGCAAAAATACTCAAAGATCAAGGACTGCCGCCCACCTCCCTGATTCCAGTAGTACTCGCCCGTATTCATGCCATCAAAAACCAGCGCACCCAACGGCAAGATGCCCAAGAAGATAAAAACAGCAACTACCTGCGCTACCAATATGCCCTTACTTATCGGAATCATTTGGAAGCCGGCGAAGAGATCATTGCCGGGCGCTTCTTTGGCAGCACCTCCTCATCAGAGGCTTCCTCTAGATCATCGGCACAGAAGAAGACATCCGATGCCAGCGTGGAATTGTCCATGTCCAAATGGCTGCAAGAAGAAAGCAAGCTGGGTCTGCAAGACCGCATCACCATGGATATCCAAGGCGTACAGCTGGAAGGACGCATCACCAGCATCAGGGAAGTGGACTGGAACAACCATCGTTCCAACTTCTCCTTGGTGTACCCGCCAGCAGCGTTAGAGGATGCCCCACATATGCTGGTGGCTGACATACACATACCCAGTGTTCAAGCACGTTCACAGCTGCAAGAAGCCTTGGGCAAAAATCTGCCCAATGTTACCGTGATTGACGCCGATGCCATCATCAGTGTGCTGCAGCAGGTTGTGTCCCGCATTGCTTTGGCAGTGGAACTGTTGGCGTTGTTTTGCCTGGGGGTGGGACTAAGCATGATGTTGGGGGCCTTAGCAGCCACACGCCATCAACGTATGCGGGAAATCGCCTTGTGGAAAACCCTGGGGGCTTCCCGTTGGCAGACAGCACGGATTTTGGCGGTGGAATACGCTGCTTTGGGGTCCTTGGGCATGCTGCTGGGTATTTTCTTTGCCTTGGGCTTAAGCTGGTCTTTAACGCATTGGGTGTTTGAACTGCGCCTGCAGCCCCGCTTACTGCTGCTGGGCATCGCCTGGGCAGCAGGGACGCTGCTGGTTATGCTGACTGGCTTGGCTGCCAGTGTGGACATTCTACAAAGAAAACCCCTGGCAACCCTCAGCAGCGAGTAACTTTGGGCATCCTCCATCCTCCCAAGCAGCCAGCATACGATTGTTAATAGTTTGTTGGCTAGCTATGTATATAATTTCTAAAAGTATCAAAAGCAGGATGTCAGCCTTCGGCTGCCAGAGATTTGAGCGCTCCTGCCTCCAGAACACCCAGATACAGCCACATCTGTTCCAAAGCCAGCTGCTTGTTGGCATGCCACAAACTAATCTGCTGCTGCGTTTGCAAGGTCATTTGATGCGCACGGGCTATTGCCTGAAAAGACATGCGCTCAGCCATCCCTTGCAACACCTCTAAGCAGTCGCCATTCACCAGCAGCTCCCTCTCCACACCAGACTTCAAAGCCAGTAAATCCCTAAACCAGCCCTCCAGCCAATCCAAAACAAAACGCCAATCCTCACCCTTTACCCAGTTGGCACAATCAGCCGACATCTCCTCAAACGACCGCTGTGGGTTCCCCAGCAGCTGCAACACATCCCCTCGCACCTGCCGCCACGCATGCGCATGCTCCCCCAACAACCCATCCACCCCACCCTGCCCAAAACGCACCGCAAACTCCAATGCCTCTCCACTCAGCCCCCTATCCCCCAACAACACCCGCAGTGCATCAGATGGCAAAACATTGAACGGCAGTGCCACACATCGCGAAGCCACCGTCTCAGGCAACTGCTCCAAGCGACTCAAACACAGCACCAGCAGCCCCCCTCCCAAAGGCTCTTCCAAGGTTTTTAACAAGGCATTGGCTGCTTCCTTCCGCATGGTCTCAGCCCGCCCAAATATCACCACACGCCTTCCTTGCCGTGGGGCAACCAACGTCAACTTGTCTATGGTCTCACGCACCTGATCTATCTTAATCCCCTCACCCTGCGGCAGCACCTCTATCACCTGACTATGAACCCCCGCCGCCGCCATCTTGCATGAAGCACAAACCCCGCAGGCATCCAACCCCCCTGACCCCAGCAACCCATCCCCCATCACCAACGCTTCACAATTCAGCACTGCCCCCAATATCCGTGCTGCAGTACGCTTGCCCACATGTGGCACTCCATGAAATATCCAGGCAGACGGCATGCGTCCCGATTGCAGCGCAGCCTGCAAACGCTCCACCGCCCTTGGCTGACCCAGCAATTGAGAAAACTGTATGATGCCTCTCCCACCTCCCAGCATCTCTGCCGAACCCGCCACCTTGCCTGCTGCCTCCCTGGGTGAAGATTTCTCAGCCATCAGCAACCCCTTTCTCTGTAGTCATATTTAAGTTAAGCGCCATTTCTCCAGCTTGGGCTGCACCAGCTGCCAGACAACCTCTGCCACTGCCTGTGAATCACCTTGTGCGTCCACACGTTGAATGCGCTGCTTGTTCTGCTGCCACAACCCACGATACCTCCCCGCCACCTGCTGCTGAAAAGCAAGATTACGCTCAAAGTCATCCAGCTGCATGCCCGTTTGCTGCAAACGCTGCTGGCACTCCTCTGGTGCAATATCCAGCCACAAGGTGATGTCTGGTAGACGCAAGCCAAAGCGGCTTTCTGTCCAATTATCCTGGAAAGAAAGCGGACCCCACTCTTCGGATGACTGATACGCCAGGGTAGAATCGTGAAAGCGGTCGCATACCACCACCTGTTGTTTAGCCAAGGCAGGTAGAATAACTTGCTGCTGGTGCTGCAAGCGGTCGGCGAGGAACAACTGGTATGCTTTTGCCTGGTCTCTTTGCGGACTGAACAACAGCTGCCGTGCTTGTTGACCTAAGGAACTGTCCGTTGGTTCCCGTGTAGCCAAAGGCAAACAGCCTTGGCTTTGCAGGTGCTGACACAGCATGCGGGTTTGCAAACTTTTTCCGCTGCCGTCTATTCCTTCTAAGCTGATGAACAATCCTTGGCTGTGAGAAAGATGGTGTGAGGAAGGCATGGGCATCTTTTAAGGGAGGCGGGTTAGAATCGGATTTGCAAGTAGTCTCCTGGTTTTAATCCCAGGGCTTTGGCGCGTCCTGCTGCGATTTCCAGTACCAGGTTAGCTGGCTGCGGCGGCTGATAGACCGACAGTGCTGAAAGCGGGGTTCCTGGCTTGGGCGGCGGCACACGATGAGCGATATGCACCACCCGACCATTGTCCAGCCAAATGATGTCAATGGGAATGCGCATGTCTTTCATCCAAAAACGATACTCCCCGTGCTTCCGATACAAGAACAGCATGCCTTCTTGGGGACCTAAGTGACGGCGTCCGCCCAAGCCCTTGGATTGGCGTTCTGGGTATTCCACCACTTCCACCAAGAAGGTGCTGCCTTTGAAGGACACTTTGGCACTGGGCAGCTGTTGGGCTGCAACTTGGCAAGCCCAGCCCAAAAGAACCACAAGCAGCCCATAGCCATAAAAAACTGGCTGCAGACGCAAGGAAAACAGGGAAGTCATGGGCAGCAAACAGAAAGGGACAGCAAAGAAAATGGGATGCTGGCAGGGATGCCAAGTATCTTGACCTAGTGTGAAGCAGGATAGAAAAACCGTGTTGTATAATTGAATCAGACAGAGTTGGCGGTGGGTTGTGTGGAAACTGCAGCTGCGGATTCACGGGCTTGGCGTATCAGTTGTTTTTTCAAACGTTGTCGCTGCAGCAGGGGCTGATAGTCCAAAATCAGTTTGCCCTGCAAGTGGTCTAACTCATGCTGAAAACAGATGGCTTCTAGATCTGCCAACGAGGTTTCATGGGTGCTGCCCTCTACATCTTGGTAACATATGTCCACTGTGGCAGCACGGGTGACAGGCACCGAAATCTGGGGCAGGCTGAGACAGCCTTCCTCGCCGATGTGGCTGCCGTGACTGTGCAGCAGCTGGGGATTCACCATCACGCGGGGGTGTTGTGGTCTGCGTGAATGGGCGATGGTTTCACCAGTTTTGCTGCGCTCATGCAGTATTTGTTGGTAGTCATCTGAGGAACACCAGGCATCCATCACCAATACAGCCCGCAGGTCACCCACCTGAGGGGCTGCCAGACCGATGCCTGCATGCTGGTACATGGTATCCAGCATATCTTTGGTGAATTGGTGCAGGCTGGCATCAAAGCTGGTTACCGCCTGGGTAGGCTGCAGCAGGATGGAATCTGGAAACAAGCGCAAAGAAAGTGTAGCCATAGAACCCTATCAGCAACAAATGCAAGCAGCAGCAATACACAGCACCAATACATCACACCAAATACATCACGCCAAATACATCACAGCGGGCAAAGACCACTGGTGCCTATACTTATGTTAGCGGTTTATGTTAAGCCGTGCTGGCGAAAAAATTCAAGCAGGAAGCCAAAAAAGGACTCTTCAGGTTGTTGGGCTGTTTGCAGTACCCAGAGTTGTTCCTGCTGAGGCAGGCGACCTTTGAGTTTCACTGCATCTTTGGCGGTGGTTACCCAGACCTGCGGTTGGGGAGAGGTCAGCAAGTGTTTCAGCAACTGAAGATCTTGGGCAGTATAGGGATGATGGTCGGGAAAGTACTGTCGCACTGTAACGCATGCCTTGAGCTGCTGCAGGGAATGCTCTAAGTTTTCTGGCTGTGCAATGCCACACCACACCCCTACTGTTAATCCCTGCAAGTCTTTTAGTGGACGTTTGCTACCATCCAAGGAGCACAATCCCAACAGGCGTTCTTGACAACGGAAGATGGGAATGCTGATTCCCCGAGCTCGCCATTCATGGATGCGGGCAGCTGCATCGCCCAGATTGGCGCGCGTCAACAGCAGGGCATGCGCACGACAAGCCTGTGATAAAGGCTCCCGTAAAGAACCCCAGGGCAGTAAACGCGACTTGCTCAGCTGTTGACGGGCATCCCAAAGCAGCAAATTCAAATCACGCTCCAAACTCAGGTGCTGAAAGGCATCGTCCAAAATCGCCAACTGGGGGGCATCCCACAACCTGGCAGCCCGCAAAGAACGCCCACGATGACTCCCCACATAAAAAGGAACCCCCGTATGCTTGGCTGCCAGCATGGCTACCTCGTCCCCCACCCAAGCAGGATCGGCTGCATCACCCTCATCCACACACACCCGCACCAATGCAGATGCTCCCCTTCGCCCATATCCACGACTCAAACACACCGCACGCCAACCACGACCACCCACCCATTCCAGCAATGCATCCGTCAACGGAGTCTTGCCGCTGCCTCCCACACTCAATCCTCCCACCGATACACACAACACCCCGCCCCGCCTGCAGCGAAGCCAGCCCCAGCCCCACAACAGCAACCTCACACGCACCAACACCCCAAACAGCAGCCACAACGGCAGACGCCAACACCAACTAGCAAGTAACCTCATCGCACGCATCAATAAACCTTCCAGCTATGCATTCCTCACTTCCACTTTCTTAAATAACATGTAAAAATATATCTTCACCATAACCTTGTAAAAAACAATGCTGTGCTATCTTCGCAATAGATACCTATCTCAAAGCGTAACCTCCCGCCACATATCGCCCAGCATGACCCCCATGCTGGAATCATCTCTGTACAAGCGCACCCATTTCATCGCTGTACTCGCATGCCTGCTGGTCATACTACTGACCGCATGTGCCCAACCACCCCAAGTAGCACCTGTCCGTTCGGTCAACAGGCTGAAGCTGCTTGACAACGGTACCAAAGAATCACTGCGCCAAGCTGCCGAACGTTCACTAAGTTATTACCAACGCATGGCTAGCCAGCAGACCTCCCCAAAAACCAAACCCCATAAAGAGCCTCCTGCCTTCTTCAACTTTGGAGAACACCGCTACTCAGCCAATGAAATGGCACATTCCATGCGCTTGTTTCTGGAGCTCCTGGCAAAAGCCTCTTCTCCTCAAGAATTGTCCACCGCACTGAAAAAACAATTCCTGCTGTTTGAGGTTTCCCCCGCCACCCCAAAGGTACTCTTCACCGGCTACTTTGAACCCAAAATTGCTGCCAGCCATCAGCCCAGCAAGCACCTCAACACCCCCCTGTATGCCCGCCCCAAAGACCTGATAGAAATAGACCTGTCACGCTATGCCAATGCCAAACTGCCCAACATCAGTCTATTTGGCAAAGTGTACAAAGGTCGTCTACAGCCCTATGATTCCCGCAGACAAATTCAACAGTATGATTCCCTTAAAAACCGCGCTGAGATCATCGCCTGGGTGAACGAAGTAGATCTGTTCTTTTTGCAAATTCAAGGCTCAGGCATCCTGCGCTTTGCAAACAACAAACGCATCAAGGTGGGCTATGCTGCTACCAACAGCCATCCTTACCGCAGCATAGGGTCTGTGATGGCCAGACGAGAATTAATGTCTCTAGAACAGATAACCATGCAGTCGCTGCGGGATTGGATCAAAGCCCATCCCAGTCATGGACGACAAATCATGCTCACCAATCCCAGCTACGTATTCTTTGAGGTGCGCAAAAAAGGTCCCCTAGGCAACATTCAACTGGAATTGACCGCAGAACGCTCCCTGGCGTTGGACAGCAGCTTGCTACCCCAAGGCGCATTGACCTTCGTCAGCACCCAAGTTCCTGCCCCTTCCTCCACAGAAGAAAACGGCATCTCTCAACATCCCTTTCAACGCTTCATGCTGGTACAAGACACTGGTGGTGCCATCCGCGGTTATCAACGGGGAGATATTTTCTTTGGAACAGGTGCCTCAGCAGAATGGAAAGCCGGCCAAATGAAACATGACGGACGCCTGTTCTTGCTGGCAGCAAAGAAAACTTTTCTGCCTTCATCTGCTGAAAATTCCTCCGCAACACAACCTGAAAAATAGTGTTGCCAAGCCCAGCACCTATACCCTCCATAAGCCATACTGCGCTTCGCCACCCATAGAAACTCTTCCCCACCCACTTATAGGCCACTTTGAAGCACTGTATGAACACCACCCGCACTCCACCCCCTCTTAAACTAGGCAGACAGCAACTGGATTTCCAACACACCCGCCTCATGGGTGTACTCAATCTTACGCCAGACTCTTTCAGCGACGGGGGAGAATTCACCTCTCCCCAAGCAGCAGCCCAGCACTGCCAAGACATGGTGGCAGCAGGCGCAGACATCTTGGACATCGGCGGTGCCTCTTCTCATCCTCGTGCCAAACCCATACCTCCACACACAGAACTTGAGCGTGTGCAAGCCAGCGTTAAACAACTCGCCCAACAACTGCCCATCCCCATTTCCATTGACACCCAAACGCCCCTGGTGGCTGAACACTGCCTGCGGCTGGGGGCGCGCATCATCAACGACGTCAGCGGATTCGCTCAACCACAAATGGCAGAACTGGCAGCACAATACCAAGCCCCACTGGTACTCACCTACAACAACCTGCGCCACCCCCTGCCCCCACAGCACCAACACCATCCCCAACAACTCTTAGACCACATGCTGGCATTCTTCCAAAAAACCATCGCCCAAGCAAAAGCTGTAGGCGCCACACAACTGCTGCTAGACCCTGGCTACGGCTTCGGAAAAACCCCTCAACAAAATCTGCAAGTACTCAACGCCATCCCCCAATTGCTGAGCCTAGGTCTGCCCCTGCTGGTATGCACCTCACGCAAGGCTTCACTAGCCAGCCTCACCAAAAACGCACCCCCAAAATCCCGCCTAGGGGCTTCCATCGCCAGCGGACTCCATGCAGCCTCCAAAGGCGCACACCTGCTGCGGGTGCATGATGTGCTACAACATCGCCAAGCCCTCACCCTCCAACACCGCCTGCACCAACCTTTCTCAAAGCACCCATACACCAAGGTCACTATGACCCATATCTCCACTATGAAAACCAACTAGTTCCCCAAGAACTTCTGCACTAGATGCTTTTACCTATCTATTTGTTTGCCTATTTGTTTGCCTATTTGTTTGCAGGAAAGGGGGCGAGATGGCAGGCAGAGAAATGTTGGTGGTGTATTTCTCTCAGGTTGGGGATTTCATGTCGGCAGCGGTCTTGCACATGGGGGCAGCGGGGATGAAAGGGGCAGCCTGGGGGAGGATTGATGGGGCTGGGGACTTCGCCTGGCAGGGCTTGGATGCGGGCAGCCCCTGGCTTGGGTAAGAGAACGGCTTGCATGAGAGCCTGGCTGTATGGATGCTGGGGTTGGGCAAACAGTTTCTTGGCAGGTGCGTATTCTACTAGGCGGCCGAGGTACATCACTGCCAGACGGTGGCTGATGTGTCGTACCAGGGCAAGGTCGTGGGAGATGAACAGGTAGGCGATTCCGCGTTCTTGCTGGAGGCTGTCCAGCAGGTTGATGACCTGGGCTTGGATGGAGACATCCAGGGCAGAGACAGGTTCATCGGCTACGATCAGTTGGGGGTTGAGTGCCAGTGCGCGAGCGATGCCGATGCGCTGTCTTTGACCGCCTGAGAATTCATGGGGGTATTTGCTCATTTGTTCAGGACTGAGTCCTACCCGTTCAAACAGAATGCGTACGCGTTCTTGTTGTTCTTGGGGACTGCCGATTTTGTGTACCAGCAGGGGTTCTACTACGGTGCTGCCTGCGGTCATGCGGGGGTTAAGGGAGGAATAGGGGTCTTGGAAGATCATTTGCAGGCGGCGGCGATATTTTCTGAGTGCGCCTCTTTGCAGACGGGTGATGTCTGTGCCATCCAGCAAGATGCGTCCTTGTTGTGGCTGCAGCAGGCGCATGACTGCTTTACCCAGGGTGGATTTTCCGCAGCCGGATTCGCCTACCAGTCCTAGGGTTTCGCCTGGCTTAATCTGGAAGCTCACGCCATCTACGGCTTTTACCCAGCCTTGAATGCGTGAGAACACCCCTGAGCGCACAGGGAAATGCACCTTTAAGTCTTCTACTTGCAGCAAAAAATTCTTTGAACCAGCTGCGGATACCGCAGGCTGCCCAGGCGCCATCTCTTGGGAAGGGCCTGGTTCAGACACAGTCATGAAGGGAGGAGCAATGGTCATGGGCAGCAAAGGTCAAAGAACGGTTGAAGTGGCAGGCAACATGGGTGGCGGGGCTATTTTATCTGGAAAGTCTAGCTGGAAAGTTTATCCGAGTGCCAGCAGGCAGCCAGATGCCCATCCGCCTTGCTTTCTAGCTGGGGTTGGTGGTGGCGGCATTGCTCGGTGGCATAAGAGCAGCGTGGGGCAAAGGCGCAGCCGGGGGGTAGATTGTACAGCGAGGGAACAATCCCGGAGATTTCCTGCAGGCGCTTGCCGGCCACATTCCCTGGCAGTGAGCGCAGCAATCCCAGAGTATATGGATGCTGGGGACGATTGAAAAGCATGTGGACGCTGGCTTCTTCTACTTTGCGGCCGGCGTACATCACGGCTACCCGCTGGCAGGTTTGGGCGATAACACCCAGGTCATGGGTAATCATCAACACGGCAGCGGCGGTTTGTAAGCACATATCTTCCAGCAATTCTAGAATTTGTGCTTGGATGGTGACATCCAGGGCGGTGGTGGGTTCATCGGCAATCAGTATTTGCGGGTTGCATGCCAGTGCAATGGCAATCATCACCCGTTGACACATGCCGCCGGACATTTGGTGTGGATACTCACGGGCGCGCTGCTGTGCTTCGGGGATGCGTACCATTTGCAGCATTTCCACAGCTTTTTGGCGGGCTTCCTTGCCTGAGAGACCTTGATGCAAGCGCACCGCTTCTGCAATTTGGAATCCCACCGTCAAGACTGGGTTCAAAGAAGTCATGGGTTCTTGGAAAATCATGGATATCTCATTGCCGCGTATAGAACGCATTTGCGCCTCATTGACAGCCAGCAATTGGCGTCCTTGGAAGTGAATGGCACCCGCACTGATTTCTCCTGGCGGGCAGGGAATCAAGCGCAGGATGCTTAGTGCAGACACGGTTTTTCCACAGCCCGACTCGCCTACCAAGCCCAGAGTCTGCCCCCTTTCCAGACGCAAATCCAAATCACTCACGGCATGCACCGTGCCTTGACGGGTATGAAAGCGTACGCACATACCCTCCATTTGCAGCAAGGCTGTTGAAGATGCAGGGGTGTCGCTTGCAGCTGCATGATCTGGGGAGTGCTCTGGTGAGTCTTTCACCTGGGGAGAAGCAGATGCCTGGTGGTCATGCATAAGAGAATTCTTGAAATGAAATGAAGAAAGGGTGTTTGAGAATAGGGATTTGGCAGCAAGTTTATCAAAAGCCGAGGGTGGTTGTGCAGAAACAGGGTCTAGCATGTCACGCAAGGCATCTCCCAGCAAATTACCACCCAGTACCAATAAAGCGATAGCACTGCCAGGAGCCCACAACAACCAAGGGGCACTGGTGGCGTCCGCCAGGCTGATTTCTGACAGCATGCGCCCCCAAGAAGGTGCGGGGTCTGGAATACCCAAGCCCAAAAACGACAGCGATGCCTCCAGCAGTATGGCGATTCCCAGCTGGGCGCTTACCATCACCATAAGGGGTGTATAAAGATTGGGCAAGAGATGACTAACCAGCAAGCGTGTGATGGATAAGCCTTGGATGCGGGCAGCATCTATAAAGGGGCGAACACGGATTTGCAATACACAGGCACGCACCACACGAGCAGTTTTTGGGGTTAAGGGAAAAGCAATAGCCAACACCGTGGCAAACAAAGATGGATGAAGCACAGCAGCCAACACCACCGCCACCACTAACAAAGGAAGGCTCTGAAAGGCATCCAAGACCCGCTGCAGCAAAGCATCCGGCCAACGAGGAATAAACCCGCTCAATACCCCTAACAGCAAACCTGCAGAACCTGCCAATAAACAGGATGCCACCGCAACAGTCAAAGAAAGCCGCGCACCAAATACCATGCGGCTAAACACATCGCGCCCCAGGGCATCTGAACCCAGCCAAGCGGTTGCAGAAGGAACAGCCAAGGGAGGCATTAAGCCCGTGTGCAAGGGATCATGCACAGTCAGTAATTCGGCACCCAACCCGCACAAAGTGAAAACAGCCAGCACCACAGCACCCATCGTCCCC
The DNA here is from genome assembly GCA_965249525.1 of bacterium. Taxonomy (GTDB): domain Bacteria; phylum SAR324; class SAR324; order SAR324; family JACQKK01. Next base: position 312,764 of record OZ252237.1, on the reverse strand, counting down.
AAAGGATAATCCCTGGCTGCCTCTCTCAGCCGAGTCAGCACCCTGCCTTTCTTCATCGCCTCTGGCTTCATAAGCACCCAACACCTCCTAATGCCACTGCCTAATGCTACTGCCTAATGCCATTGCCTAATGCCATTGCTGCTGACGAACATCCAGCAGCGCATTGAGAAAATCCACCAACAAATTGATGGCAAAAGTTAACAGCGCAAATAAAAACAGCATAGCCCGCACAGTAGGCCAGTCACGCCAACGCACCGCCTGCACCAAAGAAAAGCCCAAACCAGGAATATTGAATACCGTCTCGGTAACCACCAAGCCACCCAGCATAAAGGCAGCTTCCAGCCCCAACAGGGTAACCAACGGCGGCAGCACATTGCGCAATCCATGCACAACCACCGCCCGCATAGGATGAACCCCCTTGGCCAACGCCGTACGCCAGTAATCTTGCCTTAAAGTCTCCAACATGGCAGCACGGGTGAAGCGCTGCAACAAGCCCGCCCCCCGCAAACCCGCAACCAATGAAGGCAGTCCCCAAACCCATATCTCCTGCCACACAGAACCTGCTTGACTGTTGTAAATCGGCAGCACCCCCAGCCACCTCAAAGCCCCCAGCAAACCCAATAAGCCCAACCAAAATGACGGCAATGATAATCCCAACAAACCCAACACCCGCAATACCCCATCCACCACACCGCCTCGCTGAAAAGCTGTCCAAATACCCGAACCCAAACCCAACAATGCCATCCACAACAATGCCAACAAACCCAACCTGGCACTCAAAACCAACCCCTGAAACAAATAAGGCCCCAAATCCTGTTCCAACACATGTGAGTACCCCCAATCGCCCCCCAGCAACCCCCCCATCCAACGCCCATACTGCACCACCCACCCCGCATCCAAGCCAAATTCACGCTCAAGACGAACCGCAGCATCCCCCCCTGCCATGCCTGCCTCCCCCAGCAGCGCATCCACCGCACTCCCAGGCGCCAGCGCAGTCCAAGCAAATGACAGCAACGATACCAACCACAGACCAAAGCCCGCTATCAACACCCGCCGCCACAGATATCCCGCCAGCGTGCTTTGCATTTATCTACCTTAGAATCCCCCTCACCAGGCTTCCCTCTTTGAACATGCTCTTTATGCCTGGCTAATACTGCCACAATGCTCCCACTATGGCTTAGCCGATGAGACCCATACATCTTCCATGCGCCAACCATGATACGCACTCTGACGAAGCCTTAACCCCCGAACCCTGGGCGACCATATGGTATAACCTTGCAGCTGAAGAATAATCGGGCGCGCATTGTCTTTGAGTAAACGCCGTTCAATTTGATGTACCAATTTTAAGCGCTGCCGAAAACTGCGGGTATGCGACTGCTGTTGAAACAATTGCTCCAGCTCTTGATTGCAGTATCCCGAATAGTTGCGTTCTGATTCACAAACATAGTTCTCAAAATACATGGCATCTGGGTCATCGGGACCCAAGCCGGTGATATTCATGCCTATTTGAAAATCGCCTTTACGAATACGCGCATGCCACAAGCTGCGTTCTATAACACGGATAGTGGGGCGGATGAAGGTTTGACTCAGTTGTCCTGCCAGCAAGGTTGCTGCATTGCGATAGATTCTTACATCGCGAGTGGATATCACCAACGGCAGGGGGTTTGCGGAAGAATAGCCCTTGCTGCGCAGGATTTGTTGGGCTTGTTTTTGGGCTTGGAGACGGGTGCGCTCGGAATGGTTATAGCCGTTGATGTCCTGCAGGTCTTTGGCAGCCAGCCCCCACACCCCATAAGGGGGCGACATCAGCACCCCACTGAGAAACCCACTCTTTTCTCCACCAAAAACTTGCTGAAAGGCTTGGCGGTCAATCATCAGATTGATGGCCTGGCGGATATCAGCATCTTGTAAAACAGCAGCTTTGGGATTGATAATCAGATTGAGAGAAGCGTTGGATGGCTTTACCACGGCTTTCAGCTGTGGGGAACGCTTTAAGACATCTTGGGCGTCTCGAGGATTGGCATCATGTGGGAATCCCAGATCTTGCTGACCTGCACTAAGGGCAAGCATGCGGGTGGCGTGATTGGGAATGACGGTATAAACAATACCATCCAAATAGGGACGATTGGACTTCCAGTAGTGGGGATTGCGTTCCAGCTTGATTTCCCTGCCTCGCTGCCAGTGAACCAAGCGCATAGGTCCGCTTCCCACAGGGCGGGTGCGCATTTGGTCAGGCGAGATATGGGCGGGGTACACAGGGGCGTATCCGCTGGCCAGCATAGCCAGCAAAGACGGCTGCGACTGGCGCAGATGAAAAGTGACCCGATGCTTTCCCTCTGTGCTAACTCGCTGTACTTGCTGATACCACACCCGTCTGGGGTTTTTACGCAGCTGTTGAGGTTCTTGGTTGCGCAGCAGCTGCCAAGTGTATTGGACATCGCGGCTGGTAAATGGCTTGCCGTCATGCCAACGAACCCCTTGGCGTAAAACAAAGTTCAGGCTGCGGCCGTCTTTGCTCCATTTCCAACGGAGGGCTAATTCTGGGGAGATTTTTTTGGGAGTTTCCACTGTGCTGTTGGGCGCATAAATTACCAGGTTGTTGAACAGGGGCATGGCAGGAAAGTTGGTACTGAGTGTAGCTTCCTCATGGATGGAAAGGCTGGGTGGATCACCGCGCAGCTGGGCACGCAACACCCCGCCTGCTTGTTGTGCCAGCACCCCAGCAGGTGCCAGCAACAGCAGCAGCCATGCAGCACACATTCTGATAGAAAAACTGCTTATCTTAATCACAAAACCTCCTAGATGAGAACTCCAAACATAAGACCCTAAGTGTGATAAATTGGCAAAAATATCTGGCACAAGCGACTGCTTTGGGTCATTTTAAGCAAGAACGACGGCACAGAGAAAAAATATAACATACCTTCAATCACTGATGATGTCAAAAAAGCCTCCTGGTGCTAAAAACATCCCAGCAGCAGATTGGGCTTCAAAGCAAGCAGCTTTGCTGCAAAAGGCAGAAACATTTGTGCATCTGCATTGGCGCTTGGTGGAAGACTTTGAACGCAGCTTGGAACGCGCCAGTAATTTTTTAAACTTGGCAAGGGTGGGTATGGAAAAGGAGCCACAAGCTGCACACACCATGCTGCAGCAGATTGAAGACATTGGGCTGCTGCCACAGCTCAACAAGCAATTTGAAATATATGAATCGGTAGCCGATTTACTGGAACAACAACTGCACGCTGCCAACATCAAGCAGCAAAGTAAAACATTGCTAAAGGCGCTGCTGGAGCTTCGTGAACGTTATCTAACCCAACTGCGTGAAGCAGAAAACCAACAGCAGCTTAGCAGTATGATGCTGGAAAAATTGCAGGCACAGTAAACCAAAGAAAACAAGCCAAAGAAAACAAGCCACAGAAAACTTGCTGGCTGCTGGTAGTTCTATGAATCTTTTTCGCTGGTGATTTCAGCAGCAGGGGGAAGGGCAGCATTATCATCACCAGGAACAATGAATACAAACAAGGTCCAGACCCCTACCACCACCAGCAAACTTACCACCAACACCAACGGCCAAAGCGACTGCTTGGGTTCAATATCATAAAGACGTTCTACAGAAAATCCTTGCTGAGCATCTTTCTTGAACGGCTGCAGCTGCTGAATCAAGTCTGAGATGCGCTGCAAATCACCTTGCATGCTGGTGTAATCCAGCCCCAATGCCTGGGCATAGTTGCGCACAAATCCTCGCACAAACACAAATTCTGGCAATCCCTCCAAGCGGCCGGCTTCTATCTGTTTAAGAAATTCCAGCTGAATGCGGGTACGGTCACAAATCTCTTGCAAAGGAATGTTGCGCTCCTCCCGTGCAGCCCGCAAACTACGCCCCAGCTTGTTGAACAATTGCTCAAACTGCTGCATTTTTTCTTGCTGTTGTGATGTTCGTGACATGTTTTTCCTCAAAAAAGCAATATATTTATTATAGCATCTATAAGCCCCCCGTACCCGTAGGTAATAACCAATCCCAGTGGCAAGTTTGTGCCCCTGTAATGACTGCAGCAGTAGTGTTCCATTTTGCCTTTATCCTGCCCAGTGCTTCACCCAGTGGCATGATGCACGCATCTCCTCCAAGCCTGCTAGCACTTTTCACCATACCAGCATGGAGCCGTGACTGGTGAATATCACGACCTATACTGCTTGCAACATCAATAAAAATGGCGAGACACAGAATCGAACTGTGGACACGAGGATTTTCAGTCCTCTGCTCTACCAACTGAGCTATCTCGCCCGAATAAGGAATTTATCCAAGCCATAAAGGACGGTGTCAAGTGTAGATTTGTGTAAAAATTGATAAGACATGAAATCTCACACCCCAGGAAACAGCCAAGCCAGCAAATATTGAAGGCTGTGATACTAATAGATATTGATATTTTTTAAGGATGATAGATGAAAACAAAGCTGCCAAAAGCAGGAAGTGCCAAGCATCAGCAGTTGATGCCACGAACCAATTGGTATGGTTGGACGGCGATAGATATGGGTCATCAGCAGATCAGATTCGCTCAGAAAGGCAAGGTGTGGGAAGTTGCTGTGGGTGAGGATAACAGTGCTTGGCAAGGGGAAAGTCTGAGAATATTACAGCGGAGAACAAAACACCAGTTTAGCTTCAAGTGGCCTTTACAGCAACTAGGATGGCGGGTGGCGGTGGCGGTGTCAGCTGGGACTGACAGGAAAACACAGCAAGTGTGGTATCCTCGGCTGCATAGCTTGGGAATAGGGCGCATCAAAGAGGTGAGCGCACCCTTGGCTGCAGCTGCAGGCTGCGGGGAGGATGTGCATGCCCTGACATGTCGTGGGGTGATAGGCATGGGGGCTAGCAGCTGTTGGTTTGCGACGTATGCCTTAGGACAATTGGTGGCTTGGTGTGAACTGCCCTTGGGGGGACAACATTTGAGTGCAGCCGTACAGCAATACATCGGGACGCGCCATGATATGCAGATACCTTTTGCGGTAGCAGAAGCTGCCAGGCTGCAGATGGGGTCACTTGAATTTACCCAAAATCGTTCAAAACTGTCTTTAGAGGGAAAAGACTTGCGCTCTGGCGTTGAGAAGACATGTATTTTGCATGATACTGAATTATGCGAGGTATTACAGGATCGTCTAGAACCTTTTTTGTGGAGCATTCGCGAAGTGATGCGTACCATTCCACCGGAAATGTTGACAGACCTTGGTTATCATCCTGTGTGGTTGGTAGGTGGTGTGGCCCATACTGCTGGAACAGCAACATTTTTACACAAGCAGCTGCAGCTCACAGTCAAGCAGTCAGCCATGCCTGAATACGCCGTGGTACGAGGAACCCTGAAACTGGCGCAGCAGCACTCTTAAAGCAAGCTAGAAACGCAAAGTGACAACCACCCTTCTCTCTGTATGCCACTATGATTGAATTCTTCAAGCGTTATGCCTTCTTGCTGAGTATCAGCGCAATCCTGCTGGTGCTGATTCTGATTAGTTCTCTGCGTTGGAGCAATCCAGCGCGGCTGCGGCAGATAGATCAAATATTTCATGCCGCCGCAGCCCCCTTTCAAAACAGTGCCAACAAATTACAAATAAAAGCCTCCTATTGGAGCAAGCAGTACCTGCTGCTGGTGGGAGTACAAAAAGAAAACATCCGCCTGCAGCAACAAGTAGCCCACTTGGAATCAGAACTCAACCGTTACATAGATGATGCCAATCGCTTCAATTTACTCAAAAAACAACTGCGATTCTCCAAAGCCCTCTCTTTCAGAAAAGTATTTGCTGAAGTAGTGGGCAAATCTGCCGACGGCTTTCATCAGGTGTTGATTATCAACAAAGGCAGTCGGGCGGGCATCCGCCGCAACCATCCGGTGATAGTCATGGAAGGCTTGGTAGGACGAATCTTCTCCACTTCCGCCAATCGTTCAGTGGTTCAATTGCTTACTGACTCACGACATCGCTTTCCTGCCACCATTCAAATTACCCGCACCCCTTCCTCCTCGCAGCCCAACAGCAGTGCCTATATAGAACGAACTTTAGTGGTGGGACACCACCGTGAGAGCATTCGCGCAGACCGCATCCCTTCCCTAGCTGATATACGCCAAGGAGACCGTGTTATCACCAACGGCTTGGCTGGGATCTTCCCCAGAGGAATCGCAGTTGGTGTGCTAAAACGCGTGGTCAAACCCAAACATGATGCTTTCCAGTACGCAGAAATCACCCCACATGTGAATTTTAATTCACTGCAAGGAGTGTTTGTATTGCTGCGTCCCGTTCGCAAAAATCCCCCGCTTCGCTAACAGGCTGCTATCCCATCGGCTGCCGCCCATACCCCCATTTGAAAACCTGCCTTTAACTCTCAGCTATGAAACCATTAGCATATCTCTTTATCGGCTTGATCTCCTTCTGGCTACAACTTACCCTGGCACAATGGATATCTTGGGGCGGTTTCAAACCCAATTTTCCCTTGCTTACCAGCTTGCTGCTTAGCTTTAGTGGGGTTAGTCCCTGGAATTTTCTCTATGCTGCCATCATGGGACTGGCACAAGATGCCCTCTCCCATGGCATGTTAGGGGTGTATGGACTGAGTTTCACTCTGACCTCCCTGGCAGTGCGTATGCTGGCTGCCAATCTGTTTTCCTATCAAGGATACACCTTGATGTTGACGATATGGATCTTTGCCATGCTGGAGAACCTGCTGTCTTGGATTTTATTACAGTTCTCACCATATCGACCAGCCTTAACCAGTTGGCTGCTGACAGGAATGCAAGTGGCTGTTTACATAGCCTTGCTGGCTGTATTGATCAACAAACTGCTGAGAGGCTTGTTACGCAGATTGCAATTACATTAATAGGAGCTTGTATTAATAGGAGCTTGTATTAATAGGAGCTTGTATTAATAGGTTTTTGCATTAATAATATCTGGCAGCGTGCTGACCTGCCACTGCCTTGTAAAAGCTGCTGTCAAAAAGCTGTGGTAGGCTGGTAAGATAGGAGGAAGATAGCTTTCTTGCCCATGCCCATTACTAGAAACAACCGTCTATGAAGTTCAGCCACTTTGAATCAGGCGATGATTTGCGTGAGTTTCGCATCCGCATCAGCATATTGGTGGGCATCGTATTCTTTGTGGCTTTTATTTGGCTGGGCCGACTGTTTTTCATGCAGGTGGTGTTCCATGGTTATTATGACCGCTTGGCACAGGGGAATCGCATTCGGGTCATACCCCAAGAAGGACCGCGTGGTTTTATTTATGACCGTACCGGGAAAATTCTGGCTTACAACCGACCTGTTTTTCATGTGAATTTCATAAGAGAGGACTCGCAAAACCTACAGAGAACTTTGGTCAAGTTGTCGCAGTTAACAGGCATTCCTCTATACCAACTTAGGCAACAAATGCAGGCGCAAAAGAGTACGCCGGCTTTTCGTGCGTTGCGCCTGCTGGAAAACATTCCCCGTACCACTGCCGACATTATTGAAAGTCACCACAGCGACATCCCAGGGATTTCAGTAGAAGTAGAACTAAAACGTTTTTATCCCACCACCAATACACACGCCCATGTGGTGGGCTATGTGGGGGCAACTACAGACAATCAGAGGGCAGAGTTGGAAAGGAATCAACATTACTCGGGACGGGTGGTTGGTCAAACGGGGCTGGAAGCAGCATATAACAGCATCCTACTAGGGAAAGATGGCGGTCGTCAGGTGGAGGTAGACCATCGCGGCCGTGAATTGCGTGTACTGGATAAACCGGTGAAGGCCGAAGCAGGTCTGCAAATTAGCACCTCCATTCACACCGGGCTTCAATCTTTTGCCCGCAGTCTATTGGGGAAGCAACAGGGTGCCATATTGGTGTCGCATGTGAACACAGGAGAAATTCTGGCCATGGTCAGCGGACCAGACTACGACCCCAATCGTTTTGTACAAGGCATTGACAAAACAGAATGGGAAAAAATGACTGAAAACAAACAAGCGGCTCTCATTAATCGTACCATTCAGGGACTGTATCCGCCTGGTTCTACTTTTAAGTTGGTGCTGGCCTTGGCAGGACTGGAAGAAGGTATTATCCAAGCCAACAGCACTTTTCATTGTCCTGGTTACTACAACATTGGTAAAGAAAGGCGATATTGCTGGCTGAGAAGCGGTCATGGAACAGTCAACCTGCGCCAAGCTATTGAGCGTTCTTGCAATGTTTTTTTCTATAATCTGGGCACGCAACTGAAAGGCGCCCGTATTGCGCATTACTCCACCCTGCTGGGCTTTGGACAAACCAGCGGCCTGGAATTGCTCAACGAAAAAAAGGGGCTGGTGCCCAATCCCCAGTGGAAAGAGAATGCTCTGGGGCAACCTTGGTTTTATGGTGATGACTTAAATTTTTCCATTGGCCAAGGTTACTTGAATGTTACCCCCATACAATTGCTGCGATACATACAATTTTTTGCTAGTAAGGGCAACGTTACACCCCCTACGCTGCAATACAGCACTGTTAAGCCTGAATTGCGACAAGCTGATTTCGTTAAGCAGGAGCATCTGGAACTCATTAGGCAAGGGATGCTGGATGCGGTCAATGGCTCCGGTACTGCCAGACGCGCCCGTACCCCTTTATTTCAGATAGCAGGTAAAACCGGCACAGCCCAAGTTGTCGGGCAAAAATCAAGAAAAAGAAACCTGATACTGCCGCACTCTATTTTTCTAGGCTATGCTCCAGCAGAAGCAGCCCAGCTATCGGTGGTGGTGGTGGTGGAACATGGCAACGAAGGAGGCAAAGTGGCAGCTCCAATGGCGAGTAAAATGTTGCTTTATTATCATCAGCATATTAAGCCGTTGAACACCACCGCCCCTCCCCAAGAGAAAAGTTTCGCTAGCCAAATAGAAAAAACTTTCATCAGCAGAGATGGAGAATAGCATGCGTCAGATGCGGGTTTTTTACTTGGCATCTGCTTCTCCACGCAGACAGGCATTGCTGGATGCCTGGGGACTGAGCTATCACATTATTACCCCCAAGATAGATGAAACCCTGCGGACTGAGGAATCCCCCGCACAAGGAGTACTCCGACTAGCCCATGCCAAAGCTGCCGCAGCCCAAGCGTCCCAAAACTATATGAACAATAAGGGTCTCATCCTTGCCGGAGATACCCTGGTTTCCCTCAATCAACAACCACTGGGAAAGCCTGGCAACCCTGATACATGCAAAAAAATGCTCAGCAACCTTTCTGGCAAGACACACCAGGTCTTTTCAGCTTATTGTCTGCTGGAAACTACCTCTAAGCGCATGGTTTCCAAGGTGGTGAAAACCGATGTACACATGCGCCAACTATCGGCGGAATGGCTGGAGTGGTATTCTCAATTGCCTGAGGGGCATGACAAAGCAGGCGGTTATGCTCTTCAAGGCATCGGTGCAGCCATGGTGGAGTGGATTCATGGTTCATATACCAACGTGGTTGGCTTTCCTATGGAGCAAATAATTTGGGATTTATTAGCGCATGGCTGGCTGGCCCTTATGGGTGGTGGACAGCAGCATTGATAGGTTTTGGTGCTGGCGGGGTGTGGGCACAGTCGCCTTGGGAAACATATCTTTGCTGCAATATTGCTGGCGGGTCTTGCCCTAGTACTTCTTTGTTATAGGAGAGATGGAACATGTGTGTTGATTGTTGTATGACCAGTTTTCGTAATCGTTTGCTGTGGCTGGTGGTTGTGGTGTGGGGGAGCTTGCTGCTGCAACCAGCGATGGCAGCCCCGTTGAAAATTGCTGCCTACCCGCTGAAGGGAACAGTGGTGGGGGTACATTTGCTGGCAGGCAAAGACGGCAGGATGGATATTTATACCCACAGCCAAGTAGGCAAGCAAACAAAGGTGAACTGGCTGGAGCGTTGGCGTTGGGATAGGGCTGGTTTGCATTTGCAAGGCAGTTGGCGTGCGGGAAATGGAATAAAGCTGGCACAGCCTTTTTCTTGGCCTGGTTTAAGCGCTGCTTGGCTGGTGTGGGGAGATAAAGGCTGGCAGCTAGCCTTGGCACGCGGAGAGCAGTTGGTGTGGCGACAAGTGTGTGTCTGCCAAAATGCGCCATTTCCCCATCATAAAGCCCCTCACGATGCCTTTACGGGCATCACGCCTGAGGCTGCAGGCAGTTATCTGGCGCCTCTCGGCAAGCAGCAGGCTTTACTGCTAGCTTTACCCTTAGCAGAGGGTGCAGCAGGGTTTCGCTTGATGATAGAGGAAATTGCCAGCAGTCCTAAGGTCAGCCTAAGTCCACTGTGGATACTGCCCTGGGCCGAATCCCCGCATGCAGATTTTCGCCTGCAAGACCTTAACGGTGATGGCCAAGTGGAGTGGCTGCACTTAAAAGCCACCACGCTGCGCATAGGACAGCTGCCCATCACAGCCAAAACAACCCCGCAGACATCGGTGGAAAAAGCTGCCAAGGGGACAACCCGTGTACGACCTTATCGCGTGCGCTTGAATTTACCCCCCCAGCAGAACAATGCCCGCCGCCAGCGTATTCAACTATTGGCAGACGCCAATGGAGATAAGCTGGTGGATGCCGTATACGCTGGCGCAACTGGGCATGGATTGCAGCAGCGTCATACTTTTTTGGGATATTTGGGCAGTTGGCAGGCAGGAAAGCTGCAGTTCGCTAGCCCTGCCTGGCAGCGATCGGGTTCTTTGGGAACGCTGCTGGTGGTGATATGGACTCGCCCACAGCAAGCGGCTTCAGCCACATTGCTAACGCTTTCCACCAAAGTGAACAAACGCAGCTTGGCACTGGCACTTGCCACCCAAAAGATTATGGCCCGCTTGGGCATGCAGGCATGGGGACCACAGGGTTTGGTGTCTTCCAGTGAACGTCAAGTTACCCTTTCAGCTGTGGGGAAGCGGCGGATTGTCTTCCTCAGCGTAGACCTCAATGGAGATGGCATACGCGATTATGTCTTCAACCCCCAGCCTAGGGGCATGGAAGCCCTGCTGTCTCAAGGCGGAAAACCTCCCCAGCTGAATGTTCGTGCCCACCAGCTGCCTAGTGCCAAACCACCTGAACATCAACGTCTGGCGCATGTGGCAGACTTAGACGGCAACCAGCGAGAAGAACTGCTTTGGCCTACTGAGAACGGGCTGCAAGTGCTGTTTATGCCTTAGGCAGCGTTTTCCGATAAAGACAACTAACTGGCCTTGGCTTTGGACTGAGAGACCGCAGGCATAAATTCTGCTGGAAAATCATCTCGGCTCTGATACTGGCGCAGTTTGTTGTTTAAGGTATTCACGGCAATGCCCAAGATTTTGGCGGTTTTTTGGCTGTCGCCTGCGCATGCCTTCCAAGTGCTAACAAGCAGACGGCACTCGGCTTCTTGCATGGACATACCCACCTGCACATCCACTGCCGACTGAGAGCCCTCCTGGAAAGCCGCTTTCTGCCCGCCTGTCATCATTAGATGGGCGGGAGCAATCTGCTGACCATTAGCCAACAGCAAAGCGCGCTCCATGACATTTTCCATCTCACGCACATTGCCACGCCAATTGTAATGGCACAACATTTCCATAGCCTCAGCAGAAACCCCCGCAGACTTGCAGCCGTTCTTCTGGGCATGGCGACGCACAAAATACTCGCTCAGTAAGGGAATATCCCCCTTGCGCTCACGCAAAGGAGACAAACACAACGGAATCACATTGAGACGATAATACAAATCCTCACGAAATTTGCCTTCTTCCACACAAGCAAACAAATCACGATTGGTGGTGGCTATCACCCTCACATCCACTGCTATGGGTTCTCTGCCTCCTATGCGGTCTACCTCATACTCCTGCAAAACCCGCAGCAGCTTGGCTTGCAGCGACAAAGCCATCTCGCTGACCTCATCCAGCAACATGGTACCTTTGTGCGCTTGTTCAAAGCGACCTTTGTGATCTTGCACCGCTCCTGTAAAAGCACCTTTCTTGTGACCAAACAGCTCGCTCTCCAGCAACGACTCCGGCAGCGCCGCACAATTGACCGCCACAAACGGCCCCTGCGCCCTAGGAGAATGCTGATGAATAAAACGCGCCAGCAGTTCCTTCCCTGTACCACTCTCGCTCTCAATCAATACCGTGGCATTGCTCTTGGCTATATTCTCCGCCATCCCCAACAACTGCTGCGTAGCAGTATCAGCCGTAACCAACTCGCGCTTTTCCATTCTGCCGTCTGAAGCCTCCGCCTCAGGCTGCCTCTTGGCATTGCCCTCCATGCCGTTGCCTGGTGTCACAGCCTCATCCTTTACCGTAGAGAGCGCACGCTCCACCACAAAGGTAAATACATCAAACTTAAATGGCTTCAAAATGTAATCAAATGCGCCTTCTTTCATCGCTTTTACTGCTGAATCAATGGTACCGTAAGCGGTCACCATCAACACAGGCATGGATGGCTGCAACAGCTTGATTTCTTTTAACAATTCCAACCCACTCTTTTTGGGCATGGTCATGTCGGTAATCACGATGGCATAGCGGTTTTTTTTCAATTTGCTTAAAGCATCGGACGCATTGTGAGACAAATCCACCTGATAGCCGCAGTGCTTCAGGGTTTCAGACATGGCAATGCGCATTTCTACTTCATCATCAACAATCAAGATGGGGTGCATGGTGTGTTTCCTTTCTTCCTTGAAGGATGGTAAAAAGCGAAGATCTTCGCTTGTGAATTAAATAGATGCGGGGTTGGGCGTCATGGGATGATGTTGTGGACTGCTGTCTCCCTGGTCTTGCCATGCAGGAATTCTTAAGGTGAAACATGCGCCTTGTCCCACAATATTTTTTGCACTGATATGACCTTGGTGGGTGCGAACAATTTGCTGGACGATAGCAAGACCCAGTCCTGTACCGTGGGCTTTGGTGGAAAAGAAGGGGTCAAAGATTCTTTTCAAAGTATGCGAGGGGATGGTGCCTCCGTTATTGAGAAATTGGACTTCCCATACATGAAGGGGTTTGTCTGCCTGCAGGAGACGGAGATCTTTGGCAGCGGTGAGTTTCTTGCTGTGAGAACGAATGGTGACACAAGCGGGATTTTCAGCTGCCTGAATGGCATTCAGCAGCAGGTTTTGTGCGCATTGTTTGAGTTGTGAGGCATCGGCATGGATGAATTGTTTTGAAGCACCGAGATGTGTATGGAGTTCTACTTGGTTTTGCTGTGCCATACAGCGGTGGAATTCAACCACTTCTGAGAGGAGTTGGTGAAGGTCTACTTTTCGTGGTTGGATTTTAGGGGGTTTGGTGTATTGCAGTACATTGGTAAGGAGTTGGTTCATGTTGGCGACAGCACTGGAGATATGTGTCAGTAGGAGTTGATTTCGATCTGTTGCTGGCAGGTTTTTTTTAATGAGTGAGGCAAAGAGCTCAATTCCTCCTAGGGGATTGCGGATTTCATGGGCGATGTTGGCAGCCACTTGCCCCATAGCAGCCAGGCGTTCTTGGCGTTGGGCTTCTTCTTGGAGTTGTTTAAGCAGGGTGATGTCTTCCAAATTGAGAATAAAGCCCAGGGGTTTGCCATGACTTAAAAGAGAGGAGGTGGATATTTGCAAGATGCGCACATCGCCATTGGGTTTGCTCCAGGGGAGAATGCGCTTGTGGGAGTTGTTATGATGGGATTTGGGAGAGAGTGTTAGGGGATCAAAGGTTTCTTCAGCAAGAGATCCTACCAGTCGTTTGGCGGGGTGTCCCAGCATAGCAGTGCCTGCTTGGTTAATAGCGGTGATGCATCCTTGCAGATCTGTGACTATCACGCCCACAGGAAGACTCTCAAAAATATTGGCGAGGTAACTTTGGGCTTCACCTTTGATTTTGATGCGCAATTGTTCTGCGCTTTGTTGGAAGGCGCGGAATCCTTCTCCCATTAATTCTTGCTGTTGCTGCAGGCGCAGTTTAAGCAAGCAGTTTTCTTTTTCCAGAATTTGCAATGCCTGGAGGCGGGGCTGCTGCTGGGACACAGCGGGGGCTGCTGCTGCATTGGCTAATGCAGAACTGGCAGTAGCAGGCTGGACAGAAGCAGCGGGTTTGACGACCATGTGATTATCCTTGAAGCATCCTTGCAGGCATTAGACATCATGTCTGGGGGCATCGTCTCTTTAGAAGCATCATCTCTTTAGAGAGAATCGTGCCTTGATTCTTTATATGGTATTCTAACCACCTGTGGTGTGTTTAGCCAAATTCTTTTCTTTTTCCAAAGCAAGCGTGCGCCACAAAGCTGCTGGCGGACCTGGACGACGGGCTACCAGCTGAAATTGTGTACGGGCTTCTTCAAATGCACCCAAGCGCATGTATTGCACGCCTATGTAATATTGCGCCCAAGGGGCTTGAGCATGCTGGGGATATTGTCTGAATGCTTGTTGGTATTGCTGGATAGCTTGTTGAACTTTTCCCAAACGCGCCAAGGCTCCTGCAGCCAAAAAGGCACTGCGCTGCATGGCTTGAGAAGCTGCTCGGCGGGGCTGCGGCAAAGCAGCAGCCTGTTGGTATGCATGCAAAGCCTGTCGGTGCTTAGCAGTTGATGTATACAACTTGCCAAGACGATACCACACCTCTGCCAAGTCTTTTCTGCCTGCTGGGGTGTTATCTGACTGGAGACTCCGCTGTAAGGCAAGATACCCCTTTATGGCAGTTCTAGTCTGCCCCAATTTCTCCAAAGATGCCCCGCGTAGCAAAGCTGCTTGCGGAAAATGTCTGTTTGCATGGATACTGCGCATCAAGCCCTCTAACAGGCGACGGGCATCATCAAAACGCTGCTGGCGAAACATCAACCGCGCCTGCCGAAAAGCAGCTTTTCCGCGCAACAAATTAAAATCGGCTGCTAATGCCTGGCTATAAGCATTGATAGCATCCGCAACCCGACCTCTGCGCTCAAATGCTCGACCAATGTAACACAATGCCAACGGCGATAAGCGAGCTGTCGGCCAACGCTTGGCAAAGGCCCTCTGTGCATCCAGCACCTCCTTCCAACGACTCTTGCGCCCCAAAGCCACCAACTGCCCTGACTGCACATCTGCCAGCTTCTGCAGCAGCAAACGACGCTCTGCAACACCAGCACCTACCAATAGACGTTCAAAATTCCGCACTGCTGCTGCTGTACGACGATGTCGCAGCAGCAACGCTGCTTGACCATACAACGCACGCCGCTTCAGCTGCGCATCCGTCCCAGCTACTATCACACGCTCATAGGCTGCCATTGCTGTATCAAAATTTTGCTTGTTCTGCATTCCTCCTGACCAAATTTTGGCTATCTCCAAATCCGCACGCAGCGAAAATGGCAGCGGGGTATAATCTTGCAGCTTGCGAAACTCCGCCAAAGCTTGCTGGCTCTTTCCTGCAGCCTGCAGCTCCCTTCCACGCTTCGTCAGCAACGCATAATAGCGTCCCCCTTCCAACTGAAACAAACGCCGATAAAATATGCGCGCACGCAAAGGCGCATGCCGTACAAAGGTCTCTGCCAAAGCAAACAGCAACTCAGGACGCCGTTGCGGATACTTGACATCAAGCCCTAAGGCTTGCTCCATCAACCTCAAAGCCTCTTGCAGCTGCCCCGCCCGCTGCAACGCCACACCTTGCCAATACAAACCTTCCACACCCCCAGCAACTGTTCCCTCTGTCCCTACCAAACTCACCCGCTGACGCATCTGTCTAAACCATTCCACCGCAGCAACTACATCATTCCTGTCTAACGCATTGCGCCCACGCAAATACAGCGCATCCACTCCCTCAGGCCCCTCATATCCCTCTAAGCGACTCAATACTTCTTCTGATTGATCCAACAACCCCAATTCCCGATAGCCAATCCCCAATTGATAAAACAAGCGAGCACTTCCACTTGCCAATGGCGAAGACGAAAACGCAGCCAAACTCCCTTGATAAAATTGCACCATACGATACCAACCCCCAGCAACACCCTGTTGTGCCTGCAAATGCAAAATGTTCCCCATCGCCCAAAATGCCTCCATGCCCAAAGGTTTACCAACATTCTCTTCAAATACTTCCTGGTATTTTGACATGGCTTCTGCAAAATTTTTGGATTCTGCTGCCTGCTTGGCTTGCAGTTCTTTTGTTAAAATCAGTGGCGGCGGCGGCTCTTGAACTTTTAACTCATCCTCGCCCAGCACATCCACCACCAACCGCGGTGGGTTATCTAATGGCACCACCCGAGGAACAAAATTCGCATCCTTTATCAAAATCCGCAGCAAGGTATCCCCATTCTGCCTTTTGATTGAGTGCAACCGTAGGCGCTCATCCTCGGTTTTCTTGAGCAAATTGGCCTTGGGATTGACTCCGCGCAGCAAAATTTGCAACTCCCCAGGCTGAAAAACAGAGGAAAACTTCACCGGAGAAGATAAATCCAATAACAGCCGACTCAGCCCCTCGGCACGCAGCAACCGCACCGACAACAACTGCTTCGTTAATAACGGTTCCCTGAATTCCAGCACCAATCCCGACTTTTCTACTCGCACCTCGTTTGCTACTGAACTCCGCAGTTCTACCACCAACCGAGTCTTGTCCTCTGGTACTGCTTCTAAATAAATCCGTTCCAACAAATCGTCCTGATATCTCCGATCTGTCTTGCCATCCTTAAAAGAAACCGCCCCTTCAATCAACAGCCGCAGCGTTGCGCTGCGCCCTTCCGCTTGTTCTTGGGTAAATTTCACCTCCCCATCTGTCACCAACTCCAACTTCAAACGCCCTTTCCTTCGCCGCAGCTGTACCCGTGAAAACACCAATTCCTGCACTACTGCTTTTTCTTCAGGTTCCTTGACTACCTCCTTTACTTCTTCCTCATCTGGTTCAACAGCTGGCTCTGCTGGAACGTGGGGTCTAAGCAGTTCTTCTTCTGTCACCAACCCCTTGTTTGTCTCTTCCAGCAGTTCAAAGGCATCCAGTTCCTCGGTTGCCTTCTTCACTTCTTCCTCATCTGGTTTAACAGCTGGCTCTACTGAAATGGAGGAGGTAAGCAGCTCTTCTTCTGTCACCAACCCCTTGTCTGTCTCTTCCAGCAGTTCCAAATTATCCCGTTCCGATGCATCCTGTTCAGGCTGGGCAAGCAAAGGCGCTCCCGATTGCATCAACAGCGCAAAACCAAACAAAAAAGCCCCCCATAACCTGGTGTTCCCTACCTGCCAGCCCTGCCAGCCCTGCCAGCCCTGCCAGCCCAAAGGCACACGGTAAGCCCGATAAAGAAAGCGAAAAAACTCAAGCATTAGGAACTCCTGATACCACGAGAAAAACAGTCCCTAAGGACCTGCCCCTGCAAACAACCATGGTGATGGACATGCAAGAAAAAAGCCTATCGGCTGGGTACCGCCCGCTTTTGCTGTGAAGAATTGGTTCTGGGGTGTCTTTTGGTCGTTCCCACCCCTGGTTTGGCTTTACGACCCTTGGGTTTATAACGCTTAGGTTCGCGACAGGCACCTGTGAATTGAGCCCCGCTTTGAATCACCAAATCTTCAGTGTACACATCACCTTCTAGGCGACCTGTACCTAAAATCTCCACCCGTTTGGGTGCATACACAGAACCATAAAGCAACCCTCCTACCTGCACACTGTCCGCATGCACATCGCCTTGGACACTGGCACCATGCTTGATAATGAGGTGGGCAGGGTTTTCACCATCACTTTTGACTTCACCTTGTACTTTGCCGTCTATACGCAAAGCACCAGAAAAATGAATGGTACCGACAAATTCGGTATCTTCCCCCAATAAACTAATTTCTCCCTGCCCTGATTGCATCCATTTGCGCCAAAACATCAATATAAACACCTTATTTAAATTTCATACCAACCCAGCTTCCATCAACAAATTGATGAAACCTACTGTCCATTAAAGCAAAAGTTCCAATTCACGCGGCTCATTTTTCAATGGGCGTGCAAACCATTCACGTTCCATCAAAAAACTTTGATGCCAAAGAATCCTTCCCCGTATAGAAAACACAAACAAGGATACCTGGGTAAAATAATCTTCGTTCACTGTGAGATTCAATTTGCGACGAAAGCGTACTTCCCTGCGCGCTTGATAAAAATAGGCGCCTGCAAAACGATTGAGCGGAAACCCCCGCGCATTGACCTTTGACTTAGGAAGCGCTACATAATGCGCAGGAACCACATCTTCATTGGCAAGAACTGCAATGAGCGTACCACTAAGCTGGGGATATTCTCCTGGTTGGCGCAGTGCTAAAATGAATTCCAACTCCACCGAAGAACGACTCACCCAAGCACTGGCGCTCTTTAACAACAACGGAGGCTGATAGCCCTCATCAGAAGATTGCTGTTGTGTCAAGGAAGTTGGCGATGTACGACGAAGCTCCCAGACACGCTTATTGGCTAAAAATGCCCTTTGTTCCAATGTTTGTATTTGTTGTTCCAAATCGGCTAGCCTGCCCTTGGTCTCATGCAGACGCCCATACACAAACAAATACCCTATAGAACCCACCAGTAAGAATATCAGGCACAATGCCAGCATCCCCCCCCACAACAACATCCGCCACAAAGGGACACTCCAATAAAAAGAACGACCCAAATGCAAATAAACCATCAAGGTTATGGAATCGCTTAATTTCAATGCCGCATCACTCTCAGAAAAAAATCTGAACCTTCCACATTTGCCCCCTGATTGCTTCCTCTTTCTCCAGCATACATAAAACTTGACCTTACAAGCTTGATTAAGCGAAAAATACACACCTCCTACCCCTCATAGCCTGTCCCCAACCATTCATGCATGCTTCCTCTCCATCCCAGCTTTCCCCTCGCCACCAGTCTGAGGCACACTCCTCAGCAAAATTCTGCCTGTTGCAGGTAGAAGAACCCAACCAAAAAATTTGCCAACGATTGGGCAGCTACCAGCAAATTTTTCAACGGCTGCTTAACCTAGAACACGCCCACTGGCAGGCATTTGATCTGAGAAACCACACCCCAGATCTCCACAACTACCACGGCTGCGTGATTACTGGCAGTGTATGTTCAGTAAACGAAAACCAACCTTGGATAACCCGTGCCCAAAATCTGGTACAACAAGCTGTCTCTTACCAACTGCCCCTGCTGGGCGTATGTTGGGGTGGGCAGCTGATAGCCAAAGCCATGGGCGGAGAAGTAGGGAAAAATCCTAAAGGCTGGGATTTAGGTCTGCGTCAAGTATACCCCACATGGCGCGGACGTTTTCATCGCCTGCTGCGCGGCATGCCCAATCCCCTCTGCATGCTGCAAAGCCACCAAGAAATCATCCTGCGCCTGCCTAGAAAAGCTGTCCGCCTGGCTTTTAGCGACACCTCCCCGATAGAGATATTCGCCATTGGTCAGCACACCCTCGGTGTGCAAGGCCATCCCGAATTGGACTCACAAGCCGTTGCAGACATCATTCAAGTCCGACACAGCAAAGGACTCATCACCGCACAACAAGCCTCCCTCGCACATACACAATTGATGTGGGGATCTCCCCACAGTGCCTTTATGCAACGCTGGTTCTCCGTATTTATCCAACAAAAATTAGCTCTCCCCAAAAACCCTTTGCTGCAAACCCCGACAAACAACCCACCACCTTAACAAATGCAACCTGAACCCCTCTCAACCAATCCCCGCAAAAAAACTCAGTAAGAAGTCTGGCTGCCGTATAGTTCCCAGTCCAAATGGTACGCCCGACGCATGCCGTAGTCATAGGCGCGAAACAGCAGATCTTCCCGACTGTATGAATGACCGCTTTGCTGCAATTGGCGGCACATGCCGCTGACATCTTTCACCAACAGATGCAATAAAGATCGATGCCCAGGCAAATCTGGAGGAATACCACGGTCTTCAAATGCCAGACACATTCCTAAAAGAGCAATTTCTACATATTCAGCAAAAGGCGGCGGTGCATCTCCCGCTTCTTCACGCAGCCGTTCCAGCCAACGCTCCCTTCGCCGAGCATCCTCAGTGGGATTTGCCTTCCCCAGCTGCGCACTGAGGGCTTTGCTGCGCTCTTGTTTGCCACTACCCATACTAGCCTTGCTCCACAACAGCCCAATTTCTTCTCTTACCCCTGCCTGCAGCATCCAAACAGCCCCGCTCACGACAGTGGCAATTCCACCCATAGATACTGCTGCTCATGCGCAAACAAAGCCTGCAACAACCGATGATGCAGTCTGTGGCTAGGCTTGAAAGCACGATACTCTGCCAGTAGCGGCGCTCCTGCCAATGACAAATCGCCCACAGCATCCAACACCTTATGGCGCACAAATTCATCAGCAAAACGCAGCCCCTCAGGATTCAACACTTCCCCCTCAGACCCTAACCCCACCGCATTGTGCAAACCTGCACCCAAAGCACGTTTGCTAGCCTGCAGCTTTTCCAACTCTGCCTCAAAACCAAAGGTACGCGCAGGGGCAATCTGTGCTGCATAACCCTCAGCTGTCAGTGAAAAACGCACCCGCTGGCTACCAATGTGCGACTGCGCAAATTCAATTCCGCAGTCATATACCATCCCAGCAGATGGATAAAGCCCTGCTATGCAATCACCCTCGCTTACTTCTACCGCTTGCAATACCTTCAACATTTTCTTGGGCTTTTGACCCCATGTCCGTCCCGCCTGAGCAATCCCTGTTACAAAATCCTTGGCGCTGCCATCCATAGCCGGAATTTCTTCCCCATGCACTTCAATCAGCACATTGTCCACTGACATTCCCCGCAAAGCCGAAAGCAAATGCTCTACCGTACCCACACTCCCCTGCCCACAAGACAAGGTGGTGCTTAAAAGCGTGTCCGTAATATGTTGCCATCTCGCTTGAAATGGTGGGCTTTTCTGCTTTTCCCCCAATACAAATTGCAGGCCGCTGTCATCTGCCGCAGGCCACAACACCACTTCAGTCATGCGACCACTATGCAGACCCACTCCGCGAAAACGATACGGCTTGCGCAAGCTAAACTGAAGATTGCAGGCATGCATCACACATCCGATAAAACTCACCAGATATCAGCTGATGCTTTCTGGGTGCGTTAAAAATTGGTGCTGAAGAACAGCGCATATGAACTGGAAGCGGGAGTAGCTGCACTGTTCCCTATACCCACGGTCTCAGAAGATGACCCATATGCCACTCCCCAATTTGAAAGGGGACGGAAAAATACCAAGCGTTGAACACTGGCTTCATTACGCAGGCCAGCTTCTTCTGTAGCGCGTGATTGCGAACCAGATTGCAGAATGAAGCGATTTTTTTCTCCATAATTGAACACCAAGGCAATTGCCGTACCGCTTTCTTCAGAGGCTTCCTTGACAGCATTTGCCTGTGTGGTATTTACACGACCGTCCAAAGTATGGATTTCAAAAGCCAGTTCTGTAGCTTCGCCCAGAACCAGGCGTATCTCTATCACTTGCTGTCCGTTTTCAGAGGACTTGGTATCATCAGGTTGGGTGGTAATGTTTTCGCCTTTGTCTGAGGCTTGGCGAAAGCCAAAAGAGAAACGCTCACCACTGTAGATCAAATACGGCAGGATGCTTTGCTGAGAATTCATCTCATCACCGAAATCATCCAGACAGTTCGTCTGACAAGTAGATGACAGCACCAAGCCAAGATGCATACGATTTCTCTCAAAGCCAAAACCTATGGAACCCAGTCCTGCAGCATCTACTCCACCCAAAAATGGCAGCGAGGTATCTATCCTATCTCCATTGGGGAATACTGCGGGGGCAATGTCTGCAAAGCCTGTCAGCGGCAGGCCGGGCAGATTTCCCATAAAGATAGAATAGCGTTCCCCCCTTAGGGCAATGCGGGTGACAGTATCAGAAATACCTCCTGTCTCAAAGATGCCATTTTTTTCTCCTGCAGCGGAAAGTCCATCTGCACGCAGGCGTACATAATATTCCAAGGTTTCTTCTGATTTTCCACTGAGAACCATGTCTGCGCGGATACGACTGTAATAACCATCGTACTTTCTGGGAGCACTGGCATCACCAGATTCATAGCTGGCATTACCATAGCTGGCTAACAGCGAACCAGAAAATGCTGGCTGTGCCTGAGCCTGAACTGCACCACCCAACAAGATGCTGCTTGTTCCCCAAAGCAAATAAATGATGATTGGTCTAATAGTTTTCATAGTAAAAAGACTTTTTACGGATGGCTTTTAGAAATCATAGCTTAATATCAAGCGTGAAGAACTGCGCTTTTCTGCCACCCCAAGTTGCTTCTCTTTGTCACTGCCATCAAAAACAAAAGTGAGATAACGGTTAATATTGACGAATACAGTATAGCCTAGTTGTTGTAAGGCAGGCTCAGATGGATTGTCGCGCTTGGCAATATCTGCCTGACCTAATTGAAAGCCTATGTTATTATCACGGCGACGAATAACCAACCCAAAAGTATATCCATTTCTTTTATTTTGCGGATCTAGTTCTTCATTGCCAGATTTTAGGGTTTTCTCCTGTCCACTCACTTGATGATACTCAAAGCTGAACAATGTCACAAAGGCATCATAAGCAAATTCTATCACGCTGTGGTCATTGTTTATTTTCACCACTGTATTGTCAGGTTCAGTTGGCTGGGCCTGGCGTTCAGCACTCTGGGAAGCTTGACGGAAGCCAAGCCGCCAGAAGTTGCTCTTCAAGACAATATAAGGAATGGTGCTAGATTGGCTATAATTATCCAGTGTCTCACCGCAGGAGTTGACAACATTAAAACCCACAGCCTCCAATTCACATTCATTGGTCAGCAACAATCCAACCCTCAGGAATTCCCCATTAAACTCCACACCCCATCCTGCTTGATCTTCTCCATCTGCCCCGCCTACAAACGGTGGTCCAACTTCATTAATGGCTAATCCAGGAGAAACATCTGCAAAACCTGTATCCGGCAGCCTGGGCAGCTTGCCTAAATATGTTCTGCTCCGTTTCCCTAGCAGCCAATCCAGGCGCAGGCGTAATTTCTCCACTCCGTTGCCTGCATCTTCATCCACCCGCTGAGAAACGGCGCCGCCGTCAATCGCATGCAAAACCCACTCAGCCGTATATTCCAAATTATCTAATTCATCTGCCAGGCGCAGGCGTGAATCGTTGGCAGCGTATGTTCCACTGCCGCTTTGCTTATTGGTACCTTCCAAACCATTGCTAAAGGTATAGCTTCCATAGGCCACCCGTACCACACCCGCAACTTCTGGCTGCCCCCAAGCTGTTTGGCTGCCCAATAACACCAACAAGAATGCCAGCAGCCTACTTAAAGCAACCACTGTCTTTGTTAGAAAATTCCGTTGACCAAAATGCCCTTGGATCATGTTTTTAAGCTTTGCTGGTAGGGTAAAACTGTTGTCACAGTCGCTTTAATTAGCATGTTTTCACATCCACCTGCAAGCAAATCTTTCTCTGGCATTCACTACATTTACCCCACAGCTGGCTGCTTACGCTGCCAACCTATAATCACCTTCACACCCCTCAAAAAAACCCCCAGGGATTAGAATCCCTGGGGGTTATTTTTTTCTTGGTGTTATTCGCACCAGCTTTTTCAAAACCACAAGGGCTTAGAAGCTGCCTTTGAACACAGCACCAATGAAGTTTTCAGTGTCTTCAAGTTCAGCTGCATCTGTTGCTGTTGAGCTACCATAGACGAGGTGTACCTCGGGAAGGATATTATACTCAAGCACCAGACCAGTTGTTTCTGCCAAGACATTACCATCTGGATCTTCTTGACTGGAAGAACTGTTGGCAAAAGTAATGGCACCAAATGTGACACCAATGGCCAAGCCAGTTGTGTCAGATGTATCTTCACCATCTACACTGGCAGATTCACCACCGCTTTCAATAGCAACAGAGAAGGTGTCAGTGGAATACCTGATATCAATACCCTGTTTGGTTACTTCTTCTTCTTTTTCACCGTCTGCTACAGTTGTCTCTATAGCGTCACCAGTACCAAGATCATTTAGGGTTGAGAGGTCGGTGTTGACTGTTGTAGCTGCTTCAGCAACGGTAGTCGTGTCCGTACGGGTACGGAACCCTAAGAATAACGCATCATCCAGCAAGTTGGCACCTACATAGATGAGTGTCCCATTCTTAGAACCGGTTTTTGTTTCAGATGAGACCGCTGCCGTCCCATCAGTGCGGGTACCTGCGACGTTGGCGGTATAAGCAATACTATCTGCAGTAGTACTTCTTTCAACTGTAAGATCTGCAGCATCATTGGAGAGACCGAAGCCGGCTTGCAAAGTGCCGGTGTCAAGCCGAGCAGCAAGCCCAGCACCATCGCCTACACCAAAGTCCGTAGGGAGATAAATCCCACCGCCAGGATAGCCGCCGGCACTGACATCAGACACATTCTTGGTGCCGGTGCCGATATCATTACCAAAGGCCAGGGTAAATTGGTCATTCACTGCCCAACTTACTGAGCCTTGAGCGAACACATCCCTGGAATTTTCATTGGTCGCGCCAGTATCGGTGGCACCATTTTTGGCATCACCGCGAAACTGCAGGGAGTAGGCGATGTTATCACCTTCACCTGACAGGTTCAAGTCAACCCTGAAGTTGCCAGCGTATCCAGAACCGTCATTGCTGTCATTCTCGCTTACAGCATCAGAACTGCTGAATTGACCGAAAGAGACACGGTAGCCGCCGCCAATTTCTGGCTGGGCAAACGCATCCACGCTTAAAAGCAGAGCGAAGGCGGCGCCAAGCGCTCCCACACTTGCTAATTTTACCATTTTGGACATTGTTTTGCTCCTCTATGAAATTAGATTCAATTGAAAGGATTGTCGGAAAGAACGCGGGTACACCATGCACCAACATAATTTATTTCTTTCGTTTGTTCCCTTTCGTCCAAAACTCCCTAACAACCGGGGAGCGCGGTATAGAAAAACTGCCTTATAGTGGAAATTCTAACAAAGTTTTAACAAATTTTTCTTTGTTAAAAACCTGGCGATACTTCCAATTTGGCCGGGTTTGGTTGTTGTCTTTTTCAAACAGTAATTGTTGATAGACTTCAACTTTCCTATGCAAACCCCTTTTTAATAAAGCTGCTACCTACACCAGACTTCCGCATATGGCAGGCTTGATTTTATCTCGGCACCCACTCTAACGCTTGTGATACCGCCAACCCTGCACAAACAGAAGACAGGATGCGGCCAGCTAGCACGGACTGCAACTTTAAACTGGAATCTTTACCTCCTTTATTGCCCTCTTCCTCACTCTCTTGTCTTAAATCTTTTGTCTTAAATCTTTTGTCTTAAATCTCTTGCCTCTTAAATCAATATCTGCCCTCTTATCTGCCCTCTTAAAAATTATTGTAGGATTATCACTGCATTTTTTCAATCTGTCAAACCCACTTTGCATATATGAGAAAATCTTTGCAAGACTTTTTTTATATTTTTCTGCTTTATTATTGATTTTTAATGGTTTTTTCAGAGTTTTTGCTGCTTTTTTGGGAATTTGTTTTCCTTAGAGAAACCTGCCTGCGGAAGCATTATTAAGCGAAGAATCGCTGCGACGCATACTGCTGAGTCCCTTGCTGCTTAGCACCTCATGCTGCTGCCACGCTTTGGCTGGAAGCGTATTTGATTCCAAGTATACTTTGTCTTCTAAACAAATAGCCCATAAAAAGCAATAAGCATGACGTTTTGGCGCATGCCTCTTGGCAAGGTGATGTAAAAGCTTTATGCTACTCAGCATATTGCCTTTGGTTATCGTTGAATAATGACACAGGTAGATAAAATCGAAGCATTGTATCATATCACCCAATAAGAAGAGTAGGCTATGAGAGACAAGACAGTCCTTTTCCGCCATGGAGAGAAAGAACTTCAACTGCCGTTAAACGAAGGCAGCGAAGGAGAACAAGCCATAGATATTTCACGCCTGCGCACAGACAGCGGCTTGATTACTATGGACAGTGGCTATGGCAACACAGGGGCTTGTGAAAGTGCCATTACCTTTTTAGATGGAGAGAAGGGCATTTTGCGCTATCGGGGTTATCCCATTGAAGCCTTGTGCGAATCTGCCAGTTTCATGGAAGTGAGTTACCTGCTGTATCATGGCGAACTTCCTACCAGGCAGCAATTAGAGGAGTACACAGAGGGAATTACCCGTCATACGCTGCTGCCAGAGAAATTTCATGCGTTTTTGTCTGCTTTTCCTCCTCAGGCACATCCTATGGCGATATTGTCTGCTTCTGCAGCAGCACTGGGGGGTGTGTATTCGGATAGCGATACAGATGAGGAAATGGAACCCACAGCCCAGCGGTTAATGGGCAAAATACCCACTTTGGCGGGGTGGATATACAAGCACATGCTGGATCAGCCGCGGGTTTATCCGGACAACAGTCTGGGGTATGTGGAAAATTTCCTCAAGATGATGTTTTCCGTACCTGCAGAGTCCTATGAGATAAGACCTGAGATTGTGCGTGCTTTGGATATTTTGTTCATTTTGCATGCGGATCATGAGCAAAATTGTTCCACTTCTACTGTGCGCATAGTGGGGAGTGCTCATGCAGATTTGTATGCGTCTATTTCGGCTGGAATAGCTGCGTTGAGTGGGCCGTTACATGGAGGAGCCAATCAGGCAGTGCTAAAGATGCTGCATGCACTGAAAGAAAGCGGAGAAAGCGTGCAGAATTTCATCATCAAAGTGAAAGACAAGCAAAACAGCGTGCGGCTGATGGGATTTGGACATCGGGTATATAAAAATTTTGATCCCCGCGAGCGCATTATCAAAACCCATGTAGACAAGGTGCTGAAGCTGCTTAATTTAAAGGATCCCATGTTGGACATTGCCCGCGAGTTGGAAACAGCTGCCTTAAACGATTCATATTTCATAGAGCGCAAGCTGTATCCAAATGTAGATTTTTACAGCGGGATTTTGTATCGCGCTTTGGGGATTCCTGAGAATATGTTTACGGTGATGTTCAGTTTGGGGCGTTTACCAGGCTGGATTGCACATTGGAGAGAAATGCGTTTAGATAAAACCAGTCGCATTTGTCGTCCGCGTCAAGTTTATACGGGAGCAACGGAGCGCAGCTTTCAGCCTTTATCGCAACGGGGATAACCAGGAGACAGCAATGGAAAGCAAGGTTTTTGAGAAAAAGGCAGCCGCAAAAGACATATGGATAAAGGCGCATGGGGGATAGCAACAAAGACAGTGAGGTAGTAAAAAGTCATGTTTGGTCGCAAATCGGGCAAAGTGAGTAAAGTTAAAGAAGATCCGCCAATTGAAGAGCAAGAGGAGAATGAGTTGCTGCACCAGTGGCATGAAACGCTTGAAGCCTTACGCGAGCAAGAGCATGACAATCCCACTTGGGAATGGCCCAGGGTGCAAGTGCAGCTAGAGCGCCTGCATGCCTTGGCTCAGGAGTTGCGTCGTAAGCAATCGTTGAGTCGCGCTCGCTGGCAGCCATAAGGGTCCAGAGGCTTGAATAAAAAAACAGCGATGGACCTGGATTCTCCACTATTGCGCGCAATGTCTGGGATAGCACGGGCATTGGCACAAGCTACGCCAGAACTGCGGGGGATGCGGCTGCAAGACGCAGTCGCAGAAGCTGATGCCATTCGCTTGGATGTATCTCCCACAGGCACATTGGCAAATTTGGTGGGCACACTGCCTGTGAGACTTCGGGTGGTGGAAACCTCAAAGACCCACACCCTGCTGAATCTTGAGCTGCCTGGAGCCTTGGGCAAGCTGTTCGGTGCCAGCGGGAAGAGTCCCCTGGCTGCAGCTTTGGCTGGTAAAGAATCCCAATTACCGCCGGGTTGTACTTTGCAAGAAGGAATGCTGCGAATAGAACATCGTTTGCTGGCAGAACATCTGTTGAGTCAAAAACAACTCAGCTAAGAGGGTTACCGATTCAGCCATCGCCAAGTTGTGGGCAGCAAAACCATGGCCAAACCTGCTTTTACAGCATCGCCAGGCAAAAAAGGCAACATGCCCAATTTAGCAGTCTGCAACACCCCAGACCAGCCCGCCAAGAGCTTCCCTGCTGCCTGCAGCCAGTGCGCCAGCCAAATCAGCCCCAAGGCGTAAATAACCATTGAACCTGCTGCCATCGCCAGCACCGTGAACAACGGCTTTCTATCCCAGCCGCGCCTAGCCAAAGCACCCACCAACGCCGCCGCTAAGGGAAAACTCCACAAATAGCCCCCTGTAACCCCCACCAACACCAACCAACCAGACCGACCCTGAGCAAATACTGGCAACCCTATCGCTCCCTCCAACAGATACAACCCCATGCTGGCTGCACCCAGTCTAGGACCCAATACCATGCCACACAGCAACACGGCAAAGGTCTGTCCTGTAATCGGCACCGGTGTCCAAGGTAAAGGTATGGCCACTTGTGCCATCAAGGCAGTGAAAACAGAAAATCCTGCACAAAGCATAGCCTTTTGCGGCCAGGTGCGCTCCCATCTTAGACGGGTGGCTATTACCGGCTGTAACATCAAGGAAGAGGCAAATGTGAAAGACCGCATGAAAATTTCTCCGTTTGGGTATGTCTCAGCTAATGGCAATAAACTGCTTTTATGTCAAAATATAGCAGGTGCACCCTCATGAGAAGATGCTATTTTGTCTTACAATATGTTTGCAACAGTATGCAAGCAGAGTCAGAAAGATTGTAGCGTGGTTTGTTGTGCATAGTTGGTTAGTCTTGAAGAATGACAGCAAGTAGGAAAATCGTTGGCAAGATGTATCCTGCACAAATGATGAAGCCGTTTGTTGCCATGGGAGTTGTTGGTTATGGTATTGGCTGCTGTTGATTGGAAAAATTTCCATACGCATCACGGAGCCAGCTTTGAAGCGGGCTTGGTGAATGATTACGGTGATTTTCAGGCAGAGGCAGAAGCCTTATGGCAGACATCAGGGGTGGTCTCGCTAGAAGACAGCGGTGCTTTGGTGGTGCGGGGTCCTGATGCCTTGGATTTCCTCAACAGTATGGCAAGCAACCATATCCGTGCCCTGCCTGTGCTGGGGGCAACTGAGAGCCCTGCGTTAACCCAGCCCAATCTGTTCTGCAATCGTCATGGAAAAGTGCTGCATGAGGTGCAGGTGCTGCGAACACATGAGCAGCAGTTTTTGCTGCTGACCCGTGCAGATGGAGCAGCAACAGCAGACGGACTGGCAGCCGTAGCGGCACATTTAGCAGCATTCCAGGTAAGAGAACGGGTGGAAATCGGTCAAGCGCCTTTGACTCTGCTGACCATAAGCGGACAGCAGAGCAGCCAGACTTTGGAATCTTTAGGGCTGTCTGTAACTAAAGGACGGGGGACTTTTAAGGGGGCATCCTTGCTGCTGGCAAAAGATGCCTTGTGGCAGCCTCCGCTGCCAGCGCGTTATTTTGTGCTGCTGCCAGACACCCAGGTGCTGGATTGGCTGCATCATTTAGAACAACAGGCACCGACTGTACGGCTGGCGGGGCGGGCAGCCTGGGAAGAAGTGCGCATTGCAGCTGCCCGTCCACTGTATGGGGTAGATTATGACTCCCAAACCCTGCCAGCAGCTGCGGGACTCAACACCCATATTTCCTCCAGCAAAGGCTGCTATTTGGGACAGGAAGTCCATGCTCGCCTGAGACATCGGGGCAAAATGCATCAACAACTGGCTGCTTTTTGGCTGCCGTCGGCATCCAGCCATCCCCTGCCTGCAGCAGGGGCATCCCTCTACTCAGCAGAAAAGGCAGCAGCACGCATCACCAGCATGGGCAAACTCTCCCTAGACAACCGCCTGCACGGCATAGCCTGGGTATCCCTCACCCATACACAGCCACGGATGACACTCTCTCCCCAAGGAGAACCAGTGGCTGCGCTGCGGCTGCTGTAACAACAACTGCTGGCACTCGGGCTTCATCCCACACCTTCCAGTAATTCCGATGATGCCACCAGGGGACACTTCCCAGCTTTTTCCCCAAAGGCTGCTGCTGAAGTTTGCTCAGCAAGATTCACTTGAAACGCATCCAAGCGAGCAACAATCAATTCATGGTACTTGGGGTGAATCTCACAAGAGAGAAAACACCGCCGCAAACGCTTGGCTGCCAACACTTCCGAACCGCTGCCGCCGAACAGCACAAACACTGAATCCCCCTCTTTTGTGGAAGCCTGTATTAACATCTCAAATAATTTCAGCGGAATCTGGCAGGCATGAAAGGTTTTTTCTCGGGAAACATTTTTTACCAAATCAAAATAAAACCAAGAATACGGCATGCGCCCTGCGTGACCATTTTTGATTCTTGCCAAAATGCGTTTGTCCTGGGGGTTTTTGTAAGGTTGAGCCACCTGCTCCTTGTAGAAACAATTGCGCTTAGATTTGGTAGCGTGAAGAATGGAACGATGTCCAGTGGTAAAATGACGGCGGGAGTGACCGATGTTGGTATTATAAACCCACACATAATCGTGCACCTCCGTAGCCAGCGCATCCAGCGTTTTCACTCTCAGCCAGGCATTCTGGCGCGGGTAATTGATGAGAAACAGATTGCCATCTGATTTAAGCACCCGCATGCATTCTTGGGCTAGCTGACTGTACCAGCGGATATACGCTTCCCAGCTGCGCTTGAATTTTCTGCCATGGTAATCTACCCCCACATTGTAGTCGGGGTCGCCATAAATCATGTCTACGCTGTTGTCTGGCAATTCACGCAGCACTTCTATGACATCACGCTGAAAAACACGGTTGTGATAATCTGCAGGCAGCATATTCACCTCTGGACAAGTTGGTATGCTTTTTTCTTGAGGAGTTGGATTACAGCTTGTTCTTTCAAACACGAGACAGGCACGCTCTTCTACAGCGAAAAAGGTTCTCTGTTTTGTATAAACCTGATACGCCTTCCTGGTGGCACAATCGCAAAAAAAAATGGGGAATTATATACTTAACTTGACAATCTCTTTATTTGTTCCCTTTTGCACGATTGTGCGTTTTGCATAACATCTGACAATTTTCGGCACTGGTTTTGCCTCCCGTACTCCATGCAGCTACATGATCCGCATCCATCTCATTTGAATTCCAGATTTTGCTTTTGTTGGCATCGTGTCCAACGGCACATAACGGGCAGTTTGACTCATTTTTGCTTCTTGCTTCTGTGGTTTGGGTTGCGTAGGTAGATTGCTTAGTCGCAGCATCAAACACCCGCACTTCTAATAATTTGGTATCTTTTGAACCGCCGAGAATATACTCAAAAATACCCTTGCGTTTTTTGATATACAGGTCGCCGTAAAGTTCCCTTACCTTGGCGGACACTTGCGCAGGATCGTAAGGGGTTTTGTGATGTTCTTTGTAAAGTCGCCCCCATTCTAATCCGCACATTTCACTCTCAACATCAGTGAACACGCTTGAAACCCATTCAATGACACTGTTAAAGTGTTGTGTTAATTCGTCGATGTTGTCATCAGAGCGATGTTTGCTCATGTACTCGCCAATATCGCCACTGCTTACCCAATCCAATGCCTGTTCTAAAAAATCCTGACGGTTGATACTGCCTTTAATATAAGCACGCCATATTTTGATGTTAGCATCTTTGCTGTTGCTAAACTGCTCTTTGCCCAAGGTTACAAATGGACCCGAATAAACAGCGTTTAATAATTCTTGATTATTAAGCGGAATACCAGCAATATTGATGGTCTTAAACCATTCTTTAATCTCGCTCTCACGGCCTTTACATTCATAAATCAGTAGTTTTGTTTGCAGTATTTTGTCTTTTTTGTCTTTGGCTATGCCCCTAAAATTTTGCGGATTGCCGTTTTCGTCTTTAATGGCAAATTTATCGGTTACAAACCGCCCTAAACTGGTAATGCGCTGCTGTCCATCCAAAACCTCAAATTTATCATCACTTACTGTATTGAAATAAATCAAGCCTATCGGATAACCTTTAAGCACCGATTCAATGACGGCTGCCTCTCTTTTGCCACCGTCCGTGGCATAAATATAGTTGCGTTGATATTCTGGTTGAATGGTCAGCTTGCCAGACAGACCAAATAATCCCTTGCCTTCAAATTCGTTGTAGATAAATCCTTCACAGATGTCTTCAACAGTTATATTGGTTTTTAAAGTGGTTTTCATATTATTTTTTTGTGTTTGACTAAAATACGGGCATATATTTCTTTATCCTCTATGGTAAATCTTTTCCCATAATTTGGATTATCTTTCACATATCTATCTATACCAATTATCTCAAACTGCTTAGGATTGAATTTATCCAAAAACGAAATCGGCACGCCCATCACACCTTTGTAATCACTGGGGATGGCGTTAGTAAAAGGCACTTCAATCGCATCGTAATTATCGTATTGTTGATAAGCGGTTTCACTTCTTTGGATTTGCTTGTTAAATTTTTTGTTATCCGCCATTGTCATTAACTCTAAGGGATCGTGGCGTCTCCCGTGATCAAGATTGGTGAACCAAAGTGCAGTATGTATTCCGACTAGTGGTTTACCACCAATAATTCTCCACCACATTCCTTGTGGTTTGCTTGCCATAACTTTTTGAGTGTACTTTCTTGGTGCCTCCAAAAACATCTGTTGACTACTCGTCTTATTTCCCAGCCACATTTTATTATCTTTAATCAGTGGAAAGATCTCTTTATAAGTAATGGCGTTCATATTGCCAATTATCACAAACTGTTTTTTATAATCAACCAACTGTTTAACAAATTCACGAAATAGACTAAAAGGCGGGTTGGTAACTACAATATCGGCTTGCTTTAATAACTCAATACATTCATCACTGCGAAAATCACCCTTTTCATTTAATGGCTGCCATTCGTTATTTTTGTTGGCTTGTAACTGCAAGGCTATGTCAGTCAAGTTAAATTCATCATCGCCTTTTATATCGCCAACCTCATTGATAATAAAACGATTAGCGGTAATTTTTGGACGACCTTTGACTGGACTAATAGTTTCATCATCACCAAACAGACTTATCTGTGTATTGGCAATGGGTGATGGTTTATAGCTGGTGGTAATTAACCGCTTTAAGCCGATACGATCAAAATTCAACACGAAATAGCGGAAGAAGTTACTCTCATACGGATCATCGCAGTTGCAATACAACACTTTGCCTTGGAATACATCAAAATTATACTCCAAATATGCCTCAATTTCCTTTTGAATATCGGCATACTGGGTATAGAACTCGTCATTCTTTTCTTTTTTGGCTTTTGTTAGATTTTTACTTGCCATTATGATTCCCAAAAAATGGATAGCACCATCATGTCAGCTTGAAGCCAGAAATGAAAGTGGCAGCATGTGAGTCAAAAATGCCAGTTGTGTGCTGTTTTTGCTAATATAGACCAAGAGGGCAGGAAATGGTTTGAGCCAATGCCAGGCAAGAAAGCTAACAATAGTTAACCGATGAGGAAGAAACGGAGGTGAAGCAGAAGAGTTGGAAAGTGCGGCCGCTGTTTGCACTTTAAGCGGAAACGCAGGCAAATAGAGGAAAGTCCGGGCTCCACAGGGCAGGATGCTGGCTAACAGCCAGTGGGGGCGACCCCCAGGAAAGTGCCACAGAAAACAAACCGCCGATGGAATACACTTTTGGTGTATTCACAGGCAAGGGTGAAAAGGTGGGGGCCTAAAAGCCTTAATGTAAGAGCCCACCGCAGCAACGGCGACGCTGCTGGCACGGCAAACCCCATTCGGAGCAAGTCCAAGCAGGTGGCAACGGGGCTGCCCGTCCCGCCGCCGGGTAGGGCGCTAGAAGTCGTCGGCAACGGCGACTCCAGATAGATGGCCGCTGCCAAATATGACTGAGGCAATCTCCTTGTCTCAACATTGTTGGTACAGAACCCGGCTTACCGAAAACTCCTCTGCTTCTCCTCCCCCCACACCACCAGCTGCGTCTTGCAGGGGATTGCCTCCCTTCCGCAGGCTTTGGTGAAGATTTAAGGGCAAAAGGGGTGGATGGCTAGTCGCGCAGCACGGCACCGCTTTTTTGCAATTGGCGAACGATTTTTTCTCTGATTTTAGCCACGTCTTGGTCAGACAGGGTGCGCTCAAAAGATTGGTAGGTGAGGGCGTATGCCAGGGATTTTTTCCCTGGGGGCAATTGGCCTCCCTGCCAGCAGTCAAACAGGTGGATTTGTTGCAGCAGGGGTTGGCCTGCTTTGGCAATTTGCTGGCGGAGTTCTTCTGCGGGGAGGGATTGATCTACCACGAAGGCTAGGTCTTCATAGACAGGAGGATGGGAACTCAGTGGTTGTGCGGGGTGGTCTTCTTTCCAGAGATCGCTAAGGGTTTGGACATCTATTTCCAGCAGGCAGACGGGTGAATTTTCTAGGTTGAAGGCGCTGGCAGCTGCGGGGTGGAGTTGCCCGATATGTCCTAGGGAGTGGTTATTCACCAGTAATTCGGCTTGTTGTCCTGGATGCAAGGCGGGATGTTTGCCTATTTTCCAGGTGCATTCAGGGATATGCAGGGCGGAACACAGGACTTGGGCTACGCCCTTGATGTCATAAAAATCAAAGTTTTCTGGGGGTTTACTTTGCCAGTGTGCCTCGTCCCTGAGGCCGGACAGGGCAGCTGCCAGTTTTAGGGGTTCTTGGGGTTTTTTGTGGTGGGGATGGGGCAAAAACACTGCTCCCAGTTCAAATACAGCTACGGATGGCAGGAAGCGCAGGTTGCGTTCCACTATCTGCAGCAGTCCTGGCAGCAGGGTCTGCCTAAGGTGGCTGCGTTCAGGTGTTTGAGGGTTTTTTAGCTGAAGTGAGGGATGCGAAGGTGGTGCTTGGGGCTTTTGAAGATTGAACAGCAGTTGTTCTTGTTTTGGAGCGATAAGGGAGTAAGCAATGACTTCATCTAGTCCGACACTGCAAAGAACATCCCGTATGCGTTCTTGGCAGCGCAGCAAACGATTGTCTCGCGGAGGGGGGATGGCTTCAGCAATACGGGTGGGAGTGAACCGATGGTAACCGTAGATGCGTGCCACTTCTTCTGCCAAATCAGCAGGCATGGAGACATCTTGACGGAAGCTGGGCGGAATGACCTGCAGCGGATTGTCACCACTGACTTGAAAACCCAAGGCGGTAAGGATGCGTTGAATATCTGCTGGGGGAATGCGCTCACCCAGCAGTTTTTCCAGCCAGTTGAGATTGAGTTCAATAGGGGTGGTTGCTGCTGGACGTGGGTAGAGATCACCACAAGTGGGGTGGATGCTTCCTCCACAGTGTTCCACAATCAGCTGCGCACAGCGCAAAGCTGCATCTAGGGTTTGTGCTGCATCTATCCGCTTGCCAAATCTATCGGCTGCCTCGCTGCGAATTTTCAGCAGCTGACTGGTACGGCGAACATTAAGAAAATCAAAGTGGGCAGACTCTAACAACACGCTGGTGGTATCGGGTTGAATTTCTGTATGACGACCGCCCATCACTCCTGCCACCGCAATGGCGCCTTGATGATCTGCAATCAGCAGCATCTCGGAGTCAAAGGTGCGCAGTTGACCATCCAGCGTATGCATTTGTTCTTCTTTCTTGGCACATCGTACGATAATGCCAGGCTTGCCATCAGCCGTTTTGCCGCGCAAACGCTTTAAATCAAAAGCGTGCAGCGGCTGGCCGGTCTCCAGCATCACATAGTTGGTGATATCCACCACTGCGTTAATTGGCCGCATCCCGCAGGACAACAAACGACGCTGCATCCAAGCTGGTGAATCCCCCATCCGCACCCCCTCAACCGCAACCGCCGTATAACGGCTGCACCATTGGGGGTCTTCAATGCGCAATTCCACAAACGGCGGCGTTGCTGAAGGCTTGCATGGGGGCAGTCCCGCATACCCACTCTCCCAAGGAACATTGCACAATGCTGCTGCTTCCCGCGCCACCCCACGCACACTAAGCAGGTGACCAAAACCTCCCTTAATGTCAAACACCAATACCGCTTCCCCCAATACCTCCACCAACGGCTTGCCCACCTCAGCTGCTGGAGGCAGCAGCATGATGCCTTCGTGCGCCTCGCTTAATCCCAATTCCTTCTCTGAACACAGCATGCCCTCTGAGCGCACCCCGCGGATGCTACTGGGCTTAAGACGCTGCTTCTTGTGTTCTTTAACATAGGGATCTACCAACATCGCTCCCGCCAAAGCCAGCGCAACTTTGGGATGCTGTTTCCTCTCATGCGATGCTTCTTCTTCAGCTGTTAACCAGGCCATAACATTCCCTGCCCCCGTTACCACCGTGAGTTCA
Organism: bacterium; assembly: GCA_965249525.1. Lineage (GTDB taxonomy): Bacteria > SAR324 > SAR324 > SAR324 > JACQKK01. The sequence goes on along the minus strand of OZ252237.1, from coordinate 276,691 downwards.
CGCCCTTTGCCCCAGCCTATTTTAGCCAAACACAGGCGATCCGCATGGGGATGGCGACTGACGGAAAGAATTTCTCCCACCACCAGCTTGTCAGGCTGCCAATCCGCACCGATATGTTCCACTGTCTCTACCTCTAAGCCGGCTGCTGTAAGACGTTCTGCCAACTCGTCGGGTGCAGGCAGGGAGGGAACAAAATTTTGCAGCCAAGAGTAGGGAATCTTCAGGGGCATTGGTTTTGTGCAGCAAGAGAAAACGAAACAGACCGTCGCAGTTAAAATTGACGATTAAAGCGGAGATCGTTCTGGTAAAAGGAGCGGATGTCTTGTACGCCATGCAGCTGCATAGCAGGTCTTTCCACCCCCAGACCAAATGCAAAGCCACTCCATTCTGTTGGATCATAGCCGCCGTTCTTTAACACCACAGGATGCACCATGCCCGCCCCTGCCACCTCCAGCCAGCCCGAGTACTTGCACACACGACAACCTTTGGCGCCACAAAGCACGCAGTCAATATCTACTTCAATAGAAGGTTCTGTAAAGGGAAAATAGCTGCCCCGAACACGCATGCGCCGACCCAGTCCATAAAAGCGATCTGCAAAATATTGCAGTGCGCCCAGCAAATCGGTGAGGCGAATCTGTTTGCCCACCGCCAAACCCTCCAATTGAAAGAATTGATGTTCCGCCCGCGCACTCACAGCCTCATAGCGATAGCATTTGCCAGGCAATATCACGCGGATGGGATGGGGGGCATATTCCTGCATGACATGAATTTGTCCAGGAGAGGTATGCGTACGCAGCAGCATACCTGCTTCTTCCAGCCAGAAGGTATCCCACATATCCCTGGCAGGATGGTAGGGAGGAATGTTTAACAAACCAAAGTTGAACTCATCGCTTTCCACTTCGGACGATTGATATACCTGAAAACCCATCTCCGCAAAAATAGCCACCATGCGCCGCAAAGTCTGGGTAGAAAGATGCAGGCATCCTGGTCTTCTAGATCTGGCGGGCAAACTGATGTCCAATCCTGATTCCAGCTGGCCGCTTAAATCTTGCTGTTTCAATTGCTGCTGGCGCGCATCAAATGACTGTTGAAGTTCTTGCTTTAACTGATTGACGCGCATGCCCGCCTGCGGCAGTTCATCCGCCGAGACCTCTGACAACCCCTGCAGCACTTCCCTTAGCCGTCCCTTGCGTCCAAGATAACATCGATACCATTCCGCCAGCTCATCACGTGCTGCTGCACGCCCCAATTCCTCCAAGGCATGCTCACGCAACCTTTGCAGGTCTTCCAACATCTGCATGAAAGGCTTTCTTGTACAAAATAACCCCCATCGCCCAACCTAGTACACGCAAAAAGTTACTATAATCGCCACCTTCTATGCTTGGCAAGACAATCCCCAGCAAAATCCTTTCACATTTTACTGCCAGCACATTAAAATCTTGTATTGTTTCATTTTTTGATGGATATTGTTGAACGCAGTTGATAAAAAAATTGCAACAAAATCGCCTGTTATCCCCAAACAACAGGCATAATAAAGTATTACAGGGTGTCGTCAACTTTACCAGGAGAATCACTGACCCTATGACAGAAGTTAAAGTCGTTCATGATCAAATAGAACGTGCCATTCGCGATCTGAAAAGAAAACTCATCAAAGAAGGTCTCTTCAGGGAATTAAGCCGACGCAAATTTAACATCAAGCCCTCCCTCGCCAAACGGATTAAACGCGCCCAAGCAGAAAAAATGCGCCGTCGTGAAGCACGTCGTGACCGCGAACGCATCGGATACTAATTCTATCGCCATCAACCTCTTCGGTTTTCTGCTGTGGAACTTGCTGCTTGGCTTTGGCAGCAGGCACTCCCACCTCATGTATTCCACATCCAACCAATAAAGGTCACACCGATCAGAAAAACAGCTGACAGCAAAAGCTGTCAGGAACCATCGCTTAAGAAAGTTTCTTCTTAGGCTTGGAAGACTGCTTTTTGTCCTTGTTTTCGCTCATGCTCTTGCGAAAGTTGGTAATCATTTTCCCCATTCCTTCACCCACCTGAGGCAGCCGAGAGGCACCAAACACCACCACCACAATCATCAGGATAATGACCAATTCCTGTGTTCCTAGTCCAAACATGGCAAGATTCTCCCGCAAATAGACATTTCTTTATCAAGGCATGCACACAGACAGATACGCATCGCTTACTTGGTGAGTGTAGCGCGTTTTCACACAGATACCAGTGGCAATTTTGACTTACACCCTCAAACGCTGCTTCCAGCTATTGCCAGACTGGCCACAAAAGAAGTCTGGGGAAATATTTTTTTGTAAAAAGGGGATCTTAACCCAATTTAATTCGTTGGCCTGGTTGCAACAAGAATTTGTCTTGGGGCAGGGTCTCAGGGATGAGGCTGGTATGCATGAAAGCTACTGGGGTGGGCAATTTTAAGTGGTCACGAAAATCGCCGTGGATGAGTCCTCCCCCGACATCCACGATGACCAGCTGTTCTTTGCCGTTGGGAAAATTTTTGAACATTTGGTAGCGTGCTTCAGACAGGCTGCCGCTTTGGTAGATTTTATCCAAGGAAGCGTGGGAGAGGTGGTCACCAGATAAATGCAGGGTACTATCATCATTCCCGCTAAGTTCTAATCGCATCCCGATAGTTGGAATGGGATGGACGGAATGAAAGAAGGAAAATTGGGCGCCACAGATATTTTGAGGTTTAAGGTCGGGTTCAATAAGGTGAAAATTGTGCATGGTTTTGGCTTTTTCCATGGAGCAATCAAACACAGCCATCAGCTTGATGAGCAAGCTGTAATAAACTTCTGCAGTGGCATAGAGGTCTAGAGGCTTGCTGCGGCAAACGCATTGTACTACATCAATGTGGTCTTCATGAACATGGGAGAGCACCATGGCATCAATGTCATCCAGGGTGAGCTTGAGTGCTTTAAGATGTTCTGAGAGATAAGACGGGCTATCCCATAACAACAGCTTTTCTTTCAGTTGGAAGATGTAGCCATTGGCGGGGGCATCGGGATCAAATCCGTTGCTGCTGCCCAAGGCAATGATTTGGTTCTGATCTGAATTTTTTTGCAATGCTTGGTGCTTAATTTTGTAGGGTGGCATTTGTTCAGATTTGATGGAGATATCCACATTCCAGCCGCGGCCACCATAAAAGACTTGGTAGGTGGCATCGCCCTCGCGCATAATCTTTACCGACTTGAGATCATTTTTTTCAGGACAAACCTGCACTTCTTTTCCTTCTTCTAACGGAATGAAGTGCATAATTTCTTCCAGTTTGTATGGTTTCTCTTCGTTGGGAGACTTAATCGCCAGGTAGTCCAGTTCTTGCTTTAGCTGTTCTGCCACATCTGGTTTGGTGCCTGCTTGTATCATTTCCTCTTTGCTGGGGCCATAGATGGTAATACGCATCATTTCACTCAAGTGCTCACACTGTTGAGGGTGGGCAAGCACGCGGAAAGCATGCTGGCGATCTGGACCACGTTGAACAAAGAGAAAGTGATAAAAGGGGAATTCCAGCATGGACTGCGAACAACATTGGTGATGCAGCTTGGCAGGCAACACCACGGTTTCTGGCATAGGAAGTTTTTTGCGAAGGATGAACTTTAAAATTTCCGGCGGACAGCCAAACAAAATATTGCCTTGCGGTGAACAGAACAACTGCGCACCTTCACACACAGGAATTAACGTATTCGCTAATCCTTTATCAGACATTCGTCTTCACCCCGCACATAGTAAATTCCTTGCTTGCTGGATTGGAACCCAAAAAAATCAAGCCACCCAAGATAGATACTTTTTTAAGAAGCTGTTGATATGTAGCTATATCCCACCTTGGGATGAGCCAAGTTTTTTATAAAACCTGATTATTATAAAAAATATTCGTCAAAAAGGCAAATCACCCCGCGCGCCCTCGCCAAGAAACCTTGCAAAGCACCCCTCCTTGGCTTTGATGATACCACCTGCCGTGATACCCCGCTGCTTAGTGACCGCCTGCCACTGAGGGAACAATTTGTACCACGTCGCCTGATTGAACAGTAGTATCCAAGTTGGATTGTGTACGAATATCTGTTTCATTGATATACACATTCACAAAACTGCGCAGGCTGCCGTTGTCATCAAACAGCTGTTGTTTGAGATCGGGATGGTGTTGGGTGAGTTGCTGGAAAGCTTCACCGATGGTGGCAGCTTGAATATCTACCTTGTCTTTATCTTGGGTGAAACGACGCAGTGCCAGCGGGATTTCAATCACAGTCATAGAAAGCTCCTTTGTTTGATTATAAGAAAAAGCCACAGTAGAACCCCCAAGCATAATTGGGGTTATCTATAAAGTATCCGGCAGCAGGGAAACTGCCGATGAAGAAGCGGGTGGTTTTTCCCAGAAGCGTTCGCTTAAGTAGCGTGAACCTCCATCAGGGAAGATAGTAACCACTTTTTCTTGGGGATGCTGCAATGCCAATTTTTTGGCGCAAGCCAAGGCTGCACCACAGGAAATACCAGCAAACAAGCCTTCTTTTTTTGCAAGTTCTACAACCAAGGCTTGAGATTCTTCCGTGCCTGCGGTCATTTTGATATCGGCCAGGTTGGGGTCATAAAAAGCAGGGACGATGGCACTCTCCATATGCTTCATGCCTTCTAATCCGTGGAAAGCCGCATCGGGTTGAACTTCTGCGATTTTGATGCTGGCATTGCGTTGTTTTAAGTAGCGCCCGCAGCCCATAAAAGTGCCAGAAGTTCCCAGACAAGCGACAAAATAGCGTACTTCTCCTTGGGTTTGGGTATAGATTTCAGGACCGGTGGTATTAAAATGTGCGCGCCAGTTTTCAGGGTTGGAGTATTGATCTGCATAAAAGAAACCTTTGGGGTTTTGCTTTTTTAGTTGGCGGGCACGCATGATAGCGCCATCAGAAGAGAGGGAGGCATCGGTCAAGATAAGATGCGCACCATAAGCACGGAGTGTGCGCAGGCGTTCGGGACTGGCATTGGCGGGAACACAGAGATGTACTTCAAACTTCAAGACAGCTCCCAGCATGGCATAAGCGATACCGGTGTTGCCAGAACTGGCATCCAGCAGAGCTTGTCCTCTACCGAGTTTGCCAGTTTCCAAAGCATGGCGGATGATGTTCCAGGCGGGGCGGTCTTTGGCAGATTGGGCGGGATTATACCACTCCAGTTTAGCGAACAGGTTGCCGTTGGGACAAGTATGCTTTAAGCGGACCAGGGGGGTGTTGCCGATGAGTTCATCCAGGCGTTCCACCACAGCAGGAGATGAGGCCTGGTGTATCCAGGCAGATTTGCGCAAAGCTTGAGAAGTCATAAATAAGCAGTGATAAGTGCGAAAAATAAGCAAGAAGGCGGCAAGAGCTCCCTCATGTTCTTTATTTTAGCATGCCCCATAAAATCACTCGCTAGCAAAGCGGTTGGGGGCTTTCTGTCCCAAAGATAGGGACAGTTGGAAAAAAGGAGAGCAAAATGGCAAGAACGCCATCATGCTAAGCGTGCCGTGAGATATGTTGCAAACGTGCTGCTTGTGTCTGAATGGCTGCTACACAACAGGCGATGTGTTGCTGCTGCACCCCGCTGCCCAAGCTAATGCGGATAGAAGAACGCAGACGTTGATCACTGACACCCATAGCACGCAGTACATGGCTTGGTTCTTGTGCGCCGGAGCTGCATGCAGAACCGGAAGAAATGGCTATGCCGAGCAAATCCAAGGCTACCACCAGACTTTCCGCTGCCAGGCCTTCTATACCACCATTAAAGGTATTGGGTAAGCGTGGTGCCTGCCGACCATTGATGAAAAAATTGGGCAGCTTTGCCAGACCTTGTTCTAATTGGGTGCGTAATTTTTCCATGCGCTTGCGCCAAGCAGGCAACCGGGGCCATAGCCAAGAAAGAGCTCCAGCAAAACCTTCTGCCAGCATCAGGGCTTCTGAACCTGCACGGCGGCTGCGTTCTTGTTTTCCGCCCCACAAAAGCGGTGGAGGCTGTTTGCCCTCTACAGCCACCAGCGCACCAATTCCTTTGGGACCACCCAGCTTGTGCGCAGAAATGCTTAACAGGTCTACTCCCCACTCCCGCCAAGCCAAGGGAATGCGAGCAAAAGCTTGTACAGCATCGCTGTGAAAGAGTACCCTCTCCCCCCCTGGATGACTCCGCAACACCTTTGCCAAAGCTGCCAAGGGCTGCACCACTCCGGTTTCATTGTTGGCTGCCATCACTGAGAGCATACGGGTGTGGGGAGTCAACAACTCTGGCAGTGCCTCTACACATACCTGACCATGCACATCAATGGGCAAGCAGCGAACCTCCACACCTTGATGCTCCAACCATTTGCAGGTTTGCAAAACCGCCGGGTGTTCTATGCCAGAAGTAATCACCCGCAACGGACGCTCTTCGGTTGCCAGCCAATTTAACGCCGTGTTGTCTGCCTCCGTACCCCCGCTGGTAAAAATCAACTCACCACGGTTGCAACCGATGCAAGCAGCAATTTCCTCTCGGGCTTCCTCCAAGGAGGCTCGCGCTCGCTGACCAAAGGCATGCGGACTAGAAGGGTTGCCCCAGGTTTCCTCAGAACGCCGCATGCGTCTGCGGGCAGCTGCCAATAACGGGGAGGTAGCGTTGTAATCCAGATACACCGCATCAGCTGAGAACATGGCAATGATCAAGGGGTGGATAACAGCACTAGCTGAATGCTATTGGCTGCCTTTGTGATAAACTCACAAACCAGGCGAGCAGTCAGCAATGTTCAGCGGGTAGCAAAAATTAAAAATCGTGCCCGTCCTGCAGTGAGGGTGAGCTCTCCCAGATCTCTGCTGCCGATGGATTTGCCTGATTTATCCAGCAGCTGTGCTTGAAAACGATAGCTGCCAGCAGGCAGCCAGGCTTGGGAGAAAAGCACCTTATCGGGCAGGGTTTGCCAAGAGCGCAAATCGGCTCTTTCTAGTATTAAATTACCCACCAAATCAGCCAGGCCAGAGCTTTGATTATCGTTGTTCACAACGGTGTTGCGCGCCACTTGACGGGCAGCAGCTCTGGCTAGTATCAAGGGGTAATGATCATTTAAGTTTCGGCTTGCAATTTCTCCGGTGGGGTGCACGCTTTCTAAACGGGTGATGGGCTTATTGTTGGCTATGATGCGTGAACCATCAATGCGATAGGAGCGTTTTTTGTAAGCAGGCACAGCCAGACTCAGCTGGTAGTTTTTGTATAAATACGGGATAAAGACATTTTCTTTTTGGGGCGGCTTGCCGGCAAAGTGCACAAAGTACACCCTGGCGTGGTTGCGTCTTTGGGGAATGGTGACAAATTTTTGTTTAGGAAACCGTTTACGCCAGCGATTGAATTCCCTCTGTCCCAAAATGGGGGCTGTGGCTAGCAAATTGGCTTTTAAGACATTGGGAAGAACAACGCCAAAGCGTTTGCCAAATTCGCCCTGATAGAGTTCCAGTGATTTTTTGTTGGAGATAAACGCATCATTGAGGTCTGCCCTGCGCCCACCTAATTCGTAGAACACGCCGCTTAGCAGACGTGCAAAGGCATCTTCTTGATAGCTGGCACTGAACAGTCCTTGCTGCTTGCTGCGAATATAATTGAGCTTCTCATTCAGCTTGCGGCTTTCCACTTGCGCCCCTTGAAAATTACCCAATTGGGCAAAGCTGAGGGCTTTGTAGATATTCAACATCACATTTTCAAAATCTTCGCCGGCATAGGTTGTAATGTTGTCATTCACTAACAGAGACGCTGCCTGCTGAGAAAGCGAAATTTGAAAAAGCTCATCCATGCGCCGCTCAGCATTGTTAAATGCCTGGATACTCTCTTTGTGCTTTCCCTGGTAATACAGCAACACACCACGGTCTAGCAGCCACAACACCTCATCGCGTTTGCCATAGCTATTGCGCTTTTCTTGTACTAGCTTATCGGCTTCAAGGTAGCGTCCTGCATCCAGCAACTCATCAATTTCATAATGCACCTGCACGGCACCTGAACAGCCCGCCAGCCCCCACACGCCCACCAGCACTAAGGCAGATAGCTGCTTGCGCCACAAAGAGATGCAACCGCAACGCAACACCGCTTTAACCGCATGAAGCGATATTTTCATTTTTATCACCACTCCCCGCCCATCTAACTACTCAGATCGGCAAATTTACAAGCCAAACCGCTTGCGCTCTACGAACTTCTTGATTTTCTTATCGCCAATCCAGCTTTTGGCATTGGTTTCCACATTGATCAATTCCAGATTGATCTGATAGAAGCGCACCTCGCGCTTGCCTTCGCGATCATTGATGGTGTTAATCGTTCCCGTAAGCACAAAGTCTGCACCCAATTCTTTGCCAATTTGGGAAGGATTGGCAGTAAGACCTTGGTTTTGTTCTGCTCGCTCGTCACGCAATTGCAGACGCTGATCTTTATCTGCCACTACCTGCACCCGACCTGAATTCAAGAACGCACGCTCTAGGTCTTTGATAAAGGTATCGGTGTTGATATGATCACTGGAACGGTTGGTCACTCCATAGGCAATCACCGCAGGTGCTTTGCCATAACGTTGTGACCATTGGGAAACCCAGGGTCTGGAGAGGCTATCGCGAATCATTTCCTCAGACACCAGGCGGGAATCGGTGTCATTCCAATTTCCACTGAGGTCAACAGATTCGCTGGCACCAATGCGAGAAACACTTGTCTTGGGAGAACAAGCAGCAAGATTGAACGCAACAAAAACAGCTGCAGTCCATAATAAAATGTCAGTAACCAGAATGCATCTTTTCATGAAAACTCTCCTATACAAAACAACACAAGAAAAATCCTGCACCACACACCAGTACAATGAATAACAATTTTAGCCCAGGATACTAAATGCTTTATTAGAACACAAACTTTTAATAGGCGGAAATTCTTTATAACAGCAGCTAGGGGATGTTGTTCTGTGAGTCGGGGTTATTTTCCTTGAAGCTGTCCGCAGCGGGAGTGATAGGGCGAGAGGGAGAGGCATGCTGAACGGGGGGGTTGGGAAACTGCCAGGCTAGGGTAAAAAGCCATTGGCGTCCTGCGGGCGGGTGATTTTCGCTTTCGGCATAGGTGATGTTGGTGAGATTGCGAATGTTGAGAGAAGTTTGCCAGCTGGGTTTGGGTTGGAAGCCCAGACGCAGGTGATAGATACGGTAGGGTTCTAAAAAGCGTGTGTTGGCACGGTTGAGAAAGCGGCGGCTGACTTGGCGGGAGCGCAGTTCGGTTTGCCAATGAGGAGAATGTGTACCTAAGCGCCAGGTGATCTGCTTCTGGGGTTGATGGGGGACAAAATTGCCATTGAAGCGGGGGTCATCAAGGGCGTTTTGCCGGATGCGCGCATTCAAACGGGTGAGAGAAACATCCAGATAATAGCGGTTTAACCTTAGACTCAATAAGGATTCTGTACCTTCAGAGTGCACTCGGTGAACATTTTCATAACGGAAGAACAAGGGGTTGTCCTGATTGGCAATGGAGAGGATGTTGTCATGGATTTCCTGCTGAAAAGCGATCCATTCGGTATAGAGGCTGGGGCTGAGTTCAAGAAAAATACCGCCATCATAAGAGGAGGAGCGTTCTGGCTTGAGTTGCGGGTTGGCGGGGCTGTTGGTGGGGAGGCTGGGTGCATAACGTTCATAAAGGGCAGGGGGACGATGCGCTTGCCCTAGGCTGAATTTAACACCCCAGTATCGGGGTAGTCGGATGCTGGCAGCAGTTCGCCAGCCGTTGGTTTGCAGTTGTTGGGGATATTGCATTTCTAGGTCTTCAAAGCTGTCATGTTGACCAGAGAACTCCCATGACCCACGCTCGCTCAGCTGTTGGGCATGCAATCGAGCAAACTGCTTGCGACGTCTCACATCCAGATGTGCGTCCCGCAGCCGCTGCTGGGATGCACCGCCCTCTAGCAATATCCCAGCAGTTTCTTTTCCCCACCAGCGGTTGAACCTTAGGCGGGCATGCGCATTACGCCACAGGCTTTTATTAAGAGCATTGTTTAAATGAATGTTTTCATCGTTCATGCCCTTTAATCCACCGCCTGAAAAATTCCAATTCACCAACCCTGTATTCCCTTGTTGACGAACCTTCCAACGGCGAATGCGCCTAAGACCATGGGGTCTGGCATCTGCCACTCCTCCCAGACCCCTTTGTCGCTCATCCGACCAATCCAATTGCTGGCGCAACTGGGAATTGGCACGCCAATCCAAACGCAGATGAGTCAAACGACGTTCTTGACAACGCCTCTCATAGAAATCCCCCGTTAATCTTCTGGCACAAGTATGCCCCTGTTCCCCAGCTGTATGAAGAGCATCATAATAGATATAGTTGCCCTGGCTGTACCTGTGATTCAGCAAAAACGCCCACTGCTGCTCTCCCAAATCACCACTCCCATAGACCTGACCTGCACCAGAACCTCCGTTTCCCAGCGTTCCTCTCCCGCCCCACCCAGATTCAAGCGGCGGCCTGGTTGTTACCCGAATCAAACCCGTAGCTGCCCCCGCTCCTCCCAAACCAGAAGACGCCCCCCGCACCACCTCCAATGACTCCACCCACTGCGGTGGAATCAATCCCAAATCCACGCCCTCACCCCATCCCCCCAGCGAACCACGAGACGGACGCTCCTCATTCATAGGCTCCCCATCCAACAACACCAGCACCTGACCTGCACGCCCCCCACGAATGCTCAACCCCGTCGGCGACAACACATCCCCCCTACGCTGCACCATCACCCCAGGCACATATTCTAAACTATCTGATAAATTCAGCTGCCCCACCCCCACATATTCGCTCCCCAGCACCGTCCTAGACCCCGCATACCCTCCGCTGCCCACAAGAGACGGTACCCCCTCCCCTGTACGCACCACTTGCTCCGCACCCTCCACCGTCACTTCCTCACCCCCTCCCTCCGAAAACAACTCTTGCCCCCACACCATCGTTGCAAATCCACTCCACAACAACAGCACCAACCCCCAGCTATACCATTGACCACAACACTTCATGGCCTAAAGTAAACCATCTGCCGCCAGCGCACCCGAACAGCCCGCCCCTCCATGGTCGGCGGGGTAAAACGCGCCTTGCCCCACGCCTCTAGTGCTGAGCGCCCAAAACCCACAGAACCGCTCTTTTCTAATAACGCAATCCGCACCACCTGTCCCTCATTATTCACCAACAACTCCAAGCGCGCCCAACCAGAAATTTTCCGCCAACGCGCCTCAGCAGGATAGTGCGGCCGCACCTCTCGCAATAACCGAAACCCAGTATCCAAGCGCCGCAGATGCACCAACGGCTGCAGCTGCCGTTCACTCTTTCCAGCAGAAACCGCCATCGCCGTGGACCGCTCCCCTGTTCCATCAGCTGTCACGGCTGATGCTGCCTGCTGCTCCAGCCTAATCCAACGCTTTGCATCCCCACCTGCATTGATATCTTGCCTAGCAGCTGACCGACGCTGTGGATGTACCGCAAACAGCATCAACAATACCAGTCCCAGAGTCAGTACGGCACTCCAACTCCATCGCCAAGCGGAAGACAACAACCTGCTGGCATCAGCAGCAGGAGGATGATGTAAACGAGAGGCATGCATGGGAGATACGCTTTTTTATCATACTCCTTATAGTAAGCTACTTTGACTGCGGCTCATCTCAGCCAATAAAGAAAAGCTTAGCATGCCTGGCTGTATGCTTGATGGTTTTTGGGGCATGCTGGCATGAGATGATGTGGTGGAATTTTGCTGGCAAAAACCTGCTGAACAAAAAAGTTCTTAAAGAGAAGAGACATGTTTCCTTTGGATGTGCTGGATATGCTGTTAAAAGAAGGTGGTGTTTGGATGCCGTGGTTGCTATTGACCACAACGCTGGGATGGTTGCTCATGACAGAACGTTTGCTGACTTGGTTGATTTGGTGGAGGGCGGAAGGAGCATTGCGCAAAAGGAAGGATAGATGGGTGCAGTTGCCTGTTTCAGGTTGGCCTGTCACACCGTTGGGACGGTTATTGGCAGAAGCCTGTGAGATGCGAAGGTTGCAAGGAGAGATTTCATTAGAAGAGCGTGAGCACTTGGTGCTGCGGCGTTTGCCGGAGTTGGAGGCACGCTTGGCGACTTTGGCTTGGATTGCCAGCATTTTGCCTATGTTGGGTTTGTTGGGGACGGTATCTGGGATGATAGCTACCATGCAGGAGTTATCGGGGGAGGCGTCTCGGCAGGTGTTATCGGCTGGGCTGGGTCAGGCATTGTGGAGTACAGAGGTAGGATTGGTGGGTGCTTTGCCTTTGTTGGCGGCGCATCATATGTTGTCGCGGCTGCGCATGCGTTGGCTGGAGGGTTTGGATGATTGGTGGGAAGTAATAGAAAAAAAAGGGTTCTGCGAACAACATGAATAGGACTGGAAAGATAACTGGAAGCAGCCTTAGAGGAGTGCTTTGGTGGAGAAGAGATGCTGTCGTTGGGATGTTGCCGTTAACAGCGATGTTGGATGTATTGTTTTTGTTGGTATTTTTTTTGGTATTGGGAAGCCGTTTTGACTCAGTGGAGGCGGTGCATTTGGCGGTGGGTCGGGGAGAGGGATTGGGTCAGCAGCAAGAGACAAAGGTACGGCTGCGGGCGGATGGTGGTTTGTGGGTGGGAGACAAGCGTTTGGTAGCGGGAGAGGAATTGGAGGAATTGCGTTCATTGGAGACAGAACGGATTTTACTGCTGCCGCAGGCGGACACCTCGGTGGGTGATTTGCTGTATTGGCATGGTGTGTTAAGCGAGGAATGGGAGGGGTTGCGGGTGGGAGTTAAAGGAGACGATGCAGCCAGGCGATAAGGAGGAGAAGGATATCCCAGGTGGGGGAAGCTGCAGGGGGTGGTTGCAGCAGACCTTTTTGCATCAGGGAAGCCATGGTGCGCAGAATGATAATGATGGTGAGCAGCAGGGAGCAGGTATAAAGGAGGGTTTTTTGGAGTGGTTTGACAGGGGGTGTGGGATTAAATGTATTTTGGGGCAGTCCTTTGGCAAGCAGTGCCAGTGTTACGGCATCAGCACGGCGCATGTTGTTGCTGGCGAGGGAGCGGATGAATGCTGGGATAACAGTGAGCCATCTCCAACCGCTGATGCCCCGCAGGCGAAGTGTGCGGCTTGCCGTGAGGACATCTGAGAACAGCCAAGGAAGGTGTCGCAAAGCCAAAGCAAAGAGAAAGGCAGCTTGTGTGGGAAAGCCCATACGCCTGAGACCGTCTGCCAGGCGGTCTGGCGAATATCGTACCAGCAGTCCTGCAGCCAGTAGCAGCAGCACACCCCAGCGCAGAGACTGTTGCAGTCCATGCCAAATGCCCTCTTGCGATATGCTCAACCGCTTGTCATAAGGCAGGGGAATCTCCAGCAAGGGTGTCAGCTGTTCGGCTTGATAAAAGAAGCCTTGAGACAACATAAGACTCCAAGCTGTAAAAAGAAACGCCACTCCCAGCCACAAACGCTGCAACCTGCTGGCTGGCAGCCAGCCCCACCAGGCTGCCGCCGCCAACAATCCCAGCATCCAACCCCAACGCTCCACCAACAATATCCCTACCGACGCCAAAAACATCCAAGCTATCGCTGCCTGTGGAGGCATTTCACCTGGCACCACTGCCTTCATCTCTACCTCCTTGCCATGCTCACAGCATCTACCACCCGCAGCCGTCCATTGCGCAATACCCACCACGCATCCACACAGCCTGACACCAAATGGGCATCATGTGTCGCCAATAACAACGCCCCCACCCATCCCTCTCTCACAGCTTCACACAGCAACCCCATCAATTCCTGCGCCTGCGCCTCATCCAAACCAGCAAAAGGCTCATCCAATAATAACAGCTGCGGGGCATGCACCATCGCTGCCCCCAAAGCCACCCGCTGACGCTCGCCCACACTCATCAACAACAAAGGCTGCCCTCCCGCATCCTCTAAACCCAACCGCACCAACCACTTCTCCACCAATCTCCTCCCTTCCTCCTTCCCCATGCCCCTCAATCTCACCGACCGCACCAACTCTTCCTCCACAGTAGGCGCACCCAAAGCCAAATCTGAATCTTGCGGCAGCCACCCAAACAGCTGCGCCCGCTCCCTGACTGACAACTTCTGCACCAACCTCCCCTTCTCCCCTGAACGCTCCCAACACACCTCCCCCTCCCAGGGAACTCGCAAACCCAAGCATACTTCCATCAAGCTGCTTTTTCCTGAACCATTCGCCCCCCCTAAGGCAACCACCATCCCTTTTTCCAAACAAGCCTCCACAGGACCCAATTGCCAACCATCCCCATCCCTCTCTCCCCGACCCAACCTTAACCCCCGCAGGCACAGCTTCTCTCCAGAATCCACACATCCAGCCTTCGCTGTAAAAGCTCTCCCCGCACCCCTGGCACCCAACCCGCCCAGCACACCACCCCCCTTCCCCGTCCCCTCCTGCAAACCCCCACCTTTACCATCCAAATACAGCCAGCGAATTCCCCGCTTTCCCAGCGCCCTCACCCGATGCTCCGCCACCAGCAACGCTATCCCACGTCTTGCCTGACGCCGAAACTCACCCACCAATCGCCGTCGCCAACGGGCATCCTGATGAGACAATGGTTCATCCAATAACAACACCCGATGACGACCAGCCCATAAAGCTGCCATCGCCAGCCGTTGCATCTCTCCTCCACTCAAACTACCCAAACGCCTGTCGCACATCCTTCCTAAACCAAAACGACTCAGCGCACCTTCCGCCGCCCACCTTGCCCGTCTCTCAGACAAACCAGACATGCCCGCCGCCAATATAACCTCCTCCCACACCCCAGAACGCAACAGCTGCGGACGCACCTCCTGAAACAACAATCCACATCGCCTAGCCCAGTGCCATCTTCCCCACCACTCCAATCGCCTGCCTCCACCACCCACCTTCCCTCCATTCGCCCCCAACAAACCCTGCAACTGCCATAACACACTGCTCTTGCCACTGCCACTCACTCCCGACAGCCCCACCAACTCCCCCTGTCTCAATTCCAAATCCACTCCGCAATACAGCAAATCCACTCCCCCAGCAGGCACAAAACTCAGCCCCTCACACCACAAAGGGACATCACCTGCCACACCCACCTCCTCCCTTTTCCCCAGCACACCCCCACCATCCTCACCGCCTCCCCACACCCCCCAGTTGCGACGCAGCTTCCACAACCGTCTGGATAACCACAATCCCATGCCCATTCCCAATCCCCCATTCAACCCCCCCGATACCACCTGCAATCCCATATACCACCAAGAAAACTCCAACCGATACAGCCACCGCAACAACTCCAAGCTCATCCACACCACCAACCCCATCGCCCCTCCTGCCATCAAGGCACCCCCTAACACCACACCACCACTCACAGCCGCTGCATGCGAACCTCGCCGCGTGACACCGCCCACCCATAAACCCACCTCCAACAAAAAAACCGAACTGCCCCCCAGCAAAATCAACCCCGGCGAAAAATATCCCTGCAACAACGACTGTGAAGCCATCCACAACAAATGAAACAAAAAATACACCCCCGGCCGCCGCACCAACCCCACCAATACCCCCAACACCACAAAAAAAGCCTGCTTAAACCACAAATCCTGCAGCAAAAACGCAAACGGCCCCAAAAAAACAGCAGGCAGCGCACCTATCACAGCACCAGGCAATCCCAATACCACCAACGCCAATCCAAAAGTCAGTGCAATCAACACCAACTCCTGTACTGCATACCCTCTTGTCCACCAAGGCATCAGACCCAATGCCAATACCAACACCAACATCCCACCCACCCAAACCATCGCCGTCACCCAGCCACCCCATGACCATCCCCCACCTGCTGAAACCCACAACGGTGCCAGCACCACTACTCCCATCACCACCACTCCCAACCCCATCACACACCACCACCCCAGCCCAGCCCTACCTGCTGTGTGGTTATCCCTGGCACACTGTGGCATGCTTGCAGTCATCCGATGGCTGGCCGTTAGCTTGTCCGTTTTCTTGCCTGATGGCTTTTTGCGCTTGTTTATTTGCTACTTGTTTATTTGCTGTCTTTGCTTCAACCTTACCTGAAATCATACTCCAATACCAAACCACCGCCCCATCAATCTCTTTTTTGGTTTATGGTATGCTTAGTGGTTATGTCATTTTTCTTTGTTATCCCGCCTGATGCTGTTCCATGCCTGCTTCTTTATCGCTTAAAGCCGCTGCTTCTCCTCTTGCCCGCTGGGATGTGCTGGTGGTGGGAGGTGGTCATGCAGGCTGTGAAGCTGCGCTGGCAGCCGCACGCCTGGGCTGCCGTACCTTGCTGGTAACCATGCGTCCCGACCGCATTGGACACATGCCCTGCAACCCCGCCATTGGTGGTGTGGGCAAAGGCGTACTCGTGAAAGAAATAGATGCCATAGGTGGAAAAATGGCACGGGCAGCCGATGCTACCGCTATTCAATTCCGTGTACTCAACCGCACCAAGGGGCCTGCGGTGTGGGGCAGCCGATGTCAATCGGACATGGTGCGCTATCGCAGTTATATGGGAGAAGTGATTGCTGCCCAAACAGGACTGGAAGTGCATCAGGGCGAGGTAAAAGGGTTGGAGACCAAGGGGCAACGGGTGGTGGGGGTAAAACTGGGTGATGATTCCATTATCCCGACAAGTACAGTGGTGTTAACCACAGGGACATTTTTGGAGGGGCGTGTGCATATTGGTCTTGATAAACGCGCAGCCGGGCGGGCAGATGAGCCTCCCTCCAGTGGATTGTCAGAGGCATTGCGTGCTTTGGGTTTACGCTTGGGGCGTTTGAAAACTGGCACCGTACCTAGGCTTTACAAAAACAGCATCAATTGGCAGGCACTGGAAAAACAAGTCGGTGATGACCCCATTCGTCCTTTTAGTTTTTGGGGAAGTCCCAAATTCTTGCCTCAGGTATGTTGCCATATCACCCATACCAACCCCCGAACCCACCAGCTGATTGCACAAAATCTCCATCGTTCAGCACTGTATTCAGGATCCATTAAAGGCATTGGACCGCGTTATTGTCCTTCTATTGAAGACAAGGTAGTGAAATTCCCTGACCGCCAACAGCATCAGGTATTTTTAGAACCCACCACCTTGGCAGGGGAAGAAATTTATCCCAATGGTCTTTCCACCAGCTTGCCGCAAGAACTGCAATTGGCATATTTGCGCACCATTGGTGGTCTGGAAGAAGTGGAAATCATGCGGCCAGGCTACGCAGTAGAGTACGATTTTGTCCAACCCACCCAATTGTCTGCCAGTTTGGCGGTGAAAGGCATATCCACATTGTTCTTAGCAGGCCAGCTAAACGGCACCACTGGCTACGAAGAAGCCGCCGCCCAAGGTTTGCTGGCTGGCATCAACGCCGCCATGTGTGCTCAAAAGCGTGAGCCTTTTATACTGCAGCGGGAAGAATCAGTTATTGGAGTCATGGTGGATGACCTGATTACCAAGGGAGTAGATGAACCATACCGCATGTTTACCTCCCGAGCAGAATATCGGCTTTATCTACGGGAAGACAACGCTGACCTGCGTCTTAGCGAGCGCAGCTGGCAGGCAGGACTGCTGGAAGAAGACCATTACCAACAATTAAAGCAGAAACAACGCTCCATCGCATCGCTTACAGCCTCCCTGCAAAACATACGCCTGACCCCTAGTCGTTATGTGAACACCGCCTTAGCAAAACTGGCGCAATCCCCCCTGAAAGTACCCAGCAGTGCAGCAGAACTCATCAAACGTCCGCAGCTGAAACTGGATGATTTGACACACCTAAACCCCATAGCCCAACAAGTGAACCTGCACAACTGGCCCACAATAGTCCGTGAACAAGTAGAAATTAACCTAAAATACGCTGGCTACCTCAAAAGACAACAACAACAGGTAACTGCACTAAAAAAATGGCAGTCCCTCAGCCTGCCCCCACAGACACCCTATCAACGCATCAGCGGACTCTCCACCGAAGTGGTACAAAAACTCAGCCAACACCAACCTGAAAACCTCGGTCAAGCCAGCCGCATCAGCGGCATCACACCCGCTGCCATCGCTTTATTGGCATTCTGGATAAGAACCCACCAAGTCAAACAAAAAAAAGCCTCTTAGTCCCCCCTACCATCTCAACCCTGCTGAAATTGCCCAAAGAAGTTGTCAACCTTCGCTCGCAAAGCCTCACCTGCGCGCTCAAAGCAGTCTAGCAATTGCTGGTAAATCGGTTGATTGGCAGCCAAAAAATTCCAAAAATCCTCACCTACCAACAGCTGGTTCTCGGCAAACATCCCACGCAGCGTCCAGCGTTTGTATGGCTTCGGTGCATAGGGATTGTAGGGTATCGCCGCCCCTGCAGTTAACTCCAACGGTGCCGATGAATCCAACTGGCAATAATAACAAGCTATCCATTCCAAGGTATTTTGCTTGAGTTTCTCAAAACCATCTATATTGGGTTTTGCTGTTTTTATATCAAAAAAATACACCTTGTTTTGCTTGTCCATCAAAAACAGATCCACTTTTCTTATCTTCTTTGGGTAAAAAGGGCCCTGATGTCTTACTTCCCACAAGGCTTGAGATTCTTTCTGAATATCGGGTTCTTGCTGACTATTTTTTAAATGATTCATTAATTCGGTAATTTTATATTCTGCAGCTTGACCGATTCTTTGAGGTAATTGGTATCCATTTTCCACTTGCTGAAAAAAAGGTTTGGCAATCAGGCTAGCGACCTTCTCAAAAACAGAAGTGCCCATTACAGTATTCATGGAGTGAATAAAAGAAAATAATGCCATTCTATCTTTACCTAGAATACGGTGGTGAAAGGGTTTTTCGTCTGGAGTTTCTGGCTGATAGGATGCCAATTTCTTTTCCACAACCTGAACGACGGTTGCTTCTATTTGTTTACATTGGTGCGGGGACAAGATCATGACTGTGGTCGGAGATGAAAGATGGATTCACTGTATGGGGATTTATTTCCTTCTGCCCTGTTTAAGACGGGGCGATCATATTGACGAAAAATACACATCCTTGCCTTCTCTGCTATCAGGGGATAAAGACCATAGCGATCATTGGCAACTAGGAATACTTGATAGTCTTTCACCATCAATGGTTTGCAGTTGTGTAGTACTTGAACAATTCCTTCCACATATCTCTCTCTAGCCAAGCGTGACCGACCGTTGTGCATAGAACCGATTTCATTCTTATCGTGCCTAGGAAATCCAAAAATCTCGTAAGCGTAGGCATGCTGTTCATGATAATCGATCATCCCTACATAGGGTGGTGATGAAAAAATGCCTTTGATCTTTTTTGACAACACACCCTTATCTTTAAGCAAGCGACTTAAATCTATTTTCTGTGAATCTCCTGCAAAACACACTTGTCTCGTATCGGTGCGCACCCGAGCAAATTGATCCAGACGCTTGATGCTGTCTTCAGTGTAACGACTCCACCACCTGTCAATGGAAAATAACGGATGACACAGCTTGCCGTGCTTACGACAGTAATAGGGTTTTGTAACAGGCTTATCCAAAGTAGCCAATGCACGATGGGTAGTCGCCCTGCAAGAACGCACGGTGCGACTCAAAATCAATCGCAGCATGTCTCTCAGCTTGGTGTCTTGGATGCCAGCAATCTCGGCATGTGCCAATTGTATTTGCTGGCGCACACTGGGCAGATACCAAGTATCCAAAAACGAGTTACTGGCAGGGGCATATGGCAGCATGCCGTGCTTTTTCATCAGCGCATCAAAATGCGGCAGCAACAACTCAATATATTTGTCCCCATAAGCACGGTCATCAAAGGATTTATCATAGATGCTTTTGCGAAACTGAGGAGAGGGAAAGTATTGGCTATTAAAAGCACTTATCGTTGCTGCAAGTTCCCTCTCAAACAGGCAAGGAGCAATACGACCTATGGTTTGACCAATTTTAAGGGCATGATGCAACAGCTGAGAATGGGACACCCTGCTTAGTTTTAGGTTGGCCATAAAGCAATTGAATTCAGAAACATCCACACCAATTGCATGCAAGCCCACTTCATTGGCAGCAATCAGGGTAGTGCCGCTGCCAGAAAATGGATCTAGCACCAAATCTCCTGGACAAAAGACAGCTTCTTGTTTAATGGAATCCGTGTGTGCATCAAGGAAATATTCTACCAATTGAGGAATAAATTTTCCTTTGTAGGGATGCAAACGGTGTACATGCTTGGTGGTTTGTGATTCTTTGTAATGGGAAAAAGAAAGTGGGTGTGTCTGCTGTATATTTGCTTGTAAGTAATAGGCTGCCAGTTGATCTGCCAGCACATGGATTCTCCCTTGGTCTGCTATTTTGTCTATCAGACCATAATTAACCAAATAGGCAATGTTTGAAGGGGTTACATCTTTGCCTGATAATTGGCTTGCCCAAGCACTGGCTTGCTGAATATTGAGCATCTTACCGTATAGTTGCTGGTGAGAGATGCTTTGTGCTGCTTCCAGAGGGAGTCCCATTTGGGCAGTCCTTGCAACAAATTTGCTTTCAGCGTATCTTCCCTGATGCACTGGCTTCATAGACGGATAATCCTGAATGAGACAAGCGGTAAATAAACTTTATTTTATACTGTCATATAGCTGCAAGCTCAACAACATATGGCTTGCTGGTGTGGTTTGAATTCGCTGTTTTTCTGCCATATGATAGTAAGGTGATGTCTCATCACATGCGGTAGCCAATCAGCAGGGAAAACCACCTTGGAAAAATTTGTTGTGGAAGGGGGAAAAACCATGAAGGGGAAGATTGCCCCCGCAGGTAACAAAAATGAAGCCTTGCCAGCCCTGGCTGCCTGTCTGCTGACTGAAAAGCCAGTGGTGCTACACAATGTGCCTGATATTCGCGACATCCAAGACATGCTGCTGCTGCTAGAAGGCTTGGGGGTTCAGGTTGAGCGCCTGAAACCTGGCAGTCTGCGCATCCATGCCAAACAACTTAATACCCACGCTCCAGCACAACACCTTGCTGGGCGTATTCGTGGTTCTATCTTGCTGCTGAGTCCGCTGTTGGCCAGGCTGGGGAAAGTCAGCCTGGTGCCTCCTGGTGGAGACCGCATCGGCTTACGCAGGTTGGAAACGCATTTTCTTGCTCTCAAGCAGTTGGATGCAAAAATGGAACAAGCCCACCCGCAGCAGCTAAGTTTCCAGCTGCCCCGCCAACATTTTCAGCCCGCCAAACTTTTCCTAGACGAGAGCTCCGTCACTGCCACCGAAAATGCCCTGATGGCAGCCACCTGTGCCGATGGTGAAACCATCATTGACAACGCTGCCTGCGAGCCCCACGTCCAAGGACTGTGCTGCATGCTGCAGGCTATGGGGGCGCAAATCCAAGGGGCTGGCAGCAATCGCATCCATATCCAAGGCAGTCACAGCCTGAGCGGATGCGAACACCGCCTGCTGCCCGACCACACCGAAATTGGCTCGCTGATTGGATTAGCCGCCGCTACCGGCAGTGAACTCACCATTACCGAAGCCCATCCCCAACACCTAGAGATGATCTGCCTGATGTTTCAACGCCTGGGAGTAGAAATCCAAATGCAATCCGTTAAAGACTCCGCCACCACACATCTGCATATCCATGGCAACCAACAGCTATCCGTACGTCCAGACAGCCACGGCAGCTTAGTAAAAATAGACAGCGGTCCTTGGCCATTGTTTCCCTCAGATCTCACCAGCATTATGGCAGTGGTGGCTAGTCAATGTCGTGGCAGCACCTTGATATTTGAAAAGATGTTTGAAAACCGCTTGTTTTGGGTAGATCGCCTCATCCGTATGGGTGCACAGGTGGTACTCTGTGATCCTCACCGCGTACTCATCAATGGTCCCTGCGCACTGCATGGCGCCCATATGAGCTCACCGGATATCCGCGCCGGCATGGCTTTGCTGATTGCCGCCCTCTCAGCTAAGGGCAAGAGTGAGATCCAAAACATTCACCAAATTGACCGCGGTTATGAACGCATTGATGAACGTCTCAACGCCTTAGGTGCAGATATCCGTCGCACAGCCGCCTAAGCCCAGCCCTTCTCCTTATAGCCAGGCAGCCCCAAACCTATCATGATCCCATCTTTCCCTACGGTATTTTTGTGGAGTTTTTCCTATCACCAAGGCGGCCCCCCCGCAGATGACAGCCTGCACGGCGGAGGTTTCATATTTGACTGCCGCGGGCTGCCCAACCCACACTTTGAACCCCAACTGCGCGAACAAAGTGGACGCGATGCCTCCGTGATTACTTGGCTGAGTCAACAAGCAACGGTGGAACATTTCTCCGTTGCCGTTCACACACTGGTGATGCAAACCATACAGGCATATGCCCAGCTAGGACGCAACCGCTTAATGGTGTGCTTTGGCTGTACAGGAGGACGGCACCGCTCGGTGTTCTTGGCTGAACAACTGGCTAAGCAGCTGCGCCAGGCACAGGTGCCAGTACAACTCCAACATCGCGAACTGACCCCCCCAGCCACTGCATCCCAAGAGGCACCATGAAAGCCATGCTGCTGGCAGCAGGAAAAGGAACCCGCCTGGGCAGCTGGGGGCGCCGCAAACCCAAGGCTCTCATGCCTGTATTGGGCATCCCCATGTTTAACCGACTGACCACACTGCTGCACCAAGGTGGGGTGCGCCAGGGAGCAATCAACGCCCATCATCTGGGCTGGCAGCTAGGCGAACATATCAAAAAAAATCCTCCACCCTTCCCCATACGGCTGCTAAAAGAACGCCTGCCGCTGGGAAGTGGCGGTGCCTTGATGAACGCAGCCAAATTCTGGCAGCAAGATCATCTGCTAGTTTGGAATGCTGACACTTTCTGCAGCTTCTCTCCCCACCATTTGCAGCGTGCCCATCACAGCAGTGACACCCTGGCTACCTTGTTGGTACAACAACGACCATCCCACTCTTACCTCATCATTGATGAACACTCCTTCCTGTGCGGCTTGTCCTCCAAGCGCCGCCAACAACACCGCCTTTGCTGCCAACCACAAGGAAGCACCCGCAACCTGGCATACAATGGCATCGCTATGCTTCATCCCCAACTGCGCCAATTCTTTCCCAAAACACCCCAGCCCTTTGATCTGATAGATGCCCTGTTAGCCGCTGCATCTGATGGCGCCACCATCCGCACCTTGGATGCCCAAAAGGCCTTTTATGCTGCTATCGATTCCCTCCCCCGCCTGCAACAGCTAGAACGCACACTGCGACTACATGCCAAGCTGCGTCTGCTTTCCACACCCAGAACCCATTAAACATGTCCCATACCGTCTCATGAATCAGCCCAAACCTTCTCACCACCCCAATCCAGACAGTAGCCCTGTTGAAAATCAACAAGACACATCACAACCAGATCAACAACGCACACAAAGCCAAGCCCAAGACTTCGCCTGGGTGCGCGCTTTTCAACAAGACGATACCACCGCATTTGAAAATCTGGTACGCAAGTATGAAAAACGTGTCTATCGCCACTGCCTGCGACTATGCAGGGATGAAAGCGAAAGCCTTGATTTAAGCCAGGAAGTATTTATTAAGGCATACCGCAACTTAGGACGATACCGACCCCAATATGCTTTTTATACCTGGCTGTACCGCATCACTGTCAATTGTTGCATTGACCATGCCCGTCGCAAAAAAAGAGTCCCACACGTCTCTTTACAACAAGATGATAACGGCAGCGAAACAGACATCGCTGACCAAAAACAACTGGCAGATGACCGCCTGCAACAAGACCAAAGTCGGCAGCAAATACAAGCAGCCCTTAACAAACTACCCAAACACATGCGTATCATTATGCTGCTAAAAGAATGGGAGGGACTTTCCTATGAAGAAATCGCCGAAATTATGAACTGTTCTCGCGGTACAGTAAAATCCCGAATCTTCCGCGCCAGAGAACAGCTGCGCACCATGCTGAAAAATGTCCAGATGCCCTAACAGCATCCGCATTACCCTTTACTAGTGAAGCGGATTGCCAGGGATTTTATTTTAAGCAGAAAAATGGAACCTTTTGCCCGCCTACAGCGTTTTTCTATTGAGGCTGGTGTGAGGATAGGGTTACAGTCTGGAACATATGAACAGCAAATCTTTTCGCGATCAATTCAGCAATCGCACAACTGTACCATCTCTTCTTGGGATACCTCACAAACAGATAAAAGGGGCTTGCAGCCAATTCAATAACAGCCTCTCCCCTTATTTTGATGGGCAACTACATGGCACGGATTTATCCGCCCTAAAAGCACACCTGTTGCACTGTACTTTCTGTCAACAGAAGCTCAAACAATTTGGCAGCATTCGTGCTGCTATTCAAGAACTAAGCAAATCTGCTAGGCCTCCCCAATCTATTTTAGGCACTGTGAAAAAGATGCTGCATCAGCAAAAAGTATCGTCGCCAAAGTATCCTGCCAAACAATAACCTGACTAATAAAAAGTGGCTGCCTCTAGTAAGCGCTCAAAAAAATCAGGGAAAGTTTTAGACACACACTGGGGGTTTTGTATCGCCAACTCCACACCCCCAAAACTAAGCAAAGAAAACGACATGGCTATGCGATGATCATCATAGGTATCCACCTTTATTGAAGTTACTGCTTCTGGAGGATGAATCACCAAATCATCCTGCTGTATCTCTATTTTCGCACCCACCTTGTGCAACTCCTTAGACATGGCATCCAAGCGATCGGTTTCTTTCAATCGCCAATTGCCAATGCCTCGAATAACCGTATCTCCCTGGGCAAACAAAGCCACCACCGCCAACGTCATGGCCGCATCCGGCATGTCCACCATGTTCACATCTATCCCCTTCAGTGGCTTTTCTCCTTCAGACAAATCCACCTCCCGTCCCTTCACACGGACCCAATCATCTCCCCAAGTGACTTCAGCACCCATCTTTTCTAACACCTCAGCAAAACGCACATCCCCCTGAACACTATGCAAACCGCATCCCTGTACCGTAATCTCACCCCCACTAATAGCAGCCCCAGCCAAAAAATAAGACGCCGACGACGCATCACCTTCCACAAGTATCTCCTTCACTCCCCGATACCGCTTCCCACCCCTTACCACCAAACAACCACCCTCAATCCACTCCACCTTTGCCCCAAAAAGTTTCATTAAACCACAGGTCATCTCCACATACGGCTGCGATACCAACCCGCCCACAATTTGTAAATTGACTTCCTGACCTCCCAAAGGTGCAGCCATCAATACCGAAGAAACAAACTGGCTGCTTTGTAAACCACTCATCCATACCTTCCCTCCAATCATTCCACCTATCTCTCTCCCTCTTAAACCCACCCGCAGTGGTGGATACCCAGGCACATCCAAATAATCAAATCGCGCACCCAACTGACGCATCCCCTCCATCAAACCCCCAATCGGACGCTGATGCATGCGCTCCACTCCCCGCAACTCATAACAGCCAACTCCATAACACAATGCCGCCGCCAATGGACGCATCACCGTTCCCGCATTGCCCAACTCCAATACATGCTCACCCCCCGGCAACTCCCCGCCCAATCCCCGCACCAACAACCGCTCATCTCCCAAAACACCCTCTATCTCCACACCCAGCTGAGACAACGCACGCACCATCATCTCCACATCATCCCCCTTGGGTAAATTGCTGATGCAGGTCTCTCCCTCCGCCAACGCAGACAATAACAATATCCGATTAGCCAAACTCTTAGAACCAGGCAACTTTATCCGACCGTCTATCCGCCTTATCGCCTGCAGCTTTAACACCGACGGCAGCTCTCGCCCAGGCCGAAACTCCTCAGCTTCCATTCCTTACAATATCCACTCATAACCCTCCCCCACTGCCCACAATACCAACCATCCACCTTCTCCCCAACAACCTCCACCATACAATACTTTCCTATTACAATCCTCGCCAACAAACAAAGAAATTATATACATAGGTATATGTACCCAACACCCTCCTGCAAAACATAGTAGGGTGGCAAGGGAGTATTGCCCGCCTTGGGTATACTTATGTATATAAATCCCAGGCGGCAAAAAAATCCTTCAACAAACCAGTGGCTGCATGAATCCTTCACTTTTATACAGCTATCTCACCATCAAGACATTGCACATTGTGGCAGTAATTTCATGGATGGCAGGACTGTTGTATCTTTACCGCTTGTTTGTTTATCACCGTGCAGAAAAAGAACCCGTGGTGCGTGAACGCCTAGCCGTCATGCAACGCAGACTTTGGCGCGCTATTGCCATTCCTGCAGCTTGGACTGCTATCATCACTGGCGGCCTGCTGATAGCCATCAGAGGTTGTGAGCTTTGGCTGCAAAGTTGGCTGGCACTCAAACTGCTCGCAGTGGCAGGGTTGCTGGTCATGCATGCACTAGCAGGATCTTGGCGCATCCAACTTATTCAAGAAAAGCCCACACCCTCATCACGCACTTTTCGCATACTCAATGAAGTCCCCACCTTGCTGATGATTATCATCGTCGCCCTGGTGGTCTTTCAGCCCCAATGGGGTTTTTGGCTGCAATGTACAAAATAGAACAGGATTGCAGGCAGGGTTTAGCGGGTGAAGAATCGTTGGCAGTTTTTGGGGGGCGGGTGTTGTGGCTGCATGAATTGGAAGACGAGTTCTCTGAGGGAAGAGGGAAGCTGCTGGAGGATGGGAGGTTGTTTCAGCAAGGCACGGGAGGAGATGGAGTTATAGCCTTGGCGAATGAAGTCGGTGCTCCACAAGGGATAAGATGTGCGCCATTGGAGTGGAGAGGAGTCAGGGGGAGAATGAGGGACAAGGGCGATGATATTGCTGCTTTTGGAGTAGGGTTTTTTAGGTGGTTGGAGTTGGAATTCCATACCGCCGGGATACAGGGGCAGCAGACCGCGGGTGCTGTGGTTGTTTTGCCAGCGTACCATTCCTTCCAGCAGGCGGGCGATTTGTTGTCCCTGAGCATGGAATTGGACCAGGCGGTCAGCGTAAAGGAACCAGCCATAGATGTGCTGGCGACGAACTGGTTGTTGCTTTTGCCATTTGCTGGGATAGATGCGTTGGGAGAGAGGAAGCAGACTCAAGGGAGGTTTTTTGGCATCTTTGAGTGCAGCGGCCAATGCTTGGTTTTGGATATGTGCCAGACAACGCGCCAAGGGTCGGCGGTTACGTTTTGAGAGTTCGTTGCGGGCGAAGTGCCAGCCGCTGGGTTGCTGCAGGCTGCGTTGGGCTTGCTGCCAGCGTTGTTGAACTGGAGGCGGTAGCTGTTGCAGGGCTGCTTGAAGTGGCAGTGGGGGTACTTTAATGGCAGCAGCAGAGACAGCCACGGGCTGCCAGCGAGGGGAATGTGGGCGGGTGCTATCAGTGGCTTTTAATCGCATGTGCACCAGCATGACTCCCCGACCACTGGAGCCTACTTCCAGCAAAGGAATGGGCTGGGAGGGCTGCTGCCAGCGGGCATCACTCCAAGCTTTGGGCGCATAGGACATGCGATGAGAACCACCGCTGAGGACGAGATCGGGCCAAGCATGCTGAGGCAGCTGCCAGCCCCAAGCTACCAAACCTGCTACTGACGGCAGTGGTTTGTGTTCTGTCACAGCCCGTTCCCAGCCATAAAAAGGATCTTCCCCGCTGTGCATCAAAGCCACCACCACATCCACCCCTTCTTTCTGACGCAAATGCGGCACCCAGCGACGCAGCCCCTTGCGCACATCCACCATACGCCAGGCACCACGCCAATCTCGCTGCTGAGTGCTGATGCCAGGTTGACCAAATCCTAATATCCCCACCCGCAGTCCTCCACGCTGCAACACCACATAGGGGCGAAACACCGGTTCATCTTTGGCATCCCAGGCATTGGCTGCCAACCAAGCAAAATCAGCCACCCCATACGCCCTCCTTAAACCCTTTGCCTGCCAGTCATAATTCCCCAACGCCATAGCATCCCATCCCAAGGCATTCATGATGCGCACCGCAGGCAAAACACTATCTCGGTTCACAACTCCCCCAGCCTCCTCAGGCAATACGCTGGAAGCTGCACCCAACAATCCATCCCCCGCATCCAGCAGCACCAACTTTTCTTTTACCAAACCCTCTCTAGCCAACTGATCCAACAAGGCGCCCACATGAGCCCAACCCCGCCGTCCCAAAGGACGCTCCTGGCTGGCATCGGTCAGCAAACCATTGTAATCCGCTGTCACTGCAAACCACAATTCCCGCTCTCCAAACTCTGACTGCGGCTGCTGGGCTTCAACAGACACTCCCCAAAATAACATCGCCATCAGTGCCCAGGCACCTGCGTTACTTGCCAAACCCAGCTTCATCACTTTGCCTGCTCCCTTTTGATGATGTCTTCACGCCCTCGTTGCCCCCATTCTACTGGGATATAACCAGGGCTGCCGATTCAATTATTAAAGCTGGAAATCATGGCAGCAGCATTTGTAACCGAGTGCCGCCACCAACCAATCAGCTAAAAGTATCTGCCCGCAACCGCTGCAGCTGCTGGGCTGCCTGAGGATACTTATTGGCTGCGCGTCTGAGGATATTGTCTGCTGCATGCGGATCCAGGTGTTCCAGCAAATGCTGTAAAGCATCTAGGCCGTCAAGCGTATCTGGCTGCTTAATGCTGTGATCTATCGCCGTTGTTACTTCTTTTACGGCACCAGGAGACACCCGCTCCATCAAGGCCAGCCGACCTGCCAGATCCTCTTGCAGTACCAGCGGCAAGGCTTGCAGCACAGCCGCCGCATGCGCATGCGAACGCATATGCGCCAAAGCCAAGGCTGCTGCCTGTGGATGCTCTTCTGACAATAACTGTGCTGCCTCTCTCACAGACAATTGCTCCAAAGCCCCCCAGCCCCCACCCTTAGCCACCAGCCGCTGATGAAACTCCTGCAGCACCCCATCCACCTCCGACAAACTCGCTCCGCTAGCCTCTTCCATACTGGCTGCCAGCTGCTCCGCCTCCCGCACCCCCATACGCGACAACACACGCTCCGCAGCCCGATGCCCCAACGACAACAATAATACCGCCGCCTTCCACCTGCCCGACCTCTGTCCTCTCATGCAATCCCTCGCTTTCCTTTTTCCATCACTTCCCCAACGACTTGCCTGCTTTATCCCTTCTCGTCGCTTTATCTGCAAACGTCACACGCAAACGCTCCAAAGAATGCTGCGGATGTTCCACAATCACTCGCGCATCACTTAATACATCAAAAAATCCTACCTCATTTCTATGCCGCGGCACTATATGTAAATGCACATGTGAAATACTGGCACCAGAACCCTTGCCTACGTTAAATCCCAAATTGTATCCACTCGGTGTATATTCCGCATCCAACACCTCCATGCACAAACCCTGCACCGCATGCAACTCCAACACCTCTGCTTGTTCTAACTTCCTTACATCTTCTACATGACGACGCGGCACCACCATTAAATGACCAGGATTATACGGATACAAATTTAAGGTCACAAATACCCGCTTACCCCCATATACCAACAACCGCTCCAAATTATCATCTCTCCCACGCTGCACCTCACACAAAATACAATCCCCCCCAGACCGATGGCCCTTGACATAACTCAACTTGTTCGGCACCACCCGATGCTTCTCTAACTTCACAATACAACACCCCTTTCAACCTTCTTTTATGTTCTCTATCACCATCACACATTCATAACCTCCACAGATACAAGTTGACAAATAATCCCTATCTCGCACAATAAATCTGGAAAACATAACCGTGCTGGCAGGATAGCTCAGCTGGTTAGAGCGCGCGATTCATAATCGCGAGGTCGGGAGTTCAAGTCTCCCTCCTGCTAGTTCTTGCATTTCTTGCTTCAACCATTTTCAAAAACCTTGCCCATGTCCACTACTGCCAAAAAGCGCTCAACATTACAGCGTATAGAAAAAACCGAAAAAGAATGGCGTCAACAACTAACCCCAGAAGCATACCAGGTCACTAGAGAGGCAGGCACCGAGCGCGCCTTCAGCGGTCAACACTGGAACGAAAAAGCCGCAGGCACCTATCACTGTGTTTGCTGTGGAATGGAATTATTCCACTCACAAGAAAAATATGAATCAGGCAGCGGCTGGCCCAGCTTTTGGCAGCCCATAGATCTAAAAAAATTGCTAATCCGTGATGATCACACCCACGGCATGGTACGCACCGAAGTCTGCTGTGCCGTTTGTGACTCTCATCTAGGACACGTCTTCCCTGATGGCCCCCCCCCCAGCGGTCAACGCTATTGTATCAATTCCGCTGCTCTTCAATTCACTCCCTCGTGAATAAATCTGCGCCCCCAAAGCCCACGGCCGGATTTGAACCGGCGGCCTGCGCGTTACGAATGCGCTGCTCTACCAACTGAGCTACATGGGCATGCCAACATCCATTACATCACCATCTTCTACCACACCACGCATTTTTTGAATTGTCCTATGCTTTAATGCAGGGGTTTTAAAAAATTTGTTGGCAACAATCAGGAAGCAACGATATTGACCAGCTTATGTCCCACAACGATAACTCTATGAATTTGCTTGCCTTGCAGCTTTTTCTGGATGGGGGGAAGCTGGAGGGCTTGTTGTTGAATCTCTTGTTCTGACAGGTCGGTGGTAATGGAGAGGCGTTCTCTTAGCTTGCCGTTAATCTGTATGACGAGGGTGGCGGTGTTGCTTTGTGTGAAAGCGGGGTTATAGCTTGGCCAGGGTTGGGTATGGATGCTGGTATGGGGGTGTCTTTGCTGCCAGAGTTCTTCTGTAATAAAAGGAGCGATGGGAGCAAGCATGAGGATGAGGATTTCTGTGGCTTCTTGCCATACGAGGCTGCCTTTAAGGGTGGTTTGATGCTTTTTTAGCATATTGCGGCAGTGCATCAAGGCAGCGAGGACGGTATTGAATTTAAATTGTTGGTAGTCGTGGGTGACTTTTTTCAAAGTTTGGTGCATGACTGAGCGCAGTTCTTGTGCGACTTTGGGGTTGGTTGGTTGGTTGTTGCTGCCTGTTTTACAGAGTTGCCAAACATCTTGGGTGAAGCGCTTCATGCCTTCTATGCCCTGTGGATTCCAGGGTCCTCCTTGGTCCCAGGGGCCAATGAACATCAGATAAGCTCTGACGGTATCGGCGCCGTAACCATCTACTAGGTCATCTGGATTGACGACATTGCCTCGGGACTTGGACATCTTTTCGCCGTCAGCACCGAGGATGGAACCTTGGTTATATAATTTGCGGATTGGCTGGCGGTAGGGAAGGATCTGGGCATCAGCGAGTGCGCAGGCGTAAAAGCGCAGGTACAAAAGGTGCATGATGGCATGCTCAATACCTCCGGTGTATTGATTGATAGGCAGCCATTGTTTAATGCGTTGGGAATCCCATGGGGTGTCTTGCGGAGAGAGTTGTTGTCCTTTTTTCCAGTAAGGAGAAAGATAGGCATACATATACCAAGAAGAACATACAAAAGTGTCCATGGTATCGGTTTCCCGCTGTGCTGGTTTGCTGCATTTGGGGCAGGTGGTATGCAGGAATTCTTGGTGTTGTTTGAGAGGGCTTTCTCCTGTGGGCTGGAAGACTGCATTATCTGGCAGGAGTACGGGCAGGTCTTTTTCTGGAACGGGAACTGTACCGCAGTCTGGACAGTAAATGATGGGAATAGGTGTGCCCCACATGCGTTGTCGTGAGATAAGCCAATCTCTGAGACGGTAGTTGATTTTGCGTTCTCCCAAAGCACGTTTCTCCAGCCACTCGGCGGTGCGCTGGAAGCTGTCGGGCCAGGGAGTGCCGTCAAATGAACCGCTTTGGCACATTTTACTGCCCTGCTTGGCGAGGTAGGCTGCTTGACCTTGCTGGCTGACTTCCGCCAACGAGCCTGTAACAGGCTCTAGTACATATCTTACAGGCAGCCGATATTTTTGCGCAAAAGCAAAGTCGCGTTCATCGTGGGCAGGTACGGCCATAATAGCACCCGTGCCGTAGCCCATCAGTACATAATCCGCCACCCACACAGGGATGCGTTCTTGATTAAAGGGGTTAAGCACATAGGCTCCGCTGAACACGCCGTTTTTTTCTTGTCCTTGGGCAGAGCGTTCAATTTCGCTTTTGCGTGCTGCTTGTTGGCAATAGTCCCTCACAGCCTGCATGTGTGCAGGCGGGGTGATGCTCTCTAATAAGGGATGTTCTGGAGAAATGACACAGAAGGTCATACCAAACACGGTGTCTGGTCGGGTGGTAAAAACCCGCAGCTGCTTGTCTGGATGGTCTGCCAGCGGGAGATCAAACTCCACCCCTTCTGAACGCCCAATCCAATTGGTTTGCATGGTGCATACCGCCTCTGGCCATTCCAGCTGGCTAAAGTCCAGCAATTCTTCCGCATAGCGGGTAATACGATACTTCCATTGATTCAGTGATTTTCTTACCACCGCCGTAGCACAACGTTCACATTGGCGCTCGTCCCCCACCACTTGCTCTCGTGCCAAGGTGGTGTTGCACTGAGGACAAAAATCCACCGCAGCATGCTCACGATAAGCCAACCCTTGCTGATAAAAACGCAAAAACACCCATTGATTCCATTGGTAGTATGCTGGTTCACTGGTAATGATCTCGTTTTTCCAAGCCCACATTGCACCCATGCGGCGCAATTGACCCCGCATGCGCTCAATATTGCTGTAAGTCCACTCTTTTGGATGAATACCATGCTTGATGGCAGCATTTTCTGCAGGCAAACCGAAGGCATCAAATCCAATAGGAAAAAATACATCGTTGCCTTGCATACGTTGAAACCGCGCACCTGCATCAGAAGGCACCATGGCATACCAATGCCCAATGTGTAAATCACCCGAAGGATAGGGCAGCATGGTAAGCCAATAAAAAGGCTTCTTGGCGTCAGCGGGCATATCATACAACCCGTCCTTTTCCCAACGCGCACTCCAACGAGATTCTATCTCGCCTGCCCGATAGCTGGAGTACTCCTCTTGCGGCAGATCTTGCTGTGTGTTCTGCTGTCTGTGTGGTTGTTTATCCACCGATTCTTTTCAATACTGATAAAAGATTGGTGCCTGCCTTGGCATGCCCAGGCTTGTCCTGGCATCGTGCATTGGCATCGTGCATTGGCATCGTGCATTGGCATCGTGCATTGGCATCGTGCATTGGCATCGTGCATTGGCATCGTGTATGGATGCATCGTGTATGGATGCATCGCTGGTTCAACTCACTGTTCCAACCACCAGCCGCTGCTAACCAAGCAACAGGCTAACAGATTTATACTCCTTCAATCATGCGCGCTTGACTATGTTCCAAACGATTAAGCGCTGCCACAAAAGCCATCGCACTAGCTACGATAATATCTGGACTAGAACCTCTACCTGTAGCGGTTTTATCATCTTCTTCTAGTACCACAATCACCTCTCCCAAAGCATCGGTACCCCCAGTGATGGCTTGTACTTGATAATTTTTCAGGGTACAGTGCGCCCCTACAGCCTTACAAATAGCTTTAAAGGTGGCATCCACTGGGCCATCCCCCTGAGATTGTGCCTCCACCTGACGTCCATCTACCTGCATGCTCACATTGGCATACGGAATTTCTTCTGTACCACTGATGACTTTTAGCCCTTGAAACACACAACGGGCATGGGGACCACCAGCTTTGTCTTCGTTCAGCAGGGCTTCTAGGTCTTCATCATAAATCACCTTTTTGGCATCAGCCAACTGCTTGAAGCGTTGAAAGAGTTGATCCACTTCCTCAGACGACAAATCATATCCCAATTCTTTGGTGCGTATCAGCAAGGCATGGCGACCTGAATGCTTTCCCAGTACCAAATGGCTGGACTTGATGCCTACCGACTCAGGCGTCATGATTTCATAAGTGAGCGGATTTTTCAGTACACCATCTTGATGAATACCCGCCTCATGGGCAAAAGCATTGGCGCCCACAATGGCTTTGTTGGCTTGTACGCCCATACCGGTCAACTGGGTCAGCAGGCGACTGGTGGGATACAACATTTCGGTTTGGATATTGGTTTCTAGCTGCAACAGATCTTTGCGGGTTTTCAATGCCATGACAATTTCTTCCAACGAAGCATTGCCTGCGCGTTCACCGATGCCGTTGATGGTACATTCCACCTGACGCGCACCAGCACTAAGGGCAGCAATAGAATTGGCCATAGCCAAACCCAAGTCATCATGACAATGAACCGAAAATATGACCTGGTCTGCATTTTTTACTTCATTCAACAGGCGTTTCATCAGGGCATACATTTCTTGGGGGGTGGTATAACCCACTGTATCGGGGATGTTAATCACGCTGGCGCCGGCAGCTATGGCTTGTGAACACATTTGCACTAGGAATTCAGGTTCGCTGCGGGTAGCGTCCTCAGGACTGAATTCCACCCAGTCGGCATAGCGACGGGCATGCTCTACTGCTTGAACAGCTGCTTTGAGTACTTCTTGGGGCGTCATTTTCAATTTGTACTTCATGTGCAGCTGGCTGCTGGCAATAAAGGTGTGCAGACCCCACTTGTGCGAACCCTGCAAAGCTTCTGCGCCTGCATCAATGTCTGATTTTTTGGCGCGACAAAGATTCATCACCCTAGGTCCTTTGAGTGCATGACCGATATCCCGCACACTTTCAAAATCGCCCGGCGATGATGCTGCAAATCCTGCCTCAATCACATCTACACCCAGCCGTTCCAGCTGTTTTGCCAAGGTTATTTTTTCTTCAGGATTCATAGTAAAACCAGGGGCTTGCTCACCGTCGCGCAGGGTGGTGTCAAACACTTGTACGCGGTTTGCCTCTTTGGTGCTTGTTGTATTCATGAGGATTTTCATGCTCTTGTAAATAAAAAGTTGTTGATAAAAAGCAGCGTCCCTGCTGTTTTCTTCTGGATTAACTGATGCATCTCTTGATAGTCAAGCAGCACCATTTTCCTCAATTAAACGTGCCTCATGAAATTTGAGGCCGCACCGTCATCTGTTTGAAAAAATATCCGTCTGCTAGTGCTGCTGCCCCTTAATTAACGGGGCAGTGTGCATCATAAACGATGCAATGCTTTAGACGGGAGAGAAGCGGCGCGGAGGAAAAAAGCAATCACACTCCTAAGCCTTCCCCTAACAGGGGTAAGCCTAAGCTGTGTGGCCAGCTGGAATACAGATAAGCCTGATGCATCGTGTTCCTCTCATAAGCCAAACGCTGTCAACATCTTCAAGTCAACATGTTCAAGTCAACAGCATATCGGCAACATGCGCCAAAAGATCCTTCCCTTACCTTCCTTTTTACAGGCTAGCAAAAATGTTGTCAAGATGCTTTCTGGGCATTATTTCTCCGCTGCCAAGTCCCCAAAATACCTGCTAGCCAAAACTGTGTTATCTTGGGCAGGTTGATATATTATTTCTACAGGAAGAATACCATCAAGACACCACATCTCATCAAGGCTTGCATGAGCGCAAGAGGCTACTGCCCCGCCCTCTAAGTCCCTTTTCATAACATTTTCATAAAGGTTTTCTCCATGCCATCTGCTGTCTCATCCCACAGCCAAGGGTCGTCTCCCTCTTCCAAAGAACCCTTGTTTCAAAGCCAACACCTTCCCCTCAAAGCAGGCAGCCCTCCCGTAGCCATACGCAAACGAAAAGAACCGTTGTTTCGCTCTGAGCCTTATCAAAAGGCTGTCAACAAAGTACTTTTTGACAGCAGTCGCTTGAGCAAACCCACCACCGACTAACTTGCTGCAAGCACTCATCAGCAACCCCGCCCAGATGAGAGGCTGCCCCCGTGCTGCCAGCCTTTATACCAGCTGCAGCCAGGGCAACACAGCCCTGCCGATGCCAAAAATCACCTGAAAGATGGGCAGCCCTACCACACTCAGTAGAATGAGTGACATCAGGGCAAGTGTTCCGTAGCGATGGTTGAAATCGCGGTAGGCTTGTCCAAGCCTGCGGCCGAGAAAATAGGGCAGGATGTAATGCCCATCCAGTGGACCCAGTGGAATAAGGTTGAACAGCATCAACACCATGTTGATGGTAGCTAGAAAGCTAAGGAAGAATAGCGGTCCTGTGCCTGTTAGTCCGGGGATGGAAATTTGTTGCAACAGCCCATAAATATTGACTGCGACAAAGGCAATCAGCAGATTCATCAAGGGACCTGCAGCTGCCACTCCCAATTCTGCCCAACGTGATTGCATACGAAAGGGGTTAAACGGTACAGGCTTGGCATAGCCAAAGCCGACCATCACCACCATCAGCAAGCCGATGGGATCAATGTGTGCCATAGGGTTAAGAGTCAACCGTCCCAGACGTTCTGCGGTGTCATCACCAAATTGTTTGGCTGCCCAGGCATGCCCCCATTCGTGAACGGTCAAAGAAGCCACCAGTGCAATCAGAATCATGGCGAAGAGGGCGTATTGGCCTTGGAACAATAGTCTGAGCATGGATTCCTCAAAAAAAGAAGGGGCAAACAAACAGCAGGGTAACAGATGCTGTTAGTAAAAGACAGCAGCTTAAAAATAGGTGGCTGGCAGCAAGAGATTTCATCAAGGGGCAGCAGAAGGGGTGTTCTTCTTTAAGTAATTGGCAATGGTGTGCGCTTGACTGCTGGCTTCTGTAATCAGTTGGGCATAGGCAGCGTGGGCGCCTCGTGGCTGTTGTTGGGAGACCTGCTGATAATGTGACAAGGCTTTTTGCCACTGTTGCAATTGATGGTACAGCACAGCCAGTCGGTAATGCACTGGGATTTCCCAAGCAGTGTTGGCAATGGGTCGTTTGCTAAGGGAGGAAAGCACTTGGACAGCCACTTTTGGAGATTGGGCAGCAACTTCCAATTCTGCACGGGCGAACCCACTTTGCAGGGAGGCATCATCGATGCTGCCATTATCGGCTTGTTGAAAGAAGCGGCGTGCTTGTGGAAATTCTTTTAGGGCTGCTGCCAATTGACCCATACGAACCGCTTGGATGCGGCGTTCATCTGTGTCAACAGGGATGCGTTCCCAAACAGTTTGGTGATAGGGAAGCAGCTGCTTTGCATTATCTGCTTGGGGTGGCACCAAGGCGTGCAGGTATCCCAATGCTTCCCACTCACGCTGCCAAGACAAGCCCTTCATGGTGGTAAGGGCATACTGATAGCTTAGACGTGCTTGAGCGGGGTGGTTTTGGCTTTGCAATTGTTGTCCCCGTTTTAGGTATGCCATTCCCAATTGCAGTCGTAATTCTCGCTGTAGAATTGGCTGATTCTTTGCTAGTGCAATCTGCTGGGCTGACACTTGGATCAATAGCGAAGGCTCTTTTTTGTTTCTGAGGACTTGCGCCCATTGATGCAAGCCCTGCTGGTATTCATCCACAGACAAAGACGCCAAATCTTGCAACCCTTTGTTCAGTACAGCTGTACCTTTAGAATCCCCTCGTTCTCGCAGCTCCAGTCCCCAAGCCAATCGGGCCTGAGACCATCGTAGTTGTAGTTGAGATTTCACTTGACCTGGTGGGCTTGCCTTCCAAGCCGATTCCAGTACCCGCACCCTGGCTGCAGTTTCATCACGTCGCTGATGATGTTGTTCCAAACCCAAAGCAGCTGTTATGCGCAGCACCTCAGGTGCCTGCTTGTACCGCAGTAGCTGATGGTACATATCCAGCAGTGCACTATCTTGCTCCGCCGAAGGCGACAGCGACTGGTGAGTGAACGCTTCATGCAAAAACAAGAAGGTGTTTTGCAAGAAAAGATCTCGGTTGGGTTTTTGCTGCAAAAATTTTAAGGCTTCAAAAGGTTTATTTTCCCTTAATAGGCTTTCTGTCCATAGCCCTGCTGCTTCTAAACGTGTCTCGGGCAAGGAATCCTGTGCTTGTATGATTTTCAGATAACTTTTGCGAGCCATAGCCCCCTGAGATTTGGCTTGGGCATGGTATCCTTGGGCTAGTTGCAGCTGCAGCTGCAAGAGACGAACTTGAGGGGGCTGCTTAGACCATAAAGATTGATAGCGCATCAGGCGTTCTTGGGCTTGATGATAACCTTGTGCTTGGACATCTATACGCTGGAGCGCACTGAGAGCAGCCAGAGCAGCAAGTTGCACTTGGGGATTGGGTTTTTTTAGCAGCAAGGGGTGTTGGTCTATGAGTTTGAGTACTTGCTGATAGCGTCTCGCGGCCTGGGAGGTTTTTTTGAGGGCAGCGTTTGCCATGCCTAGTCGCAACTGCCAAAGAGGATTGGATTGCATATCGGCAGGCCAGCTGGGCGCCAAAGCTACCAGACACTTTGATTGACCGATGAGAATACAAGCATAAGATACTGCTCTGATTTCGGTGGGTCTTCCAAGAAAAGTCTTTGGTGATGAAGCCATTCGCAGCAGTTGCGGAGGAGGAGAAGATTGAGAGAGGGCAAAGGAGAGGAGCAGTTGTGCTAGTGCCAGGGGAGCAAATTTTTTGTCCGAAGCCAAGGGGAGGAGATCTTTCAGGCTAGCGTTATGTTGATTGTTTTGTGCACGACAAATACCGCGCATAAAGTGCATTTGTTGAATTATTTCGATTGGGATACCGGCAGTGACAGCAGGGATGGTACTAAGCCGTTTTTCTACTTGCTTACAGCGGTCGGCAGCGAAGTCTGTCAGGACATCCTTGAGCCCCTTGGCAGCCCTAGGAAAGTCTTTGGCTTGGCGTGCCAGCAGGTAGGCATAAGTGGAATTAGAAGGAGGTATAATGCCACTGTTTTTTGCCAGTGCGAATTGCAGCGAGATAGTTTGCGAACGGTTACTAAGGCGGGGTTGGTGGATGAGGGCAAAAGTGAGATGATGACTGGCTTGGTGAGTTTTTCCCAGTTCAAGGTATGCTTGTGCGGAAGAGAGGTGTGCTGCACCACGATGGGTTTGATGGCTGGTATTGAGATATGCTTGTAGATATTCGGTGTGCTGCCGCCATTGTTGGGAGGTGGGAAAGGGGTTGGTGCTACTGAAGTTAAGCAGGGCATGTTGATAGAGCAATGGCAGGCGTTCATTGGTAGCAGCATAGCAGCATAGCAGCAGGAAAGAGAGCTGGAGGGCTTCTTGGGTGTGTTTGCGTTGTTGATAATCTTGCTGTAGTTGTTGCAAGAAACTGGATTTACGTGCGCGGGGTGCTTGGGTACTCAGGTAAGCATTGAGGGTATCTGTTTGCAGGGAAAGGTTTTTTAAGGCATAGGTGCGCAATTCTATCTCCAGCAACAGGTGTTTGCTCATAGGGTCGGCTGCGAAGGGAATGCTCTGCAGCCATTGCAAGGCGGCATCTGGCTGTTGGAGTTGGAGTTGATGCTGGGCGTGGGCAGCAAATAACCTTGGCAGCAGAGGATGGAGGGATTGTTGTTGAGCGAATCGGCGCAGGCGTTGGGCAGCTTGCTTCCAGGCGTTCTCATTAGAGAGCAAAGGAAGCTGCAGCTGCATAGCTTGGCCTGCGAAAGTGCTGTGGGGAAACTGACTCAACAGCTGTTCAAACGATGAAGCGGCGGTTTGCCTTTGCTGTATCTGGAGGGCAGCGCGGGCCTGAATCAACAAGGCCTCATCTTTCCAGGAAGCATGGGAAAAACGCTTTAAGTACTGACGGGCAAGTTGCAAGACGCCGTGCGCAGATTGGGTTCGTGCAGCGTGTCGCAACGCTGCCAACTGAGTCCAGGCTGGTGAGGTTTCTTGACTGCTCCAGACCGTCTGCACCGATAACAACCACCACACACCAACCAGGCATAACCACCAGCAGCGCAATAGCTTGCGCACCAACTGATGGATAAAGCAACTATGGTTGTCTGCACTCATTCCTCTCCTTGTATCGCTCCTGCATCTTCCTGCTGCAGCAAAAAATACTGAATGCTGTCGTGCAACCGAGACAACAATCGCATCGCCTCGTTGAGCTGACCTGGGGTGATTTGTCCATCTAGATGATTTAAATTACGCAAGATGGTCTTGCAGGCTCTGATGGTATCTAGATATCGTTCGTGTATTATTCTTTGTTTCTTTGGCATGACTTTTTATTAGGAAAAAAGAACAGAAAGTTTTTTTAACGCTACCAGAACAAAATTTATCATGTTGCATGGCAGCAAAAAGACTATTTTGCTAAGAAAAATTTTTTGAAGTTGCTGGTATGCCAACATTTTCCTCTCAGGTTTCCATTATCATTCCTGTATTGAATGAGGCAACATTGTTGCAAGAAGCTTTAGAGCAATTAATGACGCAAGTAGAACAAGCCGAAGTGCTGGTGGTGGATGGTGGTTCAACCGATGGCAGTTTGCAGCTGGCACAGTCATATTGTCGGGTGCTTGCTGCCAAATCTGGCAGAGGAGAACAGTGCAATGCCGGCGTACGTGCCAGCCGTGGCAACTGGCTGTTATTTTTGCATGCAGACACCCGTTTACCGCAAGGATTTTTGCAGGAGATGAAGAGAATCGCACAAAGAGGTGGACAAGCAGGGGCATTTCCCCTGTGGATTGAGGGGCGTCATCGTTTGCTGCCATTGCTCAGCTGGGGCACCAACTGGCGCACGCGTTGGAGAAACATTGTGTTGGGAGATCAAGCCTGCTTCATTCGTCGGCAGTTGTTTGAACGCTTAGGAGGATTCCCAAACCTTGCCATGATGGAAGACTACGCTTTCTCTTTGCTAGTCAAGCAGCAAGGTATTCGTTGGCATTTGGCAAAAAAGGCGGTGCGTACTTCGGGCAGACGCTGGCAACAAGAGGGCTTTTGGCGAACCTGGTGGTTGTTCCGCCGTTTGTTTTACCAGTTTCATCACCATCCAGATTTCTCCCGCATGTTGAAAAATTACCCTCCAGTGCGTTAAGATAAGAACTATGATTTTTGACAACTATTTTCACAACAGTTGCTTTCTTGATAATAGCTATTCCTTTTTTTAACTGATTACCTTGGCTTCCTTTGCTGCTTTTTCATCTGCCAATGCTGCTGGCTCATGGCAGCCTGAGAGTGTACAGCTGATTGTTATGTGCCGTGCCCCTCATCCTGGGCACATAAACACACGCCTGATTGCCACCCTAGGCGCACAAGGGGCGTGTGAATTGCAAATGGCTTGCCTGAGCGACATTCTTTCAGAAGCCTCCCACTGGTGCACCCAGGCTGCCAATCGCCAGCTGCATTTTTTCTATACCCCTTCCCATCGCTTGGATGCATTTGAACAATGGGGTGTCCATCTCCCCAGCCAATGCCGCAGCTATCCCCAAACAGGAGAAAACCTGGAACAACGTATGGAACACGCCATTGCCACAGTCCAGGCTGTATCTCCTCAAGACAACCCTGTGCTGCTGGTGGGCAGCGACTTGCCCTTGCTAACCTGCCAGCACTGGAATCAAGCCCTGTGCAAGCTAGCCAACCATGATTTGGTGTTTGGTCCCTCTTTGGACGGGGGCTACTACTTGCTGGGCACGCGGGTTCCACTCAATGACTTGCTGCGCCCCGCCAAAAAAGAGGTGCTCCAGCATAATCTCAAAAATGCCCGTGCCCACCAATTGACTTGCAGCGCCATCGCTCCCCTGCCAGACTTAGACATAGAAGCAGATTTGTGGCAAGTTCTATATCATCCACAAGCAGCCCAATTAGCCCAACGCCGCTCTCTAAAATGGTTGAAACGCTGGCAACAACAAATCACCACCATCCCAGCTAGCGACCTTGCTTTTAGCAAAACCTGACCCCACTTTTTACTATCTCCCACAACCCACTTCCTCTCTTAAGATATAAAACCATGAAACTTCACAAACTCTTGCTAATAGCCCCAGCTGCCACTTTATTCGCTGCCCTGTTTATCGTCGCTTGCAGCAGCGCCTTCAAACCTCCCGAATTTCCCAACCCACCAAACAATTTGTTCTCCAACTCTCAACTGCCCAATGAACGCAGCTGGCAGCAAAAGATTATACCCCAAGCATGTGCCGCCAGTGGCAACCGTGGTGACGTAAAAGACTGCATCAAAAAAGGAGCAAAACAAGCAGCTCGCCAAGCCCCACCTGCCGTCATTGTCTATAAAATGTGCGCACAACTGGGATCACAACTCGGCAAAGCCGCCTGCTACCAAAAAGCTGCCGACACCGCCCAACACCCTCCCCTGCTAAAATGGAAAAACAGCTGCTCTGATACCCAAAAAACACCCCAAGACTTCGTCGCCTGCATGAAATACGGACTAAAAGAACAATAGCAACTTGTGCTGCTTGACCCCACCAGCCCAAGCACATCCACAAATTATCCTTATAAAGAACTTTATAACCAAGTCAGTTCACATGAAGCATGCAAATGCTGGCGACCATTGGGTAGACGCACCTGTAACAAGCCTGCTTCATTGATACCTTCCACAATACCCTCTACACCCGCAGCATCTCCAGAAGAAACCACCAACCGCACCCGCCTATCAGTCCACCAAGCCCGCTTTCTCCATGCATCCAAGCAAGCTGCAATCTCCCCTTGCCACACCCGCTGATGCCAATAATTCAACCGCTCCAACACCACCTTAAACAAATCACCCATCGGCACAGCACGTCCCCACAACTCACTCAAGGTACCTAAACCACCTCTTAACCCAACAGGATAATCCCTCCTATTACCCAACACATTCAAACCCACACCCAGCACCAACACCCGTTTCCCTTCCACACCCACACCCCCCTCTACCAATACCCCGCACACTTTCACCAAATTACTTTTGCTTACTCGCTCATCCCTCCCAGACCGACAAAGCACATCATTGGGCCATTTTAACCAACAATCCATCCCCGTCTGCTGCCCCACCGCTTCCGCCACTGCCAACCCCGCCATCAATCCCACCACTCCAGCTGCAGGCGGCCCGCCATGCAGCACCACACTAAATTGCAATTGCTTCCCCTCCACTGAAACCCAACCACGCCCACGTCGCCCCCGACCGCCTGTCTGGTGTAAGGCACACAACACCAACCCATCTGCTGCCAAGTATTCCATATTAGACAAGGCCAATCCATTGGTAGAAACCACCTGCGGCAATACCACCAAACGCCAATCTTCAGGCAACTTGACCTTACTGTATGCATCAATGTCCATCTCTCTTATCGCCCATCATGGCTGCCTTACAGAACCCACAATGCTTCTCCCTTAACAGCTCTTTTTAACAATAATGGCAACCCATGTCTTGCCCACAGGGAGACAACATTTCCCACCAACTGCCAGCAAAAAACGGTCATGGTTTACCTGAGCCGTAATGAAATTACTTCTGTTTGCAAGGAGGTGCGGGTTTCCTGATCGCGAGGAACGTGGACGATGGCTCTTACTTCGGCTGCTACTCCATCGGATTCGGTGATGATATGCACCCCATAATAGGTATTGCTGGTGGAAAAGAGAAAATTGGTGCCGAAGTTATCGCGGAAGCCAAGGTCATTGAGAGTTTCAGCAAGGGATTCAGAAGTATAGGTGGGACGATTTCTGCCTGTGGGGATAAGAGTTTCTGCAATATCTTCTGCCCTTTCACTGTAGGAACGGATGCCATCTCGGTTAAGTCGGTTGTTGCTGGAACCAAGGGAGACGCGCAGATTGCGGCGTTTGAGGTGAGAGACGATATCTTCTCGGCTGGCAGTGTTCACATTGATGCGTTCTGGCAGGAACCAGCTTTGGTTCCCAAAACGTGGCAAAGCGATAAAGTGGTTGATCCAGCTGCCCCAGGGGATGTTGCTTTCTGCCATGCCGCGCAGCATGCGGGCCTCATGGATATCATCCAGCAGGGTATTTTTCACTTGTACGGATGGCTGGGCAAAGGCATAGGTGCTGTCTTCTGCCCCGAGAAATCCGCTGGCGCCATTGTATTCGTTGTTATCATTATCTGTCCAATCTACAATGGCAGCATAGAGTTGGGCTGCGATTTCTTCTGAGACGGTTTGTGGCTGTCCTCCTGGAAAAACAGGAGGCAGGGGGATATCTTGCAAAGTGTTCAGAAACAGATCCCAGCGGATGCGGTCGCGGTCGCTGTCAGGTTGCAGATTGCTCAATTCGTTGAGGTTGTACAGATGGTCAAGGGGCTGAACATCTAGTTGTTTGAACTGTATGTTGCCCAGGTGCAGTTGTCCTGCTTGGCTGAGCCTTTTTAGACGGTCAAGTTCTGTAAAAAAGCTTACTTCATCCAGCTGCAAAGCCTGTGTGATAGCTTTTAGTCCTGAGCGTGCCACAAAACGTGCTTGTTCTGCTGCCTGCTGGGTGCGCAGTGCTCGCAATTCCAGCCCCATATCAAAGAAGGATTCGCTGACGAACACCGTCAGCAGCAATACTGCCAGCAAGACACTCAAGAGTGCCACGCCT
Source organism: bacterium (assembly GCA_965249525.1). Taxonomy (GTDB): domain Bacteria; phylum SAR324; class SAR324; order SAR324; family JACQKK01. The sequence continues at coordinate 232,505 of OZ252237.1, read as the reverse complement.
GGGGGTCGTGCTTGCTGAGATTGTTGAGGAGAGGGTTTCAGCCGAAGGGGACACATAACAACAGAGTCTCTTAAAAGAATGGTTGGGACAGTTTTTTAAGCAGGAGCTATTTAAGCGGCGCTAGCGGTTGGCGATCTCAATGGGCAAATTGATTTCTATTTGATACACCTCAAGTGCTTGAGGATCAGCAAGAGAGTCATCTTCAGGGGCGAGCGTAAGGGTGAACCGAATGGCCAGTGGCATGCGTTGTTGGGGTTGGTTGCTGGAGTGCCAGTCTTTCCTCCATGGGCTATTAACAGCTTGCAGGAACTCCACTTGGAAGCCGCGCAATCTTTTGGTAAGGGTAAAGGTGCGTCCACCTTCTTGCAGATTGTCATCAAGGTAGTAGTCTTCGCGGCGGATGAGGCGGAAGTTTTGCAGCTGGTCGTCAGGCTCTACAGTATAGCCGATTTCATGCAGGCGTGGGTCTGCATGAGGCTGCTCACGATGCAGCAAGGCAGGACGGGCAGCGTGAAAATTCAGTTGGCTAAAGGTGATGGTGTTGCGCTGTTGGGTGAGCGCCCGCAGACCGCTTTCATGCTTTAAAGCGTAGTGGGGCAGCCAGCGGATAGCGCGCAGGTCGGCTGCAATCATTTCTACCAGCAGGCGGGATTGCTGGTGGGCAATCAGACGCTGACGCAAATTGCTTCCCTGGCTGGAAATAACTGCAAAACTGCTGTAGGTAACCCCCAACACCAAGGAAAGCAAGGCAATGGACACAGCCACTTCCAATAGCGTGAAGCCCCTGCTTACAGGCTTTGCTTTCACTTGCATCCGCCAGAGAGACCGTACGCTCTCAGCGAATGGGAAGAAATATCTCTTTGCGATAGCGTCGAGCACCATTGCGCCAACTCCATTCTTGTATCACATGCCGTAGAACAATCCCAGGAATAAGCTGGATAGAACGCACCTCTCGCTGCCAGCTAACCCCTGCCAGGGGATGGTTTTCTTCATACTCGCCTTTCTGCTGACTAAGACCCGCCGATGGCAAACGCTCTAGCTGCATGACCTCGTTGTTCGCATGCAGCATCACCTGCCACAGCCTCTCCGTTGCCAAACGCGCCTGCAATACAGACGAAAACCCCTGATGCAGTGCTACCAATGCCGTGGCCATCACTGCCAAGGCCACCAACACCTCTAACAGGGTGAATCCTTCCACCTTATTCATGCGCTTGGAAACAGTGCCCGTGCGTTCATTTTCTTGCATCTTGGTTTCTCTGTGTTTTTATTTACCGCTTGGCTTCATTCACCAATGCAATGCTGCCCGTGAACCCCTCGCTCTTGAGCAAATAGGTATCACCCCGATAACCCACCCACAGCTGAAAGGCATCAGAAAATCCCGAAGGATCAATGTGCACCACGCCATCATTGCCTAATATCTGTTGTTCTAGCACTTCCATGCGAATCAACCGCATACCGCTAGGCAATGAACGCGGTTGTAAATATTTTGGTCTTTTCAATATTTCCAAGTCACCTTCATAGCTAATACGCTCTACCCGCCACTGCGACTGCGGCAGCACAAACACCACCCGATAACTCTCACCACGCAAAACCGCCTCATTGCGCAACAAACGCAACACCCCATTCAAACGACGCGTCTCCCGCACCACAGCATTTTCCAACAACGCATCAAATGAAGGGGTTACCAGCAAAGCCATTACAGCCAATACTGCCATCACCACCAACAATTCCAATAGGGTGAACCCTCCCCTTCTGGCAGCACCAGGCTTATCATCCCCAGCATGCCCCCTGCTGGTCTCCATCAGGCTTGCCAGGTGGCGGCTCATCATCTTTTTCCCCAGCAAAGAAAAGATTGCCGCTTCTTAAACAGCACCGACTTGAATCTCAACCAATTGTATCGCTAACAGCACATGGAAATCATCAACCTGGAAGCAGGCATCAATCAACCATTATCTCTGCCATACCAACATTTAAACTGTAGGAAGTGCCTCAGCAACGATGCACTAAAAATCCTCACTGGAAATATCTGCTGCCAATTCTTCGCCTCCTTGGCGACCGTCGGCACCGTAGGACACAATACGGTAGTTGTTGCCGTCAGAAAGATAGATAAATGGCCGCTTCCAGGCATCTGAGGGCAGTTTGCGACCTTTTAGGTAAGGTCCCTGCCAGCCAGAAGGTTGGGGTTCGCTGCTGGGACGCTCCAATAACGCAACCAGACCTTGTTCGGTAGTGGGATAAAAAGAACTATGCAACCGATACAAATCCAGCGAGGTTTGCAGTGAACGAATTTGCAGGCGGGTAGAATCTACTTTGGCTTTGTCAGCTTCCCCTAATAGTTGTGTACCCACAATGCCCACCAGCAAAGCCAAAATCACCATGACCACCAAAATTTCAATAAAAGTAAAGCCGGCTGCTGGGCGACTAACACACCCCGCACGACGGTAACATAATGCTCTGGCAGCTTTGGCAAAACCTCGGCGCAACGATATAAGAAAAATAAAAAAGTTAGTTATAAGTTTCATTTTATTTCTTCCCTTTGACATGGTTACTCAAAAAGCAAAGCATTAATCCAGCAGCTGATTCAATTGAAACAATGGCAGCAGCACCGAAACCACAATAAAGCCCACTACTGATCCCATCAACAAAATCATCGCCGGTTCCAGCAAAGCAGAAAGTGCATCCAATCTTGAACGCAATTCATACTCCAAACGACGGGCAACATTCTCTAGCATAGCATCCAACGCAGCTGTTTCTTCACCAATAGCAGCCATTTGGCACATATCCTCTGGGAAAACACCCGTATCACGCATCGCAGCTGCTAAGGTAGCGCCGCGATTCTGTACATTAAACATAACCCGTTCTACAGCTTGCACATAGACTTGATTCTCCAAAACCTGACTGGAAACGCTCAATGCTTCTTTCATTTCCACTCCATTTTGCAGCAATATAGCCAAGGTTTCTGCAAAACGTTGCAGCAGCCTTTTCTTCAATAAAGCACCCCAGATAGGAATTTGCAGTTGACGACGATGCCACCAATCACGTCCCTTGTTGGAGCGTAAAAAATTCAGCCAGGTACGCACCAACAGAAGTGCTGCCAACAAAAATAACCACCACCAGCTACTTAAAGCATTACTGAGTCCAATCAGCATTCGGGTAGGCAGCGGTAAAGTTCCACCAAACTGATCAAACAACACCGAGATCTTTGGCACCACAAAACTCAACAAGAATGCTACCATGGCAAATCCAAACAACATCATAAAAGCAGGATAGATCAACGCAGAGGTCAGCCGATTTTGTAAACGGTGTAATTCCTCATAGTATTTTGCCATGCGCTGCATTATGTGTTCCAGGCGGCCACTGGCTTCTCCGCTGCGCACCATACTTACCATCACCGATGGAAACGCTCCAGACTCCCTCGCCATAGCATCAGCCAAATAGACTCCTTCTGCCACATGCACCCGCAAACGCCCCAACAACTCTCCCATACGCGCATTGGCAGCTTCTTTTTGCAGCATCCCCAGCACAGCATCGTAAGAAATCCCCGCCTGCAACAAAATAGCCATCTGTTGGCAAAAATTGGCCAAATGGACAGCACCCAAACCCTGACGATATCTATCCAGCCAAGCACGTAAAGAGACCCTTGCTGCCCTCAACTGCAAGGGCTGAATAGCACTTTCATTCAATAATTCATATGCCTGCTGCTCACTGCGAGCAGAAATCGTCCCTCGTACCGTATCACCCTGGGCGTTCAACCCTTTGTAAGCATAGCTTTGCATCACACGCATGCCCTCTTAACGACGCCGACGGCGAAGAATCTGGTAACGATGCACCGCCTTTGCATGGCTGCCATAATCCTTAGAAAAAAAGTGGCTGCCATCCCCCTTAGAAACAAAATAAAGGTAATCACTTTTTTGTGGTTCCAAGACCGCCTGCAAACTAGCCGGCCCCGGATTGGCAATAGGGGTAGGAGGAAGCCCTTTGATACGATAAGTGTTGTAGGGAGTCCAAGTGCGCAAATGGGCACGGGTAATGTTGCCATCAAAATTTTCAATGCCATAAATCACCGTGGGGTCGGTTTCTAGTTTCATACCTCGTCTGAGACGATTGTGAAATACCGAAGCCACCAGTGGGCGCTCCTTGGGGTCGCCTGTCTCCTTTTCCACAATGGAAGCCAGCACTACCACCTGATAAGGATTGAGTTGGTTAGGGGCTGACTGGGTAAGCAGGGAAGCTGTTTGACGCAAGAATTCCTCTACCATCGCCCGCACTACCAATTTTGCATCCAAGCCCGCAGCAAAGTGATAGGTTTCTGGCCATAACAAACCCTCTAAAGAAGACGGTGGGGAAGCAAAGGGAAGCCCTAAAGATGCGATAAACACCCGATCTCGCACCAGTTGTAAAAACTTGTCTGCATCGGTGATGCCTTGGACTGCCAAACGGGCAGCAATATCTTGCAAATTGAAGCCTTCTGGAATGCTCAGCGAGACCAGGGCGCCATCACCAGCTTCCAAACGCTTCACCAACAAACGCACTGATGGAGCGCTGGCAAATAAATACACTCCCGGCTTGATGCGACGATCTGCTCCATGCAAACGCGCCCACAAACGCACCCAATTGGCATGGGGCATCTGATCTTGCTTTTCAATACGCATACTCATTGCACCTAGTGATTCCCCTCGTTGTACCTCCAACCGCAATGGCAAAGAACCATTCATCCCACGTAATAGCGAAACCACCATCCACAAACCCACATAACTACACACCACCATCACCGCCAACCCCCACAGCAGTCGCCTAGTGCTGCTAGGTATTGCCTGCCAGCACCTTATCCCATAGCCCCTCCAATTCCTTAAAGCCTGGCCCATGCGACTCATAGCAACAACTTTTTCAAGCTTCTCACTAAATGAAACGGCAGCAGGGGTTTTAAAACGAAATTTGCGCATAAAACACCGATCATCTATAAAAAATACACCAAAAAACAAGAACTACAAAGGAACTGCTAGAAGAACCTGGGCAGCAGACTGCTAACTGGCGTGCCACCGAGGTTTGGCAAGGCTTCCTTCCAAATGTAAGCGCAACTGCCCTTGTTTGAGAAAGCTGTTTATCATCAGACGCAATTCACCCAGCTGTTCTAACCAACGCTGCTGAGGTGTTAGTTGGGCATGCAAATTCAACACACTGTTCTCAAGACTGTTGACATTCCACTGAATGTTGCCGCTCACTTTGCCTTGCAAATCTCCCTCTATGCGAAATTGACGAACTTTTAAGGCGCTGTCTGATTCTATCCTCAGCTGTACCACACTAAATTCCATGGCAGGAATCTCTTGACCCAACACCCGCAATCCTTGAAAACGCAGATTGTTTACATCCACTTCCAGCCATCCCTGTGGCGCAAAATTCTGGCTGGCAAATGATACCCGCCCCTGCACCTCCAAACTGCCGCTAAGCTGTGGAATACCTATCTTCTCACCTGCCAACGATAATTCTTCCAAAGGTAACTGTACCTGCACATCCATCATCCCCGACCTCCGCCACGGCAGCCGTACCCGCATCCGCCCATTTTCCCCAATACGTGCCCGCAACAATGGCCCTCCAAATGCTGCCTCCAGCAACGATAGATTCACCCCCGATAAATTCACCAAAGGCGACTCACCTTCAACACGACTGCCACGCAACTGTGAAATCCCCAAACCATTCCATCGCAGTCGCACAGGCACAATCTCCCAATGCCAGCCCGTTGCATCCTCCAAGCGAATCCGTGCTGCTTCAGCCAATTGCTTCCCAGGAAAATGAAAAGCCAATCCTCCCCAAAAAAAGACCAAAAACAAGACCCCACCCACCAACACATAGGCTCGCTTCCCGCGCATCTGCATGCTTGCCATTTTCTCTTCATCCCCTACATGACTGCGACCCAAAACACTTTTCCCAGCAACACCTGCCTCTTAGCCGAAGCCAGCCTTCCAACTTTAATTTTTCCTCTTTTGATACCAAACTCACATCCCCCTCTTAACTATAACCCAAATCCCCTTGAGAAAAAGTAACGGCTTACAAACCCACCACTTGTAAACGAAGCCTTAGCAAATCTTTCCTGTCAAACACCCGACTCACCTCTGCCAGACGAATAGCCATAGAAACCGAGGATGACTCTATTAAATAAATAATATGCACCACTTGATCCAGTGCCAACCCATCCACCCGCAATTCCACACTGCGAGCAGCTTCCGCTCCACCCTGAAACACTTCTTGTAAATTCACCTGATCTCTTAAACCCAATTGTTCCGACAATGCCTCTAAATGCTCCACCAAATTCAATTCCTGCTGCTCAATCTTACGGACACCTAATTGCTCCTGCTCCAATTTTAATTGACGCGCACGACGAAGATTGAAATGCTGTTGCTCTAAATCTCCCTCCAATAGCGTCGCCCGCTGTACCCACCCTCCCACCGTGAAGTAACCCAGCAACAGCAACAATACACCCCCCAGCATCCACAGCAACAAACGCTCCCGACGAGAAAGCGAATCCCACAATGACACCAATACTTGCCACCTATCCCAGTTCATCTCACACCTCTTGCCGACACACCCGCCCCTGACTCATCCAACCCAGAACTTCGCTGCTCAACACCTCTTGAAATTATTGACTTCCGCTCCATGTTCAATTGAAATGCTATCTCCTCTCCACTGCGACTATGCGTCAAACGCGCATCCCCATTTTTCCAAGCAGGTATCGCCAATAACGCATCTTTCAACGCTTCTGAATCTCCATAACTCCTCACACTACCCCCCAACACCAATGCCAACCCTATATAACGAAAACTATCCAGTCTCATCCCTTCATGCTTGCCCACCGCCTTAGATATCTCTGCCAACAACCGCATCACCTCATAATGATATCCCTCCAATTCTGCAGACACCCGATACTTCGCTTTCAAATCCCCCACCTCATTTGTTAATCTCTGCAAGGCATCTTCCATCACCAACGAAGACACATCCCCTTGCAATCCCAGTATTTGTTGCACTTGCGCCTTTAACCTTTGCAAATTTTGCTGACGACCCTGCACAATCCGACTAAGATTCATCCCTCCAAATACGCTCACCAAGCATAACAACACCAACCCCGTCACCAAACCTGCACGATGCACACGCATCCATGCCACCCATGCCGTCCTACCCCGATAAAAACTCGGCCCCGTCAGCCCCAACAACGGCCGACTCCCTCTTACCAAATATTCCAATACACCCCGCAACTTGCTCCCTTCCTCTCCCATTAACCTATCAGCTTTGTGCTTCCTCCCTGCTATGCGCAATCCTGCATCTTTATCCCATTCCACCCGATCTGCATACAATCCACACAACAATACCTCACACCCATCACCTCTCCCCTGCAACTGCATCCAGCCATTCACTTCCTTACAAAACTCCCCAAAATTTTTCTCCCCTGGAGATACCCCCAACTGCGTCTCCAAGGCATAGCTTTGGTACAACACACCTTCCAACACATGGTTTACAAATACTTCATCCGCACCCAAATAAACTTGCATGCACTCCCTTGCCTTGCCAGCAGGCAAACTCTCATACAATGCTTCAGCAGAAAAAGTCACCCGACGCACATGCAAACCTTCCTCTTCACATACCCGCACCCATTCCATTAGCTGTTGCTTTGAAAACAGGCGCACCAATATCTCGCTTTTTCCATCTTTCAAAGACAAAGGAAGTAGCGAAAAATCGTACACCAAATTGTCTAGCTCTTCTAAGAGCTCATAACGCAATTGATAACCCAACAGTTGGCGTATCTGATTGGTGTTACGCGCCCCCACCTGCATCATCCGATGGCGAATACCTGCCGTAGCAATAACCAACAACAAGCCCCCGTGTGACCATCCTTGAGAACGAAAAAAAGCACGCAGTCGCTCAGGCGTGAGCCACGAACTATCTACTTGATGCTCTCTGTTTTTCTTGCCTTTCTTAGCTCGCTCATCGCTAGCATATTGCGCATGAAATCGAGGCGGCTTCCCTGCAATTTCAAAACTAAGGCTTTCTATGGCGTTTTGTGTCAAACACAGCAGATGCGTGCCCACCGGCATGGTGGGTTGTTGCTGGGTACGCTGCTGAATAAACTTCTCCCAACGACCGATGAGCATCTGCACCCCGCGATACGATCGCAGCTGGCTGCTTATTTTTTCCAGCCATTTCTTTAAGCTTTCTCTGTAGGCTTGAACATTTCTTTGCCAACGCTCAATCGCAGTTGCTGCTACTGAGGGCTGTTGTGATGTTGTCCTAGCAGCATCGCTAGCTGGTTTGCTAGCTGGGGAAGCTGCTGATTGTTTATGGGGGTTGGAAATGATGCTCATCAGTGTACCTTAAAAGGGTCACTGCAACTGGCGTTCATATTTCTAGTTTTGCCAATAACTTGTGTGAGAACAATTGCTTAAATCTTTGCATAAATCGGGCCGCTGGCTGGTAGCGGGGTATATCATAAGAGGAGAAAAACAAAACCCTGCTCGCTAAGTGGCCGAACAGGGTTTTGTTATCAAGAATTTTTACCGTTGCCGGCATTGTTACAGGGATGGTTTAGCTGTACTGAGCGAATGACTAATCCTCATCGGCAGTGGCTGCCATAACAGCAGAATCAAACTCGCCACTAATATCCTCACGCATGGTGGAACGACGTCGCGCAAAGGTAGCAAAGGCTTGGTCTTGGAATCCTGAAGATATAGAGTACAAGAACTCATTTAGCACATTGGCCATGTTCATCATAGTGGCACCTTTACGCTTGATAGAGACGATGTTGACATCCAACAATAATCCCGCATTAACATGATAGGGATTGACTTGGGCAGTGAAGCGGCGGAATTCTTTGTAGAGGAATTCCATTCGTCCAGTCAGCAAGAGTCCCAGAGTATTGTCTTCACGACCTTCAAAAACCTTGGCAAGAATATTTTCCATTGGATGGAAACGATTCTCTAGTTCTTTCAGACGATTCTCCATAGTGGGATTGACATGAGAAAACTCGCTTTCATCGGCTTGGATAAATACCAGTTCGTTCCATTCTTGTTTTGATTTTTCATCAGGTTCTTGAGCGGTCTCTGCTTCTACATTTTCTAGTGTCTCTTCTTCTTGCAGCAGATCTTCCTCTTCGTCACCACCAAACAAATACCGCAGCCAGCCGGGGCGTTTGTCTTGCAAGCGTCCACCAAGTAAACGGCTGGAAAAATCATCCCAGTTTTCCAGGTTGGCTTCCCTGAGATATTCTTGGTGTACCTCTTCTACTACCTTCCATAGTTCAAAGATGGTGCGCTCAAATTCTTCCATCTGCTGCTTGTAAGCCTCCTGCATGGCACGCAACTGGGCAGTGGTGTAGTAGGTCAAGCGCAGCTCATAACGTTCATCAGGGAGTAATTCTTCTTGAGTACTTTCGTATTCACGAATGGCGAGATGTCTGGAGGATTTATAGTTTTCAATGTGTTGGTATCCCATGCGGCTCCAGTCCAACACATGGGTGATGGAGTTTACTGCTGTATTCCATCCACGGTTGCGTAAATCCTCACTATTGAGAATCTTTTCAATGTTGCTACGCAAATCCAAAGGATCTAACGATTGGTCAGCCCCTACATTTTCTACCAAATCATAGAAATTCTTGGGCAGCATGGCGTATCGGGGGGCAGCTTCTTCGGTTTCATCAGAAACATAGCGTTCCAACATATTGATGCGTTCAAAGATCATCTCCTCTGGGTTCATTTCAGCCTTGCCTTCATCTACCAACTCATAATTAGCGCGCTCAACTTCTTTGCTGATTACTTCTGTTACCCGCTTGGAAGTCAGTTCTTTCAGCAGATATCCTGCAGTCACGTGATAAGGATAAATACGGCTGATGAGCTCAGCGTCCAGAATGTTGAGTGCCAATTTGAGTTGATAGACAGTGGTGGGCTTAGTTTCATCATCTCGGAAAGAGCATTTGGCGATGGCATAAGCATTTTCACCACGGACAAAAGCACCCACATCGGTTTTTCGCCGTAATAGAGAGTTGGTGTGGGTTTCCAAATCATTCATTTCACGCTGTACATGACCTTGAAGGTGTCCATACATGTTAACGATAGATTTTTCTACTTCGCCGGAGTTGAATTTATCGGCACCGGCAACGCGGTCTATCAGGAAAGAAATTGGTCGCGGGCTGTAGTAATTGAGGTTGCGATGTTCCTCGCGAGAAATCAGATCGCGTACCTTCTTGGAAAGCTCATCTTCCACTGTGGTGAGGTAGCGGTTGAGCATGTTTTGCAAGGATTGATTGTAATAGGTGTGTAGTTTGGATTTAACGGTGCCCATTACATTCATGCGTCCCACCACTTCGGCTGGCAATTTGGCGTGAATATGGTTGAGGATTTTGTCCACTTCTTCATCAATGAACATGCGCGCTTCTGCATATTCATCACGTCCATCACGCGCCAAGCTGTTTCGAGAACCTACCGCACTGGGTATTTCTGGATGCAGCACATTGGGGCCGCTAGATAGTATTTTATAATCTTGGGGCATGAGGGTAACTCCTTAACAATTGAATAATAATGCACGATAGCGATGAGAAAACTGTACTTATCTAATCTCTGTTTCACAGTTTGCATCGGTTAAATTTACCAGTACAATCTGCTGATAACAAATTTCTCATCATTCTTACGCATATTAGGGGGATTTTTCAAGTTTTTTTGTTAAAATTTTTCTGTAAATAACCAACTGGGACTAACCAGTCATGAGCTTGTCTTCTTTTTCTTTGTACCTTGTGCGCGAAGCTCTGTTTTTCAACATCTGCTGTGCCGCAGCCAGGCGCGCCACTGGCACTCCGTGGGGATTGGTCGCCACAAAATGCACATCCGCATTAAAAGCAAAATCAATATTTCTGGGATCGTAAATATTGTTGCCACAAATGCCGATTTCCAAATCAGGACGAGTCAATCTGCCCAAATGTATCACCATTGCCAGTAATTGCTTCACTGGTGGGGCAAGAATTTCAAATGGATTTTCTTTGAAAATATCGTACTGAGTAAAAGCAGGAAGGAAGGTATTTAAATCTTTCAAATCCACTCCGATGGTGTTTTGGGTAAGCATCAAGGCATCCACCAAGAAAAAGTCGGACTGCTTGGCCAAATGACCTGCCATCATCGCTGCAGCAGGCATTTCAATAGATGCGCCCACACGAAAATCAAACGGCAGTTCGTCGAGCTTCCACTTTTCTAGCAAATGCTCCACCATATGATGCATTCCCTTCACCACAGTACTTTCAATATTGCGTCCATATCTTAAAAAGCGAATTTCCGAATCTCCCATAACCCCCGGCACACACACATCCAGCCATACTTTCCTCTGCTTGCTTACCTCATAAGCAGCCTGCAACAACGCACGCAACTGGGATACATACAGATGGGGGTAATTCAAACCCACGCGACTGCCGCGCATGCCCATCATCGGACTGACACTGCGCATCTGATTGAACAGGGCATGCAACTCCTCTAAATCAACGCCAGCATAGTCTTTTACTATCTGCCCCATTATTTTTTCGCGTTTATCCTGCTCATAGGGGAAAAAATTAGTCAGAGGCCCCTCTAATAAACGCACCAGCAAACGACGTCCATCCAGCTTAATTAGCAACTTCTCCCATTCAGGCTGTATGGATTTCTTAAAACGCTCCTCAGCCTTAGAAAAATGCTCAGCATGATGCATCAGCATCAACATATCTTGAAAAGGACTTAACGAATCAGATTGTTTAATGACTTCATCCATCGGACACATGCCAATGCCTTCAGCACCCAAACGCAAGGCCTCATCCACATCCGAGAGACGATGCATCAACCCGGTAACACAGAAATCCCCCGAAAGATCAGAGACAGTCTTTATATACTCTTCCAGACCATTTTCAGCCGTGTTAGGAAAAACCAATTTTGCCTCTCCAAACCAGATGGTGGGATTGGTATAGGTGGGAGCTTCAATGGAAATAATATCCATTTCGTTAACTCGCCAACCACCTATAACGACATGGCTGTCGTGGTGTTCAATATCGGGAAAAAGCACACAAGGTTTTCGCAAACTGCGTGACACCACAGGTGCATGAGAAGAGTACCCGCCAACTGAAGCAACCACGCCAATACCAAGCTCAATTCCTTCTACGTCTGCTGCGTTGGTGTGAGGCATCACCAATATCAGGTTGGGTTTTTTACCAGAAAGCGAAAGACGGCGGTGCTCGGCAACCAATTTTGGAGTGCTGAAGCACACATGTCCCACCACTGCACCAGGAGAACCAGTAATGCCGCCTTCAACTGTTTCCATTCCACCGGTGCTGCCGTAGTCAATTACCGAATGCAGCAAATCTTTAATTTGATTTGCCGGAACAGAATTTGCCAACTTTTCTTTACTTATCAGCCCTTTAGCATGTAAATCCAATAAGGTACGAATCTCGGCTCGTGTAGATTTTCCATCTACGGGAGATTGCTCTAACAACCATACTGTGTCTTCCTCAATGATGAATTTGATTTGGCGAAGATCCAAAAAAATTTCTTCCAGCTGACACACCAATGCTTTCAGCTTCTCAAAATACTTTTTATCAATTTCAGCTATCGGCCTTCCTTGTTCAGGAACAGTATCAAATTCGTTGTGACCGAAATGCCCCTGGATTTGAGCCTCTCCGGTGACAATATCACGAGAAAGAAGAAACCCATTATAAGAATTCTCCCCCATATTGCCGTAGACCATCATCTGTACAATGAGGCCTACCTCAATATCTTCATTCATTTCATCTTCGGTGTATCCCTTGGACATGCAAGTTAATACCAAGTGCAATTGCTCGTATGCATCTTGAGGAAAATCGGGCATTAGTTTCTCACGACAGAGCTTGCAGAGGTATTTGGCAGAACCCGAATGCGATTCTTTTAGTTTTTGAAAATCATCACGGTTTTTCCCCATAAAACGGGTACCTATGGCGCGCATCAAAAAGAAGTATTCGCCATAGGAAAATTCTTCACCACAACGTTTTGCAAAGCCTTCCGCCACTTTGTCATTCAATCCTAAGGCGTGAATCGATGGCATGGTGCCAATTTGAATGGAAGGAGACAACAGCACCTTAAACAACAAGGGATTATCCGCAGAGTTAAACGTTTTGCCAGTACGTTTTTCTATCTTTCCAACTGCTGATTTCAGCATACCTATAGATAGTTCTTTCTCTATTTGTCCTTTCCAAATAGCCTCTGATGGGAAAATGAATCCTGGAGCAATGGGCGCTTTAAGCGAAGCCAATTGCATGATGTTTTTGCCGCGAAATCCAATGATATCATGGAGAAATTCACCTTCTTGGTATTCGTCTTGACTAAAATGCATTAGTTTCATGCTGTTTAAACTCTTTGTATAAGAAATTGATCAAAAAAAGATTCGGTGGATTATTAATGTGAAAAAAGGCAAGAATATGCCTTATAGCACAACACTTTAATAAAAATTTAAAAGAAGCTCTGCGCTCAAAATACACCCATCTGGATATTAAAAGAGGGGTAGTACCTTGTTCACATCTTTTTTCAAGAAATTCTCATAGCGCTGGCTGGCACCTTCAAAAAGATACCGCTGCAACTTGGCAACACTTTTAAAATCTTCACCAGATACACTAATAAGAATTACGTCCCCGTGCTTTACCTTCCCCCACTTAAACAAAACATTGATATTATTAACTTTTTGTCCATCATGAAAAATATGCACATCCAGTCCCGCATGGCTCGTTTTGTAGCTTTCAATAATATTTTTCCAGGCTTCTACATTGCCGTTGTGAAACAACTCATTGGTGACTTGCACACTATATTTTGGTGTCATGCGCATGAATATTTTATCTCCAGTAAACAATTAGATAATGCACAAGCTTCAGTACAAATAATATATGTGAAGTTATGGAAAAAGTAAAAAAAATTAACAAATACAGGGCACTGTGGAAAATAACAACAATAAGCAGTTGCTTTAATGGTAACTTATCAAATTACAACCTTGCTTCATCAGGACTCAAAACCCCCATGAAGATTTGCTTCAGCATTTGGGCAGCTTTTTCTCCTTCTTCACTATTGTTGTTTTTGGATTTGACATAAATGACCATCAATTCTTCAACAGAAACATCTTGAACATTTTTCCAATGTTCAATTTTTTTAGGATTGATTAAAGTAATACCCAACTGTGGATGATGATAAGCCAGTACAATATCAATATTTTTCCAGACAGAGACTGCTTCACAAATGGCTTCAAAATCAGAGAAATTTACGGGGAGATTCAAAGAGATGGCGGTATAGTCCAAGCGCTCTACCACCAGCGAATTAAGAATGGGGCCAATTTGGGATTTGCTAAGCTTGGATTCGAGATCTTCTACAATATCGGCCAAGTTTTCTCCTTTTTTCATACGCCCCGTTATATCGGTCACCACTCGAAAATGTTCCACTGAGTTATTGAAACCACTACGGGTACTTAGAGAAAGATATGCATTAATCATTGTCTGCTCTTGTTTCAATAGAGAGGCATATTTATTTTACATGAGTAGATCACTGTTTGGACAGTCCCAACAGTGGAATTGTCCATTGAGCCTATTGTTTGTTTTTGGCCTCGGTATTAATTCTTAGAAGATTGTTCAAACGAAGCAGACAGAATATCCTCTCCCATAACGTTGGATCTTCTATGCTTACGGAGAGCATGGGGGTCAGAGAAACCTATGGACAAACCGGAAAAGAATTGATTCAACACATCACCCATGGCTTTCACAGTGACTCGGCGTCTTTTAATACTGGTAATGCGCAGTTCTATTAAGAGACCGGGCTGTATTTGATAGGGATTGGCTACTTCACTGAATTGAACAAAAGCATTTTCCAAAAAATTGATACGTTGTTCCAGTATGTCGCGTTGTTCTGGGTGTCGCCTTTCAAAAATGCCTTCCAGCCGATTCTTGAGGTAGCGGAAACGAACAGTGAAGTCTCGGGTGAATTCTTCGTAAGTGCGATGAATTTCTTCCATTTTGCTAAGTTTGCGTCGCACAAAGGTGATTTCGTCCCAATTTCTTACCTTGGCAGAATGCCCTCGTACTGGCTGAAAACGTCCGATGGTATCTCTGACAACATCATCCCAGTCGCGTACGTTTTGGATCTGCTTTTCCTCTTTGTAAACTTCTTCCACTACCTCCTGCAGACGGGTTACCTCCCGTTGAAATTCTAGCAATTGGGCAGTGTAAGCAGATTTGTATTCACGAATTTGCATATTATCCAAGTAACGCATTTCTATTTCAAAGCGTTCATCTGGAAGCAAACTAGGGTTGTTTTCTTCATATTCGCGAATAATCAAATGCCGCGCCAGCTTATAGTTTTCTATTTGCTGGTAACCCATTTTGCTATTGTCTAAAATAGTAGTAATGGAATTGACAGCTGTGTTCCAACCACGATTGAGCAAAACTTCATTCTCAAACATGTTGTAGACACCTGAGGAGAAAATCAGGGGGTCGTAGCCATCATCATTGCGGTTGATTTCGCTTTGAATATTACGGAAGCGTTCTAGCAATTCGGCAGAAATAAGCTGTTTATTTTTCTTTAAGCCGCCTTCACCCAGGTAATTTTCCACATGCTTGATTTTTTCAATTACAGCTTCTTCAGGAGACAGGGATTCGCTGTCTTCTTTATCTAGCTGTGCATTGATTTCATCAATTTCTTTATCCACCAATTTTTGAATGTGTTGGGCAACCATTGTTTTTATCAATGTTTCTGCCTGTATTTGATAGGGATAAATGCTGCTAATGAGTTCTGAGTTCAAGACATTGATGGAAAGTTTGATATCCATCACTTCGCCGGGTTTTTTGTAGTTGTCACGGATGGTGGCTTGTACCAGCCCATAGCTGTTATTGCCGCTGATAAATTGGGACACATCAGATTGCCGAGTGAGGATGCCCACGGTGGCCGACTCAAACTGGCTAACACCACGATGGACATGACCTTGGAGGTGTCCCATGATGTTGACTGAGGATTTTTCCACCTCAGAGGTATTGAAAAGGTTGGGATCACCAAGTTGGGAAACCAGTTCCACGATTTCACGTGAGGTATAGCGGGTAAGGCCGCGATGCTCTTCTTTATCAATTAGGTCGCGTACCTTTTTGGACATCTCATCTTCAGAGGTGGACAAGTAACGATTGACCATGTTTTGCATGGACTGGTTCATGTAGTCATGCAAGTAGGATTTGACGTTTCCTTGTACGGTAATGTCTTCCAGCACCTCAGGGGGAAGGCGACTCTGAATATGATTGAGTAGTTTTTCCACTTCCTCATCAATCAACAACCGAGATTCGGTGTACTCATCTCGACGATCTCGGTTCAAGCTGTTACGAGAACCAACTGCACTTGGCACCTCAGGGTGCACATAATTAGGACCTTTTCTAAAATCGCTTGGCATGACTTGATTACCTTTCCATAAAAAATGACAGGTGCGTTATCTCCGCTACCCCATGTGAATGGTTTTTTTGAAAAACCTTGTTTTGAAAATGTGATTTACAGTACTTTCCCAAAATATTCCCTTAAAGCTTCGGCGTTCATGTTACGAAAAACCAATTCTTGTTGTCTTCTATTATCAATATCAACATCAAGAGAAAAAATCAAGTCGCTGTTCCTTTTTTGCTACTTTTTGTTGTGTCTGGCGATCTTGCACTTTTTAGCATATCTCCACATCCTTTTCTTCCCACTATTTTTTCACTCTCGTTAGTTTACCCCTTGCCTCAAATAATACAAGCCCCTGGGTGCATTTTTTGTTTTTTGTGCTGCAACCCTAGTAAACAAAAGGAAATCACCTCCTGAGCACTTGGTTATGGAAGCAAAACACACACAAAATACACTTTTTCTCTTGATGACAGCTCCTTTCTGACAGCGTATCATCATCTGAACAGGTCTGCTGAAATGAAAAGCCCGCTCGTGAACAAATCCTCCCACACATCTAGTAAGGCAAAAAAATTTCCTAACCAGATAAAAAACATTCTTTGCATTGGAGCAGGTCATGTGGGGGGACCCACCATGGCAGTTTTTGCAGACAAATTGCCGCATGTCACCATCCGCGTGGCAGACATCAATGCACAACGTATCGCTCAGTGGAATTCTTCGGAGTTACCTGTGTTTGAACCAGGGATGCAAGAAATCATCCAACGCACCAGAGGCCGCAATTTGTTCTTTGAAACCCTTTCCTCAAAATCATTCCATAACGCTGAAATGATTTTTATCAGCGTTAACACCCCCACCAAAAGCAGTGGCTACGGACAGGGTATGGCCAGTGATTTACGTTATTGGGAACAATCCGCACGCAGTATCTTAAAATATACTGCCAATGGAGCGGTAGTCGTAGAAAAAAGCACAGTGCCTCTTAACACCGCTGCTGCTATTGATCGCATTTTGCAGGCAGACAACCATGAACGCCCTTTTGTGGTGCTCTCCAACCCCGAATTCATGGCAGAAGGCACCGCTATCGCTGATTTAACAGACCCAGATCGCACAATCATCGGCGGCCCGCAAAATGAGCTAGGTCAGCAGGCAATCGAACTATTGGCAAACTTGTACGCCCACTGGATACCCCAAGAACGCATCTTGCGCACCAGTGTCTGGAGCAGTGAACTTTCCAAACTTACTGCCAATGCCATGCTCGCCCAGCGTATCTCTTCCATCAATGCTATCTCTGCCCTCTGCGAACGCAGCGGCGCCCTGAGCAATCAAGTTAGCCGCGCCGTCGGCATGGATCACCGTCTCGGTCCGCATTTTTTAGAGGCCGGCATCGGCTTCGGAGGCTCTTGCTTTCGTAAAGATATATTGAGTCTCGCCTATATCCTTGAACAACAGGGACTAAAACAAGAAGCCAACTACTGGAAACAGGTGGTCGTTATCAACGACAACCAAGTAGAACGTTTCTTTCATCTCATCCTGCATGCCCTGTTTGATACCATTGCCGATAAAAAACTAGCCATCCTAGGTGTAGCTTTCAAACCTGATACCAACGATACCCGCGATTCTCCTGCCTTATATCTGTGTCGCAAACTGTTGCAAGAACACGCTCATCTGAACATTTGTGACCCGTGTGCGCTGGAAAATTTTCAGCATACCCTCCTTGAGTCCAACTGTGATGATTCCCAACTGCTGTTCCATACAGACCCCTACCAGACAACTAAAGATACCCATGCCATCATCTTGCTGACTCATTGGTCTGAATTTGAGTCGCTGAATTACCAACGTATATATCAGCAGATGCAAAAGCCTGCCTGCTTCTTTGATGGACGCGGCAAGATGCCCGTAGAAGAGCTTTACAAAATCGGCTTTGATGTCTATTCCATCGGGCGTCCACCCCTGCTGCATCGTTAAAAAACCTGCTGAAGGGCAACCTTTTACGCAAAAGAAGAAACGCAAGATGCCACTAGCACATGCCCATGGGTTGGAAGCAGTGCCAGCAGAAGAAGTGCTTCAAACAGCTCCGGTGCTGGGCTGGCATTTGTGGACGCAGTGGACCTGGGATCCCAATCTGCTGCTGCTGCTGCCAATTGCCATTTTATATTGGCGGGGTAAAAGACGATTGCATCAGCGCAGTTCCCTCTCGCCTCGATATTGGCACCGCTGGCGCTCAGCGGCATTTACTTTGGCAGTGTTGCTCACAGTACTGGCACTGTCTGGTCCGCTGGATTACTTGGCAAACTTTTCCTTTTCTTTTCATATGCTGCAGCACATGTTGATTATGACGATGGCCATGCCGCTTTTGATGCTCAGTGCTCCCCTGCTGCCAATACTCTATGGGCTGCCGCGCCGCATTCGCCAAGGTTGGCTGCCCCCTTTGGCACGTTGTCAACCTATCCGCGCCCTTTGGCTGCTGATGATGCAAATGCTGCCCTCACTGGTACTGTTCCAAGTGGTGCAGGCAGTATGGCACTTGCCGAATTTTTATCGTGCTGCCTTGTTTAATTCGTCCGTTCACTATCTTCAACATTTTTGCTTTTTATCAGGAGCATTTTTCTTCTGGATCAATGTGGTCCGTCCTTATCCTTTGAGAAGAAAATTGCATCCCCTGCTGGTGTGCTTGAGCATCTTCGGAGCAGCTGTTATCAACTCTTTCATCAGTACCATGATTGTCTTTGCTGACGTTCCCCTTTACGGCTATGAAACCATTACCCAGGGCATCTGGGGCATCAGTGTACTAGCAGAACAGCGCCTGGGTGCAGCCTTGATGTGGACTATGGGGTCCATGCTGTACCTATTGGCTTTGCTTTTGATATTCTTTGCCTATGCTCGCAGAACCTCCCGCCAAGACCAACTGAATGCCTCTCCGCAAACATCCTCTGGCGCATCCTTTCTGAAAACAAGCACTTCCCCTTCTTCCCCTTAACTGGCAAGCACTGCCAGCCCCTGCATTCCTTCTTTGAAGAACACCCTCGCCTGCCCAGCAAAAACGATGCGAGTGCTCGGCTTGTAGAGGAAAAGAATCCCCTTAACAAGCAGTTGCTGCCGTCCTGCTAAGACACAGCAGAGGAAGGATGGGCAATAAGAAAAAGAACCATCAGTGCCGCCAATACCGATGCCCCAAGAAGAAACCCTAGTGTGAGCAGACGGGCAAAAACAGGGTGGTCAAATTTTAGGTGCATATAGAACATCACCACCAGCAGGAATTTGCTGGCAGAGAGTACCAGCAGCAGAGGAACAAAGAACGGCTTGACCGCCTCTACATAAAAGAGAATAAACTCCACCAAGGTAACCAAACAGAGGATACCTGCCACTTTGGCATAGGTAAGAGGAGTAGGGTGGGCGTGGGGTTGTTGTGCGCTCATAGGATTTTTCTTGAGGAAACAAATAGGCAAGAGCAAGTGAAGACTTGATAGCCCTGGCGGAAATCTGGCAAAAGCAGCAGCTTATACGAACACAAACAGGTAGACCACAGTGAAAATCACAATCCAGACAACATCTACAAAGTGCCAGTAGAGTGCCATAGTGTCCACTTTAATGACAGCATCTTCGGTGAGGCCACCTTTAAGAGAAGTAACAAACAAGGACAGCAGCCAGAGAACACCCACTGCCACATGGGCACCATGGGTGCCAGTAAGCAAGAAAAAGCTGCCTCCAAAAACATTGGTGGACAAGCCCAGTCCTTGGTGGACAAATTCAGTAAATTCGTAGGCTTGAAAGCCCAAGAACACCAGGCCGCCCATGGCGGTGAGCAAAATCCAACGGCGGAATCTTTTGAGATCACCACGTTGAAGACTTTCTAGACCAAGCACCACAGAAAAAGAACTCATCAACAGTACGAAAGTGCTGATGGTGGTAACAGGAATATCAAGGACATCTTTGGGATGGGGTCCTGCCACACTGGCGTTGCGGTAAACCATGTAGGTGGCAATGAGGGTGCCGAACAAGAGGCATTCGGAGGCAATGAGAATCCACATGCCCAATTTACGGTTATCCAAACCAAGACTGGTATGATGGTCGCTCAAGATAATTCTCCTTTCTTCATCATCGGGTGATGTGATTTTTTATAGATGCCAGTGGTGCAAGCTGCAGAGATGGACAATGTACTAATCTTCCAAGGGCTGGAAAGACCAGCGATAGACAGCCAGCAACACCATTGCCACACCTGCAAAGCTGAGGAAAAATCCATAGATGAAACCAGAGGCCATGAAGCCAATGCCTAGTCCGCATAGTAGAGGCCAACCACTGGGATTGGGGAGTTTGATATTGGCGTGCTTTGGTTCTGGTTGGAAATTTTTAAGTTCGTATTTACGGTGCCAAAAGGTATCCAGTTTTGCAACTTCGGGGATTTTGGCAAAGTTGTAGACGGGCGGAGGAGAAGCGATAGACCATTCAAGGGTGCGGGCGTCCCATGGATCGGCGGGCGCAGGAAGTCCTTGGGTAAAGCTGCGCTGGAAGTTATAGAGTATCAAGAGAAATCCTGCCATGGTGAGATAAGCACCAATACTAATCCAGAAATTCCAGAAATCCAGGCCGGCATCTGCGGGATAGGTAAAAACACGGCGCGGCATGCCTTCTACTCCCAAAAAATGCATGGGGAAGAAAGTGAGATTTATCCCCAGCAACACCAGCCAGAAAGACCAGGTACCCAGACGTTCACTAAGCATACGGCCGGTGATTTTGGGATACCAGTAGTGCAGACCACTAAGAATAGCCATCAAGGCGCCCCCTACCAGTACGTAATGGAAATGGGCAACAACGAAATACGAGTCCTGCTGCTGGGAATCAATAGGAGGAGAAGCGTGCATGATTCCACTCAAGCCACCGATAGTGAAGGTGAGGATAAAGGCCACTGCGTATTTGCAGGCAGTGGTGAAGCGGATGTTGCCTCCAATAAAGGTGAAAATCCAGTTAAATATTTTTACCCCGGTGGGAATGGCAATCAACATGGTGACGGCAGAGAAGATGGCATCAGCCCAGGGTCCCATGCCGACGGTAAACATATGATGCGCCCACACTCCAAAGCCCAAAAAGCCAATAGCGATGGTAGCCATCACCATGGAGGTGTATCCAAACAAAGGCTTGCGGGATGAGGTGGCAATGACTTCTGAGATCATTCCCATGGTGGGCAAAATGAGGATATAGACCTCAGGATGACCAAACACCCAGAACAGGTGCTGCCATAAGAGTACACTTCCACCGTTGGCAGGATCAAAAAAGTGGGTGCCAAAGAAGCGGTCAAAGGTCAGCTGCACCAAAGCAATGGTGATTACAGGAAGCGCCAGCAGCAGCAAGAAATTGGTGATGAGCACAGTCCAGGTGAAGATGGGCATGCGCAAGGGAGTCATACCGGGTGCGCGCATATTAATGATGGTGGCAATGAAATTGATAGAGGCTATCAAAGAGGCAAGACCTAATAACTGTAATCCCATTATCCAGTGATCGGTTCCATGACCCGGGGTGAATTGTTGGGAAGTGAGATTGGCATAGCCAAACCACCCGATTTGGGGAAGCTGCCCAGAAAAGAACCCCAAGTTCAACAAGATGCCGCCAAAGAGAAAAACCCAAAAACTCAAGGCATTGAGCCTCGGAAAAGCCACATCGCGGGCGCCAATTTGCAAAGGCACCATATAGTTGAAGAACGCAGCATTCAACGGCATCACAAACAGGAAAATCATGCTGGTGCCATGCAGGGTGAACATGCCGTTGTAGAAATCTGCGCTGAGGAAATCATTTTGGGGGACAATCAGCTGGGTGCGTATCAGCAGTGCTTCCACTCCAGCGATAAAAAAGAACACCAACGAACTTATGCCGTACAACCAGCCGATGCGTTTGTGATCAACCGTGGTCAACCAACTCCAAATGCTGCTATAAACAGCAGGTCTAACTAATGTCGCTTCAGCCATGGAATTTTCTCTTGGTTGGGGTGTTTTTCAAAAATGGCTGTTTGATAATATCTTTGCACAGGCATTGGATTGTTTTTTGTGGTTTCGGTGGGATTCGTTATCAGCAGACTACATCGCTGCTCATGATACACAGTGCTAAAGAGAGAGTAGGTACTCCACCACCACATCTAATTCGGCGTCAGATAGGGCTGCTGCTGCTGGCATAGCAGTACCGGGTTTGATCTCCTGCGGGTTTTTCAGCCAGCGTTTCAAGTTGGCGGCATTCAAATCCAGCAGTTCTATAATTTTTGCTTTAGAACCATATCCTGCCAGAGAAGGCCCTATCACTCCAACCGCATTGGAGACGCCCGGAATCACATGACAAGTCCAACAGATGCCCTTTTGAATGAGGCTATTCGCATCCCCATCGCCGCTAGCAGTAGTGGCTGTGGCTGCTTCGCCTGCTGCCTGTCCGCTGGATATCAAGGAGGCAGCATTTTTCATAGCAGCATCCCCGCCAGGAAGACTCAATAGATAGGCTGCCAGCTGGTCTGCCTCTACAAAGGTCATGTCTATTCTTTCATAGTAGATGTGGCCACGTTCGTCTTGCTTTGCCACACCCATCAGCACCCTAGGCTTGATGACCTGGGGATGGTGAATCCAGGTAGCCAAGTTTTCTCGGGTGTTTTCCAGCACTCCGCCAGACAAATACTTCCGTCCAGGCAAATTGGTGAGGTTGGGACCCAAATTCCCTACTGCCACTGGATTGCCAGAAATCTTATGGCATGCCACACAAGTCTTGGAAACAAACAACTGCTCGCCCACTTTTGCATCCACATGGGCTGGAACAGGAGGAAGCTGCTGTTGGGCAACCCACTGCTCATATTCTTGTTCTGGTACCACATGCACCACAAGACGCATCAGCGCATGAGAAGAGCCACAGTATTCCGCACATTGGCCATAGAAGGTGCCAGCTTTTTCAGTGGTGAACCACAAGCTATTCGTTCGCCCTGGAAGGCTGTCTTTCTTGCCTTGCAGCTGCGGCGCCCAAAAGGAATGGATGACATCGGCAGAAGTAGTTTCCACCACCACAGTGCGATTAAGGGGCAGGTAAAGTTCGTTGGCTGTAACAATGTCGTTTTGGGGATATTGAAACTCCCACCACCATTGGTGCCCCACTGCACGTATGATCAGCGCATTTTCCCGTGGAGGAGCTGCAGCCCGAAAAATGGCCTGCCAAGTAGGAACAGCGATAAAGACCAAAATCACTGCAGGAATAATCATCCAGGTGATTTCCAACACACTGGAACCATGTACTTGTTTGGGGATATCGCTTTCTTTGCCGGGAACAGCACGAAAACGAAAGACAGCCCAAGCCAGCAAAGCTGTCACCAATACAAAGATAGCTGCCGTGATGTATGTCACCACAGCATAGACACGGTGAATGACCAGGGCGGAATCGGTTTGTGGTTCAACGGTAGTCTGCAGACCTCCGCCAAAACAACCAGTCAACCATAAAGGCAGAAGCAACAGGGCAGCTTGCAGCAACAGATGGCAGCTGTATTGAACTCTATTTGGCTTGAATAACTTTATCTGGTATTCCATTGACCTAGGCAAGGAAGATGAAGGCTGCTCAAACTTACTTACATTAACCTGCCAGCCATTAAAGAACATTGTCAAGATGGTAAAATAGACAGGAATGCTTCCCCGTACCCAAGCAGCTGACTGCTTTTGCCGTGAAATCTTTCAGCGAACTTTGAAGTAAATTACCAGTGCCACTACCAACAGCCAAAGTGACCAGATATGCAGCCGCCACACCACACGGCTATTAATTTGGTTAGGGTCTTTTAAGCGCTCTTCGGGACGGGGCGGATGAATGGCCAATTTGGACAACAGTTCCACCCAAAAAGAGCGGATTTGTTGTGTTTGACTACCATCACGCCAAAGGGTTTGCAAATGATGATGGTAAGGAGCGCGATAGAAAAAGCGCAGGCGCTCTGCCAGCTTCCGTCCACGGGTGTGCAGCACCAGCTGAAAAAAGGCTCGTTGGATGATGGAAGACAGCGTAATCAACACAAAAACACCACCTACCAAAGGTAAGAATAACTCGGTTTTGGTGAAAATGAACATGGCAGCCAAAGTGCTGCCAAAGGCCAGCGCACCAAGATCTCCCATGGTCACCATAGCAGGAGGCGCATTAAAGCGTAGAAAAGCCAAGCCAGCACTAAACATGGCAGCTGCAAATACCGTCAACTCACGCACTTCTGGAGGCAACGGAGGCAGCAATAAGCGTTGCTGGATAGCCGGCGTAGCACCCACATAAGCAGCAGATCCTGCAAATAAAGTACAAGTTAACAGCGGCACAATAGCCAAAGAATCCAAGCCGTCAGTCAGATTAACCGCATTGGCTGCCCCCACAATCATAAACAGCATGAAAGGAATAAATAGAAAACGGGGCAAATAAGGATACCACCACTTTAAAGGAATCAGAGGCACCACCAGGTGACCATCAATATCCACACTGCGATACAGCGCCACCACCACCGCAGCAGCAAAAATAAATTGCAGCAACAGCCGCCACGTACCCCCAAGACCATCGGCTTTGTCGGTGTAGGATTTCTTCTCCGCACCACCACTGAGTATCAAACGACGATGGCGCACCTTGCTCCAATCGTCCCAAGCACCAATTCCTGCGAACAACACCATTATCACAGACAATGCCAAGGTGAACTGATTAAGCTGCACCCACAACCCCACCGAAAAAACCACACCCAAGGTCAACATGGCTCCGCCACCCATCGGCTTAGGTCCACTATAAGGCGCAGAATCAGAAGGGGGAACCATCGGCTGCAAATCGCTAAATACTTCATGACGACGCAGCCAGCGAATAAATGAGGGCATCCATACCGTTACCAACAAATAGGTGGATACAAATGCCATCCCTCCCCGAAATGCCACAGATCGAAATATTTGATAAGGCCAAAAGGCATATAACATTTCTGCTAGCACGCTGTCTCTCTATCACACTGGTTATTTTTCATCGCTTCCCTATCCATTACATCACCCATTACATCACTGTTGTTGCTTTATCACGACAAGCACTCAGCTATAGCCCCCTCTCGCAAACTGCTTTTTTCCAAGCCAATGGCTGATGCAAACCAGCTGGTGTTTCCTGTCTAACAGTTGTTTCCCACATCGAAGCGGCCCCTTTGGTAACAGAATTTAGAAAAAGGGTTCTCCACAGCAAGAAATGACGGTCATGGCTGCCTGCAGCAACCAAGGACTAGATTCTCAGCAAAGCTTCTTCTTTTTGCTTAACCAGCTCGTCCGCCTTTTCAATCCATTGATCGGTTTCCTGCTGGATTTCTGTTTCTGCATCATGCAGCACATCTTTGGAGATTTTTTTTTCTCTTTCCAGCCGTTTGAGGTGCTCGTTGGCTTCACGACGAAGATGGCGAACAACCACTTTGGTATTCTCGCACAATTTGTGTACATAACGGACAAGTTCTTTACGACGTTCTTCGGTGAGTATCGGTACGGGGATGCGCACCAGATCACTGTCCACCGAAGCATGCAAACCCAACTCTGCTTGATTAATAGCTTTTTCCACTTCTTGCAGAACACCAGGGTCATAGGGGGTAGCCACCAGGGTTTGGGGATCTGGAGCACTCAGGCTAGCCAACTGGCGCAAAGGAGTGGGAGTACCATAATAAGAGACCATCACCGTTGCCAATATTTCTGGCGAGGCGCGCCCGCTTCGCACCCCCTCCAACTCTTGCTTAAGATGCTCTAAGGCTTGTGACATTTTCTTGGCGGTTTCACCGCGAATTTGGGATAGGTCCTCCATTTTATAAAAACTCCAGCTAAGAGACACGCAGTTAACACGGTAAAAACTTAGCGAGCAACAAATTTTTTACCTTCGCCCAGACGGGTACCCACCTGCTCGCCTCGGATGAGTCGGCATAAGACATCAGGAACATGAATATCTACCACCGCAATGGAGATATCATGTTCACGACAAAAAGCCACTGCCGTGGCATCTATCACTTTTAAGCCACGGGAGAGTACTTCATCATAGCTAATATGGGTAAACCGATGGGCTTGTTTGTTCTTTTTGGGGTCGCTGTCATAGATGCCGTCCACTTTAGTAGCCTTGACCAGCAGGTCGGCTTGCATTTCTGAGGCGCGTAAGGCAGCTGCGGTATCGGTAGTAAAAAAAGGATTGCCTGAACCTGCTGCAAACACTACCACACGCTCTTTTTCAAAATGTCTGTCCATGCGACGTTTGATGTAAGATTCAGCGATAGAACGCAGATCAATGGCGGACATCACACGGGTTTCCACCCCTAGACGTTCCAAGGTGGACTGCAATGCCAAGCTGTTCATCACAGTAGCCAACATGCCTATTTGGTCTGCAGCAACCGCATCCATTTCTGGCGCCGCATCTTTGGCACCGCGAAAGAGATTACCTCCCCCCACCACCACGCCCATTTTGATGCCCATTTTTTTGACAGAGACAATTTGACTGGCCAATTGGGTAATGGTGGGATAATCAAATCCCCGACGCTTATCACCAGCAAACATTTCACCGCTGAGTTTCAACAGCATGCGTTTGATGGGGGGTGAACTCACTAGTATACCCGCAAAATGAGAAAATCGGCAGCATCGGCCATCAAGAACGCCAAGAAAACAATCGCATCTTATCAGTTCTTGCCACCATGAGCGATGCACTACACTTGCAGCTTGATAAATGCTTCCACTTCCACTGCTGCGCCTAGTTGTTGGCTGGCGTGGTGCAGCCATTGTTCCACAGATGTTTGGGGATCTCTCACAAAAGATTGTGCCAATAAAGACACTTCTTGTACGAATTTCTTCAAGCGACCTTCCACCATTTTTTCCACGATTTCTGCTGGTTTGCCGCTTTGTTCAGCTTGAGCTGTAAAAATTTCACGTTCTTTTTGCAACAGGGACTGCTCCACTTCAGATGGATGAATGGCGCTCACTTCACTGGCAGCAATGTGCATGGCCAAATCCCGTCCCAGACTACGCAGCCCTTCAACAGGCACCACCTTTGCTGCACCTAAAGACACCAATACCCCTATGCGGCGGTTGGTATGTACATAGATCTCTACCACTCCGTTATTAGGAGCTTGCAAACGACGAACAGCCACCAGATTCAGGTTCTCTCCTAATTTGCTCACGGCACGAATCAAATAAGCTTTTACATCGCCTTGTCCATCCGGCGCTGGCTGAGAAGAAAAATTGTCTGTGCTTTGCAAGGCTTGCTGAGCCAAACGCTCCAATAACTCTATAAACTCCTTGTTGCGTGCCACAAAATCGGTTTCACATGCCAGTTGCACCAAGCTCCCTACATCCGCACTTGCCGAAAGCACCGCTGCCACCCCACCTTCTTCTGTCGCCCGTCCCGCTTTCTTCTGGGCTGTGACCAAACCCTTCTTGTGCAAGAAATCTTTGGCGTTTGATAAATCCCCCCCAGATTCTGCCAAAGCATGTTTGCAGTCCATCATGCCCGCACCCGTAGCCCGACGAAGCTCCATCACCATTTTTGCATCAATATCCATACGCCATGATTGGGCTTTTTTCTCAAAACAAGAAAATAAACTCAACTAAGAGGAAACAACTCGCATCTATCTACCAGTATATCTGTTCGCTTGAATATCAGCTTTGGGTATCAGCAGCTTTGTCTTCTTTGGCAGGGACACTAGCAGAGTCTTTGGCAGGGACACTAGCAGAGTCTTTGGCAGGGACACTAGCAGAGTCTTTGGCAGGGACACTAGCAGAGTCTTTGGCAGATGCACTGGCAGAGTCTTTAGCAGGGACATTATCCAAGACTGCTGCAGCTTGGGCAGCCTTAGCAACCTGAGTCTTTACTTCGCTGAGGGCTTCATTAGATGTTTTCTCTGCTGCAGCTTGGTCTGGCTGGGATGAAGCTGTGCCTTGTTTGCTGGCTTTAGCAGAAGAACCTGTTGCAGTTCTTGGCGGAGGAATTTCACGCTGCTTGGCATCAAACAAATCCCTTCCTTCCAAAACAGCATTGGATATCACAAAGCTGAACAGGCGAATGGCGCGAATGGCGTCATCGTTGCCAGGAACAGGATAATCCACTGTCTGCGGATCACAATTGGTATCCACCACAGCTACCACAGGAATGTTCAATCTGCGGGCTTCTTGCAGGGCAAGATGCTCTTTTTTACAGTCAATCACAAAAAGCAGCTGGGGCAGTTTACGCATATTTTTGATGCCACCCAGGGCAGATTCCAGTTTGCTGCGTTGTTTTTCCAGCATGGAGGCTTCTTTTTTCAACACACCAGGCCAACTGCCATCCTCCTCACGCATTTGTTCCAGCTTTTTCAAACGCACAATGGACTGCTTGACTGTGGTGAAATTGGTCATCAGACCGCCCAGCCAGCGTTCATTGATATAAAAAGCACCGCAGCGTTTGGCTTCTTCCTCTAAGACACCACGTGCTTGATGCTTGGTGGCTACAAACAGCACCTGGGCACCTTGGGAACATTGTTCACGCACAAAAGCATGGGCAACTTTAAGACAACGCAGACTCTTTTGTAAGTCAATGATGTGCACCCCGTTTTTCATGCCAAAAATATAGGGGCGCATCTGGGGACTCCAGCGGCGGGTGCGGTGACCAAAATGGACACCGGCCTCAATAAAATGCTTGATAGAAATAACCGCCATCGGCTGCAAGGTATATCAGAAAGGGGAAAAGATAAAAACAATCACTCAACAGCAAGCCAATAAAAATCACCAGGGGAGGGCTACCTCAGTAAGCAGGCTTCAATAAAGCACCCGTTGGCAAGAAACCCCTGGCATACAAACATTCATGTTGACCAAATGGGCTGCAGCAAGCAAGCAATTTTTCAAGGAATTATACCTTGGACAACTGTGGCTGGCTTTTTTCTCACAAGACCTTTAGAATGCAGGACAAACACCACGACTACAATAAAATAAGCTAGGGGATTATCTGCGTTTTTTGCTGGCGCGTTTACCGCCCCAGTTGGGCAGCTTGCGTCCTTGGCTGGCTTGACTTGCTGCTACTGGCGCCCCAGCAACCAATGCAGTAGCTGCTGCCCCCTGAGGGGACTGAAGTGCATGAGGTACCTGGGGTGCGGGGTTGTCAACAGCAGCAAACCCTTGCTGTGCTACTGCAGGACTGTTATAGACCAGCCCTTTAGGAGGGGGAACGGTGACTTGCTGGACTTCTGGCAGTTTAAGACCTAGCTGGGTACGGAAGCATGCTGCCACGGTTTCCTCACTGATGCGCAACATTAAGGTTTCAAACATTTTAAAACCTTCGCGTTTGTATTCATCCAGTGGCTGTTTTTGGGCATAGCCCATCAAGCCAATGCCCTCACGGAGATGATCCATAGACAACAGGTGATCCTTCCACAAATGATCATGCACGCTGAGCATCACATGACGGAGAAAATCGGAAAAGACTTCTTTTAGCACCGAATCTGGTACGGCTGCCCCTTGCGTTTGTTGGATAAGTGCTGCCACCTGCTGGCGTTTTGCTGCATAGCAGGCTTCCATTTTTTCTACCAAGCATTTGCGCAAGCCTTGGTCATCACTGGCAGCAGCTTCATCGCAGTGGGGGTGGACGCCAAAAAAATTCTTAAACGCTGCAAACAGTTCTTCTAAATTCCATTCAGACTGGGAAAGGTCTTCGGTATGTTCCAATACCAAATGCTCCAACAGTTCATCGGCTATATCCAAAAAGGCGTTCTCAATATCCGCCCCCAGAATTTGACGACGGCGGGTATAGATAATTTCCCGTTGGCGATTCATGACATCGTCATATTCCAGTACATGTTTGCGCAGCTCAAAGTTGTGGGCTTCCACCTTCTTTTGGGAATTTTCAATAGCACGGGAAACCAAATTGTGGGTAATAGCCTCATCATCAGGCATACGCAACCGGTTCATGATGCCAGCAATGCGCTCCCCGCCAAAGATGCGCATCAAGTTATCTTCCAGTGATAGATAGAAACGTGAGCAACCTGAGTCGCCTTGGCGACCAGAGCGTCCGCGCAGTTGGTTGTCAATGCGTCTGCTTTCATGGCGCTCAGTCCCCATGATAAACAGCCCCCCCAGCTTTGCTACATTTTCTCCTAATTTGATGTCTGTGCCGCGTCCTGCCATGTTGGTGGCGATGGTCACCCTTTCTCTTTCACCTGCATGGGCGATAATTTCAGCTTCTTGCTCATGGTATTTGGCGTTGAGTACTGTGTGTGGCACTTTGCGCTGTTTGAGTAAGCGGCTGAGTTCTTCGGATGATTCAATGGAGATGGTTCCCACCAAAACAGGCTGTCCTGTCTTGTAAATGGACTCAATATCCGTCAACAAAGCTTTTAGTTTGGCTGCATAGGTTTTGTACACTAGGTCTGGAAAATCTTGGCGTACCATCTCTCTGTTGGTAGGCACCACCAACACCCGCATGTTGTATATCTTGATGAATTCTTCCTCTTCGGTTTTGGCGGTGCCGGTCATACCGCTGATTTTTTGATACATGCGGAAGTAATTCTGAAAGGTTACCGAAGCATAGGTTTGGCTTTCCCGTTCTATTTTCACCCTTTCTTTGGCTTCTAAGGCTTGATGCAGTCCATCGCTGAAGCGGCGGCCAGGCATCAGCCGACCAGTAAACTCGTCTACAATCACCACTTGGTTTTCGCGCACCACATAGTCCACATCGCGCTTAAACAGATACACTGCCTTTAGTGCTTGATTCACATGGTGCAGCCACTCCATGTTGTCAAAATCAAACAGTTCTCCCGTTTTCAAGAGCTTGGCTTTATGCAAGCGTTCTTCTATTTTGCGAGCCCCTTGTTCAGTAAGGCTGACAGAACGCGCTTTTTCATCCATAGCGTAATCACCAATGCGCACCACGGCGCGGTCTTCTTCATGCTGCTGCCAGTTATCAGGGATGCCGTGGCGTTCTGAGGACGGCAGCTTGGCTACTTCTTCTTTACGAATTTCCCGACTTAAGCCTTTCATCACTCCATGCACCTGGTGATATTTGTCGGTGGATTCCTCACTGGGACCAGAGATAATCAACGGCGTACGGGCTTCGTCAATGAGAATGCTGTCTACCTCATCCACAATGGCGTAGTGCAATTCCCTTTGGATGTAGTCAGAAGCATGAAACTTCATGTTGTCACGAAGGTAGTCAAAACCGAATTCGTTGTTGGTGCCATAGCTGATATCCTGGCGATATGCTTGCTGGCGCGATTGGTCGCCCATGCCATGCTGAATCAAGCCAATTTCTAGTCCTAAGGCTTGATACAGTGCACCCATCCATTGGCTATCTCGACGGGCAAGGTAGTCATTGGGGGTTACCACATGCACCCCTTTACCGCTTAAAGCGTTCAGGCAGGCAGGCGCAGTACTGGCGAGGGTTTTTCCCTCACCTGTTTTCATTTCTGCAATCATGCCCTGATGCATGGCAATACCCCCCAGCAATTGGACATCAAAATGCCGTTCGCCGTTGACCCGACGGCTAGCTTCACGCACCAGCGCAAAGACTGAAGGCAGCAAGCTGTCAAGGCTAGCGCCTTTATCTGCTTGGCTGCGCAGATCACCCAAGCGACGAGCCAAAGCTGCATCATCTAAAGAGCGAGTCTCTTCCTCCAAACCGTTGATTTGGGATACCAATGGACTAAATTGCTTGAGAAGCTTGTCACTCTTAGAAGAAAACGCACCGCCTATCAATTGGTTGAGCATGGTACCAGCTTGAAGCCTTCTTTATTATTCGTCTCTTGATTCACCAGCTGCTGATGCCAACAGCCATTTTTCTTGTTTCCTTCCCCTGGCATTTTCTCTTTTGCATTTTTCCATCTTTCAGCCTTGCTTATTTTTGTAATGAAAACCAGTTGCTTGTCATTGAGAACATTAAGTATTAAAAACAATCCTGACGATATCTGTGATGTATGTTAGCATAGCTGTTGCTGCATATGTTGCTGTAATTAATGATAGCCTGCAACATAATACTAAGTAGCCGATTCCATGGGAGCATTATTTATCTAGTTTTCGGTGCCATGAAGCCACAAAGACCATAAGGGTAACGCCATGTTGAAAACATCGCTGAACAAATTATACCATTACAGGCTGTGGTTGCTGCCCTTGCTAAAAGAGAAGCCATGGCCTCGCTTGCTGGGAGGAATGCTGATAGCTTTGCTGGGTTTCATCTCAGCAGAAGTCAGCTGGGCCGCAGATCCCGCACACGCCAGCAACGGTTTTGTTCCGCCTATTTGGACTTTGATTCCTTTCCTAGGCATTTTGTTTTCCATTGCAGTGATCCCCTTGGTATCCATGCATCTTTGGGAACATCACTACGGCAAGATCAGCTTGCTGTGGATGGCAGCTGGTTTTATCGCCATGATTGCTTCTGTAACACCCCAGGCTTTTTTAGCCAGTTATGGTCCGCGATTGTTTACTATTTACGAGGAATATATTGCCTTTATTGTGCTGCTGGGGTCGCTATTTGTGATTTCTGGTGGAGTGCACATTACTCGGGATGCCCCTGCTACTCCATTGGTGAACACCATTACCATGCTGATTGGTTCTGTACTAGC
Organism: bacterium; assembly: GCA_965249525.1. Classification (GTDB taxonomy): domain Bacteria; phylum SAR324; class SAR324; order SAR324; family JACQKK01. The sequence continues at coordinate 199,559 of OZ252237.1, read as the reverse complement.
CAGCCTGATTGGTACCACTGGTGCTGCCATGCTGTTGGTGCGTCCTTTACTGCGAGCCAATGAGATGCGCCGTTACAAGGTGCATGTGGTGATGTTTTTCATTTTTTTGGTGTGCAATATTGGAGGTTTGTTGACCCCGATTGGTGATCCGCCCTTATTTTTGGGCTTTTTGCAGGGAATCCCCTTTGAGTGGACCCTAAAGCTATTTCCTCAATGGCTGTTTACATTAAGCGTGCTGCTGGCAGGCTTCTTTTTGCTGGATAGTTGGCTGGCGAGCAAAGAAAGCCGTTTTGCCTTGGAAGCCCATGCCGCACGTACGGGGGCAGCTGTGGAGATGGAAGTGGAGCAAGCTGGGGGTGGGCTGGTATACCGACCGATAGGTGGGGTGGCTGTGGGCATTGAAGGTTTTTATAATGTGTTTTTGTTGCTGGGAGTAGTGGTAGCAGTGATTCTCAGTGGGGCAGTCCATCTACCGTATGCCCTGGATTTTTTTGGCTTTGGAGAATGGCATCTAACTGCCATATTGCGTGATGTGACATTGGTCGTCCTAGGGGTGGCGTCTTTAGCGCTCACTCCTAAGCTGATTCGTGAACGCAATCAGTTTAACTATGAACCTATCCGCGAGGTAGCCCTCCTGTTTATCGGCATTTTTACTTGCATGACACCTGCCTTAATGCTGCTGAACGCCCGCGGAGGTGAACTGGGGCTTGAATCACCAGCAAGCTATATGTGGGTGACTGGCATCCTCTCCGCTTTTCTAGACAATGCCCCTACCTACCTCGCTTTCCTGGCTACCGCCATGGGAGCTTTGGGACTGAATGAAGCTATTCAAATGACTCAAGCCCCAGGTCCAGAAAACATCCTCAAAGGTATTTCTATAGGAGCTGTGTTTTTTGGGGCATTGACTTATATCGGCAACGGTCCCAACTTCATGGTGCGTTCCATCGCCCAAAGTTCAGGCGTAGACATGCCCAGTTTCTTCGGCTACATGCTGTGGTCTACGCTCGCACTGATGCCAATATTTGCTCTGGTAGGCTGGATATTTTTCTAAGCCGAATGGCGTCTTCAATCCCTTTGAAAAACAAGCCCACACAAACGCTGCGCTAATAGCGATAATCGGAAGGTTTGTAAGGACCTTCCACTGGCACCCCTAGATATTCGGCTTGAGCCCTAGAGAGTTTTTGCAGTTTCACACCCAGCTTTTCCAAGTGCAGACGGGCGACTTGTTCGTCCAAGTGGCGCGACAAGGTATAGACACGATTTTGATAGCGGTCATGATGCTGCCAGAGTTCTATTTGTGCCATGACTTGGTTGGTAAAGCTGGTGGACATCACAAAGCTGGGGTGGCCGGTGGCACAGCCCAGATTAACCAGACGGCCCTCAGCTAATACGGTCAATCTTTTGCCATCAGGGTAAATGTATTGGTCCACTTGGGGCTTGATGTTGTGTTTGCGGATGGTTTTATCACTATTGAGGGCGTCTATTTCCACCTCTGAATCAAAATGTCCAATGTTGCAGACGATGGATTGGTCTTTCATACGGTCCATGTGTTGTTTGCAGATAGCAGAGACACAGCCGGTAGCAGTAATAAAAATATCGCCTTGGGCAACCGCTTCATCCATGGTGGTGACTTGACAGCCCTCCATAGAGGCTTGCAAGGCACAAATGGGGTCTATTTCCACAACCAATACGCGAGCCCCCATACCCCTTAAAGCAGACACACAACCTTTGCCTACTTCACCATAGCCTGCCACTACAGCCACTTTTCCCGAAATCATCACATCGGTGGCGCGTTTGATGCCATCCAGCAGCGATTCCCGAATGCCATAAAGATTATCAAATTTGCTTTTGGTAACCGAGGCATTGACATCCATAGCAGGCATTTTCAATTCACCACGTTCTTCCATTTGCCTTAGTCTCAATGCACCAGTAGTGGTTTCTTCTGAGAGTCCGCGAATGCCAGCAATCATTTGGGGGTAATTGTTGTGTACCATAGCGGTAAGGTCACCGCCATCGTCCAGCAGCATGTTGGGCTGACCGCCATCTGCCCAGTAGAGGGTTTGTTCAAGACACCAATTGTATTCTTCTTCAGTTTCTCCCTTCCAAGCAAACACTGGAATATCAATAGCAGCCAGTGCTGCGGCGGCTTGATCTTGGGTAGAAAACACATTGCAAGAACTCCAGCGCACTGTTGCACCCAGTTCTGTTAGGGTTTCCACCAGCACAGCAGTTTGAATGGTCATGTGGATGCAACCTGCCACGCGGGCACCTTTTAAGGGCTGTTGGTTATGGTATTGCTGACGCAGTGCCATCAGTCCTGGCATTTCACTTTCTGCGATTTCTATTTCTTTTCGCCCCCACTCGGCTTGGGAAATATCAGCAACTTTGTAATCTTGAACGGTGGCGATCTTTTCAGCGAGCATAAGGAAAATTCTCCAAGGAAAAGCAACAATCAATAGTAACAAGCGTTGATTTGTTATTTATAACATAATTTTCTCTACTGAGAATAGCCTGATTTCTTCAAGCCAGGTGGAGCATCCCAACTCTCCAAGTGCTTCAGTAGAGGAAAGTATAAACCCAGCTTCAAAGGACGTTTTGGTTCTATTCTATAGAATAACTGGGCATAACGCTCCAGTTGGGATTGATAAGTTTGGCGTTGTCGCAGGATGAAATTTGCCGAATCACCAAAAGGAGCGGCGGTTTTAAAGTCCACAATCCAGCGCACACCTGCCTCATCGAGAAAAGTGCGATCTAGAATAGATTGACGCAGCAGCAGGGAATCAGCTTGTTCCGCTAAGAAACTGTCCAGGCGCAATTCGCTGGCATTGAGGCTGTGCTGCTGCAGCAGCCAGCGGCCTTTATCATCTTCTAGGGTATTAGAGAGTGCCAGCATGACGTGACTGGCAGTTTTATCTAGGGCATCAAGGGGTGTTCCCAACTGGCAGAGATTGGCACGGACACGTCGTTGGGCTTGTTGCAGCACGTGGTGCCATTGCTCGGGCTGATAGCGAGCAAAGGTTTCCAGCCAGCGGTGGGTTTCTATTCCTGCACAGCGAAGTGCCATGAAATGGGGCTGGCGGAATATCTGTGTGGAGTCTGTAGTGGTTTCATCCTCGGCTCCAGGAACTGTTGCACCGCTGAGTTGTTGTTCGCTAAGCGCAGGACCTTGGGGATGAACATCGGGAGGGGTGGAGGGAGGCTGCCAGGCTTTGGGCAGTCGCCATTGCCAGCCTTGGTCATTTTGAGCGAGGTCAGCTGTGTTGTAAGCCGATTCTCTCGTTGAGAGAGGAGAAACCAGAGATTGGGGGACGGCTTTGGCATCCCATAACAACCGTAGTAGGGAGCCTGTTTTGGATGGTTCGTCTTCCCGAGCAGATGGAGAATATACCGCACTGAGCAGCAAGCGTTCTCGGGCACGTGAGCAGCCGACATACAACAAACGGGCAAGCTCCAGGTGATTTTTGCGTTGGGAAATTTTGTGGATGAATTGGTAGAGACAGTGTTCAGCTGGTTCGCCTGCGGTCGGCCGAGGAGCGAACAATAGCCGGGAGTTGCCACTTGCCAAGGGATATTCTTCCCAAGACATTAGCGAGCTTCGATCTAAACGTCCTTGACGCTGCAAAGCAGGCAACACCACCAACTCAAATTCCAATCCTTTGGCTTGGTGAATACTCATCACGGCTATTTCTCCTTTGGCAATAACAGTGGCTTGTGCCCCTGGAGCATCGTCCAAAGCTTCTTGCAGGCGGGGAAAAAACCAAGAGTCCAACGAGATGTGTTCCAGCAATTCAAAGAAGGCATGTACATGCTCCAGGCCTCCCTTTTCAGGCAAGCAGGCAGGAGCTTGCAGGCGCAGCCAGGTTTGCTGCAACCAGTCACACAATGGCAGTTGCCCTTGCCACTGCCAGCCCCACTCAAAAGCCGAACGCAAACGCACAAAAGCCGTTCGTTCATATTCACTTAGCTGTTTTTGCAAATGCTCCGTATGCAGTCCCGCCCAAATGGTTTTGGCAGGCAGACCATCCGCTGACAAGGTTTCTGCCAACAGGGTAAGAGACTTTAGCGAAAAGCCACACCAAGGAGCTCGCAGTACGCTCATCCAAGCCAGATTGTCGTCTCTCAACAGCAAAGCACGCAATAAAGCCAGCAAGTCCAACACTTCTTGGCGGCTGGCTAAGGGAATGCGACGCATATGATGAAAGCGCAGCTGGTGTTGTTTTAGGGCTGATAACAAATCCCGCACATGGGTGCCTGCCCGATACAATACCGCTGCCCGTGCCTGCGGTTGCTGCTGCAAATTTTGCTTCAGCCAGCAGGCAATAGCATCGGCTTCTTGCTTGCTGTTGCTGGCCAGCTGCCATGCTGCTGCTGCCTCCACAACTTTGGTACGCACCGCCTGAGAAGGCAAGTGTGCAGCTGCCCCCTCAAGCAAATTGGAACACTGAGGAAATATTTTGCTAAACACCCCGTTGCTCCAGGTCACCAAGTCAGGAACGCTACGAAAATTGCATCTCAATGCCAACGGCTTCAGCTGCACAGCCCCCAATCCATACTTCATTGCCTGCATAAACAACCCAGCTTCTGCCTTGCGAAAGCGATAGATGGACTGCGTGGGATCTCCCACCAAGAAAACCGTCTTACCATCTCTCAACTGCCACCCACCCACCAACGAACACAAAGACTGAAACTGGGCTACAGAAGTGTCCTGAAACTCATCTACCAGCAAATGCTGTAACCGCAGCTGCTCGACATGTTTTCCCTGCTGCAAACAACGACGCGCCGCCAGTAACATTTCTGTGTAATCTATTCCTCCCAAGGCTTCAAACGCTGCCTGCAAAGCTTCAGGGGCTGCCTCCATCACTTGCCACAAATTGCCCAAGGCTTCTCGCTCCCACTTCTGAAAATGGTCGTTGCACAAGCTCTTTACCTCTACCAATAACTTCGCCAGTGATGTGGTATTCCCCCCTTGTGAATCATGTTCTGCTAAACTAAGCAGTAATGCTTCCATCTTTGCTTTGGTGTATTCGTCTTGCGGAAAAAATCCTAGTGTCTTGTCCACCCGTTGACGGAATTTGGCCTTTTCACTTTTTTGTTGCCTGATGGTGAGCAATTCTCCGATAGCGCGCCAGCTGGCAAGCTCTGCTGAAACAGGTTCTGGTATTTGTGTAAGCTGTGCCAACGCACCCCATTGCTTTTCTTCAGCGGCGTGTTGTCCTGCGTGATTCAACAGTGGGATGAAATCATTGGTCATGCCCATAACCTCCAAGGAGGAATGTAGCTGCTGGTGCAGCTCTTTTAAGTGGGCAGATACCACCTCTTTCAAGGTCTGTTCTAACTGGGGGAAAAACTGTTCTGTATCTTTCCTGCCATCTCCAGGTTTCACAAAAAGCGGCAACCATTGCTCGCGCTTTTCCAACAGAGCAGCTAGCAGCCCTTCGCATTCGCTATGACGGTTGCGGCAACGGCTTACCAGGCTCTTTAAAGCATTCGCCAGATGAGAAGATTCATCTGCCTGTGCCAGCAAACTTTGAGCTGCGTGTTGGTAGGCTTGCCCAGGTTGGCTGAGCAAATTTTCCTCACCAGAGACCCCTGCGGTGAGAGGAGCTTGACGGACAATATCCCGCCAGTAAGCATCCAAGGTTTGCACCCGTAGTTGCCAGGGAGCTTTCAGCAGCTGCCAACCATGTTTTTCATCATTTTTTAAGGCTTTGGCGGCCAGCTGGCGGGTGAGTTGTTCATGCTGAGAAGAAGGGGTTTCGCTGTTGCTGGCAGCGGCTGCTAATTCTTTCAACAAACGGCAGCGCATTTCACTTGCAGCTTTGCGGGTGAAGGTTACCGCCAATACGCTGTGGGGATTTTCCACCTGTGCCAACAGCAGCAACATACGTTGTACCAATAGACTGGTTTTTCCTGAACCCGCTGGGGCTTGCACAATCACCGAAGCCTGGGCATCAAGCGCTTGTTCACGCGCTTTTTGGTCAGCATCCATAAAAGAGGAGGGAGAATCAGTCATAGCGATGCAACAGGTTACAGGATATCTTGCTGTTCTTGGCTGCTGGAATGTTGGTGAACACGACAGAGCATCTGCAAGTGGCATTGCTGGCAAGCCTGTGGACGTGGAGCAACCTGGGCTTTGCCGTTGGCGAATTCCTTGGCAAGTTGGTCAAGTGTGCTGCCGGTATTTACCAGTAACTCATCAAGTGGAGGAGGTTTTCTCGCAGCAGCAGAAATTTTGAGGACCTGTCCTTGGCTTGATTCTGTTACATGAAAATTGGCTTTGATGCTGGAAGAGTCTTCATGGATATGTGCAAATCCGAAACCAGCCAGTGGTTTTTTCTCTTTTGCCAGTTGCAGGGCATACAACGGCAATTGCGGTTCTTGGGGGCGTTCACCCAACCAATGCTGTGAAGAGGCTGAGGTGCCTGTTTTGTAATCCAGCAGGAACAATGCACCCCCTTCCAATTGGTCTATACGGTCTATGCGACCGGTCAATTGCAGCGGTCCAATATCGATGGGCAGACTATATTCCAACTGATGAATACGAAAGGCTTCATCTTGGCGGCTGTCTTTTTCTTTTTGCAGCCAAACCCACATCATCTGTTCTAATCGCTGTTGTTCTTGGCGTTGCAGCCAGGGAGAATAGCCAATAGCATTGGTTTCCATTGCCTTGGCGACGGCTTGTTGAATGTCGGATTTTACTTCATCAGGTGTTTTTTTCAGCACATCAGAGTCGCCGGCCTTTTCCCAAAAGAGTTTCAGGGATTGGTGCAGCAGCTGACCTTGGGCAGCAGCATCCCATCCTTTTGCAAGTTTGGAAGGGGATCGGAGTCCCAAACGGTGGTAGGCAAATCCTTGAAAGGGACAGGCGGATTGATCTCGCAATAGCTGTACCCCTCCTTGAAGATGCGTCTTTGCTAAGGGTGGAGCCTGGGCATCTTCGCTACGTTCCAACGGAGGCGCAGACTGCCAAAGGCACTCAATGGTGCGGCTTTCTGCAGCCTGAGGCGCTGGAAGCTGCTTGGCAGTCAATGGCAGCAAGTGCTGCAACAACGGACTGGGGGTGGTAAGCACACCGTGCACATGAGCCGCTGAACTGAAGATGACTTGGTCAGCAGAACGCGACAAACGGGCGGTGATGCGTCGAGCGGATGCCAGGCAAGTTTGAATGCTGCTGCCTGGCATTCCCCGTTCTCGCTGCCAAGAAAGCGGCAAGAATATATTGGCTTCTTCAGGAAGCGGCCAATTTTCGCTATGCAGTCCCAGCACCCACAGATAATCAAACTCCAAGCCTGCTGCTTCCTGCAGGCGTACCACGCTGATTGGTCCCTTAGGGCTTTGTGGGCGAAAATTCCGCCGCAACACCACACCCTCAAGTGCCTGCCAGGCCTCTTTCCAAGAAACAGCTTGCGGATGCACCAAACCCAGCGTTGCTAGAGTTTCTAAGCATTCGCTCCAAACACCCAGCGCCTGATGAGCAACACTGTCTAACCCCGCTTGTGGCTGTTGTTTCATCCAGCCCAACAAACCCAGCGATTTATGAAAGCGTCCTGCCCATTCAGCAAAACTGGCACGTTGAGATAGTCCCTTCATCCATTTCAGCCAATCGTCCACTTGCTGCGACAATTGCTGCGCATCCTGTAACAATTCTGGCAACTTCTCCAGCGATATGTCCTCCAGATTGCTCCGTTCACCCCAACATTGCCAATAACGCATGCGAACCCAGCGCTCTTCTTGCCAGCCAGCCACTTGACGATCGGTCAACAAACAAGAAATCGCTTCTGGATCACACACCCATTGACGCTGCAACCGCAACAGCCCAAGAGCCCCTGATACCAATGGCGTCTTCCCCAGCGAAGAGGCATCCGAAATATGAAACGCTGACCTTGATGTATCACCCGGCAATTTTCCCGGCTGCAACACTTGCTCCAACAATCGCCGCACCCATGCCTCCTGCGGCTTGAGCATCGCCAATCCAATGCGCAATTCTGGCTGCTCCAAAGCCAATGCCCGAGCCCATCTGGCTGCTGCCAGCAATTCCTCCTCTTCACTCTCAAAAAGACCCGCATCCAATCGCAATAATTCCCCAACCCCTTGATGCGGCAAGGCACGCAATCTTATCCCCTTGGAGCGCAACGCCCTCAACAAACCAATTCCCGTAGATGACAGCTTATTTGCAAAACCCGCCAACCAAATCTCAGACAAACCACCCTTCTCTGCCAATTGCCCCGGCCACACGCCATCCCTTGTTAACCACCCCTGTAAACAATTTTCTAAGCAGGCAGCATCCAGCCACCCTCGCTCCTGTAACAATGACTCATATCTCTCCCGCCAACGCCAAAACTGACGCTGTTCCCAACTATTTGCCCGCTGCCTGTCCGCTTTCCAGCTTTTCCCGCAACCTGATTCCCATTGCTGACATAACCGCCATGTCTGCATTGCACGCAACGCCAAATCATCCCTTATCCAGCTATCCTTTATCTCCTGTGCCACAATGCCTTGCCACAACCACACACTCTGCGCATCATTCAAAAGCCAATGTACCTGATGTTTTTCCCCATTTTCTCCCAGCACATCCCCCCCGTCATGACAACGCGCCTGCCACAATTCCTGCACCCATTCCTTCCAAGACCATATCGCAGGAGCCTGCCACACCGTCTCTCGCTGCCAACGACCAAACCGTTCACGCCAAGCATGTTTGATAAGCACCGAACTCGCCAGCAGTCCCCCCCCTGATGCCAACGAGGGCAAAACACACTGATCTATCCGATTACCCATCAGCCATTCACTTTTCTTAAATGCTCTCTTCCCATCTATCCCAGCCACATCACAACTGCTGTCCCGCTGCATGCCATACTGCACCTACATTTAATTAGGCGTTTAATAGGCGTTCTTACCAGAAAATACTATCCACACTGTCCTAAGCAAAATCATCAGGTCAAACCAAAGCGACCAGTTCTTGATGTAATAGAGGTCATATTTCACTCGTACTGCCATTTTTTCTGGACGATCAGTCTCCCCACGATAACCATTGACCTGCGCCCAACCAGTGATGCCCGGCTTGATGCGATATCTAAGCATGTAGGTTTCAATTTGGCGTTGGTAGTGGTCATCATGAATTTCGGCATGTGGCCTGGGACCTACCAAAGACATATCTCCTTTGAGCACATTGAATAGCTGGGGAAGTTCATCCAGGCTGGAGATGCGCAAAAAACTTCCAATTGGTGTCAAACGCGGATCTTTGCGGCGGGCTTGGACAAGTTGTCCCTTAGTTTCTTTATGCAGCCGCATGGTACGGAATTTATACAGCCAAAAAAACCGACCATTCAGCCCCACGCGGCGTTGTACAAAAAACACAGGCCCCGCAGAAGTTAGGGGCACCGCACATGCCAGCAGCAACATCAACGGTGATGCCAGCACCAGTACCAACAATGCCAATAATTTGTCCATCAACCATTTGCCCACATACTGAATACCATCCAAAGGCAGGTCAGATAAGCAAAATACTGGTAGTCCGCCCAGGTCACGCACGCTTTGCGTTAATAAATGGAACATACCCAATTGAGGAACCCAATGCACACTAACCTGCGCCCGCAATAATATAGGCATCCATTGCAGAATCCGTCCGCTTTCTATCAAAGGCAGATGTAAATACACCATCTGCACCCCATGCTGTTTGATCTTTTTTTCCAGTTGATCTATTGTTCCCAAGCAACGCAGTTTGCCAGCAGCAGTGGCAGCATCAGACGATTTCTTTAACGGCTGAAGCTCCAAATATCCCAATGGACGAATGCCATGCCAGGGATTGGCTTCTATACGCTCAGCCAATTCTTGCGCATCCGCTGAAGAGCCAATCACCAAGGCCCGCTTGAGATTGTACCCCTTGCGGCGCATCAAATATAGCAAGGTATTCACCAGCCAATGCGATACCAGCTGCGCTGCTAAACTGCCCACAGCCCAAGTCAACAAAGCTTGACGGGAATAAAGAGCCGTAGTCTTGGTTACCAGTCCTACCAGCAGCAATGCACCCAGCACCAACAACCACGCTTGCAAAAGCAATCCTGCTTGCAGGACTAGACCTCCTGTCCGTTGGCGATGATACACCCCCCTCAGACGATATATCAATAACAGTAACAAAGCTGTCAGCAACAACAATGGCTGGTATTTTTCATGAAATTGACCATCACGCCAATAGACCGCTAAATACAAAATCCCTAGGGTCACCGCAATATCCAAAGCCTGTTGCGACCAACCAACAAAAGGCCCATAACCCCGCCACAATAACTTTTTTGTTATTTCCTCACCCAAAACCGCTCCAGTTCACTCATATTTCTTGCTATCAATGCCATCTCTAAAAGTGACTTGAAAGGCCTTAGAATTTCACTGCCACTCTCATAAACCTTATCTACACCCTCCCCTAAGTGCACCATTCCATCTATCGTACCACACAAACCCCCTGCTGATATGCTCTCTGGCATGGCTTTTCAACCACTCTGAACACGCCAGCAGCTGCCAACAGCCTGCTAGCCCAAATCTGGTTCTGCCAACTCTTCCAGCATGGCTGCTCGGGCTTGTGCTGAGAGTGCTACTGCCGCCTGCCAACCACCTTTTCCCTTGGCAGTAATACCCTTTAGCAATATTAATCGCAGTGGGGAACGCTGCGGTCGCCAACGACCTTCCCTTAGCAAATCTCGCACCCCATCCAATGTTGCCGGAATCAACGGCAGATCCAGTTGACTGGCAGCCAAAAAAGCTCCCAAGCGAAAAGAGCGCAGACCTGCTTGCCTAGTAAAAGTTCCCTCTGGAAACACCACCAACCCACAGCCCTCATCACCCGCCTCAGCCAGTTGGGTAAAGTCATGCGCACTCTTGGCAGCATCAAACCGTTCTACAAAAACCGTCCGCAAACGACCCAAAAACCAGCGCGTAAAAACATGCCTGTGCAATTCTGCTTTGGCCACAAAGCGCACTGCCTGCGGTAATGTCGCCAGCAACACCAGCACATCCAAGTAACTGGTGTGATTGCATACCAACACAAATGCTCCCTTTTTGGGCAAATACCCCCTTCCCTTCAAACGGGGGTACACCAGCCCCATTCCCAACAATCCACACGCCATCCAACGAATCCAAGTATAACGCCATTGCCAGCGTGGCAGCAGCAGCACCCCCAAGCAGGCAGCAGGAGAGAAAAATCCCAACAACATCCATCCATAAAGCCCATATCCCCACTCCACTAGCCAGCGCATACCCCCAGCCGTCCCCCGCCAACCTTTTCTCCACCAAAATACCCAATCCCTCCAGCTGCCCTTGCCCAATCGTCCTTGCAGATATAACTCTCGTGTGGCATGGCGACGAATCTTGCCACTGGAAGTTTTTAAAACTGAGGCCGGCTTTAACAACAACACTTCGTCCAAACCCCCTTCCCATACGCTAACCGCACAAGCCAGCACATCGGCACGCAATTTGGCTAACTGCTGCTGTTTTCGCCAGCGAGTCTCCACTGCTGCCACCGTCCGTTCACTTCCTGAGTTCGCATTCAGCACTCCGAAAACAGCCACACATCCCTTGCGCACTCCCTCTAGTTTTCCCAAGGCAGCCTCTAACACATGCGGATGAAAATTGCGCCCTGCCCGCACAATCATATCTTTTTCTCTACCCGTGACATATATTTCTCCCTTTGCCATATACCCCCTGTCGCCCGTTTGCCACCAACCATCCTTAGTCCGTAAAGCCTCAGTAGCCTCCTGATTCCCATAATAGCCATCACTTGCCGATGGACCCCGAAATTGCAACAAGCCCTCTCGCCGTTGCGGCAGTTCGCGCCCGCCGCCATCCACCACCCGCACTTCGTGTCCCAATAAGGGGACACCGCAGCTCACCATCTCCAGCAACCGTCCTTCAGTTTTCTTCAATTCCAACCCCCCAGCCTTTACCAAGCGTGCCTCTCCCCTAGTCTCCAGTATCTCGCCATCAATCTGTTCCAAGCGAACCCCGCGCTTCATAACCGGAAAAGTCAAACCCACCGCACACTCCGCCAACCCATACACCGGCATCAACGCCCCTGCCGATAAACCACATCCCGCAAAACGTTGCCAAAAACGCCGCAGGGTATCTGCCAATACAGGTTCTGCGCCATTAAAAGCGCACCGCCAACGTTCCAAATTCAAATTCCCTAGGTGTGCACCACCCCCATGACGCAGGCACAACTCATAGGCAAAATTGGGACCACCAGAAATGCTTCCCCCAAAAGCATGCAATTCCTCTAGCCAGCGCAGCGGCCTCGACAAAAAACTCAAGGGAGACATGAGCCCCAAAGGAATACCATAATACAAGCTGCCCAACCAAGCTCCTATCAAGCCCATGTCATGATATAATGGAAGCCAACTAACAAAACGATCATCAACACCCACTCCCAGGGCTTTTCCCATGGCCCGAATGTTGGTCAGCAAGTTGGCATGGGTAAGCATCACACCCTTGGGATCTCCTGTACTGCCAGAGGTATACTGCAAATGCGCCAGTTGACCTGCAGACGGCTGCATCCAATCCGCAAGCTCACTCCCTCCGCCCCGCTGCAAACCCTGGGGGGTCAGCACCCGCCTTAATGACGGTGCCAGGCTCTGCAGCATGCGTCCTAAAGCCTGCCCGGCTTGAGGAACAATCAACATGCCCGCTTCGGCATTGCGCAAAATATGCCTGTGACGCCGCATATGCTCAGCCACTTGAGAAACACGCAGCGGCGGATACAATGGTGCTGGCACTCCACCCGCCAGCAAAATACCAAAAAAACAACGCAAATAATCCAAGCCCGTGGGCAGCATCATGGCTACGGCTTCCGCCTTGGGTAAACCTAAATCCCGCAAACTCCAAGCCACTTCGGCTGCATCACACCACAATTGCTGGTAGCTGAGACTCTCCCCACTCTCCCCATCCAGCAATTGTACATGCAGACGCTCCCCATGCTGCTCCACATGCCACCACAATGCCTCTATCAAAGTAGCTGCACGCTCAGGCGCCTGCCTGCCCGCAAAAGACCCAGTTACCGAAACAGGCAGCCCCACAGCTGGAGAAACAGGTGCACCAGCCACTCCTTTTCCAGGCGATACCTGCCCCTGCGCACGCTCTTGCATCGCAGCACGCATCCCCTCCCACAAATCCAAGGGCGTACGCGCCTCAGACAATAACTGCTGCCTAGGCGCATAGCCAAAAACCGCTTCCAATCGCTGCCACAACTCCACCCGACTCAGGCTGTCCAAGCCCAACTCCTCATCCAGCAAACTATCCCATTCCACCCCAGCAACAGCATCCTCAGGATGCAGCTCGCGCGCTACATCACCCACCAACCCCAGCAAAGCTGCTTCTGTTAAAACCGCCTCCCCACGCCGTTCAGTAACATCTGCACCAGATTCAACGCTCATGCCTCCGCTTTATGCTTTAGTTGCTCAGGGTCCCAGATCTGCTCTGCCAGCTCCCTATAGAGTTCTTGCCTGACATCAAGGTCAGCCCGCTTGAATTCAGGATGCGCTTTGAAAGCAAGACCGCTTTTTTTAATGAATTGCAGAAAACCAGGGTTGTTCTTGTATGCATCTTTGTGCAGGCTTCGCGCCAGCAAATTCTCCTGGATATACTGCTTTTGTTTGTGAGAATAAGGTTTGCCACCTAAGCTGGCGTTGATCTTCTTGGGAAGCAGTAATAAACCGCCGAAGTGATTACGGTACTCAGCAAAATCATTCTGGTGCTCGAACTCGTCTTTATGCGCTTGATATTTATCAGCCCAGATGTGTTCCACTTCGTATCCGTTTTTACCGCGTTGCATGTACTGGCTGTATCGGGAGGGGTTGGCAGAGCAAGTTTCTAAGTAATCCGTCATGCGCGCCAACAGGCGGTGAATACGAGGGCGATTGATAACATTTAGAGTGAAAGGCTTTGCAACTCTAAAGGTCTCTTTTTGAGAGTCGAGGTTTTCGGTCAGTAAATCGGTCAATTCAGGCACCGATTTTCCGCGAATTCCTAGTATCAATGATTGAATGGTATATTCCATTGCATTGTAGCTGGTAGATTTTCCGTTCCAGATGCGGCGCGTGAGCAAGATATCCAGGTATAATGCAACCAGGCGCAGCTTGCGCTTGATAATCTTATCATCGTCGTTGCGAGAAAGCGGGGCCAGCAGGGCTGGATACTGGAGGGTGAAGTTAATCTCTTTGTTGTAGTGGATGGCTTCCAGCCCTTCGGTGTGTTCATCAGCTGCCCTGCGGATGTACTCATACCATTTACTATAGAATTGGAAACCTTCTGTAATGAAGCAATAGAAGTCTGAACTTTTGGACAGCTTCAGCACTCCTTCATTACCACGCACCCAGCGATGAAACTGATTGCCTATCAACTCAAAGTCGCCGGGTTGTGCGTCCTTCTTGCGCTCGCGCTGGGTCTTAGCGTACTGACTGCGCAGCCAAGCTTTAATGGCATTGCCATCTTCGCTTTTGCCAATTTTGCGGAGTTTTGCCACACGCTTATTCCAAGACTCACTGGCTGCGTCGCGCTCATTACTGTCAATTTTACTCAGCAGGTAGCCCTTGAGCATCTCTGTGGATGTCAGTGAAAGGCCACGATCATTCATGGTCTCAAAGATGGTGTAAGCTTCATCATCTGAATCGGCAGTGATTTCAACTAAATAGACTCTTTCGACTAGCCAGTCGACGAAGTGGAGCAGGACTTCAGCTGAGAGGTTTTGTTGTGGAAATTCCTTTTCAATATCCTGGTAGCGATCCAAAATATTGGTAACGGACCCGGGTTCTTCAGAATCAAAGGAACCGTTTTCAAACAAATCCTTCATACAAGGTTCACGCTCTTTAACATTAAGGTTGAAGGATTTTTCACCGTACTTTTCAGAATAAATCAAATTAGAGATTAGCTCTTTACACTTTGGATCCTTGTGGCAGATATAAATGAGCAGCAGTGTCAAAGATGTTAGTCGCTGTTGACCATCAATAATAAATCTTTTAGTGCCTGTATCGTTGATGATAATGGAACCGAGGAAGTAACTTTGGTAATTGTCAACTTCTTTGCGTTCGTGGTTCTCTTGATAGTTTTCCAGAAATTTGCCACAAAGGTCACTAAGCAGTTCGGTAATCTGTTCTGTTTTCCAGCGGTATTCCCGTTGATAGTAGTCAATGTGAAACTTTTCGTTCGCTAGCAGAGAACGGATATTTTTTGCCTCACCACGGATTTCTTCCATCGTATGTCCTCCTTGTTTTCATGCAATGATGGATGATCGGGGTGAGAGGATTCGAACCTCCGACCTCTTCGTCCCGAACGAAGCACGCTACCAGACTGCGCCACACCCCGTCTACAGATGCCACAAACCAGTCTATGGCTGCAGGGGAAACCACACAAGGCTTTTCCCCAAAAGACTTTGTCTTGTTCAAACAATACCCCCTTTTGCTGCCAGGATGGATAATAAATCCCCAATAACAGTGGACATGAAAATAAAATAGCGAGATACAGTTGTATTCCTTGATGCTTTGGGTTTTGATTTCTGTGTGGGGGGTTTTTTAAAAAAGTGCATGAAAAAGCAACCCAATAGAAAGGAAGAAAAGCAGATGAAAAATTCACTACGGGTAGTAATTACTGGAGCTGCGGGTCAATTATCGTATGCGTTGTTGTTTCGTTTGGCCGGGGGTGCGGTATTTGGATGTGATCAGCCGCTGGAATTGCGATTGCTGGAGGTGCGGTCAGCCATGAAAGCCTTAGAAGGTGTGGCGATGGAGTTGGACGATTGTGCCTTTCCCTTATTGCGCAAGCTGGATTTATCTGAACAGGCAGAAGAAGCATTTGACGGAGTGAATTGGGCTTTGTTGGTGGGCAGCAAGCCGCGTGGCCCTGGCATGGAACGTGCCGATTTGTTGATGGAGAATGGTCGCATTTTTGTTGCCCAAGGCCAGGCGTTAAGGCGCGCAGCAGCAGATGTACAAGTGTTGGTGATAGGCAACCCTGCCAATACCAATTGTTTGATTGCCCTAAGCAATGCACGGGATATTCCCAAGCAGCGTTTTCACGCCATGATGCGTTTGGATCACAATCGTGCCTTGGCGCAGTTGGCAGCCAAGGCAGGTGTAGCTGTGGAGGAGGTTAGTCACATGACCATTTGGGGCAATCACAGCCCTACACAGTTTGCTGATTTTCATCATGCACGTATTCAAGGCAGGCCAGCTGAAGAGATGATTGATGACCAGCAGTGGTTGAAAGGAGAATTTCTAAAAACGGTGCAGCAACGGGGTGCGCAGATTATTCAGGCGCGTGGGCTTTCTTCTGCAGCTTCTGCAGCCAATGCGGCGGTGGATCATGTGCGCTCCATGCGTGAAGTCACTCCCAAGGGAGAGTGGATATCCAGTGCGGTGTATTCCGACGGTAGCTATGACTGCCCTGAAGGTTTGGTGAGTTCTTTTCCCATTGCCTCTGATGGTCAGGGGGGATGGAACATCGTACAGGGATTGGAATTGACTGCATTTGCACGTGAGAAGGTGAGCTTGAGCATCCAGGAGTTGGAGAATGAACGTCATCTAGTGAAAGAGTTCATTGCGGACTAGGGATGGCAGGCAGGAAAATGCACTAGGGATAGTGGTGGAGGATTGCTGCATTGTCTCAGTTATGGTCTCAGTTGCTGCTACATAGTCCGGCAAAGGTAAATTTGTGTTGGCAGGTAGGCTGTCGCACGATGGAAGGGTGGCATCAGGTGCGGGGAGCGATGGTAGCGGTGTCTTGGTATGACCGCCTGTGGATGAGACGGGGAAGTTTGCCAGGTATTCGCTTGAAGGTGAATTCGGAGGAAGATCTAGGAGAGATACCTGAGAATTTAGTTTGGCGAGCGGTGCAGGCATTTGAATCTGAGTGGCCAGTTCGTCGATTGGCGGTGGATATGCTGCTGGAGAAGCGGATTCCCTCCCAGGCTGGTTTAGGGGGAGGCAGCAGCAATGCAGCTGCTGCATTGCTGGGTTTGCAGCGATTGTATGGGAGGAATGATGGACGGATCAGCAGCCAGCGTTTGCTACGCATAGCCGAAGGATTGGGGGCAGATGTACCTTTCTTCTTGAGCGCCCAGCCCAGCTGGGTAACCGAGCGCGGTCAACATTTGCGCCCCTTGGTATGTCAACCACCACGTCTGTGGCTGCTGATTGCCAAGCCCAGGATGGGTGTGGGAACATCGTGGGCATATCGCCAACTCCAACGCCCGTTATCATCGTCATTTCCCTGGCGTCCGTCGGCAACAATGCACCAGGCAGCAGAAGTGGCTGCACACATGCAGAATGATCTAGCCTCTGTGGTGTTTTCACACTATCCCGAGCTTGAGCAGCTGCGTACACACTTATTGAATGCAGGTGCGCTGCAAGCGATGTTAAGCGGTTCTGGTTCTGCAGTCTTTGGAGTGTTTGCCAACTTCCAACTCCGAAATGCTGCCTGGATGAAGCTGCTGCCCCATGCCCATACCCACCACTGGCAACTCTATTGCTGCCACAGCCTGCGCAGGCACAATCACTTCATTGTCCCTGCCTGTGACGTCTTCTCGCCTACCCCCTCGCTACGACAAGCCCATACCAAAAACCCTTGATTAAGCACCCCCCCGCCGCACCAACAGCGCATACACTGTCAATATTTCCAACTTGCCCGCCAGCATGGCAAACATCGCCACCGCCCTGCCAAAATCAGAAAAATCCTCCCAAGAAGAAAGCATCCTTGCTCCTTCTTTCCCTGCCATCTCACCAAATGCAGGCCCCACATTATTCAGCGCACTCAAAGCAGATGACAACGCAGCCAATGCCGAACGACCATCCAACGTCAACAACAAAGAAAGTAAAAACCAACAACCCAAATGCAACAACAAAAATGCCAATACCCCGCCCAAATCCCGCCATTCCTCCTCTTGCAAATACTCAGAATCTTGGGGCAACACCGCTGCTGGATGTACCATCTGCAACAAACCCTTGCGGGCATGACGCTCCATTAACATTATTCGCCGCCAACGCACTCCACTCCCTCCGCTGACCGTACAGGCCCCTACCCACATCAACATCAATAACAAGGTTTGCACAAATGCACCCACATTCCACACCCCAGAACGCACATAACCCGTAGTGCTTAACATAGATACCGCATGAAAAACCCCTTCATGTACCCTTTCCCCCACAGATACCCCCTCACCCAAAAAAAACAGCGTTAAGGCTATCACTGCCAGCAACCCCGCAGATACATACCAAATCCATTCTCTACACACATCTTGGCTGACACTCCCTAGCCGTCCGCAGCACAACATCCCTAACAACACAAAATTCATCCCACCCACCCACATCCCTAACGTCAATAACCACTCCACCCATCTCCCCGCACCTTGCGGCAATTCGCCAAACAACCCTCCCGTAGATACCGCAGCCATTGCATGCACTCCTGCCTGCCACCAAGGTAATCCCACTCCCACCAACAACAATCCTAAAAACGCCGTGCCCCCCACATACACCGGCAACGCCATCCGCAACACCCCCTCCAACTTCCATCCCAATCCCTTACCCCCTCCCTCCCTATCGCCCAAACCCATCAAAGGAAGCAAACCCTGCAACAGCAAAATACCCCCCAATCCTCCCATCCACTGAGACAAACTCCGCCACCAAATCAACATCTGCGGCAACTCACCCGTAGATGACCATAAACTAGCCGCCGTACCTGTAAAACCTGCCACTGACTCAAACAGTGCCGCACCCCATTCCAAACCGGGTAAAGCCAACCAATAAGGCACACTCCCCAAAACCGAAGCCAACCCCCAACAATATGCAGCCACCAAAAAAGGATTGGCAGCAAACCATCCCCGTTCCTCCCTAAGAAACCACCTTAATCCACTCCCTAACAACAACCATACCAATCCTACCGCCAACAACTTTCCCCAAGCGGCGTTCTCCATTACGCCCCCCAAGCCTGCAGTGACCAGCAGCATGCCGCCTAACAGCAGCAGCAGCAGACCCGTCGTTCGTCCTGCTTCATTCCATGACATCTGCCAGCCCTATCACCATGTTGCTATCAACTGTATTAGCTTTTACCCATTTAGATTTATTTTAATAAGTATAGATTTCAAATAATAAGTATAGTTTTTATTTATAATAGTATCACTATTTTTTCAAAAATTTTTCACAACTTCTTCACAATTTATTTTTAATACACTTTAAAATTAATATGAAAGGTTGTAGTATCGGTTGGAATAGAAAATCCGCTATGAGCAGAAAAATATATTAAAAATATAAGAAAAGTCTGTTATTTCAGTCAACTAAGATGAACAATCACCTATCAATTATACAAAAAAGCTAAGTTATTTACTTAAATTAATAATTGATCATTTCTTATAATATGTGGGTAATGCTGCAGTGACGAATCATATAGAAACATCCTATGCTTAATAGTGAATCAGAACTGAATCTATGATTTCCATGCTTTCTAACCGGAGAAGACATCTTGCAAAAATTTCGTGACATCATTGAAAGAGTAGAATTTGTTCGCAGGCAGTTGAGAATGAACAAAAGCCAGTATGCAGCTGAGATTGATATGAAACCTCAGACGTACAATAACTTCATTGGTTCCCAGGCAAGCAAGCCGAATATAGAGTTGATTTATGGGGTGGTCAATCGCTATGGGGTAAATCCTTTGTGGATGTTCACTGGCAAAGGGTCTGTATTTCTAGCTGATACCCAAGATTCTAACTGGAAAATCAAGACAGGTGGTAAAAAAGAAATTTCCCCATGGACAGAAGGTGTCAAAGAAGATGCTCCCCAATTTTCTATACAAGGAAAAGAATCTTCAAGTTTGAAAAAAAGCTTGGATAGAATGGAACCTTTGTTGGAAGAACTGGATACACATTTGCGTTATTTAGAACGCAATAAATTGCCTACTATGGAACGCATGATTTTTCTACTGCAAAGATACTATCGCTTACAGCCTCTGTTGATCTGCGACGAAATGAAAAAGATGCTTGGGAATCTGCAAAGAAAAATAGACGAAAAAGAGACCAAACCTAAAAAACAAGGCAAATAAACAACCCCTTGCTCTATACCTTTTGCTGAATGTCGTTATTTTTGGCTTGACTAAAGATTGGGTTGGCGCAAAAACCTCCCATAGGGTTTTGTACGAAAGGGCAAAGTGGCACAAGTGCTATATTGGAGGAATAGCGATACTAAACAGGAGGAATCAATTGGAGTTTCTTCATTTTTTTATGAAGGTTGCTGCGGTCTAATCCAATTTCTTCTGCGGTTTTAGAAACATTCCATTGGTATTGTTCCAGTTTTTGCAGAAGATAGCTTCGTTGAAAATCTTGCTCGGCCTGGGGATAGGTGACATTTTCCCATGCGGAAACTAGTATTTGAGAAATGGAGACAGACTTAGCAGCATGTTTTGCAGTGGGCGGGCCAAGGGCGTCATGGACATCATTGGGAGTAATTTCTTCTTTTGGAGAAAGGATGATCAAGCGTTCTACTACATTCTTCAGTTCTCTTACATTGCCTGGCCAAGCATGAGTTTCTAGCAGTTGCCTGGCAGCAGGTTGAATGGTTTTTTGTTTCCAGCCATGTTGTTTAGAAAAAAATTCCAAATAGTACTCCACCAGCAGGCTGGCGTCTCCTTTACGTTCCCTCAAGGGAGGCACCCGCAGGGGAAGAACATTGAGACGATAATAAAGGTCTTCACGAAATTTACCTTCAGCAATTTCTTCTTCTAATCGTTTGTTGGAAGCGGCAATGACGCGAACATTGACATGAATAGTCTCGTTTCCACCCACCCGCTCAAAGTGCTGCTCTTGTAATACGCGCAGGATTTTGGCTTGGGTGGACATGCTCATGTCAGCGATTTCGTCCAAGAACAAGGTTCCTTGGTGCGCTTGGTCAAATTTGCCGCTGCGTCGGCTGGTAGCACCAGTAAATGCCCCTTTTTCGTGCCCAAAGAGCTCACTTTCAATGAGAGTTTCCGGTATGGCAGCACAATTGACTTCCACAAAAGGACCTTCCGCACGTGGGCTTTGCTGGTGAATAATCCAAGCAACCGATTCTTTGCCTGTACCGTTTTCACCATGAATCAGCACCCAGCTATCACTGGCAGCTACCAGAGTAACTTGTTCCAACAAGGTTTTAAATCGCGGGCTTTTGCCAATCAACACACCGCGGGTAGGCAGCCTGGTTTTCAATACTTGATTTTCTTGGCGCAGTTGTTTATGGCGCAAAGCATTGCGCAGAGTAATCACCAAGGCTTCACTGGAAAATGGCTTTTCTACAAAATGGTATGCTCCACTCTTGGTAGCGATAACAGCAGTTTCAATGGATGCATGGCCAGACATCATAATCACAGGCAGATGGGGATGCATGGTGTGGATGCGTTTGAGCACATCCAGCCCACTGATGTCTGGCATCCATACATCCAGTAGCACTGCAGCCACAGTATCGCCCTTTTTTTGCAACTGCTTAAAGGCTTCTTCTCCGCCAGCGGCGATGAGGGTAGCGTAGCCTTCATCTTGCAGCAGATCTTGCAATGTTTCTTGGATAGTAGGTTCGTCGTCTACAATTAAAATGGCGGGTTTCATACTAAACGATTCTTATTTTGCCATTCTTTTTAGTGGTAAAAATTATTGAGAGAAGCATTTGCAAGCAAATAATAAAATTGATGACGCTGTTTGGTTATCGTCCGATAGATTTTAGAAAAACTTATAACAATGTCTCTCCTTGCCATGTAAAAAATTTAATCCTTTCCAAAAAGGAGATTATAATTATTTTCCAATAGGGTTCGCTCCCTGTACGGTTTGCTTATTTGAAAAATCTTATCCAGATAAGATTCTCCAACCGCACCTTTTATGTTATTGGGTATCTTTATGTTATTTTGCCTTTTCATTGCTGACTTCCGTGTCCTTTATAAACTTGGTTATCCCGATTTTTATGAGAATTCAAGTACATCATGTAACGGGTGCATGAGGAGCAAGAGGAAAAGATGTATTTTCAGTCTGTTGTAGTTTTGGAATAGGAAAAGTGAGGATAAACAGTGAACCGCCTTGGGCAACGGGATGGTAAGCTACTGATCCTTGGTGGTCTAGCATAATTTGGTTAACGATACTCAAACCCAGGCCTGCTCCTTGAGGTTTGCTAGTAATATAAGGCTCAAATATTTGGCGACGCAGATTGGAAGGTACTCCAACACCACTGTCTTGAATGCTAAGTTGTACTTGCTGTTCTTGATTCAGCAAGCAGGTAGAGATGATGATCTGCCCTTGAATTTTGCTATTGGTGGCCTTGAAGGCAGCGACAGCGTTATCCAACAAGTTGATAAGGGCACGGTGGACCTGTTCTTGATCCAATAGCAAGATGGGCAAGTCGTCTGCCAGCCGAAGAGTGAGTTTCATATTGTTGGATAAGCTGGCTTGGTAGAGTTGTGCGCTTTCTTCCACAATCAAATTGAGATCTGCATTTTGGAAAGCAGCTTCTGGCAATTTGGCGAACTGCGAGAAGCTGTTGACCATGTTTTTCAAAGCATGGACTTGTTGAATAATGGTGCTGGTACATTGAGAAACCACTTGGGCATTTTCTGATTTAAGGTCTTGGCTTTTGCGCTGGATGCGTTGTGCGCAGAGTTGAATGGGAGTGAGGGGGTTTTTGATTTCATGAGCCATGCGGCGGGCAACTTCTCGCCAAGCCAAGGTGCGCTGGGTGCGCTGCATGGCAGTGGCGTTGCGCAGCATTAGCAAGGTTTCGTGTCCACTATCGGTGGGCAATTCCACCATACCCAATTCCAATACCACATCTTCTGTCTCGCCTCGCATGGTGAAGTTGCTGGTGTATTCAGAGCGATTGTTTTCTCTTAGAGTTTGACGCATTGATTGAATTTTGTTCGTGAGTTCTTTGCCCAATAGTTCTTGCATAGGGAGTCCCTTCCAGTCGGAAGGAATGTGGGGCAGCATCTTTTGCGTGGCTCCATTTAAAGCACTCACTTGCCCTTTAACATCCAAGGCTACAATGCCCGAATCCACATGTTCTAGTAACATTTCCACCATCAATGCCCGCGCTTCCAATTCCTGATGGTTGCGATGCAAACGCCCGCTCATCTGGTTGAATGCAGACATCAACTCTTGTAAATCTTGACTGGCATTTATCAAAGCATTTTTAGTGATGCGATGCTGCAAATCTCCCCCTGAAACTTTGCGGGTAGCATCTACCAGATGCTCCACCGGATTGGTGAAATACGGCGTTAAGTGGCGCGCTATCAAAAAAGTGGACAACAAAATCAGTACCGTCATAGCTGCCATAAAGAACCAAAATGCGCGATTGACCACTTTCTGCAAGGCTATGTTTTCATTGCGTGCCACCTTTAAACCCTCCAGCGTTTCCGCCAGTCTGGCAGGATATATCTGCAACAACTGAATACTTAGGCTGGGATTAGCATGCAGCGGTTGCAACAAGCTGCGCACCTGAAAGGATGCTACCTGCCGAGATGTCAATACCCCAGCTGAATTGGGTGCGTGCGCTTGTATAAAATGTTCCGGTTCAGGCGTCACCACAATGTCCGCCACATCGCGATGTGATATCCAACGCGACAATAACAAATGCTCACTATTATAGACCCACACCCCACCCCGAAAATCCGGCAACGATTGAATCATCCAGTCTTGGCTGCGATATGCTTGTTTATCTATCGGCAACGCCAACTGAAGGTCTGTCATAAACTTTTGCAATTGTTGACTTCCATTTTCATCCAATATATCCGCCATATATTCCCCCTGATTCAGTATCTTCAAATACTGCTGGTTGGAGATTCTCCCCAAAGAATGTGCTGCTACACCCCCCACCAATGCATGAAACGCCAGTGAAGGCAGCGAAAAAGCCAAAAAGGCCACAGTAAATTGTACCCGCAAAGAAGAACGTGCCAGCTGCGTGGACTTATCTAACAGCGCACGCACTGCATACCGCAAGCCGAAATAAAACACCGTGGTAAATAGCAACGCCATTAAAAATAACGCCAATAATTTCTCCGGTGCCGATGACAACCCTTCCAACACCCCCCTCATCGCTAATAACCACACCAATACCAATGTGCTGGAACTCAGCACCACAAATAGCAAAAAGCTTCCCATCCCTCCCAGCCATGATGACGCACGTTTGCAGACAGCCAGCCACCAAGCCGTTCTATTATCACGGGCTTCAATTTCCATTATCATCTCCCATTAGCAAAGCATTCCCGCCACTTGCTGGCACCACTGTCGCAGCCCTTCTCTTAGAACTAAGTTTACCACGATCCCCAATTTGCATGCATCCCTGTCACCTTTTAGCTACAATTCATTATTTTGTTATACCGTCCTTTGACATACCCTTCAGCAACATGGCAAATTAACCCCCGTAGCCTACCTAGCGGCTCCCGTAGTTAAACTGGATATAACGGTGGATTGCGATTCCGCTGTTCTAGGTTCGAGTCCTGGCGGGAGCACTTTGGCTGTCCCATATTCTCTCTCATTATCCCTGCACAAAGTCATTCGTCTTCAAGTCTGAGCACAGGCAGTAGCGTGGACAACATTGAGGCTTCCGCCTTCCCAGTGGCAAAACCACCTTCGTCAAAGACACTGCCAAATCTCCCATCGTCCAGAGTACTCCCCCCAAGAATCCTTTCTTGGTATTTTTTACCAATGCTAAAATGCATCGGCTAGCCTGCAGAACGGATGGGGATACCGTTTTGCTGTAGGTAATTTTTCAGCTGGGGGACGCTGAAATGCTGGTAATGAAACACAGAAGCTGCCAGTACAGCATCTGCATGTCCCTGCTGAAAGGCATCTCGGAAGTGCGACATATCGCCGCCGCCACCGGAGGCGATAACGGGGATGGAAACCGCTTGGCTGATGGTGTGAGTGAGTTCTAGGTCAAATCCTTGGCGACGACCATCTTCGTCCATGCTGGTGAGCAAGATTTCTCCTGCACCCAGTTGGGCAGCTTGTTGTGCCCATTGAAGAGCACTGAGGTTGGTGGGATGGCGACCTCCATGGGTGTAGACTCGCCAGCTGTGTTGTTCTCGTTTAACATCCATGGCTAGTACGATGCACTGGGAACCGAATTGTTGTGCCCCCTGGGAAATAAGCTGGGGGTTTTTAATGGCGGCAGTATTGAGGGAGACTTTATCTGCGCCTGCGGTGACTATGCGATGGATGTCTTCTAGGCTGGTGATGCCGCCGCCAATGGTAAAGGGGATGAAGAGGTGGCGGGCGAGTTGTTCTGCTAGTTTTAGGGTAAGTTTGCGACCTTCGTGGCTGGCAGAGATGTCTAGGAATACCAGTTCATCTGCGCCTTGTTCATTGTAGTGGATGGCCATTGCTTCGGGATTACCAGCATCGCGCAAGCCTTGAAAGCTGATTCCTTTCACCACTCGGCCACGGTGGATATCCAGACAGGGGATGATGCGTTTAGCGAGCATCATGCGCCTCTGGAAGCTGGTGGAGGGTCTATGTGTTTGAATTCACTCAAGAGAAAACGCCCTTCATAGATAGCCTTGCCAACAATCACACGATCTACTCCGTAGGGTTCTAGTGTTTTGAGAAATTGAATATCTTGTATGCTTTTCACCCCCCCAGAAGCGGTGACTTTGAGGCCACTAGCACGTGCGAATGATTCAATAGCTTGTAAATTCATTCCTTGGAGCATACCATCCCGTGCAATATCGGTGAACACAGCACGCTCCATGCCTGCTTTGTGCCAATGCTGTGCAAATGTATCTGCCTGCATGGTGGTTTGCTCCTTCCAGCCGCGCAATGCCAAGAAACCTTTGCGGGTATCTACACCTAATTGAATGCGTTGTGGTCCGTGTTTTTTCAGGGCGGTTTCTACTGCTGACATATTCTGTACTGCAAGTGTACCTATAATCACTGAGTCTATTCCTGCGTCCAGTGCAGCATCTACTGCTGTCAGATCGCGCAAACCGCCCCCCAATTGAATCGGAATACGCACCGCTTGCCGAATAGCTTTTACTGCCTTAATATTGGCAGCTCCGCTCTCCAATGCTCCATCCAAATCCACCACATGCAGCATGCGCGCCCCAGCTGCCTCAAACACTTGTGCCTGTTCGGCGGGATTTTCTGCGTACACTGTCACTTGGGAAACTTCTCCTTGGCACAGTCGTACGCAACGTCCCCCTTTTAAATCTATGGCTGGTAGAATCAACACAGTGTGCTAACCATATCTCAAAAAGCAGACTTTTTGGAAGCATTCTGCCTTCCTCTGCTGGCTGAATGGCCTTGGTGACTGGAAACCACCAACCATTTGCAGCACTCTCTTCATTATGTATGTTCTTTTTTATTCATTCTGCTACCTCACATGTCTTTTCGCCGCCAGGCTATTTCTATTCCAGAGTTGTCTCAGCATTCTTTGCTGCCCAAAGCTATTAAGGTTGCCTTACTGCCTCTGTCTGCCAGCACCCCGTCATCGACATATCCGCAAGAACGCCAGTTGCTACCAGCCAATGCGCATCCTAAAAGACGCCATATCTTTTTGCTGGGGAGGCAGACTGCCCGCCAAGCATTGGCACAGCTATCTCCAGATTTAGCAAACGCAGCTATTGGGCGAAATTCCCATGGTCTGCCACTTTGGCCGGCAGGTGTAACTGGCAGCATCAGTCATGCCGGCAAGTGGGCACTAGCCGCAGTCGCTTGGAAACATCAACTGGCTGCTCTGGGGGCAGACTTGGAACAAGAACGTCCTTTATTCAACACCCAAGGCTTAGCCAAGCGCATCCTTTCTGAACAAGAACGCCGTCAACTAACCTCACCTTATCGTTTGTTGGAAGTACTGGCATATTTTTCCGCCAAGGAAAGTGTGTTCAAAGCCACCTATTCCCGTTGGCAAACTTGGCTGGGGTTTTTGGATATCAAGGTGACCATCACCCCCCTCAATAACACTGAATCCTCTTCTGCCAACTGGCAACAGTTGCACTGGCATGCCCAAGGAAACCTGCCTTCTTTGCAGCAAGGAAAAGGTCTAATTTGGCAAAAGCCTCCCTGGGTACTCAGCCTCTGTTGGATGACCCATCAAGCCGACAACCAACCCTAGAATTGGCTAATCAGCCTGGCTGCCAGCATTCCAAACGGCATTCCAAAAACAAGACCATCACTGAAAATTATGGCGAGACCGAAAGGGTAAATCTGCTGCCATTATTATAGGCGATTGGCTTCACCCGAATATACAATTCCGTAATGCCCGAACCAGTCGTATGACTGCAACTTTCTGAATTCGTACCATCCAGTGAAGCACACTCAATGTTGTCAGAACTGAAGTCGCTCTCGTATACATACAGATCGGCATCTTCGGTGAGACCAGAGATAGAGACTGTATACTCTGTGTCATCAGAAAGGCCCGTAACCCGATAATAGCTGCTGGTAGTGCCCACACTACCAGACTCACTCAGACCAGAACCACTGTAGCTGAAGCTTTTTGGACTGGAACTGGTGCCTTCAGAATTGAAATCTTCTTCATTGTCTCCACAAGCAGCCATCACTGCCAGCATCATGACTGACAGCAAAAGCACTGTTTTTACCAGACTTGGTGTGTTAGCTGTGTTTGCTCGCTGCATAGTTTTGCTTAGTTTTTTGTTATGGCTGCTGCCCTGGCTTGTGTTGCTGCTTGCTCCGCTGAAACAGGTTTCTTTTGTTTTATCCCATTTGAAAAACAAGATGTAAACCCCCAATGGCTTGCCAGACATATAACCCTGCATGATTTCTTCACAGCTTTTTATTTTTTTGTTGACAAATTTTTGCCCGTCGCTAGTCTCAATTTAGAAGACGGTATATGATATTCCAATCGTTGGAAAGTGCGTCTTTATAGCTTTTGTAGAAAGTGAGATTCTTTTTGCAAAGCCTTATGGTTCTGGGATCGGACTTTTCTATACTGCCTTCTGGCAGTGGGGATCTTTTTTTACTCATCGTTGCAAATTTACCGCAACAAGCGATAGGCAGCTGGAGCTATTTAGGCCAACAAGCTGTGTGGCTGCTCCATTTTTGCGGGGCTGCTTCTAGTCGCTTTGTTTATAGACTGAACAACGGTTTTCTTTGTAGGAGATATATTGATGCTTAAAAAAGCAAGTGCCCAGCAACAGATTATTGTTGTATGGAAAATACATTGGCTGCGTATAGGATTATTGGTCTTTTTGTTGGCAGCTGGAGATCAGCTGTTTGCTCAAACAATAAAGGTGAATAAGCAGTATCCCTCTTATCAGCGAACAGCAGGTGTAAGCGGAAACTTGAACAGTGTGGGTTCAGATACCCTCAACAATTTAATGACCTTATTGGCAGAGCGCTTTCGTTCCTATCACCCCAATGTGAATGTACAGATTGAGGGTAAGGGATCTAGCACTGCACCCCCGGCATTGATCGAAGGAGTTTCACAGCTAGGTCCTATGTCGCGAGCGATGAAAGCCAGTGAACTGGAGGCATTTGAGAAAAAATATAGATTTAAGCCAACCGCCATACCAGTGGCAGTGGACGCCTTGGCGGTATATGTGCATAAAAACAACCCTTTGAAAGCATTGAGCTTGGGACAAGTGGATGCCATATTTTCTAGTACACGGCGGGGTGGATATCCCCATGACATTAGTCGCTGGAATCAAGTTGGGTTAAAGGGTAGTCTGGGTTCCCGATCCATTAGCTTTTACGGTCGTAATTCAGCTTCAGGAACTTACGGATACTTCAAGCAAGTTGCGCTTTTTAAGGGTGATTATCGCTCGTCGGTAAAGGAACAACCCGGTTCTTCTGCGGTGGTTTCTGGTATAGCAGCAGATATTGCAGGTATTGGTTATAGCGGCATTGGCTATCGTACGGCCGATGTGCGTGTGGTGCCCTTGAGTGCCAAGACAGGTGGCCGTGCCTACCCACCTTCACCAAAAGCAGCCATGAGTGGAAATTATCCATTGTCGCGGTTGTTGTACGTCTATGTATCAAAGCAACCAAGAAAAGCACCAGATAAGCTCACCGGGTCATTCTTGGATTTGGTGCTTTCCAAAGAAGGTCAAGAAGTGGTAGTGAAAACTGGCTACTTCCCGCTGCCTTACAGCGAAGCAGTCAAGATTAGAAAACAATTGGGTCTGCGCTAACCATTTGCTTAAATTAAGAAAAACAACACGCAACAAATAGGAAAGCATCGGTTTGGTTTGCTGATGATGTTGATGGGGGTGCTTTTGTTTTTTCTTGTTGTTGCTTGCCATGAACACCACACGGATTAAGCATATCAAGCGATTGGATAGGCTAGTCACCTGGCTAGTGAATGCCGGGGGAGTGGGTGTGATTGTCTGCGTGCTGGGAATGCTGGTACTGATAACAGCCGTGGCAGCACCGTTGTTTTTCTCTGCCCAGCTACGACTGTTGGCAAAAATACCCACTCCTCCAACCTTTCTCCCCAACGAAGTACTGGCACTGGGTGTGGGAGAATATCGCCAGTTGGGATTCAACCTGAATCGCAACGGCAAACTACACTTTTTTACACTGCCCTCTGGGGAATCCTCGGCTGTGTATAATTTGCGACCTAATCAGACTGGCTATGTCCATTTGCAACAGGTGAGTTACCTAGGACAGGGTCGCTACAGTTTGTTTTGGAACAACGCTGCCACCAGTCTGGTGCAAATTAACGTGCGTCCACAATTTGATGCGCAGCAACAACGTACCATCTTGCCTGATTGGCAATTGTTAAGCCACCGAGCACCACCCGCCGCAAATGACGCTCCACTACAAGCAGTACTGCATGCCCATGAAACAGGCGATACCCGCCTAAATTTATTGCCTGATGGGCGCTTGTTGTTAGAACGTTGGCGCCAACAAGAAAGCTTGTTTGCCAGCGGGGAGAACATCCGCCACATCCTGCTATTAGAAAGCGGTCTTCCTGCCCAAGAATTGGCTTACCTAGCAGTGAGTGCAGATGGACAACATGCCTATGCTGCCAGCCATCAAGGCTTGCTGCTGTATTGGCATATAGAGGCTTCTGAAACCAAAGGCTCATTTTCTCCCAACAGCCAGCACTCCCTGCCGCTGCCCATCACTGCCCTTAGCCTGCTGCTGGGTGATCAAACGCTATTAGCGGGGCATGCTGATGGCACAGTCAGCAGTTGGCTCTCCAGCATTGATATTGAGAACGAATCGCTGATACTACAACAGGTACGAAGCTGGAGCGCTCACCAAGCTCCCATTCAACAGCTGATAAGTGCATCGCGCTCCAAAAGTTTGCTTAGTCTGGCTGCCAACGGCAGTCTAAGTTTCAGCCACAACACCAGCGGGCGCAGGCTGATACACTTGCCCATTCAGCCACCTTTGCAAATGGCTGCTTTGGATGTGCGCGACCAAACCGTGTTAAGCATGAATGCCGAAGGCGGACTATCTTTGTGGAGCTTAGAGGCACCTTATCCAGAAGGAGGTTGGCGATCCTTCTTTGGACAGATTAGGTATGAGGGTTATCAAGAACCCCAATACCTGTGGCAGTCTTCGGCAGCCACTGATGACGCCGAACCCAAATTGAGCCTCATACCTTTGGTATTCGGAACCTTAAAAGCCACTTTTTATGGTATGTTATTCGCCGCCCCTTTGGGGGTTATCAGTGCGCTATATGCCAGCCAGCTAATGGAATCCAGGCTGCGAAACATCATCAAACCGATGTTTGAATTAATAGATGCAGTCCCTACAGTCATTTTGGGTTTTCTGGCAGCTTTCTGGCTGGCGCCATTGGTGGAAGCTCGCCTAAGCGGTATGCTGATCACCCTAGGGTTGCTGCCTCCATTCATCTTGGTACTTTTGCAACTACTAACAAAGCTAGACAACCGATTGGGCTGGCTTAATCGTCTGCGGGGAAGAGAATTTTTGCTGGTTATTCCCACAGTGGCATGCGCAGCATTGCTGGCATTTCAGCTGGGCAATTTGCTGGATAAGCTCTTGCTAGGTGCTCCTTTCAGCCAATGGCTGTCTCAAAACTTGGGTGTCCATTATGATCAACGCAACGCCATCATTATTGCTATCGCTTTAGGATTTGCGGTAGTACCCAGCGTATTCAGCATTTCTGAGGATGCCCTCAGCAATGTTCCTCGCCGCCTCACAGCAGCTTCTTTGGCATTGGGGGCTTCTCGCTGGCAGACTTTGTGGCGAGTGGTGTTGCCTTCGGCCAGCCCGGGCATCTTTGCTGCCTTAATGCTGGGGCTGGGACGCGCAGTAGGAGAAACCATGATTATTTTGATGGCTGCTGGCAATACTCCCATCCTAGATGCCAGCATCTTCACTGGCATGCGCACCTTATCGGCAAATATCGCAGTGGAAATTCCCGAAGCCCCTCGCGGAAGTACGCTGTACCGCACACTGTTTCTCTCAGCAGTGATGCTGTTTGCTGCCACCTTTGTTATCAATTCCGTGGCAGAAATTGTACGTTCGCGCTTGCGCCAACGCTTTGGCAATTACTAGGAATAATCCCATGTATCAAGCTTCTATGCCACCAGCTGCGTCCTCTGTTCGCCAAGGAGAAAGTTGGGTGTGGTTATGCGCTGGGATGGTTAGTCTCACCTTGCTGCTGGCGATAGTACTGGTAGGGGTGCTGCTATTCAATGGGCTGGGTTTCTTATGGCCTGCTGATGTGCTGGAACTGCAACTAAAACAAGGAACAACAGTACTGGGACAACTACGCGAGAAAACAACTGAGAAAGATCTCCAACCTGCCAGCTGGAAGCTAAAAACTGGCAATCGCGACCTGGCCGGCAGCGATTTTCAATGGATATCGCTGGATGAAGTAACTTCAGTGAAGCGCCCCCAAGACGTGGTGGTGTTGGAGCGGCAAGAATTTGGCAATTTTTACGGTCGTTTTGCATCTTTGCAGCTGCATAACATTACAGCAGTGCGAACAGCAGTTGAACCTGACTGGGAACTTGCCCAAAAGCAAGCGCATCAACGACTAAAACAGCTGCAACCTCAAAAAAAGGAGCTCAGTCGCCTGGCAAAACGCCAAGAAAGTCTGCGCCTAAAAGCATTGCGACTGGCCTGGCGCAACCCCACTGATCATGCCGTTGTTATCAATCGCCTACAAAAAAGGCAACAAGAACTGACAGAGGAATTTGAAACACTGCGCTTGGACTTCCAAACCCAACTAGAACAATTGCGCCAAAACCAAGCCAGTTTTACCGACAGCCACGGCCGCACCATGACCATTCCTTTGGTGGATATCGTTCAAGTGACATATCCCAATGCACTTTCCCCAGTAGCAAAAATGGGGTTGTACTTGCAAAAATTGGTAGCAATACTCACCCAACAGCCGCGAGAGGCTAACACCGAAGGGGGATTGGCTCCAGCCATTTTTGGCACCGTGCTAATGGTATTCTTAATGAGTCTGTTTTGTATTCCCCTAGGTGTATTAGCAGCGGTGTATTTACGCGAATACGCCAAAGAAGGATTGTTGTTGAGCATGGTGCGGGTAGCTGTATACAATTTGGCAGGGGTGCCTTCTATTGTATTTGGGGTGTTTGGGCTGGGATTTTTCGTTTATGGTATTGGAGGCGGTTTGGATAAATTCTTCTTTCCAGAACGTTTGCCCACTCCCACCTTTGGTACAGGGGGTATCTTATGGGCCAGCCTCACTTTGGCGCTGCTCACGGTGCCTGTGGTGATTGTGGCTACAGAAGAGGGCTTGTCTTCTATCCCCAAAGATCTCAGACAAGCTTCTTACGCACTGGGTGCCACCCGTCTGCAAACCCTTACCCGCGTGGTGCTGCCTATGGCTACACCGAGTATTCTTACCGGATTTGTACTAGCCATCGCCCGTGCAGCCGGAGAAACTGCACCTTTGATGATTACAGGCGTGGTGAAACTTGCCCCCAACTTGCCTCTGGATACCCAATTCCCCTATCTTCATCTAGAACGAAAGTTTATGCATCTGGCTTTCCACATTTTTGATTTGGGCTTTCAATCTCCCAATGCTGAGGCAACCGAACCCATGGTGTACTTCACCTCTTTACTGCTGATATTAATTGTTATCTTGCTCAGCCTTAGCGGTATCTGGATAAGAAACCATATGCGCCGCCGTCTAAAAGGCGCAGCTTTTTAAGGTTGGCAACCCCGTGAATCTTCTGAGTACCAACAGATATTGCAAACCTCTTACTGATGGAAATTATACTTTGACTGAAAATACACTTTCTTCTCACAGCATATCGCTGCTACAACCCTCTAAGCCAAAGAGGAAAACAGCCTCCAAAAAGGTCTCTGCTATGGCACAGCGCCCCGAAACCTTCTGCATTGAAGTATCTAATCCCTTGATACAAATTGAAAAACTCTCCATCTATTACGGCCAAAAACCTGCAGTCTCTCATATCAACATGGGTATCTCCAGAGGACGAGTCACAGCCTTTATTGGCCCTTCTGGCTGCGGAAAATCCACCTTGCTACGCGCTTTCAACCGTATGAATGATCTGGTAGAAACCGTTTATACGGAGGGCAATATCCTCTTAGACGGAGAAAATATCAATCAATCCAAGGTGGACATCATTTCATTAAGGCGAAAAGTGGGCATGGTATTTCAAAACTCCAACCCCTTTCCCAAATCTATCTATGAAAACAGCATTTATGGGCTGCGCATTTCCGGAATAAGCGACCGCAGCACATTGGAAACAGCAACAGAAAAAAGCCTGCGTGCTGCCGCTTTATGGGATGAGGTGAAAGATCGCCTGCATGAATCTGCACTAAGCCTCTCGGGCGGGCAAATGCAAAGGCTCTGTATCGCGCGTGCCATTGCGGTTAGTCCAGAAATCATCCTGATGGATGAACCTTGTTCTGCCCTAGATCCCATTGCCACCTCCCGCATAGAAGAACTGATTGGCCAATTAAAAAAGAAATACACTGTTATCATCGTCACACATAACATGCAGCAAGCCGCGCGTGTATCGGACTACACTGCCTTCCTGTACTTGGGTAAGCTGGTGGAATATAACAAAACCCGTCGCTTGTTCACCCAACCAAAATGCCTGGATACAGAAAACTACATCACTGGACGCTTTGGCTAAACCCACCACAACCCTTTTTCCTCATTATGGAAACATGAGTACCCCCCTTTCCCACATGCAAAAACAATTGTCTAAGATACGCGAGCGCATCCACAGCCTGGGGACAGAAGTGTTCCAGCAGGTACTCCGATCTATGCAAGCTTTCAATCAACGCGATGATGCCCTGGCCGACACTGTTATAGCCGCAGACCGTGGAATTGACGAGGCAGAGGTGGATCTTGAAGAAGAATGTCTGAAGATTTTGGCTTTATATCAGCCTGTAGCCAGCGATTTGCGTTTGCTGGTGGCCATTATGAAAATTAACAACGATCTAGAACGTATTGGAGATTTGGCTGTGAATATTGCCAAACGCGCTTGCACAATCGCTCAACAGAACATTGATAGATCCGACTTAAACATAGGTGCAATGATGGAGAAAACCCGTCAAATGTTAGAGCAATGCTTACAAGCCTTGACAGACATGAACCCTCAGCAGGCACAAGCGGTGCGTATGATGGACGACGAAGTAGATGAACTCAATCGTGATATGTTCAAACGGGCATTACAAGAAATGCGCCAGCATCCTGAACATCTAGAGGTACTAATGTCCCAATTGACTGTCTCCCGTCACTTAGAACGTATTGCTGATCATGCTACCAACATCGCTGAGGATGTGATTTATATGGCCCAAGGTTCCATTGTACGACACCACCAACTGCAAAAATAAATGGTGCATCTCAGCTTGGCTACAATAACCCCTTCACTGATAAAAAATACTGCGACCGTCTAGCGGTTCCTTTTAGCCATTAAAGCAAGGATGCGAGAATAGGGGGGTATAGTCTTCTTTGTTAATGGCGTAGATTTTGCATCATTCCAGACAAATTGTTGCAAGGCAATCAATTGTCTCAAAACAGCTGATAAACAGGTGTTAAAAAAGCCAAGGAGTCAGGCATGGAATCCTCAAATTTTTCCCAACAAGAAGACCCTTCTAAAAAAGGTCCTCCCAGCGAAGAAAAATGGGAGGAGGATACAGACTTGGCTGTGTTTTTTGAAGACCTCAGCAAGCTGGACGATTATGAACTATCCGAAGATGGGCTTTCAACCCATGAGGTTTCCTCTACAACAAGCGCAGCACGTACACCCTCGGGCACACAAAAACCTGCAACATCCATAGATGCCACTGCCACAGTTGCCTCCTTTAAAGCTGCTGCAGGCCCACCACCGCCACCTCAAGTGCGGGTATTGCACAGCCAAGGCAATTGGAACATCACTACCCCTCAGAACAGCCTTTTCAAAATAGGCGCTGCCATGGTCACCCTGTTCACCATAGGCATGCTGCTCGGCTGGGCCTCTCTGAAAACTCCCAACTCTCACCAACAAGTCCAACGCAACCCACAACCATTACTCCCAAGCCAAGCTATTTCCAAGAAACCCACAACTATCTCTCCCTCCAAAAATGCCTCCCCAGACAGCCAAGCCGCTGTTGAAACGACTGCTCCTGCCTTACCATCCTTCGCACTGCAAGTCGCTGCCTGCCGCTCAC
Source organism: bacterium (assembly GCA_965249525.1). Classification (GTDB taxonomy): domain Bacteria; phylum SAR324; class SAR324; order SAR324; family JACQKK01. The sequence continues at coordinate 163,996 of OZ252237.1, read as the reverse complement.
CAAGCTGCCTTGCACGCTATCGCCAATTGCTAGCTTCTCGCGTGTCCACAGAAAAAATCCATATCCGCCAACGGGCAGATATTCAACAACTGCGCATAGGTCCACTAGCTAAAAACGAAGCCCAATCGCTAAAAAACCACCTGGCAACTGCAGAACCACAATTGGCTCAAGCCTTCTTGATTCAACTGCGCTGAGAACACAGTCTTTCAACTGTTTCCCCAGTCTTATCAAGAATGGTGTAAAAACCTTGTTGTCCACATTAGCTGCACCGACAGGCACCTGCTTTTTAACAGCATTTCAGCAAGAAAAGAGCGGGAAACGGGATTTGAACCCGCGACCCCAACCTTGGCAAGGTTGTGCTCTACCACTGAGCTATTCCCGCTTGAAGCCTCACCTCAACAACAAACACCTAACTTTGGCAAAAGCTACCATCACATTGTAGCCTCCTGGTCTCAGTTGCTGTCAAGACAGCAAGTAAGCCTTTTGACCGCTGGTGAAAAAAAATCGGGAATGGTCACTTGCCTCCATTCACACAGGCGGTAAAGATAGCCTTGTCTCCCTGTAAAATTCTACCAGGGTACCTTGTCCTTTTTTATCACTATTGGTAGCAACCCATGGATATCATAACCCCTTACCATCTTGCTGCTGTTGGTTATACCCAACAGCAAGCCCAATCAGCAACAAAAGCAGCTGGAAGTATGAATCCTTCCTCCCGCTTGCCCGCAGCATTGCAAGTGAAACGACAAGCATTGGAAAGATGGTTTGCTGCTTGTAAGAGAGTAGTGGTGGCCTTTTCAGGTGGGGTGGACAGTTCTTTGGTAGCCTGGTTGGCTTGCCGTCAGCTGGGACAAGCTGCGCTGGCGGTTACCTCTGCTTCAGCCAGCTTAAAACGCTCCGATTTAAATCTGTGCCGCCAATTGACCCGTCGCTGGGGCTTGGCGCATCGGACTTTATTAACCGATGAGTTGTTACAACCTGCTTATCGTGCCAATGGAACAAATCGCTGTTACTTTTGCAAACGCAGCTTGTTCATGCAGCTGACCGAAATTGCCCGCCAGCAGGGAAATGCCACAGTCCTCAGCGGCACCAATGCAGACGATGGGAAACAACATCGTCCGGGTTTGAGGGCAGCAGCAGAATTTGGAGTGCGCGCTCCACTGGCAGAGTGTGATTTAAGCAAAGCGGAGGTGCGTGCTTTGGCGCATTTTTATGGTGTGGAAACCGCGGATAAGCCCCAAGCAGCCTGTCTGGCTAGTCGGGTGGCTTATGGACTGGAAATTGACACTGCGCTGCTAGCACGCATTGAACGAGCAGAAGCTTGGCTGCATTCGCTGGGTTTAAGTCAGTTGCGGGTGCGCCATCATGGAGATATTGCCCGCATTGAGATACTGCCGCAAGAATGGGATTTGCTGCTGCAACATCATCAGCAAGCCCAAGATAAGCTGCGTTCACTGGGCTGGCGATATGTAACCTTGGATTTGCAGGGCTTTCGCAGCGGCTCCATGAATGAGAGTCTGCACAACAACCCTGCTGAAGAAGATACAAAGAAGGAGAAAACTTAGCGATGGCTGGTTGGTGGCGTTTTTTGTCGTTTTTGCTTGCTTACCTGCGGTTATTGTTGCGAGGGAGAACAATAGCGGAATGTTTGGAGCAACAGGTGCAGAAGCGTGGGAACGCACCATGCTGTAGATATGAAGGGGAGGAATGGAGTTGGAAGGAATTGAATGAGCGTGTTAACCGACGTGGGAGGGTTTTACAAGCTAGGGGAATTGGCAGCGGGCAGGTGATAGCACTGATGATGGAAAATCGGCTCGCCTATCTGGAAATATTGCTGGCAGGTGCACGCTTGGGTCTGGTGACCGCATTAATTAATCCTGGACTGAAAGGGGAAAATTTAAAGCATGTGTTGGAAATCAGTGGAGCTTCTTGCTGGGTGGTGGGAGAAGAGGTTTTACAAGAGTTGCAACCATTATGGCAACAGCAGCAGGCAAAGCTAGCGGGAAAAAAGTGGGTGCCGTTGTGGATAGAGCGGCAAAATAGGCAACGGTTTGATGAATCAAGTACAGCAAGAAAATGGCCTGAAGGTGCGGTGGATTTTGCTGCAGAAGCAGCCAGGGTTGAAGTACGACCGCTGCCACAACTGCCATTGAAAGGCAAAGAGACGGCACTATTGGTATACACCTCTGGCACCACAGGATTGCCCAAGGCTGCACGAATCTCACACACACGCTGGATGACCGCAGGCTTGTTAATGGGTAATTACGCCATGGATTTGAAAAAGGAGGATTGCCTGTATTGTCCACTGCCGCTGTATCACAGCAATGGAGCACTAATTGCCTTGGGTTCAGTGTTGGTTTGTGGTGCACGCTTGGCATTGGCGCATCGTTTTCATGCCAGTCGCTTTTGGCAAGAAGCCACAGCTGCCAATGCCACGGTATTTGTCTATATCGGCGAATTGGTGCGTTATTTGTTGAACCAACCCCCCAGTAAGGCTGAGCGCAATCATCGGATTCGTTTAATACTGGGCAATGGACTCAGGGGTGAACTATGGCCACAGATCAAGCAACGGTTTGGTATTAGCCAGTTGCGTGAGTTTTATGCCTCCACTGAGGGCAATTTGGCAATGATCAACCTGAACCACACTCCAGGGTCTGTAGGAAAGCCCGTACTGCGAATAGCTGCCAATGATTTACTGGTACGCCTGGATGACCAAGGGGAGCCACTGCGGGATAGCGGGGGTCGCTGCCTGGAGTGCGCCGAGGGAGAAGCGGGAGAGTTGTTGGGTCGGATGGGACTGCTGACTCCTTTTGGGGGATATACTGATGAGCGTTCCAGTCGCGCCAAGGTGTTGCATCATGTGAGACGCAAAGGTGATAGTTATTTCCGCAGTGGCGATTTGCTGCGTAAGGATGGCAACGGCTGCTATTTTTTTGTAGACCGTCTAGGAGATACATTTCGTTGGAAAGGAGAGAATATATCCACCCAAGAAGTAGAAGCGGTGGTCTCTGGCTGGCCAGGGGTTGCAGTAGCCAGTGTGGTGGGGGTTTGCGTACCGGGATGTGAGGGCAGAGCAGGATTGGCTGCCGTGCAATTGCAGCCAGCAGCAAAAGCACAATTAAAAAATTGGGCGCAGCAAGCACGCAAAAAACTGCCCGCATACGCTATCCCAGTCTTTGTACGCGTGATGAAGCAACTACCGCTTTCAGGCGTATTCAAACTGCAAAAAACCCGCCTGCGCCAAGAAGGAGTGGAAAAACTACCCGCACATACACAAATATACTACCTAGCCAGCACAGCCAGCGCCTACCAACCTTTAGATGCCAAAACACTCCAAATCATACGCTCTGGAAACATGCATCTTTAAGCAGCGTAACGCTTTCTTGAACTTTCTCTCATTTGAACACGCTACAATAAGTAGAAATTCCCATCAACTGCCCGCTGGCAATGGTTGTTATGAGGCCCTTGCCTGTGTAGCTTCTTGCCAAATGGATCGCAGTTGTTCTGACAGTTTTTTGGGATCAAAAGGTTTTTTGATGACAGCTTGGGCACCCATTTTTCTTAGTTTTTCTACTTCATCCAGTTGTGTCTTAGCAGTAATAAACACGATGGGCAGTGCTTGCAAACGTGGCAGCTTGCGCAGTGCCTTCAGTGTAGCGGGACCATCCATATCTGGCATCATCACATCCAATAGAACAAGCTGAGGATCAAATGTATTGATGGTCTCTAGAGCCTCTGCACCACTGGCGCAGGGGAATACTTCAAACCCCCCCAGTTTTTCTAAGACTTGACAGATAACAAACCGAATATCCGGTTCATCTTCCACTAACATCAGCTTTTTCAAAAATGGAAGTTGAGTGCTCACGAAAGACCTCTAGAAGTATGTGTCCCTTGATCAGAAGATTCTGGCATATGAGAAGAACCGCCTGACCTAGGGGATGGAACAACGGGGTTATGCTTGGTTTTGGTACTGTTTGATTGGTCATTGGCTGCCTTCTTGACAGATTTGGCAGTATGGCGCGTGTTGTTAGCAGAAGCTGCCTTTTTGGTTACTTTGCTACGGGTAGGTGCCTTGACAGACGGTATAGCTTTCTGTTTGAAGGCTTTTTCAGCAACAGCAGGCAATACAAGAGGCAAATAGAAATAAAATGCTGCGCCCCCGCCAGGACGTGGTTTTACATCTATACTGCCACCGCTGTGTTCAATAATTTGTTTGGCGATACTCAATCCCAAGCCGCTTCCTCCCTTGCTTGGCTGTCTATTTTCCACTTGAAAAAAAGGAGAAAACACCTGTTGGGTAACGTGTGCAGGGATGCCCGGACCACGGTCACAAACGTGGATACATACATGTTCGGATTCAGGTTCTAGATAAATATCCACAGTTTCTCCAGCGGGCGAAAATTTGGCCGCATTGGACATCAAATTAGTCAGCACCTGCAGCATACGGTCGGCATCAGCATACACCAAACAAATTTGGTCGCTGGAGCGATGAATGCGAAAGTCTACCTGAAAGCTTTCTCCATAGGCGCGTATTTCTTGGGTTGCTTGCTCTACCAAAGCACCTATATCCAGTTTGCTCTCTTTAAAGCGCAGGCGGCCGGTTTCCAAACGAGAAATATCTAGAATATCATTGGTTAAGCGAATGAGACGCTCACAATTTTTCCTTGCTATACCCAACAACTGTTGTGTTTCTCTATCCAACGCACCATGTTGTGTTTCCATCAATAACCCCAGTGAACCGGTAATGGAGGTGAGCGGTGTACGCAGCTCATGGCTCACCATAGAGACAAAATGGCGCACCATATATTCTATGCGCTTACGTTCGCTAATATCCCGTAAAGCCATTACAATCACCGGACGACCAGTGTATTCATGAGAGCGTGCCAGTACTTCTACATCTACCATTGCTCCATCCTTACGACGCAAACGGGCTTCATACTGACCATCTTCCAAATGTGCTAGCTTGTTGGGTAATTTGTTGGCTTCTTCTCCAGAACCCGCAGCGAATAAAAACTTATCAAGCTCCATACCCATCATATTATCCACCTCATGGCGCATCAGATGACCAAAAGCTTCATTGGCCGCTATCACCCGCTCGTGATGCAACACCACCAACCCTTCAAAGGTAGCTTCAAATAAATCTCGGTAGCGCTTCTCACTTTCTTGCAAACGTTGTTCAGCCAAATGACGCTGGGTAATATCTTCGGCGTAAGTCAAAACAGCCTGTAACTCCCCATCAGGTTGAAACAACGGCAGCTTGACCATCTTAAATATCTGTTTGCCCTGCAGCCCGTTAAATTCTAGCTGGCGTTCCAATTTCTCACCTGTGTTAAGCACCTGCTGGTCATAATAAGCCATGTCGGTTAAATTATCGCCCACACGTTTTTGTATCTGGCACATGTCTAGCTGTTTGGCATCTTGTTCTGATATCCCCAAAGACTCCAACAGCTGACGATTGAGTAACTGAAAATCGCTCTGTGCATTCTTTAAGTAAATCCAAAACGGTAAATTGTTCACCACGGTTTGTAAAAGGTGCTGATGGTGGTGCACTTTTTCCTCAGCTTCTTTGTGGTGTGTCAAATCTACCAACGTGGTAAGAATGCAATCCTCATTATTCCAGCGCATACGAGATGACTTCCCCTGCAGCCATAAATTGCGACCACTGTAATGTTGCGCAGTACATTGAAAATAAGAAGCAGGATCATCCCCATTGCCCTTGCTTGCGCTACGAAGCGTATCTAGCTGTGAGAGTGGAAACATTGTCCCCAAAGATATTTTCAACATCTCTGAGGGGTGCTGATAACCAAACAAACTGGCAAGCACCGGATTGGCGAACACAATCTTATTCTTGCGATGCACTAAAATTCCCTGCACGGAGGTGCGAATTAAGTGACTGAGGCGCTCTTTCTCTAGCATCAAAGCATGCGATGCTCGTTCACGGCGACTACTTTGGCAAACCTGAAAATAAAATAGCCATAAAATGGTTAGCAGCATCACCAATAGCAAGCCACTCAAGCCCCACAACCATAAGTCCCTTCCGCTAGCAACCCGGCCCAATTCCAGCGCCAGAGAAACTCCTCCCACTTCTAGCAGCCTGCGTGTATAATCACCGGTTAAATAATCCGTCACCGAAGCTTCCACAAGAAGATCTCTTGCCGAAGCAGCCATTTTCAAACGAAATCTTTCGTTAAAACCTTCTAACGCCAGTGCATTGCTAAGCGATGCTGTGGTGTAAAATAGCACCAGCGTCCCTTGATATTTGCCACCCACAAAAGAAGGTATGTGACATTCCAAAATCCAGGGCCAATCATCCATGCGAGGATGCAGCTGGCATGAACGCTCCCCATACATGCGTACCTTTGCCAGCAACTCTGCAGCCGGACGCTTAGGGCCAGGCAAATTGGCCGCAGACTGATCAAGATTCCAAACCTGCTTGTGGCGTGAATCCAGTAAACATCCAAAACCCATGATGCCTTGGGTGCTGAACTCACGCTGCACCCACCCCTTTAACATTCCATCAGACACTTCTCCCGCTATGGCCAAATGCAACAGTGCTTCCAAATGCTTCAGCTGCGCACTCCAAGAAGCCTCCAATTTTTCCAAGGTTTGCTGACCTTTTTCTTGCAATTGCTGGGGGGAACTCTGGTTATACTGCCAAGCCAAGCTGCTCACCACGGCAGTCATCACCACCATCGCCAAAATCATCACCAGAGAAAACAGCCACCCCCAACGAAGATTGTCCTCTTTAGATTCATCCCCAGTCGACTGCTTGAAAGCCGCTCTTAGCGAACCCAACATGTCTTTCATGTTCAACATTGTCCACCCCACATTTTCTTACACCCAAGCAACTGTGTGTCCGTATTTGCCCGCCTATTCCATTCTAGCCCAACTAAGAGCTAACTACCCCCCTATAGAACAGCGTAATGCACGCTTGTGAGAAAAATAAAAAGAAACTGTGAAGAAACTGTGAAATTTGTCAGCCTGTGAATAAACCATTCTCAAAGGCTTCTTCCGTACATTCCTCAAAGGCATCAAGCGATACTCGCTTATAGCCCAAAAAATGCTCCCACCAAATGGAATCTTTCCTTTGTTGTCGCCGGCCGAGGCCCATAATCTTAACCCTTTTGCTGCCTGCGTTGTGACAATCGGGACGAGAGGATTTGAACCTCTGACCTCACCCACCCCAAGGGTGCGCGCTACCAGGCTGCGCCACGCCCCGTTTGCTTCTTGCTACTCTATAGTGGCCGCTGTTTTCCCCGTTCCAACCACCTACCCAGAACTTCATCAACAAACGTCTATCAGGCTAGCGCAGCAAAGTCCTATGTGCAATTCCTTTAACTAGCCTTTCCTTCTCTCCCCAGCTTGTGAGAAGCCCAAGAGATGCCGTAAGCTGGCTATTGACACCCATCAACCACATTTACCCTTTTCTCCTTTTATGAATACTCTTCGCATGCTCTCTGGTATTAAACCCAGCGGCACCCCGCATCTGGGTAATTACCTCGGCATGATTAAACCCGCCCTGGCCTTACAAAAAACCCATCAAGCTTACTACTTCATCGCCGATTATCATGCACTTACCACCACCCACAATCCCCAAAAACTCAAAGAATACACCCTGCAGCTGACTGCCATTTTTGCTGCTTTGGAGATGGATTTTGACCGCCATGCTTTCTTCCGACAATCCGATGTCCCTCAAGTCACTGAACTGGCCTGGTTGCTCAACTGCATCACTCCCCACGGCTTACTAGAACGCGCTCACGCTTATAAAGACGCCCAAGATAAAGGCCGCAAAGATTCCCTCGTCAGCGGCGTATTTTTTTACCCCGTACTGATGGCTGCTGATATTCTGATTTACGATGCTCATGAAGTTCCTGTTGGCAAAGACCAACAACAACACCTAGAAATAGCTCGAGATATCGCCCAGCGTTTCAATCATCATTTCGGTGAAACCTTTGTTCTTCCCCAAGCCCGTATCACCAAAGAAGTAGCCACTATTCCCGGCATTGATGGACGCAAAATGAGTAAATCTTACGGCAACGAACTGCCTTTATTCTCCTCAGAAGCCGAATTGAAAAAAAGGGTGATGCGCATCCAAACGGATTCTCTCCCTTTAGAAGCCCCAAAAGACCCTGAACAATGTAATGTATTCCAAATCTTTCGCCATTTTGCCTCTCTCCAAGAACAAGCCCATTGGGCCAAACGCTATCGTGAAGGTGGTTTGGGCTATGGAGAAATTAAACAAGCCACTTTTCATGCCATTAATACCGCTATCGCATCCAGCCGCGAGCGCTATTTCACTTTGATGCAGCAACCAGAAAAACTAACTGCCATTTTGACAGCTGGCGCAGCCAAAGCAAGCACCACTGCCCGTCAAGTCCTTACACGCGCCCGCAAAGCCATGGGCCTGCCCCCACAAACTCTGTCTTCTCTTCATCCATGAGTCGTTACCCACCTTTAGACATCAGTAACGTCAAACGCTACCCATTTGAAGAACGCCCTACCAAGGTGGATATTCACATGCTGGGCAAATGCACCCTGGACAAACAAAGCTTCGCCGATTTTTTCCATGGTCTACCTCATATCCTCGCCGCTAGCGACCTAAGAACTACTGCCGAACTTACCGCCCAAGCCATCTCTCAACAACGCCTGGTACTCACCATGATGGGTGCACATTTGGTAAAAACCGGTCTCTCTCCCTTATTTTGTGAATTACTAAAAAGGAAAGCCATCGGCTGCCTGACCATGAATGGCGCAGGGATTATCCACGACTTTGAAATGGCCATGTTTGGACGTACTTCGGAAGATGTAGCCATGCACCTAGAAAGCGGACGCTTTGGTTATGTGAAAGAGACTGCTGTTTTGTTAAACCAAGCCGTTCGAGAAGGAGCAAAACAAGGCTGGGGATATGGAGAATCCATCGCTCGGAAACTGGAAAACCTCAATCCTCCTCATGCCCATCTCAGTCTTACCCTCTCAGCCTGGCAAAATGGCATCCCCCTCACAGTCCACCCTGCTATCGGCACTGAAACCATCCATCAACACCCAGAAGCCGACGGTGCTGCTATTGGTCAAACAAGCTACTTGGATTTCCGCATCCTTTGCCAACAACTCACCCGCTTAGAGGGTGGAGTCTCGCTGCTGTTTGGTTCTGCGGTGATTTTGCCCGAAGTCTTTTTAAAGGCACTTACAGTAGTACGTAATCTGGGATATCGTGCACACCAATTTGCGTCAGTGAATTTTGATATGCTGCGACATTACCGCTCGCAAGAAAATGTGGTGCGGCGTCCTACCCGCAACGGAGGAAAAGGTTATACCCTCATTGGCCATCATGAGCTGATGATTCCCTTGTTTTGGCAGTCAGTGTTTTTGTTGTTGAAAGAAAAAAGCTCCTTCAGCAAAGAGTAACCTGTTATAAAGAGAGTGCTCCTCACAATATGTACGCCTGTAAATAAATCTCCATTTCTTCATTGCACATTCATTGCCATCCAAGTATAAAGAAAAGGTACACAGAGGAGTTCTAAGCATCATTAAAGATGCATGAGAGAAGCTGACGTAGCTGTCAAGCGAACCCGCAGGCAACCGATGAACTCTATATTGCTAAAAATCTGCCCTTTCAGCAGAAAGACAAATGGCAAACCAAAGCAACCTGCCTAGCGGCAACAGTGTTCTTTTAGGTCCTGCAATTGGCATCAATAACTGGTTGAATGGTTCATAGTTTATCGTAGCTATGCCACCAACATTTACACCTATAAGACCAATGAAAAGGGGTTAGCCGTGAATAGGTCGCAACTCATCTCGCAATTGTCTCAAAAGCATAGCGACGCCCACCAAAAGAAACTCACCAGTCAATCAATTCATTTGTTTTTTGATAGCATTAAAAAAGCCATCAACAATGGAGAAAAGGTAGAAATCCGAGGGTTTGGTGTATTTACGCTTAAATCTTACCAAACGTACATGGGTCGGAATCCTAAAACCAGCGAATCGGTATGGGTGAGGCCCAAAAAACTTCCCACATTCAAAGCCGGCAAGGACATACGTCAACGGGTGTATGTTGTCAATCGCTCAACAAAGTGATGATTGCTGGGATATTTAATAGATAGGCACTGCTATTCAGCAGGTTTAGATACGAAGACCATCAATAAGCAGGCAGCAAGGGAAATTGGCCAACTTTGCGCCAAAGAGGCGGGTGGTAGTTATGGTGTTCTAATGTTTTCCCCTCACACCGTACAGACTGCGCACAACTGGTACCAAAAAGGCGTGTCGTGGGTATACAAGCAAAGTACCCATGCGGGTATCACTCACCTAGACAAAGCGCTGGCGGTATTTGATGAAAATGGCGACTTACACATGGCTACGCTGGCACGCCACCACAAGATGCTTGCATTTTGTATAGAAGGCAAAGGGGAAGAGGCAGAAAACCTGTTTCCTCAAATCATGCAGGGTTACGTACATCTTGATGAGTTGTATGGCAAAGCTTTGCTGCTTTGTCACTTGGCAGACAGCATCACCGATGAGCTTCACTGGCCTCGTGCAGTTGGGCACTACCGCACAGCAGCAGAATTAGCTGCGTGGGGTGAATTCAAGTTACTACATGCCCATGTACTTGTTCGCCAAGCCAGTCTGTTTAAAGAACGAGATAACCTCTCCACCGCCATTGATCTCTTTCAGCAAGCGCGACGTTTAACCGTCTCCCATCTTCACAGCGCCACTTATTCTGAGGCTTTGCTCATACTCTCCCAATGTTTTATTCAAATGGGCGAACCTTCTGAGGCTGCCCCTTTGCTGGAAGAACTACAAAACCTGTTGACCAAGCAGCATCGCCTAAAAGAAGCATTAGAGCCTCTGGTGTTGCTCTCACGCTTGTATGATCAGGTAGGTATGGAACAAGATCAACTGAGAGTCTCACAAAAACTGCATATTTGTGGCCAACGGGCGCTCAATACTCAACAAAACGCCCCCACCGATGTCCTCGGACCACCTATTGATAGATCTTTCTCGCCGTCTGCCCCCTCGCCAATTCCTGACACACCCGAAACCCCTCGCCCCCGACCACGCCGTTTGCAACAACGCCATCTTGCACCTGGCCGCAGCGCACCACGCTAATCTCTGTTTCTCCCCAACATGTTCTAAGAAACTATGCCTTCTCCTAAGTTGAAATTGAATCGTGTCGGCATTTTATCACGTCAGCACGACTTCCCTTCATCAACTCCCCCACAACAAGAAAAATTAAAGGCAGCATTGCTACGGGTACAGGAACGCTTACGAAAAGAAAGCATTGCTACCTGCCTGTTACAGCATAGCCCCCCAGAACAGCCATTGGATTTAATCATTGTACTGGGTGGTGATGGCAGTGTGTTGAAAGCTTTGGCGATGTTGCCCCATTGTCCTGTGTTGGCGATTAATTACGGTGGCATAGGATTTTTAACCGCTGCTGAAAGCGATGACCTGGAAAACGTCATAGAGCGGCTATTATACGGAGATTATGTGGCTAGTAAACGATTACTGTTGGAATGTGCCCATCCTGCTGGTCGTACCTTGGTGGTAAATGAAGTGGCTTTGCGCAGTTCTTGGCGTATGTTGAATCTGGAAGTATTCGTCAACGGGGCGCGCATTCGCAGTATCCGCGGAGATGGTGTGATAGTAGGCACCCCCACCGGCAGTACCGCTTATTTGCTTTCTTGTGGTGGTCCTATTGTAATGCCTAATGCCCAGTGTCTGGTACTCAGCGGTGTAAACGAATATAACTTCAGTTCTCGTCCACTGATTCTGCCAGACTCTGCAGATATTCACTTAAAACTCAATCGCCTTATGCCTGGGGAAACAGCCAGACTGTACGTAGATGGTGTTGAGAAATCCATGCTCAAAGAAGGAGAATCTATTACCCTGCGTGCGGTTTCCAAACCTGCCACACTGTTGTTTTTGGAAGCAGATTTCTTCTTCCGCAATCTTTCTAACTGCCTGTCTTGGCATTAGCATGGGTATGTCAGGTTCGTCTGCCAGCTTGCCATGGCAGGCTGACAAGTAGAGAATACTTGCTATCGTATGTTAAATTCCTTGTCCAACTCAAACTTTTTTTGTCAAACACATTTTTTTTGCTTGACAGAAACTTGCTACACCAATTACAATCGGTTGCATTACAAGTTAACTCTTGGCGTCTGAAAAAATTTTGGCTGTAGCCTTTGGTGGACATGCAGATAAAAGAGCAAAAAATAAATAATTTATAGCCAAACAGATTTGCTGTATTCTCGGGCAGTATTCCTGCCATGAAGATATTTATTGTTGAATAAACAGCACACAACTAATCACTTAGAGGCTTTTGGCCAAGAGCTTAACATATCTAAGGAAGGAGGCTGCGGTGCCCGGCAATAAAAACGAACAAAATGAGAAACAACAAGCCATTGATATGGCTATTGCTCAAGTAGAGCGCCTTTATGGCAAAGGCGCCATTATGCGAATGGATTCGGAACAAGTGGTGCCGATAGAAGTGATACCCAGTGGTAACATCGGGCTAGATATTGCCTTGGGAGTGGGCGGCTATCCTAGAGGACGCACCACCGAGATCTATGGCCCAGAAGCCTCAGGCAAGACCACCTTGGCTCTACATGCAGCAGCCGAAGTCCAGAAAATGGGAGGGACAGCAGCGTATGTGGATGCTGAACACGCATTAGACATGCGTTATGCACGTCTGATTGGAGTACAAACCAAGGAGCTGCTGCTGTCTCAGCCTGATTACGGAGAACAAGCTTTAGAAATTGTGGAGATTTTGGTGCGCAGTGGAGCGGTAGATTTGGTTGTGGTGGATTCGGTAGCAGCATTGGTTCCAAAAAACGAATTGGAAGGCGGTATGGGAGATGCTCATATGGCTCAACAGGCGCGACTAATGTCACAAGCTCTGCGTAAATTGACAGCAGTGATTGCCAAATCTAGGGCTACAGTGATTTTCATCAACCAGCTGCGAATGAAAGTGGGAGTGGTGTTTGGCAATCCAGAAACTACTACAGGAGGAAATGCGCTGAAATTTTATTCCACCTTGCGCATTGATGTGCGGAAAATTAGCGCCATCAAGGAAGGTGAATATATTACAGGCGCACGCGTGCGGGTAAAAGTAGTAAAAAACAAGGTGGCTCCACCGTTTCGCCAGGTGGAATTTGACATCATGCATCGCGAGGGGATATCGCGCACGGGTTCATTGCTGGACATGGCTTTAGAAGCAGGACTGGTACAAAAATCAGGCACCTGGTTTTCTTTTGAAGACCAACGCATTGGGCAAGGACGAGAAAACTCCAAGCAGTTTCTACAGAGCCAAATTGCACTGGCTGAACGACTGGAAACATTGGTGCGAAAAAAGTATAACCTATCGCATCAAGTTGACTCTTCAGCAGCCACAGTGAATGCTGCCAATGGAGATGACCAAGCCAAATCCCTCGCAACAGTCAGCAACTGAAGTTTTTTGGCTGCAAGCGCAGCAAAGCCATCCCCCAATGAAAAAAACAACAGTTGCTAACAAATGGGAATAAGCGACAAAGCTGGGTTCTAAATCCGAGTGGGTGCCAGTTGCTTTTGTATACAATCCCCTTTGTACATATTTCCCAGTAGGAAGTTAGGCAACCGCAAGCCGCTTGAAACCAACCTGATGAGCAGCAAAGAAGACCTGTGGTGAAGCCAACCTCTACACAAGATCTTTTTTCCGAATTAAACCACGGCACGCTGGCAGTGGATGTACGAACACCAGCAGAATTTGCTGGTGGTTATATTCCCACAGCAATCAATTTACCGTTGTTTTCTAATGTGGAGAGATCAGAAATCGGCTTGTTGTACAAAACTGTCGGTAAGATCCAGGCCATCGCCAAAGGGTTGGAAGTTGCTGTTCCTCGGGTAGAGAGTTTTCTTCATCCATTCAAAGCCTGGGGAAAAAAGAACCTGCTGATATATTGTGCCCGCGGAGGAATGCGTTCCGGAACTGTCAGCCAATTGCTGCAGCAAAGGGGATTTTCCGCCAGGCAGCTTAGTGGAGGATATAAAGAATTCCGTCACTTGGTGCTAAAACGACTGAAGCAGCTGACACCACCCTGCATGCTGGTACTACAAGGCTTTACCGGAGTGGGCAAAACACGCCTGCTGCAACTGCTGGACAACCACTTGGATTTAGAAGACCTGGCACAACATCGTGGTTCTTTATTTGGCGGCGTGGGCATGCAGACACATACCCAACAGCAATTTGAGGCTCGTCTGTGGTTGGCACTAGAAAAACTGGATCTTACCCAGCCAGTGTGGGTAGAAGCAGAAAGTTCCAAAATTGGTCCTTTGCTGCTGCCTCACACCTTGCATCGGGGGATACGTCATAGTCCACAAGTGTGGATTAATGCCCCAATGAAAATACGCATCCAACGCATTGTGCAAGATTACGGCAACTTGGTCGCCAATCAACCCGCAGCACTAGAGACTGCTATGAATAGCCTAAAAATGCTGCTGGGAAAAAAACAACTGCGTCAGCTGTACCGCTGGCTGCAACAAGGACAACTGGAAATGGTTGCCCAAGTACTGCTGGAAACCTATTATGATCCCTGCTATCGTCGCTCCATTGGTCAACGCAACTGGGCTATGGTGGTGGACAGCCAAGATCTTTATGCTGCTGCCCAACAGCTAAAAGCCTTGACACAACAATATTCCCAGCAAGTACAAATAAAGAACAAACCCTTGGCTGAGTTCCTTAAATCATCTAGGTCTGGTTGTTATAACGATACTGTTCAGATTCCTTCCCTGTCCATTTAAACTTCCCCTGCTGAGAAAATCCGTGAATGGAAACCGCCGCATTCGTGTAGCCGTGGTGGGTGCAGCCGGCTTCTCGGGACTGGAATTGTTGAAATGGCTACAAAGGCATCCCCAGGTAGAATTAGGCACACTCACTTCTGCCCGCTACGCTGGTCAAACAGTTTCCCAAGCCTTTCCTCAATTGCAAGGCATCCAAAGCACATTCAGTCCTCATGAGACAGATTTGCAAGGACATGAGGTAATATTTTTGGCTGTTCCTGAAACTGCCAGCCTAGAAAAAACCCCCTCCCTGCTAAACGCTGGCATGCGCGTGATTGATCTCTCTGGAGCATTTCGGCTGCCGGCAAAGCTTTTTCAAATACACTATCAGCTTTCGCATAGTGCGCCAGGGCTGTTATCACAAGCCGTCTACGGTCTACCAGAGATGATGCGTAAACAGCTGCACCAAGCATGCTTGGTAGCCAACCCTGGTTGCTACCCCACTGCTGTATTGCTAGCTCTATTGCCCATGGCCAGCAGTGCCCAACACTGGAATATTGCACCGCTGATAGATGCCAAATCGGGCATCTCGGGTGCAGGAGGACGCTCTGAGGACACAAGATTGTCCTTTTCTGCCATACATGACAATTGCTATGCCTACAAAGTGTTTAACCACCAACACACTCCTGAAATCACCCACCAGCTAGCATCTCACACCAACTATGACCCCCAGCAACAGGGAACAGTGCGTTTTTCCCCTCATGTATTGCCATTGCATCGCGGTCTGTTGTGTTCCATTTACCTTAGCTTTCACCAGCCACAAGACAAAGCTGAAATGCGTGCCCGCTATGAGGCTTTTGCAGCAAAGGAGCCATTTGTGGTGCTGTTGGAAGCCAACCGAACAGCCAGTCTACAGATGGCGCAACATACTAACCGCTGTATACTGAGTTTGCATAGCGATGACAGCGGCTGTCAGTGGACGATTTATAGTGCACTGGATAATCTCACCAAGGGGGCAGCTAGTCAGGCACTGCAGAACTTCAACCTGATTTGTGGTTTAGAAGAAACGATGGGCTTGGAACCTCTGGTTGCGCAATAGGAATGGAAGAAGGGATGAAAGCACCCAAAATGGGGAGGGCTTCTGCTGCAATACGACGAAAGACTGGTGTTGCCACCACACCACCATATCGTCCTTTAAGTGGTTGTTCTATAATGACCACAATGGTAAGCAGCGGTTGATTAGCAGGAACAAATCCGGCAAAACTGGCTAAGTGAAGTGTTTTTGAATAGCCTTGGGCTTGAATGTCATAAATTTCAGTGGTGCCGGTTTTACCAGCCACACGTATGCCTGGCAGAGCTGCACGGGTGCCAGTGCCACCTGGTTCTATGACAGCTTCCATCCAGCTACGTACCTGTGCCGTGGTTCGTGATGAAAATACACGGCGGATAGGTTGGGGACGGTTCTGATATAGGGTTTGACCCCGTTCATTTAGCAAACCTTCCACCAGGTAAGGTTGAAGATAGACCCCGTCATTGGCTAGAACATTCACAGCAGCCACCAGCTGCAAAGGAGAAATCAACAAGCCATGTCCAAAAGAGATGGCAGCGTGGTCTACGGTAGTCCAGTTGTGAGCAACAGGAATGCGGCCGGTGGCCTCACTGGCAAGCCGTTTGCCATTGGTATGCCTAAACAGGCCCAACCTGCTACCAAATCCTAAGCGACGTAGATAGCTACGAAAAACACGAGGAGACATACGCAGTCCAATTTTGGCAGCACAAATGTTGGAAGAAAATTTGATGATATCGCGCGGGGTAAGGTATTGGTAAGGTCGGGAATCGTGAATAACACTGTCATGATGTTGCCAATCTCCTGCTTCGCAGTAGAGTTCTTCTTGTGGACTAAGCAGTTGTTCTTCCAAGGCACCAGCAAGAGTAAAGGCCTTCATGACAGAACCTGGCTCATAGCCACTGTTAATGGCGTGATTGATAAATCGTTGATTAGAATGCACACGGTAGGTATTAGGATTAAAGCTGGGGTATTGCGCCAGAGCAAGAATAGCTCCTGTGGGACTATGTAACACCACAGCCATGCCCTGCTGCGCTTGACTATCTTTAACGGTTTGGGCAAGCACCCGTTCGGTGATAAATTGAATGGAAGAATCTAAGGTAAGGCGAAGACTACCACCAGCAGAGGGATGATGAGATTGCTGACGAGGTAAGCTGCGACCCAAAGCATCCCGCGTGAATATGCGCATATGCTCTGCACCGCGCAGATGGAAATCGTAGGCATATTCCAGTCCAGCTAAACCCTGATTATCCACCCCCACAAAACCCATTACAGTAGAAGCTAGTTCCCGAGCAGGGTACACACGTTTGTACTCCTCAGTAAATCCAACTCCTTTAAGCGTAGCTGCCTGTATCCGAGATGCCTGTGCAGGACTCAACTGACGCGCCAACCATACAAAAGGGGCATCTGACTGCAATCGCTTCAGCAGTACCTGTGGCTGTTGTTCCAACACCAAGGCAAGTTTTTGGGTGAGCTGCTGGGCATCTTTTACCAACCATGGATGCGCATACAACGAATCCGTCTTGATGGATAATGCCAGCGGTAAGCCATTGCGATCTAAAATATCTCCTCTGCGCCCCTGTATGCGCAGTACACGCTCACCCTGACGACGCGCCAACACCGAAAGCTGCTCATGACGAGCCACTTGCAGCTGCCAGGCACGCACAGCCACCAACAACCCCACCAACACAAACAAACCTATTACCAACTGTACCCGCGCACGAAAAGCACGCAGACGCCCCTGATCTATACCCTCTAAGGACTCACCCTTCCAATTCATGGCTTGCTCTCCTGTTCTCCAGGTACTCCAGCAGACACAGATGTTTCCCATAACACATATTGAGAGATCTCAGGCGGACGCAATCCCATGCTTTCCGCCAAAGTAGCCAAACGCTGCGGACGAGACAAATAACCCGCCTCAGCTTCTAAAGGCTGCAATACCTGCTGCAATTCTGTACGAACACCCTGCAATTGTTCCACCTGCAGGGCCAAACGCACCCAATGCTGCCGCTGCCACAGATACAACAAAGCACCCGCCGTTAAACAAAAGGCACACACCAACAGTACAAAGGCATACCCCACCCAATAGGCAGAACTATCCTGTGCCTGAAAATTCCTAGTGACGCCCATCTCAACAGCCATCCTTGGCAAAAAATTATCAAAAATCCCCTCATTCCATCGTAAACCAACAAAAAGATATTTTCTATCCTTTCTATTTTTTTCATGTGTATCGGCAGACTTTATGTCCCTTGCAGACTGTCTTTTAACAAAAGTCTCATCTATGAGACATGATAGGGAGTTTGGGGTTGCGTGACCAGCCGTGCCATGAGTCTGCGTAGTTTTGCACATTGTCCCAACCCAGAAGACGCAACACAAAGTAGGTGTGAGCAGAGCGATAACCGCCTTGGCAGTAAGTGATGATGCGTTGGCGGAGTTGAACTTGCAGTTGTTGGAACAGTTGTTGAAGCTGGGAAAAGGGGAGAAGGTGTCCTGAGGGGGCAAAGGTTTGCTCCCACTCCAAATGAAGCGCACCTGGAATTGCACCTGCACGGGGGTTTTCACGGGGATCTTTGCCAATGAATTCTTCATAGGAGCGAACATCTAGTAGGGTAATGTGGGGTTGATGAAGACATTCAGCAACTTGATCCGTTCCTATCAGCAGATGCGGTTGAATTTCAGCAATGAACTGGCTTGCTTGGGGAGCTGAGGTTGCAGCTACGGTGGGAAAACCGGCTTGTTGCCAGGCTTTAAATCCTCCGTCTAGCAGATGGACATGCTGGTGTCCCAGGTATTCCAACAGCCAGAAAGCACGCGCAGCCAGCATGCCACTGCATTGGTGTTCATATACACAGACAGCACGTTGGTCATCTACGCCGCGCCTGCTGAATAATGAGCGTAGTTGTTCCATCAAGCTGTCCCAGCGTTGGCTGGGAGCAGGAGGTATGCCTAATCCGAAGATATCCAGATGTACAGCTTGGGGAATGGCACCTTGGGCAAGTTGGTGACTGGGTCTAACATCCAATACCAACGGAGGTTGGCAACATTGCAACTTTTGCTGCAAGGTTTGAACTTGCCACAACAACTGTGGCTGCGGTGGAGGAAAATCACCTGATTTCTCAGCCGGCAAAGTCATGAAGGGGTCTTGTGGGAGTGCTGGATGAAGCTTTGGCAAGTTGACGGGCAGCTGCTACCATCAATCGCACGCCTTGTGCAGATCCACCTTCGGGGTGAAGGGGATGGCTGCCATCACTCCAGGCATAGCAGTCCAAGTGCGCCCAAGGTGTGCTGCCAATAAAATTCTGCAAGAAAAGCGCAGCAGTGATGGCTCCAGCAAATCCTTCTGTGGCTGCATTAGCGATATCTGCCACAGGACTTTTCAGCATGCGACGATAAGGCGAATAAAGGGGCAGCTGCCAACAGGCGTCGCCGCTGATGGCAGAAGCCTGTTTTAGCACCCGAGCCCAAGGAGCATGATTGCAGAAAAGCCCCATAACGTTTTTCCCCAAGGCAACACGACAGGCACCCGTGAGGGTAGCGAAATCTACCAAATGGGTCGGATTACTTTCCAATGCCCAGTGAAAGGCATCAGCAAGTACCAACCGTCCTTCGGCATCGGTGTTGGTAACTTCTACACTGATGCCAGATTTGGTGCGTAGAATATCTCCAGGACGAAAAGCCAGTGGTCCGATGGCGTTTTCAGCTAATCCCACCACAGCAGAGATACGAAGTGGCAGCTGCAATCCTGCCAAAGCCCAGAATGCTCCTAGTACAATGGCTGCACCACCCAGGTCTTTTTTCATCAGTTGCATAGCAGCAGTGGGCTTGATGTCCAATCCGCCGCTATCAAAACATACGCCTTTGCCTACCATAGATAACTCGGGGGCGTCGGCAGGACCATGCTCCAGGCGCAGCAACCAGGGTGGGTGCTCTGCTGCTCGCCCTACCGCATAGATGGCAGCAAAACCCGCTTCTTTTAAAGCTTCTCCACTAAGACTTTTTACTCGTGCTCCCGCTGCTTGAGCCAGTGCCACAGCTTGTTGGGCTACGGCATCAGGATGGGCATCAGCAGCAGGACAGTTAATCAAATCGCGAGCAAAAAACACCCCCTGAACAATACGCAGGCCTTGCTCTGCACCATTCATAGCTGCTTGCTTTTCTGCCTCTTGCTCCTTGGCAGATATTGTAGGAGGTAGCCGTAGCCACAGCCGTTGCAATCCCCCTTTTGGCTGAGACAAATATGCTTCAAACCGATATCCAGCTAGCATGACTGCTTCTACAGTTAAACAGGCCAGGACTTCCACCGATAAGCCTGATTCCCCAGGTAGCAGTACACACAACTCTTCCAGCCTTCCTTCTTGCTGCAAAGCTTTGACGCATCCCGCCAGCCACTCTATCCAAGCCGCCTCTCCCGTCTGCGCCCCAGTCATCACTTCCACTGCTTGGTTAGTTGCTCTACCAGCTGATGCTTGCTCGTCAAAACCCGCTGTGGCAAAAAAATCCCGCCGCCCCATACCACAGCAAGCCAACCGCAACTTTCCCAAAGATAATAACAGTCTCTCCCCAGCCGCAGCATTGAATCCACGTGCTGCAATGCTAAGCTCAATCCAATGCCGAATGTCTGCTGGCAAAACTCCCAATCCCTCACCCACTCCCTCCCCCTGCCATAGCCCTAGCACCATTGCAGCTGAATCCGCCGCTAAGGTTTGCTCCTCACTCCCTAATACCTGCACCTCCAGCTGTGGGAACATCACGCTTGCAGACATTCCAACAACCTCTTCAGCGAGCAGCTCGCTGTTTTAACAACGCTTGTAGTGCATCCATCATATAGCTAATTAAGGGCGAACATAAATAAAACAACGCCAACCCCAACAAAATAAAGCCAAAATAAGGCGTCCATACACCTGCCAATACCACCATCCCCAACACCCACCCTGTTACAGTTGTTCGCTCAAAAAACCTGCCAATATGTGGATAATGCAGCGAATACGAGTTCATCATCACAGCACCCGCTAATAATCCCAAAATACAAAATAATATCCAACTTTGCGGATTCAACCCTAATAGGGTTGCGTCCGCTTGATCCAGTACAACCAATGGAGCCATTACCATACCTGCCCCACCCAATGTGGGCATCCCTTTGAAAAATCCTTCAACAGGAGATGAATCCAAAGTGAATATCACCAAACGCAAAATACCGGCCAAGGCATAAAATATCGCCAATGCCGGCACCCACCAACCCAAAGCCCTTCCTTCAGGTAAGGAAAACAAGGTCATGTAAAAAATGGCTGCTGGAGCAAAACAAAAACTGATGGCATCAGACACATCATCCAAAATCACTCCCAGTCGTCGCGTACCATAATGATCTGCCAGGCCTAGTCGGCGCGCTACCATGCCATCCAACCGATCAAACAAACCTGCACCCATCAACAAAAGTGTCGCTTCCCGCAATAGGCCAAAGCTGGTAAAGACCACTGCTGATATCCCCAAGGCAGCATTTAATAAGGTAAAACTATTGGGAATCACTGCCAAAATTCTACGACGCAGTTCTTTGTCATCCCCCGTAATTCGCGCCAATGCATGTGAGGTATATAAACGCAAATGCAAAGTCACCGACGCCACACATAAGATCAAAAAACCAATCTCCAACAAAAACCACATCCGTATCGGCAACGCTTCCAACCAGCTCGATGTCTCTAATTGCGCTTGCCATGCTGGTGACCAAAAGGCATGCCCATAAATCAATACCGCCATAGGGTAAAATGCCAGCATGCGCCAGCGACCCAAGGTGCGAAATTCCCCTTCTTCTTGCACTCGCTGAGAGATATTCCGTAAAAACTGCACCAATTGATCCCTTACCAATACCAAAACGCTCAGTCCCAGTACAAACACCATGTGCAAACGTTCTACCTCATTTGCCTGCCCTAGGCGCTCCAGCAAGGCATAGCGCCACACCATCCCTGCTGCTAACAGAGGAAATACGATGGAAGCCACCAAGCGATCCATCATCCGATCTACCACCGGCGCAAGCCGAGAATCAGGAATGTACTTTTTTGCTAAAATCCCGTGCCCCCAATCGGTAATCATCGCTCCTATCAAGGTGCCCAAACCCAACACATACCCCCACATTAAGCCAGAGAGCATTAACCATAACGTGCAAACAAAAACTAAAAACACCAACAAGGGACGACCAAAGCACAACAACAAGGTGAAATTCACCCACAATTTGTTCCACAAAACCATATCTTGTTCTCTCTTCAATATCTCTCACCCAATTTTCTGCATTCTAACCTAAATTCCTACCTTCAACACACCTTTTTATCAAAGGGTGTGTTTTGCCAGGGGATTTGCCCCCCAAGCCCAACACTAAAGAACAAACACAACGAATGTGTACTTCAGTATATAAATCCCCAAAAGCAGTATGCAGCTGGGGCAACTTTGTTTCTGGCACTGTGCAGCCTTGCTTAGCACTACAAAAAGAGCCAGTGGAAAAAGCTCCCAGCACCCGCTTAGAGCTCTGAAGCGATGAGCAAAACGGGTGCTTGAAGAATCGGCTTGCGAAAAAATCCAGGCATTATGCCCAGAAGAGAAATTGAGAGAGATATGATGCCACTTGCGCAACATGTCTTTTTCAACTACTATTCTTGGTTCATTTTTCGTGCCAAACGAAAATTTTTATTGTAAGTTGTTGATTTACATGGATAAAAATGGTTGATTCTCTCTGGCGACATTCCCTTGTGCCATCCACTTCTGTGGCAAAATCACCACATTTTCGCTGCTTACTGTGGCAAAATCCCTCCACCTGCCGCATCCATATCTCCTGGGCGTGCCATCTGCCTCATCAAATCCTTGATTTCCCCATCCGACAGCCCTTTTAGTCCAGATAATATGGCAATCATAGCCACTCCGCTATCGGCCACTTCTCTCATATTCTTAGCGGATATCCCTCCAATCGCTGCCACTGGACAAGACACCCTCCGCAAAAACTTGCGCAAACCCTCAACTCCCTGAAGCCTGTAAGACACCTGCTTGCTTAACGGAGAAAATATTGGCCCAAAACCTACCAACCCAGGAGACAAATGCTGTACTTTCTTCCACTCTTTTTCGTTATGAACTGAGACCCCCAAGCACAATCCCATTTGGCACAGTTCCGCATCTTCATAACGACGCAAATCTTGCTGTCCCAAATGTACACCCCACACCTTTGCACGCAAAGCCAATTCTACACTGTCATTCATCACCATCCGCACGCTTTTGTTGATGCTTGACCAACCACGCACTTCCGCCAAATCTTCCTCTGGAAACCCACCCTTTATGCGCAACTGCACATACGGAACCCCCAAACCCACCAATCGCTGACCCATCTTCAAAGAAGCTGCTATACCATACAGCAAGGCCATCGCTTTCTCCTATTTGCCCCCTTTATCTCCCTTCCATACTTCTTCCATGCAAGAGCATATAATCCTTTTTTTAAGCATGATGAAAAGAAATTAGAAATTTTCCATACGCAACAGTTGTATGGGTCCTGCGATAAAAGGCAGAGACTGAATTTGTTGCAAGCTGGTTTGGATATTTTTTTCCAGAGCGCGGTGGGTGGTAAGAATCACTTGAACAGGTTGCTGTGGGTGTTCTGCCTGGGATGGTTGCAGCACAGATTGGATACTGATGTTGTTCTTGCCCATGATATTGGTAATTTGAGCCAGCACGCCCACCTGGTCAAGAACTTGAAAGCGGAAGTAATAGTGGGATTGGGTGTGTTGCATTGGCTGAATGTGAAATTGTTGCAGGTGTGCAGCTTCTACACCCAGGGGCGGAGCAAATTTGGCTGTTTGATGGAGCAGACAGCGGGAAATTTCCATGACATCACTAACAATGGCACTGCCTGTGGGTGCTGCGCCTGCCCCCTGTCCATAAGAAATGGCAGGGCCTACCTGGTCACCGGTAACAAAGACGGCGTTGAAAGCTTCATGGACAGAAGCAAGAGGATGTTGCTGGGGGATAAGGGTGGGATGAACCCTGGCTTCTATTTGTGGGATTCCCTCATGCGTGTTTTGTTGTGGTCTGGCAATAGCAAGCAATTTGATGACGCAGCCCATTTGCTGGGCATATTGGATATCTAAGGGAGTAATATGATCAATGCCTTCTTTGGGAATATCGGAGTAATTGACGATGGTCCCAAATGCCAGATTGATAAGGATGGTAAGCTTGTGTGCAGCATCGTGTCCTCCAATATCAAAGGTGGGATCGGCTTCTGCATAGCCCTTTTGTTGAGCTTCAGCTAGGATGGCGTTGAATTCGCTACCAGGCCGTTGGGTCATGCAAGAGAGAATATAGTTGCTGGTACCATTGATAATCCCAAAAATTTCTTGAATGTGATTGGCTACAAGACCATCGCGCAGGCTGCGCAGAATGGGAATACCACCAGCAACGGCGGCTTCCATACCTAGGGCGACGTTGCTTCGTTGTGCTTTGCCAAAAATATCGGCTCCGCATTCAGCAAGCAGGGCTTTGTTGGCGGTTACCACTGCTTTGCCTTGCTCCATGGCTTCCAGCACGACTTCTTTGGCAGGTGAAATGCCGCCCATCACCTCTATGACCAGGTCAATCTCTGCATCTTGCAAGATATCAGCAGGTTCGCTGGAAAGAGAAACCCCTTTAACAGAAACGCTGCGTCTTTTATTGGGATGGGCGCAGACCACCCGTTTTAGCTTCAAGCTGGCGCCCAAGCGTTTTTCCAGCAAGGGAAGGTTGTTGTTCAATATCTCTACAACACCTGAACCCACCACACCCAAGCCGAACATGCCTAATTGAATTGTCTTTTTTGTCATGGTGTGCGTTTTTTCAAAAGGGATAAAGAGAACAATGATGCAAGATGATAGCCGTAGGCGATACTGCTCTTCACGCCACTATACCAGAGCTTGCTCGGGGACAAGTCTTGTTGAAGATTGGGAAAACAAGCAAAGAATGTAAAAGATACTTGCAAAGAAAACAAAAAATTCTGTAAAATGTTTTGTTAGGTATTTGCTTGTTGAGGAGTTCATTTGCCTGTTTCTTGCTTAGAAATAATGGGAGTATTTTGGGATGCCTGCTTTAAGTGGGCAGATGTGAATACTCAATGGCAAAGTATTTTTTGTCATGAAACGGGAATAATTCGTTGTTCCAAGTTATAATTGTTAACAAGCTATGAAGCAGTTTAGCAATAATTCTACTTGGTTGATTTTTTATAGATGGCATTGGTAATGAGTGAAAAAAATTCGGGAGGCAAAGGTTTACTGCGGGAAGGTAAACTATCGCGCGAGCAGGTGGGGAAGTTAAATGAAGAAGAAAAAGCATTGGCCATTTCTGAGCTGATAGGTGCACAAACAGCTGATCAGGTGAGTATGGTCCGCCAGATGGTGACAGATGGTAAACAGCGTGGTTTTGTCAGCTTGGATGAAATTAATGAATGTTTCTCTGAAGAAAAAGAAGCCACTTCAGAATTGTTGGAAGATTTGCTGGTTTTCTTCCAGGAAATGAAGATAGAAGTTCAGGAAAATGGACAGACTTTTGATCTGGAACAGCATCGTACGGGAGAAGAAGAGGGTAGCGATTATAATTTGGATCCTTCAGTAGATTCACGTACCAATGACCCGGTACGGATGTATTTGCGTGAGATGGGGCATATCAAGTTGCTGACTCGTGAGCAAGAGGTAGAAATATCCAAAAGGATAGAAGATGGCCAACGCGAGATGACTGAGGTATTGGCATGTTCCCCATTGGTAGCAGATTATTTGCTGGGCCTGCGGGAGAAATTGTATGAGAAGCGCATAAAATCCCAGGAATTAATTTCTGGAATGGATGAAGAGGACAATGTCATTGAAGAAGATGGGGTTTCTACCGAAAAGCTGTTGGCAATTTTGGATACGGTATACAGCAGTCGTCAGCAAGTGCTAAAATTACTGGGAGACAAACCATCTACGCAGAAGCAGTTAGAGCAAAAGCTTGGCACCCAACGTCAAGCAATATCCGACGCCATCAAGAGCATCAACTTCAATTCGCGCCAAGTGGACGCGATGTGCAAGGTTATGTTGCGGTATCGCGACAAGATTTTCAGCACTTCCCGACAGTTCGAAAGCTATCAAAAAGAAGTGGGAGCACTCGGCTCTCAACAAGATAGCCTGATCCAAAAATGGTTGAAAGCTCCACAAAAAAATGCTGACATGGCAGAAAAAATTGAAAAGCTATCCGGCAAGCATCCACGCATTTTGCGAAGACAAATGGAAAAAATGTCCCTCACCAAAACGCGTATCCAACGCCTCATTGAACAAACTGAAGCCCCCAAAGAAGAATTTGAATCAGAAATCCAAAAGTTGGTGGCCGCTGAACGCAAAGTAAAAAAAGCCAAGACCCAGCTAACCCAGGCCAACCTACGATTGGTCATTAGCATTGCTAAGAAATATACCAACCGCGGCCTACAGTTCTTGGATCTTATCCAAGAGGGCAACATCGGCTTAATGAAGGCAGTAGACAAATTTGAATACCGTCGCGGCTATAAATTCTCAACTTATGCCACCTGGTGGATCCGCCAAGCCATTACCCGTGCCATTGCCGACCAAGGGCGCACCATCCGCGTGCCTGTTCATATGATTGAAACTATGAACAAATTGCTACGCACTTCCCGTCAGTTGGTGCAAGAACTTGGCAGAGACCCTTCTCCAGAAGAAATCAGCGAAAAACTGGATATGCCACTGGAAAAAGTACGTAAGGTGTTTCAAATTGCCAAAGAACCCACTTCCTTGGAAACTCCTATCGGAGAAGAAGAAGATTCTCATCTGGGCGATTTCATCCCCGATCCCAATGTTGAATTACCAGAAAATCTGGCCATGGACCAAAATCTTCATGAAAGCACCCACTCAGTGCTAGAAACCCTAACTCCCAGAGAAGAACGGGTTTTGAAAATGCGCTTTGGCATCGGAGAACAACGTGATCACACCCTAGAAGAAATCGGCCAAGATTTTGATGTCACCCGTGAACGCATCCGCCAAATTGAAGCCAAAGCCCTACGCAAACTACGCCATCCATCCCGCAGCAAGAACTTGCGCAGCTTCTTTCAGTAGTCGCCATCCTTTTCTTTCAGCCTGTACCCTTCCCTTGGCAGCTTTACTGTGCACCATGCAATTGACCGTGCAGCTTTTTGGCTTGTTGAAAGAAGCCCTCGGTGAGGCCATCACCCTCACCCTATCTCCCCCCTGTACCGTAGCCCGACTATTAGACGTTTTCATTGCCCAATATCCTCAGTATGGGCCACTACGAGAATCTTTGCTGGTGGCAGTGGATGAATGCTATGCCCAGCCACATCAAGCATTGCACCCCTCACAGCAGCTGGCATTATTTCCACCTTTGGGAGGCGGATCAGACCATACGCGGGGTACCAAAGCCAAACTTGACCAGACAGATACATCAAAGAACAAGCTCACCACTACCCATCATCTAAGCGAACAGCCCATTGTGCTAGAACAGTTACTTGCAGAAGTGTGCGCCCATCAGGAAACCAGTCATGCCAACAGCCAAACAGCCTCAGCATCCTCTTCCATAGCTCAAATAGGAGGAGTAAGCACATTTTTGGGAGTGGTGCGTGGTTGGCATCAGGGACAACAGGTGCGTTATTTAGAATATCAAGCGCATCAACCCATGGCCTTGCGCCAATTAGAAGAGCTAGGGGCAGAGCTGCAAGAACACTGGGGGGTGAAGCGGGTAATATTTGCCCACCGACTTGGTCGGGTGGCAGTAGGCGAAGTGAGTTTAGCGGTAGTGGTGGGAACAGAACACCGCAAAGAGGCAATGGCTGCTTGTCAATATGCGGTAGAACGCATCAAATCCAAATTGCCGGTGTGGAAAAAAGAAGTTTTGGTTGATGGAGAACAATGGGTGGATAATTCTAGCAGTCTGAAAACAAACCATAAACAACAGCCCAATAAGAAATAGAGCATGCAGAACAAAGCTGTAGGTAGACATCGCTGGTACAGAAAGCTGCTGGTGTCTTTTGCTTGTTGTAGGAGGTGGTACTGCTGCACAGTTTTGGCACTGGCAGCATTGCTGGGTGGATGTGGAAACCTCACGCATAAAACGACGATATATCAAGACGGCAAGCGGCTACAGGTGAGTGTGCTAGAAAACCAATCCTGGCCTAAAGCCAACTTGCTTGTGGAATGGAAACCCTCACCATTGGATATAGAAACCAGTTTGAGACAACTGACAGTGCGTCGCAGCAAATTGGTGATATTCGTATTGCAAGATGCCGCACCATTACTCAGTAATGAACAAATCAAACAATTAACCCCTATTTTGGTGGCACAACTCCCCAAACTGAAGGAACGTCAGCGATTGCGGGTAACCTTCAACGACCACGCCAGCATCCAATATTACCAAGTGGATATCTACGCTGTCCCACCCGAATTGGTGTACCGATTTCATCAGTTTGCCGTTAATCGACTGCTTGATAAATCCGATGGCTCATCCTCTAGCGAAGTACGGCGTGCCAAACTGGTAGCACAACCAGGGCAACGTATAGAAAACACACGCGCTTGGATAGAAATACGTGATACTGTCTTTCAAGCTGGCAGCCAAGCAGCACAAGACAAGGTTCAACGTATAGAAACTAATTTGGTGTTGCTAGAACAGCAAGAACTGTCGCAACCTATCAAAGATGAATTGCGCACATGGGCACAACAGCAACAACAATTAGCTAGCAAAAATTGGCAACTGTATCTTTCCAAACGCAGCACCCTAGAACGCGCTCTTCAGCATGGTTTGCTCAACAAAGATGAATACCAACAACGGTTGCAAACACTTGATAAAAGCATAGGACGCTAAGCGGTAAGTTTCCTCTTTGCTCACATAGTATGCTCATTGCTGTCAAGCCACCATTTTGCTTGGCAAGAAAAATTAGTGCGCTGGCAACTGTTCCTAACAACCGCGACTGGCAATATTGCTGGTGCAGCTATTTTTCCTGTCTTTTTGTTGTTGAAAGTGCTATTTTGCTGACAAGTGAGGCACTATTACCTTATCCAGATTGCTGTTGCAAGTGCGGTTTCGCATTCACAGCCTCATTTATCATGTCCACAGTAAGATAAGGTGCTTTTTAAGTGAGAGAAATAAAAATGAAGCATAATCTAATATTTGCAATGTTGGTGGCGGGGTTAGCGATCGCCTTGCCAGCTTGGGCTGCGCCTGAGGTAGAAGTTTTGCATTGGTGGACCTCTGGAGGTGAAGCCAAAGCAGTCAAAGTTCTCAAAGATGAATTTACTCGAAATGGAGGCAAATGGACGGATTCCTCCATTGCTGGAGGCGGTGGTGGTGCTGCTATGCAAGCTCTGAAGGCCAGGGTGCTGTCAGGCAATCCACCATCTGCAGTACAGTTGAAGGGTCCCTTTATTCAGGAATGGCATGAAACCAATTCCCTGAATTTTATTGATGACGTAGCCAAAGCAGAACGATGGAACAGGTTGTTGCTTTCACAAGTGCGCCAACACATGCTGTGTGATGGTCATTATTGCGCTGTTCCAGTAAATGTGCACCGCATAGACTGGATTTGGGCAAGCCCTGTAGTGATGAAGGCTGCAGGAGTGCGTCGCGTGCCGCGCAGCTGGAAGGAATTCAATGAGGCTGCACGCAAGGTACAAAAAAGTGGTAACGTAGCTTTGGCCCACGGTGGTCAAGCATGGCAAGACGCTACGGTGTTTGAAACTGTGGTATTAGGAGTGGGAGGCAAGAAATTTTACCAGAGTGCTCTGGTAGATTTAGAACCTTCTGCACTGAACAGCAACACCATGGTGCAAGTGTTTGATCAGATGCGCACCCTGCGCGGCTTTGTGGATAAAAATTTCTCTGGTCGCGATTGGAATTTAGCTACGGCCATGATCATTCGTAATCAAGCAGCCTTCCAAATTATGGGAGACTGGGCCAAAGGAGAATTTTTGGCTGCCAACAAGAAACCAGGTAGAGACTTTCTATGTTCACCTGCTCCCGGCAAAGGCTTTTTGTACAATGTGGACAGTTTTGCCATGTTTAAGGTAAAAGGTTCCAACAAAGAAGCTGGCCAGAAATTGCTCGCCAGATTGATTATGGGTAAGAAATTCCAAGAGACATTTAATCTCAACAAAGGCTCTATTCCTGCACGTTTGGATGTGTCTTTGAGCAATTTTGACAGCTGTGCCAAACTTTCCAACAAAAACATGCGCTCCACAGCCAGAAGCGGTGGTTTACTGCCTAGCATGGCCCATGACATGGCTATACGTGGTGCTGCTAAAGGAGCCATCTTGGATGTGGTCACCAACCACTTTAACTCCAACATATCTTCTAATAACGCAGCCAAAAATCTAGCGGCCGCGGTAGCCCGTGCCCGTTAAGAGGGTTTTTATTTCATTCCCAGGGCAACAAAGTCCCTGGGAATGATGGGGTAATTTTGATGGAAAAATTAGTAAAACATCTTCCAAAACTGGTGCTTGCTCCCTCGATGATAGCAGTGCTGTGGTTTGTTTATGGCTTCATTGTTTGGACTTTGTATATTTCCCTTACTAATTCTCGTTTGCTTCCCAGCTACAAACTCGCTGGTATCCGCCAGTATGTGTTGTTATTCAGTGAACCACGTTGGTTTGTGGCATTAAAGAATCTGTTGTTATTTGGCGGTTTGTTTGTATTATTCTGCGTGGTTTTGGGGGTGCTACTAGCCATTTTGCTAGATCAGCGAATTCGTGCAGAGGGATTTATTCGCACAATTTATCTTTATCCCATGGCACTCTCTTTTATCGTAACCGGTACGGCTTGGAAATGGATGTTAAACCCTGGATTGGGACTGGAACGTCTGGTGCGAACTTGGGGTTGGGAAAGTTTCCGCTTTGATTGGCTAGTCAATCCAGACAGAGCCATCTATACAGTGGTCATTGCCGGTGTGTGGCAATCTTCTGGATTTGTGATGGCACTTTTTTTGGCAGGTTTGCGTTCAGTTAATGTAGAAAGTGTCCACGCCGCTATGATAGAAGGTGCCAATCTACCTCGTATCTATTGGTATGTTGTTTTACCTCAACTAAAGCCAGTGCTGTTCAGTGCTGTGATTGTCCTCACACATATCGCTATTAAAAGCTTTGACTTGGTGGTAGCCCTCACTGCCGGTGGTCCAGGCTATGCCACCGATTTGCCGGCACTCTACATGTTCTCTATGGCTTTTTCCCGAGGGAACATTGGCCAGGCTGCCGCAAGTGCCACTGTAATGATGGCCACTGTGTTTGCCATTATGGTGCCTTACATGTTTTCTGAATTAAGAGGCGAACGCCATGCCAGCTGATACTACTTCAAGTCGCCTTACTTTATTGGAGCGTCTGCGCCATTTTAATTGGCAGCAGCATGGAATGCGCTGGTTGCTGTTTGCTATTCTAGGACTATTTGCAATCTACTATCTGACACCTTTGCTGGTAATGCTGATCACTTCGGTGAAAAACCTAGAAGAACTGAGACAAGGCAATTTGCTGGCTTTACCCAAAGACCCTGTATTTTCTCCTTGGGTAAAAGCATGGTTCAGTGCTTGTTCGGGTATTGACTGCCAAGGGTTAAAACCTTTCTTCTTAAACTCTATCCGCATGGTGATCCCTTCTGTATTGATTAGCACCTCCTTGGGAGCTATCAATGGCTATATCCTTTCAAAATGGCGATTTAAAGGGTCCGAAATCCTTTTTGCTTTGATGCTCTTCGGTTGCTTTATTCCTTTTCAGGTGGTGTTGCTGCCTATGGCACGCACTTTAGGAGCAATTAACCTGGCAGGATCTATCTATGGTCTTATTCTTGTTCATGTCATTTACGGCATTGGCTTTACCACTCTCTTCTTTCGGAATTATTATGTCAGCATTCCCGATGCATTGGTACATGCAGCAAAAATAGATGGCGCCGGCTTTTGGAATATCTTCACCCGTGTTTTTCTACCCATTTCTGCCCCCATTATCGTTGTCAGCTTCATTTGGCAATTTACCCAAATCTGGAACGACTTTCTTTTTGGCGTAGCTTTCTCCGCCCCTGATAGCAGACCAGTCACTGTTGCTCTTAACAACATTATCAACACCACCACTGGTGTGAAGGAATACAATGTAGAAATGGCCTCTGCCATGATTGCAGCCTTGCCAACTTTGGTGATATATATCCTAGCCGGTAAATACTTCATCCGCGGACTCACTGCTGGGGCATTAAAAGGATAACCTGTCTTCAAGCTTGTTCATTACTTGACACAAACCCACGCCTTATCACCCGATCTTTTTTCTTTTTCCCATTCTCCACGGGAGTCTTTCTATGAGCAATGTACTGGAAATTTCCAATCTTCATAAAATTTTTGGAGAAACCTCTGTACTAAAAAACATCCACCTTACACTCCAAAAAGGAGAAATGCTGGTGATGGTTGGACCTTCTGGATGCGGAAAATCCACTTTGCTGAACATCATCGCCGGGCTAGAAAATCCTTCAAATGGCGAGCTTGCTATCGGAGGTCGATCTATGTTGAATGTTCCACCAAAAGATCGCGATATCGCCATGGTGTTTCAATCTTACGCACTTTATCCTTCTATGAATGTGAAAAAGAACATCACTTTTGGCATGCGTATGCGTGGTCGTTCGCAAAAAGAACAAGACCAGGCAGCCATGGAGGTCAGCCGTTTGCTGCATATTGATCATCTTATGGAACGCAAACCTTCCCAACTCTCCGGTGGCCAACGCCAACGGGTTGCTATGGGACGCGCCCTGGTTAGAGAACCTGTTCTCTTCCTGTTTGATGAGCCCCTTTCCAATCTAGATGCCAAACTGCGAATAGAAATGAGAGCGGAAATCAAGAAAATTCACCAGAGGCTCGGGGCTAGTATGGTTTATGTCACTCATGACCAACTAGAAGCCATGAACCTGGCAGACCGCATTGCTGTAATGCATCACGGCGAAATCATTCAAATTGGTCCACCACAAGAAGTCTACGATAAACCTAAAAACACCTTTGTTGCAGATTTTATCGGCTCCCCTTCCATTAACCTCATCAAAGGCACCCTAGGAGGGGATTCCAAAAATCCCACCTTCCTCCCACAAAACACCAGCCAACAATCCCCCTGGAAACTCTCATCTAAACAAATCTCTTCTTCATGGACAAACAATCAAACCGTAATTCTTGGACTTAGACCTGAACATATTTCTTCTGAGCCAACACAGTCCCCATACGATCAAACGCTCTCCCTTACTCCTCAAATCATAGAAACCAACGGCTTTGATATATACGGACGATTTGAATTCCAGCAACAAGACATCTGCGGTCGTTTTCCCCCCCATTTTCCCTTGAAAATCAATCAACCAACCGAACTCCATCTTGATCTTTCTTACGCCTCCATCTTTCTACAGGAAACCGGCGAATGCCTTTAAACCAATTTTACCTTCTTCCAAAAACTCTGAAAAAGCAGACCTAAACCTCTAATCCATTTAGGTTAAGAAAGAATTGTCTTAGTAACTGGTGTTTGCCAGCACAAAACCAGAGAATAGACTGCTCGTTTTTGTGATTGAAAAAGTTGTTGAAA
This sequence comes from bacterium, assembly GCA_965249525.1. Classification (GTDB taxonomy): domain Bacteria; phylum SAR324; class SAR324; order SAR324; family JACQKK01. The sequence goes on along the minus strand of OZ252237.1, from coordinate 130,615 downwards.
TTCAGTGATGGTTTGACTAGGAGGAAAACCGTCTCTGGCAGTGTGATTGCTAAAGAAGGTCGTTTGCCAGCCGTGCCAGTTCCCGATAGTACGAAGGGCATGTAGAAAGCAACTGGAACTGTCAGTTCTTAAAGCAAATATTCCACCAGGCTTACAAACTCGCTCTAACGACCAACGCAAACGTTTGCTGCTCAGAAGCCGTCGTTGCCGATGTCGCACCTTGGGCCAGGGGTCGGGAAATTGCAACAATGCTACATCCACGCTACAGGGAGGAAAAAACTCACCCAAACGTGTCCCATCCGCATACACAGCACAGGCATTCTCCAACCCTGCCTGTTCCAGCTTCTTTGCACTACGTACCAATCGCTTTAAACGCATTTCAAAACCTACAAATAAGGCTTCCCTATTGCGATTGGCTTCTGCCAACAGAAATCCTCCCGAACCACTACCCAGGTCTACTGTTACCCTTCTCTGTAAAGCTCCTCTCCTCCGTGCCAGCCATTGATGAAACACAGCCGGAGAAGGGCACAGTTCCTTCGCCAACAGCTCATCTAAATAACGATTGTGGCTATCTCCCATTGCTATCCGACGACCCCATTCCTTGTTCCAGGCCTTATCAAGCTATTTCTAGGCCGCAAGAATAATGCTTTATGGAAATCATCCAGAAAAGAGAAAAGCAGAGTCTATCCTGTTTACGGCTTTCAGTATGGCATAATAACCAACCTCTTAAAAATTATCCCAACCACTGATGACCACCATGAAACTCCCCAGTCACCTCAGTTACTATGACTTGTTACAGGTCTCCCCCTCGGCTTCGCAAGAAGTCATCCGCGGAGCCTACCGTGCCTTGCTTAAAGAAGGTGGTAATCACCCAGATCTGGGGGGCAATCCCGTAGATGCACAATTAATCAACGAAGCCTATCAGGTACTCAGTGACCCACGCACACGCAAAGAATATGATCTTCTGCTGGCATCTCAGAGCTACCAACAAAGCACTATATCTCCACAAACCTTGGTCATGTTGGTGTGTCCACATTGTCGTACCCGCAACCAACTTCCTGACAACCAACATCTTGAAAGAGCTCACTGTAAAAAATGTAACAAACTCCTGCTTACCCCCCCATCCCAAAGACCCAACGAGACCGAACCTATGCGCGCACACCGCTTGGGTATTTTCCTGTTTGAAAAAGGCCTTTTTATCCGTGCTCAGCATGAATTTGAAAACGCCCTTCGCTATCAACCTCACAAACCACAATTCCATTACTGGCTAGGAAGATGCCGCTATCAAAGACGACAATTACCTCAAGCCAGACGCAGCTTTTTAAACGCTCTTTTGCATGATCCCCATCAATTCCATTACCACTTCTGGAATGCACAGAGCCTTTATGATATCAAAGCTCACCACGAAGCAGCGAAAGCCTTTCAGCAAGCCCTTCATCTTAGGCCCAAACATTGGCCAACCATGATGAGATTGGCCTCTGCTCAATTTCGCAGTGGTTCTGCACTCAATGCCATTGAAACCCTAGACCAAGCTATCGCTGTAGAACCAACCCGCAGCGAATTCCATACCCTTAAAGGCATGGTGCATCTCTCTCTCAAAGACCAGCAACCAGCCCTACAAGCTTTCCAACAAGCACAAAAACTTAATCCCCATGATAACCTCGCCAACAAATATATCCAAATACTCTCTTGATAAGCTTTCTCCCAGTCAAAATTATTGAGAGCATGCATTTCCAGCCTTTAAAAGAGCTAAGCAAGAAAATGAGCTAATTGCCAACCTTTGTTAAAAAGTCATTGTAGGGAAAGTGTTTGATGGATTTGTATGAAAAGTGAGGAATAGATGTTGCGTTCTATGACAGGATTTGGACAGGCTCAATGCGTGGAGAAAGGATGGGGCTGTGTGGTGACATTGCGCTCGGTGAATAGTCGTTTCTTGGATGTGCGCTTTCGGCTGCCAACATGGTTAGCGTTCTTGGAAGATCAGTTGTTGCGGATAATGCGCACACGATTGTATCGGGGACGGGTAGATGCAAATCTTACTTTGTGGCCAGAATCTGTACAAGTAATGCCTGGTTTAAACGAGGCCACTTTACAAATAGCGACAGCATGGATAAAACAGGGTCGTGATGTCTTAGGGTCAGAAGTCCAGGTAGGTTTTGGAGATTTACTAAAGCTACAGGAGCAATGGGGACATCAAGAAGTACCGGTAGGAATCGAGGTATTGGCAAAAAGAACTTTACGGCAGGCACTGGATATATTGATGGATTCTCGTAAGCGAGAAGGAGAAGCGTTGGAAGCGCAGTTGGGTGAATCTTTAGATAATTTGGATAAAGGTTGTGTTCAGTTGAGCAAGCTAGCAAGGCATGCCCCGCAGCGCTTGACAGAACGTACGCAGCAGTTGCTAAGGCGTGTGGAAGGTGGAGCGTTGGTGAATGAAGAGCGCCTAGCGCAGGAGATTGCTTTGTTGGCCAGACGGGTAGATGTAAGCGAGGAGTTAGAACGCTTGGGACATCATTTACGGGAAGCACGCCAGCTGATGACTGATAGCAACCCTACACCAGGTAGGAGGCTAGAATTCTTGCTACAAGAACTGCAGCGGGAGTTAAATACCCTTAGTGCCAAGAGCGAAGATAGCAAGGCCATAGATTGTGTACTATTATTAAAAGTAGATCTAGAAAAAATGCGCGAACAAGTGCAAAATTTGGAATAATGATGTGGGTGTGCGTTTTGAGCTTTCAAAAACACTTACGGATCTTGGCATGTAAGCTTGGCAGCACAAGAATGTTGCAGAATAGCTACTTGGATAGGTAGTAAAGATGCATCCTCGTGCATTTGTCATTTCGGGTCCCAGTGGAGTAGGCAAAACTTCCCTGGTTCATGGTTTGCTAAAACAGCATTCCAATTTGAGACTGTCCGTTTCTACCACCACCCGTTCTCCCAGATATGGCGAAAAAGACGGCAAAGATTATCTTTTTGTTCAGGAAGAAGAATTTTTTCGCCAAGCAGCAGATGGCCATTTCTTGGAATGGGTGTTTCGTTATGGGCACTATTATGGCACTAGCTACGAAAAGGTACTCGCTCTACTGAACAGCGGCTACCATGTACTGATGGATTTAGAAAGTAACGGGGCAATGCAGATGCATCGTATTGCCAAAGGAGCTGTTTTTGTATTCATCAGACCACCTAGCTTAGAAGAGCTGCATCAGCGCTTAAAAAATCGCAATACCGAAGGACCTGCTTCTCTGCGTTTCCGCTTAGAAGGGGCAAAACAAGAAATGGCACATATGAAGTACTACCAATTTGTGATAGAAAATAAAAATAATCGCGCCGATGAAGCCCTATCCGAACTAAACGAAGTCATCACTAACGAAAGTGAAAAACCTGTCCGTTTTCATCTTTCCAGAAAACCAGATATCGTTTTGCGACAAAAAGCCATCAATGATGCCAAAATCCAGGCGCTCAAAGCCATGCAGGAACACCCTGTCATTCAAGGCCTCTCCGCCAACCAAAGACAATATTGCATTCAAAAAGTATTAGAGCTCATCCAAGAACGCCTCACCAATGCCTTGTTTGATAACCTCCAGTCCATGCTTTCCGCCACTCAAGCTTTGCTAAGAAAATCCTCATCTCAGTCACCGTTCTAATAACTTTATTCAAGCATCTCCTCAACAAGGAGTAATGAAATTACAAGATTTGCTAAAATCTATCTCCAATCAGCAGCAGAACCACCAACTGCTGCAACTTGCTCATCAATACGCAAAAAATATCCTCCATCACCCCACTAACCTCCATGCCCGCCCTCTGCTAGAACAGGGTCTGCATATGGCGAAATCTCTCGCCCAAATTCAACTCCACACCCCTACACTTGCTGCAGCTCTGTTACACAACATACCAACCCTGCCCCAATACCAACAAACCCAACTCGCCAAAGCTGTCTCTAGCGAAGTTGCCAACCTCGTCCAACAAACCTATCAACTTCAGCAAACCATCCAAAAGCTCCAACACATTACACCAGCTTTCACCCTTAGAAAAACTATCCTCACCAGCACCAAAGACCTGCGGATCATCCTTATCCTCCTTGCAGAACGCCTCTATCTACTCAAACAAGCCGACAAATTCCCCGCAAAAAAACTTCCGCAACTCGTCCAAGAATGTCGCTCTATCTATGCCCCCATTGCACACCGTCTCGGTGTGGATACCATCAAAAATCAACTAGAAGACCAAAGCTTTGCCTTGTTAGAACCAAAAGAATACCAACACCTCCACCAACAATCCGAACACCTGCTAAAACTCTCTCAACAACATCTTCAACAACTCCAAACACAACTCCAACAACTTCTTAAAAAAAGTCAAATCCCAGCAGAAATCTCAGGAAGAACCAAAAGCCTTAATTCTATTAGGAAAAAAGTCCAAAACCAAAATATCCCTCCAAAAAACCTCCACGACCTCACCGCTATCCGCATTATCGTACCAAAAGAAGAAACTTGTTACCAGGTGCTCCAACTGATTCACCAAAGCTACCAGCCCCTCCCAGGGCGTTTCAAAGACTACATTGCACTACCCAAACCTAATGGATACCAAAGCCTCCACACCACCATCCTCAATGAACAACAACCAATAGAAATCCAAATCCGCACCAACTATATGCACCGCTGGGCAGAAGTCGGCATTGCTGCACACTTCGCTTACAAAGAAACCTCTTCACAAGACCCCCAAGAACTTGACTCCATCCTCTGGTTTCGCTCCATGGTAAAAAACATCACCCAACAGCTTCAACAAACCAAATGACTTGAGTTTTTCCCAAATATGGGAAATTGCGGATCTTGCTCTTTTTGTAACTATATTCTTCTTTGCTTTTACTGCATTGAAGTAAGGTAGTGGGCCCACCTGGGATTGAACCAGGGACCTTCCGATTATGAGTCGGCTGCTCTAACCAGCTGAGCTATGGGCCCATTGAGTGATGGAATTCTAACTGCGCCGGGGGGGTTATTCAATGGATTTTTTCTGCTTAGCAAGATGTCTTTCCATAATGGATGTATCACTTTTCCTCCAGATTTTATGCGTTTTGGTGTGGAAAGCAGTGAGAGCACCTCCAAAAACGCAGCCGGTATCTATACCGATAGCACTGGGCTGTTTCCAGAGAGAGCCTTTGGCTGCACCGAGACGCTCGGTGGGTGTATGTCCGAAAATGATTGTCTTGCCTTGCCAAAGGTGAAGATTTTCAAAGAACTCTTCTCTAATCCACAGCAGCGTTTCCATTTTTTGTTGTTGAAGAGAAGAAATGTGCGGATCTATGCCAGCATGAACATAGATGGCGTCTTGGTCTTCATAAAAAGGTTTCAGTTGCTGAAAGAAGGAAAGATGGTCTTGTAAGAAAGCGAGTTTATTGGAAGAACTGATCCACTGGAGAGGATCGGTTTGATAGCTATAGAGGGTTTGTAAGCCTCCATTTTGTAGCCAGCTGGCAGCATAGGTTTCTTGTGAGGCGTTAAGCATCATATGTTCATGATTCCCCATAAGAAACTGGCAAGTGCGTTTTTGTGCGACTTGCTGAAGAAAAGAGACGACTTGACGGCTGTGGCTGCCGCGGTCGATGTAGTCACCCAAGAAGACCAAAGGCTCATCGGGTGGCAGTTTAGCAATAAGGAGTTTTAATGGTTGGAGGCAGCCGTGAATATCTCCAATAGCAATGGTCATGATAAGCCTGAATTAGAGACGGTTAAGACCATTGAAAGCAGCCACGCGGTAGCATTCGCTGAAAGTGGGATAATTCAGGGTATGAGTAAGGAAGTAATGAATAGTCCCTTTGAAGGCCATAACGGCTTGTCCGATGTGAATCAGGTCTGAGGTATGGTCTCCGATGGCATGAACACCCAGCAATTGGTGAGAGGAATTATGAAACAGAAGTTTGAGTTTGCCCGTGGTGTGTCCGGAAATTTGGCACTTAGCGATTTCACGGAAATTGGCTATACCAACCTCATAAGGAATATTCTTCTCAGAGAGTTCTTTTTCGGTGGCACCGACAGTAGATATTTCGGGAATAGTATAGATACCAGTGGGCATGAGGCTGGTATCGATAGGCTCTGTAGTAGCTTCAAAAGCGTGTAGCGTAGCAAACCGGCCTTGGTCCATAGCGGTAGCAGCGAGCGAAGGAAACCCTATTACATCTCCGGCAGCGTAGATGTGAGGAATTTGGGTTTGAAAGCAAGCATTCACAGGTATCTGTTGTCGTTGGTTTACCTTTAGCTTCAAACGGTCTAGGCCAAGATTCTCAGTGTTACCCGTTCTGCCGTTGGCCATCAACAAGCAGTCACTTTTGATGACTTTACGGGTATGGGTATGAAGGTACACATGGTCTTTATCGGTAGTAACTTGCTGAAGTTCTTCTCCGAAACGCAAACGGACACCGGATTCACGCATCAGATAGGCCAAGGAGTTAGAGATTTCCCAATCTAAGAAATCCAAGAGCAGCTGGCGAGGATTGACAAGATTGACCTTTACATCCAAGTGAGAAAAAATAGTGGCGTATTCACAACCAATGACACCAGCACCAAAAATAGTGAGCGTTTTAGGGATTTGGGACAACTCCAAGATGGTATCGCTATCGCAAATACACGGATGATTGAAATCCAATGAGGGTGGTCGCCAGGGACGACTGCCAGTGGCAATAAGAAAGTAGTGGCTTTTGAAATATTCTTTATTACCATCAGGCAATAAAACAGAGATGGTATGGGGGTCTTCAAATCTGGCTTGACCTTGCAGATAATTAATATGATTACGCTGTATATTGTGCTGTAGTCTTTCTACCAAGGAAGCCACCGCAGCATTTTTTCGATGCATGAGGCGATTGATGGTGAGGGGTTCGTCCATATGAACCGACACCCCATAGAGTGAACGTTCTCGCAAGTGCAGCAAGTACTGCACTGATTCCCTTAAGGTTTTGCTAGGAATAGTGCCTCGGTGTGTGCAACTACCGCCTGGAGCAGCATCTTGTTCTATCACTAGTACGGAACGCTCTAGCTTGGCTGCTTGAATAGCCGCCCTCTCACCTGCTGGACCAGATCCAATGATGATCAGATCGTATTGTTTCATCCGTATGCCCGCATACTCCCCCAATCCACCTTAAAATAATTTCTTTCTGCGATTAGATGGCAAAATGTTGAGTGCTTCACGATACTTGGCTACTGTGCGTCGGGCAACTTTTACTCCAGACACTTGATATAAGGTGTCGGCAATTTGAATATCAGTATAAGGATGCAAAGGGTTTTCTTTGTTGACCAATTTTAAGATCATATCTTTGATTTTTTTAGAGGAAATCGCTTCCCCATGATCTTGCCCCACCCCGCTGGTGAAAAAGTACTTCAGCTCAAACAGTCCTTGGGGAGTATGCATGTACTTGTTGGTAGTAATACGGCTCACAGTGGATTCATGCACGCCAATGTCTTCGGCCACATCTTTCAATACCAGGGGTTTAAGTTGGTCAACACCTTTTTCAAAAAAATCGTATTGATGCTTTAAGATACTACGCGCCACTTTTAAGATGGTCTTTTGTCGTTGCTCGATACTGCGCATGAGCCATTGGCCTGCCTTGATTTTTTCTTGGATGTACTGCCGGGTCAACGAGCCGTTGCTGCTGTCTGCTTTTTCCGAGAGCAAACGGTAATGCTCACTAATGCGTAAGTTGGGAATACCGCTTTCATTGAGCGTAATGCGATAGTCACCGACGGTATTCTCGCTATGACCTGAATTGCCCATAGAATGAAACAAATACACATCTGGAGTAATGTTCTGTGCACGACTTTCAACAAATGGCCTGCCAGGTTTAGGCTCTAGTGAAGTAATCAACTGCCAAGCTTTCACAACTTCTTCCAAAGTCACCTTGTAGCGACGATTGATTTTTTTTAAATCTCTACGCTCCAGTAACTTTAAATCCTGCTGGACAATACGCATTGCCAAACCATCTCCCAACTCCATCACCCGCAGCTGCACCTCCAAACACTCCTGCAAATATCTTGCTCCACAACCCACAGGATCCCATTGCTGCACTTGAGACAACACCGCCTCCGCCGCCAAAGCCATTTCTTCCTCAATACTGCCAAGACCCTTGCTCTCAGACATATTCCCTTCATGTTTTGCCCAAAATAACTTTGTACTCAATCCTTCGCGTGATAGAGCCAATTCATCACTCTGCAAGTCTTTCTCCAATAATCCACGCAAACTTGCATCTTTCTCCAATATCTCCCCCAAACTGAGCACCAAATATCCATCTTCATCTAAATTCCCAATCAACTGCTTGCCCAAGGCCCTTTCTGCCTTGCTCCACGAAACCATTTTCAATTGCCATAACAAATGCTCCTGCAAAGACTCCGTCTGACACAAAGTCGCTTCCAAGTGAGAATCGTCCCTTTCCTTACCCGATGAACGCTCTGGAATCACCCCAGAACCACTTTCTATATATTCCTGCCAATCCCTGTCTATCTCTTCATGATGATCATTCTCTATTAAATCTCCTCCACTATCTGCAACTGTCAATTCTACCTCGCCGCTAGCATCATCACTTCCCTCCTCAACTTCCTCTAACACCGGATTCTCCACCAACGCCTGATTCACCAAAGATTCCAACTCCAACCGAGATAACTGCAACAAACGAATCGCCTGTTGCAATTGTGGGGTCATAATCAACTGCTGATTTTGCCGCAGCTGAAGTTTCAAATTCAGCACCATCTTTACTGCCTTACTTCCATCCTGGAACACCAATTGACGAAACAAAATGTCCCCACTTTACATTGAACTGTAAACCTCCGTACACCAAATTGCAAACGAATTGGCCCGCTTCTTGCTATTTGCTCCCTCTTGTTTTTTTATTATCTGAATCCGCAGGTTATCAAGAAAAAGCAAGAAGATATCAAGTTTAACTGGAAAGACGATGAAGGGATTGAGACATATCTCGAGATGCCAAAGCTTGCAGCAGAGGCTTAAGAGAATGTTGCCAATCCATAGATTTTGCCGCTTTTTGGAGAAGTTGTTTAGGTGGTGGGTGTTGGAGGGTATGCTGGATAACTCGGACGAATTCTTGCGGGGTATGAGCCACTTGTACGGGTGCCGATTGAGCTATTTGAAGTGGTGTAGAGACCACAGGTAGTCCAGCAGCAAGGTATTCCCAGAGTTTGAGAGGCGCAATGTATCGCGTCCAGTCTAGCTGTTGGGATTTCGGTATGCAAAAGGGGATGAGTCCTATTTGGGCGTGTTGAAAAAAGGCTGGAAGTTGAGCATGTGGCTTAGGTCCCAGGAGGTGAAGATTGGGAAGACGAGGTAACATGGTACCCGCTTGTTGAGGTGGTGCGATGATCACCAATTGTAGTTGAGGCAGTTCTCGCGCAATGTATTCAATCAATTGGAAATCTACAAATTCCATCAGTCTTCCTGCAAAGACAGCGATGGGTTTTTGCAGCCGTTGGTATTCCGGCGGAGGAGCTGATGAGTTCTGGGCAAAATGTTGATAGTTCACTCCGTTGGGGATACAGCAGCTATTTTTGGGTTGGAGTTGTTGGACATAATCTTTCATGGAGGGGTTGACATAGATGCTGAGATCTACGCGTTGGGCAAGCTGGCTTTCTAGCTGCAGGGCAACGGGGGTAGTTTTGTTAAACATCGTTGCAGGATCGGTAATACGAAACACGGAGGCTTGATGCGGAATGCGCTGCAACAGAAAGCTTTGCAAATAGCTATCTAGATACAGCAAATCAACTTGCCCAAATCCCGCACGGTGCAAAATGGTTTCCCAACGAGGCCAAGCAAGTTGCTGCCAATGACGATGCACCCAAGAACTGCGCAGCAAGGGATAGTTGTGAGGAGGAAGTAAGGCAAAAGGTGACCAAGCAAACAGTTCCCCATACCATTGGCCTCCTCTACAGAACAACTGCCAACGTTCTTTTAGTGCGTAGTGGGTTTTGCCCAATATGTGCCAAGGCGAAATAGGATCCGATACAAACGCTACCCGCCAACCTTTATTCAGCAAAGCAGTAGCAATATGGTGACTCCCCACCCGTGCCGCACTGGTCCAGTGATCTGCACAGGCCATCAAGGCAGTCTTGGAGTAGCTGGTACTATCAGACGGTTTTAAGTAGCTGCAGGGAATCAACGGCATGATGTTGGCTAGCTTCAAGTAATTGCAAGGATAGCATGCGGCTTTATAACTGTTGTGGCTGTAAATGACACATTGCTATACCAATTCTATCGCCCCTCAACCCGCTTTAGCCGACAGCACATCGCTGAAGCTGTCGTTTCGGAGAAAAAACATCTTTTTAAGAAAATACCATTTGTATAAAAAGAAAGTCAGCTGAGTGGTTACTAACAACCTCTAATCATTTTACTATGTACAGATAAAACATGAAGGAAGAAAGGATTCTATGACTAAAGTTTATCGGCATCGTGCAGTGCTGCTACAAGCGGTTTGCAGCTATGCGCCGATTGAAACAAATTTGCTGGTGGATGCCACCGTGGGAGGCGGTGGCCATGCAAAAGCCTTGTTGGAGAGCTTTCCACAAGCAAAGCTGTGGGGCTGTGATCGTGATGCTGCTGCGATAACAGCAACCGCAAAGGCATTGCAAGGTTTTGGCGAACGGGTGTATTTAAAGCAGTTGCAGTTTTCTCAACTTTCTCGCTATTTGGCTGTGGGTTCAGTGGATTACTTACTGGCAGATTTGGGAGTGTCTTCTGCCCAACTAGAGGCAGCCGAGCGCGGATTTTCCTTTCATCGAGAAGGACCGCTGGATATGCGAATGGATCCACGCAGCGGCTATACTGCTGCAGCCTTTCTAGCAAAATCTTCCCCAAAGGAAATACAGCGGGTATTCTCGCAGCTAGGAGAAGAACGATTTGCCGGGCGGTTGGCGCGAGCGGTGAGCAAAGTATCTAAAAGAATACCATTGACCACTACTGTTCAATTAGCCCGGCTAGCAGAAGAAGTGGTGCCGAAAAGAGCTTATCATCCTGGCCGGCACCCAGCTACCCGCATCTTTCAAGCCTTGAGAATACATGTCAATCAAGAATTGGAAGAATTGACAAGATTACTGCAACAAGCACCGATCCTATTGTCCCCCAAAGGTCGTCTAGCAGTGATTTCCTTTCATTCACTGGAAGATCGCTTGGTGAAACAAGCCATGCGACGATGGGCACATCCCTGCAACTGCCCGCCAGATTTGCCACTGTGCATTTGTAAAAAACAACCCTTCGGTGAAATACTCACGCCCAAAGCTATAAAAGCAGACCCCATAGAACTCAAACACAATCCCCGCGCCCGCAGTGCTAAATTACGCGTTTTTCAACGCTCCGTATCTCCTTAAGAATGGAGATTCTGGTGCATGCGGAAAGCTTCCCTTAGAAACCTCTGCAAAGGCTGTATTGTGCAAAAAAACTAGAGGGTTTGTTGAAGAGTGGTATGGAGTTTTTCAGCAAATTCATCAAGCTGTTTTTTGTGGATGTTCAGTGCGGGCATGAAGCGAAGACAATTAGGCTGAGGGCTATTGATGAGCAGACCGTTTTGGAGGGCTTGGGTAACAATTTTAGCACCGAGAGGTTTGGGAAGATTGAGGGCTTGAAGCAGTCCGATGCCGCGCAGTTCTTGCAGCTCAAAGCTAGCAGCGAGTTGTTGCAACAGCTGTCGGAGATATTGTCCCATTTGTTGGACGTGCTGAAGAAATGATACTTGCTGGATGGTATGGAGTACAGTAGAAGCAACAGCCATGGCCAGAGGTTGCCCACCAAAGGTGCCGCCTTGATCTCCAGCTTCAAATACGCAGACGTTTTCTTGGGCTAGCAAGGCAGCAACAGGAAAACCTCCTCCCAAACCTTTCCCCAAGGTAAGCAGATGAGGCTTTACACCGAAATGCTGGCAGGCAAAGGGATGAGCCAATCTACCAATACCAGTTTGGATTTCGTCAAGGATGAGAAGTTTTCTGTGCTTCTCACAGATCTGGCTTAGCTGTTTAAGGTAGTTGGGCGGAGGAACGCGCACCCCTGCTTCGCCTTGGATGGGTTCTACCATCACTGCACAAGTTTTGGAATTGATGGCTTTTTCTACCGCCTGAGCATTGCCGAATTCCACCTGCACGAATCCAGGCATACGAGGCAAAAATAGATTTTCCCAGCCTGGTTTACCAGAAGCTGCCATAGTAGCTAGGGTACGTCCGTGAAAACTGGCGGTGGTGGTGATGATTTGATAAGCCCCCTGCAAATGTTTTTCTCCATAGCGACGCGCCAGTTTGATAGCACCTTCGTTGGCTTCTGCACCGCTGTTGGCAAAAAACACCCGTTCCAATTTCGCCATGCTGGTGATTTGCTTAGCACAACGCACCATACAGTCATTGTAGTAGGCTGCGCTGGAATTCCATAATTGCTCGCTTTGTTGTTGCAAAACAGCGGTCAACTCTGGAGCACAATGTCCCAAGGTATTCACTGCCCAACCCTGAACAAAGTCTAAGTACTGCTTGCCTTGGGCATCCCAAAGATAGCTACCTCGACCGCTAACCATCACCAATGGAGGACGTTCTGTCACCCACATCACACTACGGCGGGCTACTTCTAGCAAACCAGTTGCATGCTGTGATCCAGTTTCAACATTGTTATCATCAGCCACAGCGAATTCTCTTATACACTTTTTCTTAATGGGTTGATTAATCCCAAGCAAAACGCCGCATGCCTATGTTGAACACCAATCCTAAGCCTAACAAGGAGGTTACCATGGAAGATCCTCCATAACTTACCAACGGGAATGGAATGCCTACTACTGGCATTAGTCCCATAGCCATGCCAGTATTGATAAACATTTGCACTGTCAACATTCCCATTACTCCCAGCACCGTAAAGGCGCCAAAACGATCCTGTGTATGCAACCCTATGCTGAATCCCCGTGCCAACATCAGCACATAACCCAACAATAATACCATCGCCCCTAAGAAACCCCATTCCTCAGCGAAAATTGCGAAAATGAAATCGGTGTGGCGTGCAGGCAAAAAATTCAAAGCCCCTTGGGTGCTATTACCCAATCCTTTTCCTAAAAAACCCCCACTGCCCACTGCTACCTTGGATTGCTTCACATGGTATCCCGCCCCTAAAGGATCAGAATCCGGATTGACAAACGCCACCAACCGCCTCTGTTGATAAGGTTTCAACAAATAGAAAATATAGGTACGAAAAGAATCTTCTCGCAATGCTTCCCATAGCTCCGGCTGCTGCTGATGCAACAAAGGCAAACCCATTGTATTACGTAACGAAGTCCCAAAATAAAAACGTCTTCCTTCCAATTCCGCCAATGTTTGTGATAACCCCTTGCTCGCTCCTGCAGCATGCCATCGTTCTCCCGCTCTCGCGCTCAAGCGATAATCACCCCAATAAAAAGACAACACCAACCCCACCACTCCCAAAAAACCCAGACATAACAATCCACCCAACCATCTCCTTGATAAACCCGCACCCAACAACATCAATAAAAATATCACCAATAATATCAAAGCTGTCCCTAAATCGGGCTGTCGTACAATTAACCAAAACGCAGGAATAAATATCAACAACGGCATTACCAACCACTTCAATCCACGACGTTCTCCATCACGAAAATGGTACGCTAGTGCCAACACCATCGTTAATTTGACAAACTCTGAAGGCTGCACCGCCAATCCACCAAAAGTGTACCAACGATTGACATGTCCAGACTTCAATAACAATCCTGCCAAGGCCAATAAACCCAATCCGTGCAATAGATAAGACCAACGGCCAATCAAACGAGGTGAAATAAACAAAATTAATCCCCCTACCAATAAACCATTCAACAACCAATATATCTGTCGCACCCAGAAATCTTCTCCTCCCGAATGACCTCTAGATGCCGAATGAAGTGCTACAATCCCCACCAATCCCACAAAGCACACCAATCCCAATAATTTCCAATCAAAATAACCCCACGCTCGCCTGTCCATCGCCGCTCAACCTTTTTTACTATTATTCAGCCAATCTTCATTATCCTTTATACTCTCTCCCTTGCATTGTTGTCTTCTCATGAAACAGATGCATACATCATGGCACACACTAAAAAAGCTTCGTTCCTCATTCCAAGGCGTAGCTGCCTTCTTCTATGATGCCTCCTGTAACCGTTGCTCTAACTTTGCCCAGTGGCTACAAAAAAAAGACTTCTCGCAACGCATCTTGCTGATTCCACTGCAACATCCCCATACCGCAAAAATCCTTCCCCAGTTCCACCCCCCTTTTGAATCCGCCATCTGGCTTACCTCTTCGCAGCTACACACCAATTCCGATGCCATTCTCCTTGCATTGCAAACCCTCCCTAATCCTTGGCATACCATTGCCAAAATCTTGCAACGCATTCCCCCTAATGTCAGAAACTTCTGCTACCAACAGATCAGCCATCATAGATACTTGTAGCAAGAGCCTTGAGCCACTTGCTAAGGGGATTTGGTATGAAGACATTACGCCTAGTTTCTTCTTTTTAATGGAGAATTTTCTAGGAGTAGTTATCTGCGCATTCTTTACTGCAGAAATGGAGGACTTTGCCTCGGTGTCTCCTGCGCAAGGTTTGTTTGGATTGCACAAAGAGTTTGCAGCACTGACAGGGGATGAGCGTTTTTTGCGAAGCAGTGTCTGCTCGCTTTAACCAGCGTTGTAATTGGCCAATGATAATGGCAGCAAGAGCAACGAACAGCAGGATGCGCAGCACGATGGTCAATCACGGCGAAGGGTTTAGCTAAGCAGTTCGCGCTTTCGGAGTTCGCGAACGAAAGCAGCAATGTGGGGATTTTTGGAGATGATATCGTCTATTTCGCTATCGAATTCATGGATTTGTTGTTGCCATTCTTGGAGGTTAAGCTTGATGTTGAGAATACGAGTGATTTTTTGTAGTAAGGCGTAAGCCCCTTTGGGATTGGGCATAGAAATATAGTGCGGCACAGCAGCCCAAAGGCTAACAGTGGTAAAGTTCTGTTTTTTTAATATATTAGCACAAACTCCCACAATACCCGTGGGACCTTCATAGCCAGTGCCTTCTATATTGTAGTCGGCATAGAGGTTGATGTCATTGCTTTGGCCATGGATCTTTACAGGGGTACTATGAAGAACATCCGCAAGGTAGCCGCCCAAGGTAAAAACGATTTCTACACCTAAACAAGCAGCAGTTTGGGTGATGAGGTCGGCATAGGTTTTCCAGCGTAGATTCGGTTCCACTCCTAAGAACAACACCAAATCACGTTCACTATTGGGCAGTTTGGCATGAAAGAATTCATTGCAAGGCCAAATGATATGTCTACCCAGCTGTTTGTCCTCACGTACTTCAGGGCGGGTATCAGTGAATACATAGAACTCTTCCGCATCGATAGTAGCAAAGCGTTGGGCATCTAAGGTGTCCCGCAACCAGCGCAATGCAGCAGAGGCTACAATTCCGCCATCATTCCAACCTTCCATAGCAATCACCATGACGGGATTCTTTAGCAGCGGCTGATGAAATACTCGCATACCTCCTGCAGAACGCAGTTTCTTTGGTATGCCTGTTGCGGAGAACGAAGTACTCATGTGAACAGCATGCCCTTTTGTGTGATTGCGTGCGCTGCTAGTAATTGTGATTGCCTAGGACAATCACCACTAAAGTCTTACACCCAACCTATCTTCTTCGGCAACAACCAGCAAGCCATCATTAATGATGGCAAGCAAAAGCTTTTGATGAAAAGAAGCTGTCTTAAAAAGACTTCAAATAAACAATCACGGCACCTTGCCCTCCCAAGTGATGGGGAGCAAAAGAAAATCGTTGAACGAACTGTTTTGCTGGTCCTTTGATCCATTGGAAGAAAATTTGAGGAAGGATAGGTCCTTCAGGGCCAGAATGGAGCCCCTTGCCAGTGATAATGAGGACGGTGTGAAATCTTTGTTGTCGGCAGTAAGCAAAAAAATCTTGGAGTCGTTGCAAGACTTGCTGTTGGGTATCACCATGAAGATCTAGGGTTGCTTGGGGTTTAAGATTTTTTCCTCGTTTAGCAGGAGTAACCGGCAAGGCTGTGACAGGGAGTTCTTTAGTAACTGGAGATGGTGCTCGCTGGAGAGCGGATTGCAGCTGTTGGTGTGCATCTGACTCATCGAGAAAAGAGAGGGAATGGGAGGAAGATTGAACAGTAGAGGAAAGAGAATTGGGGGATGCATCAGCTGAGTCATTTGTAGGATTGGTGGTATCTTGAGATGATGGGGTGGACATCTGTGAAAGCGGCTTTACACCTAATTGCTGCATGGTTTGGAAAAAATTTTGGTTATCGTCGATGAAAGAATTTGGTGGTGTGCGAGGTTTTTTCATGACTTTTTCTCAAGAATTTTCTGCTGGTCAGAATCAAGCAGCGCCTCAATGATCTCTAAGCAGGAGCAGACAGTGGGTGGTTTCCAGCAACCCAGTCAGCAGCAATATCCAAAGCAGGAGCCGATTGGGTAAGAGCACCAATAGAAATGGCATCTACACCACTGGCGGCTATTTGAGCGATATTATGCAAGCGAATACCACCAGAAGCTTCAATAAAAGCACGCTTATTAATGATCTGAACAGCTTTCTTCAGCATGTCAACAGTCATATTGTCCAGCAGCAATGCATCAGCGCCTGCATCTATTGCCTGTTCCAAGTCTTGAAGGTTTTCTACTTCTATTTGAATACGCATCCCCTCAGGGATGTTCTGCCGTAGCTGTTGAACGGCTTTAAGAAAAGGAATGCCTTGGGCAGAGAGCATAGCCAAGTGGTTGTCTTTGATGAGTATACCATCAGATAAAGAGAAGCGATGGTTATGACCACCTCCGACGGTAACAGCATATTTGGCTAGGGTGCGCAAACCAGGAATGGTTTTGCGGGTATCATAAATGCGCACGTGAGGAGCACCTTTGTTAGCGGTTTTCACATATGTTTGAGTGAGGGTGGCAATACCACTTAAATGCTGAAGGAAGTTTAAGGCCACCCTTTCAGCACGCAACAATGCTAAGGTTTGAGATTCCACATAGGCTATTGAGGTGTCAGCGGCAACAGCTTGACCATCAGAAACATAGGCATGCCAATGGGCATGGGGGTCACATTGTAAGAAAGCTTCTTTGGCAAGAGCCAAGCCACAAACCACACCAGCTTCTCGGGTACATAGTGCCAAACGTTGCTGGCGCTGTTCGCGCAACAATCCCTCGCTGGTGAGATCTCCACAACCGCTGTCTTCTGCCAGGGCAATACGTACGCACTGTTCCGCTTGCTGAGGATGCAACATAGAAGGCTCTTGCTGCAAAAGAAACGTTCAGTCTCTTGGGACAGCCAACATACGTTCCAAAGCATGGCGTGCGCCGGCCATAACATCAGGCGGTACAGTAACCTCAAATATTTGTTCTTCTAGGGCACGCTTCACATTTTCCAACCCAATCATTTTCATGTAGGGGCAGTGTAGTTTGCAGCCCAGACAGCCATCGGCCAAGATGAATTTTTTATCAGGGTAAGCACGCTTTAATTGATGCAACATGCCATTCTCTGTTGCCACCAAGAACGTATGCGCTTGGGGATATTTCCCCACGCATTCTAACATAGCAGTGGTAGAACAAACTTCATCGGCCAGCTTGAGAACATCTTCCCGACATTCGGGGTGGGCAATTACCACTGCTTGTGGTTTTTTCCTGCGCTCTTCTTCCAAATTCACCCCGCGCAACACATCATGTGTGGGACAGCAGCCGTCATAGATAGCCATTTCCACATCTGGCAATTGGCGGCTTACCCAGCGACCCAAATTGCGATCTGGCACGAACAGTACTTTGGGATGCTTCAAGCTGCGAACCACAGACACAGCATTGGCAGAAGTACAGCAAATGTCACTCAAAGCTTTCACCTCTGCACTGGAGTTGACATAGGTCACCACCAGATGATCAGGATAGCGTTCTTTCCAATCTTGCAGACTTTCTGGAGAGATACTGTCTGCCAGGGAACAGCCAGCCGCCACATGAGGCAACAACACGGTCTTTTGCGGATTGAGCACTTTGGCAGACTCTGCCATAAAGTGTACCCCACAGAATACCACACAACGGGCGGATACTTGTCTGACCTTTAAAGATAGCCCGAGCGAATCACCGACGAAATCAGCCACATCCTGTACCGCCTCCACCTGATAATTATGCGCCAAAATAACCGCATCTTGACGACGAGCCAACTCACGAATTTCTACCTGTAACGCTCGCTTCTCCGCTGCTGCCAGCTGTCCTTCCATATACTCAGCAGCTGTGGGAAATCCATTGGCATGCATTGTCTTTCTCATTCGTTTCGCTCTCGCTTGAACACAAAAGCATGTGCGTCTGCCTGAATGGACTTTGTACCAGATGGAAATACACGCCAAAACTCTTTTTTTACCAAGCTGGTTAGCATGGCACTCTTGGAAAATCCGTGATAGCTCGCCAGCTCATCTAGCATTTGCTGATCTATATCACTGGCAGAAAAAGAACGCACCTTCTTCCGCGTAGACAATGATTCTCCAGTAATCTTTGTTTCCAGTAAAGACGACCTCATACCAACGCTCCAATAACAAAACGCTTTCCTGCAAACCATACATTGTAAGCAAATGACCTCATCCAAGGTACATTAGCTTATCTATGTTAATTATACAAAAAATATAGAAAAAAGAAATATAAGAGGATATGATCTGTTTCTATTTTACATCTCTGGTTTTCTCTCTTATCTAAAAAATGTTACTATTGGGAAAAGGAACTATTGTATAACAGCTTTTCTCTATTACTCTTTCAATTTCACCCAAGCACCCTGGTCACTACTGTACAAATAGCCATTCATAATCTTTGCTAGCTATGCTTACATTTCTTTCATAAATACCTCCATGGCTACTCCTCTTTCTACTGTTGCAACTAGCTCTTCGGATCAACTACGCCAGGCTGCAGCTGCTCTGCGCTTTTTGGCAATGGACGCTGTGCAGAAAGCCAACTCTGGTCATCCTGGTATGCCAATGGGAATGGCAGACATTGCCACAGTGCTATGGACAGGATTTTTGCGACATAACCCGCAGCATCCTGAATGGTTCAATCGTGACCGCTTTGTGTTATCCAACGGACATGGTTGCATGCTGCTTTATGGGCTGTTGCATTTAAGCGGCTATGATTTGCCTATGCAGGCTTTGCAGGAATTTCGCCAGCTAGGTAGCCTTACCCCTGGGCATCCTGAATACTGTGAAACCCCTGGAGTAGAGGTGACCACTGGTCCCTTGGGCCAAGGCGTGGCCAACGCAGTGGGAATGGCTTTAGCAGAACGCTGGTTGGCACAGCGTTTTAATCGGGAAGGGTACCAGGTGATTGCTCACCATACCTATCTATTTTTAGGGGATGGTTGTTTGATGGAGGGCTTAAGCCATGAAGCTTGTAGCTTAGCAGGTCATTTGAAACTGGGGCGATTGATTGCATTGTACGATGACAACCATATCAGCATTGATGGCTCAACCGAGCTGTCGTTCAGCGAAGACATTCCCCAGCGGTTTGCCAGCTATGGCTGGGGTGTAGAACAAGTAGATGGTCATGATACGGCAGCGATTGCTGCTGCTATTGAACGGGCACAGCAAAATGAATCCCGTCCTAGTTTGATATGCTGCCGTACTACTATCGCTTGGGGGGCTGCGAACAAAGCCGGTCAGGCTTCTACTCATGGTTCACCTTTGGGAGAGGAAGAAATCGCAGAGACCAGACAAAAATTGGGCTGGAAGCACCAACCTTTTGAACTGCCAGCAGATGTGCGCGATTTTTGGATCAGCTGCCGCCAACGTGGACAACAACTAGAACAAGAATGGAACCAGCATCTGGCAGATTATCAGCAGCAGTTTCCTCAACAAGCTGCTGAACTGGATCGTATCATACAGGCTAAACCTGCCGAACAATGGCAACAACCTTTGCAAGCCTTGTTAGAACAATGGCGCACAGATCCTCCTAAAGAAAATGCTACCCGTGTGTATTCAGGCCAAGTCTTAGAGAACCTGGTGCTTCATCATCCCGATGTTTTGGGCGGTTCGGCTGACCTTACACCTTCCAACAATACTCGCACTGAACACCACAGCGACCTCACACCTTCGCACTGGCAAGGGACTTACCTACGCTACGGGGTAAGAGAACATGCTATGGGTGCCATCATGAATGGCCTGGCTCGCCACGGCGGTTGCTTACCTTATGGCGGTACCTTCCTCACCTTCTCTGACTACATGCGGCCTGCTATTCGCATGGCAGCACTGATGAAGCTCCAAGTCATCTATATCTTTACCCACGACAGTATCGGTCTGGGTGAAGATGGCCCCACCCATCAACCAATCGAACATCTAGCGGCTTTACGTGCCATTCCCAACCTGCGGGTCTTCAGACCCGCTGACGCTCGCGAAACCCTGCAATGCTGGCAACTCGCCCTTGCTCACACCCAAGGACCCTCCTTACTTGCTCTCAGCAGACAAAAAACCCCACACCTGCCAGGCTCAGAACAACTCCTCTGTCACCAGGGCGCATATCTAATCTCTGATTGCAAACAACCTCCCCAAGCCATCCTCATGGCCAGCGGCACCGAAGTACACATCGCTCTACAAGCACAATCCCTGCTTAAACAGCACAACATTCCCGCTCGTGTACTCAGTATGCCCTGCTGGGAACTCTTTAGTCAGCAGCCACAACATCTTCAACAACAACTGCTCTCTCCTCAAACATCCGTCCACCTTGCCATAGAGGCCGCTTGTCCTTTTGGCTGGCATCAATGGATCGGACAATACGGCATTTTCATCGGCATGCACTCCTTTGGAGCCTCTGCACCTGCAAAAGATCTTTACCCTCACTTTGGCTTGACACCCAAAGCTATCTTAACAGCCGTGCAAGCACGCCTACAAACTTCCTAAACCCCACCCTATGCCTGCTGATGTCTCTTACCATTGCACCTTCTATCCTCTCTGCAGATTTCGGCCAGCTAAATGAAGAAATCGCTGCCGTACAAGCTGCCGGTGCCGATTGGATACACCTGGATGTCATGGATGGACATTTTGTGCCTAATCTCACCTTTGGACCACCTATCGTACAAAAGCTCAAGAAACCCAAAGGCGCCTTCTTTGATGTCCACTTGATGGTTTCTCAACCAGAACATTGGATTGAACCCTTCGCCAAAGCAGGTGCCGACCGTCTCACCATCCATGCCGAAGCCTGTATCCACCTGGAAAGACAACTCGCCACCATCCGTGAATATCAGCTGCTCACAGGCGTGGCTCTCAATCCTGCCACTCCTATCCATGTCTTAGAGCACATCATAGAACGCATTGATCTCATCCTGCTGATGACCGTCAATCCCGGCTTCAGCGGACAACGCTATCTACACTCTGTCACCCCAAAAATCAAAGCCTGTGCACAATGGCTCAAACGAATCAATCAACAACGGCATCTTCAAGTAGACGGTGGTATCACCACAGAAACCATCGTAGAAGCCGCCCAAGCAGGTGCCAATTCCTTTGTCGCTGGCACTGCCATTTTCCAACACAACAACTACCGACAGTACATCTCCCAGCTCCGACAGTTCGCACAAAAATCTGCAAATATCTCATCCTCAAATAACCTATAGAAGAATTATTTCTGGCAGAAAGGTAAGGATTGGCGAAGTATAGAGTTATTGGTGTATGGTGTGCAGGGGGAGTTATTTGATGGTGGCATATGGTGAATTTCAACAAGCAGACAATAGAGGAAGTTCATACCTTATTTACGCGTTATCCACGGAAGCTGCATGCCTTGTTGCCTGTGTTGCACTTGGCACAGCGCGAGAATAACGGCTGGCTACCTCCAGGTTGGGATTCACACGTGGCAGAATTGTGCGAGACGAGCTTGAATCATGTTCGTGGGGTAATGACTTTTTATAACATGTTCAAGCACCATCCAGTGGGTCGCTTCCATATCATGGTGTGTACTTGTGTACCTTGTGGTTTGTGCAAAGGAATGGAATTACTGAGTCACTTGGAGAAGAGATTGGGGATTCATACTGACAATATTACAGAAGATGGCTTGTTTAGTTTAGAAGAAGCGCAGTGTTTGGCAGCATGTGACAGAGCACCGTTGATGATGATAAATCAACGGGTATTTGGTCCATTAAGCTTGGAGGCTGTAGACGAATGGATTGAAGCGGTTCGACGCGGAGAATCCAATGCATTGGAATTATTTTCACAACAAGCTGCTGATTCCTAGTGGAGTAGTTGTTGGAGTGAGGCGAAGAGGGGATTTTTGTTTTGACATGTTTGTATTGAAATTCTTGCTATGATCCAGACCAATCAAGAAACGTTGTGGTTGCTACGCAATATTCGCCGTGTGGACTATGACGGTAGTTTGAAAGCTTATGTAAAAGCTGGGGGTTATACGGCGTGGCGCAAGGTATTAAAGCAATGTTCGGCAGAGCAGCTGATAGAAGCAGTGAAGACTTCTGAACTGCGAGGACGAGGCGGTGCGGGCTTTTCCACAGGGATAAAGTGGAGTTTTATGCCCAAGGCAAGCAAAGACAAGCCCAATTATTTAGTGGCGAATGCCGATGAAAGCGAGCCTGGAACATTTAAAGATCATTTGTTGATGCACCAAGATCCGCATTTGTTCTTGGAAGGAATGATGCTCGGTTGTTATGCATTGGGTTGCCGTCACGGGTATATATACATCCGCGGTGAGTCGAGCGAAGCCATTGCTTCTGTACAGAAAGCCATTGATGAAGTACGTGCAGCCGGTTTATTGAAGCCAAGCGGCAGCACATTTGATTTAGAATTGACAGTGCACCCTGGTGCAGGAGCTTACATTTGTGGAGAAGAAACTGCTTTGCTGGACTCGCTGGAAGGCAAACGTGGCCAACCGCGTTTTAAGCCTCCCTTTCCTGCTCAATCTGGCTTTGACAGCTGCCCTACCACCGTCAACAACGTAGAAACCTTGGCTAATATTCCCCTGATTGTCACCGAAGGCCCCCAAGCATTTGCAAAAATGGGTACCCCCAACAATGCTGGTACCCAGTTGGTTTGCGTCAGCGGCCATGTACGCACCCCTGGGGTGTTTGAACTAGAAATGGGTCATCACCTGTCCCACATTATCCAACATTTTGCAGGCGATATTCGCAGCGGACTAGAAATCAAGGCCGTGATTCCCGGTGGAGCATCTTCCAATGTGCTGCGTGCGGATGAAATAGATATCCCTTATGATTTTGACAGCCTTGCCAAAGCCCAAAGCATGAGAGGTTCAGGAGCTATCATGGTGTTTGACGAACAAACCGATATCGTACGCCTGGCTGAACGCACCATTCGTTTTTTCAACCATGAGTCCTGCGGCCAATGCACCCCTTGTAGAGAAGGAACACTGTGGCTAAGGCAAATGGTGCGGGAATTTCTAGACAATGCTGGCGATGAACGTTTGATGAAACGCATTGAACGCATTGGTGGTAATATGACAGGTACTACTATCTGTGCTTTTGGAGATGCTGCGGGTGCTCCCATGCAGGCATTTGTGCGTAAATTTCCAGAAGAATTCCGCCGTCATTTCGCTCGTCGGGTAGCTTAGAGACATTGTTGACGTTTTCCTCTTTTATAGTTTGTTGTCTTTCTATCACGAGAACATCATGCCCATTTTGTACATCAACGATATAGCGGTGGAATTTTCTCCAGGAGAAAACTTGCTTCCTGCTGTACTGCGCCATGGAATAGAAATTCCGCACTATTGCTACCACCCTGGTTTGAGTATTACTGCCCAATGCCGCCAATGCTTGGTGGAAATCACCGATATGGGCAATGGAAAATCCAATCCCAAATTGCAGGCCTCTTGTGCCATACCGGCCGCAGACGGCATGCGAATTTCTACCAATTCACCCAAAGCCCTGGCAGGGCAAAAGTTGGTGAATGAATTTCTGCTGATGAATCATCCACTGGATTGTCCCATTTGCGATCAAGCTGGCGAATGCGATTTACAAAACTTCGCTTTTCGCTATGGCAGTGGTGTATCAGAGATGGAGCATGAAAAGCGCACTTACGGCTGGCGTGAAGTGGGAACTTTTTTGGAATTAGAACGCAATCGCTGCATTCACTGTTCACGCTGTGAACGTTTCAGTAAAGAAGTAGTGGGCAGCCATGATTTTGGTATGTTCTTTCGCAGCCATGAATTAACTTTTGATACATTCTCTGACCAAAAAATCACCCATAAATTTCAGGGCAATCTGGCAGACATTTGTCCGGTAGGATGCATCATGGAAAAGGACTGGCGTTTTAAGAAGCGTGCTTGGAAGTTTGAGCGGGTAGAATCTATCTGTAATGGCTGTTCAAGCGGTTGCAATGTCAATTTGGACAGCCACCATAACCGCGTTTACCGATTGAAACCACGCGAAAATCCACAGGTGAATCGTTGGTGGATGTGCGATGAAGGACGTTTGATCTATCGCCAATTCAATCCGCACCACAATCGCCTCACCGAACCCATAGCTGTTAGTGAAGGCAAACCATGTGCAGTTTCGGTAACAGCACTGCTGCAAGCAGTGATGCAGCGCATAAAAGCACTAAACACCAAGCCAACAGAAATCTTAGCCATTAGCGACACTCATGCAACCAATGAAGAATTGTTTATGCTACGCACTCTCATGGAACAAGGCTTTGGGCAGCCTCAAGTATTTTTCCCTTTTGTCCGTGGTAAATCAGAACAATCACCCCCCAAAAAAACCATAGATCCCTTCATCTACAACTTGCTGACCACCGATAAATCTCCCAATACCCTAGGAGCCTCTTTGTTGGGATTAACACCCGATCCTGACGGCAACAAAGTACTCACTGCCGCAAAAAAAGCCAAAGTGGTATGGGTGATGGGCACGCCTTTTCTCCAACACCAAGTGTTGCATGACACCATAGCCAATGCAGATTTACTGATTAACTTGGCCCAAACTGAAACTATCTGGAGCAAAAAAGCCGATGCGGTTTTCCCCACCTATACCCACGCAGAAAAATACGGCACTTATGTGAACAAACAGGGACGCATTCAACGCATTCAACCCGCCCTGAATGCCCCCATACTTTGCTCAGATGCTATCAGTATCCTCAGTTCCTTGTTGCAATCCTTGAAGCAAGCTCCCTTCTTCGCTGATGCTAGAGAAGTACTGACTGCCATGGGCAACCAAAGCGGCATCTGGGAAGGACTGAATTGGGACGCTGTTGGCCCCCAAGGAAAATTGCTTAAGCTCCATTCTTCTGTAGATAAAGGATCCAAGCAGCGCAAAAGTGCTTGAATCAAAATTCTTGTTGAAGTCATGAGAAAAGTACGGCCGTTCCTTGCCATCAGAAATGATTGCCTTTTGCCAAAACTGGCAAATCACTGCGTGGATTTTGCTAAGCAAGCAATGGATAAGAGCTTCACTTAGATAATGATGCAGAATTTTATAAACCATGGTGGTGCTTTTGATGACGGTATTTTATTTTTTAGCAGGGTTTAGTTTTTTAGGGGCGCTGGGTGTGGTGTTTGGACGTAATCCGGTGTACTGCGCCTTGTCTCTGGTGGCTTGCTTGGTTGGTGTAGCTGGTGTGTTCATTCTGCTGGGGCATGAATTCATTGCAGCCGTGCAGATATTGGTTTATGCGGGGGCTATTGTGGTGTTATTTTTATTTGTGATTATGTTGTTGAATTTGAAAGAGGATGCGCTATTTGGATTGCGTTGGCCTCTGAAAACGTGGCTGGCAGGATTGATATGCGGAGCACTGTTTCTACAACTGACAGTAATGCTGCTTGGCTTGGAACAACACTTGGGAGTACAAGGAGAATATGCACCAGAGCGTTTGGTGAATGAAGGTTCGGTGCGTTTAATTGGGGATGCGCTTTTAACAGATTACTTGCTGCATTTTGAGGCGATATCCATTATTTTGCTAGTGGCAGTAATGGCAGCAGTGGTTATAGCCAAACGGCGAATAAGATTGAACCATGATGAACCAGCAAGAGAACGAACAAAGTCTTGGAAGAACAAGAAGGCATGATCGCCTGCCCTTTATGTGTTTCTCCCAGAAAAATTAGCGATGGATGTAGTTTATTCGGTTTTTTCATCAAGCCATAACAGATTTCTGTAGATTTAATACAAACTAGGCAAGTTCATAGCAAATATACTCAGTCCTTGCTAAAGCTTGTTTAACCAATAACAACGATTTCCTTATGAACATGCTGGACGCGGTTTTGTTATTGAGTGCGGCACTGTTTTGCTTGGGGGCATTTGGTGTGATTCTGCGTCGCAATGCAATTGTGATTCTACTTTGTATAGAACTCATGTTGAATGGGGTAAATTTGGCATTTATAGCATTTGGAACATTTTTACATTCGTTATCAGGGGTAGTTTTTGTCTTTTTTGTGTTGGTAATAGCTGCAGCAGAAGCTGTGGTGGGATTATCTATTATTTTAGCGATTTTCCGTAACAGCGGAAAATTGGAGATTGAACGGATTAATTTACTGAAGGGGTAAAAAGTTTACCGATGGAAGTTTGGTATTTGTCCTTGATTGTAGGCCTACCGTTAGTAGGTTTTATACTGAACGGGTTGTTGGGGGGAATATTGGAACGGCGGGCAGTGTTTTTGATTGCGCCGGGGGTGTTACTGGCTGCTTTTGTTTTAAGCGTGCTGGCTTTTTTGCAATTATTGTGGCTTGGCGAGGGAGGATTGTATCAGGAATTGTTCACCTGGATAACTGCGGGAAGTTTTCAGGTGAAAGCGAGCTTGGAGGTGGATCGGCTGAGCGTCTTATATCTGCTAGTGATTACGGGAGTAGGATTTCTGATTCATGTGTATTCAGTGGGTTATATGAGGAAAGAAGCGGGGTGCGCACGATTTTTTGCTTATTTAAATTTGTTTGTGTTTTTCATGCTGTTGTTGGTTATGGCCAACAATTTGCTGTTGCTGTTTGTGGGATGGGAGGGGGTGGGTCTGTGTTCTTACCTGTTGATTGGGTATGAGCATCAGCGAGAGCCAGCAGCAGCAGCAGCAAAGAAAGCGTTCGTGGTTAATCGGGTGGGAGATGTAGGTTTTGTAGTAGCCAGCTTGATGATATTTAAGGTGTTTGGTTCCTTAGACTTTGCTGTAGTGGGTGAACAAGCAGCCGGACAATTGGAAGCAAACGGATTGTTGGTGAATACCATAGTGTTGTTGTTTCTGCTAGGTGCAGCTGGCAAGAGTGCTCAAATTCCTTTGTATGTATGGTTGCCAGACGCAATGGAAGGACCAACTCCTGTTTCTGCTTTGATTCATGCAGCCACCATGGTAACGGCAGGATTGTACTTGTTGGCGCGCTTACATGCATTGTTGGTGTTGGCACCGTTTGCCATGGGAGTAATTGCCTCAGTGGGTGCAGCAACAGCCTTGTTTGCAGCCACTATTGCCTTGGCACAGCATGATATAAAGAAGGTCCTGGCCTACTCCACGGTGAGTCAGTTGGGATATATGTTCATGGCGATGGGAGTAGGAGCCTTTGGGGCGGCGATTTTTCACGTGATCACACATGCCTTTTTTAAGGCACTTTTATTTTTGGCAGCTGGATCTGTCATTCATGCATTGCACCATCAACAAGACATGCGGCAAATGGGTGGTTTGTTGCGTCGCATGCCGATAACGGGAGGTACTTACCTGGTGGGTGCGCTGGCAATTTCAGGATTTCCTTTGTTTTTTGCCGGATTTTTCAGCAAGGATGAGATTTTATGGCAGAGCTACATTTCTCCTTTGGGTAGCAGTTTGCTGTGGGCGGTGGGAGCATTAACAGCTATATTGACGGCATTTTACATGTTTCGTTCTGTGGGGCTGACATTTTTTGGTCAATCACGGCTGAAAGAAAATACACAGGTGAAAGAATCTTCCAAGAGCATGACTGTACCCTTGCTGGTGTTGGCGATATTATCGGTATGTGGGGGTTGGATAAGCATTCCACACTTTTTGGGTGCTTCACTGCACTTGCCCAATTGGCTAGAAGGCTATTTTAAGGGCTTTTTCTCTTCGGTGGGAGAAACACATGGAAGTGTGTCTTTGGAATGGCTGTTAAGCGGGGTTACTACAGGGTCTGCATTGGCAGCGATGGTGGCGGGATGGCTGTTATTCAGTCGGTGGCTGCCGTGGGCAGCTTCAGCTGGAGTACGATTGCGATTGTTGGCTGTGTTGCTGCAACGCAAGTACTACATAGATGAGATATATGACTTATTGCTGGTAAAGCCGGTGTATTGGATTTCAGAGCGGCTTTTGTGGCGGGGTATGGATATGCGGGTAGTGGATGGGACAGTAAATGGAGTGGGTCGGGGAATACGCGGGCTGGGAGGTTTGCTGCGACATGCGCAAAACGGTCTGGCACAAACTTATCTGCTGGCCATTTTGTTGGGTACGTTGATGTTGGTAAGCCTGGCTTGGTGGAAAAGTTTTTAAGTGTGGCGTGAATCCAGATGGTAGCAGTAGCTGAAATACCTTGGTTAAGCACGATTGTATTATCGCCATTGTTGGGGGTGGTGTTACTGGTGATTCTTCCCGGTCGATTCGCAGAACTGGCCAAATGGATTACTTTAGTCAGCAGTGCCTTCACCTTCTTGCTAGCATTGCCGCTGTATTGGCTTTATCAACCAGAAGGAGCAACATTTCAGTTTGTAGAAAAGCTCAAATGGATTCCTTCTTGGGGGGCATCTTACCATTTGGGTATAGATGGCCTGTCTTTGCTATTGGTGCTGCTGACGGCCTTACTTACCTTCTTAGTAGTCATAGGATCCTGGCAAGCTGTTAGCCAGCATGTCCGCCAATTCATGATAGCATTGCTGCTGCTGGAAGTAGGCATGAACGGAGTGTTTGTGGCATTGGATGTATTCTTGTTCTATGTATTCTGGGAAGCCATGCTGTTTCCTATGTACTTCCTAATTGGAGTCTGGGGCAGTGAACGTCGTGTGTACGCAGCGTTTAAATTTGTCGCCTATACCATGGCTGCTTCAGTACTGATGTTGGTAGCCATTTTGTTTGTGTATTTCTTGTATTTTCGTATCAACGGGCAATTGAGTTTCTCCCTATTGGATTGGTACAATTTAGACATCCCCGTTAAACCACAACACTGGCTGTTTGCAGCCTTTGCTCTCTCATTTGCTGTTAAAGCTCCCTTGTTTCCTTTCCATACCTGGCTACCCGATGCCCATGTGGAAGCACCCACTGCAGGTTCGGTGATTTTGGCTGGAGTACTCCTGAAAATGGGTAGCTATGGCTTCATCCGCTTTGCTATGCCCTTGTTCCCCACTGCCACCTTAACCTTACTGCCATGGCTGATATGGATCAGTGTGGCTAGCATCATTTACGGTGCACTGGTCTGTATGGTGCAACCAGATATGAAAAAATTGGTGGCTTATTCTTCTGTCTCTCACATGGGCTTTGTGATGCTGGGCATCTTTACCCTGAATGAAGAGGGCATCCAGGGCGGAACGTTGCAAATGCTCAATCACGGCGTGGCCACTGGAGCTTTGTTTATGCTGGTGGGAATGATCTACGAAAGACGCCATACTAAATCGATCGCTGAATTCGGCGGATTAATGCAAGTTATGCCCTGGTTTTCAGCCGCATTCGTGATCACTGCATTGGCCTCAGCAGGATTGCCAGGCCTTAATGGCTTTGTGGGAGAATATCTGGTGTTATTGGGGGCTTTTCAGCACCTTCCTGTTGCAGCAGCCATCTCTGCAACGGCCATGGTGCTGGCAGCCATCTACTTATTATGGATGATACAACGTGTCTTCTTCGGTGCACTTAGCAATCCCAAAAACCAGTCTCTTAAGGATCTCTCTTGGAGGGAAATCATAGTGCTCTCACCAATGCTCGCTCTTATGCTTTGGGTGGGTGTCTATCCCCAACCACTCCTGAATAAGCTCTCTCCCACCTCCAAAAGATTGGCAGCCCAGTTCCAAGCTGCTCAAAACAACAATCCCATCTCACCACTAGCTATTATTCAGCCAAGCAAAGTGATAATCAAAACTCCTATAGTTATTGAATCTTCTGTCTCTCAATCCCAGCAACAGCCATGAACGTTACCCTCGCGGATGTGCTTTCTGTACTACCAGAGACGTTGATAGTAGTAGTTGGATTGGGGTTGGTTTTTCTAGATTTATTGTTTCCGCGCGGAGGAATACGTCCTCTGGCTGGATTTTCTCTAGCTGGATTTAGTTTGGCCGGCTATGCTGCCTGGTTGCAGTTAAAACATCCTACCAGCGGTTTTGGCGGAAGCATCGTAGTGGATGGTTTTTCCATCATATTTGAATTGATATTCCTGCTGGTGGGTGTCTTTACGGTACTGCTATCGGTGCGAAATTTGGAGAATCAACAGTTGCGCTTTGGTGAATACTACGCATTAGTCATGTTTTCTATCAGTGGCATGATGCTTATGGTTTCCGCAAATGATTTGCTGTTGGTGTTTATTGGGCTAGAGATTCTTTCCATCTGTAGTTATATTCTCTGTGGATTAGATGCCACCCATCCGCATTCCAATGAATCCGCCATGAAATACTTCCTGTTGGGAGCATTTGCCAGTGCAATCTGGCTATACGGTGCTGTTATGCTCTACGGTGCCAGCGGCAGCCTGCAATTAGACACCATTGCTAGCGAAGCTAGCGACCCAGAAAATCCTTTACTTTTGCTAGGCGCAGCTTTGTTACTAACAGGCTTCGGCTTCAAAATCGCTCTAGTTCCCTTCCATATGTGGACACCCGATGTCTATGAAGGCGCACCAACCAGCATTACTGCTTTCCTATCTGCAGGCCCTAAAGCTGCAGGCTTTGCTGCTTTGGCAAGACTACTGCTAGAAGCACTCCCCCACTTACAAGCCACCTGGAGCTTGGCCTTATGGACAATGGCTATACTCACCATGACTACTGGCAATCTGATGGCGCTTAAACAAAACAACCTCAAGCGAATGCTAGCCTATTCTTCTATTGCCCATGCCGGCTACATAGCTGTAGCCCTCACTGTTTCCTCTACTGAGGCCCTCAGTGGTATCGTCTTTTATAGCTTGGTCTACACCCTCATGAACACCGGGGTATTCGCCATTATTATCCTTGCCTCTTCACCTAAAAAAGAATGCCTCACTTTTGACGACTACGCAGGCTTTGGTTATCGCAAGCCTTTTCTAGCACTTGCTCTCTTTATCATGATGCTCTCCCTTGCCGGTATCCCGCTTACTGCAGGATTTGTGGGTAAATTCCAAATCTTCAAGTCTGCCATTGAACAAGGATGGCTCTGGCTCACCATCATCGGCGTACTCAACAGTGTGATCTCTGTTTATTATTATCTTCGCCTGGTCGTGGTGATGTACATGCAACCAGCTGAACAAAAAACCCCGACACCCTCTTTTCACTTACCTCTTTACTTTACTGTTTTTGTTTGTTTTGGAGGGGTACTCTACTTGGGACTATTCCCCTCTACCCTATTAGACTTCGTCAATCAACACGTACAAACATTCCCCTAGTTAAAAACGAAAGTTTGGTGACGGAGAAATGAACATTCCCCTATAAACTTCCTAGGTTTTTTTCAAAGGCAGCCAGTGCTTCTGCAGGCTGGGGAGCATCCCAAATAGCTGAGATGGCAGCCACACCACTCGCACCTGCATTGAGACAGTCTTTGGCACGCTGGGGTGTAATTCCTCCTAGCGCGATGACAGGCAGCTGCGCTTGTTTGCATAAAGTTTCTAATCTTTGCATTCCCAGGCCCGC
This sequence comes from bacterium, assembly GCA_965249525.1. Classification (GTDB taxonomy): domain Bacteria; phylum SAR324; class SAR324; order SAR324; family JACQKK01. Next base: position 98,871 of record OZ252237.1, on the reverse strand, counting down.
ATGCCCAGGTTTAGAAGTAGTAGCAAATATTGGCCCCAAGAGCACAAACGCCGCACCACATTGCCATGCCTGCTTGAGACCAGCGGCATCATGTACCGCACAAGACCATTGTCCAAGCCGACTCAGTTTTGCTGCTGTAGTAACTGAAAGGGGTAAGTTTCCTTCAGGTAAGTGAACACTGGCCCAACCTAGCTTTAATGCCACCTCTATTTGGTTATTCACCCACCAATGCAGGTCGGCATCATACTCTAGTGTTGCCTTCCGCCATTGGCGACAGTACTCCAACATCTTTGAGGCTGCCAAATCCCGTTCACGAATCTGCAAAGCACGCAATCCCCCTTTGGCTAATCCAGGCAGCCAACGTACCACCCGCTCTCGCCGCTCCACACCAGCCGTCAATAAACAAAACCGAAAATTCAACCTGCCCTTACGGTACAACATAAAATATGATACGGTTTTTGGCAGGAAACGACGCTATGTTACTAAAGAAAGATACCTTTAAATATGCTAGAAGAAAGTATGGACATAATTAAACAATGGTATTGTGACTTCTTGTGCCTCAGGATCGCGGCTGGCACTTAGAGATACAAGAACATCCCACCATGAGTGTAATGCGGTCACCCGTTGCAAACTATAGTCATTGCTCACATGCATCCAACCCACATACAAACCATACACCGTTGCAAATATCGCACTGGCCGAACCCCCTGAACCTGTATGTAATGAACCAAAAACGAGGGATGACATGGTTACCCCCCACTTAGGTCCCCAGTACTCTACGAATTCGGTGTTCAGATAACCGCGAAAAAAGGCTTCTTCTCCTACGCCTACTCCATAAAAAGAGGCAAAGTGGTGGCCCCTCAAAGTGCGACGGCTGAGACCTCCTTCACGACGGTAGTGAAAACCGCTTTGACTAGGATCTTGGTCTTCTACGGGATTAGAAAAAGCAACAGAAGCGGCCAAGGCAAGCGGAACATATACCGTCCAGTGGGTGAAGTTGCGCCAGCGAAGAGGGGCTAAGGACAAATCACCCAGATTTTCACTGGGAACAGGTGTGCGACTGTAGTTCACACGATATTCAGGCAAAGAACGCGCCAAGCGGTAGGCATCATAGCCGGAATAAAAGGCAAGTACATTAAATCGAAAAACAGACAGGGTATCTACCTGTAAAGTGGTGTGATTAACATCTAGTTCGTTGGTGTCTTCGCGGAAACGCCTTGTTGTGTAATCTTCTCGCCGTTTTAGTTGATTGATGTAACTTCTCAGAACCAAATCTGTCCCCAGTTGTAGCCCACCAGATAGGTAGGCATCATTGGATAATTGACCGGAACCGGGAAGAACTAGACTACTAAAAGCTGACAGATTAGGGCCTAAGGCATGCCCCATTTGCGTATTGTTGCATAACAGCCAGCTAGTTACTGCGAGCATGAATATCAAGCGTCGCCATATCATCCTATTAACCATCCAACTATTGCCCTTTTTGCTGTATATACCACCACACAGTCGCCAACAGAACAACAACCTCTTAAAAAGAACCTAGGAACAAGAAATAAAGGCAAGTAGAGAATGGGCGGTTTTTCTTATGGCTATTTTTTGACAGAATGGGATCACTGTTGACAAGTGTTGAGGAGATGGTTATGCGGTATGTGTTGATTGGAGGTGGTGCAATGGGTAGCGCAATGGTACGAGCTTTATTGCGTGCAGGTTGCGATACATCTTTGGTATCCGTTGTAGAGAAGCATGCAGAACGGCGGTTGGCATTCGGTGAATTGGGAGTGCGTGTTGAGGCAGAAGCTAATAGCTGGGTAGGGCAAGCAGAAGTTGTAGTACTGGCGGTGAAACCTCAACAAGCGGCAGAGGTTTGTAAAAGTTTGCAAACTTGGGTAAAGGTTTCACAAGTGTTGGTGTCTATTGTAGCTGGGGTTTCTGTAGCACAGCTGAGGAAATGGACAGGTTTAGAACGGGTGGTGCGAGTGATGCCCAACATGCCTGCACAAGTGAACGCAGGAATGAGTGTGTATTGGATAGACAGGCGTTTGGATACTGTTCAGCAAATGGCAGTACGGAAACTTTTGGAAAGCTGCGGTACAGCATTGGCAGTAGAGGAAGAGAGTCTGTTGGATGCTGCTACAGCTATTAGTGGAAGTGGGCCAGGTTATGTATTTTATTTAGCCGAATGTTGGCAGCAAGCAGCAGAAGAACTGGGTTTTTCTAATTCTCAAGCACAGCAGTTGGTATATCAAACTTTGTTGGGTTCAATACAGCTGTGGAAACAGTCGGGAATTTCACCCCAACAACTGAGAACCCAAGTGACCTCCCCAGGTGGTACCACCGAAGCTGCTATCGCTTCGTTTGAACACAACAAACTAAAACAACTTTTCACAGAAGGCATTTCTCAAGCTTACCAACGCAGCCAACAACTTGGAGCAGCCTCTCTTATCCCCTCATCTGAACTCAAACCAAAATGAGTTCCCTTGTTTCCCAAGCCATCAAACATAGCGCATTTCCTGAAATGGAGTTGTGGAATGCCCCTCCATTTCCCTGGCAGGACTGCTCCACTCATCATGCCAGTCTAATCACAGCAACTCCATTAGAGATATTGCAGGCTATTCGTTACGTGTGTTCTCATGATTTGCGTTCACCATTGGCTGCCATCGATTTGGCCGCCCAACTACTGAACAGTAGCGATGTGGACACAAGTCAAGAACAAGCTGCCCGCATTCGCCGACAAACTGCTAAAGCTCTTCAACTAACCGATACCCTCCTCCACTGCTGTTTAGTTGCACAGCAACGTCTCATACCTTGTTGGAGTTTCTTTGAACCCACTGAATGCCTTGAAAAATCCCTCGCCAATAACGCTCGCCCACCCATCCCTATACAGCTGCCCCAAAAACTCTCTTGTTGGGGAGATCCTCAACTCACCATTCTAGCAATCTCACAACTCATCTCAGGCTTGCTAAAAATTGACGCCAAAATCCTGAAAGTATCTATCACTACTTTCCCAAAAGCAGGAATCAGCTGGAATATTCATACCAATTGCTCTTATCTTCCTCAAAAAAGCACCTTTAAAAGTAGTGCCGCCCTTCAATTCGCTCTCGCAGAACATGCGCTCCAAAAGCAACACGGCACACTACACACCCTTACCAAATCTTACAAAAACACCCTGTTTCAATGCTGGCTCCCTTTTGCCACAGCACACGCTCAACTGCAAAAAATACTCAAACTATTGCATCCATGGAAAGATCTCCCTTTTGCTGTCTTCAGCTCCAATCCCCAACGCGAACAAACCGCTGCTTACTGCTTAATTGCCGCAGGATTCAAGCAAATTAATACCCAACGCAACCAACCCTCTCCATCTTCGCTTTTTCTTGATCCCCTCCATCCCCTATCCCAAAACCCTGCTTGGCTTGCTCAACCTTCCAAAAAACACGGACCATGGCTCACCACCCTTCCCTCCCAACAGCTAACCCCCTTTTCCTTTCTCGCCCATCTCGCTGACACCATTGCTAGCTAAAGCTAACAAAAATTACCATTAATAAGCAGACAAACCTACAGAATCATTGACCAGCCAATCATGTGAACTACAGAAAGCATGAAAGAAACTAAGCATCCGTGCTTCCTGTAAGCAACCGGGATGGTTTTTTTACAAATCCAGACGGTATCCTACGCCATAAATAGTTTTCAGCAGTTGTACCAGGGGTGGAATTTTTTTACGCAAGTCTTTGACATGCGTGTCTATGGTGCGGTCAGTGATATAGGTGTCAGTCCAGATTTGCTCTAGGATTTTTTCTCGGCTAAGCACCCTTGAACGATTTTCTACCATCATTCGTAATAACGAAGTCTCTTTAGAAGTCAGCGGAATTTGCCGTTTATTTGCCAATTGTACTTCTTGTCGATCCCACAAAATGCAACAATCTCCTATTTCTGTATTTTGAATTGTTCCAAGACTCTGTAATGCCCCTATCCGCTTTTTTATGCGACTCTTCAGTACCTCTTTATCAAAGGGCTTAGCAATAAAATCTTCTGCCCCTAATTCCAATCCAAAACTTTCTGAGGCTGGATCATTCTTGTTGGTCAAAAACACAATGGGAATTTTCCGTGTGGCAGACTGTTTTCTTAATTTCAAACATGCCTGAAAACCATCCAAACCAGGCATGACAACATCCAACAAAATAAGATCCGGCTGCCACTGCTCAGCCATTAACACTCCCTGTTCTCCGTCTTTTGCCAGGCGAATATCATACTCTTTTATAAAAAGTGCTTTGATAAGTTCCAAATTGTCCTGCTCATCATCCACTATCAATATTTTCGGTTGTTTCATAAATATATACTCCTTAATACTATTTTAAGTAAAAATATAGAAAAATCAAAAAAAGTCTCAGCTTCTCTATGCAAAACATCACTTTCTTAACTGCTTGACAAAAGTGATTGAATTTTTATCTACTTAGGACTCATGGCACTGGTAAACTTTTTGCATTCGTAATTACAAAAAAAATTGACAATGGCAACAGGAAAGCAAGTAAATGCGGGGCATACCTATGCACTCATAGAGGCCGGTGGCTGCCAATATGCTGTAAGCCCACAGGTGATAATTGAAGTGAACCGCCTGGAATTAGATGTAGGAGCAAAGTTTGAAACAGACAAAGTGCTATTGGTACACCGTGCAGGCGATTCACCGCAAGTGGGTATGCCGTATGTATCAGGAGCACGGGTGCGGGGAATAGTATTGTCGCATCAACGAGATGAGAAGGTATTGGTATTTAAACAAAAGCGACGGAAAAATTATAAGCGTACGCGGGGACATCGACAGGAATTAACCAGGGTAAGGATAGAAGACATTAAAGGATAGCTAGAGAAAAGCTATCAGGAAAATGACATACATTGGCGACAAGAAAAATAGGTAGGAGTTAAACAAAAATGGCACACAAGAAGGCAGGGGGTAGTTCTCGTAATGGTAGAGATTCGATAGGCAAGCGTTTGGGCGTAAAACGTTTCGCAGGAGAACAAGTGCGGGCAGGAAACATATTGGTGCGTCAACGAGGCAGCAGTTATCACGCCGGAGAACAAGTGGGTGTCGGCAAGGATTACACCTTGTTCGCGCTATGTGATGGGGTGGTATTTTTTCAGCGCAGGCGTGGCGATCGCCGTTATATTGGGGTGCGCCCTGGAGCATGATAGCGAACGGGCAGGGGAAATAGTCGCCAGTAAAGAAGAATAAGAAGAAATCCGCCAAGCAGCCGTGTAGCTGCTGATTACCAAATTACGATGAAAGCCAATCATTAACGGAAGCATGCCATCTACAAGCAGTTGCTAGATTATTGAACAACTGCCAGGTTGCTAAGGATATGGTCATGTTACGAATTGCGGCAGGTCAATGGAAAGGCAGGAATTTGTGTTCGGTAGCTGGTTCTGTGCGTCCGACAAGCCAGAAAGTGCGGGCAGCAGTATTTGATACCTTGCGCAGCTGCATGTCGCTGCAAGGAACGCGTGTGTTGGATTTATTTGCTGGTAGCGGTGCTCTGGGGTTAGAAGCTTACAGTCAGGGAGCAGCTTGGGTGGTGTTTGTAGAACGGGATGCTTCCACTATTCGTACTTTGCGCAAGAATATTGCTCAATTGAAGCTCACTTCTTGTCAGATTGTGCGAGCCAAAGCAGAGGCCTGGCTTCAAAAAACCTCTCCATCAGAACCATTTGATCTTGCTCTCTTAGATGCTCCTTATCACTCGCCGACCCTATCATGTGCGCTCCAGTTGCTTTCTGCGCCTGGTTGGCTGAAACCACAGGCCATGGTTGCAGCAGAAGCCCACTCTCGCCAATTACTCTCTTGCCCGCCAAACTGGAAACTCTACAAACACACCCGTCACGGAGATACCCGCCTGTGGTTCTATCAAATAGCCTCCTCCTTGCCTACGTATTCAACACTTTCCTGATTAAGTTCATTATGTACAAGCATCTCAAGTTTAAAAACCTTTATGCATCTTTATACGTCCTTTGCAAATGGACAGTACTGTTATATCTGTTTAGCTTGCTGTCCCCCAACGAAGCACACTCTCAAAATACTGCAAAAGCTCCAGCCACACTCCCTACACCGTTAAAGGAACTGGGGGTAATGTGGCTAAACGAAACTGCCAGCGCTTATAGCCAAGCTCCGTTTGTAGGCCGTCGCTACGCTGTGCTGATCAATCAAGCCTATCTGGTAACCGACTTTACAACTGACTCCCTAGGTCAACCTTGGCGTAAACTAAAGTTGCCCCAACGTTCCCAAACAGAAATCGGAGTGGGTTGGTCCCCACTAGAAATCCACGAATTGGCTGCCCGCAACGATTTAGTGAAAATCTACCCTCAGCTGCCCAAAGATGCCCGCAGCCCGCTGCAAGTGTTACATTTACCCACCGTGGATGTCTTGATACTCAACACCACCCGCACCAGCCGCGGTTTTCCTAATTTGATATGGAGACAAGTCCGTTACCGTACCCATGTTCCTGTAGAAGCGTGGGTACCTGCCAAAACTGGCATTTTCCGCGTGGGGCTTTCACAAGCGCATTTGATACAGGCTTATGAAGAAATGATTGCCCATAATCTCCCTTTTAACCAACGCAACCGCTTGCTAAACGGAGTAATACAAGCCGACGATAGTGAACAAAACGTTCGCTGGGCTCTGGGCGAGCCTTTACGCATTCACACCAAGCGTCAAGGCTATCTGAAAAAGCAGACCATCTGGGATTATGCTGGTCTTAGTGTCTTCTTTCAGCAAAACGGCAAGGTAGCATCCGTCCGCCGATAATTTTCCCGCAAACCATTGCTGTTTAAACGAATCAATACTCTGTCACAAAACTGCAGAGACTTCCATCCATACGGACCGCTATGCTCCCCAAAGGAATCTCCGCCCGTTCCTTATCTGTAGCCAAGGCAACCACTACCTTTAGTCGTTCCCATATGCCCACAGCACTGGCTGCACCTCATTGGCGTTTACTGGCTCTAATGGTGGATTATCTATTCTGGTTGGGAGTCATCAAACTTATACAGCAATGGTGGCTACCACAAGGATGGGATCTGCGCTTGGTAGCACAGTCATCTCAAATGACTTGGAGCTGGCTGATAGTATTGTGGCTATTGTTGTGTATACGGGATTTTCCCAACGGTCGTGGCTTAGGTAAACGCCTAACTGGTCTGGCTGTGGTCAGTGCCGTCAATCCGCAAAACACCCCCACCTTATGGCAATTGACATTACGCAATCTCACTTTGCCACTGTTGCCTTTAGAAGCTTACTTTACCCTGCAAAGTCGCTATGGTCTCCGCTGGGGAGACCGCTTGGCAAAAAGTGTGGTAGTTACACCTGCTTACACCCTCAAACCATTGGCACGACTATGGGGCATGCTAGCCTTGGTGTTTGCATTTGCCCTGGCAGCCTTCATCATTAGTGGACGTGCTTTTCGTCATAGCCACGCCTTTCAAACTGCTCTTGAATTCGCCCGCACCAACCAAACCCTGTCTGCCCAATTGGGGCAACCTATTTCCTTATCTCATAGAGGGCAACTGAACCTGCAAACACAAACATCTCCTCCCACTGCCTGCGTGGTACTATCCGCTCAAGGCCCTGAAAGTAACGCCACCATGGAAATTTTCCTTGAACTACAAAAAGATAGCTGGATCCCCCAACACTTGCGCCTGCTTAATAAGCAAACCACCCCTTGCACCCCCGCCAAATCCAAAACCCCAGGCCCATCATGAATTCTGTCCCACCTCATATTCCTAAAGCCAAATCCGCTGCAACAACCAACTCCACCAATACTCCACGTTTGTTCGTAGTGGATACCATGGCGATTATTTACCGTGCCCACTTTGCCATGCTGAAAAAACCACTCACCCATTCACGTGGTATGAATATCAGCGGCATCTTCGGTCTTACCCAGACCCTGGTGCGACTTATCCAACGAGAGCAACCGCAATTCTTAGCTGTTACATCTGATCTACCAGAACCCACCTTCCGCCACCAACGCTACCCCGCTTACAAAGCCACCCGAGAAAAAATGCCCGAAGAACTTGTAGCCCAGTTACCCTACATTCCTAGGTTAATACACGCCATCGGTCTGCCTTTTCTCACTCTGGCAGGTTGGGAAGCGGATGACCTGATTGGCACCCTTGCTAAACGCGCCCATGAAAAAGGCCTTACCACTATCATCGTCAGTGGCGACAAAGACTTGATGCAGTTGCTCAATCAAACCACTTTCCTATTAGATCCCAAAGAATCCCAACTCAAAGGAGTAGAAGCTTCCCAGCAGCGCTTCAGCTGCCTCCCTCACCAAGTACCAGAAATCCTAGGGCTGATGGGAGACACTTCTGATAATATCCCTGGCATTCCCGGGGTAGGTGAAAAAACCGCTGCCAAGCTGATCTCCCAATTTGATAATCTAGAAAATCTCTATAAAAATCTTCACCAGCTACCTGCTAGCAAATTGAAAGAACACATCACAGCACATCGTGAGCAAGCTTTCTTGTCAAGAGAACTGGCCACCATTCAAACCGATGCACCTTTAGAAATTAACTGGGAAGCACTGCGTTTTCAGGCCCATACCCTTCATAACAATCCCGAATGGACAAAGCTGTTGAATGAATTGGAATTTCATTCCCTGCGTGACCAATGGCTACGCGGGGAAGTACTCCCCACCACCGATGCCTCTGCAGATTCCACCACCCTTCCTGCTGCACTCGTGTGCACCTATACTCTAAAATCGTTGAACGCCCTACGTGCCCAGGCAACACGCTGGAAAAAAGCCAAGCTGTTAGTGATAAATACCAAAACCGCTTCTCTTGATTGGCTCAGCACGCAATTGGTGGGCATGTCTTTTTGTATAGATGCCCAGACCGCATTTTATCTCCCCTTTCATCATCCTCGCATTCAAGCAGTACAGGTACAGGTATGGCAAGTGCTGCGCCAATTGCTTGAAGATGCCAATGTTCCCAAAGCTGGCCATAATCTGAAGTTCGACATGCAAGTATTACAGAGTCACGGTATTCAGCTGCAAGGCATCCGTTGGGATACCATGATTGCCTCACACCTCATCACCCCTGCAGAACGCCATCATGACTTGGACAGTGTTGCCTTGAGGGAGTTACAGCTGGTGAAAACCCCAATTGAAAAATTGTTGGGGGATTCTGCAAAAAAAGGCAGCATAGCCGATGTGCCAATTCCCCAAGCTGCGGCTTATGCCGTTGAAGATGCCTACGCTGCCTTCCAGCTGAGCGAACGCTTTGCACCTCGGCTGAAAAAAAGCGGCCAATGGCGACTATTTGAAACACTAGAGGTACCGCTTTTAACGGTACTAATGCGCATGGAACGTGCAGGCATTCGTTTAGATGTGAATGGTTGTCAGCAGTTAAACGCTTCGGTAGAAAAGAAATCGCAGCAATTGCGCCAACAGATCTATCAGCTGGTTGGTCAAGGAGAATTCAACCTCAACTCCGTACCTGCCTTGCAGCAGGTGCTGTACCAACACCTGCGATTGCACGAAAAATTGGGAGTCCGTCCGCGCCGAATTAAACTGGGTATGGGACTTTCTACCGATGAGGAAACCTTAGAACGTATGAGCAACCATCCCTTGCCCAAAAACCTGCTGGCCTGGCGTGAGCTGAACAAATTGAAATCCACCTACTTAGAACAGCTACCCACTTTTGTACATCCCCATACCCAACGTATCCATACCCATTTCCGTCAGACCGTTGCCGCTACCGGACGACTTGCCTCTGAACATCCCAATCTGCAAAACATTCCCATTCGCAGTGAGGAAGGACGCAAGCTACGCGCCCTCTTTTTACCCTCCAGTTCCCAGCATTTGCTACTGTCCGCCGATTATAGCCAAATTGAATTACGCGTGCTCGCTCATTACTCCCAAGATGCTACCTTTCTCAAAGCCTTCCAGCAACAACAAGATATCCACCAACTGACCGCCATGACATTATTTGATGCCTCCGCAACTGAAATCACCCGTGATATGCGCGCCACTGCCAAAGAGGTGAATTTCGGCCTCATTTACCGTATGGGTCCAGACCGCCTAGCCCAAGTAACCCAGACCACTCGAGAACAAGCCAAGCAATTCATTGAACGTTTTTTCCAACGTTATCAAACTGTTCGCCAACTACAAGACGAACTGATTGCCCGCGCTCGCAAAGAAGGCTACGCCCAAACTTTACTCGGCCGCAAAAGGCCATTGCCCGAATTACAGCAATCACAAACCCTTGCTGCCAGAAATGCTGAAGGTGCAGCCATCAATACTCCCATTCAAGGGACTGCAGCTGAAATTATTAAGTGTGCCATGCTGAAAATAGACCATCGTCTACAAAAAGAAAAAATGAAAGCCAGTATGCTGCTGAGCATCCATGACGAACTGCTTTTGGATGTCCCCAAAGAAGAATTAGCCACTGTAGAAGCCTTGGTGCAAGAAGAAATGGAGAACGCTGTACAGCTGCGTGTTCCCTTGCAGGTAGACATGGGGAATGGCGTCAATTGGCTGAGTGCCCACCCCTAGTATTTCAACAATCTGACCTCCAAAAGTCGGAGAGTATTTCTCCGACTGTAACAGCTATTGCCTTGAATTCTATCTTGGGAATGCCTTCATATATTTAGAAAAATCTATTGATATTCCTTATCAAAAGAAAAATGATATCGTTTAAATGCTTAAAAAACATATAAGAAAAAATAAACTTATCCCTTTTTGTATATAAAATTTGAAATATATCAATACAAAAAAGGTAATCAGATAAATGTAGAATAAAAATTGGATTAAGTAATACATTTATTCATTAAATATACTATTTTTAGTATATTTGTAAAATCTTTTAAATAAAAATGAATAAAGTTGCAATTTTCTATTGCAATTATTTTACATTTGAAACTAGCATGAATGGTATCGAAGCTTTGCTTTATTCCAGAATAATTTAGCAAATAAAACAAGGCGGGTTGTCAAACAAAGATTTTCATAAGGTTCCCATAATGAGAAGCCAAGAGTACATACATCAGTGGAGAAGGATGTGTTTTTATTTGACACACCCCAATCAACAAAATTGCCATAATACGCTTGTTCAATTTCCCAACAAGAAAGCAAGCAGCACTCGTGTTGGGAGCAGCATATGCGGCTTAGAACTAGCAGCATTGTTCTTACTGGCAATGGTATTGGTGTCTTGCAATGAAGGCACAAAAACAACACCAGAATTTCCCAGCTATCGCTTGGAAGCCACTTGTGCAGTTGAGGAATGCGGAATAACCGAATTGTATTTGAGAAACAGTTTAGAAGGTACAAATGTTTATGAACACACTCCCGGAATCATGCCAATAGGCACTCATGAGATTTGGAGTGGCATGTTGTCTCCATCTGATGCGAGTTTTCATTATGAGTCTACTTTGGATTGTTCTAGCTGCGTGTTAACGCTCACCCTCATAACACCAAGTGGTGATAATTGCAGTCTAGATATCGAGCCTCCAGGTGGTAGTTTCTTGCCAATAGTTGATCCCATGTGTCTGCCGTAGCGTGCTGTCTCTATTGGCTTAAACATTATTCTCTTCAACAGTTTCCGCTGAAAAGCAGCGTGTTTCTCTTTGTTGTGCCCGACCTGCTTGGTGCAACAAAGTCTGGGATATTTGGTTAATGCATAGTTGCCTACTGTGTTGATTCATGTTTTCTTATGGATTGAAAGGAGCTATTGATGCCAATAACAAATGGGGTATTGGATGTGGTGAGCATTGGCCGCGCATCTGTGGACGTTTACGGGCAACAGGTTGGCGGCCGTTTGGAAGACATGGCCAGCTTCGCCAAATACATTGGAGGATCACCCACCAATATTGCTGCCGGTTGCGCCAAACTAGGACTGCGTTCAGGTTTGATTACCCGTGTGGGCAATGAACACATGGGGCGCTTTATTCGTGAACAATTGCAGCGCTATGGAGTGAATGTCTCCGGTGTAATTACCGATGCTGAGCGTCTGACTGCTCTGGCGATACTGGGTATCCGTGATCAACACACTTTTCCGTTGTTGTTCTATCGGGAAAACTGTGCCGATATGGCCCTCAGTAAAGCCGACATTTGTGAATCTCTGATATCTTCCAGCGGTGCGGTAGTGGTGACTGGTACCCATTTCAGCAACCCTACTGTTTCAGCCGCTTCCTTTAAAGCCATGCACTTAATGCGTCAATCTGGCGGGAAAGTTATCTGGGATATTGATTACCGCCCAGTCCTGTGGGGTCTAACAGGCAAGGGTATGGGGGAAGAACGATTTGTGGCCAGTAAAAATGTCACCGAGCATTTGCAATCCATTTTGCCGTACTGTGATTTAGTGGTGGGAACCGAGGAAGAAATTCACATCGCAGCTGGGATTACTGACACACTAAAAGCCATTCAATTGCTGCGCCAACACACTCAAGCAGTGATTATCTGCAAACGCGGTCCCATGGGCTGCGTCGCGTTCCCTGGAGAGATACCAGATCGGTTGGAAGTTGGTATTCAAGGGCCAGGATTTCCTGTAGAGGTTTACAACATATTGGGAGCAGGAGACTCTTTTATGAGTGGTTTTTTACGCGGGTGGTTGCGCAATGAATCACTAAAAACATGCTGCCATTGGGGCAATGCTTGTGGAGCTTTGGCAGTCTCACGCCACGGATGCGCACCAGCCATCCCCAGTTGGAATGAGCTGGCTTACTTTTTAAAAAACGGCAGCCCTCAATACGCCCTAAGAAAAGATTTTCAACTGGAACACATCCATTGGGCTGCTAACCGCCCCCCCCAACCCCAGCAACTGACAGCTTTGGCCTTTGATCATCGCGTTCAATTAGAAGCCCTTGCTCAAGCAGCTGAGGCTCCGCTAGAACGTATTTCACAGCTGAAAACTTTGCTTCTGAAAGCTGCCCACCAAGCTGATCATCAACAACCATTCGGAGTAATTATTGATGACAAATATGGCACAGAAGCTCTTGCCCTTGCTATAGATTACCCTTGTTGGATCGGTCGCCCGATTGAACGTCCCGCTATTCGTCCACTAGAATTTGAAGGTGGACCCGACATTTCATCCACCTTAAAAGAATGGCCTTTGCGTCATACTGTCAAATGCCTGGTGTTTATGCACCCCAATGACCCTGCTGATATGCAGCATACCCAAGAAGAACGCCTGCAAACTCTATTTCATGCTTGCCGAAACACCGATCACCAACTGCTGTTAGAACTTATTCCTTCCCCCCAGCAACCAGCCACGCCCAATCCCTTACCCCAGCTGATTAAACGCTGTTATCAACTGGGAATCTATCCTGATTGGTGGAAGCTCAAGCCTGCAGAAGACATACAAACTTGGCAAGCCATTACTAAAGTTATTCAGGAACATGACCCGGAATGCTACGGTATCGTGATGCTGGGAATGGAGGCCTCTTTAAGTAAACTGACACAAGCCTTCAAACTAGCAGCCCAACAGCCACTGGTGAAAGGCTTTGCCATAGGACGCTCCATTTTCTCCTCTCCCGCCCAACAATGGCTAGCCAATAAATGCAATGATCAACAACTCATCAATGCCGTTGCAGACAATTACCAGTTATTGCTAAAAGCCTGGAGCGATGCGAAACAATAACCATTCCCATTCATCAATTGACTACCATCCAAGGCAAATATTGCCAGGCTAAAAAACATTTGTACTATCATTTTCCACAAGCCAACAACTATCGTAAAGATGGGACATCCAAAAAAACAATCGTTCAAAACCAATGCTGTTGGGAGATATAAACATGAATCAATCGTTACTAGTACGCCCACAAGCACCCAATGCCCAAGGTTGCGTGCTAGAAGTTACGCCGCAAACAGCGGGATGGAAATATGTGGGTTTAGCTATCTATCGGCTGGCTGAAGGCCGGCAACTTAATTTGGAAACTTTCACAGAAGAAGTGTGCCTGGTTGCGGTAGCAGGTACCATGCATGTACGGGTTGGAAAACAACATTGGCAGCAACTGGGCAAGCGTAGCAACCCATTTGAAGATGCCGCTCCTGGGGCAGTCTATGTCCCCAGTGGCCAAAAGGCAACTATAACGGCTGCCAGCACATTGGAACTCGCCGTTTGCCGTGCCCCTGGACAAGGCAACCATGCTGCCCGTCAGATTGGCGAAGAAAAAATGGAACGTGAAGTACGCGGCCAAGCCACCAATACCCGCTATATTCGTAATATTTTGCCAGAAACCGAATCCGCAGACAGTTTGCTGGTAGTAGAAGTCATCACCCCCTCTGGACATTGGTCCAGCTATCCTCCTCACAAACATGACCGCAATAATCCACCCACAGAAACTCTACTGGAAGAAACTTATTACCACCGCATGAAACCCCCTCAAGGATTCGCTTTTCAGCGTATCTATACCGACGACCGACAACTGGACGAAACCCTTACTGTTCAAGATGGTGATGTAGTGCTGGTACCCAGAGGCTATCACCCCGTGGGGGCAGCACATGGCTATCAACTCTACTACCTTAATGTGATGGCAGGTCCGCGTCGTGAATGGCGCTTTCATAATGATCCCCAACACAAATGGATGCTAAATACCTAAGGGATACCCCATCTCCATGTCAAAAAACACAGACACTTTGTTTGCTGAAATTGATACCCCCGCCGTACTGATTGACCTGGATGCTGTAGAACGCAATCTGAAACGTTGTCAGCAATACTGCGACCAACACCAACTAAAACTGCGCCCACATATCAAAACCCATAAAATCCCTCAATTTGCCCAGCGGCAAATGAAATTGGGGGCATGCGGAATCTGCTGCCAAAAGCTGGGTGAGGCAGAAATCATGGCGGCGGCTGGTCTCAAAGATATTTTCCTTACTTACCCCCTTATTGGTGAAACCAAACTGAGACGCCTGCTTACTCTTGCCTCAAGCTGCAAGCTAAAAGTTGCTGCAGACAGTTCCACATGCATCACCAATCTTGCCACTGCCTGGCAAACCACCAGCTATTCCCCTCTTTCTGTAATGGTGGAGTGTGATACTGGTGGTAGACGCTGTGGTGTTCAAACACCCGAAGAAGCAGCCCAACTCGCTCGCCTCATCGCTAACAGCCCTGTACTACACTTTGCAGGCTTGATGACTTATCCCGCAGCAGGCGCACCTGAAAAAGTCCAACAATGGCTGACACAAGCCAAAGAACATTGTGAAGCCATAGGCCTACCCTGTGAACATATTAGCAACGGCGGTTCTCCAGATCTTTGGCGGGCACACGAGGTTTTCGTAGCCAACGAACATCGTGCCGGCACCTATATCTATAATGACCGCGCCCTCCTCCAATCCCAGGTCGCCACTGTTGATGATTGCGCCATTCAAATCCTTACCACCATCGTCAGTACGCCCAACCCCCAACGTGCCATCATTGATGCCGGTTCTAAAACTTTGACCTCAGATCCCCAAGGACTGGAAGGATTTGGCCTCGCTACAAAATATCCTGATGCTGTCATCACACGCCTCTACGAAGAACACGGCATAATAGATTTTTCCAACTCTGCACAACAACCAAGGATCGGAGAACGCTTGCTGGTAATTCCTAATCACGCCTGTGCTGTCACCAATATGGTTGATCAAGTACACCTCATCAAAGACAACACTATCATTGACTGCCTGGTTGTCGCTGCAAGAGGAAAAATCCAATAGATTGGATATCCAGCCAACACATTTTTTCAGCTAGCTTTGTTTCTAGAAAACCCTTCAACAAAGAATTATTGTTGCTGGGTGGCAATCCCTGTATAAGCCCAGAAAATATATCAGCTTACGGATTGATGCAATGAAGACAGCAAAGTCTGTGCAAGTCTTCGGCTTTTTGGTTGTCTATTTCTATTAAGTATTCAGTCTTTTTATGGGGATGAGATCAAAAGCTGCATTGGAACAGGAGAACCATACGCTTCTTACAGCTTTTTTCGATCAAAGGTGTCAGGGAATGGGCTGGAGCAGCCGAGTTTCCGTTTCCTTTGCGAATTGTTGCAGTGTCTGCCGCAGAACTTGATCGATCATAGCAGGATTTTCACTCTGATTTTTTGCGAAGTTGCTACTTTGGATGACTCGGATAGTATGAGGCCCCCAAGCAGCTTCTTTGGCCAGAGGCCTGCGGAGAGCGATTTGCCCTTGGAGGATATAGGTGAGACGACGGAAATCGCTGTTTATCAAGCGGGTAAAGCTGAGTTTTGTGAGGGTGGTTTCCAGGCTCCATTCGCTAGCTTGCAGACTAGTAAGCTGAAGATTGGGGTATTGGGAAAACTGGCGTTGCAGTTGTTGTCGCAAAAGGATATCCAGCTCTGGAGTGAAAGTCTGGTTCTGTACAGGTGCGACCCAAAGGCGGGTAGCGAACTGAGGAAGTGTTGGTTGAAAAGAGCGGTAGCCGCAGGCAGTTAGCAAGATGGCGAGCGATAAGCTTAGTACAATAGAGTCTACCCTAGTAGAACCAATAACCAACCAGGAATAAAGAAATCTATCTATCTTGATACTGCTAGGAGCTGTAATTGATCCACAGTCAGCCTTTGCGGACATGATTGCCCACATTGTTGCCGCTATCTGCACCGGATAGTTATTGGTCGTCTTCCACACCGGCCATTGCAGGAGCCACTTCCTCTTCAATAGGCATTTCCTCTGGTGGAGGAGCAACTTTTTTGGATGCTGAGACGGAAGATTGTGTTTCTCCGACAACTGTGCTTCTAGGGATATAGACTTGTTCTTCTAGTTTCAGTTTAGAGACATCTAGAGATTCATTGACCATTTCTGCAGAACGAATAAGCGAAGTAGCAAACAGGTCTCTAGAACGTGTACTGGCTTCATCCAAAAGATCAATGCGGTTGATTTTGTCATAATAGAGATCGGCCAGCTGCAAGGTATGCACTTTGGCAGGATCATCCACCAACACAGCACGCGCTTTAAGACCATCAATTATTTTACGTCGGGTGTTTACTTTTTTGCGTGAACGATTCACCAAGCTCTCCAATTCCCGATAGACAAGCTCTTCACTAACAGGAAGATAGTTGTCATGGAGTTCGTCGTAGGTAGCCAGGTTTTGGTGAATAATATGCTCTATGTTGTAGTAGATGCGTTCAATGGCATTTTTTCCGCCATGAATGGGCAGAAAGATGTTGTGGCGAAGTGCCCCATAGCCATAGGTAAAGATACGCACTCCAAAATGCATGGTGAGTACTTTAGAGATGGTGTCGCGCAGATAGTTGTCACGTTGAAAAGGGGCTGTATCAAAAGCCATATGGTAGTTTTGTACCAGACGGCCAGCCAGATCTGTGCGAGTAGGTAGCGTTTTAAGAAATTTTTCTGTTTCACGCCGTAGCAAGCTGGTTTCGTTGCCATCATACACCAAATGGGTAAGACCGTGGTGGGTGCTTTTGGGGTCAGCAGACATATAGTAACCCCATAGTTGATCATATACCAACCGTCCCAATTCGTAATAAATGTCGTCGTCTTCTTTCCCAAAAGGCACACTGATGTTGGTAATAGCCTTGTTGATGTTGGAACCTTCCACCACTAAGCGTATCGCGCTCTCAACCTGTATGAAATTTGGAAGCGATTTAACAATATTCTCAATTAGAGGCTTAGATTCCACATAACGAGGAACATAGTCTTCCGGACGCAGATAAATACTGCCATCAGGACGCGGTTCTACCACGAACGGGGAATTTTCCCTTGTAGATTCAGTAGCCATAGAAAATTCTCCTTGTAGGCATCAAAAAGCAGTTTTCTAAACAAAGCTCGCCATCAATGCAGATCTATTAAAAACTTGCCAAGCCGGCACACAGCATCTTTGTGAAGATAAGACAAATGAGAAGCAAGAGTCAATGAAAATATTTAGCAGAATAAAAAATTTGCCTATGCGTTGTGATTCATTATATATTAAACAACCTCTATACCTTATTATTAACCCAATCATCCCAATTGACAAAACAAAATCAGAACGAGTCCAAACCATAGGTAATCTAATAACAACATGACCCCTAATTGACCATGTAAAAAAGGAATTCCGTGATGTCTTCGCCTTTAAGCCATGAAGAAAAGCAAGTACTGCTGGAATTGTTGCTAGAAAATCAAGTATTCAGATTTGGTGATTTTCAGCTAAAAAGCCATCGCCGGTCTTCCTATTTTGTAGATTTCGGCCGTCTAACTACAGCTGATGGATTGATGAAACTGGGCAAAGGTTTTGCGCAACTGATTGCCAAACTTCCACTAGCATCCACCAAAGATCTGGTGGTGTTTGGGCCCGCTTACAAAGGAATAGCATTGGCAGTTGCTACTGCTGCAGCTTTGGATACCCAACAACGTTCCGTTGGTTGGCTGTTTAACCGCAAAGAAGAAAAAATGCACGGTGAAGGCGGTCGCTGGTTAGGGCAATGGCCAACCGAACATACCACCATTGTCATGGTGGACGATGTTCTGACCGATGGCCAAGCCAAACGAGAAGCTATCGCTATGCTGAAAGCTGATTTTGGAGCCACAGTCCATGCTGTAGTGGTGGGATTTCATCGCATGGAACAGAGCAATAACGTAGATCTGCTGAAACAATTTCAACAAGAACAAGGCATTCCTGTTCACTGGCTACTTAACCTTGATGACCTTCATACACGCCTTAGAACACCCTCAGCAACTTTCTTGGCACCCCCCCCAGCAATCTCTTTTCCTCAACACGCCCTGAAAAAGCTGCGGGCATACCGAGAGCAACTGTGAGTGAAAACATTCAACCCTCCGAACGTGCACTCCAACGTGCTCAAACACATTGGCAGCAAAGCTCTGTTGACTACCAACAAGCAAAAAAAAACTCAGAAAATCCCCCATAGAAAGCAGCTTCCTTAGTCTACAAACTGCCCTCAATGCCATCGCTGCTGCTGCCATACTCCTTGGACATATCCAACTACCCATGCATAGCCTTACTCAACTTGCCAACCTCTGTAACAGTCAACCAACTTTCCAAACACTTTTGTCTCACTGTGTTTCCCTAGAAAACGCAGGTGGCCTCAACCCTTTTCAAGTGCCATCCAAGCAGACCAAACAACAAGCACAAAAATTCCTTCAACTCGCAAAACATATCCGTAGCACTACCTATGATTGGCTCAAACAACAAAACTTTCACTGGTAGCAAAATTTGCTGCAAAATACGACACTTCACCCTTGTTGATAACCACTAGCGGGACAAAGGATATCGCCCCCACAGCTTTCCCTTAAAACATTTAAGTCAATACTTCATGGCTATCTCCGGTCACCAGGACGGTGTGCTCGTATTGAGCAGAAAGGGAATGGTCTCGTGTGATAGCAGTCCATTGATCTGAAAGAATCTCCACCTGCCAACTTCCTGCGTTAATCATGGGTTCAATGGTGAAAATCATGTTGGGTAACAACTTGATACCGGTTTTCGGTTTCCCGAAGTGAGGAACCATGGGTGCTTCATGAAAAGCAATACCAGTACCATGTCCCACGAAGTCTCTAACCACAGAATAGCCTTGTTTTTCAGCGTGAGATTGGATGACATGCCCGATATCACCCAGATGTACACCTGGTTTAACTTGTTGAATGGCAAATTGGAGGCATTGTTCGGTGGTTTTGCAGAGACGGCGCGCTTCATCTGAAACAGGTTCAATAAGGAACATGCGACTGGAATCGCCATAATAACCATTGAGAACAGAAGTGACGTCCACGTTAAGAATATCTCCTGGTTTTAGGTAACGATCGTTGGGAATGCCATGACAGACGACCTCATTGATAGAGGTGCAGACAGACTTGGGATAACCCCGATAATTCAAAGGTGCAGGTTTAGCACCATGTGCCAAGGTGTATTCGTGTACCCACTGGTTGATTTGATTGGTGGTAACCCCCTCTTGTACCAGGGATTGCAGCATATCCAGAGTCTTGCGAGCAAGCTTACAGGCTTGGCGGGTGGCTGCAATTTGCTGGGGGGTTTTGAGGATGATCCGCTGGGCGCTAGGCAAGGGAGTAGGATGGATTTGGTCGGAAAGAAGGTGACATTTTTTGTATTTTTTACCACTGCCGCACCAACAAATATCATTTCTTCCTAAGAAAGGGACGTATGATGAGGGGGAGTATGTGGTGGATCTCATGGTAAGTTGGAAAAAATGGATAATGGAAGATTTTGTCAAACGGGCATAGATAAGATATGATAGACAAATGTTATAGGCAGATACATGTACTTACGTTTGTATCATTGGTTTTGGTGAAGTTTTGTTAAAAGATATACAGATAGGATTAGGTGAATTATGCATAGCGTTCGATGTAAATTTTTGGTGGGATTGTTATGGGGATTGTCAATGGTGTTACCTCTGGGGGTTTCCGAGGTCCTAGCGCAGCCAGTTTTGGGACGTATGCCAGATTTTCCCAACAAGCAGCCAGCACGTTGGATCAATGTAAAGCCACTTTCAAGTCAAGATTTCCGCGGTCAAGTGGTACTCATTGAAATTTGGACTTCGGTATGAATTAACTGCATTCGCAGTTTCCCGTGGGTCCACGAGATGAAAGAAAAATATAGCAAACAGGGATTGCGGGTGGTGAGTGTGCATACGCCTGAGTTTCCCTTTGAAAAAGAACGTAGCCGGGTAGAAGGGGCCGTGAAGCGCTTCAAACTTACCCAGCCAGTTTACATGGACAATGACTACGCCTATTGGAAAGCTTTGAAGAACCGTTATTGGCCTGCGTTCTACTTGGTAGATAAACAAGGACGGATTCGGATGTCTAAGGTGGGAGAGATGCATAGTGGCAGCCAACGCGCCAAGGAAATGCAACAAACAATAGAAAAGCTATTGCAAAAAACGGGCTAAGTTTATTGCTGCCAGGTATCAGAAGAATGATAGGGCTCAAAAATATCCCGCAACAATGCTAGCACAGTAATACAGCAAGCTTTGGTGTTCGGTTTTGTTCGCATGGAAGCACATGGGTACAATAACCAATAGTGACCATCAGCTGTGGGCACCCAAAGAAGAAGAAGCAATGTCTTCTCCTATGGCGGAATTTTTCCGAGATTTGGGAATGGAGCAACAATTGATTGCAGGATACCATGCTCTGCATCGCTGGAGTGTGGAAGAACTGGAGTCTTTTTGGCAAGCAGCTTGGCAAGATGCAGCGGTTTCTTGCCAAGGGAACTATCAAGAAGTGTTAACCAGCCACGACATGCCACCTTTAGCAAACGGGGAGATATGGTTCCCTGGTGTGCGCTTTAATTTTTCCCAACACATGCTGCGTTGGAATGATAACCATCTGGCTTTGTTGTGTGTGGATGAACAAGGCAACCGACAACAACTATCTTATCGGCAATTACTAAACCAAACTGCCCGTTGTCAGCGGGGATTGATGGCATTGGGTGTAGGCGTGGGTGATCGTGTAGCTGGCTGGCTACCCAACATTGCAGAAACAGTGGTGGCCATGCTGGCAACAACCTCTCTGGGGGCAATATGGTCAAGCGCCTCTCCTGATTTTGGCCACCAAGCTGTGATAGACCGTTTTGGACAAATTGAACCCAAAGTGTTGTTTTTTGCCAATGGTTATCGTTATGGAGGCAAACAGCTGGATTGTTTGACCAGAATCAATCAACTAACCCAAGCATTACCCTCAAAACCCAAGCTGGTGATGGTGCCTTTCCTTAATAATGCTCCCTCTGTTCCTATAAATGCCATGCTATGGGAAACATTTCTTGGCAAGGACGATGATCCTGTTCCTCAATTCGCTTCGCTGCCATTTGATCATCCTCTTTGCATCCTTTTTTCTTCTGGTACCACCGGCAAGCCCAAATGTATTGTTCATCGGGCGGGCGGGGTGCTGTTGAAACACCATGTGGAATTGCGATTGCACTGTAGCCTTAACAGAAAAGATGTGTTGCTGTATTTCACCACCTGCGGCTGGATGATGTGGAACTGGTTGATAAGTGGATTGGCACAAGGCTGCACCGTGATGCTTTATGAAGGCAGTCCTGCTTTTCCTCAACCACAAGCTTTGTGGGAAGTCGTCAAGAAGCATCATGTCACCATCTTCGGTGCTAGTCCTAAATATTTTGCCCTCTGCCAAAAAGCCAACATTAAATATGGAGACGCACAATTGCCCCAGTTACGCTCCGTACTATCCACCGGCTCTACCCTCACCGAACACCAATTCTACTGGGCTTATCAAGCTATTAAATCCAATATGCAGCTGGCTTCCATCAGCGGAGGCACTGATCTGATAGGTTGCTTTATGCTTGGAAATCCCCTTTCCGCTGTTTATCCCGGACAAATCCAAGGTCATGCCCTCGGGATGGATATCGCTGCATTTAATGACCAAGGTCAACCTGTCATCAACCAAAAAGGCGAGCTTGTTTGTCGCCAGCCCTTTCCTTCCATGCCGTTAGGTTTTTGGCACGATGATTCACGCCAAGCCTACCAAGCTACTTACTTTCAATATTACTCACATACTTGGAGGCATGGAGACTTCATTACCATTACTCCCCAAAAAGGCATTCTCGTCCACGGCCGTAGTGATGCCACCCTTAATCCAGGGGGTATCCGTATCGGACCTGCAGAAATATATAACGTCGTTGAAGCTTTGCCTTTTATACAAGATAGTCTGGTCGTCCCTTGGAGTGAAAACCAAGAGGAAAGCATTCGCTTATTGGTTGTTCTCACACCCAATCTTCAGCTCAACGATACGCTCAAAGAAACCATCCGAGAAACCATCCGCCGTCAAACTTCGCCTCGACATGTGCCAAAATGGATTAATCAAGTCGCAGAGGTTCCCATTACCTACAGCGGCAAAAAAGTAGAACTGGCTGCAGCCGCTGTTCTGCGAGGGGAAGCCATCAAAAACCAAGAAGCGGTTGCTAATAGCCAAGCCCTCCGAGCGCTGGCTAAACTCAAAATTTAGCGCATTGGTCTAGCACAGCCATTTTGTCAGCAGAATTGCTTCTGGCTGATGGTGCTTTTTCAAAAAAATTCTTGTATAAACAGCCTCTAGCTACCTGCGTATGATTTGATTAAAAGACCTTGAACTGGCTTCTATTAAAATAACTGGTAAGGATCTACATCCACAGTGATACGGGATTGGTGGGGAATTTTTTGGGGAAGGGATTGAAGCAATTGGTGAAGGATCTTGGATCTGGGATGTTTGAGGAGGATAAAGAAGCGGAAGAAGCGTTTTACTTTGGGGATATGGGCAGGTGCTGGTCCAAGTAGAATGGGTGTGGGATTGTGCTGGGAAAGATGTTTTTTAATACGGGTAGCGATTTGTTGAGCGAGTTGTTGCGCTAAAGGAGCTGTGGGGGCATCAATCCATAAAAGAACCTGATGCAAGAAGGGAGGACTTAAGGCTTGTTGTCTAAATTGGAGTTCGCGTTGTGCGAATTGTGTGAATTGATGTTGAAGTGTGGTTTGGAGGCTATAGTGTTGAGGATTATAGGTTTGGATAATGGCTTTTCCGGGAACGGTGCCTCTGCCTGCACGCCCGGCCATTTGCGTGAGCAATTGGAAAGTGCGCTCTGAAGCACGGAAATCTGGAAGATTGAGGGAGAGATCGGCAAGCAGCATGCCAACGAGGGTGACTTGAGGGAAGTGGTGTCCTTTAGCAAGAATTTGGGTTCCGATGACGATATCGCATTGATGTTGAGCAATGGCTTTTAGCAATCGTTCTAGTTCATTGCGTCGACGAAGCGCATCAGAATCTAAGCGCAAGATACGTGCTTGTGGAAAAAATATGGAAGCTTCTTCTTCTGCGCGTTGAATACCAATGCCTGAAGCTTGAATGTTTTCAGAGCGGCAGTTGTGACAATGAGCAGGAAAGGCGCGTTTAAAACCACAGCGATGACATAGCAAGAAGGCCTCGCTCTGGTGCCAGGTAAGAGCAAGGGTACAGTTTTCACAGAGTACAGGAGTTTGACAATCCTGGCACAATACCATAGAGGCAAATCCACGACGGTTGAGAAACAACATGACCTGTTGTTTTTGCGCCAGAGTATGGCGAATGGCATCACTCAGGGTGCGGCTGAAGTAGAAGCTGCCAGGCTGGCGAGGGGCATGGCGCAAATCCACCAGCTGCATCTGAGGCAGTGGCTGTTGACGTACCCGTTGAGGCAATTCCAGTAGCTTAAGTTTATTTTCTTTTACCGCCCACCAGCTTTCCATGCTGGGAGTAGCAGTACCCAGCAAAACCAAAGCCCCATAATGACGAGCCCGAATAATAGCTGCATCACGCGCATGATAACGAGGCGCATCCTCTTGCTTATAGGAACCATCGTGTTCCTCATCCACCACTACCAATCCTAGTCGCTCTAAGGGTGCAAATACTGCGCTGCGGGCGCCAATGACTACCTGCGCCTTCCCTGTTCGTAAACGCAACCACCCTTCCATCCGTTCCTGCGCATCTAAACCACTATGCAACAGCACCACTTGTTGACCAAAACGCAGCTGAAATCGCTTAATCAAATTGGTACTTAAAGCAATCTCTGGAGCCAATATCAAACAGCTCCGTCCCTGCTTTAATGCATGCCGCACCGCATGTAAATAAACCTCCGTCTTGCCACTGCCTGTAACCCCTTGCAGCAAAAAGCATTTATGCTGTCCGCTGTCCAAGCCTGCCTGTATTTGTATAAATGCTGCTAATTGCTTTTGATTCAGTGATAAAAAATTCTCTCTTGCTACCTGTTGCTCTTCTTGTATCCCTTCAATGTTTGCTACCGCGTTTTCACCCTCTTGCTTTTTTTCTCGCAGACGCACCTTTACCAACCCTTCTTCTTGCAACTGATGCAATACACCTGTTGGATTGTTTACCACCACCCGCACCCGACCAATTGGTATCTCTCCTTCTTCTTGCAACAACTGCAAAATTCGCTCCCGTTTTGTCTCTCTACGCGGGTTAAAACCTTGCATTGGATGGGCATCAGTTAATCGTATCCATCGTTCTTGACGCTTCCCATTCGCCATCCCTAACAATCGGTGATGGGCCATTATCACGCCTGTCTTCAGCATTCGCCGCAACCAACGTTCTCCATCCTCACCTACTCGCTGACGGCGCCACCAATCATCGCTAAATCCTTCGCCACGCTTAAGACGACGCTCTATGCGCCCGATGATCTCTGCACTCAATCCTTCCCAATTCTCATGTTTTCCTCCTTCCCTATGTTCTACCCACAAATACTCCAACCCAAACCGTGTACCCAAACCCCCAGGCAATGCTGCTGCCAGTGCCTCACCCCATCCACAATGATAATAACTCGCCATCCATCTACAAAAATCCACCAACTCTTCTGTCAACAACCCCTTGGTATCCAATATCCGATGCAGCCCCTTTAGGCGACTGAAAGGCAACGCACTCTTTTCTTTTACCCGCACTACCACCCCCGTCTTCAGGCGAGAACCAAACGGCACCACCACCCGACATCCCACTCCCACCTGTTGCTCATCGTCCAACAGGTAATCAAATATTCGTTGCAGTGGTAAATCAAATGCCACTTCTATTACTTGCTGATTCCCCACTTGCTAGCTCCGTATCTATTACCCCATCAAGGTTAAGTAGGATGATTTTTCTTTTGACCGTTGTTTTTTTGCTCAAAATAGCCTTAGAAAGACTGCGATTGGTAGCGATGGAGAAAGTTTTTTTGGAAGGTTTGGAATTTTTGGTGAGAAATGGCTTCTTGGATTTGTTGCATGAGATCCTGAAAAAAATAGAGATTGTGGAGGGTAAACAAGCGGAGTGCTGAGATTTCCTTACAGCGGAAGAGATGGTGGAGATAAGCACGGCTATAATGTTGACAAGTTTGGCACTGGCAGTATTCGTCTAGTGGCTGGGGATCTTGCCGAAAGCGTTGCTGTTTAATATTAAGTTTACCCTGAGAGGTAAAGAGGGTGCCGTTGCGCGCATTTCTGGTAGGCATGACGCAGTCAAACATATCTATGCCATGTGAAACGAGCATAAGAAGGTCCTCTGGAGTACCAATGCCCATGGCATAGCGTGGTTTGTGGGCTGGCAGCAGGGGCGTGGTAAACTGTGAAATGGCATAGCGTTGTTCAGGTGTTTCACCAATACTGAGTCCTCCCAGAGCGTAGCCAGAAAAGTTACATTGTTGCAGAGTTTGTGCGCTTTGATATCGCAATTTTTCATGAAGGCCACCTTGAACGATGCCAAATAGGACAGCAGATGGGGGGTTTTGTGATGGGTTTTTCGTTTGAAAGGCATTCAGGCAGCGTTTGGCCCAGCGGGTGGTGCGTTCCATAGCTTCTGCAGCATCATGGTAAGTAGTGGATAGAGACGCCAAGTCATCCAAGCACATGAGTACATCGCTTCCTAGTTGCAGTTGGATATGAACAACATCTTCTGGAGTAAGCAACCTTTTAGAGCCATCCCAAGGGCTTTGAAGAAGCAATCCTTCCTCTTGCACTTGGCTAAATGATTTAAGGGAGAATCGCTGGAAACCTCCACTATCGGTGAGCAGTGTGTGAGGCCATTTCATAAAGTGGTGCAACCCGCCTAATTGAGCGATAGTGCTTGCGCCAGGGCGCAAATCTAGGTGATAAGCATTAGCCAAAATGATTTTAATACCCAGTGTTTGCAAATCTTGAGAAGAGAGGGTTTTTACCGAGGCATGGGTGCCAACAGGCATGAAAACAGGAGTTTGTATCACACTGCGAGCGGTGTGTATTTGACCACTGCGGGCGTGATTTTCTTGAGCAGTTAATTGAAAGCGGAAAGTCGGCGGAGGCATTTAAGACAGAGAAGGAGAAAGTACTTGTTGATAGATCTGTAGGTATTGCTGGATAAAGTGTTGTTGAGATAGGGTACTTTGAGCGAGTTGATAGGCATTGTCGGCGAATTTGGCTCGCAATTTTGGTTGTTGAAGCATTTGAAGAATGCCTTCAGCAAGCTGTTGGGGATGATGGGATTTAGTAAGCCAAGCAGAGTGTTGGTGTTGAAGTACTTCGCCCATTGCGCCGGTGGGAAAAGCAACAACGGGAGTCTTGGCTGCAAAAAATTCCATAGCAATGCGGCAGTTCACTTCAGAAGTAATAGAAGGGATGACCCCCAGATCTGCTGAGGCCATAATGGCCGGGGTATCCTTGCGCCAGCCAAGCCAGTGGATATGGGATGCAATTCCTTGCTTCTGTGCATATTGACGCAATTGTCGATGCAATTGCCGAGGGCCGTGATCTTTGTTCAATAACAATACTGTCAATTTGGGACACTGAGGCAATACGAATGTAAGGGCTTGAAAGAGAAGAAGATGTCCTTTTTCCGGAGCAATGCGCCCAACCACAGCCAACAGCAAGGCATCTGGTGATAAGGAGAATTGTTGTAATATCTGTTGGCGACATTCAGCAACAATGAGAGCACTAGGCAGCATCCCAGAGACCGGAGCAGGGTAGTATATTACAGGAATATGCGGTCGGAGAGGATGAAGCGCACGGAGCATGTCTTGGCGTACTTGCTGTGAGCAAGCGACAATGGCTTGGCAACCGCTCAGCAAAGAACGATTGATACAGCTGCGTTGCATAGGGGAATTGCTGCCGCGTGTTCTAATCAACCTGCAAGGAAGACCTCTAACTACACAGCGAGAAGCGAAAAGCTCCTGAGAACGAAACAGATGCAGGATGTGGATGTTTTCTTGGCGGAGGAATTGTCGCAATTTCCAAGCAGCCAGGGGAGAATGCGGCCAATGAGGAATGGATAATTGTGGAATGTGTTTTTCTTCCAGAGCCTGGGCGTGTGCTCCAGAAGGAGGAGAAAGTGTCCATACTTGTTGACCGGCTTGTATCAAAGCTTGTGCCAGATTGGCCGCATAGGCTGCCTCTGCATTCCACCAATGGGTAGAAGCAGAAAGCACCACTTTGAGAGGCTGTGGCAGAGAGTGGATTGACGGAGCCATAGTGGACACAGAAAGGCCATTTTAACGAATTTGACCTTGACCGTAAACACGCCATTGAACAGATGTTAATCCCTGCAAGGCAAAAGGGCCGCGTACATGCAGCTTTTGGGTACTGATGCCCATTTCTGCACCTAAACCAAACTCTCCGCCATCAGTAAACTGCGTAGATACGTTGTGCATGATACAAGCAGAATCGACTTCATTCATAAAGCGCCTAGCCACCGCATCGTCTTGAGTATAAACGGCCTCGGTATGTCGCAGGGAATGTTGACGAATATGAGAAATGGCGTCTTCTAGCGAATCAGTAATAGACACAGCAAGAATGTAATCTAGAAATTCGGTGTCAAAATCTTTAGAGATATCCAGCAGGCGCAAACACTCAGCGGGAAAGTAAGGTTGCAATAAAGGCAACGCGTGTTCATCTGCGAGAATTTTCAACTGATGCGGATGTTTGCCCAGTTGTTCGGGCAGTAGAGAAATAAGTTGCGTAGCAATATCTTTATGCAACAAAGCCACATCTAGCGCACAACAAATGGAAGGACGGCGCATTTTACCATTGACCAACATGGAAGCAGTTTTGGGAATATCGGCATCATGATGGACATAGGCGTGGACTACTGAAGCTCCAGTTTCAATCACAGGTACACGTGCATGTTGCTGGGTATGGCGAATCAATCCTTGTCCACCGCGGGGAATGACGACATCCAACAGGCCTCTCAATCCTAAAAAAGCTGCAGTGGCTTCACGCGCACTGGCATCCAACAATTGCACCACATCCGCAGGCACCATTGTATGTTCCAAAGCCCGATGCACTGCACCCACCAATGCCCGATTGGAGTGAAGTGCATCTGATCCCCCTTTTAGCACCACCGCATTACCCGATTTCAAACACAATGCAATGGCATCTACAGTCACATTGGGACGTGCTTCATACACCATTCCTACCACACCTATAGGGCAACGCAGTTGCTGCACACGCATCCCGTTGGGACGCCTACTTTCATAAACAACCTCACCCAAAGGATCTTTCAGTTTAGCAACTGTATGTACTGCCTTTTCTATTGCCTCCAGCCGCTCGCCTGTCAGCAGCAACCGATCCAGCTTGCTGCCCAGCTGCGCCTGTTCACCCGCACGCATATCCAGGGCATTCGCCTCCAAAATCAAATCCGATTCTGCTCGCAATCCCTCGGCAATCGCTTCCAAAGCCGTAGAACGTTGCCCATCATCCAGCCTCGCCAGTCCCGGCCATGCCTTTCGTGCCGCCCTGGCACGCTTTTTCACAAACTGAACCCAATCCTGACCCTCCACCATGTCCTGCTTCAGAGAATCCATATCATCTCTTCGTGTTTCATCCATATCACTTTGGCTAACAGCAGCACCACACTGTTATCATCCTTTCACCACCGTATTCCCCTTGCTGGCTAGCCAATACCCAGCAAAAAAGATATGATACTCTAACATCATAAAGCAAGCAGACCCTCTTGTTCGCCCAACCTTAACCTTTCTTCTGTACTATAGGAAATCATCATGAAGTATAACAACCTCGCCAAAACTGATCCTCAAGTATTTGATATCATTAAAGGAGAGTCCATTCGCCAGCACAATGGCCTAGAGTTGATCCCTTCAGAAAATTATGTCAGCCAATCTGTTTTAGAAGCTCTGGGCAGTGTACTCACCAATAAATATGCCGAAGGCACCCCTGGCCGTCGTTACTATGGAGGCCAAACTTACACGGATCAAATCGAAACACTCACCATTGAACGTGCCAAAGCCCTCTTCCACTCAGATCATGCCTGCGTACAAGCTTTATCTGGAGCCTCCGCTAATCTAGCTGTCTATACCTCCTGGCTCGACATCGGAGACAAGGCACTGGCTATGGATCTCTCTCACGGTGGACACCTCACCCACGGTGCTCCTGTCACCTTCTCCGCCAAAGCCTATAATTTCATCCGTTATAAAATGCGTGATGTAGAAAGCGGTGAAATTGATTATGACGCTCTTAGAGAAACGGCGCTGAAAGAAAAACCCAAAATCATCATCGCCGGCTTCTCTGCCTATCCTCGCAACTTAAACTACCAACGTATGGCCGATATTGCCAAAGAAGTCGGCGCACTTGCCATGGCCGATATGGCACATGTCGCCGGACTCATCGTCGCAGAAGTACTTCCCAATCCTTTAGATTACGGTTTTCACGTACTCACCACCACTACCCACAAATCCTTGCGCGGTCCCAGAGGCGCCCTTATTCTTAGCAAAGGCACTGTCTCCAATCCCCTGAAAAAACCTGAAAAAATCTTAGAAAATATCCCCACCCTTATTGACCGAGCTGTCTTTCCCGGACTCCAAGGTGGTCCGCACATGAATAAAATTGCTGCTATCTCTGTAGCCCTTGGAGAAGCTAACACTCCAGAATTCAAACAATATGGGCAGCAAGTCCTCAAAAATGCTAAAGCCCTCGCCTCAGCCCTCCAAGAGCGCGGCTGTAAACTAATTACGAACGGTACCGATAACCACCTGATGCTTATTCACACCATGCAAAGCTTCAACAAAACCGGTAAAGAAGTACAAGAAAACCTTGAAGCAGCCGATATCAATCTCAACAAAAATGCCATTCCCGATGACCCCCTTCCTCCTTTCAAGGCTTCTGGTGTCCGACTCGGCACCCCTGGTGCCACCACCAGAGGTATGAAAGAACAAGAAATGCTTCAAATCGCCGAATGGATTGTACGCATTGCCAAAAACGGCCAAAGCGAAATTGCCACCATCAAAAAAGAAGTCCAGCAACTTTGCCAAAAATTCCCCACGCCCAGTGGCCTGGTAGAGAACAACTGATCTTTCAAAACAAATATTGGGTCAGAAATGTTCCCTCATCCTTGGTAAAGGCGAAACACCAAAAACTGCTAGCATGCTGCCTCAACATTTTGGCACTTAAGTGCTTCTAGGAGGTTTTGCTGAAATAGGGATAAGCCTCCATACCGTATTCGGTACTGTCTAGTCCATTGATCTCAGCCTCTTCAGAGACTCTGATTCCAATAGTGATCTTAAGCAGCCACCAGAGAAGCAAAGAACTGGTGAAAACAAAGAAGCCTATTAGAACAATGCCTTTGATCTGAGTCCACATAGAGGCATCAGCTGCAAATAAACCCACAGCAAATGTACCCCAAATACCACAGACAAGGTGTACAGAAATGGCACCCACGGGATCATCTAGGCGCAAGCGATCCATCAAAGGTACAGAGAAAACCACCAGCAAGCCACCAATGGCACCAATGACAGCAGCAAGCCAGACAGAAGGATACTCTGGACCAGCAGTAATGGACACCAATCCCGCAAGAGCTCCATTGAGTACCATAGAGAGATCAATGAAACGGTAACGCAATTGAGTCAGCAATAGGGCAGCAATGGCTCCGCTACAAGCAGCCATATTGGTATTTACTATTACCAAGGCAATCGCATTGGCATCACCCTTAGATCCTAAAGCTAACTGAGAGCCTCCGTTGAAGCCGAACCAGCCAAACCATAAGATAAATGTACCCAGGGTACTTAAAGCCAGATTAGAACCAGGGATAGGGCGAATTTCACCCGAAGGCAGGTATTTGCCATGACGCGGCCCAAGCAGCATCACTCCAGCCAATGCAGCCCAGCCACCTACCGAATGCACAATGGTAGAACCTGCAAAATCACGAAAACCCTCTAGCCATCCCCCTTCACCTGTAAGCATACCACCCCAAGTCCACCGACCCTGGATTGGGTAAATTACCGCTGCTAGTACTAAAACAAAAAAGAAAAAAGAGAAAAAACGCATGCGTTCAGCCACAGCCCCGGAAATCACCGAAGCTGCCGTAGCTACAAAAACTACCTGAAAGAAAAAATCAGCATACACACTGTGCGCTTGGCCGTCTACAACCCCTTCCAAACCAAAGCCTATCCCAGATTTGTACATCAAAGCGTAACCCACCAGATAATACATAATGCAAGACAAGGCGTACAAAATCATATTTTTGAGCAAAATGGCTACATTATTTTTAGCTTGGGTTAAACCAGCTTCCAACATCGCAAAGCCCGCTGCCATCCACATCACCAAGCAGCCAGAAATTAATAACCACAGGGTATCTAGCACAAATACAGTCTCAGAATTCACTTTTCTTCCTTTCTAATAAAAGTTGTTTAGCCTCGTCACTGCTTCTGAATGCTTACTTTAAGCGTTCATAACAGTTTTTTTCACGAATAATTTTGTTTAGCATTTTTTGATAAAAGAAGTCTGGATGCTTCAGCTATTGATTGAATTGAAGAAAGGTTTTAAAGCTTGACCGGTATAGCTATGGGGAATGTCAGCAAGTTGTTTTGGTGTGGTGGTAGCGATGATTTTACCACCATTTTCTGCTTCCTCTGGTCCAAGATCAATAATGTGGTCTGCCGTTTTGAGAACTTCTGGGTTGTGCTCAATGATGATAACAGAATGTCCAGCGTTAACGAGTTGATGGAGAGTTTGTAACAGCTTATGGACATCGTCAGAATGGAGACCAGTTGTGGGTTCATCAAGGATATAGATAGTGTGAGCTGCTTTAGGCCTGCTAAGTTCAGCTGCCAGTTTAAGTCGTTGTGCTTCTCCGGCGGAGAGTGTATTAGCTGGTTGTCCAAGTTGGATATATCCCAACCCGACATCGCAAAGGGTTTGGAGACCGCGTTGAATGGCAGGTTGGTTGGCAAAGAGTTGGAGTGCCTGTGAGGCTTCTAGCTCAAGGATTTGGGCAATATTGTACCTTTTAAAGGTGATTTGGAGAGTTTGGCGATTGTAACGCTGCCCTTTACATTGATTGCAGCGGGTCCAAACATCTGCAAGAAAATGCATTTCTATATGATGAAAGCCGCGGCCTTCACAAACATGGCAGCGCCCTGCAGCAACATTGAAACTGAAACGTCCTTTTTTCCAACCCAAAGCACGGGCTTGGGGCGTTGCAGCCATGAGGCTGCGGATGTGATCCATAATACCGATATAGGTGGCAGGGTTGGATTTAGGAGTTTTGCCGATAGGCGATTGATTAATCACAAGCATGTGTTCAATGGATTCACAGCCACTGAGAATGCCGCAGGCAGTTGGAGGAGATGATAAGTGGGGATGCAGGTGATGTTGTATCAAAGGGGAAAGCACATGATGGAGAAGGGTGCTCTTGCCACTGCCGGAGACGCCACTGATGGCAAGAAAGCAGTGGAGCGGAATACGAACGTTGAGGTTTTTGAGGTTGTGGAGAGAACTGTGTTGAAGATGAAGGAATGATTTGGTCTTACGAAGTTTTTGAGGAAGAGGAATGGAACGAGATCCGCTAAGGTATTGTCCAGTGAGAGATTGCGCTTGGGATGCGATTTGTTGAGGAGTACCTTGGGCTACCAGCTTTCCTCCGTAATGACCAGCGGAAGGACCAAGATCAATAACATGGTCTGCGTGACGGATAATTTGAAGATCATGTTCTACAACACAGACAGTATTGCCACGATCTCTTAGTTGTTCAAGGGTTATAAGCAAGCGTTGGATGTCCCTAGGATGAAGTCCGATGGTAGGCTCATCCAGTACATAAAGTACGCCTACCAGCTGAGATCCCAGCTGGGAAGCCAGGCGAATGCGTTGGGCTTCACCACCAGAGAGCGTGGAAGATTGACGGTGGAGATTGAGGTATCCTAAACCGACGGTTTGCAAGAATTTCAGTCGTGAGCAGATTTCTTGGATAGGCTGTTGGGCAATACGGGCTTGGGTGGGAGACAATCGCCATTGTGAAATCTGTTGGTGAGCTTGGATGACAGTATATTGGCAAAATTGAGTAATGTTGAGGCCTTGCCATTGTACATGGCGAGCGAGCGGCATCAAGCGAGATCCTTTGCAAGCTGGACAGGGGGCAGGATGAAAAATTTCAGATGCAGGGCGCGCCCAGTTTTCACCAATGTGGGAAAACTTTTGATTGAAGAGAGTATTCAAACCGGGCAGCTGGGCATCTCCATCTAACAAACAGCGTTGTTCTTGTAAAGTAAGTTTGCCAGCAGGCTTAGAAAGGGTAATGCCCTGTTTTCGGGCAATTCGTCTTGCCCCTCGTTGTGCATGGCTACGGGTATTGTTGAACCAACGGGTAATCACACTGGATCCCAAGGCACCTTTGAAGAGAGGCTTTTGAGGGTAGTTGATCCAGCGATTCCAATCCAGTTGCACAGCGTTGCCCAGACCTTCGCAGGCGGTACAAGCTCCATGAGGAGAATTGAAACTAAATTGGCGTGGGGAAAGTGGTTGTTGCAAAGAAACCCCATGGAGAACACAGGCGGGTTTTTCACTGAATAGCTGTTCAGTATCATCAGTTGCTGGAGAAGCTTTGCTGTTGGAGATATCCCAGCAAACCACGCGCACCAAGCCACTGCCTTGTTGGTAAGCAGTCTGTAAAGATTCGGCCAGGCGGGTTTGCTGATCGGTGTCGCAGCGTAATCGGTCCACTAGTACATGCAGCATGGAAAGGTCGTTGGTTTGTTTGGGCTGATAGTCTTCCAACGCTAGTAATTGGGATGGTTGATTGGACAAATGCAGCCACAAGCGAGTGAATCCTTCTGCTTGCAAGGCTTCCAGACGACGTTGCAGCACAGATTTGCTGACAAGGGTGGGAACAGCAGGATGGGCGAGTGGAGCACAGATCAATAAGCGTTCTCCCTTAAATTTCTGGCAAAGATGGCGGGACAATTGCGAGGGAGGAAATCCTTTTAGTGGTTGTTGGCATTGAGGACAGTGGGCTTGACCAAGACGCGCGTACAGCAAGCGCAGATAATCATAGATTTCAGTGGCAGTGGCCACAGTAGAACGCGGGGTGCGAGCACTATGCTTTTGATCAATTGCAATAGCTGGGCTTAAACCTTCAATAGAACGAACGCGGGGCTTGTCCATACGTCCCAAAAAACGGCGGGCGTAAGTAGATAATGACTCCACATAGCGCGCTTGGCCTTCAGCAAATAAGGTATCTAAAGCCAAACTGGTTTTTCCACAACCAGAGACACCCGTTAGCACGGTTAGCTGATTTTTGGGAATGCGAACATCAATATGCTTTAAATTGTTGTGTTCTGCCCCCCGTATCAAAATATCACGGGAGGATACCTTCAAATTTTGCATAGCAGAATTTTTTAAGGGTCGCCAACTACCCAGGGGTTTATCTGAGTGCAACACTTCAGCTAGAAACTGACCGGTGAGAGATTGCTTGATATTGGCAACCGTTTCTGGCGTGCCTGAGGCCAATAGCTGACCGCCAGCATCCCCACCCCCAGGACCTAAGTCTAATATCCAATCTGCACTCTTTAACACATCCAAATTATGTTCAATCACCATCACGCTATGGCCGGCATCCACCAATCGATGTAGACAAGCCAATAAGCGCACCACATCTTTGGCGTGTAAGCCAGTGGTGGGTTCATCCAATAGGTAAAGTGTGTGTTGACCAGGACGCTTGCGCAATTCTGAAGCCAGTTTGACTCGCTGGGCTTCACCGCCAGAGAGAGTAGTACTGGGTTGCCCTAAACACAGATAACCCAATCCCACTTCCGCCAAAGAATCCAAAATTCGCAAAGCTGTAGGAGTGGAAGCAAAGAATTGATGTGCTTCATCCACTGTCATATTCAAAACATCTTGAATGTGCCGTTGCTTATAACGCACTTGCAAAGTTTCCTCATTGAAGCGTCTTCCTTGGCAGAATTCGCAAACAACTTGCACATCGCTGAGAAATTGCATTTCAATCACACGTACCCCTGCACCCTGACAGATCTCACAGCGGCCACCTTTGAGATTAAAGCTGAAACGTCCTGCCCGATAACCACGCATGCGTGCTAGCTGCGTACGAGAGAACAAATCACGAATCACATCCAGCAGCTTGGTGTAGGTAGCAGCATTGCTGCGCGGAGTACGCCCAATAGGAGATTGGTTTATTTCAATCACCTTATCAATGTAATGCAGTCCTTCTATCTTGGCAAACGGAGGAAGTGAGCGATTATTTAAGTGTGCTTTGATGGATGCTTTTAGCACTTGATGCACCAGAGTGCTTTTCCCACTGCCCGACACCCCACTCACCGCACATAACATGCCCAGCGGCAATTTTACATCGATGTGCTTTAAATTGTGGCAGTGTGCTTGGCGAATCACCAACTGACGTTCATCCATAGATCGCCGTTGGGCTGGTTTTGGAATAGCAAGTTCCCCCCGTAAATAAGAAGCCGAAACAGACGAAGGACTGCGCATCACTTGCTGTAGTGATCCTTGTGCCAGAATCTTTCCTCCTTTACGACCAGCACCTGGGCCTAAATCTACCAAATGATCTGCAGCAGCCATGGTGGCTGCATCGTGTTCTACCACGCAAACGGTGTTACCCAAATCGCGTAACTGTTTCAGGCTTTCCAGCAACAACTGCTGATCCGAGGCATGCAATCCAATAGAGGGTTCATCCAGTACATACAGCACCCCTTGCAATCGTGAACCCACTTGAGAACCCAGCCGAATCCGCTGGGCTTCTCCTCCAGACAGCGTATTGGCACGACGATCCAAACCTAAATAACCCACACCCACCTGAGACAAAAAATCTAGCCGAGAACGCACTTCTCGCAATATGTCTTTACCTATCTCTGCTTCTTCTCCTTCCAGTTGCAGACTCGCAAAAAAATCGCGCGCTTCTCTTAGAGTCATTGCCGTCAAAGAAGCCATATTCAATCCCCGAAAACGCACTGCCAGAGCTGCTGCATTCAACCGTTGTCCCTGGCATGCAGAACATACTTCCACCGACTGATATCGCTCCAACATCCTTCCAATTTGAAACCGTTCCAATACACGCAATATTCCCACCACCCCCGGCCAACGTCCACCATTACAAGCCTCCTGTACTAAATTCTTTGGCGAAAATATTTGCCGCGGACGTAACCACGTCCCCCCATCCCCTTGTAAAAATTGCTGTCGCAACTGTTCATCCAACGCATCCCAGCACTGCTTTACATTCAAACCCAAATGCGCTGCTACCCGACATAGATCTCCATGTCCCAAACCCGTAAAAACCAATCTGCCCTTTTTGCTCACACACCGTAACGCACCATCCTGCAAACTCTTAGAGCCATCCACCAAACGCTCTTGGTGATATTCTCTCCGTTCCCCCAATCCCCCACACGACTCACATGCCCCTTGCGCATCATTAAAGCTAAACAACCGCGGCTCCAATTCAGGTATTGCCGTCTTGCACTGAGAACAGGCCATTTGGCTGCTAAACAACTCCATCTTGCTCCCATGCTTTCCATTCGTTTTTTCTTTACTTGCCTTCTCTAATAACACAGCGACCAAGCCCCCACTTAGCTCCAAACAACGCTCCACCCCTTCCACCCATCTTGAACGCATCCCTGCTTCTAAAGGCAACCGATCCAGTACCAATTCCAGGCTGTGCTTTTCATAGCGCTCCAAATTGAAATCTTCATCCAACCGCCGCACTACCCCATCCACCCTCACCCGCATATACCCTTGTTCTTTCCATTGCTTCAATTCTTTCCGATATTCCCCTTTGCGCTCTCGCACCATCGGCACTAACAGGAAAGTCAAAGGTATTGACCGTTTCTCTACAGCTTTCCCTCTCCCATGAATTGCCAGCAACCTCTCTACTATCTGCTCTGCCCCCAAAGAGGACACCATCTCTCCACACTTTGGGCAATGTGGCTTACCCAAACGCGCCATCCATAAACGGTAATAGTCGTACAGCTCTGTCATCGTTCCTACTGTGGAACGTGGGTTGCGATTGACTGTCTTCTGATCAATAGATA
Source organism: bacterium (assembly GCA_965249525.1). Taxonomy (GTDB): domain Bacteria; phylum SAR324; class SAR324; order SAR324; family JACQKK01. Next base: position 61,191 of record OZ252237.1, on the reverse strand, counting down.
TGGCCGCGCTCAATCCCTCTATACGATCTACTCGCGGCTTGCTCATTCCCCCCAAAAATTGTCGCGCATATGGTGATAGACTCTCTAAAAAACGCCGTTGGCCTTCCTTGAATAACGTGTCAAAAGCCAAGGAAGATTTGCCAGAACCTGACACTCCACTGAAAACGACCAGTGCATCTCGTGGCAATTTCAAGTTGAGCTGTTTCAGGTTGTGTTCGCTGGCACCCGTGATGACAATTTTGCCGCTAGAACATGGCTTATTTTCGCGTATTGTTTTGCTAGTCATCAGAAAAGTCGTTTCATTAGCTGTTCTTAGAAACAACTGGCGGCAAGGATAGCCAATCGGTAGCCAATTGTTCTAACAGTACCTTTCCGGGATGTTCTGCCAATGGCTGTAAAAATTGCACTGCCTGTTGAAAAAATTGCTGACATTGTTGATACACTGTCTCTACTGCTCCGCAGGCATGCGCTTGCTCTACCGCCCAATGTATCTCCTCAGCAGGCGTTTTAGCAGGTTGCAGAAAAAGTAACCGTTTGAATCTTTTGGATTTGGCGCTGTCCAGTCGTTCCAACATTTCCAATACAATTAAGGTGCGTTTGCCTTCAGCAAAATCACCGCCATGCTCCTTGCCATAGCCTGAAGCAGCTTCATTAGTAGAAGATAGATTCAAGATGTCATCACGCAGTTGAAAGCCCAAACCCAAATATTTTCCATACTGTCCCAGAGCATGGCGGTCACCGGGAGAAGCTTGAGCAATCAGCGCCCCCATCTCACAAGGGCCACGACCAGAATACCAGCTGGTTTTGCGGTTCATCATTTCCATCAATTGTTGACGCGAAGGAAAATGCTGTTCACGCACCCATCCGATATCCATTGCCTGTCCCTCCAGGGTTTTTCTCACCAATTGGCAAAAAAGCTTTAATACTTCAAGGCTGGTAGCATCCCCCAAAAGAGACGGATTGCGCAGCAAAGCTTCAAAAGAAAGCTCCAAGAGCAAATCGCCAACATTGAGAGCCAAGGGAATGCCATAGCAGCGGTGTAGTGTGGGCTGGCCACGTCTAAGCAGAGAACTATCTTCTATGTCATCATGCACCAAGGCAAAATTTTGAAACAATTCCAACGCCATTGCACTAGGCAAGGCTTTTTCTATTTCCCCACCGCAACAAGCACAGCTTAGCCAGACCAATGCCGGCCGCAGTCGCTTACTCTCGCGTTGCGGGTATTCCTTCGCCAAGCGATACAAATATTCCTGCGGTTCTTCAGCAGGCAAATACTCCTGCAAACCTTCTTCTACCCAGCTATTGACGCCCTTCAGATAAGCCGACAGATGAGAAAAGTCTAATGCCAAGAGTTCTCTCCTATTCTAGCCATGTGGATATTATCGTATTCCAACTGATGATGCTGTCTGCACAAGGTGGCCTTGTCTCCAATCACCCATTGGAGTCTTTTCTTTATGGCAAAGACTGATCTTGTACCAATAGCTGAAACACCGCACCACGGGTATGACGCGACTGGTTGAGCATAATCACAAATGGACGGCGGCTATTTGTTGAAGCAGGCAAAAAGCCCGCCAGAGTATACACTCCATTGAGCGTCCCTGTTTTTGCTATTGCCTGCCAAGGAAGTTTTCCGTGTCGAGGCAACAATTCTCGCCACGGATAAAATGCATCCACAATTCGCAGCATTGCCCGGAGATGTACACGGTTTTTGCGGGATAATCCAGAACCCTCCACCCATTGCAATTGCTTGGATCCCACTCCCAGCTTTTCTTCTACACAAGCTCGCATATACCGCATGCCTGCCTCTAAAGAAGCAGGTTTCCCTTCTTGTTTTAGTGCCACTGCCATAACCAACTGATTGGCAATAAAATTGTTGGAATACTTCAGCATATCTCGCACCACTTCCCGCAAATTCTTGATGGAGCGATGCACATATACCCGCTTGGCTACCCCAGGCCGCTTTCTTATTTGCCACCCTTGAACAAAATGTGCTCCATGCCTACTAAATATCGCCATGGCCAACTCAGCTGAATAGCGCAGCGTATGCTCACTCTTGGACGTGATATTAATGCGGTGCTGACCCACACCTAATCCTTTGGATAATTCCTTGCCCAACTGCGTAAGGGGCGTCTGTTCTTCTGCACTTGCTATCTTATCTTCTGCATTCACTTCCACAAACAAGGTGTTGAAATTGGAAGCCAAAGCACCCAATCCTGCATCATATGGATTCAGGCTACGTCCACGACCATCCACCTGCACCACTTGAAATACCGATCCATCCACCGCCAAACCCTCTAGCGGTTGCTTAAATATCTGTTTGCGACGTAATGCTGAAGCCAGAGTCTCCCATGACTCAGAGATCAGGAGCGGATCTCCCCTTCCTTCGATATACAGCCATCCCTCATGAAAATACACCACCGTCTCAAAACGATGCCGCTCACCTAACTCTGATAGCGCACAATAACCTGTTGCCAATTTCAACACCGATGCCGGCACATACGCCCCATCCCCATAGATAAATTGCTCTTCTCCATTCAAACCAACCGCCACCCCACCCACATCTACCAGCCGTCGTAATTCACTCTGCAACCATACATCCCGATGCTCTTTGCTCTCAGACTGTCCCCATACCACTATCCCCCAACTGCAAAATAACAACACGCCGACCCATCCCACCAACCAACAACACCAACTACTGGAAAGCCATCCTTGTTGAATCTTCATCTACAGCTCCTTTTTATCCAATTCAACATCAAATGCCACAGCCACATTTCCCATTTTACACCTCTTTATCTCTACACCCTTATCAATTCAGGCTTTTTTCTCCGTCTTCTTTGGGCATCACTAAAATTGACAATGTGGACAGTAAAATGTGCTGCGTTGCCCTTGACGTACCCTTAACACTTTCCCTTCACATTCCCGACAAGCATATCCCGACCTACCATAGACCCGCAGAAAATTTTGAAATTGACCACTTTTGCTATCCACTCGGCGAAAATCCGATATGGTGGTTCCGTTTTTTGCTATAGCCTCTTGCAACACATTACGCACTGCTCCATGTAGCTTTTTCACTTCTGAGGAATCCAAACTGCTGGTTAAGCGCAACGGAGACACTCCCGCCCGAAAGCATGCTTCACACACATAAATATTCCCCAAGCCAGCCACCGTTGCTTGATCCAACAAAAATGCCTTTAGTGAACGCCCACTGTTGGCTAGTGCTTTAGACAAACTATCCACCTCAAAAGCTTCAGATAAGGGCTCTACCCCAAGACGAGCCAAAACCGGAAAATCTGCTTCAGAATTTCCTATCCTCAAGCGCCCGAAACAACGGATGTCTTGAAATACCAATACTCCCCCTCTTTCCATCAAAAACCACACCCGATGATGCTTCCCACATTCTAAGCCTTTGCCTCCATCCTCTTTCCACCAAACAAACTTCCCTGTCATCCGCAAATGAGCCAACAAATACCCCGCACCTCCTCCTCGCAACTGAAACAACAAATACTTGCCCCGCCGTTTTACCTCTACAAATTGACTTCCTCGCATAGCCTCCCCAAAATCTCCCGCTGAAATTTCTCCCAACACATCCTCACGAAATACCTTCACCTTCCTCACATAATGCCCAGGCAGTATCCCACCCAATTCTCGCACCACCGTCTCCACCTCAGGCAATTCTGGCATCTCTACCTCTATCCTTTCTATCAAAAGCGTTGGCGAATATTTTTTCCAAACTTCTCGCATTCACCAAGTAGAAAGAAAAAGGGCTGCAAGAGAAAACTCTGCAGCCCTATTTTTCATTGTTACCCGACTGAATTACATCATGTCCATACCACCCATGCCTCCCATACCACCTGGCGGTGCAGAGGGAGTGCTTTCTTTCTTCTCGGGTAGTTCTTTGACAGAAGCTTCGGTAGTAAGCACCAAACCTGAGACGGACGCTGCGTTTTCTAGAGCAACTCTAGTCACTTTGGCAGGATCGATGATTCCAGCAGCTAGCATATCTACGAACTCTTCTTTGGCAACATCAAAACCACGGTTGGCATTGTCGCCACCGCTGAGTTTATCAATCACCAAGGCAGGTTCTAAACCCGCATTAAGCAAGATGTTGCGAATGGGGGAAGAAATCGCACGCAAGATGATATCTGCACCTACTTTTTCATCCTTTGTTAGTTTTGTGGTTTGCACTTTTTTGGAAACGGGCGCAATACAACGCAACAAGGCCACACCACCACCGGGTATAATACCTTCTTCAACGGCGGCACGGGTGGCATTGAGAGCATCTTCTACGCGGGCTTTCTTCTCCTTCATTTCCACTTCTGTGGAAGCACCCACATTAATCACAGCAACGCCGCCAGCAAGTTTGGCCAAGCGTTCTTGCAGTTTTTCGCGGTCATAATCCGAACTGGTGTCCTCTATTTGCGAGCGAATTTGAGCAATACGGCCTTTGATATCCTCGCTTTTCCCAGCACCATCAATAATAGTGGTATTGTCTTTATCTATAACCACACGTTTGGATTTTCCGAGTTGATCTAGGGTGATGTCTTCTAGTTTCATGCCCATTTCCTCAGACACCACAGTTCCACCGGTGAGTACAGCGACGTCTTCCAGCATGGCTTTACGACGGTCTCCAAAGCCTGGGGCTTTGACTGCTACTCCTTTGAGCGCACCACGGATTTTGTTTACCACCAATGTAGCTAAGGCTTCGCCATCTACATCTTCTGCTACCAGTAGAAAAGGTTTGCCGGATTTAGCAATTTGTTCTAATACAGGAAGAATTTCACGCATGTTGCTGATTTTCTTCTCGCTTATAACAACATAAGCATCTTCCAAAACAGCCTCCATACGCTCAGTGTCGGTGACAAAATACGGGGAAAGATAGCCGCGATCAAACTGCATTCCTTCCACCACATCCATGGCAGTTTCTGCAGATTTAGCTTCCTCTACAGAAATGACACCGTCCTTGCCTACTTTCTCCATAGCCTCAGCAATGATGTTGCCAATAGCTTCATCGCTGTTAGCAGAGATAGACCCGATTTGTGACACTTCTTTGGAACCTTGCACAGGCTTGGATAAGCTTTTTAACTGCTCTACCACCATTTTGACAGCAGCATCAATGCCACGTTTCAGTTCCATTGGGTTAGCCCCAGCGGCAATATTTTTATGGCCTTCTTGAACGATGGCAGTTGCTAACACAGTAGCAGTAGTGGTACCATCGCCTGCCACATCAGAAGTTTTGGAGGCCACTTCACGCACCATTTGCGCACCCATGTTCTCCAGTCTATCTTCCAATTCCACTTCTTTGGCCACGGTAACACCGTCTTTGGTGACCAAGGGGGAACCGAAGGATTTTTCAATCACCACATTGCGTCCTTTGGGACCAAGGGTGATTTTAACAGCGCGCTCCAATTTCTGGATGCCTGTCAAAAGACGGACACGATTATCCGTACCAAAGATTATCTCCTTTGCTGCCATTGTTATCTATTCTCATGGAAAGGTTTGGAGTGAAAAAAATTTCAAAAATTGCTTATAACACGCCCAGAATATCTTCCTCGCGCATAATGATGTACTCCTTGCCCTCAAGGGTAATGTCATTGCCGGCATATTTGGAGAACAAAATGCGGTCTCCCGCCTTTACATCCATGGGAGCGGTACTACCGTCTTCTCGACGTTTACCCTTGCCGACAGCCACCACTTTGCCTTCCTGCGGCTTTTCCTTAGCGGTATCAGGAATATACAATCCTCCCGCAGATTTCTCCATTGCCTCAACCCGTTCTACCAAAACGCGATCATGCAAAGGTGTTAGTTTCATGGCCGTTCGCCTCTTTTCAATACAATTTAATTGATGCTTGAAAAACCCTGGTCACGATGCCCACATCGTCACTTCAACAGGAATTTTCCAGAAGCACTGGTTCTTGTTGCAGTTTTTGCTGGCAAACTATCCAATAGTCTCCCTAAAAACTGCTTAAAGACACAGACTGTTCTGTATCTATTAGCACTCTATAGCCGTGAGTGCTAAAAGTCAACTATTTGCTACCATAATAAACATAATCACGTTTTTGGGCACGTCCGTGACAACTGCGACAAAAATCCACTCTGACATCGTCATCTCTGGCAAGCACAGAACCCATGGGTTTGTCTAAGATGATGAACTCCCAGCCAGCAGGTCTTGCAGGGGTGGGGGTAGGATGTTTCTGCATGATAAAGATGGGTCCATGCTTTTTCTGATTGTCACCTTTTAAAGCAGTAAAGCTTTCCATCAGAATGATGGTGCCTGGTGAATAGGATTGCAGTACTGTCCCATATTGGAAACGTACCAGCTGTGCGTTGCGACGATAGATCTCAGCAGCTTTTTGAGGCTGAAAAAAAATGCGTACTGAACGTCCCCCATGTGCTTCACTGGTAAAGAATCCCGTGACCTGAGGCCAAGTAAGATATTGTTCCCAGCTACTTTCCGGCAGCATAATACTATCAACCACAGGCACTTCTTTTTTAGGCAGCTCTTCAGTTACTTCGGGAGGCAAAGAAGTACATCCAAAAAGAGAATAACTTGCAATCGGCATCAATAGCATCAGCCAGGAAAATAGTAACCACGGTGTGTTGACAAATCGCTGTTGATGTTTTTCTGCTGATAGAACAGCAGCAGAAAGAGCTTGATGATTTTGCCCAGTCTGAATTTGATGTAGCTTGGCTTTTTTCATGACATTACCCTCTACAGCCTCCAGTTATTTTTACAAACTTGTCTGCCCAGTCGTTATTACTAGATTGCTTCTGTTGTTTTGTTGACAGTCTTCATAGCCCGGGAGCAATTAATGAACCAATTTAACCAGTCTAATTTTCTCTGGGTTGCCTTATCAATTACCTAAGCTGAAGCGATTTTTTGTAGTCTTTACTGAAGACACCTTCATAAACAAACCGCACCGGCCCTTGCTGACGCAAGTTAAAATCTTTAGAGACATCCACCTGTAGAAAACCTCCTGGCATATGCACCTTCAATGGAGAACGCACATGTCCCAAACGTACTGCAGCAACGCTGGCAGCACAGGCACTGCTACCAGAAGCAAGCGTGTAGCCTGCACCACGCTCCCATACTTCCACCCGCAATTGGTGGTCATCCAGCACCTGCACCAACTGCACATTGGTGCGTTGAGGAAAGCAAGGGTGTCGCTCTAACTGCGGTCCTATGCGGCAAGCCAAGGATTTATCCACCTTTGAGAAAAACACCACGCAGTGAGGGTTTCCCAATCCCATCACAAAGACCTCCACACTCTCCTTCTCTAGTTGTAGATAGTGCGGACCCCAAACAGTGGTTTGAGAAGTAACGGGAGGATACATGGGAACTTGGGAAAGCTCAAAGATTGCTTGTCCCATCTCTATAGCCACACTGCTGCCATCAGGGGAAAGCAATTCAGCTTTTACCAATTCAGCAGAAATACCAATAACAAATGTTCGCTGTTTTATCCACTCTCGTCGCCACAAATGATAGGCAAAAATACGCAAACCGTTGCCGCTTTTTTCAGCCAAGCTGCCATCAGGATTATAAATATCCAAAGTGGGTGGTTGCTGATGCCCCTTTGGCCAATGTGGGCCAAAGAGTACCCCATCTGCACCTATCCCGCGATGGCGATGACACAATTCTGACACTTGAAAAGCTTGAAGGGATTCGAATTGGGTGGGTTCTATCACCAAATAATCGTTGCCCAGTCCATGGTATTTGTAAAAATCTATAGGCACAATGAAACCTATCAGAAAAACAAGAAACTGGACGCTCTAATGATGAATCCAATAGCTGCTAAACAGCATGCACAACCTTTGCCTTTAGCAACATGGGATCGCATGGAGACTGAAAAAAGTCCGCAGCGTCCAGATCCTCTCTGGTTGTTGCCATTACTGGGTGCATCTTTAACAGCGGTTTTTCCACCTTTAAATCTATGGGCTGCAGGCTGGGGGATGATGGCGGTGGGATTCTGGTTGTTGACTCAGGAATGTTGGAAGCCTTGGCGTTGGTTTTGGAGTGGTTGGGGATGGGGAATAGCATTCTACGGGCTGCAATTTGCTTGGACGACAGAGATATTATTTCATGATGAAACTTTAGCTTGGTGGCGATTAATTGTACTGTTTGGCGGCTTATGTTTGGTTATGGGAATATTTCAAGCCTTGGTATGGGGGTTGTTGGGCTTTTTGCGATGGCGATATGGATCATGGGTAGCATTGTGGGCAGCACCGTTGGTATTTGGAACATTAGATATTTGCTATCAATATGTACCTTTTGGGGGAGTGGGATGGGGGTCGTTGGCTGCCCCTCAAACACACACACTATCAGCCAATTTAGCAGGGTGGTTTGGCGGCGCAGGGTTAGTGGGATTGGTGACAGGAGTGAATGCCGCATGGGGAGGATGGGCAGGCTACTGGACTGAAGCAAGATTCAGCAAGTGGCAAAAAATATCCATCACTTTGGGATTATGCCTGCTAACCCTATTGGCTGCGTGGCCACGTGGTCGTCCTGTACCTTTGGTATCTAAGAAATTAAATGTCACTGATTCTGTTAAAAAGCTAGCAGTGGTGCTGACCAGCGGTGCCAAACAGCAGACATGGCCAAATTGGTCAGACTGGCTATCTGCCAGTATCATTGCGATAAAACCCATCACAGCAGAAAACACTATCTCTACTCGCTTGGCAATCTGGCCAGAAGGAGCATTGTTTTATCCTCCCGAACAAGGCAAGCAACTGGCCTTGTTGGCAGAGGAAGCGGCGGCCTATCGGTTGGACGTATTGTTGGGTGCTCCAGGGTTGCTGCCGCAAACTACAACCCTGTTAAAACAAGCAAGGATTAACCCACAAAGATACAACTCTGCTTTCTTGATACAAAGCCGACCTTTCGAAGTAATGCGCTACCACAAACGACAACTGGCTCCATTTGGTGAATATGTACCTGTTGGCTGGAAATGGCTGCTGCCGCACCGGCTGACCCAAGGACATCACACCTTAATAAGAGGCCAACTCCCCGCCGTCCTTCAAGGTAGAGGATATCGATTAGGAGTAGCCATCTGTTTTGAAGGTTTATCATCTGCCCATCTGCGACAGGCTACCCGTCAAGGAGCACAGCTATTGATCGTGCTCGCCAATCACAGCTGGCTTAGTGAGGCTGCCAGTCATCAGCATGCCCAACTGAGTGCTCTAAAAAGTTTAGAAACAGGCATACCAGTATTGATAGTTGCTCAAAATGGCTGGAGTGCGCAATTGCAGAAGGGTCTGGTTGCAGCCCATATTCCTCCCATTCAGCCCCAAATAGCTACTGCTGATACTTCACAAACAAAGCCAATATCGCTGCAAGCCTTAGCAACAACTGTTCCGCTAGATGTTGCTCCAGCTCCTTGGGTGAAATGGGGCAACCAACTATTGATCTTTGCTGCAATATGCTGGTCAGCGTTGGGAGCGGCATTGATTCACTTGTTTTATAGAAGATAAATGGGCAGGCCACAAATAATGTACCTCCAACCAGTAATGTTTTTTTTGGCTTTTCAGCCAGCCCTCCACTCGTACCCTATGTCCTACACGCACATTCTCTATCTGCGGTGCGCGCCTAAGTGTGCTGGAAGAAAAACGCACCTCCAAGGTTTTTTGCTTGCTTCCATCATGTATTTTCATGCTCCAGCGTGGCCATCCACCTGCCCATCCGCGAAAGCGCTCGCTCACCACTCCTTCTAATTCCACAAATCGATCATTCCATCGCCTCAAATCGCCGCTGTCCCAGTCGCTCAATTGATGATGTCCTCCATCAAACTTGTTCTTTTTGCTGCGCACGGTGCGTCCATCTGCCCGTAACTGACTTAAATAATACTGTCGGGAATTCTTCTGCTTCCAAATTCCCCGACGGGCTACAAAAGCCTCCGCTTCAGCTTGCAACCAAAATGAATAATCGGCTGGCACCTGATACCGCGTAAATAACGGCGACCAACCCGCACGAACCAATGCCAAATTCATACTTTCTTCCCCCTCACACACTACCGCCAATAGTCGACCATAATTTCCCCACTGCAAACCTTGAGGAAGCCACAGAATCAACTGCTGGGGGCCATCCACTTGTCTATTAAACAATCTCTGCAACCGCTGTTGTAAAAAACGTCTCGCCAATAAACCATCTTGTCGATTCCAGCGAATTGAATTATCGCCAATTTCCGGCGTGTCCACATATATCAATCGTACTTTTTCATCCAAAGAAATCGTACCATCTCCATCAAAATCAGCTCGCAGGGTGTCTCCATCTATCACTTCCAAATTCCGTATCTCTGCTTTCAGCCAAACACCCTGGGCATAGACTTTCCCTCCATGAGTCCATAACACAGAACAAATCAGCCACCACATGACAATTTTTGCTTGCCAACCATCAACACCGCTTCTCAACACGAACTTCTCCTGATAACACTAATGACTCTCTACCCCTTGCGACTTGGCTAACGCTTGGGCATCTTGGATAGAGATACCTTCCACAGCTTTGCTATATTGTTCACTTTAAATATAAACATCATGAACTTATTTCAACCGGTGTTGCTAAACAAACTGAAGCTGCGAAACCGTATTGCCTACTCTCCCTATATAGAAAATCAGGCGAGCAAAGAAGGCTTCCTTACTCCCGCTATGGAACAATTCTACTTCAACCTCGCCAAAGAGGGCGTAGGATTGGTACTGATTGAATCTGCTTATGTTGCTCCACAAGGACGTGCACACACCTACCAACTCGGTATCTCCGATGAAGCCCAAATTGAAAAACTCGCCCGTCTTACCGAAGCCATCAAAGCAGAAGGCGCAAAAGTAGGTCTGAGATTGATGCACGCAGGTGCTCATACCTCTGAAATTATCTGCGGGGAACAACCTCTGGGTCCTTCTGTAATTAAATTAGGCAAAGACTATGATCTTAGTCGAGAATTTGATCAGAGCGATTTAAAAGAAATCAAACTTTTCTTTGTTCATGCTGCCGAACGTGCTGAAGAGGCAGGAATCGACTTGATAGAAATCAGTGCTGCTCAGCAGTTTCTGCTAGATCAATGCCTTTCCACCCGCTTCAATCAAAGAACGGATATCTATGGAGGGAGTATCCAAAATCGTCTGCGATTCAGCTTGGAAATTATTGCTGCCATTCGTGAACGTATCTCTTCGCAAATCCCACTCTCTTTCTTCTTTTCTCCCCAAGAAAAAATAGAAGAGGGTCTCAACGAAAAAGAATTGGCACAACTCATCAAATTACTTGCAGAAACCAAAGTAGATATCCTGCATCCTTCCGGCCCACATGTACTTACCAAGTTTTTCCAAACACAAGAGACCCTGATAAACTGGTTTGGAAAAACCAGCAAAAAACCTCTCATTGCCGAGGGAAATATCAAATCTCCCCAAATTATTAATGAGGCGCTCAACATTCCCAAAGTTTCCATGATTTGCTTAGACAAAACACTCTTCACCCGACCCAATTGGTACCAATTCTTAGAGAAAAAAGCTGATATTTCTTAGGAAAAGCACAAAAGAGGCCACTCTTCCATACGTCTTGTTCAGCAGTTATGAGATGTTTGTTTCGCTTTGTATTAAAAAACTAGAAGAAAGAACCTTGCTTGGGATCAGCAACAGCAGACAAACTAACAGATTCTGGTAATTTCCAGTTGAGACTGACAGATTTAACAACCCCACGACTTTCGTAGAATAGTTTTTGGTGTTCTAAAGCGTACTCGTAGATACGGCGGGTAACATCCACATCTTTGGCACAGTACTCCATCAACTCTTCTAATCGACCTTCTCTGTACCACTGCAGTGCCTGTAAGCCGCTGGCGCTTTTTCCTTCTTGCAAAGTGGCACGCGCTACAGAATCTAAATTCACACGGTGACCCAGCCGCTGTTGCAATTCCAACATGATATCAAAATGATTGAGGGAACAGAGATCTTGGTAAAGTTGCTTCCGTGGGCCTTCACCAGCTTCACTACCGGCGAGCACTAATAAATCAAAACCAATGTGATTAAACCCTACAATCAAACTTCCTTGTTTCAAATAGGCTATCAATTCCCCCACCTGGTTTTCCTGATATTGCAAATATTTTTGAAGCTCGTTGTCATAAATCACTCCGCAAGACATGCCCATGTCCACGATGTTGTTCCAACCACCCACTTCATCAGCTGATAATTTGGTTTCCAAATCAAAATAGAGTATCCGCTGCATTGCCTCATCCTGCAAAAGTAACTTTTTGGCCTTCGCCATCTGTTGCACACGCTTTAAAATAGCAAGCTAAGAAAGATCAAGCAATCACTAGTAATGTTGCTTCAAACCCTAAAGCAATCTGCTCTTGCTGGCACATTCTTTGCTTTCCTTTTATTCAAGCCGCGAATAAAGCGGGAAAAAGGTTCTGTCAACCCCAACAACGGGCATAGTGCCCCATAATACAACCCAATACAAAAAGGCAAGGAGGCCTGCCTTATGCACCGCATCAAACTACCAAATTTGCTTAGCTTTCCTCACAAACGTCGATTCTCACCCACCCTCGGCTTTTGGCTGTATTCTTTTCCGTTCTGTAAGCAAACAGCTTGGCTGGCTGCCTTACTGATTGGCACACTCTGGCTACAAAGCTGTGGCTGGACTCGCTCTGCCTACGAAACCCGCCAGCTACAACAGAAGCAAATCAGTGATAACAAGCAAAATTGGGTCGATAAATTGAGCACCAGTGAAACAAGCACCCAAAATTCTAATGATGTCATGAAAACGGGGGAAAAAGAGACCCTATTGATGGAAATTGCCCGCCTCAAAGAAGAAAATAACCGTTTGCAACAAAACTCCCCAAAGAGTCCAAGCACTGCACCGTCTTTTGTAGCTACATCCAAGATAAATTTGAATCCGCCTGTAAATCCGCGCAAATTGCAAACTGTTTTTGGAGCCAAACCTGCCTACCAAAAAGCTTACCAAGCGTTCACCCAACAACATTACCAACAAGCGATTGCTGCTTTTGAAGATTTTCTTGTCCGTTATCCTAACGATATCCATAGCGATAACGCCCAATTCTGGATCGGCGAAAGCCATCTACGCCTTGGACGTGAAGACCTTGCTTCACAAGCCTACCACCAAATACTGCAAAATTATGAACACCGCCCTAGCGGAGAAGGCTACAAAACCCCCGAAGCTATGTACCGCCTTGGAGAAATTGCTTTGCGAAAGCAAAAAACTCTACAAGCTAAACAATATCTGCAAGCCATCCAACAACGCTTTCCTCAAAGCCCCACTGCTCACAAGGCCAACAAACTCCTCCAACAAAACTCCTGAATTCTGTTCCAAACAGAAACATGGCTTTTTTGCATTCTTAATTGCTGGCAAAGAGAGAACCTGTCGGTCAAATAACCCCCTCTTGTTAAACAGTGGGTGCTCTTGTTGGGTCTTTAAGAACATGAAGAAAACGAATCTGCTATTCGCGGACAAATCTCACAAAGAGCAAATTATTGCTCAGAGATAGCAATGAGGCGATGGTGTCGTTTTTTTCCAGCTTGGAGAAGAATAGCATTATTTTCAATATCTTGGTGATTGAGGGTACGCAAAGGATCCTTCGCAAGGATGTTATTGATACGTATAGCTCCTTGTTCTACCAATCTCCTTGCTTGATTATTGGAAGAAGCAAGCTTGGTTTCCCTGAGTGCATCAAGTAACCCCAGACCCATATCTAAGCGTTGAGAAGAGATGAAGGTAGAGGGGATATCAGCGTTGGTTTTGAGAGTTGCATTAGAAAACAGGGAGCGTGCACCCTTTTCGGCTTGAAAGGCAGCGGTTTTGCCATGAATGAGCATAGTGCTCTCCAGGGCAAGTTGTCCCTTGGCTTTGCGAATGTCTTGACTTTGAAGTTTTGCTAGGTCGGCAATTTCATCCAAAGATAGGTTGGTGAAGTGTTTAAGCGAAATAAGCACATCAGAATCTGGGATATTCATCCAGTATTGATAATAGTGATAGGGGGAGGTTTTGTTGGGATTTAACCACACTGTACCGTGCTCGGTTTTACCCATTTTCTGACCATTTGAGAGAGTTAATAGAGGCAATGTCCAGCCAAATACTTGCTCCCTAGCAATTCTGCGTACCAGATCTACACCACTAACAATATTAGCCCATTGATCATCGCCGCCAATTTGTACTTGGCACTGGTGACTTTGGTAGAGATAAAAGAAATCATAGGCCTGCAGCAAAGGATAACTGAACTCCAGAAAAGAGATGCCATCAGACTGGATGCGATTTTTGATGGTTTCAAATCCCAACATGCGATTCACAGAAAAATGCCTACCAATATTTCTCAGAAAATCGATAAAAGTGAGGGGTGTGAGCCAGTCAGCATTGTTCAGGATTTTTACTGGGGGGTGATGGGTTTTACTCAGCAATAGCTGAAACAGCTGCTGTTCCAGTGCTACTAGATTCTGTTGGAGAATTTCGGATTCAAGCAATTGGCGCATGGTGTTCTTCCCGCTGGGGTCTCCGATCATAGCGGTACCACCTCCAAGCAGAACAATAGCCTGGCCACCAGCTTCTTGAAAAAGTCGCAAGGCCATCAAGGGGGCTAAATGTCCCACATGAAAAGAATCTGCAGTGGGATCAAATCCAACGTATGCCACTGCTGTCCCCTCCTGCTGCCGCAAAGTAACCTCATCAGTACATTGCTGAAAAAATGCTCTTTCCTTCAGCAAATCCCACACTGTCATCGTTCAACGCTCCTTCATTGATTGGCTTAACCACAGCCCTTATATGTAGCTTAGATAATTTGGTAAGCCTAGCAATGGCCAAGTATTTGGCTTCAATTCGCGTCTAAAAATCACTTGCTTCTTTTCTTTGCTTTTGCCATAATCTGTCTGGGTTGCTATTTTCGTTTGTTGACGTTCTTCTTAGCTATTTTTAAGGAAAATATATAAACACTAGCAATCATAAGAATTTGAAAAAATATAGACAACACCACAAAAAAACTTTTCTTGATTTACATCTCTTGGAGAAAATACCATGCCTGTTAAGGTACCTATTTATACCATCCCTGTACATCCCTTGGAATTTAAGCGATCCCAATACTCCCATGCGTTAGAAAGCATGTTCCAAGAAACCATTCGTGTGCACCAAAACTTCTGCACTTACAATCGTTGGCGCACCACAGATTACATGGGTTGCTTTTCCGAACTTAGCGACGGATTTCTCAAATACCTCCGCTAACCATTTTGCGCGTAGCGAATTCCGCGCATGGTTTCCTTAGCAGTGGCATAGATGAGAGATGCACAGGAATTCTAGTTTCTATCGGGGCAGTGAAGAAAATATCCTCAGTGATACTGCAGCTAGGTTGGTCCTATTAAAGGATAGCAAGACCACACTGAGAAGCTGTGTCAACTTGTCATAAAAAACTTTAACGAACAAAAGAGCTAAGGGGAAATTTGATCTGGTTTGTTTAACGAAATTGAGAAAAGAGAAAGTTTTTCTTCCAGTAGCTTTATTCCACAATGTATAGCCAGAGCAACAATTAATAAGGTAGAAATCAATACTTCGTCATCTGCAAGGTTGTTTTGAAACAGACCAAATACTGCCTGCCCTATTAAAGCTGCCAAACATCCCCAAAGGACTTGTCTTTCCATCCTAACAGGTTGACTGAGACGGGTTTGCCACAAGACATGTGCGCACCAAGCGAACAATGCAGCCCACCAGGCTAATAGCATGATAAGGCCTACCAGGCCACTACCGAACCAGATTTGCAAATACATGTTGTGCGCATTAGGATTACTGGTGCCATATTCTTTGAAAGGCAAGCCGTTTACTGACTGGGAAAGTTCAAAACGTTCCCGGTAGCGATGGAAATGCTGTGGATTCAATCCGTGGCCCAGCCAAAGTTTTTGATAGGCACCATGCCAAGCCGCACGCCACAAAAATTGCCGCGGATTATCATCATAGCGCGTGATAAGCACACGATGAAACGGACGCGGAATAAGGTTGGGATGGGATTGGATTTGCTGCTTGACAACTGGTGGAAGAATTTTTATCAAACCGCCACTGCGATAACCCGCCCACAACAGCATCAAGGTGCCCAAACTCAGAAAAACAAAGGTCGCGCTCCAGCGTTTACGAAAACGCATAAGTAACAGTAGCACTGAAAACCAGCTGCTCAACCACGCGCTGCGGGCTAGGGAAGTGATTAGCCCCACTGCTGCAGCTGTTCCTCCCAGAAGCCACCAGTATTTTTTTTGTCCTATGTAGAGTGAAGCAAATAATGCCAGCGGCATCAGCATCACCCCTGCATAGGTGAGATGATGAGAAAACGTCCCATGGGCATGAAACAAATCTATCTTACGATAAAGACGAATTATCGTGTAAATTTTCTCTCCTTTAAAACGTAGCCACTCCCAACCCCAATAATATTGTCCCAAGCCATATAGTGCTACCAGAGTGACCGCCACCGCATATCCCTGCAGCAATCTTTTCAGATTTACCTGCTTCAAGGCAGGTAAAATAGCGAAAACCGACAATACCAACCATTGATCATTCACCCAAGCCCAGTTTTTTGCCAAATTCGGTGAAAAAAGCTGCGTCATACTAAGTATCAAGGGATAAGCCAAAAAGCTTCCCCACAACCACCATGGCAATTTCGTTGCTTGCAAGCGAGAAGTACCGTCCGTTGAATGGAATAAGTTGCGCTGAACAAAAGGCCAAAGCGCCAATACCAGCAGTGCCAGCAAAAACAAATTGGCTAATGCAATACTAAAGGTACTACATACCCATAATCCATGACAGCCAATCACCTGCCAATCACCTCGCGTGCGAGGTAAATAATTCTTCCAAGCAATAGATTTGATAGAAGAGAGAATAGTCACGAAGGATTTTATGTAGAGAAAGATTGAGGATTTTTTCATACTTCTAGGCAAAATTCTAGTTTAGCCGAGGGATTTGCATGAGCGTTTTCTGGAAGTCGGATAACCACCAATGTGGCAGGAGGAAACGCAGAATGCAGACTGGTGTCTGCAGACAGTAGCTGATAGGCCAAATTGGCTACTGCCGGCAGATGTCCTACCAAAAGTGCAGCTTTCCAGCTAACAGGCAGTTGTTGCAAGGCAATCAAAAGCTCAGGAGCAGAAGCATGGTAGAGTTTGTCTTGCGATTGCAACTCAGCCTGTATGCCTGCCGCCTCTACCAGCAAGTGAGCAGTATCACAGGCACGAAGAGCACTGGAATACAAAATTCCATCCACTTGAAAACCCAATTCTCGCCATTGATGACCTTGCTGGCAGACCTGCTGTCGCCCCAGCTTAGTCAGCTGTCGCTGCCAATCATCTCCGTTGCCTGCCGATTCTGCTTCCGCATGGCGCATCAAAAACAGTCGTTCCATAGCGACATAATGCTCCTTTCTCTCTTGCGTGATAAATCAAGCCAAGCAAACATTGGCTACAATCCCTGTTCCACTGCTTCAAGCAGTCCATCAAATATACAACCTCCTCTACGACGAAATTCTACAAGAAATGCGTCGTCCATTTCTGCTTCGGTACACCGACCATAACCACTGCGTACCAATAATGGACGTACTCCCAGAGCTGCAGCGGTCTGCAAATCCGACAGTCGGTCTCCAACCATCACTGCCTTTCTAAGGCTGAGACCATGCACTTTACAAGCCCGTAACAACATACCAGCAGCAGGCTTACGGTCTGGATGCACCCGATCCCAAGGTGCCTGGCCGGCAGAATGCCACGGACTATGGTAAATGGCTTCCACTGCAGCTCCTTGTTCTATCAGCAATTCCTGCAAGCGTTGATGCGTTTGGGCAACAAAGCACTCATCAAATAAACCCCGTGCTATCCCAGACTGATTGGTTACTACAAACACCCGCCAGCCTTTTTTCACAGCTATTTTCACTCCCAAAGCAGCCCCCGGCAACAACTGTAGCTTGCTTAAATCGTCCAAATAATCACACTCTTCCACCAACACCCCGTCACGATCCAAAAACAGTACTTGCTTATTCTTGGATTCTTGTGCACTAGAGGAAGAATTTTTTCTACTAGTCTGTACCGGTACTGTCCGTTGTGGTAGCCTGGCTAATGGGGCATCTCCTGCCATTTCCCATCGTTGCAAAAAATCACGATTGGCTTGCCCAATACTATCTAACGATAACTTCCGCCATCGTCTGTGCATCCAAAAATATTGCTGTGGATGCTCCAGCACACTGGCTTCCAATGCTTGAAAATAGCGTTGGGTGAAATCCAGCAATGCTTGTTCTTTGTCTGTTGTTTTGCTTACCGTCAGCGGATAAAATCGTATCCGATAGCGCAACGCACCTTCACGGACACAAGAAAAGAACAGTGGTACTGCATCAGTTGCTCGCATCAACAGTCCCGGTCCTGGAGCTACGCTGCTTACTTGACCAAAAAATCGTACAAACAATCGATTTTTGCTGAAATGCTGATCTCCCAACACTATTAACACCCGACCCGCCCGCAATTCTCGTAGTAAACCCCGCATGCCTTCCCGCTTTGCCACCACCTTTATTCCCAAGCTGCGACGGATTCGATTCAGCTCCGCATCTGCCAATGGATTCCGCTGAAAACCCGCATACGCACTTACCGGCAGACTCCATGCCGCCAATGATAATAACATCACTTCCCAAGCACCCAAATGACCCCCCAACAACAAAACTCCTCCTCCTTCTTTATAAGCATCTAGCAGCATCTCAACATTTTCCAATCGTGCATGTTTTTCCACGTATTTCCTGGGGATGCGAGGCAGCACCAATATCTCTGTCATCAATCCTCCAAAATGGCCATAGCCGTGCCATGCCAGTTTTCGCTGCGCCTTGACATCCAACCCAGAACCAAATGCACATTTTAAAGTTTCCATTGTTGCCCGTCGGCGAAAACCCAACCAATACAGTGTCCAACCCAAGCATCTTCCTGGCCAATGTGCCCATCGCAAAGGCCAGCAATACATCCACCAGCCCAAACTGCGCAACAACAGCCACTCTATTCGCCAGGACAGCCATCGCTTAGCAGGGCTTGATCTTTTTTCAACTTGTCCAGTAAAAACAGTGTCCACTTAAAGCCATCCTCTTGGGGTCACCCGTCGCATTGCTACCTTCTATTATAAGGTAGCTGCCAAAAAACTTGATAGAAAATGAAGTACATGCACAAGATGAGAAATACAGTTGTTGATGTAAACGATGGCGACTGCGAAAGCTTATCTACTTAAGATACGCTAACAGAAAAGAAAAAGCTTACTGCAAGCCAAGCAAATAGAGTAACATGTCGCGTACCAAAAGCACAAAGCATCCCTTAGAAGAAAGACTTCGGCAGTTACTGAAGCAGCGAGGGGAATTAAGCAGCCAGCAGTGCGTATTGGCAGCAGTGAGTGGCGGGGCGGATTCTATGGCGTTGCTGGGCTTATTGGATGCTTTGGCGGATAAGTTGGAATGGCAATTGGAAGTGGTGCACTTTGATCATGGGCTACGGGTGGAATCAGCTGTAGATGCAGAGTGGGTACAACAGCTGTCTGAACGCCTTGGACGAATGTGCCATGTTCAGAGGACCAAGCATCTGGCTGGAATGTCTGCTGGAGTACAAGCTGCAGGACGCAAATGGAGGGAGAAAGAAATGCAACAGCTAGTTTCACTGCGGAAGGCAGCATGGGCAGCTAGCGGACACCAGCGAGAAGATCAATTGGAAACATTGTTGATGCAATGGTTACGAGGGGTACATGCTGCGCATTGGCGGGGGATTGCCTGGCGACACGGAGTATGGTTGCGTCCATTGTTGGAATTTCGTCGCCAAGAGTTAGTAGCCTATTTGCATTATCGGGGTTGGAGTTGGCGAGAGGACGCTTCTAACCGTTGTTGGTCGTATAGACGCAATCGGCTGCGCCATCAAGTGTTGAATACTCTGGAAGAATTAAGCGGAGGAGGCCTGGAAGCACGTCTGTTAGCAGCTCGAGAACATGCTTTCAGTTGGGAAACTTGGATAGATAGCTTACCTCCTCTTCGTACCAGTGCTCCCCAAGCCAAGCAATATTGGCTG
This sequence comes from bacterium, assembly GCA_965249525.1. Classification (GTDB taxonomy): domain Bacteria; phylum SAR324; class SAR324; order SAR324; family JACQKK01. The sequence goes on along the minus strand of OZ252237.1, from coordinate 41,169 downwards.
GAGGTGGATTCTTTGTTGGCATGGCCGCCACCTGTGCAAAGTGAAGGTTTGCGTCGTTTTATTCAGCAACAACGAGCAGGACGATTAGAAGCATGCCATTTACATGCGGTGATGCGTTTGCTGCAACAAGGAAAATTGCAGTGGCAGCTGCACTTACCCGCCGGCCGCCTGCTGCGCAGAGTTGGGCCTAAACTGTGGTTGGAGAATTTAACACATACAGCTACCTGGCAGCAGGTGGGATCATGGAAGGTGCTGGCTTTGGACGATTTGCCTCTCTTTGCCCGTGTTATTGACTCGACAAATGTCTATCGACTTGTTCCCCCGCGCTACTTGCGCTTGGAAAATCTGCCCGAAAATGCTTGTTTTACCTTGCGTTATGCAAAGCCTGGTGATCGTTTCCAGCCACCTCATCGCTCCAAACCTCTTAAACTAACCGAATGGTTGCGTCAACAAGGTATTCCAGCATGGCAAAGACCCCGGTGGCCTGTTTTGGCATGGCAACCCCATTCATTCAGGACCAACAATGCAGAATCTACCCATCGAATCATCAATCCTAAACCGCTTGTCGCTATTGCTCCCAACCTTCCCTGTCACCGGTCACCCACCTCTAAACAATCATCACGAACAGCATTGGAAATTCAGTTGAATCACCTTCTTTCATCCTGACTGCACTTTTCTGTTAGCATCCTTTATAATAAAATTACTTGTTCCTCTATTTGCTTGCAGCAGCAACAGCGATGAAACCTTCCTCTCAAAAGCATTTTCCCCGTGGCTTGTTCGTTTGGCTGGCACTGATTTTCAGTTTGGCTGTGTTATTCAACCTTATGAATAACCAAACCAATAACGCCTCACGTATTCCTTTTAGCCAGTTCTTGGAGGAAGTAAAAGCCCAAAAAGTGGTGGAAGTGCGGATACGTGGCAGCCAAATCTTTGGGCTCTACCAAGATCGTAGTCCATTTCAAACCCACACTCCTCCTCATTACGATGCGCTAATAACTGAGTTGCTGGACAGCGGAGTAAGGGTGCGTGCAGAATCAATTAGTGGGCGCAATTGGTGGCTAGTGACCTTTGGCAATTGGCTACCTGTTTTGCTGGTAGTTGGTGTATTTTTCTTCTTGATGCGCCAAGTGCAAAGTGGTGGAGGACGGGCACTAAATTTCGGAAAAATTCGTACCCGGACTGGAGCACCCAAGCAAAATATCCGCTTTGAAGATGTCGCTGGCATAGACGAATCCAGAGAAGAATTGTGCGAGATTGTAGATTTTTTGCGGGAACCCGCAAAATTTGAAAAACTGGGTGGTCAAATTCCGCGTGGAGTACTGCTGATTGGCCGTCCTGGGACTGGCAAAACCTTACTGGCTAAAGCAGTTGCTGGAGAAGCAGAAGTACCCTTCTTTAGCATCAGCGGATCAGACTTTTTAGAAATGTTCGTAGGTGTAGGTGCCAGCCGTGTCCGCGATCTGTTTGAAAAGGGGAAGCAAAATGCTCCTTGTATTGTCTTTATCGATGAAATAGATGCTGTCGGTCGTCATCGTGGTTCTGGTCTAGGCGGTGGACACGATGAAAGGGAACAAACTCTCAATCAAATGTTGGTGGAAATGGATGGATTTCTCCCTAATTCGGGTGTAATTGTTATGGCTGCCACCAATCGTGCTGATGTGCTTGATCCTGCACTCTTACGCCCTGGTCGCTTTGATCGCCATGTTCATGTTCCCTTGCCTGATATTCGAGGAAGAGAGGCCATATTAAAAGTACACACCAGAAAAGTGCGTTTAGAGGCCGATGTAAACTTAAAAATTATAGCTGCTGGCACGCCTGGTTTCTCTGGGGCAGATTTAGCTAATCTTATCAATGAAGCTGCCTTATGGGCTGCTCGGCAAAACAAGAAAAAAGTCTCACACGAAGATATAGAATTCGCCAAAGACAAAGTTTTGATGGGGCCCGAACGCAAAAGCATTCTATTGTCAGAGGCAGAACGCAAAGTGACCGCTTACCACGAAGCCGGCCATGCCCTAGTAGCAGCTTTGCTGCCAGAAGTAGATCCCATCCACAAAGTCACCATTGTTCCTCACGGTCAGGCACTTGGAGTTACCCAACTATTACCTCTAGAAGATCGCCACTCCCACAGCCGCACCGAACTGTTGGGCACCATGGCCATGATGCTGGGTGGACGCGCTGCAGAAGAAATTACTCTAAAACGCTTCACCACGGGTGCTTACGATGACATCAAAAAAGTAACCGAACTAGCTAACCGCATGGTGACCCAATGGGGCATGAGCGAAGTTGTGGGGCCCGTCAGTCTGAAAGAAAACGGAACAGATACCTTCTTGGGACGCGACTTAATTGCCCATCATGCCATGAGCGAAAAAACTGCCAAACTGATAGACAATGAAGTTAGTCATCTGGTGGCTTCCTGTTATCAGCGCGCTATCCAATTGCTGAAAAAGAATCAACACTTGTTACTCCGTATTGCCCATCAGTTGCTAGAAAAGGAAACGCTTGGTAGTGAAGAAGTACAACAATTGCTACAAAAAACCCTTCCTGCTTAATAGGTTGATTAGCATTTCGTATTTTCGCTGCTTGCTTACTTTTTACGCGCACCCTCGGAAGACTTCTTTATGAATCTGCAAGAAGTTGCCTCCGCATTTTTATACTTGCGCTTGATAGACCTAGTAGATATCGGGTTGCTGGCACTCGTAATCTATTGGCTACTGTCTTTGATTCAAGGCACACGCGCCTTCCCTATCTTGATTGGCTGCGCTTTGTTATTAGGGGCTTATACCCTAGTGGGTTTTTTAGAACTGGATGCTATCGGTTGGTTGTTGGAAAATGTGTTTGGTTTTGCAGTGGTGATTATGGCAGTGCTATTTCAGGGGGATATTCGCAATGCTTTAGCAAAAGTGGGTTTAACCACCTTGAGACGGGAAGGAAGCCAAACAGCTGAAAATTTGGTGGGCGAGGTGGTAAAAACAGCACAAACACTGTGTGGGCTGAAAATCGGGGCTAGCATTGTACTGGAACGTGAAACCGGCCTGCGCAACTATATTGAAAACGGTCGACCTCTTAACGCTGACTGTCGCAGTGAATTGTTGCAAGCCATTTTTCATCCCGCCTCTCCTTTGCACGATGGTGCTGCCATCATCACCCGCAACGGAAAAATTGCAGCAGCACGCTGTATTCTTCCCTTGGCTGCTTCCCAATCTTCTCCCCAAGATTTGGGCACACGTCACCGATCTGCCCTTGGGCTTAGCCAAGAAACCGATGCATTGGTACTGATAGTTTCAGAAGAAAAACGCACCATTTCTTTAGCATATAACGGTAAACTGTACCGCAACCTCAGCACACAGGAACTCAAAGAGAACTTGATCTTCCTACTTGGCAAACAAATGACCAGACAACCTTCCACTCACCCCTTATTGCCTTCTCAATCCCATGCCATCCAACAATCCACACCTAAATGGCAAAAAATTAGCTGATTTCTGGAAATCTTTCCACCTGCATATCCAGGCCCTGTGGCAGCAACTGCCACCACTAATTACCTATAATTTCACCCTCAAATTAGCAGCCTTGCTTATTGCCACTGTCTTGTGGGGATTTGTAGCTTCTCAGCGCCGTGGGCACACCAGCGATATCGTATTTACCTCTTCTGTGGTGTTAAAAAATATCCCCGAACACCTTCAAGTGCTCGACTCCAATGTCCAAACTGCCAGTGTGTTGCTCAATGTGGAACCCAATTTAGCAGGCTCAGTCAATCCTGCTCTTTTCCAACTGGTTATTAATCTACAAGACGCTTCTCGTGGGTCTTCAGAAAAACACCTCGCTCCTAGCAGCCTGGTCTACAATAATCAATCTCTCCCAAAAGAAATGCGTGTGCTGCGCATCAACCCTAACCGTGTACAAATATTGTTAGCCGAAAGTATTGATCGCGAAGTGGAAATCTCCCCCCAACTTAGCGGCAACCCCGCTGAAGGCTTCTCCATCACTTCCATTCAGATAGAACCCCGCAAAGTTTCACTTAGTGGACCCCGTTCCACTTTAGAAAAATTCCACCGAGTACATACACTTCCCATCAATGTAGAAAAGCTCTCTGAAAATAAAGAACTGAACACCGAACTTCAACTACCCCAATACGTCCGCCTAGCAAAGGATGCCCCTGAAACTTTCCAAGCACGTATCCTGGTGAGCGAACGTCCCAAGCGCGAACTGGTATTGAATATCCCCGTGGTATTCGAAAATGCCCGCACCCAATTGCAATATCAGCACAGTGTCAACAAAGTAAATGCTTACTTGCTGGGTCCTGAAAAATTACTAAAGAACCTGAACCTTAGCAAAATATACGCAGTGTTAGACCTTTCTTCTTACACACCTGGTGATTATCGAGGCCTCAAACCCCAGGTACAATTACCTGAGGGCATTCGCGTATTAGAACAGTGGCCAATCGTTGACTTATTTGTGATTAAGCGCCCTTAGTCTACTAGGCTACTTTGACGAGCAATGACAAAAAGATGTACCCACCCTTTGACAACACCATAGTAAAGAGGTGCAATGATAACCTAAGCTGGTGCATTCACCAGCATGCGTATGATCTTTGATTGCATCCTTGTTCTATTTTTCTTTTTCACAACAAACTGTAATGAGCAAAGAAATTTTAATTAACTGCACTCCTTATGAAACGCGTGTGGCAGTGATGGAAGACGGTTTATTGTCTGAAATGCTGCAAGAAAGGCCGAGAGAAAAAGGAGTGATAGGCAATATCTACAAAGGGCGGGTACTGAAAGTGCTGCCTGGCATGGAAGCAGCATTTGTGGATATCGGGTTGGAAAAGGCCTCCTTTTTATTTGTAGACGACGTATTGCCGGAATCTTCCATAGAAGAAAATCTAGATGACTACTCCATTAGCAGTACCCGCAGTCGTCCACGCAAACAAACTATTCCGATAGACAAATTGTTGCGTGAAAATCAGCAGATTCTGGTGCAGGTTTCCAAAGGGCCTATTGGTACCAAAGGAGCTCGCATTACCTGCCATCCGTCCATTCCTGGACGCAACTTGGTGTATATGCCCACCATGAGTAGTATGGGAATTTCTCGTCAAATTAACGATGAACAAGAACGACTAAGGTTGAAGCGTGTGATCAATCGCCTGCGGCCAGAAAAGTCTGGTTTTATCATTCGCACTGTAGCTGAAGGACGCAGCGAAAAAGAATTTCAAGCCGATGTACACTATTTAGTATCACAGTGGAATGAGATCCAGCGCCGCTATCAAGGTGCCAGTGCACCTCAGATGCTGTATGAAGAAATGGGACTGACTTTTCGCCTGTTGCGTGATCATCTTTCTGATGATGTGAAACGGGTGTTGATTGACAACCCTGATGAATTCGAACGTGCTCAGGAATTCTTAAGGGAGTTTCTGCCGCATCGCAAAGAGGTGGTGAAATTATACAAAAATCATAAACCACTATTTGATCATTACGAACTGGAAGAAGAGCTACACCGCATGATGGCCACCAAGGTACGGCTGCCATCGGGAGGCTATTTGGTCATTGAACATGCCGAAGCCTTAACATGTGTGGATGTGAATACGGGGCGCTTTGTAGGCAAAGCTAGTCATGAAGAAACCATTCTAAAAACTAACCTGGAAGCGGTAAAAGAAGTGGTACATCAGCTGAAATTGCGCAATATCGGGGGAATCATCATTATTGACTTGATTGACATGGAAAGTAGCCAACATCGGCAGCAAGTATACCAAGCGTTGAAGGAAGAATTGCGCTCAGATCGTGCGCGCAGCAGAATTTTGCAAATTAGCGAGATTGGCTTAGTAGAAATGACTCGTAAACGAGACCAGGAGGCTATTAGCCAACAGTTATCTGAGGCATGCCCTTATTGTGCGGGGAGCGGACGTATTAAATCGCTTAGTACCATCTCACACGAGGTCCTACGTGAAATCGGTCGGTACAAACACAAGAACTCAAACAAGAGTCATTTGACAATCCGGTTGCATCCAGATGTAGCAGACTATTTGTTCGCCTTTGGAAAAGAGCACTTGTTAGAATTGAAACAGCAAGCAGGAGGCGCATTGAGCTGGCAATCTGATCCAAACTTGCACCATGAACAATTTGAGATTCTTGAATTCTAATAGGCCTGCTGGTTTGTTCAAGCGCACGGCATTGGAAGAAGATAGCGGTATACGACTAGATATATGGCTCAGCCGTCAGCCGGAGCTTTGTTCCCGCAGTGAAGCACACCGTTGGATTTCTCAAGGTGCCGTGCAGATTAACGGTGTCCTGGGAACACCTGATGACCGCCTGAAACCCGATGATAACATTTGCTGGCATGTGCCGTCACGACCGATAGTAAAGCTAACCCATGTGTCAAAAAACTTGCCTATAGTATACGAAGATGAAGCCTTACTGGTGATAGACAAGCCTCCCCAGTTGGCAATGCATCCTTCTGCCGGACATTGGGAGGATTCAGTGATACATCGGCTGCTGGGAATGGGAAAATACTTAAGCTCGCCCTACTCCCATGCCACCAAATCTGTGACCACACAACATGAGGTTGGTACTGATACACGCCCCGGAATTGTCCATCGCTTAGACAAAGACACCAGCGGTTTGGTAGTGGTAGCCAAACAATTACAGGTGCATCAAGCCTTAGCAAAGCAGTTTCAACAACATCAGAGTGAACGCAAATATATAGCAGTGGTGGTAGGCACTCCCGATGCCAACAGTGGAAAGGTAATAGCTCCCATTGGCCGTCATCCACAAAACCGATTGAAACAGGCTGTGCGTCCTGATGGGCGCACAGCAGTGACTCACTGGTGGGTGATGGAAAGATTGGGAGCATTTGGCTTATGTCGCTTACGATTGGAAACCGGACGTACCCATCAAGTGAGGGTGCATTTAGCTCATCTGGGTTTACCTGTGGCTGGAGATCCACTTTACGGCCAAGCCCGGCACCGCGGCTTACAATTGTCCAAACCAGTGCTACAGGCAGTAGAAAAAATAGGACGGCAAGCTTTGCATGCTGCTTTTCTTGGCTTTGAACATCCTCAAAAGCAGACTTGGATCCGCTTTCATAGCCCTCTGCCTGCAGACATCACCAACTTGCTTAGCGTATTGCGTTCAGCACATAGCTCTTCTAGGAAAAGTCTGACCCTCTCTGCTGGTAAAAGTTCTCTCGTATAGGTCTCCATCGTTTCTTTCTTCGTGTTACCGTGTTGTTTTACTGTTGCCCTCACCATTTTATGTCCTGCTTTTTGAGTGCTTATTATTTGATAAAGTTCAACCCACACTTCACAGTTTCTTCATGACCGATAGTGCCTCGTTATTCCAAGCTTTAGAGCTGGCACACTATGCCGAACGTTTCCGCGGTGCACTGTTTTTGCTGGCTTTAGAAAATCCACAAGATTTGGAGAATATGCGGCTGGATATCACTGTGTTAGGAGCATACCGCATCCGTATGGCAGCAACAGTCGCCGCATCCACCGACCAACCTATATTGAACCAACCCCATTTTTATCCTCCTGCCCCTCACTGGCAGCAGTATCTTGCCGCCGATACTCCCAAGGCTTGTGCATCTCAAGTGCAAGCAACTCTGCAAACTGGACGTATTCCTGTATTGTTCATTTCCCCCACTCCCTGTTCCACTGCTACCATTGAGCCCTCACCCGCCTTAAAATTGGCTGCACAGCTAGCCCCATTACTCCAAGCACGCAAACTTTTTTTATTTCACCCCGCAGCCAAGCAGCTAGAAAATATCACCAAGTACAACCAGATTACCCCCGCACAATTGAGAGAAGCCCAAACTAAGTATCCATCACCTGTCGCTGCTTTGCTGGAAATCAGCCAAGCGGTGCTAAATGCGGGCGTACCCGATGTAGTACTGCTACCTCCCTGCTCAGGGTTGTTGTTTGAGGAAGTATTTACCTATGAAGGCGCAGGTGTGCTACTCAGCCAACCACGTGATGTGCAAATCCGCCAAGCGTGCTTTGCCGATATACCAACCATTCAGCTACTGCTGAAACCAGAAACGGTTGCCGCCAAATTGCTACCGCTTGATGAAAACCAGCTGAATATTCAGCTGGAACATCAATTTGTCTATACAGTAGACGGACTGATAGTTGCCGCTGCCCGCCTACAGCCTTGGGACACTGCAGCAGAATTGGCAAGCTTTTGTACCTTGCCGCGTTACCGAGGTCAGGGCCGTGCCCGCGAACTGGCCAAGTACCTGCTTGAGCAGGCTCGTAAAGAAGGATTTCGTAGCGCATTCGCTCTTAGTACAGATTCTCGTATGGGTGAATTCTTCCTCCAACTCGGCTTAAAAGAAGTAGAAAAACACACCTTGCCCGCTGCTTGGCAAGCGAGTTACGACTCCCAAAGATCTTCCCGGGCATTTTGCATTCGCTTGAGCCAGGCTTAGTTCCTTATCTCTACTGATTTATGGGGGTATTGCTGCCAATGGATGACTCTTTTCCTACTCTTTCAAAGGTATCCACCTCTCATAAAACAACCAAGCCTCCACTCTTGCGGGTGGTGTTAGTAGAGCCAGAGATTCCTGCCAACACAGGTTCTATTGCCCGCCTGTGTGCCGCCAGCAATTGCCAATTGATATTACTGGGAACATTGGGATTTGAACTTTCTAATACCCGCTTAAAGCGTGCCGGCCTAGATTATTGGCGTTTTGTTCGCTGGCAGCACCATCCACAAGATCCACTAAATTTTTTAAAGACCCTACCGTCCCGTAGTGTGCATTTGTTTTCCCGCCATTCCACCACTCCTTATACACACTGTCCAGCAACCACAGGTGATTGGTTGATATTCGGAAAAGAAAGCGAGGGATTAAGCAAACCGATCCTGCAACGATTCCCGAATCAATGCTATGGGATCTCACACCACCAACCCCAGGTGCGTTCCTTAAATCTGGCCACGGTAGTAGGAATCACAGTACACGAGGTGCTTCGCCGTTTTTCTGTCAATTAAACCACTTAGGCGCAGATTATGCATATCCATTTGTATAGGCAACGAAATGTCTTGGTGTGAGCAAACCAAAATATTATCCACACAGAGGAGGTGTGATGACATTACACTTATTTGATTTGCTGTTGGCTTTGTTCATGCTATGTTTTTGGCTGCTGGCTTGTGCACGTGGGCTAGGCAGCGAGTTGTCCTCATGGGTGGCTTTGATAGCGGGATTCCTGTTGGCACAGAAACTACACGAGGATATCAGCAGCTGGGTAGCAAAACATTTACCAGAATTTTTGGTGAGCAACCATTGGCTACAAGCAGTGGGATGGTTTCTACCAATAATCGCAGCACTGATAGTGGCAAAAATTTTATCTTTGTTGAGCGGATTTGTTCCCGCGCAATCTTTTTCTCAAAGACTATTGGCGGGTGTCAGTGGACTAGCCAAAGGAGGCCTAGTCAGCTTGGCCATCTATACCTTGCTAGCCCGGTTACCTATAACTCGGGACTGGATGTTTCACTCTTGGAGTGCCCCACAACTAGACAGATTGGCCAATTGGATGCAACGCTGGATTTAATTTTCGCCATCATTGGCGAATACCCCGTTTTTTTGCCATTTAATTGAGTGCCTGTGTTCCGTTTTTGGTGGATAGTTTTTCTACTGGCCATGCTTGCACCACATAGTGGACAAGCAACTGAAGTGATTGTTCAAGCACAAGCTAAAGTGTTTAATGGGGATCACCAACGCGCTCGCCAACAAGCACTTTTGAATGCCCGTCAAGAAGCCATCCGAGTCAGATTGGCTGCCTTTCTTAGCCATGCTGATCTTTATCGGCACCGCTCTGGTCTGCAAGTCCATATCCGCAATCGGCAAAAACTTCTCGTAACCCAACAGCAAATCTTAGAAGAGAGTCTTATCAAGGACAGCTGGCATGTACGTACCCGCACCCAAGTTTCAGATTCGCAAATTGCTGAATTAATCAGAGCACTTGGTATCTCACAACCCAATTTCCTGGGACGTTCTATCATTACCATCTGTTTGAGTGAAAACTCTCGTAAGGAAAGTACCAAAGAAGCTCGTCAAGTTGCCCAAACTCTCGACCGCGTTTTTTCTTTAACTGGAGCGAAAATTGCTCAAAATAAAATCGTCTCTCCTCTTAAATCAGAAATTTCTCTAGCCGAAGCACATCTGCGCTTGCTCGCCATTGCCCGACAATCTAATGCCAAATGGGTACTACTCTGCAAACCCAGCATCTCCTCCTCCCCCCATCAAGATGGTCTGGCCACACACAATCAGGGACTGCTGGAACTTCGCCTCATCCAAACAGTCAATAGCAATCTGCTCGCCCATACCACTAGTTCCGTCTCTTTGCTCCGTTTTCCCAAGACAAACCCATCCCCCAATTGGCGCTCTGAACTTATCGTGCTCGCTGCCAATCGCAGTGCAGATGAAATCATCAAGCAACTGCGCCTAGGAAATAAAAAACGTCGTCTGCACAATCTGCTGCTTCGCTTTGATGGCTTTGATGATCCTGATGAAAACAAGATTCTGACCTGGCTGCTTAGCAAAAAATCTCTTGGCAGCATCACAGTCCAAAAAATGAAAGGCTCTCAATCCCTTCAACTCCAACTAATTTCGTCCCTTAATTCCAACCAGGTTCGCCGCTCAATCGACATAGGACTACGCAAGCAAGGTTTGCTACCCAGACTTCACCCTCTCGTTGGCAATCGTATCCTCTTCAGCAATGCCCGTAACAACAAATAACTATTCCAATGACTACAGTAGAAACCGTATCAAGCCACCCCCTTGCGGACTAAAGCATAAAAAAGCACTTTCTTGCTGTCTATCAGAAGCTTAAATATCTAGGCTGCGCACGCGGAGAGCATTACTTTCTATAAATTCCCGTCTTGTTTCCACCACGTCACCCATGAGTTGACTAAAGACTTGATCTGCCTCTAGGCCATCGCGAACATTAACCTGCAGCAAGTTGCGGGTATGGGGATCCATGGTGGTTTCCCATAGCTGTTCAGGGTTCATTTCTCCTAAGCCCTTGTAGCGCTGAATTTCTATCCCACGACGACCACATTCTAGCAAGAGAGGCAACAAACCTCTCCAGTGGATATCTTTAAATTTGGTCTCTCCATTGGACAGCTGAAAAGAACCATTGAGAAAATCCAGTTGTTGAACACGTTTTACCAGCTGATTATAGCTCCTGATATTCAGGTGTTGTAACATCTCCAAGCCTATTTGCATGCGATGCCCGTTAAGCAAAAGGCTCACTTCTTCTCTGTGACGAGAAGGATAGACCGTGAGAGAAAAAGAACTGAACCGAGTACGGAAGTCGGCGAGAGCAGATAACACGACATGAGCAGAAGTTTTCCAAGTCCGTGTTTCTGGTAAGGAAATCTTATGCTGCAACAAGATATCCAACAGTGGGCGAACAGAAGGATACAACAAGACCATTTGTTCAAAGTCTTGCTGTAAACCTTCTAATTGTAGGGCAAGCTGGTGCAGGGCTTCACCTTGCCAAGTCTGCTTGGCAGATTGCAGTTGCAACTTGCTACAAGCCCATTGGAGTAATTGCTTGTTAAGAACAGCCTCATCTTTGACGTAAAATGCTTCTTTGCCTCGCTTTACACGAAACAAGGGGGGTTGAGCGATATACAAGAAGCCTTGGTCAATCAGTGTGCTCATCTGTCGGTAAAAAAAAGTAAGCAGCAAAGTACGAATGTGGCTGCCGTCTACATCGGCATCTGTCATAAGAATGATCCGGTGGTAACGACTTTTAGAAGCATCAAATTCTTCTTTGCCAATGCCGGTACCCAAGGCTGTGATCAACGATTTAATTTCCTCATTGCCGAGCATTTTGTCCACACGAGCCTTTTCCACATTGAGGATTTTACCACGCAGGGGGAGAACAGCCTGGTTGCGGCGTTCACGACCTTGTTTTGCCGTGCCACCGGCAGAATCTCCTTCCACAACAAACAACTCGCTTAGAGCAGGATCCCTCTCTTGACAGTCCGCCAATTTGCCTGGCAAGGAAGAGAACTCCAGTGCAGATTTGCGACGAGTCAGTTCTCGCGCTTTGCGTGCTGCCAATCTCGCCCGTTGTGCATCCACTCCTTTTTCTACCAACTTGCGCGCTTCTTGCGAATGGTGCTCCAAGTAGTCACTCAGTTCCTGATTAACCAAGCGCTCTACCAAACCCTTCATCTCTACATTGGTCAGTTTGATTTTTTTCTGCGATTCAAACTGAGGATTGGGATGTTTCACGCTAATCACAGCTGTTAATCCTTCGCGTACATCTTCGCCAGAGAGATTCTCTTTCAAATCGCGCAGATTGAGCCTGGATGCATACTGGTTCAAGCATTTGGTGAGTGCAGAACGAAACCCCGAGAGGTGCGTGCCACCTTCAGTGGTATGAATGTTGTTGACAAAAGCTTGTACAGATTCATTGTAGCCATCATGGTATTGCAGGGCCATTTCTATTTCCACTTGATCGCGCAAAACACGCACATAGATAGGAGGCTGATGAAGGGGTATCTTACCTTTGTTGTGAAATTCTACTAAAGAGACAATGCCACCTTCAAAATAAAACTCCTGTTCTCTGTCTTTGACTTCATCTATAAGAATAATGCGCAATCTGCGATTGAGAAACGCCAATTCACGCAAACGGCGGGCTAGTAATTCAGATTCAAACTGTACGCTGTCAAATATCGTAGCATCAGCAAGGAAAGTAGTGGATGTTCCTGTTTTTCTGGTATCTTCCATTGCCTGTAAAGGACCCAGAGGCCTGCCGCGTTGATAATCTTGTCGCCACAATTTACCATCTCGACGCACCTGTAGCCGCAAATTTTCAGATAATGCATTCACCACCGAAGCCCCCACTCCATTTAGTCCGCTAGAAACCTTATAGTTTTGTTTGCTAAATTTTCCCCCTGCGTGTAGCTGGGTCATCACTAACTCAGCAGCTGAGATTCCTTCCTCACGATGGATATCCACTGGGATGCCGCGGCCATTATCCGCCACTGTCACGCGGCTGTCCGCATGCAATGTCACCCGAATCATAGAACAATGTCCCACCAAGGCTTCATCAATGCTGTTGTCTACAATTTCAAACACCAAATGGTGCAGTGCACTGGCATCCACCCCTCCGATGTACATACCCGGACGCATGCGTACAGCTTCCAAACCTTTAAGGGCCATAATATTTTCTGCGGTATAGTTCTGTTTGTTCATGGTTGTTTCACCTTGGTTAATTATGCCGTGGCCACTGCCCCATTTTCTACTTGAAGCAGGTGAAGCTTCATCAGAGAAGCAGCACCGTCAATTTCGGTAGTGGTAATCAGAATCTGGTTGGGAAGTTTGTTAAGGTAACCGCACAGTTTCTGCTTTATACCAGCATCCAACTCGGAAAAGAGATCGTCCAAAATCAACACTGCACAATGATTCAACAATTGATTGAACGCTAGCTTCAGAGTTAGTAGAGCCAGGCGGTATTCACCTTGGGAAAAAAAGCTTTCTGAGCGGCTATTGTTCTTTAGCGATTGACCTTTAGCAATAGGGGAGATACCCAGACACATTTGGATATCATCCCGGTGAAGTCCCACTAAAGTATAACCCAAGTAGTGCTCCTGTTCAGCCACTTGTCGCATGCGTTCTGTCCAATTTTGTTCATCTCCAGCTAGATTAGGCAAATAACGCAGTTCCAGGTATCCAGAACTCTCTATTTTAGTTTCTGTGGAAGTAGTGAGCTGTTTATGCAATAGAGCAAAGGAACTATTAAGCTTGGAAATAAGCTGGTGACGTTTAGCAACTAACGCCTGCCCATGGTGGATAAGCAGAGTGTTCCAAGCCTCCAAAGCATGTAGCTGTTGCGCTTTTAGTAGCTGACTTTTTTGGTTCCGTGCACGAGCATAAGCTTTTAAGTGCCGACTATAGTCGAGATCAGCAAAAGACAAAAACCGATCCAGCAAGGCACGGCGTTCAGCTGGCTGGTGACGATACCGATACAATTGTTCTGGATTGAACAATATTACACAACCACGCCCCACATGTTCAGACAACTTTCTTACTAAGCTGTCATTCCACGAAGCCCGACGACCAGCGGGAGAAATTTCCAAGTGGGTAGCATCCATCCCCATGCCATTTTCTAGCTCTCCCTGTACCCATGCTTGAGGCGCACCTTTCTGCAACAACTGTTCCCAACGATGTGGACGAAAGCTATGCAAGTGCAGCAACAAATGCACTGCTTCCATCAAGTTGGTTTTCCCTTGGCCATTGCGGCCTACAATCACGTTTAAACCTGGATCCAGCTGAATATGCTCCTGGCGATAATTGCGAAAATCGCGCACACTTAGCTCACTGACTACCATTCCAACCGCAATGGCATCACCACAGAAAGGAACCTGTCTTCTCCCTCACCCTTCACTAAGCAAGGGCTAAGTGGACCTTTAAAACTCATCTGCACCCGTTTCTCTGACAACACCTTGAGTACATCTTGTAAGTATCTAGCATTAAATCCAATCTCAAACGGATCGCCCTGGAAATCGGCTTTCATCTGATCTTGGAAGTGACTGTTTTCTAGTTCTTCGCTTTCTACTTGCAGGCTGCCTTCTCGAAAGCTCAACTTGGCTACCCGTACCCGGTCACTACTCACTGCTGCTACCATGCTGAGAGCATTATTAAGCATCTGACTATCGACAAAGGCCTGCTTATCGTTGTCTTTGGGTATGACCGACTCTACATCTGGAAATTTGCCTTCCACCAATAGCGTATCCAGTTCTATAGAACCAAAAGTCAAACGCAAGCGGCGGTCATCAAAAGATACTTTTATTTCTGCCTCGTCGTCTAATATCTTCTGAATTTCCACTATTGCCTTACGAGGGATAATAATTTGTGGTTTATCTTCACCATTAGTGTTCTCTACTTGCACAGTAATTGTAGAAAGTCGATGGCCGTCAGTAGCCATCCACTTGATGTTACCGTCTCTTGATAGCTTTAAACACACACCCACTAGGTTTTTTCTTGGTTCGTTTGGTTGAACGGCAAATAGAGTACATTCTATACAGCGTCGAAGTTCTGCAGCTTTCATCGTAAAGGCAGTAGCAATATCATCTCTTTTTAATGATGGATACAAGCCCACATCCACCAAATTCATACGCAAATTGGCATTAATACTGGAAAAGAAAACTTGTTGTTTTTCATTGCTTTCAATTTTGATGTCTTCACCAGGGAAGTCACGGCAAACATCCAGGACTTTCCTAGCATTGACACATATTTCGCCTTCCTGTTCCACCTTTGTTAAAGCAGCAATATGCACAGATAATTCACTATCAGTAGCTGCCAGCACTACAAGGCCTTCTTCGCTATTATCAGAAGCTCTCAAAATAAAATTAGAAAGGATCGTACGATCAGAATTAGAATCAGTTAATGAAACAATAGAGTTGAGTGCTTTAACTAGTACTTTTTTGGGCATAGTCAGTTTCATTCTTTTAACTTTCTAATTATTACAGTGAAAAAAATGTAGAAAAGACATTTTAAATATCAGATATAAAAAAGAAAAGGTAGATATTTCCGATTTCCTTTCTGTTTCTTTATTGGTTCCTTTTTAGTTGTATTCTCATTGTACAGCTGCTTTGTCTTTAACTATAGCTATGATAATGGAAATAGATAAGTTTCTTTATAACAGAATGGTGGGGTTTTTCTATTTCTTTTTCTTGGAAATTGTGTTTGAAGGAACTTCTGTTCTTAGACTATTTTGTAGAGAGTACAAGATTTTTTTTAAGTGCGGTTCTTGAGGTAAATTTTTTTTGAAACGCTGGTGATTCTTCAGTATGGAGGCAGCTGTTCGTCCACCCAGCAGACGACCAATGTCTTGATATGATAACTGTTGTTGTTTGAGGAGATGGATGGCTATACTCCGTGCGGTAGCGACTTGCTGGGTGCGTTGTCTGCTGCTGAGCATCCGTTGCTCAAGATAAAAGGCTTTATTTACCATTGTTAGTATTTGAGTGGGAGAAATTGGTGGGTATTGTTGCACAGTTAGTAAGGGAGCGAGGAGTTGTTGCAGTTGAGCTAAAGAGGGGAGCTGTTGATTAGATTGATTGTATGCGGCTAAGCGAGCAATACCCCCTTGAAGACGACGAGGGGAATCAGCAAATTGTTCAGCCAGCCAATGGATGGATTCATTTGTTAGCTGCAAGTTATGTTGGCCAGCCCAGTGTTCTACCAACGATTGAGCTTCTAGAGGTGAAGGAGGGTAGAGCTCACAGAGTAATCCCATTTCCAAACGAGACATTAAGGAAGGGGATAAAAGCGGTAGTGCGGATGGAGGATTCTGGCAGCTAATTACTACCGGGGCTTGTTGATCTTTCAGTCGGTCTAACAGGTGTTGTAGGATATCTTGGGAACGACGACTAACCACTAGCTCTTCTAACCCATCCAGCAGTAGTGCTTCAAAAGATTGCAAGTGTTTGTGCATGGCCAGACCTTGACGTGCTTGGATGGCACGGAGCACCATTTGCTTCCAATCTTCTCCACTGATGAAAAGAACTTGCAAGGCTTGCTGCTTGAGGCTATGGGCAATACCTTGAAGTAGGCGGGTTTTGCCTACTGCTGGTGCTCCAGTGAATAGCAGCGGATTCCAGCTACCCGGCTCTTCAATAGTTTTATTGGCTAGCCGTAAACCCTTTGCGATTCCACTGTGAGGAATAACTTCGGAAAGAGGGTTTTCTTGAATGGAAACAGAAGAAATTGCGGCAACTGTCTCCTGGTAGGATGCAGGGGAGATATCAGGAGCTTCGGGTGTAGGATGAATAGTAGGTTCCAGAGGAGCGATTTGAAGCACAAAGCGGGGTTGTTTATTAAAAGAGATGTGGGGAAAGTAAGCTCGTAAGGCGAAAGCCAACAATGTGATGAAGTGAGAAGCGATGCGTTTTTGGAAAAAAGGATTGGGGATGCCTGAGAGCACCACTTCATCAGGCGAGAGTTTTTCTAGCTGTAAAGGTTCTATCCAGACAGAATCTTCTTCACCAAGCTGTTCCAGCAACGCTTTCTTGCAGCGGATCCAGCACGCTTGATCCATCGGTTTTTCCTGAAATGTTGGCCTTACAGAGGAATGAACAGGCTATTCAATCACTTTGGGTACTTTGAAATGGCTATCTTCCAGATAAGGACTAAAGGTTTCAGGGTGTGTGCTACGGTTTTGTAGAACATCCGGGCGCATGTGATTGGATAGAACGGCGGATGGTTTTGCGTTAGCTGGAGAGGCTTTTTCTATTTGTTGAACACATTGGAGAATGTCTTTGAATTGTTCCAAAAAGAGCACTTTCTCTTCTTTAGTTAACTCTAAAGCGGCCAATTTGGCGATGTGTTCAATCAATTGTTGATTGATTTGAGGCTTAGAATCGGACATATAGGCCTAATTAAAAGAATCAGAAGGGGATATCGTCATCCACATAGGGTGCAGCTTCATTATCTTTGGAAGTGGATTCGGGAGGAGGAACGTTGTCACCTGTTTCCCTGCTCGGAGAAGATGATCCAGTAGCTGTGTCTTGATTTCTGACAGCTGCTGATTCAGAACGGGGGGTAAGAAACTGGATATTGTTGACAATAACTTCAGTGCGAAAGCGGCGGATGTTGTCGTTGTCTGTCCAATCTCGGGTTTCTAAACGACCCTCCACATAAATTTTGATGCCTTTATGAAGGAAATTTTGTGCGAATTCTGCCAAATGACGCCAGGCAACACAACGGTGCCATTCGGTGCGTTCTTGGCGTTGACCTTGACGGTCTTTCCATTGCTCGGTGGTAGCCAGAGCGAAATTGGCGACAGGGTCGCCATTCTTGGTATGGCGAATTTCAGGATCGCGGCCAAGGTTGCCGATGAGCATCACTTTGTTGAGTGTCATAAGGTGCTCCTGATATCAAGTGAGGAATTTTCTTTGCTCCTAGTTCTGCACCATAACCTATTTTTGCCGTTGATTCCTAGAAGGAATGGATCAAAATTATACTTTGTGTCATGATGCTAAAAATACTTAACAAGTTTACCAGCTTTCTGACTGAATTTTCCAGATTTTTATCATTTTTGTATGCGAACTGATAGATATTGTCATGAATTTTGATGGGTAGCCACCGAATTTCTCTAAAGCTGTTGGATGAACCCATAGCCTAGAAGAATATTGTAGCACTACCTATCTACTTGTGTGAAGTTGCTGCAAAGCATGTTTGAAGCGGGCATCAAAACCCTTCAATTGAAGAGGAAGGGAGCGCAACACCCTGTACACGTCTTTCTCTGAGAAACCGAGGTTTGTCAAGGCAGACACCAGTGATGCCTGATGGCTGTCGGTCGGAATCCCTGTATCGATAGGGGGGAGATGATCATGGAGTTCCAAACATAGCCGCTCGGCGGTTTTTTTTCCTATCCCTGGTGCCCGTGCCAACAGCTGGGCATCGTTGTGTTGCAATGCACTACGCAAACCCTCTGTTCCAAAAGCAGCAATCAGTTGTAGCCCTAACCGTGGACCAACACCGTTTACCTTTAGCAATTTTTCAAACAGCAGCTTGTCATCCAAACGAGCAAACCCCACCAATGATATTTCTCCTTCCCGTACAATAGTGGTTACAAATAATACGGTTTCCTCCCCTTCTATTGCGCGCTCCCATATTTCAGGAGGTGTAAGCACTTGATAACCCACTCCAGCTGCTTCCAGCAGCAACTCACCCTCCAATCGTTTCACCACATGTCCTCTAAGAAAGCCGATCATCTTTGCTCCTTAATGGGTTACACTTGCATCTGAGAGAGCATCACTGGTGGCAACGAACACATGGTGGAATGAGTCAAAGCAACTGCCAGTGCGTCAGCAGCGTCTTGGGGCGGGGGATCTCTCAAGTCCAACAACAATTGTACCATTCGCTGTATCTGTTGTTTGTCTGCCCGTCCATTGTCGCAAGTACATCGCTTGATTTGTGCAGGCGTGTATTCGGCCACCGATAGCCCTGCTCCGGCCAGCGTACACAAAGCAACCCCACGTGCTTGTCCCAGTATCAATGCATTATGTGGGTGGCGTGCAAAGAAAATTCCTTCTATGGCTGCTTGTTGCGGGACATATTTTTGTATAATGGCCGCTAGCTTTTCTGCCAAGTACACCAGTCGTTGACTCAATGATGCTTCCCTCGGAATTCGCAATACCCCACTAGCCACATGCCGTTCGCCGCCACTTGCCTGATGCTCTATTACTCCCCACCCAGTAAAGCGACTGCCTGGATCGATTCCCAAAATTCTCATACACCCTCCTTGGTATACTCGCTTGAATCATTCAAATAACCTATTAGCGTGTCAATCTTCTGAAAGAGCTTCTGGTAGCTTCAGGTTGCAAAAAATTCGCTGAACATCGTCGTCTTCTTCTAAGAATTTTAATAACTCCAACACTTGTTGAGCGACTTCTTCTTGCTCAATTTCCACCTCAGTGGTTGCCACCCATTCCACTGCAGTCTCTTTTACTATAAAACCTTTTTTTGTTAATTGGTTGGATACTTGTTCTAGGGCATTGCTAGCACAGAACACTTGGTAGAAACCATCGCTTTGCTTTAAGTCTTCTGCACCAACCTCAATGGCAAGCTCGGTCAGTTGGTCTTCGCTATCTGTTTCTACTCTTATGACACCGCAGAGCACAAACAAATGCTGAACTGAGTTAGCTCCGCCCAAACTGCCGCCAAACTTGCTAAATGCTGCGCGCATGGTGGCTGCGGTACGATTGCGGTTGTCAGTGAGGACTTCTACCATTACGGCAACTTTTCCCGGACCATAGCCCTCGTAGCGGGCTTTTTGATAATCTGTACCTGCACCCCCACCGACACCTTTCTTGATGGCACGCTGGATGGTGTTATTTGGCATATTATGAGAGCGCGCTTGCAACACCACCAATCGTAGTCTCGAATTGGCTTGCAAGTCTTCACCACCTGCACGGGCAGCTACAGTAATCTCTCGTATCAACTTGGTAAACAGCTTGGCTCGCCGCGCATCTTGATTCGCCTTGCGATGCTTAATGGTACTCCACTTGCTGTGACCAGACATGGGTAGCCTCCTTTCCACGGTTTTTTGCCCGAGATATCTTTATTCCAGCCCTATAAAATAACCACTTCTTTGTGCCAATAATCAAAGGGAATCAACCGGTTATCTGGCTGTTAAGAATTCTTTAATAATGCT
Organism: bacterium; assembly: GCA_965249525.1. Taxonomy (GTDB): domain Bacteria; phylum SAR324; class SAR324; order SAR324; family JACQKK01. The sequence continues at coordinate 21,002 of OZ252237.1, read as the reverse complement.
TGTTGAATGAAGTCATTTAATTCACCGTTAAGCACTCTTTCAGCATTGGTGGTTTGGTGCTGGGTACGATGGTCTTTCACCAGCTGATAAGGATGTAGTACATAGCTGCGGATTTGACTACCCCAGGCGATTTGTCGCTTTTGCGTATCCCGCTTTTTCTTTTCCTCTTCCAGACGTTCCCGTTCTAAATTGTAGAGACGTGCCTTTAATACTTTTAAAGCGAAGGCACGGTTTTTGTGCTGAGATCGTTCGCTTTGACATTGTACCACGATCCCACTGGGCAAATGAGTAATGCGAACAGCAGAGTCGGTGGTGTTGACATGCTGGCCACCGGCTCCTTGGGCTCGAAAGGTATCTATTTTTAGCTCGGTTTCCTTGACCTTGATATCTATTTCATCTGCTACATCTGGGTAGACGAATACAGAAGCAAAGGAAGTGTGCCTGCGTTTGTTGGCGTCAAAAGGAGAGATGCGCACCAGACGATGTACTCCGATTTCGGTGCGTAAACGCCCGTAAGCACTGTTGACTTGTAACGTGGCAGATTTTAATCCAGCCTCTTCTCCAGTCTGGGCATCTAGAAGTTGAGAATCAAAACCGTTGTCTTCTGCCCAGCGTTGGTACATGCGCAGCAACATTCCTGCCCAATCGGCAGCTTCTGCACCACCGGCACCAGCATGCAAAACCAAAAGTGCGTTGTTGGCGTCATGTGGACCATTGAGCAGGATGCGTAGTTCCAAAGCGACGATATGCTCATCGACAACATGTTTCAGCTGTGGGAGTTCATTCCAGAGTTCGCCGCTCTCTTTACTCAAAGCGATACCGCTTTCTAAGTCGCCCAATTGTTGCTGTAGTTCACGCCAACTTTCCAACTTGGATTTGCAATGGGTCAATGCTTTTAGCAACCCTTCGCGATAAGTAGCCTCCTGCTCCCAGAAATCTTTTACTCCTGTTTGCTGTTCTAAATTTCCTAGTTCTTGTTCTAATGCTTTTGGGTCAAAGATGCCTTTCCAGCAGCTGAACCCGCTGCTTTAATTTTTGCCAGTACGCTTCAAATTCCACCAGGTTGGTCATATTTGTATTCATGTTCTTAAGATGTTTTCTGGTTTTTATCCTTTTTTTGGAAATATTGTCAGAGGGCAGGTCAGCAAGAAAACTTGATTTTTCCAAACAAATTCTGTATATTCATAATATCACATCAAAATTCTTCCTTGGGGCTTATCTAGAAATAGATGTGTCATTTGTCTGCCAATTTTTCTTTAAATGAATTTACCCGTTCTCAGACAGCTGCCCGGTTGGGGATACCGATGGAAGTTCTTGTTGATGGGCAGATATTTGGTGCTTTGACGCGATTGTGTACTCAGCTATTGCAGCCATTGCGGAATATCTTGGGGCGCTCAGTTTATGTAACTTCGGGATATCGCCCGCCGATATTGAATCGAAAGATTGGTGGCTCCAGAAAATCTCAACATATCAAAGGAGAGGCAGCGGATATTGTAGTAACAGGTGTAAAGCCCTTAGAGGTTTGCCAAGCTGTGGTGCACCTGGGGTTGCCTTTTGACCAATTGATTCACGAATTTGGTCGTTGGACACATATTTCTGTTGCACCTGAATACCGTGCGCCTCGCGCCGAAGTCCTTACTGCCTGGCGCAATCTTGCGTCAGGACGCACTGAGTATCTGACGGGTTTGAGTTCTATGGAGGAGATAGAAAACAGCCGCATGATAGATACAGACCAATAACCTCTCAACGGGAATGTTCTATTTCCTTTTTCAATGAAGATCGTTCCATGATACACAAATTGCCCGATTTGCTCAATCCATTAGCCAAGCTGGTAGATGATTTTAACCTTTCTCAAGAGGAAAAATTGCAGGCAAAGCAGGTGATGTTTGATGCACGCTCTCAGCTTATGATGGAATTACTTCAGTATGAGCGTGCCTCATTGGAGACACGCGCCAAGGTTGTGAACATTGAAGCTGTTGGACAAAGCTGGATGCAGCGTAACTGGCGACCACTCACCATGCTGACTTTCTTGGTGTTGGTGGTGTGTGATTCCTTGGCTTTGCTTCCGTTTCGGCTGGCAAAAGAGGCTTGGACGCTACTACAAATAGGCTTGGGGGGTTATGTAGTGGGTCGTAGTGCAGAGAAATTGGTTACGGGGTCTGCTGCACAAGCATTGTTTAAAAAGCGGACAAGCGATGAATGAGTTGACGCAATTTTGGCGAGCATTGGCAGCTATTACGGCAGTGATCTCGCTATGGGGAGGGTTGTTGTTCTGGGCAGTGCGAGCATTGTTGGATAGCCGCTTGAAAAACCTGGATGGTCAAGAAGTGCGCACCGAACATAATCTACTGCGAATAGAAAAAGCCTTGCTGCATTTGCGAGCAGAACTCCCTTTGGAATATGTGCGTAAAGAAGATGCCATTCGGCAGGAGGTAACCTTTCATGCCAAGCTAGATGCGTTGGCAGTCAAGTTAGATCAATTGCGAGAAGCGCATGGCGGTTGAAGCCATACAACGAAACGAACAGTTGCGCTGGTATTTGTTGCTGGCACTGCACAGTGGCCGGCCAGGGTTGATTCGGGAAAGCATCCTATTGCGGACTTTGCAAGGGGTGGGGTTGTTTGTTAGTCAACTGGAATTAAGGCGCGAGCTGGATTATCTCCAACGGAGTCAGTTAGCCCATCTGCGTCGCCGTTCTTCCACTTGGCTGGCGGAACTTACACGTTGCGGCACGGATGTGACCGAATATACAGTTCCTTGTCAGCTCGGCATTGCTCGCCCTCCAAAATATTGGTGAAAAATTCTTGCTTGTGGGGAGGGGATATGCCATGTACTAACTTATTTAAGGAGCAAGCAGCATGGCTACAGACATACAAACCCTTTTAGGAGACTTTAATCCGGCTAGGCTCATTTCCACTGAAAAAGGCCAAGAGCGACGGACGATCAGTATATTTCTGGCTTCTTTAAGAATCTTGCCAGCTTATTCCCGAACAATATTCGGTAAGATTGGTCACAAGATGGGAAGTAGAGTGAAGATTGAAACTTATACTGAACCTGTGTTTAAAGATTTATCTGATAACGAAGAACGTCCTGACGGTTTGATTGTTATTGATACAAGTCACAAAAAATGGAGTGCTCTTGTTGAGGCAAAAGTTGGCAAAAAAGTTTTAGAAAAAGAGCAATTAATGAAATATCTCAACATAGCTAAGAAAAACAATATAGATGCATTGATAACTATTTCCAACCAACTTGTTCCAAATCCAGAATTTTCACCGGTAAATTTCGGCGATAAAAGAAAGATTTCTTCAAATGTAGCTGTGTACCATTGGTCCTGGAAATATCTGAAAACAGAAGCACAACTCCTGCAAATGGAGGAAAAAGCAATGGATAATGGAAAAGCGGAGGTTTTGAAGGAGCTTCTTCGTTTCTTTAAAGATGAAGATTCAGGAATTGAAGGCTTTAACGATATGGGAAGAAAATGGGAGTCTACTGTGAAAGCAGCCGTAAAAGGGAATCTATCAAAGAATGATGCGGCCAAAGATGTTGTAGAAAGGTGGATTCAAGAAGAAAAGGATTTGTCTTTGCTGTTATCAGAAAAAGCTGGAAAACGCGTGGGAATCGTGATGAAAGGTATTAAAAAATACGATGAACTGATTGAAGATCGACTAAATCGCCTGGTGAAAGAGAAAAAGTTAATCTCGGAAATATCTCTCGACCCCATTACCATTATTGTTGAAGTCAATTTGGCAAGCAAAACAGTATATTATTCAATAGATATCCCAGCTCCATCAAAAGGGACAGCATATTCTCGAATGAAATGGTTGTTGGATCAGATTCCACTAGCAGAGGGAAAAAACACAGAGAAAAGATACGAAGATATTGATATAACTTGTAAAATGAAACGTAAGGAGAAATACGGAAAGCTGGAAGAATTCAGACAGGAGGCTAAGAGTTTTAGCAAAGAGTTCGGTGATAGGGCACCCAGTTTATTCACTATTGCCTTCAATAGGGACTTAGGAGAGGTGTTTTCTAAGCCCAAAGAAGTTTATTAAAGAGCTAGAGGGTGATTTTGAATTTTTCTATGACGCTGTAGTTGAACCCCTGATATCCAAGAATGGCTAATTTCTCCTGAGTTTATTCGTGAGCAGGAGAAGTCGGTGCATTAAATCGCTGCGTTAGTGTTCGTTTCAATTGCGGGAGTTTCTTTTCCAGCGATTTTACATGTTGCAAAGCCAAGCGGGCTTGCTCAGGATGTTGGATATGTTGCAGCTTTTGCAAAGCTTCCCAGCTGGCGCGCAAAGCAGCGATGCTCTCATGCAAATGGTTGACAGTTGGTGGGCTGGAAACAGGAGTTTCTAGTTGTTGAGGTGAGCGGTATTCCTGCAAGACTTTCAAGACGCGGCGATAGCTGGCACGAGGGGCACTGTTGCAGGCTATCTGCCAGATTCGCTGCCTGTCTTCAGAATTTCGCACATAAGCCAGCTTAAGGGCATTGCTCCAGCCATAACACTGCAACTCAGCTACCCCAGCTAGGCGTCTTTGGCTATCCAGCAGTCCATAGCTTTCTGCTACAATGCATAACTCGCTGATACGCCGGAAATCCCAGTCTACATGCTTGGCTAGCCAGGCACGTTGGCTTTTGGCATCGGCCACATTTTCTTTCACAGTTAATACAATACGCAGCATGGCAGGTGCTATCTTAACGGCGGCTTCATCCAGCTTTTCTCGCACATGATTCACAAAAGCCACTTCGCGCATCAAGTCATTGTTATTGTCCCAGTTGAACAACACTTGATCCGGGCGCAGTTGTAGAGCAGCATTCCAATCTTGGGAGGGCAGAGCGAGAATGTTGATACCGCCATCTTCCAGCGAATGCTGTTCGGATGGTCGTAAAGCAGATTGGGCGGGGAGAATTCGTCTGGCCATGGGCTATTGTTTATATGAAAAAATTTTGCAACTAGAGAAATGGTTGAAACTAATGTTGCCTGAAGAATAGCACAACCAACCGATTAAGGGGGGAATTGCAATCTCTTTAACATGCGTTGGTGGACTTCTTGCACCAGCTGTATATAACAATTCCGAGCGCGGCTGTCTTGAGTTTCTAGGGGTGTCAAATGATTTTGCGCCGCACTAGCAATAGCGGTGGATAAAGGAATGGCAGTGGGAAACAACAGTTCAGGAAAGTTGTTCTGCAAGGTTTCTTTGTTGATGCGATTTTGGGTTACCCCTTCTCGGTGCAAAGTGATGGCAATGCCCAGCAATTGACAAGAAAGCTTACGGGAGCGTTGAAAATACTCCAGATAGTTCAATAGATTGCCAATGCCTGTAAGGGAAAGATAATCGGTATGGGTGGGAATGACCACGAAATCGGCCAACATCAATACATTGTCATTGATGAGAGAAAGTGTGGGTGGCAAGTCCCAAATAACCAAGCTTTCAGGGTCCAGTTCTGGCAAGATGTGGTTTTTGAGACAGCTTTCCGGTTCAGATTCATGATGCATACGTTTTTCTGCTTCGTATAAGTGCAACCTTCCCGATTCCACTAAATAAAAAGGGGCAGCAGGTTTGTATTGCACCAAATCTAAGGTGTTCACGGCACCGTATAAAAATCCTCCTAAGGTATTCTGGGTCTGCAAATTAAGTGAAATGGCCACGTTTCCTTGATTGTCGGCATCCATCAAGACTACTTCACGATCGGGATTGGCAAGGGCGTATTGGTGAGCCAAGGCAATGGCAAGAGTGGTTTTACCGGAACCGCCCTTAGCGGAAAGTACTGCAATATGAATCATGCTGGTTCTTGCACCATCAAGAAAAAACGGATACCTATACAAAGCGGGAGACGGGGATCGAACCCGCGACCCTCAGCTTGGGAAGCTGATGCTCTGCCAACTGAGCTACTCCCGCTGAACCTCATCAAGATAACAAAAGCTGCTTGATACAAACAATAGCCATGCACATATCAAAAAATGCGAATCCCCGATTGATATATCCTATCTTTAAGTCGCAAAATTGGCTCTACAGAAATACTGTTTAGCAGTCCCTAACAGGCACTACGGCAAGCAATGTTTTTACAAAAAGTTACACAACATCAGAAAATGGCATCGTATAATTTTTCCATTGCTGTTTTTCAAAACTGGGATACCTATTATGGTATAAGTTGATCTGTTCTTATTTCTGATAACAAAGATAAAACAACACGATATCTTGTTAATTATACTTAAACTAAAGGATTTTTCGATTCTCTCTTATCTAGCGCATATCTACTTGGTATATAAGATAGGAGCAACGTCGTTAGTTATGCTGAAAGGTAGCAATGGGTGAAGATGTTTCATGTGAAACATCGTCATTGGAGATAGTGGCGGTGGATGGCCCTGCAGCTGTGGGTAAGACAAGTACCGCGAAATTTTTAGCGCAGCGGTTAAGGTATCGTTTTCTATCTTCTGGTTTGGGTTATCGGGCATTGGGTTGGGCGGCATTGCAGGCAGGTTGGATAGAAGGGAGAACTTTATCAGTGTTAGAAAAGATGGGGTTGCATTTCACTGTGGAGAACGAAATTTGTTTAGATGGAGCAGTGGTCCGAGCCAGCTTGTATGCGGAATCGGTCAGCAAGGCCAGCGCGGCCTTGAGTCGGTTGCCGTGGGTGCGAAAAAAGGTGAACGGGGCATTACATCAGGCGGTAGAACAGTTGGCTTTGGCAAAAGAGAAGGGGGTAGTGATAGAGGGGCGGGATATTGGAACAGAAGTATTTCCGCAGGCACGGTATAAGTTTTTTTTACATGCTAGCGAAATCCAACGTGTTCTGCGCGCTCAACAACGCTGGCAGCAACTGCAGGTACAGGCAGCTTCTGATGGTGATGTAGATTCCGTGCGCACGGAGTTACAACGACGTGATTCCAGTGATCGTCAGCGGGCGCTGGCACCACTACGTGTTGGCCACGATGCGCAGATGGTAGACACCTCTAATTTAACTTTACAACAGGTGGTAGACACCATGTTGCAAAACTGGTGAAAAACGTTGTGAAATCCCTATTGATTGACAACGAGGATTTGTCATGAAAGCTGTGATTTTGGCCGCCAAGGCCAGCGACCGATTGTTTCCTTTTGAAGCAGCTCGCCCTAAATGCATGCTGAATGCTGCTGGACACCCGCTGTTGCAACAAACGTTGTTACAGTTGCAGGAAGTGGGAGTATCAGAAGTGATGTTGGTGGTAGGACATCAGCAGGAGGTAATTCGCCAATGGCTGGAAAGCGGTGCCCGCTTTGGCATGCAGGTAAGTTATCTTCAGCAAAGCGATACAAAAGGTATTGGGGCAGCCTTGCAGCTAGTAGAAAAAGCTTTACAAGGAGAATCTTTTCTCTTGGCCTATGGTGATGTACTGGCTAGTGGCAATCCGTTTTCTGCTTTGTTGACAAAGCATGCAGAGTCAGGAAGTTCGGTGGCTGCACTGGCATTGCCTAAAACCTCAGGCGAATTTGGCACAGTCTACATGGGCAAAGATATGTGCATTCAGCGCTTTGAAGAAAAACCCCACGACAAAGAACGCGCCAACCATGTATTGGCTGGGTTCTATTTGCTAGAAGCACAGTTCTTTTCCCTGCTGAAAGAGAGTCAACTCGATATGGTGGCCTGCTTGAACAAGTTAGTGTCTCAAGGTCGCCTCTATGGAACTATGTGGGAAGGAGAATGGATGGAATTATACCGCCCTTGGCATCTCTTGGAAGCAAATCGCATGCTGATGCGCAAATGGCATCAGGCGGTGGTACATGAAAGTGCTCGCTTAGAAGGAAATGTACATTTGGAAGGCCCAGTGCATATTGCTGCCAGGGTACACATTCGACAGGGAAGTGTGTTGTGTGGACCTTGTTGGGTGGGGGCAGGCTGTTACATTGGTAACAATACCCTGATTCGGGAGTATACCGCTATTGGTGAAAACTCTGTTGTTGGTTATGGATCCGAGTTAAAAAATTCCGTGCTCTTGGGAAAGGTCAATGTGGGGCGTTTGTCATTTATTGCAGAAAGCGTAATTGGTGAACGCACCCACGTGGGTACTGGAGTGACCACTGTGAATACCACCCCAGAGGGTGGCGATATTGTAGCAAGCACAGCGACAGGAGACATCACTAGTGGCATGAAAAAATTGGGGGCTTTTATTGGAGATGATGTTTGGCTTGGGGCGCGTCATATCTTGTCTCCAGGTGCTTGTATCGTTAGCGGCTCGCGAGTGAAGGACTTGATCACCCTGCAATCCTTAATTCAAGCCAAGGATTGAGCATGTGCGGTATTGTTGGCATCACCGCTGAAACAGACGTCGCAGCTGCATTGTTAGCAGCCTTGCGCCATCTGGAATACCGTGGCTACGACTCTTGTGGCATGGCACTCATCAATCAAGGAGTATTGGAAGTACGCAAACAGATCGGTGATGTCACCAGTGTGGCTGAACGCGAACGTCTTAAAGACATGTGCGGTTCTTTGGGCATTGCTCACACCCGCTGGGCTACTCATGGGGGTGTGTCTCAGGCCAATGCTCATCCACATCTTTCTCATGACGGTCATTTTGCCCTGGTACACAACGGCATTGTCCACAACCATGCTGAACTGCGCATCAAATTGGAAAAGCAGGACATTTCCTTTGTTTCTCAAACCGACAGCGAAGTGATTGTCAATCTACTGGCTGCAATTCATCAACAGCATCCGTTGCCACAAGCTTTGTTGCATGTCTGCCAGGAATTACAAGGTAACTATGCTTTTTGCTTCATCCAATCAGACAGCCCTCATACCCTCTACTGTGTCCGCCAAGGAGCACCCCTAGTGCTAGGGTTGGGCAAACAGAATCACTGTGTGGCATCAGACATTCCTGCGCTCATGCCCCTTACCCGTACTGTTCTGGTGATGGAAGACGGTGAATATGCTGTACTCACCCCTCAACAGGTGAAATTGCGCCGTCTGCAAACCGATGCAATAGTACATCGCGCTCCTTTCCATATTGAATGGGATGTTAAAGCCACCCACAAAGGTCGTCATGCCCATTACATGCTAAAAGAAATTTTTGAGCAGCCAGAGGCTTTACAAAATGCTTTAGCTGTTTCTCCTCACGCAATAACCCAAATGGCCCAGCGGCTCATTGAGGCCAAACGTGTCTTTCTTACTGGCGTAGGCACGACACACTATGTCGCTATGCTAGGCCAATACCTATTTGCACGCTTGGGGGGGCTATCTGCCACCGCCATAAACTCCGATGAATTTCTCTACCTGGTTGAACCCCAGCAGCAAGACATGGTGCTGGGCATCTCTCAATCTGGTGAGACCCATGATACCCGCCAGGCCGTACTTGCTGCCAAAAAAGCAACTGCCCATACCGCTGCTATTGTCAACATGATGGGTTCTTCTCTCGCTATGGACGTTGACCAGGTAATCTTGCAAGGGTCAGGACCAGAAATATGTGTGGTCTCTACCAAAGCTGCCCTGGCGCAGGTGTTTATATTGCTGCGATTGGCTGTCGCAGTGGGGATGCAAAACGGCAAGCTAGACAAGAAAGAGTCCCAGTACTTGTTGAGGGAAATGAAGGCCTTTCCTGAATTGGTGGGGCGTGTTCTCAATGAGCGTTCTGGGGCCATTCGTACCCTGGCTGAAGAAGGCATTCCTTATGCCAATTGGTTGCTGCTAGGTCGTGGATTACACCATCCAGCTGCAATGGAAACCGCTTTGAAGCTGAAGGAAATCACCTACCTGCATGTGGAAGGAATGCCTGCTGGTTTCCTCAAGCACGGTGCCCTAGCTATGATAGATGAACACATGCTGAATTTCTTTCTATTGCCACCAGCGGGCGAAAAGCATTATGCAGCTTCTTTTTCGGCTTTAGAAGAAGTACACGCTCGTCGTGGTTATTGTATGGGATTTTATCACCAAAACGATAATGATGCTCCCCGGTTGCTGCACAAAAGTCTCTCATTGCCCACCATTCACCCGTTGCTTTCTCCGTTGCTGCAAATGGTCATGGGGCAGCTGCTGGCCTATTTCGCTGCCCTTAGACTAGATCGCAGTATAGACAAGCCACGCAACCTGGCAAAATCTGTCACTGTTGGTTGAATCTGATGAGGGGAATTTACCCTGCCGTGGGATGGCAAGAAGTGTGTTTTGCCAGAAAAATCTTGCCTGGTGTGAGCAACTGAAGTAATAGTAGCGTTTGGGGCAGATTTGATGTGGAGTGTGAACGATGCAATTTGCTGTATTGGGAGCAGGAACTTGGGGAACAACCTTGGCAATGTTATTGGGGAGTAAAGGCTATTTAGGTTGGTTGTGGGACATAGACTCTGAATTATTGCGATTGTTAAATAAGCAGCGTGTTCACCCACGCTTGTCTGGGAAATTGCCTGAGAGTTTAACAGTTTCAGAAGATCTATCCTATTGCATGGGGCAAGCAGAAGTGGTGTTGGGGGTTACTCCTTGTGGGGCGTTGCGTGAGGCTTGTGCTACTGCAGCAGCATATTATCGTGGGCAGTTGTTTATCAGTTGTTCAAAGGGGATAGAGCAACAAACTTTAAAATTGCCGCACCAGATTGTACGAGAAACTTTGGGGGATACTTCAAATGGTCGCCTGGTAAGCTTGATTGGTCCCAGTCATGCTGAGGAAGTGAGTCGTAGGCTGCCCACTTCGGTATTGGTGGCGGCTGAGGAACTCTCGCTGGCAAATGAGGCGCGTGAAATTATGCAAACTTCGGAATTTTTTGTGCACTCTTCTACAGATATGATTGGTGTAGAACTGGGTGGAGCACTGAAGAACGTGGTGGCGATTGCTTGTGGTATGTCCGATGCTCTGGTAGGCGGCGACAATATTAAGGCAGCCCTCATCACTGTAGGTCTGGGTGAGATCATGCGACTTGGGGAAAGTATGGGTGCCAAGACAGAAACCTTTTTCGGTTTGGCAGGACTGGGAGATTTAGTGGTTACCTGTGTGAGTAACCATAGTCGCAATTGGAGTTTCGGTCATTTATTGGGCAGTGGGTTGTCTACTCAGCAGGCCTTGGAAAAAATCGGCATGGCAGTGGAAGGTCTTTACACTGTACGAGCTGCAGCCCAGCTGGTACGCTTACAAAACATCAAAGCTCCTTTGTTACTTGGTGTGGCTGCAGTGCTAGAGAACCAACTACCGGCCAAAGATATGCTCTACCAGACTCTGCAAGCGTGAAACATCGCTGATGTTGCTCTTTGGTCATCATGTGGTAAAAGCCGCTTTGTGTGCGCGCAAGCGAAGGTTGGAATGCCTTTGGGTTGCTTTACCCGACAACAGCTGGCAGACATTGGCTGATAAGGCAAAAGTGCCACTGAAGTTGGTAAATGCTCGCCAATTGAACTCCCTTTGTGGATGTAGCAACCATCAAGGGGTAGCCTTGCGTTGCGGACCTTTGCCTATACAAGCTGCCGAACTGTTGCTAAATCAAAAACTTGTTACTAGTAAACCAGATTCTTCTACTGGGATCAAGGTTCCGGCAGTAAAGGTATTGGTAGTATTGGACCAGGTGATAGATCCTCATAATTTGGGTGCTATTGCTCGCTCTGCAGAAGTATTTGGATCGCTAGGACTGATTCTACCTCGCCGAGACAGTGCTCCGTTAAGCCTTGCTGCCATTCGTGCGTCCGCTGGGGCTTTGGAATGGCTACCTCTTGGGGAGGCCACTAATTTGGCTCGTTTTCTCGGGCAAGCCCATCAGCGGGGCTGGTGGAGTGTGGCTGCAGTGGCGCAAGGAGGCAAGTCCCCGAGCACCATTCACCCTATTCCAGCCACAAACGGTCAATTCCACTGGATTCTGGTCTTTGGCAGTGAAGGTAAAGGAATTCGAGCACTGGTACAAAAACATTGTGATTATCTTTGCACCATTCCCACCCATGGTTCAGGTTGTCTTAATGTCTCCAACGCTGCTGCTATCTTGCTCCAGCACTTTTGTTACTAGTTTTTTCCTAGTAATATTGCTGTTCTATAAATCTACTAGAAAAGCAGACCTTCTCTATGAAGGGTTTTGTTAAGCAACGGGAGGAATGCGACCAAGGTTGAATCGGGGATAGTAAGGAAGTCCCTGCTGATATGGGGGGGGTTGTTCCCCTTGGATAAGAGGTAGACAGTATTCACCAAAAGCGGGAGTGGTGTGCATCCCGTCGGATCGGATGAAGGATGAAGGGAGCAATTTTTCTTTGTTAGCAATATTGGCGGCTTCGGTGTGAGAAATTTTCCAGCTGTAGGGGTTGTTTTGGGTACGCTGGATGATGCTCATTACACCACTCAACCCTTCTTCGGCAAGGCGGACAGCGTGTTCTCCGCAGGCAATGGCCTGGGTGATATCTACTTGGGAGGCTGCGTGACGTGCCGAACGTTGGCAATAATCTAGGATGGCACCGTGGGTTTTTAATTTGAGCTGGTCTTTAATGAGCTGTTGGATATAGGTACCCACACCACCGAGTTGAGTATGGCCAAAAGCATCTTGGCCTCCTACTTCTGATAGGAAGTGCCCATTGGAGTCCTTTACTCCTTCTGAAGCGGTCAAGGAACAAAATCCATGCTGGGAGACAATACTTTCTACGGTAGCCAGAAAGACCTCGGGGTTAAAAGGAATTTCAGGCAGCAAGATAAGGTGGGGACCGTCGACTTCGCTAAATTTTGCAAGAGAAGTAGCTGCAGCAATCCAGCCCGCATGTCGTCCCATTGTTTCTAGTACAAAGACTTTGGTAGAATCCGCACACATGGATTCAGTATCTCGGCTGGCTTCCAACATGGAAATAGCGTTGTATTTTGCTACCGAACCGAAGCCGGGAGAGTTATCGGTAATGGGAAGGTCATTATCTATGGTTTTGGGGATGCCGAGTACTTGGAGGGGATAACCTTGGTTATTGGCAAAACGACTGAGTTTATCCACGGTGTCCATAGAATCATTGCCGCCGTTGTAGAAAAAGTAACCTATTTGGTGGGCTGCACAGACCTCCAGCACCCGTTGAAAGGTAGCAGCATCTTTTTCCATATCGTGCAGTTTACGGCGGCAAGAACCAAAGGCAGCTGCAGGCATGTGAGCTAGGGCATTTACATCAGTATCGCTGAGTTGGGTAAGCTCAACCAGTTGGTCATTGATGACACCGTTGATACCTTGTAGTGCTGCAAAAGTTTTTGCTATCACGCCGCTGGCACGTGTAGCTTTTAACCATCCGTGGGCGCTGGCATTAATTACAGCAGTAACACCACCAGATTGGGCATAGACGGCGTTTTTTCCTGTCATGACATCATCTCTCATGAAGGTGTAATAGCGAGTAACTGTTCCTTTGAGATTGTAAGCTTGTCTCTGCTTGCTTTATGGTGTTGTTCAGCTGCCTATTTGGATTCATTGGATATGGTGCAAGCTGGGGGAGCCTCTTTAATAACAGCCAGTCTTTTCGTATTGCTAACGGTGGTTATCTTCACCAGTATCAATTCATTTTTTCTGGGTCTTTTGGAGGATTGAAACGCGCGAGAATACGTCCCCAACGTTCGTCCTGAGACATTTTAGAATCTTTTTCTTTGGTTTCGGATTCTTCCTCTTCTAGTTCACTGATATCCAATTTAGAGCGTTCCAGCACGGAATCGGCTACATAAATGGGGGAATTGGCGCGCAAGGCGAGAGCGATGGCGTCACTAGGACGGGCATCTACAGCAAGTTCATTACCGTTGGTACGCAGACAGATACGTGCCAAATAGGTACTCTCCACCAGATCTACTACTTCTATTCTTTCTACATGTGCTTTCATATCCAGCAGTAAATTACAGAGCAAATCGTGCGTCATGGGACGGGGAGATTCAATGCCTTCCATACGTACGGCAATGGCGTGTGCTTCAAACAGTCCAACCCAAATAGGCATCAGCCAGCCACGTTGGCGGTCTTCCAAAATAACAATCGGTGCACGGGTGTTAGGGTCTAACACCAAACGATGGATGTGCATTTGGGTGAATCCGTCAAAGCTCATGCGGCAGTCTGCGGAGAAAAAGGGGCAGGGGGGTGTGCTACCAGGGAGTTTTGGCGAAAACTGGCGATGAAGACATCTAACAAGGCACCTAAGGCATGCTGGCCTGGTAGAATCACCGGGATATTACCGCGGGTGCGGCCACTCATCAATGGTTGGGTGCTGCTGCTACGAGGATGGTGTCTTTCCACCAGAACCTGCTGGCAGGTATCAATCAGTTTTTGGTAATGTTGGTGTACAATTTGTTGCTGAAGTTTCAACAGGTGAGTAAGCCGTTCTTGTTTGATTTTCTCGGGCAACTGATTAGACATATCGGCAGCAGGAGTTCCTGGACGAGAGGAATATTTGAAGGCATAAAGGTGATGGAAGCGCAGTTGGCCTGCGATATTCAAAGTCTGTTGAAAATCTGCCTCAGTTTCTCCTGGAAATCCGACAATCAAATCAGTGGAAATAGCTATCTGAGGAACATGATGGCGGGCCAGTTCAATTTTTTCTAAATAAGTTTCAATGGTGTAGCGGCGGCGCATCCTTTTTAGTATGCGGTTAGAACCAGACTGAAGCGGCAGGTGAAGATGTTCACAAAGAGCAGGCAGATCCCGATGAGCCTGAGCAAGCTCGGCATCAAAGTCTTTAGGATGAGGAGAAATGTAGCGAATTCTATCCAAGTCTTTTATATTATTCAACATTTTTAGCAAATGTACAAAAGAAACCCCTTCTGCTCTGTAGGAATTAACATTTTGTCCTAGCAGGGTAATTTCCTTTACACCAGCTGCAACCAGGGCACGTGTTTCGGCCAGGATTTGGCCAGCACGACGGCTTACCTCCCGTCCGCGAGTATATGGCACCACACAGAAAGTGCATAAATTGTTGCAACCTTTCGTAATCGCAATCTGGCCGGTTAAGCTAGCGGTATTGCTTGTGGGTAAAGAGGTGGCTATGACCTCTGGTATAAAATCCTCTACACGACCTGGCGGCAATGGCTTCCAGTTATTCTGTAACACCCGTTTACCATTCAATGCCTGCTGTAATAACTGCGGTAGCTGAAAAACAGTGTCTGTGCCAAATACCATGTCTACTTGTGGTACGCGCCGAAAAATATCTGCCCCTCGTTGTTGGGCTACACAACCGCATACTCCGATATTCATTTGTGGCCGTTTTTGCTTTAGCTGCGCCATGCGGCCTAAGAAACTGTAAAGTTTTTGTTCCGCCTTTTCTCTAATTGCACAAGTGTTCACCAAAACCAGGTCCGCCTGTTGGGGCTGCAATGCACGCTGATATCCTCGTATGGCTAACTGCTGCCAGAGTTTGTCCGAGTCATACACGTTCATTTGGCAGCCATAGGTTTGAATATACACCCGTTTGTTTCTTTGTTTGTTCAACATCAAGACTTTATTTTTCTTTCAGTTACTACCCAACACCTCCGTTATTGTAACATCTATTTTAGGTTACAATGCAAGGCGGCTCGTTCTACTGTGTAAGAATTTTATTTTTGGTAACCCTTTTTCAAAAGAGCTTGCTTTGCCAAATGAGATTTACGGAGAGTGCAGGGATATTTTTAGCTGTCTTTAAAGATAATGTTTTTAAGGACGGATACGAACCAGCCGGCAACTTGGGCAGATATTGCGTAGGCAGGAAGTACCCTGGCTGGGTTTGCAAAAAGCGTAGTGGGTGCTTTCAAGTAGTGGAATATAGGGGAACTCTGCACGCAGTTTTTTTTCCCAAGCATTCAAATCATTCACTGAAGTTGTCAGGTGCTGCGCCCAAAGGTCTTGCAGGCTGCCATCGTTGAGATCAAGGACGTCCAGGAAGAAATCGGTGCGGGGGATGATGTTATTGAAACTGTTTACAGATGCGGTGAGCACAACCACCCGAAGTTTGAGGGTTCGTCGCCAACTATGTGCGATGTGGCGGGCAGTATTTTCCATCCAAGGATGTGCAACCACGGCAATTCGTAGCAAAGAGGGACGAGAAGTTCCCTCTTCAAACCATTGAATACGGGCACGTTGGCTATCTTCGGCAAGCGGGGGAAGAAGCTGATGTTCCTGGGTGGTAAGCAAAGGGCGGAGAAAATGGGTAGCAGGTACGAACTGTTTGGTGTTGGAAATACTGGCAGTTTCTTTTCTAGGAGTGGCTAAAACAAGGGCTTCGCGGGTAGAAAAAGAGATTTTTTGTTCTTTTTCTGAAGGGCGTAGCACCCATTGCTGTCCTCCACTTGCTTGTCCCCATAGCTCGCGTTCTGCACCTATTTCTAACAGGGAGGCTACATCTTCTCCTTCAACTAAAATGGCTTGTAATCGGCCATTCACATAGTCACGCCACATATCTCGCAGACGGCGGTAGCCTCGCAGTTCTATTTCTCCTGATGTTCGAGGGAAAAACAGCCGATACCACCATATTTCTTGTTCTTGCTGTCCCTTTACCCGATGTGGGGCGTGCTCCATCCTTACGCCTAACGGCCACCAACGACAACGGCTGACTGCCTCAGCGTTTGAAGCTAGCTGCACTTGCGGTTTTATATCGGGGAACGGTAGCAATTCGCTGCCTTGAAGGCGACTAATAGTCAACATCGCTTCCAGAGGTTGAGAGGGGAGCCACACCACTTCGGATTTATTCAATTCGCTGGAAATGGACGCCTGTGGTAGGCGTTGAAGCAGCAACTCACGCCATTCATTCCAATCATTCTGCTCACTTCCCCACAGTGCTTTCGGCTGCAGCTGCAAACCTACCCGCTGGTTGTTTTTTTGCTGCTGATAAAACCAGGGGGATCTGTTCCATCCGCTGGCCTCCAAACCATAGACTAACCGCAATATACGTAAATCCCGTTGGGTATGTGGCTGCTGTTGGCAGAGCAATGGCTGTGGATGAAATATCCCCACCCGATAAGATTGTGCCCTTACTTTGGTTGGTACAATCAACATTCCTATCAGCAGTATCCAGGCTGCCATTGATGCAGCCAGAAATTTATATTTGTTCATGTTCTGCCTCGTTTTGTTGATGTTTGTTTAGCCATTCCTTGCCTTGGCTCACTTCCTGATACTGTTCTATCAAACAGGCGTAGTAGACCGACTGTCAAATAAAGAGGGACTGACATGGTAGTGTCTGTTGAGATGCTTTTTATTTCCTTGTTGGTTGAGTTGATGTTTAACAAAACAGCTCCCTTACTGGCAGCCGGATCTATAGAGACACAGCTGGCTGTGCCAGGTTTGGATATTCCTGTTGTTTGCCTCAACGAATCCAGTCCGCAACAAGTGTTAGTTCAGCAACAGGCCTGGGTGGTTGCAGGGGCGCAATTGCTGCAAGCAAACACCCGTCAGGCTAACAGTTGGCTGTTGGCTGCCAGTGGGTGGTCAAGTAGGGCAGAAAGTTTAAACGCAGCTGGAATAGCCTTGGCTTTACAGGCCCAACGTGAGGCAGGCAAGCCGCTGCTAGTGGCTGCATGTATGACTGCGCCACCCGCAATAGCCTGGCAACAACAACGCCAAGTCGTCCAGCGCGCATGGAGCGAACAAGCGGTTTATCTCTCAGATCTACAGCCTGCTTGTGTGTGGATCAGTGAAATTGTTCATCTGCCAGCCACTGCTTGGCTGATAGAGCAATTGCAAGTTCCTATCCTGCTAGAGTTTCAACCCAGCTGTCATGGGAAATTTCCTCATGGCACGACCCTTGAGAATGCCTGCCAAATACTTAAAAATGCAGATGCTGTTGTACTCAACTGTCATCTTCAATCCTCCCAATTGCTTAATTGGCTGGGTACCATTCAAAAATATTTCAGCGTTTGTGGCGTCTTGGCACAACCACTACCTCTACAATTTTCTCAAACAAATTTTGTCACACATTTCGCTTCCCTAACCCAACACGGTGCAAAAATTCTTGGTTGCTTACAACCCCACCTATTGCAAGCTTTTTTGCAATGCTAGCAAATTATTTCAAACAACACTTTTTTGCAAAAATGCATCCTGTCTCTTGGATTTGATTTAAACAATAGTGAAAAGCGCGGCAGTTCCTTTCATGACAAGAACCACTGGTAAAGGTGAATGAGAAAGCCATGAGACAGATTTTTGCGGTGTTTTGGGATATATTTTTAGTAGAGAAGATCAATAGATGGTCGACTGTATTCTCTACTGCCAATATTCCAAAGTGCGATGCTGGCTAAAATGGAGGTAATGAATGGACTATTATTCGCAGCAATTGGAACCGGACAAATCCTTGGATGGTTGGAAAGAACGTACGCGTCCATGGATATGCTTGGCCCCTATGGATGGTATTACGGACACAGCCTATCGCCAGATCGTGCGTGGGTTATATCGGGACGTAATTCTATTCAGCGAGTTTACCAGTGCGGAGGGTTTCCTGCGCAGCCAGTGGGTAAGGGAACGCTTGTGGTTTTCACCTAAGGAACACCCATATTTTGTACAGTTGTTTGGTGGTCAACCGCGGGCATTTGCAGAGGCAGCAAGGATTTTAGAGGATACGGGAATAGCGGGAGTAGATATCAACATGGGTTGTCCGGCTCGCCGCATAGTCCATTCTCAGCATGGTAGTGGACTGCTGCGCCATCCAAAAAGGGCCTGTGAAATTGTAGAAGCAGTGGCGCAGGCCACAGATTTGAAGGTGTCTGTGAAAACGCGGCTGGGTTGGAATTCCTCAGAAGGTTTGGTGGATTTTGTGCGAGGGCTGGTGGATGCAGGGGCATCTATGCTGACTATCCACGGTCGCACTTATGATGCGGGGTTTAGAGGATGTGCCGACTGGCAGCCGATTTATCAATTGAAACAAAAAGTGAAGATACCGGTGCTAGGCAACGGTGATATTCAAGGATGGCGAGAAGGGATGGCCAGGCTGGGCAATTTGGATGGCTTTATGATTGGGCGAGCGGCAATAGGGAATCCCTGGGTTTTTTCACCATCTGGAAGGGAGCCTAGTATGGAAGAGCGGGTGGAGGTGATGAAAAAGCATTACTGGTTGCTGCGAAATATCAAATCAGATGCACGGAGATCTCTGTTAGAATTTCGTAAGCATTTGGCTGGATACTTAAAGGGTTTTCCGTTGGCAAAAATGGAGCGGGTGGATTTGTTGCAAGAGGAAACAGAAATGGGTTTGATGCGGAAGCTGGAGATACTGCCGCAGTTCACCGATTGGGGAAGTATTCAGCAGGATTTGAATAAAGCACAAAAGGAAAACGCAGCATAAATGGAAGATGGTTTTGAAATCAAAGGATAATGGTCAGGAGATGACAGCTCAAAAGATTCAAGAATGTTATCAGAGGGAAAAGCCGGCTGGTTTGTTACACCAACATCCAGAGCTTCCTTCGCCAACAGAGGCGGAGGAGAGGGTGCAGGCTTTGGAGGGAAGATTATTGCCAAAGCGGGCAGAACGTCTGCGCTCTGTATTGGCTAAACGTAGTGTGCATGTTGTATTTGTATTTGAACAAATGGTGGATCCTCACAATTTGAGTGCGGCGTTGCGCTCGCTGGATGCCTGCTCATTCCAAGAAGCCCATATGGTGCAGGCAGGTGAACGATTGTGGGTAGAACAGTTGCCTCCCGATGCTACTCTCTTAGATGATACACCCAACCGCTCGCGCTCACATTCGTCCAAAATGCCTACTAGCGGTATTACCCAAGGAGCGGATCGGTGGCTGAGCTTGTATTGGTGGCGTGATATGATTAGTGCAGCTGCGTATTTGAAAAAACGTGGCTATCAGTTGTTGGTTGGCGTTACTTCTTCCACTGAATCCATTCCCTTGCCGCAGCTGGATATTTCCCGTCCGCTGGCATTGGTGTTTGGCAATGAACATAAAGGAATCTCTTCCACTGCCCGCGAATTAGCTGAGGGATGTTTTTGGATACCCATGTACGGATTTGTGACCAGCTATAATTTGTCTGTTTCAGTGGCTGTGACCGCCTATCATATGCGTCAGTCTTTTCCTCAAGGTCCTCCGCCACTGGATGCTGTGACTCGCAACCAGCTTCATGCTGCTTGGTTGTTGCGAGCTACCGGCCAGCACTCCAGCGTATCATCACCTACAGCAATACAAGGATGATTATGACCCCTGGCCCATCTCCGTCCCAGTTATTTGCCGAGCATACAATTGCTACTTCGGCTGTTTCAGGAGCTTGGTTGGTAATGAAATTCGGGGGTACCAGCTTGGGAAGTGCAGAGCGCTTGCAAAATGTAGGGGAGATTATCGCCCGTGCCCACAAGCAGGTAAAAAAAGTGGTGGTGGTGGCATCTGCGCTCAGTGGTTCCACCAAGGAGCAGGGATCTACCAGCCAGCTGTTGACTGCTTTAAACTTGGCATCAACAGGAAAGTCGTTTGATGAGCCGCTTAGGGTTCTAGCAAGTTTTCATCGGCAGATATTGCAAGATTTTACCCAAGCAGATGAAGAAAGCCAAGCGGTTGAGAAAATGTTGCAATCAGAAATGGAACGCGCACACCAGCTGTTGGGGGCGATGCAAGTGTTGGGTGAATCTACTCCCCGTGCGCAAGATTTGTTGGTATCCAGCGGAGAACGTCTCAGTGCCCGCTTCTTGACCAGCCAGTTGCGCCGGCAAGGCCTGCATCCACAAATGGTAGACCTTAGCCTCGCCTTGGGTGAAGCTAAGGGTGAATTAAGGCCAGGGTATTTTAAATCCGTTCAGGGTCAGCTGGCACAATTGTGTACAGGCAAGCAGGGGTCTTTAACAGTGGCCACTGGCTTTTTTGGTCTGATTCCAGGTGGGCTGATGAGATCGGTAGGTCGTGGTTATTCAGATTTTACTGCTGCGTTGATAGCTGCAGGATTAGGAAAACAGCAGGCTTGCGAGTTGCAAATATGGAAAGAAGTGGATGGTGTCTATACTGCAGATCCCCGTTTTGTGCCGACTGCACGGCCGTTGCGAAGAATTTCCCCAGCCGAAGCAGCTGAATTGACCTACTTCGGTTCTCAAGTCCTGCATCCCTTCACCATGGAACGCGTCACCGCTGCGGGCATCCCCATTCGCATCATGAACACCTTTCAGCCCCAAAGCGAAGGTACTGTGAT